>NZ_AQXC01000001.1 GCF_000375525.1 Corynebacterium propinquum DSM 44285
TGGCGCTGTCGTAGGTTGCTGGTCGGCCGTCCTCATGGCCGCTGGTAGCTTGTGTTTCCTGGCTGGCTAAGGTTTGTGCTTTGGTGAGTGCGTTCTGGCCCCAGTTTTGCTGCCTGGCGATCTCTACAGGGTCGTCAGGCAGCTGCGTGTGTAGGTACAGCCACCAGTCGCAGGCGATGCGTTGGTGCTCGTCGCGCAGTCCGCGGTGGGCGTGCATTAATTGCTTGATCTGCGAGTTCACCCCGCCTTCCAGGCTGTTGGTTGTGCGTTCTAAACGTTGGCCTTCTTTAGCTTGGGTGAGGTAGGCAAAGAGGTGTCCTTGTTAGCTCATTTTCTTTAGTTGTAGGTAGATTCCGCGGTGAACATCGTGGGTGTACCACCATTTTTTGTTGCCGCGTTTGGATTTCGGAATCTGCTCGAAGGGCACGTCTTTGACGTAAGTCCTGGCTTTGAGCTGGGAGCTAAATACGGTGCCGAATTGGTGTAGCTTGACTGTCCATTTAGCTGCTTTATCCAGATTGTCAGCGGCGAGCAGTTCAAAGGAAAGCCGTTGTAGTGCTTTGCCCATCGGCAAGGTGGGGTGAAGGCCTGTGGCGCGTTGGATATTGCGTTTTACGTGGACAATGCAACGTTGAACCGGGGTATTAGGCCATAAGCGGTGTAGTGCTTTAAGCCCTCCGGAATCCCCATCACAGGTCACCAGTTGTGGTGGGGCTAGTTCGTCCAGCAGGCGCATGTAGGACCAGGAAGATTCCTTCGTGCACCAGAACCAATTGATGACATGGCTGGAGTCAGCAGCCACGACAAGGCACTTGGTGTTGAAATAGGTGCCGTCGATGAAGATTTGATCGTAGATTCGCTGCTTATCAACATTTCGGGGAGGTTGGATAAACCAGAACGTTTTAAAGCGGCGTTGCAGAGTTCGTGGTGAAACTCCACAACTTTTAGCTGTCTGTGCCAGGCTGCGGCCAGAGATAAGCCACAAGATGAAAAAGGCGAAACCATTTAGCTTGTACTGCGTCGTCATTAGCGCGGGTGAAGGTGGCCTTGCAGGTGCGGCATCGCCATCGTTGGCGACCGGTACTCGTTGTTCCGTATTTGGTACACGCCCCGCTACAGACGGGACATCGAGGATGATTCTTACTCATCCTCCCATCGTGAATCTAGGCAACTAGCACACCAGCACGCCCCTGGCGGTATTTCCGGCCCGAGGCCGGTTTATCCCTCCAGATAAGTGAAATAATCCTAATAACAACCCGCCAGAGCGGTTAACCATACAACCTCACCAACACATCCTGTCGTTTAGGCCCATTCTGTGTGGGGCGCTCGTGACCTATTTTTCGCTAGTTAACCTTCGCACGGCTTCACGAATAATTTGTGGTTGTTTACAAAAAGCGAAGCGTACTTTATATTTCCAGGGCTCCGGGTTATCGGTAAACGCTGACAACGGAATAGCGGCAACGCCCTTGTCGATAGGCAAACGCTTACAGAATTCTTCTCCGTTCATTCCAGATGAAGCAATATCCGCTACTACGTAATACGTCCCCCGTGTGCCATGGACCGTAAAACCTGCTGCCTTCAACCCATCTACGAGAATTTCTCGACACTCATTGAGTACATCGACCATGCCGTCCAGCCAAGCATCTTCGTGCAAGAGTGCATGCGCTACCGCTGGTTGAAATGGTGTCGTCGAGACGAAGGTCGTAAACTGCTTCGCCTTAATTACTCCATCCAATCGGTGTGGTTGCGCGATTGCCCACCCCGTTTTCCAACCAGTGCAGTTATAAGACTTAGCCGCAGACGAGACCGTCACTGTGCGTTCTGCCATTCCGGGCAAGGATGCAATAGACACGTGTTCTGCGTCGTCATATACCAGATTTTCATAAACTTCATCAGCCAAAACCAGCAGGTCGTTCTTCGTGCATAATTCAGCGATGCCGACTAATGCTTCCCTGCTAAATACAGCGCCGGTCGGGTTGTGCGGGGTATTAAGCACAATCATCGCGGTCTTGTCGGTGATCGCTTCGGCCACCGCGTCTATATCAATATCCCATGTGTTTTCTGAGGCCTTGAGCGGGACCGCCACCCGGGTGGCGTCGGCAAGAGCAATTGCGGCAACATAAGCGTCGTAATACGGCTCCAGGACAATGACTTCTTGCCCCGGTTCCACTAATCCCAGCACGGTGGCACTGATTGCCTCGGTCGCACCCGCTGTGACCACGACGTGGTCGGTAGGAACGTCATATTTCGTTGCGATGGCGTCGACAAGGACAGGTAGTCCACGCAGCGGTGCGTACTGATTATTCCCAGCTGCGATATTTTGCTGGGCTATTTCTAGCATTCGCTGTGGTCCGTCAGAATCTGGAAATCCCTGCCCAAGATTGATCGCATCGTGCTCATTCGCCAGCTGCGTCATGGTGGCGAAGATCGTCTCGCCGAATTGCTGGAGCCGTCGTACAGTCATCGTTTCCTCCAATATGGCCGTGGGGTGGTGGCTGCGGGTCGTTTTGTCTTCTACTTTTTCATGGATCGTTGGTTAATTCGCTAGTTTCTGGTCTTATAATCGGCAAAACTGCAACCGCTATCCGGTGCGTACACTCCGCGCTGCTCTCGTTTCGCAGAAGCAACCGCTTCCTGGATTTCGCGATAAAAGCGGTCATTCGGTTCCACAACGATGGGTACGGCAAGGCCTGCTGCGGCGACCTCTTTATTCACTAACGTGTCGTCGACATAGACACCGGCTAATTCGCGGCCATAATGGTCGGTTGGTTCTTGGTCATACTCGAGCCGTACCCGCGTGCCCTCAGGGATGAGTTCTTCAAGGAAGTGCTGTGCCTGTTCGGCATAGCACTCTTTTCCTATTTCCGGGGTATCGATATTCAAAAGGCGAACACGGGTGGTTTCTTGTTCGCCTGGTTTCGAAACCCGAATGGTATCGCCATCGATGACATGATCGACGGTTGCCATTTGGGTATCATCGCTGGTGTGGTTTGCGTCTTGGGCGTCATCGTCCAACAGTTGGTAGCCGCCGTAAACGAGACTCGCCACAATAATGAGGCCGATGCTCGATGTAGATTTCCTGCGAGCGGATTTTCCGAGTGACACTATTTGCTTTCGTGTGTTCGTTAATGCTGACAGTTCGAAGCCTCCGACTTACGTCGTCTCAGCGCTATGCCAATGGTTTTTGCGCACGTCGCAACCAGGCGGGGCAACGATCCGCAGTATGTGGGCTTGGTCTAATCTTCCTGTTCTAGAGTATATGCAGTTATCTTCGCTGGGTTTCGTTCGCTAAACTGGCGTCAAACGGGCACAATTTTCGCATAGTGAAACGGCGTACAGAAGAAAGCCGTACAGATGTCAGCGCAGAATATTCGGTGCGGTGAAACGTTCGCAGACACTAACGCCGCAGGACTAGCGCAGAATAATTAGAAAGAGGATCGTGTATGAATCAACCCCCGCGCGGGCAACGGCGAACAGGCAACAAAGGCAAAAAGCGCACTCACAATCAGAACCGCGGCGACAAGAATTTTGGCTCTCAGCGCTCGTCGAAACCGAATCGGGGTCCGAACAAGCCTGGTTTCCGTGAAGACCGTCTGAATAAGCGCTCTGTCGATCCTGATTTGCCGGACGATATTGATCCAAACGACTTAGATCCGACCGTCTTGCAGGACTTGAAAGTCTTGTCGAAAGACAACGCCGATGCCGTCGCCAAGCATATGATCATGTCGGCGACGTTGATGGAAGAAGATCCTCAGCTGGCACTCCGGCACGCGCGGGCGGCGAAAGATCGCGCTGGCCGGGTGTCCGTGGCACGCGAGGTCAACGGCATTGCGGCCTATCATGCTGGTGAATGGAAAGAAGCTTTGTCCGAATTGCGCGCTTCTCGCCGCATGCACGGAGGGCCGGGACTATTAGCCGTGATGGCCGATTGCGAACGCGGATTGGGACGCCCAGAAAAAGCCATCGAGCTTTCTCGTTCACCGGAAGCCCGGCAACTTCCCGCCGACGAAGTCATCGAGCTTGCCATCGTGGCTGCTGGCGCGCGCTTAGACCAAAACCAGGCGGACAGCGCGGTGATCACTCTGCAGCGTGCGAACCCAGACAAAACAGACCGCGGTATGGCAGCAGTGCGTTTGAGCTATGCCTACGCCAATGCGTTGCTCGAAGCAGGGCGTCGCGACGAAGCACTCGAATGGTTCCAGCACGCCGCTGCCATCGACGAAGAGGAATGGACCGACGCGGAAATTCGCCTGGAGGAGTTGCAGAAAAACTCATGAGCTTACTAGATAATCATGACGGCCTACTAGTTGATCTCGATGGCACGGTCTGGAACGGTGATACTGCTATTGAGGCCGCGATTTCGGTGCTCAACGACGTTGACGTGCCGGTGGCGTTTGTGACGAATAATGCCTCGAAACCGCACTCTGCTGTCGTGGAAAAATTGCAGAAATTAGGCATCGCGGACGAGAAGCCCACGGTGTTTAACTCTGTGGATGCGGTGCTCGAGGTGCTGGCGGAGGAAGCTAGTCCTGGCTCGACCGTGCTGGTCGTGGGGGCAGAGTGGTTGCACGAAGTCGTGCGCAATGCAGGCTATGAAGTCGTGACTTCAGCCGGGCAGGACCCATCGAATTCCGGTATCGCAGCTGTTGTGCAAGGCCACAACCCAGAGAACGGCTGGGCGCAGCTTTCAGAGATAGCGCTTGCCGTGCGGGCCGGGGCACGCTACTTGGTTACGAATGCGGATACTTCTTTGCCCACAGAACGCGGTTTTTGCCTGGGAAATGGCGCGCTTGCTGCTGCGGTCACGGCGTCGACGGATGTTTATCCGCGTGCAGCAGGAAAACCTGAGCCAGAGTTGTTTAAGTTGGCTGCGCAGAAAATCGGTGCGAAAAACCCGTTGTGTATTGGCGATCGTCTGAACACCGATATCGCTGGTGCGAATAGTGCTGGTTTCGACTCTTTGCATGTTTTGACTGGGGTTTCTGGCGCCATCGAATTACTTGAAGCCCCGCCTGAGCACCGCCCAACCTATATCGGTGCTGATATTTCCGACGTCTTGTCCCCGGCGCAACAGCTGGTTCCCGGGCCGCAGGGTGATTTTACTGCCCGCGGTGACGGCCACGATGTGTTGCTGGAGCGCGGAATTGAGCACGTGGATAACACTCAGGCCAATACCAGTCAGCACAATACGGCTGCCGCGTCCCTGGCTGTATCCCTGGCCGCGCTGCGTACTGTGCTGGAAGTTGCGTGGGCTATGCCGAAGCCCCCGCGTTATATTCACCCACGTTCGGTCGCTGCTGAACACGCAGTTGCAGACTGGAGATAGTCCATGCCAGTCCCCAAACCGCGCGATCCGAATGCACCGGCCATGACACCGGCAGAGCTTGCCGACGAGCTAGCCGAGGTTTTCGCACACCCGGCGACGGACCTCGAAGGCGAGGCTGAGCAGTTAGAACGTGCGCACCAGGTATTGCAACGTGGGCTGCAGGAACAATAGCGGGGGACTAACCCAGCCAGGTAATCGTCTGTAACCGTCTGAGGAGAAACGAGTAACGATGCAGCATGTCCACAACCCACCCCGGAAGCGTCTGGACGCGTTTCTGGTGGGGAAGATGCTTGCTCGGTCTCGGGAGCACGCGGTCACACTGATTAAAGACGGTGTGGTTACTGTTGATGGTTCGGTGGCACGCAAGCCATCGTTGCCGGTCACCGACGACGCACACGTGCTCGTGAATGCTAGCAGCGAACGGGAATGGGCTTCACGTGGCGCGTATAAATTGCTGGGCGCGCTTGAGCAATTCGAACCAGAAGGGATGAACCTTGCTGGAAAGAGGGTCCTCGATGCTGGAGCGTCCACCGGCGGTTTTACTGATGTGTGCCTGCACCGTGGCGCCAGTGAAGTCGTTGCTGTCGACGTCGGGCGCCAGCAGTTGATTCCACGGCTGCGGCACCACTCTCAGGTACTGGTGCGCGAGCGGACCAATCTGCGCCATGTCACCACTGAGGACACGAATGGTTATTGTGATGCAATGGTGGGCGATTTGTCGTTTATTTCCTGGCGCTTGGTGTTACCGGCTATCAACGGTGTACTGGCCGACGGCGCCGACCTGCTACCAATGGTCAAACCACAATTTGAGGTGGGGAAACAACGCCTAGGTAACCGCGGGGTGGTGCGTAGTGCTGCGTTGCGGGAAGAAGTGACCCGCGAGATCGCGGAGTTTGCTGCGCAATTGGGCTTGTCGACGCTCGGTGCGGGGGCCTCGCGCCTGCCTGGTCCAAGTGGAAACGTAGAATACTTTTTATGGCTGAAGAAAGACGGTGGCGCACAGATGCCGTCTTCGCACACGCTGCACGAGCTTATCCACAAAGCGGTTGAGGAAGGACCACAGTGACGAGGTTGAATACGGTTGCTGGTAGCAACCAACGCGTCAGCGATGAACGCGTCGTCTTGTTGGTTCCGCATACCGGCAGTATGGGTAATGTTGCTACCACCGAACGTGTCGTGCGTTTGTTGGCAGCAGCAGGGATTTCTGTGCGCATCGTGGTGGATGATCGCACCGATGGTATTACCGAGCACGACTATCTTTCTCAGTACCCCCTGGTCGAGGCCGAGCCCGAGGCTGCACGGGGCTGCGAGCTAGTACTCGTGCTTGGTGGGGATGGTACATTTTTGCGCGCTGCTGATCTCGCCCATGCGGTGGATGTCCCGGTACTCGGCGTGAATATGGGGCATGTCGGGTTCCTTGCTGAGTGGGAAGAAGAATCGCTGGAAACCGCGATCGAGCGCGTCGTCAAGCGTGATTACCGCATTGAAGACCGCATGACCATCGATACGGTCGTGGTAGACGCCACGGGGATGGAAGTAGGCCGCTCCTGGGCACTGAATGAAGTCAGTATGCATAGCCAAAACCGGCGAGGTGTGCTTGATGCCATCCTGGAAGTTGATGGGCGCCCGGTGAGTTCCTTTGGTTGCGATGGGGTGCTGATTTCCACCCCGACTGGTTCGACGGCTTATTCGTTCTCTGCTGGTGGTCCCGTGTTATGGCCGGAACTTGATGCAATTTTGGTTGTGCCGAATAACGCACATGCCTTGTTCGCCAAACCGTTGGTGGTCTCGCCCGCGTCGACGGTGGCAGTCGAATCAGCCTCGCAAACTGAGGAAGCAATCGTGATCATGGATGGCCACCGTCAGATCACTATGCCTCCGGGGTCGAGGGTAGAAGTTGTCCGCGGCGCGCATCCGATCCGTTGGGTACGCTTGGATGATAAACCGTTTACTGATCGTCTGGTGAACAAGTTTTGGTTGCCGGTGGAAGGATGGCGGGGCCCGCGCGGTTTGCGCCAGAGGCACAGCGGGAACAGTGCTAATAATGGCAGCGACAAAGAACAAGCACGAGGGGGAGGCGAGTAGCCAAGGTTATGCTCGCGGATATCACCATTGAAGATTTGGGCGTGATTCATCATGCCTCTGCGGAATTATCGTCTGGGTTGACTGTGCTCACCGGTGAAACTGGTGCCGGTAAAACCATGGTGGTTACCGGTCTTCGCTTGCTCGCAGGTAGCCGCGCTGATGCGTCGCGCGTGCGTACGGGGGCGAAAAAGGCCGTCGTGGAAGGCAGTTTTCTTGCCGACGAACTGAGCACTGTCGCACAAGACGCCATCGCTGAAATCGTCGAAGCGGGAGGGGGATCCGCAGATGAAAACGGCGAATATATCGTCGCGCGCACCGTTAGCGCCCAGGGCCGGTCGAAAGCTCATTTGGGCGGGCGTTCCGTACCCGCGGCGAAGCTTGCTGAATTTTCTTCCTATGTGCTGGCTATTCATGGCCAAAATGACCAGCTACGCCTGTTGGCTCCCGATGAGCAACGCGCGGCGCTGGACCGGTTTGCACCCGAGAACGCTGCATTGCTGCGCGATTATCAACTGCTTTATCGGGAATGGAAAAAACTCCAGCGTGATCTGAAAATCCGTACGGAATCACGTCGTGAGCTGGCCCAAGAAGTAGACCGTCTGCAGTTCGCCATCGACGAGATTGATGAGGTATCTCCGGAAGCGGGTGAAGATGAACAATTAATCACTCGTATTCGTCGGTTACAAGACGTGGATTCATTGCGTGAGCAAGCTATGGCGGCGCTTTCTGCCATTGATGGTCCGGAAGCAGCAGGCGGAGATGGCGGCTTTAGCGAAACTGATCCGGCCTCGACTTTGCTGGGACAGGCGGAATCTGCCGTGCGCGGTTCTGATGACCCACAACTGGCTGCTTTAGCCGACAAACTCGGTGATATCACGACCCAGCTTGGCGAAATTTCTGCAGAGCTTGGCGGTTTTTTGGGGGAGCTACCTGCAGATCCCGATCAACTCGAAGCTGCGCTGCAGCGCCAGCATGCATTGAAGTCTTTGACTCGCAAGTATGCTCCGACGATCAGTGAGGTTGTCACCTGGCGCAATGAGGCTGAGCAGCGGCTAGCGAGCATCGATACCTCTGCGCAAGCGTTGGATGAGTTACAGAAAAAAGTTCGAGCTGCAGAAAAATCTATGCTCGCGGCAGCGAAGAAACTGTCCACGGCTAGGCGGAAAGCCGCTGGTGAATTGCAGGAAGCAGTGACTGCCGAAATCCGCGGTTTGGCGATGCCCAAAGCCCGTTTGGAGGTTGCAGTCCGAGACATCGCGCCTGGCGAATACGGTGCTGATGAAATTGAGCTGCTGCTTGCACCTAATGATGCGGCACAGGCACAACCGCTATCGACGGCCGCCTCTGGTGGTGAATTATCCCGCGTCATGCTGGCGCTGGAGGTTATCATTTCTGCAGAAACTACAGGTGCGACGATGGTCTTCGACGAGGTTGACGCCGGGGTTGGTGGCCGTGCGGCGGTAGAAATTGGCCGTCGCCTGGCCAGGCTTGCGGTGCATAACCAGGTCATCGTCGTCACGCACTTACCGCAAGTGGCTGCCTATGCAGATACGCATTTGCACGTCGCGAAGGAAGTCACCGATGACAGTGTCACCTCCGGCGTTGTGACGCTCGACCACGAGCAGCGGGTCGAAGAACTCGCGCGCATGCTCGCTGGGCTTGATGACACGGAGACCGGGCGCGCCCATGCTGCAGAACTCTTGGAAAAAGCCAGTAAAGACAAAAGGAAGAAAGCCTGAGTGCTCTAAGGCGCGCCTTGGCCACTACCGGCCTGAACGCGTGTTAAATATCCTGGCATGGGGTTGTTTAACAAAGATGCCGATCTGCCTGGAATCCAGGCCACTGTGCGCGATTGCACTCCTGGTGGAAAGGGAATGCGTAAATTCCACCGTGGCGATATCGCGGTGATCAACGCTGCCGATATCACCCGGCGGGAGGCGCAAACCCTCGTGGACGCTGGCCCGTCGGTAGTCATTAACGTTGCTCGGTTTACCGAAGGCGGCGTGCCGAATTACGGCCCACACATGTTGCTTGACGACGACGTCGTGCTGCTAGAAAACGCTGGGGAAGGCTTCGCTTCTGCGATGCGCGAAGGCAAGAAGGCGCGTGTGACCGAAGACGGCGAGATTTACCTCGGCGAACGCTTCATCGGCAAAGGCGAGTTGGTCAACCGGGAGGCTGCAGAAAAATCTTTTGCGGAAGCCCAGCAGTCCCTGATTGATCACATGGAAGCCTATTTTGGCAACACCATTCAGTTCATTCATTCCGAAGGCCCGCTGCTGATCGATGGTTTGGGCATTCCGGATATTCCGGCAGGGCTGGCTGGTCGGAAGGTGCTCGTCGTCAGCCCCGGCGTGCAGCATCGTGCGCAGATCAAAAATCTGCGAAATTTTATTCGCGAATACCGTCCGGCAATCATCGGCGTGGAACAAGCCGCCGATACTTTGCTGGAGATGGGGTATACCCCGGAGATTATCGTTGGCAACCCCACCGCGGTAGAAGCCGACACGCTGCGCTGCGGTGCACAGGTTGTTTTGCCTGCCGACCCGGACGGTCATGCCCCGGGGCTGGAGCGGATTCAGGACCTTGGCGTGGGGGCTATGACCTTCCCGGCAGCGATCGAGAATGCCACGGATTTGGCGCTCTTGTTGGCGGATTATCATGGTGCTAGTTCTATCGTGAACGTCGGCAGCACGCTGGATCTGCACGATATTTTCCAGCAGGAAGAACATGCTAGCCCGGCAGCGTTGTTAACCCGCACCAAGGTTGGTTCCAAACTGGTGGATGCTGACACGGTTATTAGTCTGTATCAGACGAGCCGGGGAGTTGCTGCTGGGTGGTTGTGGGCAGCGCTGGGAATCCTGGTGGCTCTCGCGGCATTGGTGGTAATCGTCGGTGTTGCTGGAAACGGTAATTTTGCCGAAAATATCACCGATACCTGGGACAATATTTTCTCGACGGTGCAAGGTTGGTTTAGCTAATGGCTGGTGCCTCACGGACAGGAGTTGGAATCGCGGGAGCCGGAATCGGTCTCGCTTTAGGTGCGGGCCTGGGAGTGTTCTTGTTGAGCCCGAATATTCCGGGTGCCACCAGTGCCGATACGTCCGCAGCTACCGTGGCTAGTTCTGAACACGAAGCGTTGGAAGCCAAAGAGCAACGCGCGCAGCGTAAGGCCGCAGCAGCAGACGAGGTGGTGGCAGCGAGTGGCCAAGACATCATCGACGGCGTGCTCGATGAGCAACCAGTCCTCGTGCTCGCAACTGCCGACGCTGACGAGGACGACGTGGAAAAACTTCGCGCATCTTTGCAGCGTGCTGGAGCGATCGACTCTGGTGTGATCAACTTGGCGGAGAAGTTTTTCTCGCAAGATGGTGCG
Source organism: Corynebacterium propinquum DSM 44285 (assembly GCF_000375525.1). Taxonomy (GTDB): domain Bacteria; phylum Actinomycetota; class Actinomycetes; order Mycobacteriales; family Mycobacteriaceae; genus Corynebacterium; species Corynebacterium propinquum. Next base: position 10,788 of record NZ_AQXC01000001.1, read on the forward strand.
GATGAGTTGAAGACGATCGTCGCAAATACCTTGCCTGCTGGCACAGAGCTTTCGGCTGAGAATCGGGATCCGGGCACACATGCAGGACAGGCCCTTGGTGCGGCCCTGACTTTTGCTGCGGGTACGGATTCGCCGAATTCCACCACGGAGGATCGCGGCTTGTTGCTTGAGACTCTCGCGGATGCCGAGTACCTCGATTATGAATCTGGCACTATTTTGCCAGGTCAAGCCGTTGTCCTGGTGACAGGTGCTGGTGCTAACGGCGGGGCTGCCGACAGTTCGGCTGAATTCGTCGCGAAAAACCAGGCAGCCTTTGCCCAGGCCTTGGACGAGGCCGGCGGAGCTACCGTGGCTGCCGGACGTGCGGGAGATGCCGATGCCACCAACGCGGTGGAGCAATTGCGTGCCAACGATGCCGCCACGGCAGCCGTCAGCACTATCGATGCCGTCGATCAAACCTGGGGGCGTTTGGCGACCGTACTAGCAGTTGCCGAACAACTGCAGGGTGCTAGCGGCGCCTATGGATTTGGTGACAGCGCCGATGCGGTCTTGCCTGACCATGATGGCGACGAATCCGCTGCTGAATCACAAAATTCACACGGGCGTTCCGAGAATGAATAACCGGCAGGCACTAGAACCTCAACAGTCGCGTCAGCGAGGTCAGCACGTTTTTTCCACGCTGAATTCTGAACTGCTCGCGCAAGGGCCCATCGTTGGGCTGCGCCGGGATACTGTTTCGATGCCGGGCGGGGGCGAGGCCACGCGGGAAATCCTGGAACATTTTGGTTCTGCAGCAATAGTGGCATTGGATGCTGACAACCGTATTGCGCTGCTACACCAGTATCGCCATGCTTTTGGCCAGCGGCTGTGGGAGATTCCCGCTGGCTTGCTGGATCATGCGGGTGAGACGGCATTCGAATGCGCCCAGCGTGAGTTGTTGGAAGAAACCGGGGCTCAGGCAGCACGGTGGGCAGTTCTCGGCGATATTGCTCCTAGCCCGGGGATATCGGATGAGGCCACCCGGATTTTTCTCGCCCGAGATATCAGCACAGCAGACCAGGATCCGGCTACGGCGGGTGCAACTGGTTTAGCCGACCAGGTCGGTGATTCTGGGGATGAAGAAGCCGATATGGAGTTGGCCTGGATAACTCTTGCCGACGCCGTCGCCAAAGTCTGTGCCGGTGAGATCACTAACGCTTCGGCCGTGGCGGGCATCTTGTTTGCGCACCACCATGTGGTAGCAGGCACGCAGCTGCGCAGTGTGGAAGCTCCATTTGCATTGCGTCCCACCGCGTTGGCACAGCGTCGGCAAGCATCCGGAACGGTGCAACCGGGTGCAGCGTTGACCCAGGTAACCGAGACAGACAACCACGAATAATGGCTGCTGCAGCGCAAGAGATTGCCGATACCTGGCTCGACCACCTAGCGGTGGAAAAGGGGCATTCCGATAACACGTTGCAGAGTTATCGACGTGATATCCGGCGCTACCTTACCTGGTTAGAACAACTTGGATATTCGCACCTAGACCAGGTAACCGCGGCGGATCTGGAAGGATATTTGCGCGATCTGCAGACTGGATTTGCAGGCTATAAACCGTTGGTAGTGGCGTCGACGAGCCGGGCGTTCATAGTGGTGCGGGGATTACACAAGTTTGCGTTGAGTGAAGGAGAATTGGCAGAAGATGTGGCCGCGGGGATTGCTCCGCCGAGTGCTGCACAAAATTTGCCGGATGCCTTGTCCATTGCCGACGTTGAACGCTTGTTAGACGCAATCCCGAATGGTGAAGCGGCAACCCCGGTGAATATCCGGGACCGGGCTTTATTGGAATTGTTGTATTCCACGGGCACTCGTATTTCGGAGGCTTTGAATCTGAGCCTGGACGAATTTCGTCATGCTGCCGACGGCGAACGGATCCTTCGCGTGACCGGTAAAGGCTCGAAACAACGTATCGTTCCTATCGGTCAAGCTGCGATCGATGCGTGTAACGAGTACGTTGTACGGGCCCGGCCGATGCTGGCGAAAGGAATTAGCCACGCTTTGTTTTTGAATACACGTGGTGCACAGTTGAAGCGACAGTCAGCGTGGAAGGTGCTACAAGAAGCTGCGCAACAGGCGGGGATTAGCACCAAGATTTCACCGCACACGCTGCGGCATTCCTTCGCCACGCATTTGCTTTCCGGCGGAGCCGATGTGCGTACCGTACAGGAATTATTAGGTCATTCTTCAGTAACTACTACGCAAATTTATACTCACGTGAGTGCGGACGATATGCGGGAAGTTTGGGCGCAGTCGCACCCCCGGGCGTAGGGCCGAAGGGATGTAAGTATGTAATGTTAGTGACTAACATCATAGCAGTGGTGTACTATGGTGACTATCATTAAAAATGATGTTCGCAATTTTTACGTTGATGGATCACTGCCGCACAACAAGAGGTAGTGGGTCAAGAATCTACTAGTCGAGCCCCGTAAGAATGTGAGATCGAATCAAGAGAAACATTCGAATACGTCCGGGGCACCGATTGATGGAGTCATCCTATGCTAAATAGTTTCAGGTTTTATTGGAGACAAGCCCCGATACGAGTGATCTTCACTGTCCTTGTGGCGCTAGTGCTGCTTGTTGGAGCGGCATTCGCTGCCTCAACAAGGCAAGACTCGCATGGAGTCGACACTACGACAGACGTAGCGTCTATAGACTCCGGAAAAATTTTGCGTTCGTATCGCTCTGAGGATGAATGTAATACAAAGGCCAATTATTACAACGACCAAGGGTGGTACCACATGAAAGTCTATTGTTTATACAACTACGAAAAGGATAATGGCATATGGTTTCTGATGGAGCAATGACCTTGCAAGAAGAGCTAACTCAGCCTAACCCGTTACAGGAAGCGCTGCAGTATAGCCAGAAAACCATTACCGAACGCGCATTTGCACTGGAAGACGAGTGGAAACGCACGCCACCTGTGGAGGGCTTTTCCGAAGACAATTTCTATTCGCGTGCAAATCTATTACTCGTGCGCGATGCTGGAATTTCTGAGCATGATCTTTTTCTCTATATCGCAGCGGGTGGATTCCGCGCGCACAGTGATGCCTTCTGGTATTTCGTGCCTCATTTGGAAAAAGACCATCGTGTTGTAGTCGATTCTTTGCTGTGTTCACCGAGCCTAGAATCGATGCTTAATGTCCACGTCGCCGTAAGATACTTGGACAAAGAGTTTATGCTGAATTTCATCGAGGCTATGTGGAACGGCGAACACTTCGGTATGTAGAATTTTCGGCTCCACGTCGCCGCCGGGGCGAGCGGTTATTGGTTCAAGGCTATAGCCTTTCCTATTGCGTGCGTTTGTCAAGCAGGTGGACTTTTTTAATAACAGCGTTGTAAGTTTGGTGTATCGACGCAGAGGTGTTGTGCTGACCGGCGCCGGTTGGTGCAGACGAGCATCTCTAGATTTAGTCTTGATGCAGGAAGGCGAGGACATGAGTGACGACGGGCTTTTTGAGGCGGAAACAACCGGCCTCACCGGCCGTGCAAAACGTGAATTCTCGCAACCGAAGCCACTAGACAAACACGGCCCGGCCACGATTATCTCCATGTGCAACCAAAAAGGTGGCGTCGGCAAGACCACCACGACCATCAATTTGGGTGCCTGTATCGCAGAGCATGGCCGTAAAGTCCTGTTGGTTGACTTGGATCCGCAGGGTGCATTGTCTGCGGGCTTGGGCATTTCGCATGACCGTTTAGAAGACACCATCTACGACGTCATGCTGGATAACCACACCAGCATTCATTCCGCAATTTTGCATACCGATACCGCAAACCTCGATGTCGTTCCTGCGAATATTGACCTTTCTGCTGCTGAAATCCAGATGGTCAACGAAGTTGGTCGTGAGCACACTCTGGCTCGTGCGCTGCGTCCGGTAATGCGGGATTACGACTTCATCATCATCGACTGCCAGCCGTCCTTGGGCTTGCTGACGGTAAACGCGCTTGCCTGCTCACACGGTGTGATCATTCCGATGGAATGCGAATATTTCTCCTTGCGTGGGCTGGCGCTGTTGACCGATACCGTCGAAAAAGTCTCTGAGCGCATCAACTTTGACCTGGAAGTTCTGGGCATTTTGGTCACGATGTTTGACCGACGCACCAAACACGCCAGGGAAGTGATGGATCGTGTCGTCGAGGTTTTTGACGAGAAAGTCTTCGATACTGTGATTACACGCACCGTCCGCTTCCCGGAGACCTCCGTGGCTGGAGAGCCCATAACTAGCTGGGCACCAAGTTCACAAGCCACCCAGCAATATCGAACCTTGGCGCTTGAGGTTATGGAGCGCACTGCTAACGCCCAGGCATGACGCATAGTCACACTGTACAGAAAAAGCAGAAAGAGCAGAGCCAGACCGAAACCCCAGAACAACCAGAGATCACTGGTTTTCGCCTGGCCTTGGCGAATTTCGAGGGGCCCTTTGACCTGCTTCTGCAGCTCATCCATTCCAAAAAGATGGATATTACAGACATCGCTCTGCACGAGGTCACCGACGAGTTTTTGGCCTATACCCGTTTTCTTGACGCCAGCGCCGGCTTGGACGAACGCACAGAATTCCTTGTTGTTGCAGCAACCTTGCTGGACCTGAAAGCAGCACGTTTGCTCCCTCGTGGAGAAGTCGATGATGAAGAAGATCTCGCGCTGCTGGAATCGCGGGACCTTTTATTTGCGCGGTTGCTGCAATACCGCGCATACAAACAAGTTGCCGAGTTATTCGCAGATTGGCAGCGCAACGCACAGCAACGATACCCGCGGGCCGTGGCCATCGAAGAACGCTTTGCTGAGCTACTACCGCCGCTGCACTTGGGGCATAGCCCGGAATCGTTCGCAGAATTAGCCGCGGGCGTATTTCGCCCGAAACCTCCCGAGGAAGTCGGCACCGATCACGTACACCGGGTGGCTGTTTCAGTGCCCGAACAAGCAGGTGTGATGCTGAACTCGCTGAAACTGCTCGGGGCCAGTGAATGGACGACTTTCGCAACCCTGACCCGTGATTGCCCAGATACCATGCACATCGTGGGCCGATTTTTGGCGCTGTTGGAGCTGTACAAGGCGCGTGCGGTGGATACAGAACAACCCGAGGCCCTGGAAAAACTATCTGTCGCATGGACTGGCTTGGACGTGGACCCGGCCGTCGTTGGTGCGGCAAATTGGGAATAAAGCGGGAATAGCTACAGTAACTGTCAGCGATAACGGCTGTGAGCGCGAATGGGCGAAAAGGAACACGATGAGAATGGACGATAACTCGGCACAATCTACGGATCTGCCACTGATTTCGCAGCGGCGCAGCCAGCTGGAATCCATCTTGCTCGTCATCGATGCTCCGGCGAGTGCTGCTCATCTGGCTCGGGCACTCGGCGTCGAAAAGTACGAGGCCGTTGCGCTGTTGGAAGAAATTCGTGATGAATTCGACAGTCGTGGCTCGGGGATGCAGCTGCGGGAGAACGCAGAAGGCTGGCGTTTGTATACCCGCACTGCAAACGCTGCACCTGTCGAAGAATTCCTGCTTGATGGAAGCCAGACCAAACTCTCGCGTGCCGCCCTAGAAACCCTGGCAGTTATCGCATATCGGCAGCCGGTTACCAGGGCTCAAGTTTCCGCTGTCCGTGGGGTCAACGTCGATGGTGTTATGCGCACGCTGGCAATTCGCGGTATGATTCGCGAGGTTGAGGCAAGTCAGCATCCTGAGCTCACGGAGGAGACGTCCAGCACAGCCCGTTTCTATGTCACCACCGAGCTGTTTTTGGAACAATTGGGCATAGATTCTCTCGCTGCACTGCCTGATCTTGCGCCATTGCTGCCGGAACTCGACAGCATTGACGACGAATTTTAACCCGGCAGACGACTACAGCTTAAAGGACCGTGATCACCGTGACCGAAAACCACAGTAAAGCAACCGCAGAATCTATCGCGCAAGAGTTAGGCGCGGATTGGATTTTTGCCGATGAGCCGACCAACGACCGCGACCACGACCACGACAACGATGCAGACTACGAAACCGTGCGGCTACAGAAAGTATTGTCCCAGGCAGGCGTTGCCTCACGTCGACACTCGGAAATTTTGATTCGTGACGGGCGTGTGCAAGTCAACGGCAAGACCATTACGAAACAAGGCGTGAAGGTTGACCCATCGCGCGATATCATCCACGTCGACGGTGCCCGAATCAACGTGGATGAGGATAAAGCCTATTACGTGCTGAACAAGCCACGCGGCGTGCAATCGACCATGTCGGACGAGATGGGTCGGCGTTGCGTCGGCGATCTGGTCGTCGGCAAGCTTGATGCTGGCGAAAGGCTGTTCCATGTCGGACGCTTGGATGCAGACACCGAAGGTTTGCTGATTCTGACTAACGACGGCGAGTTGGCGAATCGCCTGATGCACCCGAAATACGAGGTATCCAAGACTTACCTGGCGGAAGTACTCGGTGAGGCCGGTCCGAAACTGATTTCTACACTGCGCGAAGGCGTGGAGCTCGAAGACGGCATGGCGAAAGCGGACTTCGTGCGCGTCATTGACAAGAACCAAGGTTATTCGCTGGTGCAGGTGGAACTCCACGAAGGCCGCAAGCACATCGTGCGCCGCATGCTAAAAGAAGCTGGCTACCCGGTCCAGCGCCTGGTGCGTACCAAGGTGCACACCGTGCAGCTCGGTGAACAAAAACCCGGCGTCCTGCGGGCGTTGAATTCCTCTGAGCTGACTTCGCTGTACAAAGCAGTGGGCATGTAGAAAACGCCAGCAGTTAATGCACAGTTAATACACACAGAACAGAACAGATAGAAACGATAGAAACGAATTTATGATTACGAATATGCCTGACGACGGCCTACTTGTTGCCGTCGACGGACCTTCCGGAACCGGAAAATCGTCCACCTGCCGCGCGCTCGCGAAACGACTGGACGCTAAATACCTGGATACCGGCGCGATGTATCGAGTAGCCACGCTCGCCGTGCTGCGCGCTCAGGTAGATCCGCTCGATAGCTATGCCGTCATTGAGGCGACACGAGATCTGCCGATTGAGATTAGCGATGACCCGGAATCCAGCGCGGTGCTTCTCGACGGTGAGGACGTCTCGGAACCGATCCGTGGACAAGCCGTGACGACGCATGTCTCGTCCGTCTCGGCTATTCCGGAGGTTCGGGAAAACTTGGTGCAATTGCAGCGTGAGCTCGCTTTTGCCGCCCATCGCGTGATTGTCGAAGGCCGTGATATTGGCACCGTCGTGCTGGGGGATGCGCCGACGAAGATTTTTCTCACTGCTTCTGCGGAAATCCGCGCGCAGCGTCGGCACGACCAGAACCTGGCGGCAGGCCGGGAATCGTCGTTTTCTGCGGTGCTTGCCGACGTCCAACGCCGCGATGCGGCCGATTCCGCGCGTGCTGCCTCGCCACTGCGTCCAGCTGATGATGCGGTGCTGGTTGATACCTCGGAACTGTCGCTGGAGGAGGTCCAACAGCGGATTATTGATATTATCCAGGGACTAGACTTGACAGATTCCGGTGATCCGGAGGACCCGAATGACTTTGCGACGCAATACCGCGAATACACCGGTGTGGATTTTGACGATGCGGAATTTTCCGAAGCCGTGTCCGATGCGCAGGAAACCAGCGCTTCGAGTGCTGCCGGCGAGCCGGACTGGGGCGCATTGGAAGAAGAATTCCTGTCTGCGCTAGGCGGCACCCAAGTAGAAGAAGCCCTGTGTACCGTAGCGATCGTGGGGCGACCCAACGTCGGCAAGTCTTCGCTGACGAACCGCTTCTTGGGCCGTCGTGAAGCGGTTGTGGAAGACGTGCCAGGTGTCACCCGCGACCGAAACTCGTACTTAGCCGAGTGGGCAAACCAGCGTTTTTGGGTACAAGATACTGGCGGTTGGGATTCCAACGTGAAAGGCCTCAACGCGCATATCGCACGCCAGGCCGAAGTCGCGATGGACACCGCAGACGTCATCATTTTTGTTGTCGATACTCGCGTCGGTGCCACCGAGACCGATGTGATGATGGCGCGCAAGCTGCAGCGCTCGAAAGTGCCGGTGCTGCTGGTGGCTAATAAATTTGACTCGCCGCAGCAATACGCTGATCTCTCGCTGTTCTACAGCCTAGGTTTGGGCGATCCTTGGCCTGTCTCGGCCCTGCACGGCAACGGTTCCGCTGACGTTCTTGATGAGATGCTCAAACTGTTCCCAGAAACCCCACGCCAGACCTCAATTACCTCAGGTCCACGTAAAGTTGCTTTGGTGGGAAAGCCGAACGTCGGCAAGTCCTCATTGCTCAACAAGTTTGCGAACGAAGAGCGCTCCGTGGTCGATAACGTTGCCGGCACCACAGTGGACCCGGTGGACTCCCTCGTGCAGCTCGACGAGCAAATGTGGCGTTTTATCGACACCGCAGGTCTGCGTAAAAAGGTGAAAAATGCGCAAGGCCATGAGTACTACGCGTCCCTGCGTACCCGCGGAGTGATCGATGCCGCGGAAGTATGCGTGCTGTTGGTTGACGCTTCCGAACCAATCAGTGAGCAAGACCAGCGCGTGCTGGCGATGATCCTAGAATCCGGAAAAGCACTGGTACTTGCGCTGAACAAGTGGGACCTGATGGAAGAAGAACGCCGCTTCCTACTGGAGCGCGAGCTCGACGAGCAACTGCGGCACATTCCATGGGCCACGCGAGTGAATATCTCCGCCAAGACCGGCCGCGCGTTAAATAGGCTAGAACCAGCGATGATCGCAGCGCTGGAAAGCTGGGATAAGCGCGTGACTACCGGCCAGTTGAACAACTGGATCCGCGAAGCCATCGCAGCGAACCCGCCGCCGATGAAAAACAACCGCTTGCCCAAGGTGCTGTTTGCCACTCAGGCTGGCACGCAACCACCGACAATCGTGCTGTTTACTACCGGATTCTTGGATGCCGGTTACCGGCGCTATCTAGAGCGGAAATTCCGCGAGCGCTTCGGATTCCACGGCACACCAGTGCGCATCGCCGTTCGCGTGCGTGAGCGTAAAACGAAGCGGAAGTAACGAGCCCACTTTCAGAGGTTGCGTTCGTAGGTTTAGGAGCGCTCGTAGACAAAGGCGTCGGTGCGATACGGCAGCGTGATGGTATCTGTACGTGATTTTTCCCAAAAATCCAGCAGGTACCAATTCAGGTTTCCGGTCAGCCGGTTACGCATACGTTGGTTAGCGCGCTGCCAATAACTGCGCGAATGCATCAGCTCGTGCACGCCGTCGACGGTAAGTTTTTGCACCATCGTGGTCCGCAGCGTATCGGCAAGCTGCCAGGGCGCACCCACAGTAGGGAAGAAACCAGCTGGCTGGATATCCCCGGAATGCATAATCCGGGCCAATCGTAAGATTTCTGGTCGCGAGACATCCAAAGTATTCCACACCAATAACAGCCTGCCACCCGGCGCGAGTACGCGATCAGCTTCTCTGCTGGCAGCAGCGATATCGAACCAATGCCAGGCTTGTGCGTAGCTGAGACAATCCACGGATTGATCGGCCAACCCCGTCGCTTCTGCACTGGCTTGCCACGTCGGCACGCCTAATTTTTGGTGCAGAAATTGGGCCATGCCTGCCGACGGATCAAAGGCGTAAACTTGGTGGCCAGCAGCAGCCAGCACAGCGCTGAGCTGGCCGGTTCCCGCACCGCCGTCGGCCACTGTGGCCGGTGCGTGCTCGCGCGTCACTAAGCTGGCGATGTCAGTCGGGTATCCAGGCCGGATTGCATCGTAGTCAGCAGCAGAAAACGCTGCACCAGCTTCCCGTCGCAGTTGCGGGTTCGCAAACGAGGGGCTGGTTTTGGCAGATGCCTTGAAAAACACAGGAGAAGTCATCGGTACACAAAGTAATACACACCATGACGGTGTGCAGCAGCCAGCGCCCGTAGAGGTCACCCCGGCCGCCGAATTGCCGGGCAGTCTCGAGCCGCCGCTGGCCCAACCTGATGATCGTTTCTGGTTGCTGAAGACTATCTTTTTGTATCACCGGCTGACGGTTCCTGCTGCTGTGACGACGGTGATTATGTTTCTCTGTACTGGGCTTACCCCAGTCATTGTTGGCTATGCGATTGATGATGCCATTGCCAGTGGCGATTTTTCTGCGCTGGTTCGCTGGCTGATAATCATGGCAGTGGTCTTCGTGGTGCATGCCACTTGCGGATGGTTTGGTCGGAAATATTTAATGCTGGCGACGCTACGTACCGGGCATTCTTTGCGCATGGCGGTGACGGATCGTATTTCGCATCCTCGTGGGCTCGGCGGTCAGCGCCGGACTGCGGGGGAATTGCTCTCGATTGCTTCGAGCGATACGCAGCGGATTGCTGATGCTGTCATGATGGCGGTGTTTCCGTTCGCTGAGTTTGCCTCCATTCTTTACGTCGGCGTGATGGTCACCATGATTAACGTGCCGCTTGGTATCGCTGTGTTAGTCGGTGGCCCCGTGATGGTATGGATTTCCCTGTCAGCCTCGGGGCCGCTGCGGCGTCGTTCCGGCAAACGCCAGTACTGGCTTGCGGAGGCCGCCGCGACGGCGACAGATGTGGTGCATGGTTTGCGCATCCTGAAAGGCATCGGCGCGGTCGATACTGTGTATGAGCGCTATCAGAAAGTTTCTGACGACGCCTATGGCGCGACCGTGCGTGCGCATGGTGCCCGCTCCGTATTGGACGCCATCACAGAAACTGTGGGGTCGGTTTACATCATCATTGTCGGCATCGCAGCCGGCGGCTTGGCGCTCGCCGATACCATCAGCGTTGGTGAACTCATCACCGTCATTGGGCTTACACAATTCATCATCACTCCCATGACAATGCTGGGGAAAAATATTTCTTCGAAGTGGGCGACTGCGCAAGGTTCTGCCGATCGGATTCGTTCGGTGCTTGCCGCACCGTATGCGTTGCCGGAGGCTGATTCCGTGGTCAACTGGGAGGTGTTTCCGGAACACGCCCGCCCGGAGCCGGGGCAGCTGACGGTGATTGCCGATGACATTCCCGAGGGCCTGGAGTTACTACCGCGTGAGCGCGTGCTCGTCGCCCCGCATGATGCGCAATTGTTTAGCGGCACCATTGCGGACAATATTGTGCATGAGCACACTGACTCCGAGATCGTTGACGCAGCACTTACCGCCGCAGCAGCCGATGATATTCCCGGTGGTGCCAGCCGTCGCGTTGGTGAGGCGGATGGCGATCTTTCCGGAGGACAACGCCAACGCGTGGCACTGGCGCGCGCATTGGCGCGCGACGCGGAGGTGCTTGTATTGGATAACCCCACGACAGCGGTGGATTCGGTGACAGAACACACCATCGCTCGTCGCGTCGCCGATGCCCGGCGCGGGAAGACGACGGTGGTATATAGTTCTTCGCCAGCCTGGCGCGAGGTGGCCGATCACGTGAAGGCAGGTGCATCACAGCGATGAGTTCAGCGAGCGAGTCAAATGTTTCTGCGTCTTTATCCGCATCGCCATCCGGGCAGTCTTCTCCAGCCTCCGCAACGCGGCCGAACCCCGCAGCGCTTCCCACCGCAGCGTTTCCTACCGCATCGTTTGCAACGGTGCGCCGCGTCGTCACCCAACAAATCCGGCGCATCCCGGGTGCGCGCCGCCAATTCTGGTGGGCAATCTTCTTACTCAGCACTGGCGCGTTGGCCAACGTGTTGGTCCCACGGCAACTGGGCAAGATCGTCGATGAGGTGGTGGCTGATGACGGCAGTATTACGGTGATTGCGATCTGGTTGGTGGCGCTTGCGCTGGCATCTGCTGTGCTTTCGGCAGGTGGCTTGTATGTCATTGGAAAACTGATTGAGCGGGTCATTTCCAATTTGCGCGAGACCATGGTGGGCACTGCGCTACGCCTGCCAGCCCACGAGGTGGAAGAAGCCGGGTCGGGTGATTTGGTCTCGCGGGCAACAGACGATGTCGCCGAGCTTTCTGCTGCCGTGACTGAGACCGTGCCGGTGTTGTCGAAATCGGTGTTCATGGTGGTGGCCACCGCGATTGCGTTGCTGGCCATCGATTGGCAATTCATTGCTGTTATCGCCATCGTGGTCCCGATTTATTGGTTGTCCGTGCGGCATTACCTGCGGGTAGCGCCGCCTCGTTATATCGCCCAGCGCGAGGCCATGGCGCAGCGTGCCCGGCGCGTTTTGGAGACCATCCACGGTGGATCGACGGTGCGTGCCTATGGCTGGGAGCGTGCGATGCATAACCGGGTGCAGGAATCCTCGCTGGATGTGGTTAGTTATGGTTTTGCTGCTCGGCGCACGATGATGACGCTTGGTTTGTGGGTCTGGCTCGCGGAGTTTTTGCTGCTTTTCGTTGGCTTGCTGGTCGGCTTTTTCGTTGTCGATAACGGATATTTGACCGTCGGCGCGGTCACTGCGGCTCTGTTGATGCTGATTCGTTTGCGTGGCCCGATCATGGCGTTGATGCGCGTGCTGGATACGTTGCAGGCTGGCTATGCCTCGTTGAGCCGGATCGCCGGGGTGATCGCGCGGCCACCACAGCCGGTTCCTGATTCAGGTGCTGGGCAACCGCGGGGCGAGCTCGTCGTCAAGAATGTCAGTTTTGCTTATTCCTCGGATTCGCCTGGCGCTGTCGATGGCGTCAGTCTGGAGGTTCCAGCAGGTTCCACGGTGGCGATTGTTGGTGCATCTGGGGCAGGTAAAACGACCTTGGCGGCGTTGGCGGCGGGTTTGCGGGTTCCGGATTCCGGCGAGATTCTTGTCGACGCCACCGAGGTCGCACGGCTTTCTGATCGCGAACGTGCGGGACGTTTGGCGATGATCTCACAGGATGTGTACGTGTTTTCTGGCACCTTGCGAGACGACCTTACCTTGGCGCGCCCGGACGCCAGCGACGAAGAACTGCTGGCTGCGTTGCGCACCGTCCAGGCGGATTGGATGGATTCGCTTGCCGACGGCTTGGATACGGTGGTGGGCGCTCGTGGTCAGCAATTGGACCCGGTGCAAGCCCAGCAATTGGCGTTGGCGCGGGTGTTGTTGGCAGATCCTGCCTTGGTGATCATGGATGAGGCCACTGCAGAAGCTGGTTCGGTCGGTGCAGAGCAGTTGGAAGCTGGTGCTGCTGCGGTTACGGCTGGCCGTACTGCGGTGATTGTGGCGCACAGGTTGGATCAGGCTGTCTCCGCGGAGCAAGTGGTGGTGATGGACCAGGGGCGGGTCATTGAGCAGGGCACCCACGCTGAGTTGGTGGCTCGGGATGGTCGCTATACTGAGCTGTGGAACGCATGGAGTTCAGGTCGCTAAGGCACCATTTAGTTTAGGTGGTAAAATTATCTACGGTCGAAGTTCGAAGGTCGAAGTGGGTGACATTGATACGGGTTGGGCAGCTCATGGGGTATTTCAGGCAACGTGGCAACAGGCCGCAGGATAGGCCGGACAGCGGCACTACGGCCACCCCTCGTATCCGGGCAACCCAGGCAACCGGGGTGTTGTGCGCACTCGCGGTGTGTCTCGGCAGCTGCAGCGTCGTAGATAACCGCGCCGCAGACGATGGGTATGATCCTCAAGCCTCGGAGTATGCCCAGGCATTAGACCGTGAGATGTCTGCTTTCCCACACCCAACCGGAGCGCCTGTGGAAGGGGCATTCCCCGGAGAAACCACGCGCATTAATCTGCCGAGTGGTCGTAGCTACCTCGTGCATTTACCTGCCGATTACGACCCAGCCGAACAGTGGCCGCTGATTCTGACTTTCCACGGGTGGGGACAAGACGCCGAGATCATGGCGCGCTCTACACACTTTGATGCTGCACGGGCTATTTCCATTTACCCGGATGGTGCTCCCAGCAAGCCCCCGCACGAGGGCTCGAAAGCGTGGGCACCGGCTCCGTATGCTGCGGCAAGTGGGCATGACGACCTGGAATTTATCGATGAAATCATCAATTCAGCACGCCGCACGTGGTCGATTGCTGATGATCAACTATTTGCCGTGGGTTTTTCGAACGGCGGTGGATTCGCGCAATATTTGGCATGCCAGCGACCAGAACAATTTCACGCAATTGCCACAGTCTCAGCAGCGTATTACACCGCAGTGGTAGAAAACTGTGCGCCAGGTACCGTCGGCCATCTGGATATTCACGGTACAGCGGACCAAATCGTCAGTTATGACGGTGGAACCCGACACAACACTAAATTTCTCTCTGTGCCAGAGATCATGGACGTTGCCGCACGCAGAAACCACTGCGACGACAATGCAGAAGCACAGGAACTTGTCGGCGATGCACAGCGCACCAGTTTCACCCACTGTGCTGCGCCTGTTGATCACATTCGTATCGACGGTGGTAAGCACTGGTGGCCTGGCTATAGCGGCAATCGCAATGATGCGATGCCGGAGAATTTTGCGACAGATAAGATTTTGGATTTCTTCCGCATTCCCGGGCGCCCCTAAGCAGTAGACTGGGGAGCTGTCATTTCACGACCGAAAGGATGTTGAGCGAGCGTGGGAAAATTCGACTGGTTCTGGAACGCCATGGGAGCCAAATCGGCGAAGCATGAAAAGCAATCGCGCAAAATCGTCGACCAAGCTCAGCGCCAGGCCGCGGATTTTGCCTCGCTGAGTGATGCCGAACTTCGGGAACGCGCCAGCGCAGCGATCACCTCAGGTGCCGAGATCACCGATAAATCGACGTTTTTGGCCGCGCTGGCAACGGCCAGTTCTCGCAAGCTTGGGCTAGCTCCATTTGATGTTCAGGCGCAGGCTGTACTCAGGCTTATCAGCGGCGACGTGATCCACATGGCTACTGGTGAAGGCAAAACTCTCGTGGGGGCCATGGCAGCTACCGGCTTAGCGTTGAGTGGAAAACGCGTGCACGTCGTCACGGTCAACGATTACCTGGCGCGCCGTGATGCCGATTGGATGCGCCCGCTCGTAGAAAGTTTCGGCCTGCAGGTGGCTGCGGTCACCGAATCCATGGATACTCAGCAACGTCGGCAGGCATACGAGGCCGACGTGGTGTATGCGCCGGTGAAAGAGCTGGGATTTGATGTGCTGCGGGATAATCAGATTACTGAGCGGGCCCAGGCCGTATTCCGGCAAGCAGAGGTTGCGTTGGTCGACGAAGCTGATTCGGTGCTTGTCGACGAAGCCTTGGTGCCGCTGGTACTGGCAGGTTCCCGACCAGATCAGGCTGCCGACGCTCGAGTGACCTCCGTGGTCGCGACGTTGCGAGAAGAGCGCCACTACACGATTGATTCTGATGGGCGCAACGTCTTTCTCACTGACGATGGCGCTGCGTCGGTGGAAAAACAATTAGGAATCGATTCTCTCTATAGCGACGAGCATATTGGCACCACCTTGGTTCGGGTTAACTTGGCGCTGCATGCCAAAGCGTTGTTGATTCGCGATATCCACTATGTCATCGTCGATGGCGAACTGAAGTTAATTGATACGTCGAAAGGCCGCATCGCGGATTTGCAGCGCTGGCCTGATGGCTTGCAGGCGGCAGTAGAAGAAAAAGAAGGCCTGAAAGTTACCGAGGGTGGGCGCATCCTGGACACACTGACCATCCAAGAATTGATGCGTCGTTATCCTCAGCTGTGCGGCATGACTGGTACCGCGGTGGAAGCTACCGATCAACTGCGCGAGTTCTATGGCCTGTACGTCTCTGAGATTGCACCGAATAAACCGGTACAGCGTTTCGACGAAGCCGACCGCGTCTACGCCACGATTACGGAGAAAAACCACGCCTTGGTTGAGGAAATCGTGTTACTGCATACACAGGGCCAGCCAGTTTTGATTGGTACCCAGGATGTTGCCGAATCGGAACAGTTGGCAGAGACTCTCGCTAGCCGTGGGATTAGCGCGCAGGTGTTAAACGCGAAAAACGATGCGGAAGAAGCTGCTATCGTCGCCGAAGCTGGATTGCCCGGCCGAGTGACGGTTTCGACTCAAATGGCTGGCCGTGGTACCGACATCAAATTGGGTGGCACCGATGGCGCGCACTATGAGGACGTTAAAGAAGCTGGCGGCTTAGCAGTGTTGGGAACCACGCGGCACCGAAGTTCCCGTCTGGACAATCAGCTGCGCGGACGGGCCGGGCGCCAAGGTGATCCCGGTTTGAGCCTGTTTTTTGTGTCCTTGGAAGATGACGTGGTGGTCTCCGGCGGGGCAGGAGAATCAGTGGAGGCGCAACCTGATGAGCACGGGCGGATTGATTCCGGACGCATCGTCGATTTCATTGCGCATTGCCAGCGGGTGACCGAAGCGCAGCTGCTAGAAATCCATAGCCAGACGTGGAAGTACAACAAGTTGCTGGCAGATCAGCGAGAGATTATCGATGAGCGGCGCGCAAGCTTGCTTGACACAGACAAAGCGTGGGCGGAGTTATCCGAGTATGAACCGCAGCGCGCCGACGAGTTGCATGCAGCAGGATTTTCTGAAGATATTTTGGTGGCAGCGAGCCGGGAAATCATGCTTTACCACCTGGATTTGGCGTGGGCTGATCACCTCGAGCACATGGACGATGTTCGGGAATCGATTCACCTGCGTGCTATTGCCCGGGAAACTCCGATCGATGAATATCACCGGATTGCCGTGCGGGAGTTTAAAGAAATCGTGCGCCGTGGGGTAGAAGCTGCCCGGAAGAGTTTCCGAGAGGTCACTATTGATGCTTCTGGTGCTCATCTTGCCGACGAGGGCCTGGCGCGACCATCTGCAACGTGGACATATATGGTTTCCGATAATCCGCTGGCTGGTTCGGGGAATTCTGCCCTGTCAGGTATCGGTAATCTGTTCCGTTAATCGTGAGTAATTACATTCATGGGATTTACCGTGTTTTTCGGGGCACAGAAAATAACTATGGCTCTCGCGGCAGGCGTTTAGGCGCTATGATGGATTACTAACGACAATATTTCCGACAATGCGGAGGATAGATCATGAGCGAAAACACCGGTACGCCGGAGCAACAAGCGGAGACTACCTCGGTCTTCCGTGCGGATCTCATTAAAGAAATGGAATCCGGCGCTGGTGCAACCACCGCAGCCGAAAGCACGGAAAATCTCGCAGAGGGCGTAGCGCTGTTAGTGGTTAAGCGTGGCCCGAACGCCGGCGCGCGTTTCTTGTTGGATCAAGAAACCACCACCGCAGGTCGGCACCCAGAGGCTGATATTTTCTTGGACGATGTCACCGTGTCCCGTCGTCACGCAGAATTCCGCGTGAATAATGGTGAATTCGAAGTTGTGGACGTCGGATCGCTCAACGGCACTTATGTCAACCGGGAACCACGCAATGCGCAGGTGCTTTCCGTTGGCGATGAGATCCAAATTGGTAAGTTCCGGTTGGTCTTTTTGGCTGATACCAAGAAATAATAGGTAGTTGTGAGTCCAGCATCTCAAGCAGCATCCCAGTCGGCGTCACAAGCAAGTAGCGCGAGCAAGACCCGCAAGGCGAAGTCCATTGGCGTGGTCTTGGAATCTTTGCGCGCCGAATTCCCGGATATCACGGTCTCGAAGATCCGCTTTTTGGAATCCGAGGGCTTGATTTCGCCGCAGAGGACCAAATCTGGGTACCGACGGTTTACTGAGGAAGATATCGCGCGCTTGCGGTATATCCTGGTCACCCAACGGGATCATTATTTACCGTTGAAGGTAATCCGCGAGCAACTAGAGGCGATGGATTCCGGTCAGGTTACCGCATTGCTGGGGGCTAATACCGCCCAGCAGTTGGTGTCCGCGGATTCCTTCCGCGCCAGTGGGCCGCGCAGCTTTACTGACACAGATATTGCTCACCAGGCCGGTGTGGAATTGCAATTCGTGACTGAGCTGGTTGGTGCGGGGCTGATCCGCCCGGATGTTGCTGGATTTTTCGCTGCAGATGATATCAGTGTGGTGACAACCGCCCATTCCTTGCAGCAGCTCGGATTCGATATTCGCTTGCTGAAATCCTTGCGTAACGGTGCGCGTCGCCAAGCTGATCTGATTACCCAAGTAGCAGGCCCTTTAGCGCACGGAAAATCAGACAACGCGCAGCAGCAGGCTGAGGAATTATCTCAACAAATTTCTGCACTGGTGGTCTCGCTGCACACCAGTCTGTTGAAAAACACGTTGCGCGACGAGTTTGACGCTTAATCATCAGCCACGCCTTGCAGTACCGGTACCGCACACGCGGTGCCGGTCTTTGTGCGTTTATCGCGCACGCTGGGTATCCGTTGGGTATCACCGCAGCGGGTGAGGGAAGTGCTAATAATCATCGTACGTGGCTGTTGTGGTTACTGGTGTGTGGCTAGTGTGAATATCTGGGGTATGAGAGATAGAAAAACCCTAAAGTCTTAAGTGAGACTTTAGGGCGTGTCGCACCGATTCTTCTTGACGGACCAATAGGATTGACCTTAAATAACTTTCAGGATTCCAAACTTCCATCGGAGTAATTACGTGACTATCAACTCATCTCGTTCCCACCGCACCGAGTATTCGGACGCACCGTACGTCCAGGAGTCCCTGTTTGACCTCGGCCCCGATGAGCAACTTGGCTACCGTGTGCCAATCGCATGCCAGGTCGCTGGTATCACCTACCGGCAGCTTGACTACTGGGCGCGTACCAACTTGGTCAAGCCATCGATCCGCAACGCCCGTGGTTCCGGTTCGCAGCGTCTGTATTCTTTCAAAGACGTGCTTGTGTTGAAGATCGTCAAACGGCTGCTGGATACCGGGATTTCCCTGCAGAATATCCGCTTGGCCGTGGACTCTTTGCGGGAACGTGGCATCAATGACATCGCAGAAATCACGTTGGTTTCCGATGGCATGAGCGTGTACGAATGCCACAGTAATGAACAAGTCATTGACCTGCTTTCTGGTGGCCAGGGCGTTTTTGGCGTTGCGATTCCAGGAATCATGAAAGAACTCAGCGGAACCATCAGTTCGTTCCCGGCAGAGCGCGTCGATCCAGAACTCAACAAGTCTGAGACTGTCGCCGGTATCGATGAGCTGGCAGCCCGCCGCGAACGCAAATCCAATTCAGCTTAAGGCCCACTAATTAAGGCCCATGAGGGCCTTTATAGCCCGACTACCCGCCGTAGCGAATCCTCGAGTTCTGCGGCGGTTTTTATTATCTGCATGTGCTGCGCGACCTCACGCAAAGCCGCATCAGGCTCATCCGCTCCAATGAACAACACAGCCAGTTCTACGCCAGTGCCAGCCGCGTCACGGAATTGCTGTGCAAACTCCGGGTAACTATCCGCAGTACCGGAGGTAATCAACACGATGCGGGCAGGCTTGCTACCAGACTGCTCACTTGCGGAATACTCCCGCACGGCATGCGCGGCGGCAAGCAGAGCTTCATTAGTTTGTGGCACACCACCGGTGCCTAATAGCTGCACAGAATGTGCAGTTTCTACGCCATCGGAAAATCCAATATTACGGCGAAAGCCCTGCTGCACACCAGGGTTCAATGGTGACGAATAATTCCACAACGCCACCGAATGTCCAGCTGCGCTAATATCCGGTGCGCTGGCAGCAATAGCATCCGCGGCTGCGCGGTAGCGGCTAGGGCCGTGAGGCCCTTGGTCAGTATCAGCAAAACCAGCAGCCATGGCATCTGACGTATCCAGCAAGAATAGGGTATCGGTGCTTGCCAATAATTGCTCGTCAGTATCGGGGTGAGTGCCAGCGGTTCCCGCGGCGCTGAAATCACGCGTGGTGCGTGCCAAATAGGCATCCCAGACTGCGGTCGCATCCAGCCGAGCGGTATCCGTTTCGGCTTCTACCTGCCCTTCGGCCTCTGGGCTCGATTCAAAACCGTGGTATTGCTCTGCCAAATCATCCACAAAGACTTGAGCCGCGCGGGTTTGTTCTTCGTCAATGTCATCGGATTGGTTCAGTACCACCGCTGCGTATTCCACGTATGCGCCCTCGAGGGCACGGAAAGCTCCTGCACCCTGCGCACTCATGGCCTGGACTGCAGCAGCGGGCCCGTCGGCGTCGGCAAGCACCGTATCTTCATCACGGAGAAGAAGCTCCGCCCCAGCTTCCGGATCGTCGGTAAGCGCTGTCGCGACCACCGCAGACGCCGCTGAATCACCGGGGTAGGCGACGGCGTCGGCAGGCAAGTCAATACTTACCTCAGCATCGGTGGCAGCATTCGGATCATAAATTCCAGCAGCCTGACCTGCGACTTTTGGGGCCTTGCCGGTAGCTGCGGGCTTGCGGTCTGCGGCGGTAATGGCGTGATGCAGCCGCGGTGAATCAGCGTCAATATAGACCGCGGCCTGCGCGATGTCGTCAGCAACCACGGCTTGGACACAATGATCACGAACCACCGGATTACTTGCATTCCATGAGGCCAACAGCGACTCCGTGAGCGTTGCATCACCGCTGGCGACCGGCAGCTGCAGATCACCCTCAATGCATTCCTGCCCGTTATCGCCCGAAGCAGTGGAATTGGTGTCCTCGGAACCGCTCCTGAGCACCAACCACGCAAGCAACGCGATAATCGCAACCAAAACCGCGATGACGGTGGCGATGAATCCGCCGGAAAACTGTGTCTTTTGCTCAGGTGTGTAGTGACGCCCCATAGCCACCTAGTCTAGCCCGCTGCGCATTATCGACAATGTTTATGAGCTTGTGTCGGATTGGCTCTGCACGGGCGGCAAGTTCGCGTTGGCGTGCGACATATTCATTTTTCCCGGCGGTGGTTTCTATAGCGACCACTCCCAGACCCCAGGCGCGGCAATCATAGGGTGAGGCCTCCATATCCAATTCCCGTGCTGCAATTGCCAGGTCAAAGCATTCGTGTAAGAGTTCACCGGGCACTAACGGCCCAAGTTTCCACGCCCATTTGTACAGATCCATGGTCACATGCACGCAACCGCCCTGATCACATTCTGGCTGATCTTCTCGGCCCAGCACCGTGATATTCAGCGGACGAGCCGGGGGAGTGAAAAACCGGAACGCATCATAGTGTGTACAGCGCAGATCGTGCTTGTCGACGAGGTCGTTCGTGCCTTCCGCGCCAAGCCGCAGCGGTAAATCATGGCGTGGGTTTTTCGTGCGATAAACCATCGCCCATTCGTGCAGACCAAAACAATCAAAACGAGCCGGTCGGGCAGCGGTTCGCGTTAAAAGGTCTCCTATATAGTCGATCGCACAACCGCGGCGCTGCCAGAACGCTTCCAGGTCCAGCTCGACTCCGCGTTCGCTTCGGCGGTAATCCCGCCAGTCTGCGTGCGGCGGGTTGCCTTCTAACACAGTGCCAAACCCCGGGTGCCACGTCCTCAAATGCGTTGGGCGGACCGGATAATACTCAAACAAGAAATCATAAATCGGGTGCTTTTCCCAGGATTACGGTAGCGTGCTAACCGGTCTTCGGCGCGCTGGCGATGCTTGGCGGCGTGGCTAGTCCATTCTTGTTCGGTATAAATCATGGTGCTTGTAGCCTAACGACCGCGTCGTACCTCGGGACTACCGCCCCACGCCCGTGATTTCTTAGCGCTAGCGCCACCGCGGCCGCGTCGGCCGGATTTCTGGGCTCCCGAATTGCGCGTGCCGTGCTTTTTACCGCCCTGTTTCGGCTCGCCTGGCTTCTTGGAGCCGGACTTGGGCGAGCCCGATTTTTTCGTCCCAGCTTTCCCCGCGCGCTGATTATTCGCCGCTTGTGGTTTCTGTTCCAGCGCATTGCCGGATGGCTCGCGTGCACCGGTTAGCTCCCACAATTCTTGTGGCATTGTCGGCCCTGGTGCGGCGACGGTACGGGCGGTCACACCAGCCTTTTTCACCAAGGCTGTGACGGCTTTTTCCTGATCTGCAAGAACCAGCGTGAGTACCGTACCGCTGGCACCGGCGCGCGCGGTACGCCCGGCGCGGTGTAGATATGCCTTGTGTTCCGCGGGAGGATCAATGTGTACCACCAGGCTGACATCCGAAATGTCAATCCCGCGGGCGGCGATATCTGTGGCTACGAGGACCGGCAAACTACCATCGGCAAAACCAGTGATGGCTAGCGTGCGCGCACCCTGTGATTTATCGCCATGCAAACCCAGTGCGTTGATACCGACGCGGCGTAGTTTCTTCACCTGCCGGTCAACACCATGTTTGGTGCGCATGAACATGATGGTTTTTCCGCTGCGCGCTGCGACTTTTTCCACCATCTCGTTGCGGTTTTCCCGCGAACCAACGTGCGCGATGACATGGTCCATCGTGTCCACAGAACTGTGCGCTGGGGCCGTTTCATGCGTGCGCGGCTCATGCAAAAACTTGTCGACGACCGCCTGGACTTGTTTGTCCAAGGTCGCCGAAAACAACAGGTGCTGGCAGCGCGAAGGCAGCTTGTTCCACAATTTCGTCACCTGCGGCAAAAATCCCATATCTGCCATCTGATCGGCTTCATCCAGCGTGGCTATCAGCACCTGATCTAGTTGCAGCTTTTTCTGATCCAGCAGATCTTGCAGCCGACCCGGGGTTGCCACCAAGAGATCAACCGGTGCGGCAAGACGCCGGATTTGTGGGTTGATGTTGACCCCGCCGACCACACTGAAAACACGAAGACCGAGTGAGGCAGCCGGTGCTTCCAAACGCTCAGAGATTTGTGCTGCCAGTTCGCGGGTAGGCGCCAGAATGAGCGCTCGTGGATGGCCAGGGCGTGAGACCCCAGACGTCGACAAGCGATGCAACATGGGCAAGCCGAAGCTGAAGGTCTTTCCAGAGCCCGTGGGGCCTTTGCCCAATACGTCGTGGCCCGATAGAACGTCGGGAATGGTCAGAGCTTGGATAGGAAACGGGGTGGTGATTCCTTCGCGGCGCAAAAAGTGCACGATAGGCCTGGCCAAACCCAGGTCTGCGAAGGTGGTTTCTGTTTGTTGAATTGTCATTAGTGGTTAGTCTATCGCGTCGGCATGCATTGTCCTGTCACCGAGCCACGCCTAGATGCGTATAGATAAAAGCGCATGTGAACCGCATGGAATGTGCCAGAACTTACAGCGAATTCCGCTTCCATGCCGCCGGGGGAGTTGTAGCGTAACAGGTGTAGGGCAGTTGATTCCCACAATGCGCAAAGGATGTTTACTGTGGCCGAGCATTTTCTCCCCAGAACGAAGGTCAAAACCCCGGAAGGCGATATAGTTCCTGATGTCGCCACGCCCGAGCAGTCCCAGAAAAAGCGCGATGTGCGCTTCGTGTTACAGCCAGTGTGGTTTTTGCTCGCGGTGGCTGCGCTGGTGGGCGTATTGCTGTTGCCAATCGACACGCTGGCATGGGAAGGCCAGGTGGCGTTGGCGATTTTGGCTTTCGCCATCGTGCTATGGGTAACAGAGGCAGTCTCGTACCCGGTCAGTGCATTTTTGATCATCAGTATGATTGCCCTGTTGTTGGGCTTATCGACGGATCCCGACACCGGCGAACTTGTCGGAACCTCAGCAGCATTGGGCACGGCATTGCAAGGCTTTTCCACCTCAGCGCTCGCATTGGTGGCTGCCGCGCTGCTGTTAGCTGGTGCGATGCAGGCTACCGGTTTGCACGAGCGATTGGCGCTCTGGGTGATGAAACTCGCCGGAGATAAAACGTCGAATATTCTCATCGGTGCGATTGCCATCGCGACACTGCTGGCGTTTTTCGTCCCATCGGCAACCGCCCGCGCTGGCGCCGTCGTACCGATCCTTTTGGGTATGGTGGCGGCCTTTGGCTTGTCGACGAACTCGAAGATGGCTTCCCTGCTGGTCATCACTGCCGTGCAGGCGGTGTCCATTTGGAATGTTGGCATTCAAACCGCCGCTGCGCAGAACTTCGTGGCACTCAACTTCATTCAAGATGAGTTCGGTGAAACCATCTCCTGGGGCCAGTGGTTCATCTGGGCCGCCCCATGGTCGGTACTGATGTCGATTGCCCTGTTTTTCATTATGCGCGCGACCATCAAACCGGAGGCCGATTCCATTTCCGGTGGCCGGGAATTGATCGAGCAGAAGCTCGCGGAACTCGGTCCGATGTCCAGCCACGAAAAACGCCTGGTGGCAGTAGCTGTCTTGTTGCTGTTTGTCTGGGCCACCGGCGATATCCTGCACCCGGTCTCCGCGCCCGTGGCCACCGTCGTCGCGGTCAGCTATATGCTGTTGCCCAAGGTCGGTGTATTCGACTGGAAGACCGCCCAGGACTTGGTGTCGTGGGGCACGCTCATTGTCTTTGCCGTGGGAATTTCGCTGGGTACATTTTTGCTGAACACCGGCGCGGCCAGCTGGCTATCCGAGCAGACTTTTGGCGCCATGGGGCTGGATTCTATGCCTCTATTAGCCACCATCGCGTTGGTGTCATTGTTTAATATCCTGATCCACTTAGGTTTTGCCTCGGCAACATCGCTGGCATCGGCATTGATTCCGGTCTTTATCGCCTTGTCGACGACCGTGGCTTCCGGCGATGCCAGCATCGGATTTGTGGTTATCCAACAGTTCGTTATTTGCTTCGGCTTCCTGCTGCCGGTTTCTGCACCACAGAATATGTTGGCATATGGCACCGGGGCGTTTACCCGTGGCGATTTCCTGAAAACGGGTATTCCGCTCACCATTGTTGCCTATTTGTTGGTATTGCTGTTTTCCGCCACCTACTGGAACTGGATGGGGCTGGTATAAGCAACTGGTGCGCTGGCTGCTTATACCCCTGCCAGACTGGAATCCGGCGTCGCCTTGCCCACTAACGGCGCTGTTGTTGTGACTTGTCGCCGGTCCAATCCAAATGGAACACGCCTTCGGTATCAACTCTGTGGTAGGTATGCGCTCCGAAATAGTCACGCTGCGCTTGCACCATGGCCGCCGGAAGCCGCTGCGAACACAGCGAATCGTAGTAGGAAAGCGATGAACTAAATACCGGAGCGGCTAGGCCCAACTGGATCGCAGAGGCTGCAACGGTGCGCCAGGAATCAAGCAACCCGGAAAGCTCTTCGGTGAAATAGGAATCCAACAGTAGTGATGGCAGTTCCGGAAGCTTTTCGTAGGCATTATCAATGCGATCCAAAAATGCTGCTTGGATGATGCAACCACCGCGCCAGACAGCCGCGAGATCACGAGGATTGATCTTCCAGTCGTATTCCGCAGAACCAGCAGCGATAAGATCAAAGCCCTGCGCATAAGCAATCAGCTTCGATGCATAAAGCGCGCGCCGAACGTGCTCGATGAATTCTTCGACGCTGATGCCCAGGGATGCGAAATCAGCAAGGTATCCGGTAGGGAAGTGTGTGAGCGCTGCCGCACGAAGTTCCGTCGACGACGACAATGCGCGCGCAAAGACAGCTTCCCCGATCGCGGTAGCCGGGATGCCCAGATCCAGTGCTTCTTTAGCGGTCCAACGGCCAGTGCCTTTTTGGCCGGCTGCATCCTGGATAACGTCTATCATCGGTGCGCCGGTATCGGGGTCGGCGGTCTCCAGAATATCCGCGGTAATGCCGATGAGATAAGAATCTAAGTCACCAGCGTTCCATTCGCGGAAGATTTCAGCGATGCGTCCCGGCTCCAGGCCAGCGCCATGGCGCAGCAGGTGGTAGGCTTCGCCGATTAGCTGCATATCAGCGTATTCGATGCCGTTGTGCACCATCTTCACGAAGTGCCCGGCGCCATTCGCGCCGATGTAGCGCACGCACGGGGTGCCATCGACCTTGGCGGCGATCGATTCCAGCAACGGGCGGATGAATTCCCATGATTCTCGGGGGCCACCAGGCATGATGGATGGACCGTGCAATGCGCCTTCTTCTCCGCCGGAAATTCCAGCGCCCACAAACAAGCGTCCAGTGACGGCGACGGCGCGCTCACGCCGCACCGTATCGGTATACAACGAGTTGCCGCCGTCGATAAGAATATCGCCCTCATCGAAAGCCTCCACGAGATCATCGATGGCGGCGTCGGTAGCCGTACCAGCTGGCACCATGAGTAAGGCGCGACGTGGGGTGGACAGATTAGCGGCAAGTTCGTCTAAATTCCGGGTGGGGACGAATTCTCCCTCGTCGCCATGCTCGGAAATCAGAGTATCCACATTTTCTGGGCGCTGATCATACAGCGCGACGCGGTAGCCATGGCGTGCGAAATTCCGGGCCAAGTTCGAGCCCATCACGCCGACGCCGACCACCGCGATATCTGCTAACTGCTGGGAAGACTGCTGCTCATTCATGACTGCTTAGTCTACCTTCTGCCAGTGCGGGTGCCCGGCGGGTGCTCGGCGTAGTCTGCCGGTATTTGATGATACTTCTGCGACCAGCCGGTGGAATGTGTCGGGTTTAACACTGATTGTGTGAAGTTCGGATAGAGTAAATCCATGGGTTATTTAGAAGCAGTCACGACAGCCAAGACCAGGCAATTGCGCCCGGAAGAACTCGATGAGCTCAACAAATCAGAGCTTGGGCTCGACAGCCACCTTGGAGTGGTGTATTCCCAAGCCGGTCCCACCGAAGTGCGCGCGTATCTTGACGTCAACAGCACGCACCTGCAATATGCGGGCAGTGTGAATGGTGGAGTTTTCTGTTCGCTTGCGGAATCTCTGGCCTCAGTAGCATCCATGATTAGCGCGCAAAGCCCGTGCGTTGGAGTGAATAACAGCACAGATTTTATTCGGGGAGTCAAAGATGGCCGCATCGAAGCGATCGCAACCCCAATTCAGACTGGCAAACGCACCCAGCTATGGAACGTGGAAATGTATAACCACGAAGCATTAGTAGCCCGCACCACCTTGCGCACCATGGTAGTGGGGCCGTCGCTGAAGGAGCTGCGCGAACAATTCGCGGCCCAGACAAACAACTAGGGACAGCGCAATCTGGGGTAACCCGAAATCTGCGGATCGTACTTTAGCGTTGCCTGCGTGCAGCCTGGTCGAAAAACTCTCGTTCGTGCGCCGAAGCCATCAGATATGCGCGGGTTGCGCGTTTGCGGGTGGATTCGCTGGCATTGGCAAAAGCCTGCTCGACGACGCGAATCGCTGTGCGTGCATCCTCGGCGAAATCCGGGTCACTATAGGTCTCCAACCAAGAATGATAGGGATGCTGCGCGTGATTGTGCTGGGCAATCGCCTCGCCAATCTCTGCATACAACCAGAAGCACGGCAGCACTGCGGCTACACCGACGGCGTAATCATCGGTAAACGTGCGGGCGACCAAAAAATCGGTGTAGGCTGCGGTAATCGGGGAGGGGTCTACCTTCGGGACATCGAACGAGCGGTGCAACTCAGCTTCGACGGTCAGGCATTCCTGCGCCGCCTTCGCCCACCAGACTTGCTCGTCTGCGGTCGGCGCGATCGTCGACAAGCGAGCTAACGCGCGGGAATACAATTCCAAGTACAACGCGTCTTGTGCCAGGTAGAACAAGAAATCGTCTTCAGAAAGCTCGCCGCTGGTCAACGCACTAATGAATGGCAACTCCATGATCTGGCGCCAGAGTGTGCCGGTCTGTTCCCACAGCTGGCTGGTGTGTGGGCCTTGTGCAGCAATGGCTGGAGCCGGTGCATCGTCGTTGACCGGGAAAGTCCACGGCGTGGTATCCGCGTAAGCGGCGAAACGACGTAGCTGATGGAAATGGTCCACCGGACCGTTTCCCTTGCCGACGCCGAGCGCATCGGCAGTGGCAATGGCCTCGTGCAACCAGTGGGTGGACCATTCGAGTGCGCTGTGTAGAGTCTCTCCACCACCTAAGCGGGTAGCCAGGGCAGAAGATAAGGAACATCCGGTGCCATGCGTGTTTTTGGTGTCGACCCGGACTGCAGGAACGCGATGTACCGAGCCATCGGCGCTGACGGCCGCGTTATCAGCGATCGAGCCATCCAGATGGCCGCCTTTCACAATGACGTTGACATCATGGGTTTTCGCGAACCTCTGGGCTTGTTCCACAGCAGCGTCGAAATCGGTAGCTTCGTCGTCTTCGACGAGCACGGCGAGTTCTTTCAGATTCGGCGTGATGACATCAACATGTTTGCAGAGCTCGCGCACTTTGGCTTCGGCTTCCGACTGCAACAACCGGTCACCGGAACTAGCAACCATGACCGGGTCTAAGACCACTGTGGTGTTACTCCGGCCGCGTAACCATTCAGAGACAGTATCGACGGTAGCGCTGTCGCCGAGCATGCCGATTTTCACGGCATCAAGCTCGACATCATCAGCCACGCTGGCGAGTTGTTCGCGCAGAAAATTCTGCGGTGGGGTGTGAATACTGCGTACACCCTGGGTATTTTGTGCTACCAGCGCGGTAACTACAGACATGCCGAAGCCACCGGCGGCGGCGATAGATTTGAGATCAGCTTGAACGCCGGCACCACCTGTGGGATCGGTGCCGGCGATGGACAAGATACGAGCATTCGTCTTCATGTCCTCTAGGCTAGCGAAATTCGCGGCGAATACTAGCCCGAAATCGTAGACCGATTTTCGGTCCACGATCACTAGCTCGAGTTGCTAACAGAAATGACTAGCCTTGCACGCGCTTGGTGTCTTTGACCTCGACTGGCTGTTCGTCATCGTCGGCGGTGGCCTTGCCCAGTTTCAGCAAAGCGTTACGGCCGTGGCGCTGCTGTTCGGTGATCTCCAAGTTGCCGCGGTTGCGGGAGACGACGTTACTGGTCCAGTTCAACACCGTGAACAAGCGGTTGCGCACACCGGTCAAGAACTGGGCGTGGACAACCAGCCACATGAGCCAGCCGATGAATCCGGTGATCTCGCTATTTTCCATCTTCACCACGGCGTTGCCGCGGTTGATGATAGCCATCGAACCTTTGTCGAAGTAGTCGAAGGCTTCCTTCGGATCCTGCTCAGAGTTCTCACTGGTCTTAGCATCGATGAGCTTGGCGACGTGCTTGCCGGTCTGGATCGCAACCTGGGCGACGCCTGGCAGTCGGTTCAACGACATCATGTCACCGATGAGGTAAACATTGTCGTAGTCACCAACGGTGAGATCTTCGTTGACGGATACGCGGCCACCGCGGTCGAATTCGACGTCAGCCTGCTGTGCAACCATCTTGCCCAGTGGGGAAGCCTCGACACCGGCGGACCAGACCTTGGTTGGCGATTCAATGGTGTGCACGGAATCGTCAGTCATGTTTTTGTAGACAACCTTGTCGTCATCTACCTCGGACACCATGGCGTTTAGGCGCACCTCGATGCCCTGCTTTTCCAAGGTGCGCTGCGCCTTTTTGCCCAGCTTCTTGCCGAATGGCGGCAACACCTGCGGCGCGCCGTCGAGAAGAATGATCTTCGCGGATTCTGGCGAAATATTCTTGAAGGTGCCTTTCAGGCCACGCTTCGACAATTCTGCCAACTGACCAGCCAATTCAACACCGGTTGGGCCGGCGCCGATGATGACGAAAGTCAGTAAACGAGCACGCTCTTCTGGATCATCGGTCAACTCAGCGCGCTCGAATGCGCCCAACAGGCGCGAACGAATCTCGAGGGCATCGTCAATGCTCTTCATTCCCGGTGCGTACTGCGCAAAGTGGTTGTTGCCAAAGTAGCCTTGGTTGGAACCGGCGGCGACCACCAGGGAATCGTAAGCAAAATCCTTTACGATATCGCCCTGAGAGGCAGTCACGGTCTGCTTCTCGATATCGATGGCAGTGACCTCGCCCCGCACCACATCAACGTTGTTCTGCTTGCGCAGCAGCTGACGGGTGGAAGGAGCGATCTCACCGGCAGAGACCAGGCCAGTCGCTACCTGGTAGAGCATTGGCTGGAATAGGTGGCTGTTGGTGCGGTCGATCAGGGTGATATCGACATCGGAATGAGCCAACCCCTGGACCGTGTTCAGGCCACCGAAGCCGGAGCCAATGACGACGACATGGTGACGATCACCTGCGGGACGGTGCGCTTGCGACATAGATACCTCTTCGTAGAAGTTGAGCAGTGTATTTGAATAAGTACACAGTTAAATATACGCCTACACAGTCTAGTGGCCAGAAACACTTTGCTAAAATCAATGGGACTTATTAATTCCGCCGTCGCCCGGAAGCGTTTGCAAGGAGAGTGTGTGCACGAGCAACAACTGGCTCATCTTGCAGCGATCGATGCGAAAGCATGGCCGTCCATTGCCACAGTGCCGGGCGGATCACTTCAGCCATTGCGTGCGCGAATCGCGGAGGCACATTTTGCGAAAGCGTGCCGCAACGCTGGGCTGGAATTGGACCCGGGCGCTCAACCCGACTTGATCATTGATCAGGAATCCCTGTTTGCACGCATCGCGCAAGCGGGCTGGCTTGGATTCGTCGAATCATATTTGGCAGGAGAGTGGCGCACACCGGATTCTGCAGCACTAGTCAAAGTACTGACTCGGTTGCTTGCAACCGGCTATGCGCCACGCGGTAAGGTGCAGGTGCCGGTTGCACCGTATGACGGCGGACAGATCCCCGCGGACTTGGTGCGACTGTATTCCGATGAAAAAACCAGTAGTTTTGCCGGAATCTTTTCGACGGGCGTGGCGACGACGGTGAGGGATTCGATGACGAGTTATGTCCCAGGGCAGCACGGTAATCACGAACCCAAACACCATTTCATCGATGTCACAACGATCTCGGAACCACAAGATGTCGAACGCGATGATTTTCATGATTCCCAAGCACGCGCCGCACAATTTTTGCTCGATGACCTCGGAGTAACAGCGTCAAGCCACCTGTTAGAGTTTCCCGCCAACGGCTCGGTGCTCGCGGAAGTTGCTGGTCGACGTCGCGCGGTCGTCGATACGCTCAGTAATGATGCAGAGCATCTGGCAGCACTTCGCGACGATCTCGTGCTCGCCGGGGTAGAAGATTTCGTGCACACCCAGCACATTTCGAACCCGTTGCCAACACCGAGTGACTGGCAGGGCCGCTACGACGCCATCGCGTGCATGGAGGCATTTGAATACCTGTCGCGGACGGACCGCGTGTATTTCTTGCGGCACGCGGGGCGATTACTTGCACCAGGTGGCAAACTGGGACTGCAAACCCTGGTTGCTACTGACGGCATGACAGCGTCTGCGCGCAATGCATTATTAGCATTACGCGCGTATATCTGGCCTGGCTTGGATTATCTTGATACCACCAGCCACCACAAGTTATTCGACCAAAAATCGGGATTGCGGATTATTAAACAGACCCATTTTGGTTCGCATTACCGCAAATCGCTGCAGCTGCAGCGCAGTTTTTTCGAAGGCCACATGCGGGAAGCGGCGGCGAGCGGCTTCGATGCGGTCTACCGGCGACTATGGGTCTTCCAGCTGGCACTCCGCGAGACCCTGTTGGATCTGGGAATGCTCGATGCCGTGCAATTTACGGCGACCCACCGGCACCGCCGCGGCCGCCGTTAACCAGCAGGTTAGCGCAGCGCTAATTCACTCCACGGAGACTGCTTGGAGGCGAGGGCGCCGGCAGTCGATGCCATCATCCGTTGCTGCAGACCATCGACCTGCCCACTTTCACATAGACGGCCGACGAGGAAACCATCACCGAAATCACGCCAATCGGTGTGGTTGCTTTTCGCTTTGTCAGCGCCAACCGCCGCGAATTCATTGGCCTCGTCCTCAGTCAATAGCTTGGTGGCAAAGCCCATGGCTGCCAGACGTACTCCTTGCGCGATGCGCCAACCCGCTAATGAGCTGGGCAAAGTTTTCGGCAAAAACAGGTCAATGTCTTCCACCAACAGCAATTTCGCTAATTGCGCAGCGGTAGATGACACTGCTTTGTCGATATCTTCGCTGGTGTGCTCGGGCGCAGCTGCCTTGGCATATTTGCTTCGTAGGGCAGTGGTGATTTTCTCGAGTCCATCAGTCCTGCGCTTTTCCACATCCCAATTGCGGACCTCTTGCAGCTCATCGCGGATCACCCGGTAGGCTTCGTGATCAGGTTCGTCGAGGTATTTCCCGATTGCAGTGCGCAAACTAGCCGCATCAGAAACCTGGTGCTGGTTTTCCAAGTGCTGCCAAATTTCTTGCACACGCTGCTCGTCGTAGGTAGCCGGTGCATCTAGTGGGATCTTGCTGCCTACCAGATACGGCGCCTGCAGCGACCATCCGAGGCGCAGATCGTCGGCAAGCTTACCCGTTACCGCGACGGGAAGCTGCTGTGCATTGGCTTGCATCGACGAGAAGATCTCTTCGTAGCTATTGGACTTAATCGGCGGGAAAGTCTCGGTGCGCAAGGGAAGTTCCACCCACGGTGAGTCAGTGGCAGTGAGCAGGGCAGCAGCATTATGGAAGATAAACCGGAAATGGTCACCAATCTTGCTGGCCAGCATGGCTTCGCCGTAGATCAGCGCCGCGACGTATTCTTCCCAGGTGTCGTACGCGCGCGCAATACCGAGCACACATTTGACGATGATCGGGCGGACTTCGCTAGGTTTAATGAACCCGGCACCTGCACCCAAGTTGAGCTGGCGCACCGCAGCAGCAAAATAGAATCCTGCCAGGCTGTCAGGCAGTCGTTGCGGGATCAACAGTTCCGCATCCGGGTTGAGTAGTGGTTTCAATAACCGCTGCGCCTCTTTTTCCAAGGTGGCGAAAGGGACTTCCGGCAGTGCGCCCGATAATTCATTAACCAGCACGCTGGTGTGCCCAGCGCGTTGGTCTAGCGGTAATTCGCGGATCTCCTGCAAGATCTCCCGACCAGCCTCATAGGCTTTGTCATGGGTGCGTTGCGAGGCCTGCTGCGCAGATTTCAGCAGGTCTTCACGGCTGTTGATGTTCCAGGCCCTGGACAAAAATTGCGCGAGCTGCGGATTTGCGGTGGCTTTGACGATCTTGCCTTCGTCGTCACGCTCGATTTTTGGCATGGCTGGCAGCGGTCCATCCGGAGCGATATTCGGACGCAAAAAATACGGTGCGACGACCGACCAGCCGCGGCGCAGCATTTCATCTTGCACACCGGATTTCTTGAGCTCGAAATCGAAACCGCGCGCCTGGGCTTTCGCGAGGTAATCCTCGTAGCTGGAGGCTTCGGACAGGGCGAGTGCGTCAATCTTTCGTTCAGCCATGCCTGTCATCATACCTGCGGTAATGGCATCCGTTTGAGATTCCGTTTGAGGTATTGCCTTAGCTTATGGTTTCAATCAAGTAGTAGGTACCGATAATGAGGAAGACCACTCCGGGCAGAAATTTCAGAGCAGGATGGTGCGCAGCTGGGACATGAGAAGCTGCTTTCATAACTACGGACATAGCTGAAAAGATCATGAGGCTGACCAGGAGCAAGATCCCCAGCATACTTGCCTTGCCGCTCACGCCGGAGTAGTGGTTCATCAGTGGCGTGAAAAAAGAGCTGAAAAACACCAAGGCTTTTGGGTTCGAGAGATTCGTGATCAAACCCAAGCGGAACGCACGGAACCAGACCGGGGCTTGCTGGGCTGCTGTGGTTGATTGTGTCGTTGGTGTTGCGGGTGCAACAGGTGTGGAGCCTGCTGAAACAGGCAAGTCGGCAACACTAGATCCCGGCGAAGAACTGTTGACCGTGGTGGCTCGTGTAGCTGCACGCTGGGCAGAAAGAGCACCTTTGATTGCGAGTAGTCCGAGCACGATCAGGACAGAGGATCCGAGCACAGGCAAAATGACCGATAACGCGGGAACGGCCGTCAACAACGCCGTGATGCCAGCCAGCGACAATATCGACCAGGTAGCAACGCCAACGGTGGCGCCTGTAGCAGTAGCAAAACCGGCTCGATGGCCGTGCCGGGAAACCTGTGTACCGATCGCGACGATATCAGGGCCGGGAAGTGCCATGACCGCAGCCCAGCTGAGAATATCTGTGAGCAAGGAAGACCGCCAATCCTTAAAGTGACATAATGTCAATTATCGGACAATTATAGAAGTGGCGGCACAGTGGTTAATGACCGATGCGCCGATTATTGCTTGTCCGTTTTGGCAAAGCTCAGCCGGATATCCACCGTTCCGGTTTCAGCAATCTTGGCGGCAATCAGATCCGGCGAATGCACTCCGAAGTCTTCGCGGTTGATCTCCACTTCACCGGAAACGATCAGCAGATCGCCATCACGCAGTGCCTGGAACTTCGCCTCGACAGGCTCCGTGTGCTCCTTGATCGTGAGCTCGCCAGCCACAGTGACCTCTCCCGCGGTGCCATCTTCCGGCACCTTAGAGACATCCACCGGCTCGGTCAGTGTGAACGTGGACGTCGGGAACTTCCTGGTTTCAAACAGCTTGTCTTTCATGTTGACGTCCCGGACGTCCCGATCGGTTGTCAACTGGTCCATATCAACGTCCACGGTGGCTGATTCCAGCGTGGAGTTGCTAATTTTTGCGTGCCCAGTGACATAACCTGTGGAGCCAGAAGTCACCCGTTCATCGCCCGGCAGGATCTCCGAGAAGGTAAATCCCACCGAGGTAATATTCGGGTTCTTTCCTTCAACGATTTCCCAGTTGCCATCCACCGGTGTCGATGCGGCTGCTGCACCCGAATCACTTAAGGGTTCGGTCTTGACCCCGGGGCCGGTGATGAGCCGGTACATCAGCGGGACCACGCTGAGAAGCGCCAAAAGGACAATGAGTACGACGAAAATCACGATGATAGATTTACGGCGTTTCACAGGAGACTTTTTCATCATTACCTCAACTTCTCAATCGAACGCGCCAAATCAATTAACTCCGTGCATAGCTGCCCGAGCTCGTCTGCAGAAGCATCCTCTGTCGCAGCCCACGCTATATCTTCGGCCGCACAGCGCAATTGAAACAGCGAATCATGCAGCATATCAGCTTTAGCTTTGCTCAATATTACGGCATCGGGAGCAATTTCCGTGCCGGATAAATTTTGCCGTTGCTCGTAGGCCCGCTGTTTGCAAGAACTACTACAGTACTTACGCGGACGCCCACGGCCTTGTGATGCAACCTCTCCGCCGCACCACTGGCACGGTTTAGGGCGAGTTTGTTGGTAGGCAGACACCCTGTCGATTTTAGTCTATTGACGAAAAGAGACGAAAAGAACCGCCAAAAACCGAAAAGCTCAGAAAAATACAGAAAGAATTGGCAGCCAAGCAGTTTCCACAGAGTGGGAACAAAACAGGGCGTTTGTGCGTTATAGTGGTAGATCGTTATCCTGACGAATCTTTGGCACTGTGTGGTGCCACAAGTTTTGTTGATGCCCCCGGAATAATATAAGGATGTGTCCCACATATGGCAGATCGCGTATTGCGCGGCAGCCGCATGGGTGCCGTCAGCTACGAAACTGACCGCGACCATGACCTGGCACCACGCCAAATGGTGAAATACCGCACCGAAGACGGCGAAATTTACGAGGTACCTTTTGCCGACGATGCGGAAATCCCCGAAGAGTGGCTGTGCAAAAACGGTAAATGGGGAACGCTAGTAGAAGGCGAAGGTGTCGAATCCAAGCCGGTAAAACCACCTCGTACCCACTGGGACATGCTGTGTGAACGCCGCAGCATCGAAGAACTCGACAAATTGCTCGAAGAACGCATCGAGCACCTGCGTAAGCGTCGCCGTACCGCAGCGAAATTGCTGAAAGAGCAAAAAGAACAGCAGGAAGCCGAAGGAAAGTAACCGTCTGCCTGTAAGAGCTTATCGTTGAGAGCTTGCTACACAGCAAAGGCGCCAGCCACCCACCTATCAGTTCGTGGGGCTGGCGCCTTTGTACGCTCTTGTGCAATCTGGTGCGTTTTTTGCAAATAGTCCACCGTATTTAAGCTATTTCACGGCACTATTTGTAAAAAGAACACAGTAAAAGGCAAAAGGCGCGCAGTAAATTGCGCACAACCTCGGGTGAGCGCAATTTCGGTGAGGTTAGCGATCGGTGAAATTAACGCAGTACCCTCTAACGCAGTTGCTGTTTTAACTGCGCAGAAAAGTCCTTGAACACCGCGGAAAATTTTCGTGCCGACGACGACACACGTGCCGGTGCCTGCGCCAACGAAGATTCATGCAACTCGTGTGTAGCCAACGAAGCCATCGCGGAGCCCAGTTCCCGCACTTGTTTACTACGGTGCGCAACTCCCCACTTGGTCACCTCTGCTAGCGAATCCGTCACAAACGAACCGTCAAGCTTGGATTCGCCATATTCCCGCTCGGTGAACGTGATAGGAACTTCGGTAATGACGTACCCCGCCTGAATGGCGCGGCGAGCCAGATCCACTTGGAAAATATATCCGGCATTCGACAGCTCCTCGAGATCCAGTGCCTCGAGTACTTCCCTACGATATGCCCGGTATCCGGCAGTCATATCGGACAGTCCAGCACCGAGAGCCAGGGAAATATACATATTGCCGCCGCGCGAGAGCCACTCACGATTTTTCGGCCAGTTGACTACTTCCCCGCCAGGCACATAGCGGGAACCGATCACGGCGTCTTCCCCATTATCGATAGCATCGAGTAGCAGGTAGAGCTGTTCTGGTGCATGCGAGCCATCGGCATCCATTTCACACAAGACCTGATAGCCGCGCTCCAGACCCCAGCGAAAACCAGCGACATAAGCACCACATAATCCGCCTTTACCAGCGCGGTGTAGCACATACACGTGGTCGCCGGTGTTGGCGAGTTCGTCGGCAAGCTCACCCGTGCCATCCGGCGAATTATCGTCGACGATCAACACATCAACCTCAGGCTGTGCCGTGCGCAGGCGACCTACAATACGAGGTAAGTTTTCTTTTTCGTTATAGGTCGGAATGATCACGAGAGTTTTCGCAGACGGTGCAGCGGACTCAGCCATGTCGGGTTACTCCTTCATGCGACGACGTATCACAGCAAGACTACCCAATACTACTCCAACTAAAACGAATGCCAGCTCAAGGACCTGGCCAAATCGCACGGCTGGGGTAATTCCGGAGCGCAGCGGCAAAGTATCGACGAGATGATTCGCCTCGAAAATCTCGGTATCAGCCAGGACTTTTCCTGCTGGATCAATCAGGGCAGATACTCCACTGGTGGCGGGCACGACCATTGCACGGTCGGTCTCAATGGCGCGCATCCGCGACATCGCCAGTTGCTGATAGGTCATGTCCGTAAAACCGAAGGTCGCGTTGTTGGTCGGGGAAGTTAGAATACTCGCGCCATTGTCAATCGAGCGCCGGAATGCCTCATCGAACGCGACCTCATAGCAGGTGGCCACACCCACGGCGATGTCACGCTGACCTGCGGTCAGATCGACGGGTTCATCCGAGTTCCGCGAATTGGCCATATCAGCAGCGTGACGGGTGGGAATGTGCAGCACACCGTTGCCATTACCGGGTACGAAATTACCGGCCATCTCCGCATATTCAGAAAGTTTTTCGAAGAAACTACGCATCGGTAAAGTCTCGCCAAATGGTTGCAGGTAGACCTTGTCGTGGAACTCCCCCGGCGTCATCGTCGGTTGGCCACTCTGGGCATCTCTGTCAGGCAAAAACGTCTGCATGGTGTTATACGGATCGCCATCCCGGCGGGTGATTGTGCCGACGACAACAGGAGTATCAACAGCATCGACCGCACTGGCGATGGCATCGTAGGCGTCGCGATCACTAAACGGATTCACATCAGAGGAATTTTCCGGCCAAATTACTAGGTCGACGTCTTGCCCTTTGGCAGCAAGTTTCTTGGTTTCGCGAACGTGATTATGCAGTACCGCACTGCGTTGCGCGGCAAAATCCAGGCCCAGACGTGGAACATTGCCCTGAATTGCCGCCACGGTGATCGTGTCGAAGGTGTTGTCCGGCCGATTAAGCTGAAAAGTCGCGACTGCCCCGCCGAGCAGCGGCAGAAGGACGACCACGACGCTTGTTACCCGCACACTGACCAACCGAGCGTTGGCACGAGCACTCGTTAATATCTGTGTGGCGCACAATTGTGCAATACCAACCCCAATCAGCACCGCTGCAACCGTGACCAGGGCCGGACCACCCCACTGTGCAAGACCCGCGAGCGGCCCATCAACCTGGCCCCATGCCAGACGAACCCACGCGAAGCCACCAAACGGAAACGAGCTGCGTGCAAACTCGATCGCCAAATACCAGAACGGGAACGCCAGAAAGCCCCATGGGGAGCGTGCCACGGCGATGCCACCCAGACCAGTCAGGATCGCATAGAGCGAACATGCCACGGCCAAAGCAATATAGGGTGGATTGCCGACGAACTCACCGATCCAGGGAAGCAATAGCAAGTAGCACGCCATGCCATGGACGAATCCCAGCAATGCCCCCTGTGCCATGGTGGGACGCGTCTTAGTCGCCTGCGGCCATGGAAGCAGAGCAAAATAGAATAAACCAGCTGCGAAAATGCCAGCTGGCCACCAGCCGAGTGGTTCATAAGAAGTAAAAGCTGCAGCGCCCGAGAGTGCAGCCAGAATTAAGCGAAGGATGAAAGCAAGCATCTCGTTCTAGTCATCCGAGTTCTTGTTGCCAGACTCGTCGCTGGCCCCGGTGTTCTTATCGTGTTCGTGGTGCTTGTTGTTGTCATCGCTGCCTGAGTTGTTGCTGCCGGTAGCAAAATCTTCTGGACTCATTGACTCTGCCCATTGACGCAATTCTTCTTCGTCGAGCACGTCATCGCTTGCCGACGCCGTCTTGTCTGAGGAGTTGCCAGAGGTCTTACCAAAGTCAGCACTATTCGACGAACCGTGAGTACGGCCGTCGGCGAAACCAAAGCTGCCATAACTAGCATGCTTGCGCCCGGTCGGGGAAGCTTCGAAGAAACGAACACCAAACTTTTCGACGCTGCGCTGCATCCGGCCCAGCAAAAAGCCCCGAATAATCGGTCGGGTTAGCGGGAATACCAGCAACAGGCCAACGGACGCAGTGGCAAAACCTGGCACCGCGAGCAAGAAAGCACCAGCTAAGGTTAAACCAATATCACCAGCGGATTTCCCTACTTGGCGTAAATTCGGGGCAGCGTGTGAGTCGTCGGCAAGCGAACCATTGCGCTGCGCCCGCAAACGTTGCAGCAACGACGCCTGGGTCGCTGCAATGCGGCGAACCTCGATACGCGTGATTAAGATTCCCAACACTACTGTGGCCAACAACGCCAACATCGCCCAACCGAAACCAATGAGGCTAGCGACCGCCCAAAAAGCCAAGATTTCGGAGAGCATGTAGAAAAAGAACATCACGACAGGCATGTGCACTACCTTACCGGGAAGCCCCTAGCTGCCAATAGCCACCACGCCGCGGTTAATGGCACCAATTGCCTGTCCGGCCATGCGCTTAATATCACCGCTATAGCCAGTCTTTGCCACCTGCTGCAACAGGTCGATGACTTGGCGGCACCAGCGCACAAAGTCACCGGGAGTCAGCTCAGCGCCGGATTCAGCGGCTGCGGCCAGACAATACCCGAGCGGAGCACCAGCACACCATTGGTGGATCGCGATGCTAAAACCAGGCTCTGGTTCCCGAGTATTCGGGAGCCCGTGTCGGGCCTCGTCGGCAATGAGCTCCTCCCACAAACGCATGGTGTGCTCCATCGCCGTGGTCATCTCATCAGTTACGCCTTCAAATACCTGCCCACCAGTGGCACGACGGTTTTCAAAGGTGCACATCGAGACCACCCCGGCGAGTTCTGCCGGATCGAGATTCTGCCAAATCCCGCGCTTTAGACACTGCGCGACTAACAAATCCGAAGCATTATGCACTTGCGCAAGCTTCTCACCCTCCGCACTCACGGTGGGTTCACCATCGATAACGTCCACGTAGTCAAGTTCAGTGAGCAGATCGACGATGCGCCGCAGCATATCACCGAGGGTTTCTGTGGCTTTATCAACGGTGTCCTGCAGCCGCGCAAGTTCCCCTTTCCGGCGCACATATTTTTGCGCCAGCTGGGTGAGTTGTTCGCGCTCCAGAGCCGGCCAAGCATGTGCCGGGTGTTCTTTCATCGCTGTGCGAATCTTTGTGATGCGTTGCGTATCGCGCACCCGCGCCCGTAGTTTCATCTTCTTGGGCCGGGGGTATTTTTCTTTCGCGAACTTGTCGACGACAACGTGGTTGTGTCGCCGGGGATTTTTCACAGCTTTTGGCGGTAACTTCATGCGGCCAATGATCGCTGGCGGATTCTCAAAGCCACTGGAATCAATGCGCGCCGACCAGCCTTTTTCGGTGGTGATCCACGGACGTGGGTCAGCAGTCTGATTAGCAGGCGTATTGACAACTGCCAGGACCGGCCGTTTCTTGCTTGGTAACGCAATCACGTCACCGATCTGCAGCTTCGCCAAAATAGCGCGGGTTTCGTCATTGCGTTCTTCCTTGGCCCGGGTTTTCGCAGACTTCTCTTCCACGCTGAGGCGTTTCCGCAGTTCGACGTATTCGGATAGCAATTGCGCGGGATCTTCGTCGTCAGTTGAAGGCGGTGCGAAGGCCGCGATCGCGTCGTTGAGCTGTTCTCGTAGCTTGTCGACGCGATGGACTGCGCGTTCGATCTCGCGTGTTTCTTCCACCACCGAACCGTCAGCTTGATACTGGGCAAACGACTTTTCCAACAGGCGTAATGCATCATCCATGCCCAAGTTATTGAGCAGGTTGATCGCCATGTTGTAGCCGGGCTCAAACGTGGAAATCAGCGGATAGGTGCGGGTTGAGGCAAGCCCCGCGACGCGTTGCGGATCCATCGCTGGTGCCCATTGCACG
The DNA here is from genome assembly GCF_000375525.1 of Corynebacterium propinquum DSM 44285. Classification (GTDB taxonomy): domain Bacteria; phylum Actinomycetota; class Actinomycetes; order Mycobacteriales; family Mycobacteriaceae; genus Corynebacterium; species Corynebacterium propinquum. The sequence continues at coordinate 51,273 of NZ_AQXC01000001.1, forward strand.
ATCGCATTACCAATCGTGTCGATACCGCGTCGCCCCGCACGGCCAGTGAGCTGAGTGTACTGTCCGGGGGTGAGATCTACGTGAGCTTCACCGTTAAATTTCACGAGTTTTTCTAGTACGACACTGCGAGCCGGCATATTGATGCCGAGTGCCAGCGTTTCAGTAGCAAAGACCGCACGTACTAGACCGCGGACGAACAATTCTTCCACGATATGCCGGAAGGCAGGAAGCATACCCGCGTGGTGAGCAGCGAAACCCCGAATCAGCGCTTTGCGCCACTGTGAGAACCGAAGAATCTCCAGATCTTCTTGTGGGATTCCTTCCACGCCGGCATCGATGATTTCCGCTATAGTGCGCTGTTCATCGTTGTCGGTAAGCACCATTTTTGAGCGCAAGCACTGGTGCAGCGCACCGTCACAGCCCGCCCGGGAGAAGATGAAAATAATTGCTGGCAACATGTTTTGCCCCTGCAAAATACGCAGGACCTCTGGCCGGCCTAGCGGACGGTACTTATCCTGTGGGCGGACAACACCGCTGCGAGACGAATTCGTGCCTTTTACCGAGCGGGAACGAAATCCTTGTCCAGCCTGGAAATCGGCCCTGCCATCATCGGCATCTCCTGCTTCCAAACGTGCAACACGGCGCTGCAACTCTGGATTGACCTTTGTAGCGCGCTCTGCAACATCATCGCCTGCAATGTCCGTTCCAGGTGCAAACAGTGGGTAGACCTTCTGCCCGAGCAACATCCATTGTTCAAGAGGCACAGGCCGGGTATCTGAAACGATTACTTCGGTATCTCCGCGGACAGCAGAAAGCCAGCGGCCAAATTCCTCTGAATTCGATACCGTGGCCGATAGACCAATGATCGAGATATGCTCTTCGAGGTTCAGGATGACTTCTTCCCATACCGCGCCGCGGGCTTGATCAGCCAGGAAGTGGATCTCATCCATCACGACGTGTGTGAGTCGATCAAGAGCTGGAGACTTCGCATAAATCATGTTGCGCAAGACTTCGGTGGTCATCACGACGATCTCAGCATCGGGCCGAATCGATACGTCACCAGTGAGTAGCCCTACAGCATCTGGACCGTGGACGTCGATGAGATCATGGAATTTCTGGTTGCTAAGTGCCTTGATTGGCGTCGTGTAGAAGCACTTTGTCCCGCGGGATAGCGCCAACGACACCGCAAATTCACCAACAACGGTTTTTCCTGCCCCAGTTGGAGCACAAACGAGAACGCCCTGGCCGTTTTCGACGGCCACGCACCCTTGAATCTGGAAAGGATCGAGCTCGTAATCCAATTGACTGCGGAAGGTCTCAAAATGGGTGCTCATCATAGTTCCCCAGGCTACAAAATATCGTCGAAGCTAGAACCGTGACCCCGGGATTTGTGCGTGCTGTGTTGCCGCTGGTGCGCATATTGCTGTGTTGGGCGGCTTTGCCCTGAAGCCTGTGCGGGCGTGTGCCCTGGACCATGCTGCGTGGAATGCGGTGAATACACTTGAGCCGAAGTTCTGCTGTCGGAAGAGACAGATTTTGGCTGCGCAACAGGGCCTGACACGCTAGCCCGTTCGGGATGATAGTCCAGCGGAGAAGCTTCCTCATCGGACAGTCCGGACCAGTCTGGTTCGTTTTTTGCACGGCGTTTGTCGTTGATGCGACAGAACTGGAAGGCCAACTCAACCAGCAAAATAATTGCTATGGCCAAAATCGTTAGCGAATAGGGGTCTTGTGCTGGAGTGATAAGCGCAGAAAAAATGAAGATTATGACGATGGTGTGCCGACGCTTCGTGCGCACTGACTCATAGCGCAATACCCCCACTAGATTGAGCATGACGATGACCAGCGGGATTTCAAAGCTGACGCCGAAAATGATCATGATCGCGACCACAAAGCTGAAATATTCTTGCCCGGTCAGCGCTGCGGTTTGGAAATCGGAACCGATTGTCAGCAGGTAGTTCAGCCCGATCGACAGCGAGAAGTATGCCAACACGGTTCCAGATAGAAACAGCACCACCGCGATGGTGACAAAACTGATAGTCCAACGGCGCTCATTACGCAATAACCCGGGGGTGATGAACTTCCAGATTTGGTACAGCCACACCGGAGCCGCCAAAACTGCGCCTGCTAGCGCGCCGATTTTCAGGCGCAGCATAAACATTTCCATCGCACTCGTCGCCAATAGACGACACTCCCCCGACGAAGTGAAATCCGCCCGAAGCTCCGGGTCGACGCCACAGTAGGGGCCACGCAAAATTTCGCCCAACGGCGGGATCGGGCCCGGGGCATTTTGATACCAAATAAACCCTACGACTGCACCAGCGATCACGGCCAACGTGGAAATGATGACCCTGCGGCGAAGCTCTTTCAGATGTTCCACCAACGACATATCGCCGGTTGGGGATTTTTTCTTCCTTTTGGAGCTATTCCGCAGGGAACGCAGCCGTGATACTAGTGTGGTATCGCCGCGTACGGCACGCACAGAACGCCCGGTCTGGGGCGCATCCGTGCGTGATGATCCGGCAGCAGCCGGTTGTGAATGGGAATGCGGTGACGTCATAAGCTAAACCAGTTGAACGAAGCGCGGTATCAGTGCAACCATAAGGCAGCTACCGGGGCCTAGTTAGTTTTGCGACCGTGGCTGGTTTTCTGGTTTATTCCAGAAATCTTCAGCATCCATCTGCGGCTGTTGTTGCTGCTGCGATGGCTGCTGAGGTTGGGAGCCCTGTTGGCTGATCGCCTGCTGTGCCTGTTGTGGCTGCTGAGTCTGCTGATTCCGACCATTCTGGTACTCGGCATCGTCGTTGCTCATTTCGCGCATTTCCGATTTCAAAATACGCGTAGAACGGCCTACCGAACGCGCCAAATCTGGTAGCTTTTTAGCGCCGAATAGCAACAGGATGATGACCAAGATCAACAAAATTTGGGTGGGGCTGATACTCATCAATCGCGCCTTTCTCAACGTCACAGCCATCGCGTTTATTGATTGCAATAGCCGGGCGAGTCATTAAGATTTATCGGTATCAACCATACTATAACGCTGCAACGCCGCCTGGGCTTGTGCACGCACCGCGTCGGCAAGATCATCTGGGGCTAGCACACGAAGATGATCAGCGTGGCTCAACGCGAAACGCGCAAACCATCCAGTACTGCCTACCGGCATGGTGGCGCGTACCCAATCGTTGGTATCACCGTCTACTTCGTCATCTCGTCGCATGTCATATTCGTCCAGCATCCATAATGCATCAGGGGCGATGGCAACTGTAGCCCTGGTGGAATCACGGAATCCGAACGGATCATCGCTCGAAAAATCCAATTGTGTTGCGCGTGGCCGCGCCGTTTCTGCCAAAATTTCCACGTTGCGCATGCGATCAACCCGGAAATTGCGGTGCTCGCCATAATCTTCCACATAAGCGGTTAAATAGGCGGCATCACCGCGGATAAAAATCCGAGCCGGATCAACCGTGCGGGAACTCGTGCTGTTCGACGAGGCTGACCAATAGTCAAAACGCACGCGCTTTTTCGTGCTCAACGCCTGCGATAGCTGAGATTGGGCGTCTTCGGTAGCAGAAGAATGCTCGACAATGCTGTCGTAGATGGCACGCGAACGATCATCCATGATCGAGCGTAGCTTTTCAGCTGCTGACACTACCGCGGAACGATCCACCAGCCCTGGCATTGTTTCCAGCACTTCGACTGTGAGCAGCAGTGCCCCGGCTTCGGTCGGTGTCAACCGCAGTGAGGAATCCATTCCTTGATCATCGTGAATAACGACGCCGGTGGTCAGTTCGTAGCTCAAATCGATGAGATCCTGCGTCTGCGAGCTGATTCCGCTGCAGTGCAAACGTCCCAGTGCCCGAACCAATTCATCCGGAGTCAATCCTAAGTCTTTAGCTGCCTCAAAGATGCTGCGGTCTGGGTGGGCCTTAAAATAAGGCACTAAATTCAACGATTGCACTAATGCCGCGAGTTTTTCCGGTGAATCTGTGTGCTTCGTCTTTTTCATCCCTGACTCGCTTTCTGCAATAACTGGTAGACCTGCTCGCGAAGATCCACAGGGGTTTCCACGACCGCTTCTGCGGCATACGCAGCACACGTGCGCAACAACCAGTCCCGATCTGCTCCGGTGATGGTCAAAACTACATCCCCATCGTTGTCTGCAGCGTTGTGTTCTGCAGCATGGTGTTCTGCAGCATTGTGCACCGAGGATGCCGCTTGTTCTAGCGGCGGAGCAGCGTGGCGACGGGTGCGAATCGTCGCATTCACGGTATCTCGTGCAGCAAGTGTTTTCTCTACGATATCGCGCAGCGAACCGCTGGGTTCGGTGTGTGTAGCAGCCTGGCGAGAACGGCGAATATCACTAATGCGGGTGGACCGAAACGAACGTTCTGCTTGTCGGTCCACGTCCCATCCAACGACATAAAGACGGTTCCGACGCGGCACCAGGCCCCACAAATCCATGGTGCGGCGCTGTGGCTGCGCACCAGAATGATGCTGATAATAAAAAGTTACCCGTAATTTATGCGCCACCCCGGTTAAAATCGCCCGTAGTACTTCCGGGTCCAAACGCGTGATGTCGTTGTCAGCGATGAAGCCTGCACCCGGCCTAATATCGCGGTGTGCACCTGATGCCGCGAGCTTCGTCCAACCAGCGGTGCTGAGCGCCCCCAAGCCGCCCTCGCGTCCGACCTCGCTCGCAATTCCCAGCACGGTGGCCTCTTGGGGGCTAAAAGATACCTCCGGTAACCGGTAAGACTCCGGATTCAGCCGGTATGTTGGACCATCCGCGCCGTCACCGGCAGAACTATCGATGTAGACCCCGGCGCGTGCCAGTGTTGCAACATCGCGCTGCAATTGCACACGGAAGCTATGCTTATTTTCGTGGTAGCCGGCGACGTTGGCGTGAATCCAGTCTGCACTACGGTCTGGGTTGCCACCGGATTGTGCGGCACCCTGCAGCGCAAAAGTAAGGTTCGTCAGCCGCTCTACAGCCGCATCGTAGCGCGGACCGGTCTCTTTGCGCGGGGCGGGCGTTGCAGCTGCTGCCATGGTGATTACTCCGTATCGTTGGCGCCCCTGTTCATCAAAGCAAGCAATTCCTCGAGTTCGGGGCTGTCAGTAGCGAATGGATCACCAAAAGTATATTCCAGCCGGGCCGGTTCTGTGATCTTCATCCGAGACCAATCCACAGCAAACTCCGTCTCGGTTTCCCGTGCCCGGGCCAAAAATTTCCCACGCTGGTGCGCGCGAGTGGTGTCCGGCGGGGTATCCATGGCCGCAGTAATCGCCTCATCCGTTGTCCATCGCTCTACCCTGCCTTTATCCTGCAAGACCTGGAAAATTCCCCGACCAGGGCGGATATCGTGCATGGCGAGGTCAATTTGCGCGAGTTTCGGATGCGACCAATCATCACCGAGCCGGGCCCGGTAGTGGTCAAATAATTCTTTCTTGATTACCCAGTCGAGCTCACGATTGACTTGAGAGAAATCTTGCGACTCCAGGGCGTCAAGTGCCCGGCGCCATAGATCAACGACGCGGCGCATTTCACTGGTCGTTGAGCCGCCATGTCCAGCATCGTCGAGATAATCGTCGCGGACTTCCAACCAGTCAGCCGCGTGGCCGCACAACGCTTGTTGGATTTCCAGAGCGGTTACAGTCCCGCCGTTTTTTAAGCGGAGTTGCGTGCGACCACTCAGGTCACGGGAAATCTCGCGGATTTGCCCGATCGGATCTGCAAGCTCGAAGTCCGGAAGCTCGCGTTCAGCTTCGATCATTTCCAGCACTAGCAGCGCGGAGCCTACTTTTAGGGCAAACGTCGGTTCGGAGAGGTTGGTATCGCCGCCAATAACGTGCAAACGCCGGTAGCGTTGCGAGTCCGCATGAGCCTCGTCCCGGGAATTAATCATTGGACGCGCCCGGGTGGTCGCCGACGATACGCCTTCCCACACTTGATCCGCGCGTTGTGAAAGTACGAAGCGTGCTGGGTGTTCGTCGGTTTCTGGCTCAATCAGACCAGCCCCACAGATCAATTGCCTGGTCACCATCAACGGCTCCAGTGCTCGGCCGATCGCGCGGAGCACCATGGAACGAGAGATCAGATAATTCTCGTGGCATCCGTAGGAGTTTCCGTGAGAGTCCAGGTTATTTTTGAACAAATAGACATGCTTGCCGACGCCGTCGCGCACCAGTTTCTGCTCTGCACGCTGAGCAAGCTCATCGAGAATGCGGTCGCCGGCGCGCTCATAGTTCAATAACTGGGTAATGCTGTCGCATTCTGCAGTGGCGATTTCCGGGTGGGCGCCCATGTCCAAATACAACCGAGAACCATTCGCGCTGAAGATGTTCGAACTGCCGTGCTCATCCACGATGGGTTCAAAAAGGTAACGCGCAACCTCAGCTGCCCCCAGCGTATGGGTGCCATTGGCTGCAGTCGCGGTAATCCCGTATTCGGTTTCCACCCCCATGATGCGACGGGTAAATACGGAACTCACTGTCCACCCTTTTGCACGTAGGAACGGACGAATTCTTCTGCGTTTGATTCCAGCAAGCCATCGATTTCATCGAGAAGATCATCGGTGCCTGAGGTAGAAATTTGTGCTTGGCCGCCGACGAAATCATCGTTGTCGGTACTATCATCGCCTGCGGAATAAGCAGTGTGTGAAGTTTGTGCACTGGAATTGTGTTGTGGGTTCGTGGCCATAATAATCCTCTTTCGTCGTTGTGGTTGTGGCGATTGCCGCAGATTTGCGCCGGTGCTTGCAGCTCGGTGTTTCCAACAATCGTTAGCCAGTTTTTTGCACGTGGTTGAGCCTTCGCGCTGCTTCTGGCGCATTCGCTGAACTGCTGATGATGTCTTCGGCTGCTGCCTTATTCAATCCGGTGAGATCCGTCAGGTCCACAAAGATCTCACCACCGGGGCTTTCTGCATCAGCGAAATGCAGTTCCTGCCAGTTTGCGGCAACCAACTCATCGGCGAAGCGTTCGATCATGCGTCCGCGGGTCCAGGCTCGTGACTCTGCAGGCGGCATTGCCATCGCAGCATTGATGTCGTCTTCGCTGGCTAACGTTCGCATCCGGCCTTTTCGCACCAGAGCGTGGTAGAGAGACTTCGCGGGGTCGACATCGGTGTACTGCAAGTCAATGAGCGCGATTTTCGGATCGTTTACCGCGACACCACGGTCGAGGTAGCCCTTGATCAACGCGTATTTCGCAGTCCAATCCAGCAGGTGGGAAGTTGACAGCGGGTCGTCGGCAAGCAAGTCTAGGACTTCTTCCCACAACTCCAGCACTTTCGTTTCGACCGCGGACGGACCGGTAGCGCTGTCCTTTGTGGCGATGTCCCGCACACGCTTGAGGTATTCACGCTGGATCTCAATTGCTGTGGCCTGGGAACCGTCGGCTAGCGTGATTTTATGGGTCAGACTCACATCATGGCTTACCGCAGAAATCTCAGCTACCGGATCCGCTGGACGCAAATCAGTAAAGCTCACGCCCGCGTCAATAGCATCCAAGACCAAGGCTGTGGTCCCTAGTTTCAGAAGCGTTGCGGTCTGCGACATATTCGCATCTCCGGTGATCACATGCAGGCGGCCGTGAGTCTCGGCATCGGTATGCGGCTCGTCGCGAGTATTGATCAAACCGCGGTTCAGCGTGGTCTCTAAAGAGATTTCCTGCTCGATATAATCCGCGCGCTGCGAAATCTGGAATCCCGGGGTTTCGCCACGCTGCCCCAGCCCAACGCGGCCGGCACCGATCATGATGATGCGGGTGACAAAAAACGGGATGAGACCGTCTGCAATGGCGGCAAAATCCGTGGTGCGCGGGTACAAGTAGTTTTCGTGTGAACCATACGACGCGCCCTTGCCATCCACATTATTCTTGTAGATTTTCAACGGCGGACACGCGCCGTGATTGGCTAGGGCCGACGTGCCGCTTTCGGCAAAAGTTGCCACGTCATTGATGGCTTGCAACGCGATGCGGTCGCCAGCTTGGTCGTAGATCATGGCCTGCCAAGCATCACTGCATTCTGGCGACGAGTACTCAGGGTGGGCATGATCGACGTAAAAGCGCGCACCGCTGTGCGTCACGACGTTCGCCACGCCTAAGGTCTCTGGATCCACCATGGAGCCGGTACGGTACCGCTGCCGATCACCACCGCGGGTATCACGGGTGGGATGCTCCGCGGCGAAGTCCCAGCGAGAACGGGTGCCAATATTCCGGAGAGCGTAGCTCACCACAGCATGCGTAGAGGTCACAATCGGGCTGAGCGTTGGCTGTGTTGGCGTGGAAATACCGTATTCGGTTTCGGTACCCATGAACCGATGAAAATTCTGGTTGCTGTTCATTTTCCTTATTCCGGCCTATCAGTTTCTGACATAACAGTGGCTCCAACGAGTACTCCGCGTGCAGCGCCCCGATCGGATCGATCGGCTCGATCGGCTATGCCAGGCTCCGCGCGGAGACCACGGATTGTGATAGCTTCACGATGCGGTTCCATTCTTCCGGGTTCGCCGTATTCGGCAGATCCTCGCTCTCATCTTGTTCTGTGCGCACCGCTGCTTGAATATGCCGTAAAGAAATACCGTGCTCTCCAGTGGATCCGGAAGCGATATAATCCTTGATCGCGAGTTTTTTCGCGCGATCGACCACGTTGGCAATCAAGGCACCGGAGACGAAATCACCGTAGTGCAATACCGCGGTGCTGCCGTCGCGAAGAGTAAGTTCCACGAACGGGCGTGGAGCGTACAACGCATCCACTGCCCCGTCGATAAGCACACTGAGCGGATCGGTGTGCGGGACGCCTTCATGCAGGTAGCGGCTGATAATATCCGGCGCTTCTTGCTTGCTAGGGCGCGAGATGCGCACCTTGATGTCCAAACGGCCTGGCCGCAGCAACGCGGGGTCGATAAGCTCTTCCCGGTTGGTAGCACCGACCACGATGACGTTATCGAGGCCTTCGACCCCGTCGATTTCGGTAAGCAGCTGCGGCACCGCTGTGGTTTCAATATCCGAAGACACGCCAGTACCACGGGTACGGAAAATCGATTCCATTTCGTCGAAGAAGACAATCACCGGCGCCCCGTCAGAGGCCAACTCGCGGGCACGTTCAAAAATTAATCGGATAACACGTTCGGTTTCTCCGACGTATTTGTTGAGAAGCTCCGGGCCCTTGACATTTAAGAAATACGATGCCGAGCCATCCCCGACGCGTGATGCCAGCGAATGCGCCACTGCCTTAGCGATCAAGGTTTTACCGCAGCCCGGCGGGCCATACAGCAGCACGCCTTTTGGCGGGTGCAATTGATAATCGCGGTAGAGCTCCGGATGATCAAATGGCATCTCGACGGCATCACGGACCTGCTCAATCTGCGCATCCAAACCACCGATATCGTCGTAGGTGACATCTGGGATTTCTTCTAGAGCAAGTTGGGTTACTTCGGCCTGAGAAATGCGTTCAAAAGCAAACCCAGACTTGACATCGGCCAGCACATTGTCGCCGACACGAACGTTTCCAACCAACGGCGTTGCCAAATGAATCACGTGTGTATCGCCCTGCGGCGTCGACGCTAAAACGCGGACGTCTCCATCGGCATCGCCCCCGCCGTCGACGAACTCACTAATACGCATCACAACGCCATCGGAAGTAAAACCGCAATCTTCAACGATGACACTTGCCTCACCCAGCCGGACTTGCGCGCCGGCGGGGATTTCGTGTTCCAGCAATGGCGAGACGTTGACGCGCAAACGACGCGTTGAGGTAAACACGTCAGCTTCCCGACGGTTACCCGGGGCGTAGCGCAAAAACACCCCATACGTGGACACCGGTTCTTGCAAAGCGTTGAGCTCAGTGGTCAGCTGGGCCAATTTATCGCGTGAAGACTTCAGCAGAGTCGCTAGTTTTTCGTTGCGCTTGCGCAACTCGCGCACATCGCGGCGAAGCTGTAGCTGTGGGTCCGGGGTTGTCTTCGTCATACGACTGACCGAACCTCCCTTCTGCAGATATGGTGCATAAAGTTGTGCACGTAACGGGTGTGTCGCGCTAATCCGATTCCTGACCACTGTGAATTTCTAGAAGTAAGTTTCTAGGAATTTTTGGGCCGCAACCATGCGTTTCTTTAAGCAAAGCCTAACAAACCGGGCTAGGAATGGCTACGTTAAGGCGAGCTAGTACCCGAATAGTTAGCGTCGCGCCTTGCGTTTGGGCCGTGGCGGCACGACGCCGTCGGCAAGCCGCCTGGTCATGATCAAAAACGCAGTGTGCGCATTCATACGATGTTCTGGCCGTGTCGCTAGCCCTTCGACCTTCCAGTCACGCACCAGTGATTCCCATGCGCGTGGTTCGGTGAAGCATTGTTGCTCGCGAATGCCTTCCATGACCTTCATCAACTGCGGGACTGTGGCGACATACGTAATGAATACTCCGCCCGGTACCAGCATGTTTTTTACTGTGGTGAGCATCTCCCAAGGCTCCAACATATCCAGCACGATGCGATCTACTGGGCCGTCGGTATCTTCTGGCGTCAGCTCTTGGAAGTCGCCTAACCGTGGGCTCCACCATTGTGGCTGTTCACCGAAATATTCCTTGACGTTGTCAATGGCATAGCCAATATGATCTTCGCGCAACTCATAGGAGTACACGTGGCCTTCCGGGCCCACCGCACGGAGTAACGCCATCGAGAGCGCACCAGAGCCTGCACCGGCTTCCAAAACCTTTGCCCCACGGAAAATATCGCCCTCGATGAGAATCTGAGCAGCATCTTTCGGGTAAATTACCTGGGCGCCGCGCGGCATCGACAGCACATGGTCCACCATCAAATGACGGAACATCAAAAACTGGCCACCCATCGTCGAGGTGATCACCGAGCCTTCATCCATGCCGACGATATCGTCGTGCTCGACGATGCCTTGGTGCGAGTGAAACTTATTGCCCTCTTTGAGATACAGGGTGAAGTGTCGACGTTTCGCATCGGTGAGCTGCACGCGATCACCGTATTTAAACGGACCAGAATATGCCATTAAGCAGCCTTTCTTTTAGATTGTTCAGCGCTAGTTAATCAGGTAGGCCTCGAGTGCTTGTGACAGCCACAATTGATCTTGCACGCCAATCATCTCCCGCGCCGAGTGCATCGACAACATGGGCACCCCCACATCGACGGTATCGATACCCAACGCAGTCGCCGTAGCTGGGCCAATCGTAGAACCACACGGTACGGCGTTGTTGCTGACATAATTTTGGATCGGGACCATCGCAGCCCGGCACGCATTTTCCCACAATGCAATCGTGCGAGCGTTTGAAGCATAGCGCTGCTTCGAGTTGATTTTGGTGACCGGACCGCCACCTATAATCGGTGGATTATGTGGATCATGCTTGTCGGCATAATTCGGGTGGATCGAATGCGCTGCATCTGCAGACACGCACGACGAACGACGTAGCATTTGTAAATAGCTTTCACGGTCTGCTCCCAATGCCGTCGCGGTGCGCTCTAGGACCTCCGACAAAATGGGGCCTTGTGCACCCGTCGTCGAGGCAGAACCGACTTCTTCATGGTCGAAAGCTGCCAAGACTGCAATATCCGAGCCGAAATCACCAGAAGCAACGGCACGTTGCAGCGCAGTCAAGCTAGCAAACACGCTGGAAAGATTATCCATGCGGGAAGAAGCCAGCAGATCCGCCTGCGCCCCAAATAATCCGGCCGGCTGCGATGGGGCTGTGATCAGGCTCCAGGACGCAATATCTGATTCGGCAATCCCCAATTGATCCGCCAACACTTCCGCGATACCAGTGCGGCCGGCTTGGTCCTGGATAGCGCCACTGGCGGCGTCGGCAAGCCCCATAATGGGGTGCAGGTGTTTTTGCTTGTCGACACTAAACTCCTTCGAGCCATCGAGGTGAATCGCCAAATGCGGAATCCGCAACAGCGGTCCGGTATTCACCAACCGCTCGGAACCGTCGGTCAGAATTACCTGGCCTGCCAGGGTGAGCTCCCGGTCAAACCAGGAAGAAATAATCGGCCCACCGTAGACTTCTACACCCAGCTGGTGCCAGCCATGCTGCGTACTATCAGGCTGTGGTTTCAGGGTGAATCCTGGAGAATCAGTATGCGAACCGATAATTCGGAAACCGGAGTTCGTTCCCGCATCCTCCGGTACATACCAGGCCATGACCGCGCCATCACGCACGATTACATGCCCTCCCGGGCTAGCATCCCACGGCTGATCTTCCTCATGTTTGTGGAATCCAGATGCTACTAGCTGCTCAGCCACCCGATGTGCCGCATGAAACGAACTCGGCGCAGCATCCAGAAACTCCATGAACTGGTTAATCTCATTCATTATTACTCACACACTTTCGGTTCAAACGCGCTCATCTTTCCGTCTCACCCAGCTTAGTGGTAACCCAGGTGCACCGTTTAAGCTGGATTACATTATGAGCACCACGAGCACACCGAAAAATTCCCAGAGTTCTCGAAAACCGAAACCACTAGCGTTGTCACCATCGCGGGCTGGCGACTATCAACAGTGCCCGTTGTTGTACCGTTTGCGCGCGATTGATAGATTGCCGGAACCCAAAACTTTGGCCCAGGTCAAAGGTACTTTGGTGCACGCAGTTTTAGAGGATATGCACAAGCTGCCCGCTCATGAGCGCACTTACCCCTCCGCGGTGAAAATGCTCAAACCGAATTGGGACAAGATGTGTTCTGCCGACGATGAGCTTATAGATTTAGTACCAGACGCAGAAACCTATGATTTCTTGGTGGAATGCCGCAGCCTGGTAAAAGGCTATTTTCAGATGGAAAACCCGCAAGGTTTCGATGCGGAATCGGTGGAGATGTATGTCGATACCGTGCTGCCTAATGGTGTTCCGGTGCGTGGGTTCATTGACCGCGTGGATAAAGCGCCAACGGGTGAAGTTCGCGTGGTCGACTACAAAACCGGCAAGAAGCCAATCCCCCGGTTTTCCCACAACGCGCGATTTCAAATGCTGTTTTACGCGCTGGTGTACTGGCGCCTGCGAGAGACCATCCCGCACCAATTACGGCTGATGTATATCAAGGTTATCGACGATATGGTGCTTGCGCCTTCCCAAGAAGAACTCGAATTTTTCGAGCGGGACTTGGGAGAATTATGGGCCAAGATTGAAAGAGATGGCCGTAGCGGACACTTCCGCACCAAGACCTCAAAGCTATGCGGATGGTGCCCGCACCAAAAACTTTGCCCGGAGTTCGGGGGAACTCCTCCCCCGTATCCCGGCTGGCCTGGATCAACCGCCGATTAATCCACGGGCTGCTGACTTACCCCCGGCGCATCCGCAGGCCGTGAATTTGTTGAGGTTACGACAAACCGCTGATGACGCCGTCGTCACTGATATCGATGGCTTCTGCCGCCGGGCGCTTCGGCAGTCCAGGCATGGTCATCACCTCACCAGTCAGAGCCAGGACAAATCCGGCACCGGTACGCGGCAATAACTTGCGCACGTGCAGCGTATGCCCTTTCGGTGCACCAAGCTGGGAAGGATCATCGCTGAAGGAATACTGCGTTTTCGAGATACAGACCGGCAATTGATCCCAGCCGCATTCACGCAAATAGTTTAAGTCTTTGCGCGCATTAACTGAATACTCGACGTTGCTTGCTCCGTAGACTTGTTGTGCGATGGTTGCGATTGATTCCTCCACACCCTTCGCAGGGTCATACAGCGTAGTGCTCTGACCAGTGAGGTTTGCCAACACCTTTTCTGCAAGGTCCTTCGCACCGGCACCGCCATGAGCGAATACGGTGGATTCAGCCAGATCCACATCGAACTTCTGCGCCCAGTCATGCATAAACGCAATTTCTTCAGCGGAGTCCGAACCAAAGATATTCAGCGCCACTACCGGGCTTACGCCGAATTGACGCACGTTATTGACATGTTGTTCTAGGTTGGCCACGCCTTTTGCCAGAGCGTCCACATTAGACTCTTCGAGGTCAGCTTTCGCTACGCCACCGTTGAATTTCAGTGAGCGAATCGTAGCGACGACAACGGCAGCATCGACATTCAAATCAGCGTGGCGGGCCTTGATATCGAAGAATTTTTCGGCGCCCAAGTCAGATCCGAACCCGGCCTCTGTCAGCACGATGTCGGCTTGGTTCAGCGCGACTTTTGTCGCGAGAACGCTATTACAGCCGTGGGCAATATTACCGAACGGGCCGGTGTGCACCAGTGCTGGGACTCCTCCGAGCGTCTGTACCAAGTTAGGTTGCAGTGCGTCTTTCAGCAGCACCGTCAGTGCACCATCTGCGCCGAGTTCCCGCGCAGTCACCGGTTTTTTGTCATAGCTGTAGCCGACGGTGATATCGCCGAGACGCTTACGCAAATCGGCCAAGTCAGTGGACAGACCAACGATGGCCATGATCTCTGAGGCCGCGGTAATGGTGAATCCAGATTCCCGCGGGGATCCATTGCCTGGGCCACCCAGCCCGGTGACGACGGAACGCAGCGAGCGGTCATTGACGTCTTCACAGCGCTGCCACGTGACGCGGCGTGGATCAATGCCTAGCTCATTTCCTTGGTGAATATGGTTATCGATCAAGGCAGCCAGCGTGTTGTTGGCGGAGGTGATCGCGTGAAAGTCACCGTTGAAGTGCAGGTTGATCTCGTCCATGGGCACGATCTGGGAATAACCACCCCCGGCAGCCCCGCCTTTAATACCCATGACAGGCCCCAGCGACGGTTCGCGGATGGCTACCATGGCATTCTTACCGGCTTGGGACAGCGCGTCGGTGAGACCGATCAGCGTGGTCGATTTCCCTTCGCCGGCTGGTGTAGGCGAGACACCGGTGACCAGCACAAGCTTGCCGTTTTCCCGGCTCCAATCGAGCTTGCTGGTATCGATCTTGGCTTTCTTTTCGCCATACGGAACTAGGGCCTCAGCAGGAATGCCTGCCTTGTGTGCAATGTCCGTGATTGGCTCTAACTGATGATTATTCGCGATTTCAACATCGGTTGGGATAGAACTCATGCCCACCACTGTAGCCGCTGTGGGCCTCAGTGATGGGCATTCTATTCGTGGTACGACTCGCTGGTCTCAGCCTGGTGTTTTTAGTCGTCCAAATAGAGTTTGCCGCGGAATTCTGGGTGCATCAGATTTTCCTTGGACAAAACGCGGTCGACGGTTTCTTCGTCCAACAGCCCTTTCTCCAGCACCAATTCGCGGACGGACTTGCCGGTCTTCGCTGCTTCTTTACCGATGAGATCACCCTGGTGGTGGCCGATCAGCGGGTTCAGGTACGTGACGATACCGATGGAGTTTTCTACGTACTCACGGCACACATCCGCATTTGCGGTGATACCCTCGACACATTTTTCGCGCAAAGCATCCACGGCGTTGCCCAAGATACGTACGGACTGGAACAGTGCCTCACCCATGACTGGTTCCATGACGTTGAGCTGCAACTGACCTGCTTCAGAAGCCATCGATACAGTGAGATCGTTACCGAATACCTTGAAGACGGTTTGGTTGACAACTTCCGGAATCACCGGGTTGACCTTCGCAGGCATAATTGATGAACCAGCCTGACGTTCCGGCAAATTGATCTCATTCAAGCCAGTACGAGGACCCGAGGACAGCAAGCGCAAGTCATTACTAATCTTTCCCAGCTTGGAGGCCGCACGCTTGACTGCTGAATGCGCCAGCACGTAGGCGCCGGTGTCCGAGGTTGCTTCGATGAGGTCACGGGCCGTCTTCAATTCCAGGCCAGAAACCTCCGACAGTGCGGCGGTGACTTGGTGCCGGTATCCCGCAGGAGTGTTGACCCCAGTTCCGATTGCCGTGGCGCCCAAGTTGATTTCCAACAGGCGCTCCTGAGCCTCGCGTAATACCGATTGCTCTTCTGCCAAGTTGGCACCGAAAGCGCGGAACTCGTCGCCAAGGGTCATAGGAACGGCATCCTGCAGCTGGGTACGGCCCATCTTCAGAATGTCAGAAAATTCATGCGCCTTCTTGGTAAACGACTGTTCCAATTTACCAATCTGGTCGATCAAGCGATCCAGAACCGCAATCAGGCCCAAACGGAAACCGGTTGGGTATGCGTCGTTAGTGGACTGTGACATGTTGACGTCGTCGTTGGGGTTGATGACATCGTAGGCACCTTTGTCTTCGCCCAGGTACTCCAGAGCCAAGTTGGTAACAACCTCGTTGGTGTTCATATTGAGCGAGGTTCCGGCGCCGCCTTGGAAAACATCGAGCGGGAATTGGTCCATACACCGGCCTTCTTCCAAGATCTGGTCACAGGCCCAGATGATGGCTTCTGCTTTTTTCTTCGGCAGCGTATGCAGACGACGGTTGGCCATAGCCGCGGCTTTTTTCACCATGACCATGCCGCGAATGAACTCGGGAACATTGTTGATGGTTACCCATGAGATCTGGAAGTTATCGATTGCGCGCATTGTGTGCACGCCATAATAAACATCGTTGGGAACTTCCATCTCGCCTAGCAGATCGTGTTCAATACGAGTTTTCTTCTTCGAGGTCGCTGATTGTGAACCCGACGAACTAGTTGATTTCGTATCCGCTTTGTTAGCTGCGTTAGCGTCGTTTTTCGTCTTGCTGCTTTCTGTGCTTTCGTCCGACTTCTTCGCCATCTGAGAGTCACTCCTTTTGCGCGTGTTTACGCCATAATTCGTGCTGTAATTAGTGAGGACAACAATTACTAAGGGCGGCTTTGTGCCCGTTGCCTCCCCCAGAGTACCTGCGGAACTACATACGCGCGATGCGTAAATCGGAAGCCAGAATAGCTTCGGCGCCCACCGCAGAAATTTGATCCATAAGGTTATTTGCTTGCTTGCGTGGAACCAGCGCGCGCACCGCTACCCAGTTCTCGCGTGCCAGCGGAGATACCGTTGGGCCAGTCAAACCCGGGGTATATTTCGCAGCTTCGTCCAGGTTGTCACGCGAGATGTTGTAATCAATCATCACGTAATTCTGTGCATGCAAAATTCCCTGAATCCGGGAGAGCAAAATCTGCTGTTCGGCGGTTATCTCTGCCCCGCGGCGTGCAATGACCACTGCCTCGGATTCGATAATCGGCTCCCCGAATGCCTGCAGGCCCTGCTGGCGCAAGGTATTACCCGTCGAAACCACATCGGCGATGGCATCGGCAACGCCCAATTTAATCGAAATTTCTACCGCACCATCCAAGCGGATAACTTCCGCGTCGATACCGCGCTGCGCCAGGTAATCGCGCACCAAGTTCGGATAAGACGTCGCAATGCGCTTTCCAGCGAGCTGCTCAACCTTCCAGTCTTCGTTATTTGGCGCAGCGAAGAAAAAACGAGAATCACCGAACCCCAGCGGCAATACCTCGTCGACTGCTGCCCGTGAATCCGCAGCTAGGTCACGTCCGGTAATTCCTAGATCCAGCTGGCCGTTAGCGACATAGATGGCGATGTCTTTCGGGCGCAGAAAGAAAAATTCGATGTCGTGCTCGGTATCGGCGACCGCCAATGCCTTGCTATAACCGCGGGTTTTGTACCCTGCTTCTTTCAAAATGGATTGTGCAGCGTCGGAAAGCGATCCTTTATTGGGAACAGCGATTTTGATCATGAGAGTTTATTAGCCTCGGAGTTGTGCAAAATGTTGACTAGAGATAGCGGTAAATATCGTTTGGATTAAGACCGCGGGCGACCATCATGACCTGTGTCCAGTAGAGCAACTGGGAAATTTCTTCCGACAGTTCCTCATCTGATTGGTATTCCGCGGCAATCCAGACTTCGCCGGCTTCTTCAATGACTTTTTTGCCGATGTGATGCACGCCAGCATCAAGGGCTTGGACAGTCCCCGATCCTTCGGGGCGCTGCTGTGCTTTCTGGGCAAGTTCTGCATGCAACTCGTCAAAATTCTTCACGACGGCCATTCTAGGGCATAACCTGTGTTACCGGAGTGAAATACCAAACAGTGCATCGAGCGCGGAGACAACAAGTTCGGCGGCCTGCGGATCATTGTCACCGCCGCGGGTATTTTCTGCCCAGGCGTCAACAGCCCGCAATGCGCCAGGTGAATCGAGATCATCCGCGATGCGCTCACGAATTGTGCGCACCAGGCCTTCTGCGTGCTTCAAATCGCCAGGCTGTTGCACAGCGTCCCGCCAAGAAGCAAGACGCTGCTCGCTTTCTGCCAACACCTCATCGGACCAATCCCGGTCACTCCGGTAATGCTGGGAATACACGCCCACGCGGATCGCAGATGGCTCGTGTCCATTGGCAGTGAGTTTGTGAATAAAGACTAAGTTGCCCAACGACTTCGACATCTTGGTGCCATCCAACCCGATCATTCCGGCGTGGACATAATGGCCTGCCATACGATCGACGTCGTATGCTGCTTCGATGTGGGCTGCGGAAAATTCATGGTGTGGGAAAACCAGGTCCGAACCGCCTCCCTGGATATCGAAGCGCGCCCCCAAACGGTTCGCAGCGATAGCCGCACATTCGATATGCCAACCCGGGCGGCCGCGACCAAATGGCGCCTCCCAGGACGGTTCGCCCTCCCGCTCGGCCTTCCAAATCAGGGCATCGAGTTCATCACGTTTACCGGGGCGTTCCGGATCCCCACCGCGCTCTGCAAAGACTTCCATCATGTCCTCGCGGTTAAAGTTCGATTCATAGCCGAATTGCTCAGTAGCGGTGATCGGAGCATAAATATCCGGGTATTCACCATCGATGACATAAGCCTTGCCCTGGTCAAGCAGGCGTCCGACGATATCGATAATCTCATTGACGGTTTCCGAGACTGACATGAAATCGTGCGGTGGGATAATTCCTAGCTGTTCCATGTCCGAGCGGAACAAATTAGTTTGCTCTTCGCCCAGTTCGCGCCAGTCCTGGTTGTCACGTTCGGCACGCTCGAAGAGAGGATCGTCGACATCCGTGACGTTTTGTACAAAATGTACTGAACGCCCGTTGTCTAATAGCGCGCGATACACCAGGTCGAAAGTCAGATAGGTTGCTGCGTGCCCTAAATGCGTTGAATCATAAGGGGTAATACCGCAGACATACATTCCGGCAGGCCCCTCGGGGTTGTGGAAGCTGACCTCGCGGATGCGTTGATCCGCGGTGTCATAAAGCTTGAGCGGCACAGGGTTGCCGTGACGTGCTGGAATGGTCGGGACAGTCGGAAAAGGCCAAGATTTCATAAGCCTCTACTGTAATGCTGTTTAGACTGGTTGCAGAACTCCCAACCCCAATAACAGCATGACCAGCAATCCCAGTGGAATACGATAGGCGGCAAACCATGCAAACGAGTGGTTGGCGACGAACTTCAGCAGCCAAGCAATCGCGGCATAACCAACCAAGCCAGCCACTAATGTGCCGACGGCTAGCTGCACGCCACTCGCGGCTTGCCCGGAGGACGGGCCGAAGGCGTCGGGAAGCGAAAATAGCCCGGATGCCATGACAGCGGGAATCGCCAGCAGGAAGCTAAAGCGAGTGGCTACTTCCCGGTCCAGGTTCAAAAACAGACCGGCGGAAATCGTGCCGCCGGAACGCGAAACCCCGGGGATCAGCGCGAGACATTGCGCCACACCCATGATGATGGCATCACGGAAGTTTAGCTCACCACTGCCACGAGTCTTTTTACCCCAACGCTCCGCCGCGATAAACACAAACGAGAACAGAATCAGCACGGCTGCGGTAATCCACAAGTTGCGCAGGGAATCGCGAATGAAATCTTTCGCAAGGTAGCCGATGACGCCAATCGGAATGGAGCCGACGATGATCATCCACCCCATTTTCCAGTCCGCAGCACGGGAGCTCTTGTCGACGAGCCCGCGCAACCAACCGCGCACAATCTGGACAATTTCGCGCCAGAAAAAGATCACGACGGCGATCTCCGTGCCCAATTGAATGACGGCAGTAAAAGACGCACCTGCGTCGGCGCCCCAGAAGAACTCGGAGAAGATCCGCAGATGGCCGGACGATGATACGGGGAGAAATTCAGTTAAGCCTTGGACGATGGCTAAGACAATGACCTGGATCCACGTCATATCTACCGCGTCGGCTGCTGCTGTGGCCTCAGCCGCGTGGCTGGCAGTACCGGTGGCTAAATCGCTCGTAATCACGGCTACCAGACTATACCCGTCGGCAACCCCTCCCCTCGTGCCGTAGCGTTCGGTGGCACTAGCCTGCGCTGATAGACTAAGCAGCTGTGAATATTCGATTTCGGTCGGCGCATTTTCGTCCCTATGCATTTTCTGCTTGTGCCGTAGTAACCAGCGCAATTCTGGTTGCTTGTGTGGATAATCCGGCGTTACCGGGTGCAGACGTCCCAGACATGGGAAAGGCCACCCCGGTGCCAAGCTCGGATCAGGCGGATGCCACAGAACTCGCTGGTGAGGCCATTACGCGGCCCGAGTTCGCTGCGGTTTCGGATATGGCAGTCGTCGGCAAGAATCTGGCCCTGCGCACGGATGATTCGCTGTGGCTGGGAACGGTTGATGAGCTTGCCGACGCCGGCACCACCGTCGATATTGCCGCAGAATGTGGTGAGCTTACAGCTACTGAACAACACTTCATTCTGGCTTGTGGTGATTCTGTGCACGTTTTCTCCGCCGGTGAGCCAGACGGCGAGGAGATTACGCCCGAGGTTGAATTTCCAGTTACTGCCGCAACGCGGATGAACAATGGCGATCTCGTGGTTGCTTCCGACGAATCAGCAGAGGTAGCAATCGTTTCACCGCGTGGTGAGGTCATGTCTACATTTACCGCGGCTGCCCCTACTGATGAACTGGTGCATGTGGAGTCAGCATCACACGGCGAACAGTTGGTACGTACGTGGCGTGAGGACACCACAATCCAAAACCTGGACTGGCGTAATGAGCGCGGCGGCGGCACCCTCCGCGTGGGGCTTGGAGTCGGCGACATCGCAGTCGGTGATGAGGGGCTTGTTTTGGCAGCAGATACCCGGGGTGATCAACTGGCAGTGTATACCGCGCTAGATGTCATCCGTTTGCACCAGACCACGCCTGTACCAGCAGGCCCGTGGTCTGTTGCCTGGGATAGCGAACGGGATCTGGCGTGGGCGGCATCCACTAAGCACAACCTGTTGACTGCCTTCCGTATTTCTAGCGGTATCCCGCAGCAAGCCGCCCAACTGAAAACTCTTGCCGACGCGCAGTCGCTGGTGGTCACCGATGATGGGACGCTCGTGCTGGCCTCAGCGACCGGGCACGGTATCCAAGTCATCACCCAGCCTGAGGTGGCACAACCAGAGTTATCCGAACAACCTGAGGAGAACGCACAGTAATGGCTCCACAATTTGGGCAAGCACGTACAACGATGCGCTCGGCGGCCACCAGCCTTCGCTCGGCGACTTACAACGTGGCTTATAGCGCAGCGTTGCGTGCGATGTTCCGCATAGATCCGGAACGTATACATCACGGTGCCAACACCGTGATGGCCGTGGTGAATTCTTCCCGATTGCTCCGGAAAGGGCTGGCGACGGTATTCAGCACTACTGACCCCCGCCTTGCTCAAGAGGTATTCGGCGTGCACTTCCCCCGCCCCCTCGGATTAGCTGCAGGGTTTGATAAACACGCGCGTGCCGCCAAAGCGTGGTCGGCTATCGGTTTTGGCTATGCGGAATTAGGCACTGTCACTGCTGCCGCGCAGCCGGGAAACCCACAGCCGCGTTTGTTCCGTTTGAAAAAGGATCGCGCGATCCTCAACCGCATGGGTTTTAATAACGAAGGCGCAGCCCAAGCAGCGCAGAATCTGCGTGGACATGTTACTAGTGGCGAGACTGCACAGCGCGGTGTCATTGGTATCAATATCGGGAAAACGAAAAAGACTCCGGTGGAAAACGCCGCCGATGATTACCGACGCTCCGCTTCTGTCCTGGGATCGGCTGCGGACTATTTGGTGGTTAACGTGTCCTCGCCGAACACGCCTGGGCTGCGTGATTTGCAGGCAGTAGAATCATTGCGACCGATTTTACAAGCCGTAAAAGAAGTGTGCACCAGCCCAGTGCTGTTGAAGATTGCCCCTGATCTTTCCGACGCTGATGTCGATGCGTGTGCAGACCTCGCGGTGGAATTAGGTCTGGCGGGCATTATCGCGACAAATACTACGATTTCGCGTGACGGCCTACACACTTCCGCTGCTGAGGTTGCGGCCGCGGGTAACGGTGGAATCTCTGGCCCGCCCGTCGCGAAGCGTTCCCTCGAAATCTTGCATAGGCTGCATAATCGCGTTGGCGACAAGCTCGTCCTGATTTCGGTTGGTGGCATCACCACGCCACAACAAGCCTGGGAGCGCATCACGGCAGGCGCGAGTCTCCTACAAGGGTATACCGGTCTGATTTATGGTGGTCCGGGCTGGATCTCCAATATCCACCGTGGGCTGCTACGCCAACTTGATGTGCATGGCCTGGACAATATCTCTGCGGCTGTCGGATCTGGGCTGGAATGGCGTGATAATTAAGCCTTCGGCATGATCGAACGGCGCAAAACCAGTGCGCACACGAGGGCCAACACTGCGTACATGAATAACCAATGCTGCCCCATAAAACCCAGTGCCGTATTTGCTAAGAACTGGCTAGCGATGATGAGTGCTACTGCGACAGAAAGTGCGACGACCTGAGCCACACTGGGTTTTTGCGCGCGATTGACGGTGGCAAAAGCTCCGAATAATACGGCTGCCGCACAAATTCCTAAAAAGGCTGGGGTGACAGCAAACGGAACCGCCCAGCCATCGGAAAGCCACGCGATGACACCAAAAATCGCGAGCGTCACCGCAAGCGCAAGAAAAGCGCCGCCAGCCCGCAAAGCCAGCGGCACAGTAACTTCGCGTTCAGCGGGTTGAGGGTTTTTCGAAGAAGAGTTTTTCGCTGCCATAATCCAACAGCATAGTGGTCTTCTTACTTGGTTTCGGCCCAACCCCACAGGATTGCGCGGCCAATTGCATGGAAATGCAGGTTGAAGCCCAACACGGTAGGTGTTGCATCGGCAGGAATATCCAATTCTTCAGTGTCTACCGCATGCACCGCGTACAAATAACGGTGTGGGCCGTGACCTTCTGGTGGTTGCGCTCCGAAGTGGGTGCGCTCGCCGGAATCGTTGGTCAGCGACTTGACGCCGTCGATACCCAAGTTTTCTGCGGCACCAGCATTAGTGGGCAACTCGGCGACGTCAGCCGGAATGTTGAAGGCGGCCCAGTGCCAGAAACCGGACGCCGTGGGTGCATCTGGGTCAAAGCAGGTAACTGCCAAAGACTTGGTGCCCTCCGGCAGATTGGACCACGCAAGTTGCGGTGATTCGCTGCTCGGTGCACGAAACTTCTCGGGAATCTCGTCGCCGTCGACAAGATCGGTAGACGTCAGCGTGAATGAAGGAAGATCATTCAGTGGCGCGTATGGATCGGGTCCAGGGAAACGGGAATCGTTTGCATAATCGCTCATAACTCCATTTGTACCTGAATGCAGCAGAATTCTCTGGTTTATAACACCAGAAACTAAACCAACCCGGTTCCGTTGGGCGAGGATAATAAACGAGATTTAGCTTATCGACCTGCAGGTTTGCGATTATTTATCCTCGCCTATTATAGTAAGTCAGCGTTGCCAAGTTAAAAGTTAAGCAGACGGGCCTTCTTTGGAAGTTAAGTCTTGCGGATACTTTTTATTGCACCCTGCCCGGGTGGCGGAATGGCAGACGCGCTGGCTTGAGGTGTCAGTGTCCTATTAACGGACGTGCGGGTTCAAGTCCCGCTCCGGGCACACTGTGTTGTCTCGAGACATCGTTCTAATCTTTAGATGATGTCTCGAGATTTTTCTTTTTGCTCAGTGCGATAGCTGCCCAGCTTGGGCATTAGTTCGCGATCTTTCGATCGTAATCGCTATCTGCGCACAGCATGTAATGGCGCTACCAGCGGAACATCATTGTGCAGCACAATATCTGCCTCCACGTGGTATACAGCTTCAACTAACTCGCGGTTGAGAACATCTTTCGGATGCCCCTGGGCACGAATACAGCCGTCTTTGAGCACCACCAGGGTGTCGCACATTCGTGCAGCCAGGTTAATGTCGTGAATGGCGATGAGACCCAAGCTACCCTCCTGCCGCGATTTCGCACGTACTTGAGACAGCACAAACAGTTGATGGTGCAGATCCAAAGCAGAAGTCGGCTCATCCAATAGCATCAAACCGGGCCGACCAACCAGCATTTGTGCCAGAGCTACCAGTTGGCGTTGCCCTCCCGACAACTCGTTGAGATACCGAGACGCGATGCCATCAAGACCGAGTTCGTGCATCACCTCACCGGTCCGGAGCACCGGGTCTTCGCAGGTTTCACGTCGTGCAGCGATAAGTACGGCTTCAAACGCGCGTAAAGCCGCAGTACTTGGCAGATCTTGTGGCACATAGCCGGTCAGCTGCCGCTTTTTCTTTCCCCGAGGCGTGACCCCATCGACCTGAAAGTCAACGTGCCCGGTATAGCCGCGGTGGACGTCGGCAAGCGTTTTGATCAGCGTCGTCTTGCCAGAGGCATTCGGGCCGAGAAGTCCAACGATTTGCCCTCCGGTCAAGCGTGCAACATTGACATTATGCAGTACTCGATGCGAGCCATATGAGGCGCTCAATCCGGAAATTTCTAGCGATACTTCCTGAGGAACGGGTTCAGTAGCGGCTGGTTGTGCAGTTGTTAGCTCCACAGTGCCCTCCTTCTAGCCATGACGATCGCGATAAAGAATGGCACACCAAGCAGCGAGGTTACGATCCCGATCGGAATAGCCAGCCCTGGCTTCACGATCAGGCTCAACGCGTGCGCAGTACACATCACCGCTGCTCCAGCAGCCATAGATGCAGGCAGAAAATACCGTTGATCTTCCCCCACCAGCATGCGTGCGATATGGGGCCCCACTAGACCAATAAAGCCGATGATGCCGGCAAAGGCGACCGTGGTTGCTGCCACTAGGGAGACGACGACCAACACAATCACGCGCAAGGCAGAGGTGTTCACGCCCATTGCCGCTGCACGGGCATCCCCCAATCGGAGCGCCGTCAATTGCCAGGACAACACCCAAAGAATGGGAAGCGCGACCACCAATACCCCGGCTAACACAGCATTTCCAGTCCAACTTGCGCGAGTCAATGATCCCATCGACCAAAACACGATCTGTTGTAAAGCTTCTGCTGATGAGCGGTATTGAATCAACGCCAACATAGCTTGGAAGAAGAACACCAAGCCGATCCCGAGCAGCACCATTGTTTCTGCACGCACACCCCGCACAACTGCGGCTATGACGATGATGCCGGTAGCGATCACAGACGACAACCATGCAACCAGCGCGAGATTTAGCTGCGGCTGCGCGATAATCTGCCACTGCAACACGATCGCGCTAGCACCACCGAACGCGGCGGCAGCGGAAATACCTAGCGTAAATGGCTCTGCGAGTGGGTTGTTAAGAATCGTCTGCATTTCAGCGCCCGCCAAAGACAGACTCACCCCGATCAACAACGCCATGACTGCCATCGGCAGTCGTAACCGCCACAGGACGGTATGCGTTTGCTCATCTAAACTCGACGGGTTGATGATCCCCGTGATCACTTCGCCGGGGCTGATATTGATCGCGCCAACAAAATTGCTCGTCACAAAGGCCGCGAGCGCGATGAAGCACAAACCAGACACAATACCGATGCGTTGCCAGGTCAGTTTTTTATGTTGCCTGCCCAGCTCTACAACCGCACGGTCTGATGTTGCTGAAGTATCGTTCTCCGCGGCTGGATTTTTCGCGTTTATCATCATTAATTAGTGATAAACAGGGTGCCTTCGCCAGAAATTGGCGAGTATTTCTTTTGCGATTCCAGCCATTCCTGCTCAACATCGATGTCTTCGTAGGCGTCTGGATTGATCCACTGTGCGATCTGCAATAGTGCCAGATAGTTGAACGGAGAGTTATAGAACTGGTGCCACAAAGCGTGCAATTGATTGTCTTGGACGGCGCGCAGGTTGTCAAAGCCAGGCTGTACTTCCGGCAATTTTGCGATGCTGGCCTGTGCCTCAGATTCCTCGATACCGTAGCCGACGGCCGCATAGCCTACGGGATTGCCTTCATCATCTTTCTTTTCGGACCAGTCACCGCCGGTAGCGATAATCATGTCTGGATCGGATTCCAGGACTTTTTCCGGTGTCAGTGCACCGGATTCACCCTCGATGACGTGATCTCCAACGTTGTCTCCGCCAGCGGTATTAACCAGTTGTGAGATATTCGAATCATTCCACGAGCCACAGCAATCCAGCACGCCGGCTGCGCGCCATACAAAGGTCTTTGGCTTTTCTTCAACTTTTTCCGCGCGTTCCTGTACCAAATCGACGGTTTCTTGCCAGTCCTTATTGAATTCAGCCGCGCGCTCTTCTTGGTTAAAGATTTGGCCGAACAATTCCATCGATTTCGTGGTGTTCTGCAATGGTTTTGCACGGAAGTCTGTGACGACGTACTCGATTCCCGCTTCATCCATTTTTGTGGTCAAACCGGCTTTTTCGGAGGCCTCATACGTGTCCATTGATAAAATGACC
Source organism: Corynebacterium propinquum DSM 44285 (assembly GCF_000375525.1). Lineage (GTDB taxonomy): Bacteria > Actinomycetota > Actinomycetes > Mycobacteriales > Mycobacteriaceae > Corynebacterium > Corynebacterium propinquum. The sequence goes on from NZ_AQXC01000001.1 coordinate 77,808, forward strand.
AAATCTGGTGCCATGCTCAACAGGTTTTCTACGGTGACATCTCCCTTGGCCAATCCACCGATTTCTGGGATCTCACTGACTTCTGGAAGCTTTTCTTCTAGGCGCTCATAGTAGTCTGGAACATTTTGCTTCAGGTCGGTGCCAATGCCGACAATCTTGTCCAATGGATTTTCGGTGTTCACAATGCCGGTTGCAAACAGCGAGCGACCTTCACCCAGGATGATGCGCTCTGGTTCTTCTTCCAGGGTCACTTCACGGCCGGCGATATCTGTCAGCGTCAGAGCACCTTTGTTGGCGTCATCGTTGCCATTACCGTTGGCGGAATCGCCATTTGCTTGGCTAGCTTGCTCGGTACTGCAGGCTACAAGAACGGTTGCGGAAACAACACCAGCCGCCAGCGTCGTCAAGATTCTTTTCGTTTTCAGGGACATAATTCTCCTTGGGAATGGCTCATCAACCAGAAGTTATATAAGGACAGGCAAATATTAACCATTTAGGCAAGGTTGAACAATTCTTTGAAGCTTGTTTTTACACACATGAGCTAAGTCACGCGACCGGTATTGCTTCGACGATCACGGACAGCAACTAGACTGAATACCCATGGATTCAGAACGAACCCACTCAGAACAAACCCACTCAGCACAGCAGCCGCGAACAAATAAAGCCACAGGCTCTCGACGGCGCACCCCATGGCTCAGAAGTTTTGTGCATTTCTGCGCCACCATTCGTCGTGATGCCTGGGATTCAATTCGCCGCTGGTCGCTCGCGCGCATGCTTACCGTCGGTGTGGTTGCCATCGGGTTGGTTGTGTTGTTCGTCGTCATTGACTTTCCCACGTTGAGCTCCTTGCGTGAATCAGCCGAATCCGCAGGTAGCGGCTTCATGATTCTGTTCTGGCTGGGTTATGTCTTTTTCACACAATTCCCCTTACCTCGGACGGTATGGACGGTAGCGTCAGGAATTTTGTATGGTCCGTGGGTTGGACTCATCATTGCGCTTACCGCGTTGACTGCTTCGGCGGCAATTTCACTGCTGCTCGTCCGTTGGCTGCTCGGCGACTGGATGGCTCCCCGACTCAAACACCCCGCTGTTGCCGGGATCAATTATCGGTTGCGCAAACGTGGCTGGCTGGCGGTCGCTTCCTTACGTCTTATTGCAGGCGTACCTTTTTCGCTAGTCAATTACACTGCAGCACTAACGTCGATCCCCTTTTTCCCCTTTGTGGTGGCCACACTCGTTGGGTCCGCACCAGGAACCGTCGTCGGAGTGTTGTTCGGGGACACCTTGATTGCCGGAACCAACCCACTCGTCATCGTTCTATTGGCTGCTATCGCGGTGGTTGGCATTGGCGGTTTGATTCTCGATGCTCGTATGCCCGTACAGACTCGCACAGTAATCAAGTCTGAGGTATAGACTGGCCCCGGGATTCATTGATTTTTCAGGAGGATTCATGCTTGCCGTCCATGCCCGTTACCGCGGCAGCGCACCCCGACGCGCTGATTTAGTCCAGCGCTCTGCCGCAGCATTATCGAGCCTGGACGGGGTCGACGGATTCGAGGTCATTCGCGTAGAAGACATCGCTTCCACCATGGCAGAGCCTTCCACCGTGTGTGATATCACGATGGCTTTGCTTGCCGACGGCGAATGGGCCGTAGGAATTGGGATTGCGCGCAGTGGCGATGAGGCACTGTCTGCTGCACGGCGCGCACTGCCGAGAAATACTCGCGCCGGAATCGTGCGCGCTGACGTTGTTTCGGCACCACCTGCGACCGCCGAAGACATCGCGGCCTGCTTCGCCTTACTGGGACAAGTGTTGAACAAGCGCACGTACGAAGGTAGAGAAGCCACCGCATTGGTCCGGAGCGGATTGAGCCAGAATGAGGCCGCTGAACAACTCGGAATTTCCAAGCAGGCCATTTCGCAGCGCCTGCAAGCAGCCGGCTGGGCTGCGGAATCCGCCGGTTGGCGCTTGGCGGTCAACTTATTATCTACAGCAAATCAGATTTCTGCAGATCAGGGTTAGTCACGAAGTCCACCAATCGTTCAACGGCACCGATCAGCGAGATGTCGATATCGCGAAACGAATGTACAGAGTTATAGATCCGGTGCCACGCTTCTTTCGGGTCAGACCAACCCACGGCCTTGCACACGCCGGTTTTCCAGTCTTGCCCTCGGGGAACCTGCGGCCACTTCTGCAATCCCACGCGCTCAGGCTTGACCGCTTCCCAAATATCGACATAGGGGTGGCCGGTAACCAAAACGTGCGGACCGACGTCCTCTGTTAACCGCGCCTCCTTCGTGCCGGCGATTAAGTGGTCGGCTAGCACGCCGATACGGCGCTGCGCGGACGGTTGAAATTCCGCAAGCCGTTCTGCAAGGTTATCGAGCCCTTCTAGGTATTCCACCACGACGCCTTCGACGCGTAAATCATGCCCCCAAATCTTTTCGACGAGCGCTGCGTCGTGGACGCCCTCTACCCAGATACGAGATGGAGCTGCGATTTTTGCACTGACATTCTGTACCCGGCGAGACCCAGAATTCGAATGAGTTGGTGTCTGGACGGCAGGTTGATGCATGGCTTTCGATAGGTTTACCCGCCGACCGTCAAACATGAATCCCCCTGGAATAATGGGAAACACTCGTCGGTTTCCGTGGCGATCTTCGAGTCGCGCGAGGTGCCCGGAAAATGTTTTGTCGATATCAATAAGCGCGCCCACAAAATCTTCTCCAACAACCTCAAGAACCATCCCCTGTTGTGCTGGCAGGTCCGGAAAAGTGGGTGTCTGCCTGCGCTTGTGACCTTGCAAGATATCGCCGCTATAACGCTTACTGCTCATAGTTTGCCAGTGTATCTATTACTATGGCCGACGATGTCTATCCGCGCCGAAGTCTATTCCCCCGTACAAAACGCTGCAGTGTGGCTCGCAGCCTGGTTATATGGCTACGAATCAAGCGATGCAACCATTGATGCATTGCAGGAACTTGGCGGCAAGAACACTGTAGAAGGTACCGCCATTATCGAGTTATTGTCCGGGCTGCGTGCAGCAACCACGGACATACTGACAAACCCCGAACCTGTACTCAAGCTCGTGCTAGCAGGCCCTGGTGAACCACCGGCACTCCCCATCGCTGGAGAATCGGCCCAGAATTTCACGCAAGATCCTGCCCCCGGAGCGATTGTGGTCAAAGACAATGACCCAGCGTTGCACCATGTACTTATTCCACGGTATGTCAACGGGCGCACTGACTGGACCTGGGTTCGAGAAACCCAACCGCTTCCGGCCAGTTCAGGGTTACTTGCTGGTGATGCGGATTATTATCTCAGCCAGGCAACCAATGCAGCGGCTGAATTGATTGAGCAATCGGGACATATCCCGGCAGACCTGCCGAATGCCCGCATGACCGTGGGAACTCTTGCAGATTTCTACGATATCCCGGGTTTACCCGGGTCTGTACCGCCCCGGGTCGCGAAGTTATTTGCGCGTGCCGATACGGTTGCCGCAACTATCGAAATGCTGACAGACAAACTAGGCGATCACAGCCTCGATCCCTACCTCTTCGGGCTTTTCCGCCATCTACGGCAAGCCCGCATGGCTGGGGTGGAACGTGCATGCGCGGAATTCGCGCGCGGCTAGCTTATTTGCTCCAAATATCGCAACAACCAGGAGCGCATGGCGCGCCATTATTCGTGTTGCCCTGTACCGTGACGTTGCCGAGCTTTTCGACGATTTCTCCAGCTGCAGACTCTGCAGCAATGTCGACAACCATTTCGGCAAATTGCTGCGTCAGTCCTGCGGTGCGTGCACGCTCAACGTGCACGTCTTTGTCTCGCGCCGCTTCGACAAGCTCGGTATCGAGATCCCACATGACCTCCATGTGGTCGGTAATAAAGCCAATCGCGCACACCACGACAGCTTTGATGCCCCGGTTATCTGCCAGATACTCGGTGTGGTCGACAATATCTGGTTCTAGCCATGGCACGCGCGGATCACCAGAGCGCGATTGCCACACCAGATCGTAATCCGCAATACCGGCTTCGGCAGCCGCCAACCGAGCAGCTTCTGCTACTTGTCGTGAGTACAGGTTTTTATCGCCGTCAGCACCACCAACGTCGTCATGACGGTTGGGAACTGAGTGCGCAGTAAACAGCATGCGGGTGTGTTCACGGCGCTCGGCTGGGATATTGGCATAGGCTTCTGTGATCGCAGCTGCGGTTTCAGAAATGAAGGCTGGGTGGGAGAAGAATTGACGAATCTTAGTGAAGTGAACCGCAGGTAGATTCTGTTCCGCTAAGTGTTCGCGAATACGTTTAATATCTTCGTTGTATTGTCGACAGGCAGAGTACCCGCCCCATGCGGAGGTGGCTAACACCAACACTTTTCGGTGACCGTCACGAGCGATCTGCTCAGCGGTGTCCTCGCCAAATGGGTGCCAGTTACGGTTGCCGAAGTATACCGGCAAGTTAATTTCGCGCCGGGAAAGAACGTTTTCGAGGTTTGCGATGAGCTCACGATTTTGCGCATTGATGGGACTAATTCCATCGAAATTAAAGTAGTGTTCGCCGACTTCTTCTAGACGCTCACGTGGAATTCCGCGTCCCCGAGTCACGTTCTCTAGAAATGGCACAACCTCGTCGTTTCCTTCAGGGCCGCCAAAGGAAAGGACGAGGAGTGCATCATAGTCAGTCAAAGGGTGCAAATCAGTCATACCTTTAGACTAGCAAGGCAGATTTTGGTGGTGGTCGTCTTGCACGACTAGCCCAACAACCGCACCGCGTTTTCGGTCATACCGGTGTGGCGCACCGGAACTTCGCGAACGTGTGAGCCGGAATGTGGAGCCTCGATCATCATGCCGTTGCCGGAATAAATCGCGACATGCTGTGAACCGCCTGGTCCATAGAAGATCAGGTCACCTGGTTGCAGATTCGATGTAGATACGTGAGTACCGTGGCGGTACTGACCACCGCTATAGTGCGGCAGCGAAATACCCGCACCTGCGAAGGCGTACTGCACCAATCCGGAACAATCGAAGCCTACTTTGCCGTAATCACCATTGACGTCTGCATGTCCGCCATCGCGGATACCTGCAGTTGGTCCTTGCGCATTGCCACCGCCCCAGGCGTAATCTACTCCCAGCTGGGAGCGTGCGCGGGACAATATCGCTTGTGCCTGCTGTGATGGAGCTACCTCCGCAAAACCTGCAGAAGCATCCTCTGTCACGGACTCATTGGTGCTGAGTTCTTCTAGTACGCCACTGAGTTCTTCAGCGACATCGGTACCGCTATCTGCTGAGTGTGTTGTGGTACCGGTCGCAGAATCAGCGGTGTGCTGCGAGCTTTGTTCCCCAGCGGCTTGCTGTTCTGGGCTCTCAGCTGAAACGGCTTCCCCTTCCGTTTCAGCGTCAGCGCCGGTGGTCGTCTCCGCTGTTGATGTCTCTTGAGTTGTTGGTGGTGATTGTCTCTCGGAGCCACCTACCGTTTGCAATGCAGGTATCGGCGACGGTGGATCCTGTATGTTGTCTGCAATTCTGGTGTTGTCCTGCGGGACTGAATCTAAAGCTGTGTGCTCCGGTAGATATTCACTGACAGTCTCGGCAGCTTGGTTGATTAGTTCATGCAATTCAGCTGAAACGTCATCATTCTGCTCTGATTGTCCGGCTTGCCGTGTTTCAGCAGGTGATTCGTCGTTACCGTTGTCGCTTGCGTCTACGGTGAGATCAAGTGCACTGTCCGCAGCAGAACGAGAAGCTGTGCTAGCAGAAGCATCCTCTGAAGATGCGTCTACTGCACCCGTGTTCCCACGTGCGTGGCTGTTGCTGGCACCTCGCGCTGATGCGAGTTCTTCCCGGGCTTGCTCTCGTTCTTGCGCGACCTGTTCGCGCTCTTGTTGCGCTTGCTCGATTTTGGCCCTGGTTTGCTCCAACAGTTCTCGCGCTTGTGATTCTGCAGTAGTAGCTTGTTCTGCACGGGCTTCGGCTAGCTCATGCGTTTTCCGCAGCTGGGATTCCTTATTGGCTTTCTCAGTACGTACCCGGTCAAGCTCATCGATAGTCGTAAGCTTTTCTTCGCTCTGTGCGCGTAGCATCGATTTGCGGTAAAGCTCATTATCGCGACGATCGCTCCCGCTGATCTCGTGCAACCCGGCAGAACCAGCCGCGCGCCGATATTTGGCGCGTGAAAGCTCATCTAAATCTTCCTGTGCACTTGCAATCTCAGACTGGGCGTCGGCAAGCTCTTCTTGCGCAGCTGAGACCCCCCGCTGTGCTTGAGCGGCTTCGGATCGAGAATCTTGCAAAATAGCGAGTGCTTCATTGACGGATTCGCCCAAAGCACCAATTCTAAGATCCAAGTTGTTGAGGTCTGCTTCGGCCTCAGTGATTGTGGAAATCAGTTCAGAGACCGCAGGCTGCAACTGATCTTTCGGCGTTGCCTGAGCAAAAGCTGAGGACCCGAACAAGGAAAGCGATGCGGTGCATGCGATAGCTGCACTAAAACTGCGTACGCGAAAGGCACGCCGGTGAGACGATGAAGGCACGACACACTCCTGACAGGCATAGTCAAGTTTTGAAACCTGACTCTGCGTGGAAATCTACGACAGTGGGTACCGACACACGGACATAGCGAAGCGAGAATCCGGCAGAAACTCACCGCTGGCAAAAACTCACCGTTGCAAACAACGGTGCATGAAAGACTGAATCAGCCCCATCCCTCTGGCCATCGTTGCTCCTGGCGTGCTTCCCCACATGCCCGTGCTGACGATCAGTAAAGGATCAAGACTGTATTCAGAATTTCCGGTGTGTCTCCACCATGAGTTCAAAGCTTGATGCTATGGCTCGTGAGCCAATAGCCAAACCATATGCCACACGACGCAACAGGGGCACATGTATTCACAATTCTCCCGCGCGTTACGTCAAGTTTTGAGGCCGGATTAACCTCATAGCCTGCAGAAAGGCACAGCAATTTTTTTCATGTGTCTTTCATCACAATATCAGCGACACGCACGAAATGAACTCAATTGCGTAACGATTTGGTTACTAACAACCACGATGTAGTCAAGGCTGTAGCTATGACTACCGCGAGCACAATTGCGATGATGCCCCATGGGATTGGAGTGCCCGAAAGCTCATCGACAAAGTTTTGGAACCCAGTACTGGTCTGCACATGAGCAAAAGCTGATTCCGCTGCTTCCAATTCAGCACGCGAATGAAGATCGCTCACTGCTGCACCAACGGTCGGAGTGCGCACCACTATCGTCTCAATTTCAGTATTTAACTGCAGTTCCTGAGCTACGTCGCGCAAGTCCGCAGCCTTGCCAACCGGAACGTCGATAAGAGCAAGCCCAAAATCCGCTCCACCATAAACACCTGAGCCGCTTTCTTGATTACTCACGCTCAGGACATCCAGTAATTCCGATTCCTGCATCCGCCCAAATTCAGCATTCGGACCAATAGCTAACTGATCTTCGCGCAACTGTGCAGAGAGGTCAGCTATGTCAACACCGGCAGGGATCATGATGAATACTTTCTACTTAATCTTTCTGGGGGTAATAAGGGGTGCTTCGGGCAGGCAGTGATGACGAATTTTCCCTCACTAACTGTCATATTGCCATGGCGCAGTACAACAGACTAAAAACAGAACAGCTGTACTGTTATACTTTTGGCAGGACGAGGGATCGTCAACCTACACTGGGTCAATGAACCCTGAGTTCTGGACCTTTGAGGTCTGACAGATTTGCACAACAAGGAAATGGAGCTCCCCGTGACTGAAAGCTTGAACTCCTTCGACGCTAAGAAGAAGCTCGAGGTCGGAGATAAGTCTTATGACTATTTCTCACTCGACGCAGTAGACGGACTGAAAAAGTTGCCATACGCACTCAAGGTGCTGGCAGAAAACCTTCTTCGTACCGAAGACGGTAAGAACGTCAATAAAGATCACATCAAGGCTATCGCCAACTGGGATCCAAAGTCGGAACCAGACACAGAAATCCAGTTCACCCCTGCTCGCGTGCTGATGCAGGACTTTACTGGTGTTCCGTGTGTCGTTGACTTGGCTACCATGCGTGAGGCCGTATCGAACTTGGGCGGCAGCGCAGACCAAGTTAACCCACTGAACCCAGCTGAAATGGTTATTGACCACTCCGTTATTACCGAAGCATTCGGTGATGCGGATGCACTGACCAAAAACGTTGCCATCGAGTATGAGCGCAACGAAGAGCGCTACCAGTTCCTACGCTGGGGTGCAGAGAACTTCTCGAACTTCCGCGTTGTTCCTCCAGGAACCGGTATTGTCCACCAGGTCAACATCGAGTACCTGGGTCGCGTAGTCTTCGACAATGACGGACTGGCATACCCAGATACCTGTATCGGTACTGACTCCCACACCACCATGGAAAACGGCCTGGGCATCTTGGGTTGGGGCGTAGGCGGTATCGAGGCCGAGGCTGCAATGCTGGGACAGCCAGTATCGATGCTGATTCCAAAGGTCGTTGGTTTCAAGCTGACCGGCGAAATTCCAGTCGGCGTTACCGCTACCGACGTTGTTCTTACCATCACTGACATGTTGCGTGAGCACGGCGTCGTCCAGAAGATCGTCGAATTCTACGGCAATGGCGTGAAATCCATCCCACTGGCTAACCGCGCAACCATCGGTAACATGTCGCCAGAATTCGGCTCCACCGCTGCGATCTTCCCGATCGACGAAGAGACCACCAAGTACATGGAGCTGACCGGTCGCCCGCAGGAGCAGATCGACCGCGTTGAAGCTTATGCCAAGGCCCAGGGCATGTGGTTGGAAGAAGACGACGAAGAAGCCGAGTACTCCGAGTACATCGAGCTGGATCTGTCTACTGTTAAGCCTTCCATTGCCGGGCCGAAGCGTCCACAGGATCGCATCGAGTTGGACAAGGCAAAAGAGCAGTTCCGCAAGGATCTGGTCAACTACACTGACGACGAAGTCTTGGAAGAAGGCAAGAAGCCTGAGGTTCGTCGCATGGTCGCCGAAGGCGGCGTGCAAAGCTATGTCGATGCCGACATCACCGACGGTCACAATGTTTCCCGTAAGGGTCAGGGTGAAGACGCATCTGCTGGAGGCGAAGGCCGTCCGTCCCACCCAACGGTTGTCACCTCGCCAGCTGGCGGTGAATACACCCTGGACCACGGTATGGTCGCCATCGCTTCCATTACCTCGTGTACCAACACTTCCAACCCATCGGTCATGATCGGTGCTGGTTTGATCGCCCGCAAGGCCAACGAACTGGGTCTGACCTCCAAGCCATGGGTGAAGACCATTTGTGCTCCTGGTTCCCAGGTTGTTGATGGCTATTACAAGCGCGCAGACCTCTGGAAGGACTTGGAAGCTCTCGGTTTCTACCTGTCTGGATTCGGTTGCACCTCGTGTATTGGTAACTCCGGCCCATTGCCAGAAGAAATCTCCGATGCCATTAACTCCGAAGACCTGGCTGCCACCGCAGTCCTGTCCGGTAACCGCAACTTCGAAGGCCGTATCTCGCCAGACGTCAAGATGAACTACCTGGCTTCGCCAATGATGGTCATCGCATACGCCATCGCCGGCACCATGGACTTCGACTTCGACGAGCAGCCACTGGGCCAAGATAAAGAAGGCAACGATGTCTTCCTGAAGGACATCTGGCCTTCTCCAGAAGAAATCGAAGAGACCATCGAGGCCTCCATCTCTCGCGAAATGTACGAGGCTGACTACGCTGACGTCTTCAAGGGCGACGAACAGTGGCAGAACCTGGACATCCCGAAGGGCGAGACCTTCGAGTGGGATGATGCTTCGACTTATATCCGCAAGGCTCCATACTTCGACGATATGCCGACCGAGCCTGCCGATGTCGAAGACATTAAGGGCGCCCGCGTGTTGGTCAAGCTCGGCGATTCGGTCACCACTGACCACATCTCCCCTGCTTCTGCCATCAAGCCAGGCACCCCTGCCGCGCAATACCTGGAAGAAAATGGTGTTGCGCGCCAGGACTTTAACTCGCTCGGTTCCCGTCGTGGTAACCACGAGGTTATGGTTCGCGGTACCTTCGCAAATATCCGTATGCGCAACCAGCTGGTTGAAGAATCCGGTGGCTACACCTTGGACTTCACCAAGGAAGACAAGCCACAAGCCTTCATCTACGATGCAGCTCAGAACTATAAGGAAGAGGACACCCCTCTGGTCGTTCTGGGTGGTAAGGAATACGGCACCGGTTCTTCCCGTGACTGGGCAGCGAAGGGTACCTTGCTGCTGGGCGTGCGCGCCGTCATTACCGAATCCTTCGAGCGTATCCACCGCTCGAACCTGATCGGTATGGGTGTTGCGCCACTGCAGTTCCCAGATGGTGAATCCCACGAGTCGCTGGGTCTAACCGGTCACGAGACCTTCGACATCGAAGGCTTGACCGAGTTCAACAGCGGCTCGATTCCGAAGACCGTCAAGGTTACCGCTCACAAGGAAGACGGTGAGACCGTCGAGTTCGATGCCAATGTACGCATCGACACCCCAGGTGAGGCCGAGTACTACCGCCACGGAGGAATCCTGCAGTACGTACTCCGTCAGATGGTTAAATCCTAATCATCACGCTTCGCGGGGCTGCATGAAGTCTCGCTGCGAGTAGTACATCCCTTTTCGGAGGCACTCGCAGCCAGGCCCTGCAGCCCCGTTTTTGCATTCCCGGTCAGAAAGGTTGCTTCCTCTATGCCAGTCATGAGTGAAAATGAGCTTAATCGTCGTCGCCAAGAAATCCTCGTGGGTGCGCGTAAGTGTTTTGCCGAATACGGCTACGAGGGAGCAACTGTGCGCCGTCTAGAACAAGCGACCGGGAAATCCCGGGGCGCAATCTTCCACCACTTTTCTGATAAAGAAAATTTGTTTCTTGCCCTAGCCAGAGAAGACGCTGCACGACAAGCCGAAGTCGTTGCCCGGGAAGGACTCGTGGAAGTTATGCGCGATATCGTGCGGCACCCAGAAAAATATGACTGGCTGGCTACGCGTCTAGAGATTTCTAAGATGCTGCGGACCGATGCATCGTTTCGCACGCGCTGGCAAGAACATCAGGCAGTCCTCGACCAAGCCGTGCATGATCGTTTGGCGAAAAATGCAGCTGAGGGACGTATGCGTATCGACGTCCCCATTGATACGTTGAAATATTTTCTAGAAATGGTCATGGACGGGTTGATCACCCGCAACGCGATGGGAATGTCCACCGATGAAGCTGTTTTAGACATCGCAGAACAGGCTATCCGACGCGATGCTAACGAGCATTAAGCCATAAGGTATAACAGTAGCCACTATGGTTAATCTTCTCTTGGTCTCATTACGTTATGGAGAGACCGCCCCGGCGGTTGCCGCTGCTGAATATCGTGACATCTGTGAATCCACTGGGCTTAGTCAAGAACAAACCTCGCACCTGGTTATTGATTCCACAAACGTGGAACTCCCCGACTTAGCTAATTTCGATGGAGTTATCGTTGGTGGCAGTTCGCTCAATATCACCAACGAAACCTGGGACGAGTGGCAACTGCATATTCACCGACAACTAGAGATTCTTACAGAAGCAGACATTCCGGTCTTTTTGATTTGCTTTGGTGCTTCCTGGCTAGCGCACCACGTCGGCGGAACCGTGGGACATTCGCACGCTGAAACGTCTGGAAAGACCGTCGTGCAGCTTACACATGACGCTGCCAGAGACGTTCTCGCACGACACCTACCGCAGAGTTTTACCTCTCTGACCGGTCATACCGAAGCCGTCGAAAACCTGCCTGCGGCGGATAATATTACGATTCTTGCTGACGGCCCGACGTGCCCGGTGCAGTTAATTCGCGTCGGTGATTCGACCTGGGCAAGCCAATTCCACGCTGAAATGGATGCGGTAGCCATGAAAAACCGAATGGATTTTTTCTACGACTACGGCTATTTCTCCCCCGAAGATTACCTGGATATTGTCAACAGCTTGCCGTCAATTGACACGAAATGGAGCAATGAGTTGCTCGCTATCTTCGTGCGGTACTGCGCAACACGCGCAGCTACCAGTTAAATAGAGCTCACTGGATCGTTGCCATCGTGGAAGGCAATGAAATCCTGATTTGGTAGCTCGGCCCGCCCAGCCAGCTCGAAGATGACCTGACCGACCAGCTCACGGGACGTTTTTTCCCCGGCTTTTTCTGGTGTGTTTTCGGTGACGGTAATGCCCTGCGCCGGATCCAGGGTCAGCAACGTCGGCGCCAGGATGATGTAGTTTAAATCAGAATCTAACAGGCGTTTGTCGACGGTCTTTTTCGATTCCACGTATGCCAGCCATGCGCCTTGATCGTCGGTTTCGTTGTCCAGCGACCCCATGTAGGACACCATGATGAGCCGAGGCGCGCGATCTTTACCAACCTCATTCTGGAGTTGCTCCAAGCCTTTAATGCATTCCAAGGCAGCATCGCGGTCTACGGCATAGGTGACGTCGGCACCGGCACGCCCGCCGTTACCTGCGGTCCACACCACAACATCAAAATCACGGACCAACGCTGCCCACTGATCCGCAGACAGAGTAGTCACGTCTTGGACCAACGGCGTTGCGCCGTTATCCCGCGCTTCTTCTGCTTTTTCTTCCCGACGCAGCATCGCGGTGATCTCGTAATCGTTCGAGTATTGGGGAATGGCAATGCTGGCAACTTTGCCAGATCCTCCGATGACCAATACTCGTGTGTTTGTGGTAGTTACGTTCTCTTGCGACTGATTTGCTGTCATGTACACAATCCTACGCTTCGTCGTGAGCTTTGTGCCCCGGCTAAAGAGAATGCTGGATAGGCAGTTAAGATGAGTAGCATGTATGCCATCATGACCGTGACCGGCGCGGACAACACCGGAATTATCGCCTCTGTCAGTACTGCTCTCGCGGAGTTAAACGTTAATATTGTCGACGTTTCACAAACCCTTATGTCTGGTTATTTCACGATGATTCTGCGCGTGGAATTCGATGATGAAGCCCTATCAATCCCTGAAATTCAACAGCGCATGGAAGCCGTCGAAAAAGAGACCCACCAGGTTATTCGCATCCAGGCCGAGTCGCTGTTTACCGCAATCAACGAAATTTAGCACCACCTAGCGCAGGGAAAATTCCACTATGCCTTTTTCTTTTAAGAACGCCCAGATCGTCGACACGATCGAGATGATCGAAAAATATCGTCTCGATATTCGTACCGTGACCATGGGCATTTCCCTACTCGGTTGCACTCGCCCGTCGATGTCCGCCACCTGTGATGCTGTGTATGACCGAATCGTTACTCGCGCATCACGCTTGGTCGAAGTGTGCGAAGGTATCGAAGCCGAGCTGGGAATTCCGATCGTCAATAAGCGCATTTCGGTTACTCCGATTTCGTTGATAGCCGCCGGTGTTGAAGGCAATCCCGCCGATATAGCCCACGCACTCAACAAAGCTGCCAATGAAGTCGGCGTGAACTTTATCGGTGGTTACTCCGCGCTTGTCGAAAAAGGAACCACCGAAGCTGACCGCCGACTCATCGAGTCCATTCCGGAAGCTCTGTCGCAATCGGAAGTGGTATGCGGCTCAGTGAACATCGCATCCTCCCGCGCCGGCATCAATATGGATGCTGCCCGACACATGGGTCAGGTCATTAAATCCGCCGCCGAATTAAGCAAGGACGATTCTGCGATTGCCTGCGCCAAATTGGTGGTGTTCGCCAACGCGGTCGGCGATAACCCGTTTATGGCCGGTGCTTTTCACGGTGTCGAAGAACCAGATTGTGTGGTCTCTGTTGGCGTTTCCGGACCAGGTGTCGTCGATCGTGCTCTGGGCAACCTTGAAGGCGCCAGCTTGGACCAGGTAGCAGAAGAAATCAAAAAAGCTGCCTTCAAAATTACCCGCGCCGGCCAACTAGTCGGCAATTTGGCTTCGCAACGTTTAGGCGTTCCGTTTGGCATCGTTGACCTGTCATTGGCGCCGACGGCTGAGCTTGGTGACAGCGTCGCTCACATTCTGGAACACATGGGCCTGGAACAAGTTGGGACCCACGGCACAACCGCTGCTCTGGCATTGCTGAACGACGCGGTGAAGAAAGGCGGCATGATGGCGTGCTCGCGTGTCGGCGGCTTGTCAGGTTCGTTCATTCCTGTCTCTGAGGACAAAGGAATGATTGATGCTGTGCGTGCTGGCAGCATCAGCATGGACAAATTGGAAGCAATGACTGCAATTTGTTCGGTCGGTTTCGACATGATTGCACTTCCTGGTGCCACATCTGCAGAAACTATCGCAGGCATGATCGCAGATGAGGCCGCAATTGGCGTGATGAATCATAAGACCACGGCGGTGCGTGTTATTCCTGTGCCTGGTGCCGCGGTAGGCGACGAAGTCGATTTTGGTGGTCTACTCGGCTACGCACCGATCATTCCGGTCAACACCGTCGGCAATCGTGAATTCATCCACCGCGGTGGGTTCATCCCGGCCCCGGTACACGGATTCCGCAACTAGAAGCTGGTTTATCGGGCCTGTCAGATTGGCAGGCCCTTGCGTCACCGCAGAACTAGCCAACTATGCAGACAGTTCCTTGCGTTGTGGAAGCCGGGAGTTGCCGAGGTCGACGCGGCGACCTTCTTCACTACCGGCGTGCATTGCTTCTGGGTCTATTGTCCGCGAATTCTGTCGGCCGTTTCGCAGTACCAAACCCGCCTCGTGGACATAGTCTTGCATGAGTTTTTCTGCAGCGCTGGCGTCATCAAGCAAGGCGACCTCTGCTCCCTGGCCGACTTGGGACGCGGTGTCCTGGTCAGCCTGCTCAAGCAAATCAAAGACGCTGCTTGAAAACCCCATCATCCAGGACGTTTTCAAGCGTTTCGTATGCGCGGCATCGCGCGCACCGTGATGCGCAGCGTATTTTGTTGACCCCGCAGCCATATGCAAGTTAAGCATTGGAAAGAGCATTTTTACCCTCTCGAGATGCCGGGGCACACCAAAAACTAACCCGAAAGAGTTGTGCCGCCCGGTGCCGCTACGCTCATAAAGGACCCGGCAATGCAGGGCACTAGCGATATGTGCAAGCAGTTCTCGCTGCTGCGGCTTATAGCTACCGGTTAATTCCCATTCCCACGCGGTCTGTCCTGCCGAGTCCGCATCTGCTTGCTTGCGCACATCATCGGGATCTAAGGCGTATTTTGCCGCCAGCTCAAAAGCTTTCACCCGGCACAAATCGCCTTCCGGTGTGCCTTCGCAGGCAGCAGCACGGTCGAGCAAGTTCTTAATGCGGTTCCGATATTTATCGAGGCTCAATGGATAGTCCTTTCTCGTGTCCTATCCCAATAGACTGTGCGCAGCAGGCTGTGGTTCCATGACCACAAAATCACGCACATATCCCGCGCGGTTGTGCAAGCTTAAGCCAATTCCACGATCTCCATATACTCATCACTCCACATATCTTCATCACCGTCTGGCATGATGATGACCCGCTCCGGTTCCAGTGCTTTCACCGCGCCAGGGTCGTGGGTAACCAAGACGACGGCACCAGTATAAGTCGCCAAAGCATCCAATACCTGTTCCCGCGATATCGGATCTAGGTTGTTGGTGGGCTCATCCAACAACAAAACATTCGCCCGGGAAGAAACTAAGGTAGCAAGCGATAAACGCGTTTTCTCACCGCCGGAAAGTGTACCTGCGGGTTGTTCCAGTTTGTCACCCGAGAACATGAACGCACCAAGCAGACTGCGAAGCTCCTGTTCATGGGCGTCAGGGCAGGCAGAAATTGTGTTTTCCCAGACTGTCCGATCAGGATCGATGGTGTCATGTTCTTGGGCGAAATAGCCAATGCGCAAGCCATGGCCGGTGACGATTCCGCCTTCGCCGTCGGTGCGTTCCTCGCCAGCAAGCAATTTCAATAATGTAGTTTTACCGGCGCCGTTGTACCCAAGAACGACGACGCGGGAGCCTTTATCGATAGCCAGATCGACACCAGCGAAAACTTCCAACGAACCATACATTTTGGTCAGTCCCGTCGCATGCATTGGGGTCTTGCCGCACGGAGCCGGCTCCGGGAACTTAATGGATGCGACCTTATCATCTTGACGGACCTCATCCAGATTGCCCATCATTCGCTCTGCACGAGCAAGCATTTGTTTCGCAGCAGCCGCTTTCGTGGCTTTGGCACCCAATTTCGCCGCCTGCTTTTGCAGCGCCGACGCTTTCTTTTCGGCATTCGCCCGCTCGCGTCGACGACGTGCTTCATCGGTGGCACGCGCGTCGAGGTATTTCTCATAGCCCATGTTGTACACATCGGCTTCCGCGCGCACGGCATCCAAAAACCACACTTTGTTGCAGACGTCGCGAAGCAGCTCAACGTCGTGACTAATCATAACCAAGCCGCCTTCGTGCTTCGCCAAAAACGAACGCAACCAGGAAATGGAGTCAGCATCCAAGTGGTTGGTTGGCTCATCGAGCAACAACGTGGTTTGTGACTTTCCTGCCCCGCTGGTGGCAGCAAACAAAATCTGTGCCAGCTCTACACGACGACGCTGACCACCCGACAAAGTCTTGAGTGGCTGATCCAAAATTCGTTGTTCGAGCCCTAAGTTGTCGCAGATCGTGGCTGCTTCCGAATCCGCTTCATAACCACCAAGGCTGTGGTATCGCTCCTCCAATTTGGAGAACTTGGTGATGGCTTTGTCTCGCTTGTCATCATCCAAGGTGGTTTCCATGATCTGCTGTTGCTTATCCAAGGACTTACGCAGCTCATCGAGACCACGCGCTGACAGGACGCGGTCGCGAGCAGTTTGTTCTATGTTTCCCTCACGAGAATCCTGCGGAAGGTAGCCGATATCACCGGAAATGCGTACTTCACCAGCATAGGGTTGGGTTTCGCCAGAAAGAATGCGCATAGTGGTGGTTTTTCCCGCACCATTGCGGCCGATCAATCCGATGCGATCCCCCGGCTGCACCCGAAGATGCTGGCCAGGAGCATGCAATAAGGTACGGGCACCGGCGCGGACTTCGAGGTCTTGGCTAACAATCACGACCAGCCAGTTTAGCAGTCGCCACGGTTTATTAATAACCGTAGTGAGCTGGAAGTTTGGCGCGATATATCGAGTAAACGCTATAGTGAAAACGTTACTGCAGAGCCCTGATTGAATTCCTGGGCAGCAACGGGCTGTAGCGCAGTTTGGTAGCGCACCACACTGGGGGTGTGGGGGTCGCAGGTTCAAATCCTGTCAGCCCGACAAAAGCCCTGCTCAGAGCAGGTTTTTAGGGTAGACTAACACCCTGTTTTTCAGTTGTTTAACCCGGTGGCAAGGCGAAAACACCTTACGGGAAAAATTTACCACACCACCAAGCGCCGGGTGTGGTTTGAACCCGTTTCTGCACCGGATTGGGCACAAATTGGGCACAAAAAACACGGGAAACGTGAGACAACTATCCTCCGGCAACTGGCAAGCCAGATACACCGGACCGGATGGGCTGCGCTACACAGCCCCAAACACTTTTGCGAGCAAAGCGCTAGCCCTGGACTACGTGGAAACCCAACAGGCCAAAATCAGGTTGGGCCTGTGGGAACCACCGGCACCTGTCAAACAGCCAACCGACGACCTCAGCGTTGCGCAATGGTGCCAACAGTGGCTAGACAGTCACAGGCCACAGCTACGGGATTCATCGCACACCACGTACCAAACGGTTATGAAAACCCGAATAGCGGGGTATCCCCCGTTCCACAAGCTCAGGATCAGCAAACTATCCAAAGACCACGTACGCACGTGGTGGCAGGCGATGGTGGCACTCACCCCGGAAACAGGCAACCGAAACAACAAGGCCTACAAGCTGCTCAGAACAGCCGTAGACGCGGCTGTGGAAGCCGGGGTATTGGAAACCAACCCGGTGGTTATCAAAGCCTCACACAGGCGTACAGCGCCGCTAAAACACAAGCAGCTGCCCACCGATCAGGAACTGTTGGCGATACTCAACAACACCCCGGCGCGCTACCGGCTTGCCGTGGCTTTGTGCCTGTTCCACGGGTTGCGCGTGGGTGAATGTTTGGCGTTGCAGCGTCGCCACGTGGTGCGGGTGGCACACGGTTGGGTTGTCAGGGTTGAAGCAACCCTGGTTCGTGTTCCCGATCACACCGGGCGCATGGTGATGAAACGGCAACCACCCAAAACACGGGCAGGCTACCGTGATGTTCCGATACTCAAAGAACACCGGAGCCTGGTTGTCAAGCACCTGGCAGAATACGTTGAACCCCGCCCTGAGGCTCTGGTAACCACCACAGCCACCGGTGGCACCGTGATGGACACAAGTTTCAGGTCAGTGTTTCACCGTGCCAAAAGCAAAGCCGGGGTTAGCAGCGAAATCACCCCGCACTACGGACGCAATTGGCTTATCGCCCGGTTGGCAGAACAACAGGCAACACCCACCGAAATAGGCAGAATCCTTGGTCAATCGGATCTGTCCACCATTTTGCACACGTACATGCGTGTGCGAGAACACAGGCCCGGTGAGCTTATGGCTGCTGTGAGCATAGAATCCACAGACCACCACCGCGCCGGGTAGCTAGCGTACCCGTCGAAAACCTAAAGCTAAGCCCCGTGGCTTGTGCACGGGGCAACCATCAACAACCCCGGTGGTGTTATCCACCGGGCTGTTAGTCAGGAACCTTCTCAAAAATGAGAAGGTAGTCCGTCAGTGATACAAAACACACGGGGCTACGGTGGCAGCCGTAGCACACGGTTGGTGTTGGACACTGTTGGCTTCGGCAACGGTGGACAACCAATGTTGTGTAACGCGGGCCTGTTTGGCCCGCTGTTAACCTTTAGACACAGGGGTTTAGATCCCCTGTGGACCAAAACAACCGTAAGCCCTACGCTCTTGTGGCTTCGGGCTAACCATAAACAACCACAGGCCGTGTTGGTCCACGGCCGTAGAAAAACTGTTTACACAGCGAACCACAGGGTTCGCTTGTTGGTTACCCCATCGGCAACCCCTCCGGTTGCCTCCAACATGGTTCAACCCCTTTGTTGGGGTTTCACCTAAACCAATCCACCTACCGGCCGTTGCTACGGCCTTACGGTGGTCGTATCACCACAGCCCAACGGCTGTGATGCTACTCACTTTAGAAATGGTTTAGGCGGCCTCCGAAGGCCGCCATAACAACAGTTGGTTGTTCACCTGCGAACACGCCTGTTGGTTCAGGCGTATTCTTCGGTTCAACAGCTCAGACGTTTAGCAGCCCGCCGGGGCTGCCAAAGTCTTTCGCTTGGTATCGTTCACCCCTCCGGAGAATCGGCGCGAAGCCGCCGTAGGGGTTCACTCAGTGGGGGATACATAAGGGGGGTGCAGGTTGCAGGTGCATCGCTGTGACCTGCATAAACGCTGGAGAGTGCAACCGCGCCGGGTTGCACCCAAAAGCCTGTGACCTGCACGTTTACAAAACAGTGCACATTATGAGGTGCATCACATTCTAAGCTTGTCGCCTGCCTCGTAGCAGCCGTTAGCCCGTGGGTTACTGGACTTAACCAACAGGCCAGACTTAACCAGTTCAGGCAACCTTTTGCCACTCAACGTTTTAGCACTTAGCCCTGCGTCTGTAGCAATATCCTTAGCCACCCCGGCAACGGTGGTTGCTTTGGAATCTACGGCCAGCCGCGCTATTGCAGCATTCTTGTCAAGGGTTTGGATATCCCTTTGCCTGCCAGCCTCCGGCTTATCGTCGCTGTCATCAACCAGCGTCAACCCCTCCGGGGCAAGCATCGCCTGCAACCGTTCGTCTTCACCGTAGTTGCCCAACACCACAATCTCACGCAACGGGTTGGACCGGTTGCGCTCATCCGGCCTGTGCACCTCAACACGGGTACGTGCGAACTGTGTGGCAGCACTGTTTCCGGCGGGCCGGTGGATGGGTTTCCCCTCGAATTTGGAATCCGACGAGTGACCAACCAGCACCACCGGAACACCCAACGAATCCAAAAGTTCCCACAAGTTACCCCACGGCTCACGCGTGTTTATGTTCTGATCCGTGGGTATAAGCCCGGTGGCGTGGTCGAACACTGCGAACCCGTAGTCACCGTTAGCGAAAAAGTTTGCAACCTGTGCAAGCCGTTCCGGCTTTGGGTTAATGCCAACCGGAACCAGCAACACCCGGTCATCATCGGCAACACCCAAATTTTTCAGGCGGTCAGCGTACGCGTAGCCGTCACCCGCATCGGTTGTGACGATAACCACACCCTCGACTGTTGCTAGCGGCTTGCGCCCCAAAAACGGCTTGCCGTCCAACACGCTGGCCACAATATTGGCCACAACAAACGATTTACCCACTTTTGACTGTCCGTACAGGTACGTCAACGAACTGGACACAAGCCCGGGGATCAGAAAAAACCGCGCCGGGTCATCCGGTTCATCAGCCAATTCTGCCAATGTTTTAGCGCTAAACTCATGTTTAGTCAGTGAGACTAGACCGGCGTTGGTGAGTTCGCCGGTGGAATCGTCAAAGTAGACACAAGACTGCTTTTCAGTGGTTAACACAAAAATCCTTTCACACAACAACAACGGACACAGCACCCCGAAGCAGCCTCACTGGTCAGAGTCTTTCGCTCAAAATTGAGCGTAAATCCTAACCTGCAACAAGCCACCCCGGGGGTTGGGTACAGCTCAGACGGGCCTAACCGACTGCCTCAAACTCTGGTTCACGCATGAACGTGTGCATGTACTCACAAAACAGCATCTCAACCGGTTCACCCACCGGTGCAGACTGTTTGACTGGTTGTGCCCAGCACGCTTTTGTGAGCTGTTCCACCGTCACCGGGTCAGCCGGGTGTTCACGGCTGGCCAGGAATTGAACAAGGTGTTTGCTGTGTTTTTGCTTGTTGCAGCTGGCACAGCACGGGATCAGGTTTGCTTTGGCGTGGCCTTTGGACCCTTTCAGACACAACGGTTCCAAATGGTCAATGTTGAAAAACTCAGGTGCTTCTTTGTCCATGCTCAGGACAACGTCACAGTATGCGCAACGGTTCGGATCCAAGCCCCGGCGCGTCCACTCTTTCAACACCTGTTCCTGTGTCACCCGGTAGGCGCGACGGCCACACTGTTTAGCCTGTTTTGCACCGTTGTACAGGCGGCTTTGCAGCGGGGTTCGGTCTTTGCCACCTGAACGGTTGGCTGCCAGCTTGCAATCGCGGCAACGGTTTTCGTAGCCGCGGTAGTTGGACTTGTTGGGTGCCATCTGTGTTTCGGGTTTGACCTCGTTGCACGTTCTGCACCGGCGTTTACCCTGTTGTGCGAGCTGTTCGCGTTCGGTGTTGTAGTCAAGCTTGTGCAAGTGTTAACCTCTTCCTTGGTTGTGGAGCGGTTTTGTTTTTCCACGGGCTTGCACCCCGTGAACACCGCTGTTGTTTGAACAATCGTCACAGCCTGTTGGCTGTTGTTTGCTGCCCTGGTCCATCTGATCCGTTTGCTGCGTTGCACGACCGTGGACAAGGCTAGCCCTTCCAAGTTACTCTTAGCCGAAGGCTAAAGCAACATAAACGTTTGTGGTGTTTGTCACCTTAGAAACCTGTACAAGACCGGACACCCGCATTACCTGGCGGTCTGGAACCCGGGGCGAGGGTATACCCCGTGGGGTACACCAACAGCACCCGCTACAAGCCCGTCTGAGGCGTTAAACCACCGTGGCAAGGCATTCACCCCAACCGCTTGCCTAAAATCGCTTAAACGAGCGTACAGCCAAAACGGCTTTGTAAAACACCTGGTCACAGCCTCGCAAAAACAGCTAAAAACGGCTGGCCCAACCGATACACCCACCAACCGGTAACCCTGTACCTGTACCCGGTAGCCGGGGCTGCACCCCGGCGGTAGCGCCTGCCTACCCAACCGGACCACGCCGGTGCCCTGCACCCGGCAACCCCGAAGCCTGTGCACGCCACAGCCCAACCGAGGCCACCGGAGCGTGTACCCTGCCTAATACCCCAGCACCGGCTAGCACCCGGTGCACCGGAGGCCACAGCACCCCGCGTGTATCCGGCAACCGGTAGCCGCGCAACAAACGAGGCCTCTAGCCTTGCAACCCCGGCGCGCCGGGGAACCAGCCGAACCACGGTTGTCCAGTGTCTAGCCGTGTGTCAATTCAGGGTATACCCAGAATGCACACGCACCGGCTAAACAAAACACCGTAAAAACAGGGTGGTTAACAACCCGTTTTGACACCTGTATACCCGGGTCTTAGACTTTGTTTATACACACAGCGTCGGAACAAGCAAAGGAACCCACCGCTATGGCCATCGTTGGATACAAACGAGTTTCAACGGTTGAACAAAACACCAACCGACAGTTGGACGGTGAGCACCTTGACAAGGTGTTCGTGGACAAGGCCAGTGGCAAAAACAGCCACAGGCCACAGCTGCAAGCGGCTTTGGACTACGTGCGAGACGGTGACACGCTGGTTGTGCACAGCATGGACCGGTTGGCCAGAAACCTTGACGATTTGCGCAGCATCGTAAAACAGCTCACCACCGGCGGGGTTCGTGTCCGTTTCGTCAAAGAATCACTAACGTTCACGGGCGAAGACTCACCCATGAACACCATGCTGTTGTCTATGCTTGGTGCGGTTGCAGAGTTTGAACGGTCCATGATCCTGGAACGTCAACGTGAGGGCATAAAAATTGCCCAACAACAGGGCAAATACAAAGGGGGTAAACCGAAACTCAGTGACCAACAGGTCACAGAGCTTAGGGTACGCAAAACCGGAGGGGAAACGGTGACAGCGCTAGCCAAAGAATACGGCGTGACACGCGCCACCGTCTACAATTATTTGGGCAACCGGTAACCAAACATGCAGGCCAGGACTTCACTAACATTTTTGTTAGTGAACAAGACAACCCGGACAAAAATGTCCGTGAACAGGTCAGGACTTTTTCCGAGAAAACGGAAAAACCTCCGGCAAGGCTTTAGTCCAAAAACCAGCGGAACCAACGAACAGGACTTTACGCCAAAATTGGTGAAAACCTCAGGCAAGACTTTTTCGGAAAAATCCGAGAAACTCCGGCGATACTGTGGGGCTTGTCGCTCTCAGCTGTGAAACCCAACAAGGTACAGACCAGGTGCTCAAAATTGAGCACCTACTCAGGGGTTAACAACTGAACCCACCACAGCCCCGGCGCGCCGGGGCATCAACACACCCTTTCGGATTTCAAATCCGAGTGGGCCGAAGTCGAACACTGTGCAAACACCGTTGGTGCGTTCGTCTCAAC
The DNA here is from genome assembly GCF_000375525.1 of Corynebacterium propinquum DSM 44285. Lineage (GTDB taxonomy): Bacteria > Actinomycetota > Actinomycetes > Mycobacteriales > Mycobacteriaceae > Corynebacterium > Corynebacterium propinquum. Next base: position 101,032 of record NZ_AQXC01000001.1, read on the forward strand.
GGGTGCAACGATCGTGAACCCACCACAGCTGCCACCAACGGAACGCCACGGTCTAAGCGACGGGTATCCTCACCCGTGGTTGTTTGCCCTCTGCACAAGGCTGTTAGACGGGTTTAAACCCCGTTGGGATACCTCTGACACCTGTGACCGGTTCTAAGCCGTCTACGGGGCTTGTGGCAGCCCCAAACCGTTGGAGCAACCGACTTAGACCATGAATAACCCCTGGTCGTACCAGCTCGCCAAATTTGGCGAGCACTCGTCATAACCACATTGTGTCCCTGGACACTGCTTGGAACCGGGCCAAAAACTTTAGCTCATTCTTAAGCAAAACCCCGGGGCCGTCTGGAACGGCTCCGGGGATCGATGCATTGCCCGAGCTTGTCTCGGGTGGAGAGTGCTTGGTTCAAGTCTTTGTAGAAGGACACCACCATAATAACTGGTTTTAGCCGTATGGTCAAATAAGGCTTTGAGCAGGGTAAAGCTTTAGCCATTAACTGCTCGGGGGTTAGCTCCGGCTGGAGCTGTTTCATGCGGCGCTCGCACTCGATGAAATACTGACGAGCCTGTTTGCCGCGCTCGGTGCGCTGGATCATACTGATCTCTTTAGCCATGTCCAACGAAATGATGTGGTCCTGTTGTGGTCGGCCACGGCCATTAATTTCTTCCTTTTTGGGAAGAAAATCCTGACCTGCGGAAAAGCCGTATTCAGCCATGCTCATAAACCAGGTTGTGTAAGCTTTCTTCACTTCCAGGAACTCGTGTAGGTCACGGCCCATGACGACGTTACCCCCCGTGACTTCCCTCCAATCTTGCTCGCGTTTGAAACGCGAACAAGCCAAACTCCTCAAAGTCAGTGGCATTTTTCCGAACCAGCTTGATAGCGCTGGACACGGTCGTCCGAAGCAAAACTACACGCCGAAAAATCGGCGGGTACAAGGCAACCTCACCAAAAATAGCGTGGTTACGGTGGCAACCACACCCCCGAAGCCTGTTCTACGGCAACAACAAAACCCGGCGCGATAGCCACGCGCCGGGCCTGTACAGTCACAGCCACCGGAGACTGTCAGACGCTGTGAACCTCAGACATAGGCAAATACCTACCAACCAAGACAACGGACCCAACAAACTCTGCACAGGACATAAAAAACTTTGACGCATCAACCCGTTCACCGAACCTGGTGCTGCCAGCCTTAAACCCGTCTCTGTCCTCTGCAACCAACGTGAACCCTCCTTCGGGGTCCGATAGCAGCAAAAACTTGTCACCCTTGTCAACGATCATGTGACCTAAACCTCTTTCCTTGTTGCGACAGCGTTTACAGCAACCAACACCGGGGTCACCAAAGCCGTGTTCGATCGGTCTTGTTGCTGTGCACAGCGCCGGGAAAACCGGCGACCGTAAAACACAGCCGCAAAACCAACCGAAAACAGCCGCAACCGTGCCACGATTTTGGGCACGAATTGGGCACGCGCCGGGTGTAAGCTGGTTTTACCGGGAAAATTCAACGCAAAAACAGGGTTTAACCAGCGGTTTTAAAAACCGTTGCGGGTCGCAGGTTCAAATCCTGTCAGTCCGACAAAAGCCCTGGCAGGGCAATGTTTCAGGTTAGCCTTAATCGCTTCTTCCCTGTTCTGGGCGAGACATACTCACTATTCGAATCCCGGCAATCCTTCCGGAATCCGCTAAAGCTCTCTGCCGATAGGTGTGATTCTGGTTTGATAAGGCACGCTAGTGTCCAGCTGCTCATTGGTTCGTAATAAATAGAGACTTGGAAGTGCGGACGTTTTGTACCCCCATGACAAATATCATGGGTGATTTCATGACGATTTCCATACGGTCACGAATCCCCAGTTCATTAGCGTTGTCCGTATGAAAGCAATGCAGCAAACACAAGCCATTGAAGTTTCGGGAGTGAGTAAAACCTTCAACGCACACTCTCGTTCACCGGTGCACGCATTAAAGAACGTGGACCTTTCCGTCCAACGTGGTGAGATCATCGCGTTGCTCGGAACTAACGGAGCAGGCAAGACTACCTTAGTGGACCTCATCTTAGGGCTTAGCAGACCGACGGCCGGAACCGTCGAAGTCCTGAACAACTCCCCCAAACTCGCAATTTATAGGCAGAACATCGGTGCGCTAATGCAAACCGGTGGGTTACTGCACGAAATGACGGTGCAGGACACTGTAAAGATGATCGCCGCTACCTTCCCCCGTCACCTACCGCTGGACGACGTTGTCAAGCAAGCCAACCTGGAGCCAATCTACACCCGCCGCGTCGGCAAATGCTCCGGCGGTGAGCAACAACGCATACGCTTCGCATTGGCCATTCTGGGTAACCCGGACATCCTCATCCTGGACGAGCCCACCGCGGGAATGGACGCAGGCGCGCGCAGCCAGTTTTGGCAATCGATGAGGCGCCAGTCTGAACAGGGCCGCACGATCATCTTCGCCACCCATTACCTGAAAGAAGCTGAGGAGTTCGCCGAGCGCATCGTACTGATGCACGAAGGCGAAATCATCGCCGACGGCACCACCTATGAGCTGCAGAATATGAGCTCTGAGCGCATCGTCACCGCTGAGTTCCCAGGCGAAATCCCGGAACTCGCGGACATACCGGGCGTGACTGCTAATGAAATTCATGGCCATCATCTGCGTCTGGTGAGTCAGGACTCTGATGCTCTGGCCCGCTACCTGTTATCGGAAACTGATGCCCGCAATCTCAGCATCACCAATCCCAGCCTAGAAAACATGTTCCTTGAGCTGACAAACCAAAACCAGGAAATCTAACCCCATGAGCACTACACTAAAATTCACCGGCCAGGAATTGCTGCGACTGCGCCGGGACATGACCACCTTGTTTTTCAGCGTTGTTTTGCCGGTCTTCTTTTATCTCGTTTTTGGCGCATCTCAGTCCTACGGCGCTCAGGAAATGAATGGCGGAAACGTCTCCGCCTTTGTCATGCTGGCCATGGCTTTGTACGCGGGCGTCGTTGGAGCGGTCGGTGCGGCTGGTTCGGCGCTCACTGATGATCGCAGTGGCTGGGGGCGGCAATTGGCTCTTACTCCACTGCGTAGTTGGCAACTCGCTTTCGCTAATACACTCAGCATCACGGTGCGTGCGGTGCTTCCTATCGCAGCGGTATTCATCGCCGGCGCTTTCACCAACGCACACTTGCAAGCAATTCAGTGGGCAATAAGTTTCTTCGCTTGTGTTATCTGTGCCATTCCCTTCGGATTTTACGGCTTAGCTTGGGTCTTGGTGGTTCCGAAAGAAAACACAGTGGCGATCGCCACGGCCTCCATCGTGATCCTTGCCTTCGCGGGAAACGTGTTCATCGGCCTCAGCGGCACCCTGCTGCAAATCGCTCGATTTACCCCAATGTACGGTGCAGTCACACTGGTGCGCTGGCCTCTGGCCGAAGGTGCACAGCTACAGGCAACGGGCGTGATCTTTGATCCTATGTGGTACTCCTGGGCTAACATCACGATATGGACGGCCGTATTCGTGACTTTCTGCCTGTTGATGCGCAACCGCGACAAGGAGCGCAACTAAATGAACCGTAGTGACAGTTTTCGACGAACTGACTTCATCTCTGCTTCGGTATCGCTCCTATTTTTGGCACCACTCATGGTGTGGGTGTATACCGCTCCACAGCTCAGTACCGGGGACAAGGCATGGGTCACCGTCTGCGTGGGGTCTTTTGCTGCCTTCTATAGCTTCGCCTTTGGCTCGCTGGATTATTTTCCGCGAGGTTGGGATCGGCAGCCGCGAGTGCTTCTCCGATGGAGCGTTCTGCTTGCAATTGCCCTGACCACCGCACCGGTGATCAGCATAGGAGTAGCGAATTTCGCCCCATTTCTGGCCGCGATGTTGGGTTTCACCTTGCCGCTGAAGAAATCCCTGCCCATCGTAGTCGCGACCGGAGTAATCGGTGCCTCGGCAGTGTGGCTCTGGGCACCGCAAAACCCGATCTGGCCCGCCGTATTCCTTTTCGGCATACCGTTGGTGCTGGTGGTGTTGGGCGCATTTATCCAATACGAAGAATCTCGCGACGAACTTCGACACAAGCTAGATCTAGCGCAGCAACGCGAAGATATCGCCACCGACGTCCACGACCTGTTAGGGCACTCCCTGACGGTTATCAACTTGAAATCCGAGGTCGCACGACGAGCTATCGATTCTAATCCTGAGCAGGCACGGCAGGAACTGAACGAGATCAGCGAGCTATCGCGCACGGGGCTAGCCGAAGTTCGCTCCACCGTGACCCGCATGCGCACCCCCACCTTCGCTGGCGAACTGCAAGCAGCACGCCGGGCTTTGGAAACTAAAGAAATTACTGCGCACCTACCCGAGCCGTTAACGACACCGAGCGCTCACGATTCGGTGTTTTCCTGGGCTCTACGAGAGCTCACGACGAACGTGCTACGACATTCGGGAGCGACTGAGTGCTGGATAAGTATCACAAACACTAAGCTGCAGGTAAAAGATAACGGCTGTGGTTTTCAATGCCAGTGGACGCATACGAAGGGCGGGCTGTCAGGCTTACGCGACAGAATTGAAGCCGCCGGCGGACGGCTGATCATACAACGCAAAGAGGGACTTAGCACCGTGCTAGTTTCCATGAGCGATGACAACACACTGATCGATAACGGCGCTGTGACAGAGGAATCTACCCCATGACCCCACCGATCCGAGTACTAATCGCCGAAGACCAATCGCTGGTACGCGGCGCGCTGGTCGCGCTGGTAAACGCGGAATCAGATATCGAGGTTGTGGCCGAATGCTCCACTGGCACAGAGGCTGTGCGCCTCGTGCGGGAAAAATCGATTGATGTAGCCCTGTTAGATATCGAAATGCCTGGGCTCAACGGGTTGGATGCAGCAGCGGAGCTTTCTGGCGAGTCCTGCCGTTGCATAATCGTCACAACTTTCGGCAGAGCCGGGTACGTCAAACGTGCAATGGAAGTCGGGGTGGGTGGGTTCGTCGTCAAGGACACCCCACCAGAACAGCTTGCCGACGCTATCCGCCGGGTCCAGGCCGGCATGCGCGTGATAGACCCAACGCTTGCACAAGAAAGTTTATTGACGCCCGATAATCCCCTGAGCAAGCGCGAAATTGAGGTATGCCAACAGCTATTCGAGGGCAAAAGTTCGGCCGCTATAGGTAAAAAACTGTTCCTCTCACCGGGAACCGTGCGTAACCATATTTCCAGCATCATGGCGAAAACGGGAGCGGGTAACCGTTACGAAGCGGCATACCTGGCGAAGAAGAACGGCTGGATCTAAAAATTGGATTGATCAGTGCCCGACATAATGGGGTATACAGTTCGACACCCCGCCACTAGTAGAACTAGCAACGGGGCGTCGAATGCTTCTGCTGATCAGACCAGTAGCTGAGCGCGGCGGCTATACTGCGAAGCCAAGAGCACGCAATTGTTCACGACCTTCGTCTGTGATCATCTGTGGGCCCCATGGCGGCATCCATACCCAGTTAAGCTCGAGCTCATCACACTTGGTGTTAGCTACTACGGCTTGCTCAGCCTGTTCAGCGATGACATCGGTCAATGGGCAGGCTGGCGACGTCAGCGTCATGTTAATGACGCAACGTGTCTTTTCGTCCTTTTCTTCAATCCAAAGGTCATATACCAAGCCCAGATCAACAACGTTGATGCCCAGCTCCGGGTCAATGACGTCGCGAAGAAATTCTTCGCAGTCATACGCCAAGCTCAGTTGTTCTTCTGTCTGTTCTGGTTTTTCGCGTGCACCATCAAATGAGGAATTCTCATTCTGGTACGGATCAACCGGCTGATCAGAAGATTGTGTTTGAGTATTCTCAGACATTATTTCTCCAATTCATTCAGCGCATCCGCGGTCGCGGATTGGAACGCTTTCCAACCCAACAGAGCGCACTTCACGCGGGCTGGGTACTTCGAGACACCAGAAAACGCGACTCCATCTCCGATGATGTCTTCGTCTCCTTCGGCTTTGCCTCGCGAGGTGATCATCCGCTCAAACTCAGCGAGCTTTTCCATCGCGCGATCACGAGACATACCGATGATCTCTTCCGCCATCACGGAGGTCGACGCTTGCGAGATTGAGCATCCGACAGCGTCGTACGACACGTCCTCGACGGTCTGCCCGTCATCGGACAACTGCACCCGCAGCGTGAGTTCATCGCCGCACGATGGGTTCACGTGGTGTACTTCTGCCTGGTACGGCTCACGTAATCCACGGTGTTGCGGGTTTTTATAGTGATCTAGAATCACTTCTTGATACATCGATTCGAGATTCATCTAGATCAGACTCCAAAAAATTCTTGAGCATGCACGATGCCGTCGGCAAGCGCATCGATTTCTTCGGTGGTGTTATACAAGTAAAAACTTGCACGCGCAGTGGACTGCATTCCCAAGCTGCGGTGCGCCGGCCACGCGCAATGATGACCTACTCGCACGCACACCCCGCGATCATCCAGTACCTGACCTAAATCATGCGGGTGTACGCCGTCCACCACAAACGATACTGCCCCGCCCCGGTTTTCTGTATCCAGCGGGCCTGCAATGTGAACTCCGGGAATGGCAGAGAGTTTTTCCAAGCAGTATTTAGTCAGTTCTTGCTCGTGCGCGTGGATTTCGTCCATCCCGATTTCTTGTAAGAACTTGACGGCTGCCCCTAAACCAACGACTTGGCTGGTCATCTGGGTTCCGGCCTCAAACCGCTGTGGTGGCTCCGCGAATGTGGTCTTTTCCATCTTGACCACTTCAATCATGGAACCACCGGTCAAAAATGGGGGTAACTTTGCCAACAGGTCTGGTTTACCGTACAAGACGCCAACCCCAGAAGGGCCGCACATTTTGTGGCCCGAGAACGCGGCAAAATCTACATCCAAAGCACGGAAATCCACGGGCATGTGCGGCACTGACTGGCAGGCGTCCAAGACCACCAATGCTCCGACCGCACGGGCGCGCCGGACAACTTCGTGAACGTCGACAACCGCACCAGTGACGTTGGACTGGTGGGTGACCGCAACGACTTTCACGGATTCATCGAGCTCAAGAGAATCCAAGTCAATACGGCCGTCGTCCGTGGTCCGATACCACTTGAGAGTGGCACCAGTTTTCTCACACAACTCCTGCCACGGAACCAAGTTAGCGTGGTGTTCCAGCTCGCTGATTACCACGGTATCGCCTTCGCCGACGTACAGGTCCTCGGAGCGGGGATCAGCCAATGTGAATGCAACCAGGTTCAATGCCTCTGTCGCGTTCTTCGTGAACGCGATGTCAGCACCGTCTACACCGACGAAATTGGCGATGGCCTCACGAGCATCCTCGTAGGCATCGGTGGCTTCCTCCGCCAATTGGTACGCTCCCCGGTGCACCGGCGCAAAAGAATTCAGCACGAATTCCTTTTCTGCTTCCCACACCGATTCAGGGCGCTGGGAGGTGGCCCCAGAGTCCAAGTAAATCAGTGGGTTATCGCCACGAACCGTGCGCGACAAAATGGGAAATTGTGCGCGGATAGCGGTGGTATCCAGAGTAGACATCGTGTGTTAAAACCTAGTTTCTTCGTATCAGCTCGTAGGTGGCCAGCCGTAGATTACGTGCAGCGTGTGCTTTACATGAACTGGTCGTAGCCGCTGGCCTCGAGCGTGTCAGCCAAGTCAGCACCGCCAGTTTCGACGATCCGTCCCTTGGCAAACACGTGGACGTAGTCAGGGTTGACGTAGTTCAAAATGCGCTTGTAGTGGGTGATCATCATGATGCCACCGTTGGTCTCTTCCTGGTAACGGTTGATGCCGTCAGAGACAATGCGCAGGGCGTCGACGTCCAGGCCAGAGTCGGTCTCGTCCATGATGGCAAACTTTGGTTTCAGCAGCCCCAACTGCAAAACCTCGTGGCGCTTTTTCTCACCGCCGGAGAATCCCTCGTTGACGGAACGCTCACCGAAAGACTTGTCGATGGACAAAGCTTCACGCGCCTCGTTAACTTCCTTAACCCATTCACGCAGCTTTGGAGCCTCGCCACGAACAGCAGACACAGCCGAACGCATGAAGTTGGAGGAAGAAACGCCAGGAACCTCAGTTGGGTACTGCATGGCCAGGAACAAACCGGCCTGAGCGCGCTCGTCTACTTCCATTTCTAGAATGTTCTCACCATCGAGCAAAACCTCACCCTCGGTGATTTCGTAGCGTGGGTGGCCAGACAATGCATAAGCCAACGTGGACTTACCCGAGCCGTTTGGGCCCATGATGGCGTGGGTCTCACCAGACTTAATGGTCAGATTCACACCTTTGAGGATTGGTTTTGGTTCTGCGGTCTCGTCTGAAGGCAATACCTGAGCGTGCAGGTTCTTAATTTCCAAGGTAGACATAGCTCACTCTTTCCGTGGTTGTGGTCGTGCGTAGCTAGCGCGTGGTCTGCCCACACCTAGCAATGTCGATTCGTCTGTTATGCCGAAATGGTCGCGAGTTCGTCGTCGACTCGCTTCGCCAAATCTTCACGCAGGCTCTGCACAGGGATGCGGTTGATGATCTCCAGGAAGAAGCCACGGATGATCAAACGGCGGGCTTCGCCTTCTGGGATACCGCGCGACATCAAGTAGTACACCTGCTCGTCATCAAAACGGCCCACAGTAGCAGCGTGGCCAGCCCCGGCGATTTCACCAGTTTCGATTTCCAAGTTAGGAATTGCGTCAGCACGAGCACCGTCGGTCAACAGCAGGTTGCGGTTGACTTCGTAGGTGTCGGTGTTCTCGGCGTTGGATCGGATCAGAATATCGCCAACCCAGCAAGAGCGGGCATCCGGCTTGGAAGAGCCCGGTGCGCCTTGGATAGCGCCCTTGTACATGACGTTGGAACGGCAGGACGGCTGCGAGTGATCCATCAACAAACGGTTTTCGAAGTACTGCCCTTCCGACGCGTAATAGACACCCAGCAGCTCAGCGTCGCCTCCTGGCGCAGTGAAGCTTACGCGAGGAACCATGCGGACAATTTCTCCACCAAAAATAGCTGCATTGTGGCGCAGTGTGGCATCGCGGCCGAGCGAAGCAATCTGGTGCGACAGATGTACAGCGTCGTCTTCCCAGTCGGCATCCACAACAACGTTGACGTTGGCCCCATCGCCGATGACGAACTCGACGTTGTCAGCGTGGGTGCCGGAGCCCTGGTAGTTCAGCACAATGGTGACTTCTGCGTGCTTACCTACTTCGACGGACGTGGCACCGAATGAGGTGACGTCTTCGCCGGCACCGGTAATGGTGATGACTACCGCGTCCTCATACTGTTTATCACCGTCAATGGTGACAACTTGACCGGAAGGCATCGATGTCCAAGCCTGCGCAGCGACACGGTCGGCAGGTGCGCCAGCGCGCCCCAGGCGGGAATCGTCTGGGTTTACCTTTTCGCTGGAAACACCCGGCTGCTCACTAACAGAAATCTTCTGTTCCACCACATCCGAGAAAGTGCCATCATGCAGGCCACGGAGGCTACGCAACGAAATATAACGCCATACCTCATCGCGCCCGCTAGGCACCTGGAAGTCATCCACGTTGAACGACGTGAACTGGTCGCCCTTCGTTGCTGCTTTCGTGGTGTTGAATTCGTTGGAATTAACCAATTTAGCCCACGGATCCTTCCATTTGTAGTTCGATCAGACGGTTCAATTCGAGTGCGTATTCCATCGGCAGTTCCTTGGCAATCGGCTCAACGAAGCCACGCACGATCATTGCCATCGCTTCTTCTTCCGCGATACCGCGCGACATCAGGTAGAACAACTGCTCTTCAGAAACCTGCGACACCGTAGCTTCATGGCCGAGAGTCACGTACTCGTTTCGAATGTCGTTGTACGGGTAAGTGTCCGTGCGCGAGATCGAATCAACCAGCAACGCGTCGCACTCAATATTCGACGTCGAGTGCTTGGCATTCTTGTTGACCTGCACCAAACCGCGGTACGAAGCACGACCGCCAGCACGGGCAACGGACTTCGAAACGACATTGGACGAGGTACGTGGTGCCATGTGCACCATCTTGGCGCCGGTGTCCTGGAACTGGTTCTCGCCAGCGAATGCTACGGACAGCACTTCGCCCTTGGCGCCTTCACCGGTCATCCACACTGCGGGGTATTTCATGGTGACCTTGGATCCGATATTGCCATCGACCCATTCCATGGTGGCGCCTTCTTCGGCCTTCGCACGCTTGGTCACCAGGTTGTAGACGTTTTGCGACCAGTTCTGGATGGTCGTGTAACGGCAACGGGCGTTCTTCTTCACGACGATTTCGACGACAGCCGAGTGCAGCGAATCCGACTTGTAAATCGGTGCGGTGCAACCTTCGACATAGTGGACGTACGCGCCTTCGTCAACGATGATCAGGGTGCGCTCAAACTGGCCCATGTTTTCCGTGTTGATACGAAAATATGCCTGCAGCGGAATATCGACGTGGACACCCTTTGGTACGTAAATAAAGGAGCCACCTGACCACACGGAAGTGTTCAACGCAGAGAACTTATTGTCACCGGCTGGGATAACCGAGCCAAAGTACTCTTTAAAGATATCTTCGTACTCACGCAGGCCAGTATCAGTGTCCACGAAGATAACGCCCTTTTCCTCCAGGTCCTCACGGATCTGGTGGTAGACAACCTCAGATTCGTACTGGGCTGCGACGCCAGCAACAAGGCGCTGTTTCTCTGCCTCTGGAATGCCCAACTTGTCATAGGTGGACTTAATATCTTCCGGCAAGTCCTCCCAGGAAGCAGCCTGGCCTTCAGTGGAAGAAACGTAGTACTTAATCTGATCGAAGTCGATGTCAGAGAGGTCAGCACCCCAAGTTGGCATCGGCTTCTTATCGAAAATGCGATAAGCCTTCAAACGAGCTTCGAGCATCCACTCTGGCTCGTTTTTCCGGCGGGAGATATCGCGGACAACGTCTTCGCTAATTCCGCGTTGCGCAGAGGCGCCCGCGGTGTCAGAGTCATGCCAGCCGTATTCATAAGCACCGATCGAATCGATAATCTCATCATCGGTCATCTGCGGTGTCTCTGGCTTAGATTGTGCCTGAGTCATGACCAGCTCCTTTCGTGATGGTATGTGCTTGCGTCAAGGGAATATTTGTGGTGCAGATCCCGTGGCCTTCCGCGATGGTAGCCAAAGGTTGCACATGTTGGCTGAGAAGCGAGGTAATGACCTCATGCTCGGCTTCGCATAATTCGGGATGCTCTGCTGCCACGTGTGCGATCGGGCAATGGTGTTGGCACACCTGAATGCCGGATTCTGACGGGCGCACCGTCGACACGTAGCCGTGTGCATTCAACACGTCTGCCAGTTGCTGGGCAGTGTGTTCAACTGCTTGTTCATCAACCTCCTCGTCGGCGTCGGCAAGAGATGACGCCGGTGTTATTGTATCGAGAAGTTTTCGAACACGCTGTCGCGCGAACGCACGAACGGCATCGGAGCCCCCTGCTTCACGCAGTGCATCGAGAGCATCGGATGCCAGACAATCGTAGGAGTGTCCGAAATACGCACGTCCCCGATCTGTCAGGCGGAAATGCTTCGCTGGTCGACCGCGCGATTGTCCCTGCGGACGACGCTGCACGGTTTCAGTCAGCCCATCTTCTACCAAAATGTCCAGGTGCCTGCGCACACCCGCGGCCGAGAGGCCGAGATGATCACCGAGCGTACTGGCCGTCACAGGCCCAAGCGTGAGTAACAAGTGCATTACTTGGCGACGAGTCTCGCCTTCAGTGGTTCGTGTTTCTTTTCCGGAAACCCCAGCAGCCGTGCTGGAGCCACTTCCACCTTCGGTGTGTTTATTGGACTGAGTCACCCTCATGCACCTCCTTTACCCTTCATCGGCGGTAAATCATTTGACAACACTAGTGTTCCTTAAATGACGTGCAGTGTCCAGCTGGGGCCACAGTGGGCCATCCGAACATCAAAAACGCACACACAACGAGTGAGATGTATTCATTCGGTCCCACCGGTGCTCACCAGAAGGCACACCAGTATGACTAAAATGAATCTTCGTGAATTTGCGCACGCTCAACCCATGGCCTTCTATTCGCGCGGTTGCCCCGCGGGTAGGCACTGCTGGTTCACGCTCTGCGCAATTGCACGATGACAACGTAGCGCCACCCGAACGCGATACGCCGACCATCCGCGAATCCCGCATTTTTCATTCCTGGCAGTGGCTAGGCACCGTTGCCACGCTGCTTATTGGCCTCGGCGGCTTGGGGGCAGGAGCGCTACCAGTCGTCAATAACCCATATTCGGATTTCCCCTTGGGGTCGATCATGGCCCGTATGCTGCAAACCTCCTCGGCATTAGTCATGCTCGGCATCGGCATACTCGTCGTTGCCTGGCTCGGCATGGCGCGGTTCGTTGGAATCAGCCTCAGGTTTGGTCACCAGCAGCGGCTGACCATCACGACTCGCGAATTAAAACTCACGCTCGTTGCGTGGTCGTTGCCGTTGCTGTTTACTGCACCGCTATTTACGCAAGATATCTACTCTTATCTGGCAAATGGCTCGATTGTTGCGCAAGGCATGAGTCCGTACGAGGCTGGGCCGGTCGAACTTCTTGGCACAGAACACCCTTTGGCTCGCTCGGTTCCTTTCATCTGGGCACAATCACCGTCGCCATATGGCCCAGTCGCATTGGGTATTGCCGGTGCTATTAGTCAGCTCACCGGAGACGGCATTGTATTCGGCGTGCTGGCGCACCGCATCATCTCACTTCTTGGAATTACCGCAATGGCCTGGGGATTAGCCAAACTTTCGCGACGCTGCGGACTCGCGCCGGAAAGCGCACTGTGGCTTGGCGTGCTCAACCCAGTGGTGATGCTGCATCTTTTGGGCGGCATCCACAATGAAGCAATTTTATTAGGGTTTTTGCTTGTCGGAATTGAATTAGCGTTACGTGGAATGGACCATCCGCACGCGTTTCAACGCTGGGGATTACTGTGCGCCAGCGGATTTTTCATCTCATGCGCCGGGATGGTCAAGGTTACTGGCTTTATTGCCTTAGGTTTTGTGGGTATGGCTCTAGCACGGTGGCTGGTCGGTTTCGGAATGCGGCGCGGATTGGCTGTCGTGGTTGCAGCTTCTTTCTACTTTCTTATTCTTACCGCCAGCATCATCGTCGTCACGCTTCTTACTGGCATCGATCTTGGTTGGATCAGTGCACAAGGCGGTGCGGCCACAATCCGCAGTTGGCTGTCTCTGACAACGGCATTAGGGGTCATTAGCGGTTTCGTCGGCACGCTTTTGGGCCTAGGAGATCACACAGAATCCATCCTGGTACTCACTCGAACTTTAGGTGTGGTGGTTTCTGGAGTATTCCTGCTCCGCATGCTGTTTGCCACATTTCGCGGTGCTATCCACCCAGTAGGTGGTCTGGGCATGGCGACGTTAGTGTTGGTGATCTTTTTCCCGGTGGTACACCCCTGGTACCTACTGTGGGCGATCGTGCCACTGGCTGCATGGGCAAATCGTGCCGTATTCCACCTGTTGGTCACCATCTACTGTGTGATCGTCAGTTTTCTGACTCTACCCCGAGGAATGGCGTTGCCACCGGAGGTTGTCACCGGCATTTACCTCCAAGCATTGCTTACTGCCCTGGTGCTTTGTGCTGTTTTCTGGGTTATTCATTACCTGCTTCGGCATCGCAAAGCATCTGCCCTAGAATGAAGACCGTGCATACAACTTTCGATGGCTCCGATGGATCCGACGCGAACAACGCGCCCGCCGTGGTAATCGACAACGTCAGCAAGAAATTCGGTGACACAATCGCAGTCGATGAACTAAGTCTGACAGTTCCACGCGGGTGCATTGTTTCTTTGCTTGGCCCCAATGGAGCGGGAAAAACCACCACCATCGAAATGTGCGAAGGCTTCACGCAACCCACTTCCGGCCAGATCTCCGTGTTGGGAATGGATCCCGCAACGCAACCGGATAAGGTGCGCCAACGCATCGGCATGATGCTGCAAGGCGGCGGCGGATATTCTGGCGCCACCGTGGCCGAACAACTCACCCTTGCCGCTAAATACTATAAAAACCCACATGATCCGGAATGGCTCATCGATATCGTCGGACTTTCCCAGCACCGCTCTACGACGTATCGGCGTTTATCCGGCGGCCAACAGCAGCGTCTTTCGCTTGCCCTGGCGCTGCTACCCCGACCAGAATTAATCTTTCTCGATGAACCAACTGCTGGAATGGATGCCCAAGCGCGTAGGTTAACCTGGGAGCTCATCGAGGCCCTGCGTCGTGACGGCGTGACCGTGGTACTCACCACCCATTTGCTTGATGAAGCCGAAAAATTGTCCGACTATGTCTACATCATCAACCACGGGAAGTTGCAGGTTGCGGGCACGCCGCACGAGCTACTCACACAAACCGCGGGGGAAAGTCTGACGTTTGCTACCGACGTTGAGCTTGCCGACGATCTCTTCCCCGCCGAGTGGACGGTGACTGCAGTCGGACACCACCGCTATCGCTTACACTCAGCCCCTACCCCAAAGCTGCTCGCTCAGCTGACCGCCACCTTGGCCGAGCACAATATCTTATTGCGCGAATGTAATGTCACTGCCCGTAGCCTAGAAGATGTCTTCCTAGCAGTAACCGAAAACGTTGATCACAGTGCATAGTTTTAGTACCGACACTTTCCGTCCAGCGCCGAACCCGGCCTCATTCGCCAGAATCGCCGCCGCACAAACGCGAATGGAAACTGCGCTGATTATGCGCCACGGCGAACAGTTACTTTTGAATATTGTTGTTCCACTCGCCATTTTAATCGGGGCTTCTGTGGTACCGGTATTAGGCGAAGACCGCGGCATTGATGAAATTTTTCCTATGGTCCTAGCCGTGGCTGCCATGGGTTCTGGTTTTACCGGACAAGCCATCGCGGTAGCCTTTGACCGCCGCTATGGTGCCTTAAAGCGCTTGGGAGCTTCCGGTGTCCCCCGTCGGGCAATAATCGTCGGCAAGATCGCCGCGATCGCCATCGTCACCTTGTTGCAAGCGATCCTGCTGGCTATTGCAGCAGCAGCGCTCGGTTTTAGTACCGGTATCGTCGCATACCTCCTGTCGGCCGTAGTACTGCTGCTATCCGCTGCCAGCTTTACTGCTTTTGGGCTCTTATTGGGCGGTACTCTCGCGGCCGAAAAAGTTCTGGGCTTGGGGAATTTCTTCTGGCTTGTGTTGCTCGGCGTTGTCGGCTGGGTGCTGTATTCGCAAGGCCTGTCCAGTAACGGAGCATGGACGATAGTGCCGTCGGTCGCTGTGGCCTCGGGGCTAACGGAAAGTTTGCGCGGCACCATCCCCATCACCGAATTGGCCGTGATCTTAGCCTGGGGATTAGGTGCAGCAGGGTTAGCAAGTAAGAAATTCAGGTTCTCCTAAAACTTCGAACCTGCTGTGGGCAATCCCTCAGGCTACTCGCCGCGTAAGCGTTCGGAACCCGAGTTTGTGCAGAGTAGGATGAGCGATGTGAGTAGCGTAAATCAGCAGACACACCAAAGCCTGAAATGGCAGCGACGGCTCGCCCTAATCCTGCTTATTTCGCAAGCCGGAATTACGGTATCTGGCTCGATCGTTCGGGTCACAGGCTCCGGGCTAGGCTGTGATACTTGGCCGAATTGCCACGAAGGCTCCCTCGTGCCCGTCGCTGGCGCACAGCCGTGGGTGCATCAACTCATCGAATTCGGTAATCGCCTACTGACCTTCGTCGTTGCCGCAGCCGCCATCGCCGTACTCGTAGTCGTCATGAAAGCTGGCCGACGCCGCGAACTCGTCGTCTACGGCACACTCTCAATCATCGGCATCGGCGTGCAAGCTGTGATCGGCGGCATCTCTGTGCATATGGACCTGCACTGGTGGTTCGTCGCATTGCACTTCTTGCCTTCGATGGCACTCGTGTGGATCGCCGCACTGCTGTACGCGCGGATCCCAGAAGACGACCAGCAAGCACCACACCGGGTCTTTGGTGCGCATACGCGTCGATTCGCACTCGCGGGCGCCATCGCCTTGGCAGTCGTGTTGATGACCGGCACGATGGTTACCGGTTCCGGACCACATTCTGGTGATGCAGATGCTGGAATGGAAGGCCGTTTAGAGCTCGATACCGAAGTTCTAGCAGTCGTGCACGCGGTATGCATGTACGCCTACTTGCTGCTTACTCTGCTGGTGCTGTGGCAGTTGTACAAACAAAAAGCTCCACAGCGAGCCAAACGCACCGCGTGGGTGCTAGTCGTAGTCATCATCATCCAGTGGGCAATTGGCGTCGCACAGTTTTACCTCGGCGTCCCCCGGTGGACCGTGCCGTTCCACATTGCGATGAGCTCAGTGGTCGTGGCGTTTACCGCTGTTCTCTGGGCTCGGGGCTACGCCCGACCGCACTATGACATTCAGCGGTCAGAGGATCGGCAACTCCAGACCAACTAACTCACGACGCTGCCGCAGTCTGTAACCTCGGTAACCATGAAGGCAATACAGATTGAACAAACCGGCGGGCCGGAAGTCCTTCAGCTCGCTGAGGTTGCAGCACCTGAACCATCCGACGGACAAATCCTCGTCGATGTCCTCGTCGCTGGTGTGAACTACATCGATACCTATTATCGCGAGGGCATTTACGACGCCGAACCACCGTTTACTCCCGGATTTGAAGGCGTCGGGCGGGTCCGCCATGATCCACAAGGCGAAATCGCTCAGGGCACCATGGTCGCCTGGAACACCGCATTCGGATCCTACGCAGAACAAGTCTGTGTAGATCGTGACAAGGTGGTGGCAGTACCTAATGATTTTGACCTACCAACTGCCGCTTCCATGCTGCTGCAGGGCATCACCGCGCATTATTTAACCCACGGAGTCTACGAACTTGGTGAAGGCGATAGCTGTGTCATCACCGCTGGTGCAGGCGGGGTTGGCTTGGTAGCCACCCAGCTCGCAGCGGCAGCTGGTGCCACTGTCTACACAGTGGTCTCATCCGCAGAAAAAGAACAGCTATCGTATGACGCCGGGGCAACCCGTGTTCTCCGCTATGGGCCGGACCTAGTTGAACAGGTTCGCGACCTCACAGACGGTCGTGGTGTTGATGTGGTGTATGACGGCGTCGGCAAGGATACTTTTGCGCAATCGCTCGATATGGTCCGCGAGCGCGGTGTCGTCTGCTTGTTCGGTGCTGCGTCTGGCCCGGTGGATCCCATTGACCCGCAAGTCCTCAACCAAAAGGGCTCCATCTTTCTTACGCGACCATCCGTGGCCGGTTGGACGAGCCGCGAAGGTGAATTCCAAATGCGCGCCCAAGCCGTCGTACAGGCTGTCGTCGACGGAGACTTGCGGTTTCGGGTCAGCAACTCCTATGCCCTGGAAGACGCTGCCCAAGCCCACCGTGACCTACAAGACCGCAAAACTACCGGCTCCATCGTCTTGCGCGTGCAGGAAGACGAATACGCCTAAGCAGCGTTGCTAGTGGTGCTAGGCCTTAAGCCATGAACGGTGTCCAGCCGATAACAGCATCGACGGACAAGGTGAGGAATAAAATCGCCAAATAATTATTTGACCAGATGAACAGCGCCATGGGTTGCACCTTGGCGCCTTTTTTCACGCCTTGGTGTAAACGATTGGCCATGTATAAGAACACCGCCGCCGTGCTGACAGCACCGACGAGATAGATCCACGACGCAGCTGGGATCAGCACAAAAGAGGTAATAACCATGGCGACTGAGTACAGCAGAATCTGGCGGGTAACTTCGGATTCCTTGGCGACGACGGGCAACATTGGAATACCCGCTCGCTTGTAATCGTCCTTGTACTTCATAGCCAGGGCCCACGTGTGTGGTGGCGTCCAGAAGAAGATAATCAAAAACAACGCGATTGCTTGCCACCACTGTGCAGGCTCGCCCGCAGGCGCATTATCGGTGATGACAGCCCAACCAACCATGACTGGCATACATCCAGCAAGGCCACCCCACACGATGTTTTGCGAAGTACGACGCTTAAGAAACTTGGTATAGACCAGGATGTAATGCACGTTGGTCAGAATCACGAACAGCGCGGCAAGCCAGGAATGTGCGAGTAGGCCCAACCACAGCACAGAGATAATCAGCAACACTGAGCCAAATACCGCGGCTTCGCGTTTCGACACGGCGTCGTTCACCAACGGCCTGCCGCGGGTGCGCTTCATTTTTTGGTCGAGTTCATAGTCAGCGACCATGTTGAAGGTGTGCGCGGCAGAAGCACCCATCCAGCCACCCAATAATGTGAGGATGATCAAGCCGAAGTTATTGGCTATCGCTTCCGTGCCGCGTTCTGCTTGCAATATGGCAGGAAGCGCGGCCACCAAGAGCAGTTCAATGATCCGCGGCTTGGTTAATGCGAAATATGCCTTGATCTTCCCCAAGGAAAAATCCTCCAACAACGTGCCAATTAATTCTCTCCACGCCCATTATTGCTAGCAATCGGGCGCCTTAAGAGATAGTCGTTTACAAAGGGCGGAAAGTTCCCACCTACTTTCGGCGGATAAGAACTCACTGTCTCGAACCACCATAGCCTACACGCATCCTCGGGTGTCGCTCATAATCGCATGCAAGTACGCAAACTTAGACAGCTACCTTTAGACTATGGGCAGACCATCGTCGTCACAGTGATAGAACGTCACCGTGATAAGCCATCACCGTTGTAAACAGATTGATGCGAGGAACCTGCTGTGTCACTGTCCCCCAAATTAAAAGCTAAGACCGTACGTCGCTACCCAAGTGACTGGAGCGAGACCGATACCCGCGCAGTAGATACCGTGCGTTTATTAGCCGCCGATGCCGTGCAGAACTGCGGTTCTGGCCACCCTGGCACCGCCATGTCTCTCGCGCCTTTGGCTTATACGCTCTACCAGCGTGTGCTCAACCACAACCCTGCCGATCCACAGTGGGCTGGGCGTGACCGTTTTGTACTTTCCGTGGGCCACTCATCCCTGACGCAATATATTCAGCTTTTCCTTGGTGGTTTCGGCTTGGAACTCGAGGATTTGCAGAAGCTGCGCACCTGGGGTTCATTGACTCCAGGGCACCCAGAATACGGCCACACTGCTGGCGTCGAAATCACGACTGGCCCATTGGGACAAGGCTTGGCGTCATCGGTGGGCATGGCTATGGCTGCCCGCAAAGAACGTGGTCTATTTGACCCGGACGCACCTGCCGGTGAATCCCCATTCGATCATTACGTCTACACCATTTGCTCGGATGGCGACGTACAGGAGGGTGTAACCGCCGAAGCGTGCTCACTGGCGGGTACGCAACAGCTCGGAAACTTGATTGTCTTCTGGGACGACAACAACATCTCCATTGAAGATGACACCGATATTGCATTCTCGGAGTCCGTCGCTAAGCGCTACGAAGCTTACGGTTGGCAAGTTCTCGAAGTAGGTTCCGGCGAAGACGTCGCCGCCTTGGAACAAGCAATCAAGCTTGCGAAACAAGACACGTCACGGCCGACCTTTATTCGCGTACAAACTGTTATCGCTTACCCCGCACCCAACGCTATGAACACGGGCGCATCGCACGGTGCCGCACTCGGAGAAGAAGAAATCCGTGCGACAAAGAAGTTCCTCGGTTTTGATCCGGATCAACATTTCCATGTCGATGACAAGGTGTTGTCACACACGCGTGAGCTGGTCAACCGCGGCACCGAAGCACAACAGGCATGGCAGAGGCGTTTCGATGCGTGGGCAGAAAAAAACCCTGAGCGCAAACAGCTATTCGACCGCATGACGGCCTACGAGCTACCGGAGAACTTCGGCGAGAATATGCCAGTCTGGGAACCTGATGCCAAAGGCATTGCCACCCGAAAGGCGTCGGCGGAAGCCATCCAGGTATTAGCTGCCCAGCTGCCGGAACTATGGGGCGGATCGGCAGACCTTGCCGGCTCTAACAACACGGTAATCAAGGGCGCACCGTCGTTCGGTCCACAGTCGATTTCGACGGATATGTGGCAGGCCGATCCCTTGCAGGGACGTAACTTGCACTTCGGTATCCGTGAACACGGAATGGCCGCAATCATGAACGGCATCGCGTTGCACGGACACACTCGCGTGTACGGCGGCACGTTCTTGATTTTCTCGGAATACATGTACCCAGCTGTACGTCTGGGCGCGTTGATGGGCACTGACACCTATTACGTATGGACACACGACTCCATCGGCCTGGGCGAAGATGGCCCAACCCACCAACCCGTGGAAACCCTGGCTGCGTTGCGTGCGATCCCGAACTTGTCGGTAATCCGCCCTGCCGATGCCAACGAAACTACCCAAGCGTGGGTTGCCGCAATGCGGAAGGAGAAAGGCCCCAAGGGGCTGGCGTTAACCCGACAGAATGTTCCAGTATTGGACGGCACCGCCGAAAAAGCCGCAGAGGGCGTCGCCAAGGGCGCTTATGTCTTGGTGGAAGCCTCCGCCTCGCCAGAATTGATCCTGATTGCGACCGGCTCCGAGGTGCACCTGGCAGTAGCTGCAGCACAGCGCTTGGAAGCCGAAGGAACCCCAACGCGAGTGGTATCGGCTCCGTGTCTGGAATGGTTTGAGCAACAGGATGAGGCTTACCGGGAATCGGTATTGCCACGCGAAGTTCCTGCACGCGTCTCCATCGAAGCTGGTCTGGCGATGCCATGGCACAAATACACCGCACCTTATGGACGCCAAGTTTCTTTGGAGCACTACGGAGCTTCTGCCCCGGCGGAAGAACTCTTCGAAAAATTCGGCTTTAGCGTCGACAATGTGGTCGCTGAGGCGAAGAAGGCTCTGGATCAAGCACCGGCCGCCTCGAAGGTTTCTGGGTGGGGTGAAAAAACCACCTCCGGCACCGCTTCTGAATCGCTGGCCCCAGCACATGCCGTGGATTCTGCAGACGCCGATTCTGCACTCGCGGAACTAGCCGCGGTCGGCACCGCTACTTGGCTGGATGATCTCTCCCGCGAGCGCATTACTTCCGGCAACCTCAAGGAACTCATTGAAACCAAATCGGTTTTGGGTGTGACCACGAACCCATCAATTTTTTCTGCTGCGATGAGTAAAGGTGATTCTTACGACGCTGATATCGCGGAGCTAGCACAGAAGAACCCAGCTGCCGACGAAGCAGTCTATGAATTAGCAATTGCCGACGTGCAAGATGCGTGCGACGTTTTGTCGTCGGTGTATGAACGCACTGGTGGTGCCGACGGTCGCGTCTCCATCGAGGTTGACCCGCGAATTTCTGCCGATACTGACAAGACCTTGGAGCAAGCTCGCAGCCTGTGGCAGAAAGTCGGCCGCGAAAACGCAATGATCAAGATTCCGGCCACCCCAGAAGGCTTGTCGGCGATCACCGCGACCCTAGCAGAAGGAATCTCTGTCAACGTCACCTTGATTTTCTCCGTAGAGCGCTACCGCGAGGTCATCCAAGCCTATAAGGAAGGCATCAAACAAGCCCGCGACAACGGCCATGACCTGTCCAAGATTCACTCGGTTGCGTCTTTCTTCGTTTCCCGGATCGATACCGAAGTCGATAACCGTCTCGACGAGATTGGCACGGATGAAGCACGCAGCCTGCGCGGACAGGCTGGTATCGCTAACGCTCGACGTGCATACGCTCTGTTTATTGATGAGTTCCAGGACTTTGACATTCCAGGCGCCAACAAACAGCGGCCGCTGTGGGCGTCGACTGGTGTCAAAAACCCACACTATCCTGCCGACATGTACGTAACGGAACTGGCTGGTCCGGACACCGTAAACACTATGCCGGAAGCAACGCTGGAGGCCGTACTCGAAAGCGGTATTATCAAGGGTGACACGTTGACTGGTGCTGGTGACAAAGCTGGCGCAATCTTTAGTCAGCTGGAATCCGTAGGCATCGATTTCGCCGAGGTCTATGCCAAACTCGAGCTTGAAGGCATTGACAAGTTCGTTAAGGCATGGGAAGAACTGCTGGAATCTATGTCGCAGCGTTTGCGCTAAAGTACCCCTGCCAGTTCCCCATCTAACTTTCCATAGCATGACACCGCCCATGGTTATGGGCTGAGAAAGGACCATTCGCCTGTGACGTCGAATCCTTGGCATAATCCCCTGCGCAATCCGCACGATTCCCGACTGCCGAGGATCGCCGGCCCTTCGGGCATGGTGATTTTCGGAGTCACAGGCGATTTGGCCTATAAGAAGCTCCTGCCAGCTATTTATGATTTGGCCAACCGCGGCCTGTTATCCTCAGCATTCGTTCTGGTTGGCTTTGGCCGCAGGGAGTGGTCCAACGACGATTTCGTGGATTACGTCAAAGCCGCCGTACAAGACGGAGCGCGCACTCCGTTCCGGGAAAATGTCTGGCGCCAGCTGGCTGCCGGCATGGAATTTGTCACCGGGGGCTTTGATAACGACGGTTTCGACCAGCTCGCCGCACGAATCGCTGAGGTAGATCAACACCGCGGTACCGCTGGCAACTGGGCTTACTATCTGTCCATTCCCCCCAGCTTTTTCTCCGAAGTATGCCACCAGCTCGAGCGCACCAATATGGTCAGCACCGAGCCCGGTGCTTGGCGTCGGGTGATCATTGAGAAACCGTTTGGCCACGACGAAAGCTCAGCTCGCGAGCTCAACGAGATCGTCAACCAGGTATTCCCTGAGGATTCGGTCTATCGCATTGATCATTACCTTGGCAAAGAGACCGTTCAAAACATCCTGGCGCTGCGTTTTGCCAACTCGATTTTTGAGCCGATCTGGAATGCCCGCCACATCGACCACGTCCAAATCACCATGGCCGAAGACATCGGGCTCGGAGGGCGCGCCGGGTACTACGATGGTATTGGGGCTGCACGCGATGTCATGCAAAACCACCTCTTGCAGCTTTTGGCGTTGGTCGCGATGGAAGAACCCATTTCGTTCACCCCCGATGCGCTGCGCGCTGAGAAGGTGAAAATTCTGCAAGCAACCTCGCTGGCCACCCCGCTGGAGCATACTACCGCGCGTGGGCAATATTCCGCGGGCTGGCAGGGCTCTCAACAAGTCCAAGGCCTGCGTGAAGAAGAAGGCTTCGATCCCGAATCGACCACCGAAACCTATGCAGCCTGCACGCTGGAAATTAATTCACGTCGATGGGCTGGGGTGCCGTTCTACCTGCGCACTGGCAAACGCTTGGGGCGCCGCGTGACCGAGATCGCGCTGGTTTTCAAGCACGCTCCCCACCAACCCTTTGCGAAAAACGGTGCCCAGCATGGACAAAATACCGTGGTTATCCGTGTGCAGCCGGATGAAGGCGTGCTGATGCGCTTCGGATCCAAGGTTCCCGGCTCTGGTATGGAAGTTCGCGACGTGAATATGGATTTCTCCTACGCAGAGGCATTTACCGAGGAATCCCCCGCCGCCTACGAGCGCCTGATCCTCGATGCGCTGCTAGACGAGTCAAGTTTGTTCCCGACGAACAAAGAAGTGGAACTAAGCTGGGCGATTTTAGACCCGATGCTGGAATACTGGCAGCATGCAGACCAACCAGAAAGCTATCCCGCGGGTAGCTGGGGGCCTGCCAGCGCTGATGCGATGTTGGCACGACGCGGCCATGCCTGGCGGCGCCCGTAGACCGTGTCCGTGACTGACCTGCACAAGGAGTAATTAGCAACCATGATTCATTTCCTCACGGATACGACCACCACCGATATTGCCCGCGAGCTTAATCTGGCGCAAGAGCATTACACGCTGACCACTGGCCGAGTGTTGACGCTCATCATCATCGCTTCAGCGAGTGACGACGTTGAGGCCATCTTGCGCGCCAACCGCGATGCATCGCACGAGCACCCGGCCCGGGTACTGATTTTGTTGACGGCTGACTCTAACGATGACACCTACCTCGATGCTGAGCTGCGCGTTGGTGGTGAAGCCGGGGCATCTGAGATCGTCGTCATGACGCTCAACGGCGCGATGGCACACCACCCGTCGTCGATCGTCACCCCGTTGTTGCTGCCGGATACACCTATCGTCGCGTGGTGGCCTAATGTGCATCCTGATAACCCAGCTGCGGACCCAATAGGAAAGATCGCGCAACGTCGCATCACAAGCGCCCAGGACTTTTCGCAACTAGCCCGCAACTATGCGCCCGGTGACTCGGATACCGCGTGGTCGGCGATCACCGCGTGGCGTGGCATCGTTGCCTCAGCTCTGGATCGTTACCCACACCACGACGTGCACTCAGTGACCATCATCGGGAATCAAGGTCCCGAGCACGCCATTGCAGCAGGCTGGCTTGCCGACGCTTTAGGAATCCCTGTAACCCGTACGGCCGTGAGCCATGAGGATTCACCGCATGCTATCGATGCACTGCACTTAACGATGGATGATGGTGAAACTCTGAGCATCTCCCGCGCTGATAACCACACTGTCAGCGTCCACGTCCCAGGGGCTGCGCGTAGCCTCGTCGCGCTCAACGTCCGTAGCTGGGCAGAACGACTATCTGAAGAATTGCGGCATCTGGAACCAGACGATACATACGCACGTGCCCTTCGTGCAGCCAACGACGTGAAAGGACAATAATGACCACAGTCTTTCCTGCAACCGACAAACAGGACATGGCGCACAAGGTGGCACAGCGATTCGTTGATTTAGTCACCGAAATTCACGCAACCGGAGGTGGGGCACACGACGACGGCACTGTGCGCGTGGTGTTGACCGGTGGCTCTTCAGGAGCCGCGGTGCTCGAAGCTCTAGCTAGCAAAGGTACGGAGCTGGATTGGTCCCGTATCAGGATCTTTTTCGGGGATGAACGCAACCTGGCCGTCGACGATCCAGAATCCAACGAAGGGCTGGCACGCCGTGTCTTGCTTGACCAGCTGAATATTCCCGAAGACAATATTCACGGTTATGGCCTGGCTGGCAACGATGACCTTACAGATCGTGCCCGAGACTACGCCGCGGTGCTAGCGGATTTTGCGCCCGCGGGTTTTGACCTCCACCTCGTAGGCATCGGTGACGATGGGCATATCAATTCGTTGTTTCCCCACCACGCGGGGCTCGACAACGAAGCAACCGTCATAGCGGTGACGGACTCACCTAAGCCCCCAGCAGAGCGGCTGAGTTTGGGTATTCGCGCGGTGACGCATTCTGACCGGATTTGGTTTCTGGCTGCGGGAGAAAATAAATCCGATGCAGTCGCGCAGGTGCTCTCCACCGCGGAACCGGACAAGTCATGTCCAGCCACACTCGTGCATGGACGTATCGAAACTCTCTTGTTTAGTGACGTGATCCCCGCGCACTAATTTATGCTTGTGCACTACCCATCGCTGCACAAGCACTAGAATCCTGGGAAAGCACCGACACGCGAAAAACCCACCGGCTGGAAATGATTCCAACCGGTGGGTTCGTCGTTAGTGCGATGACGATGTGCAAGTTAAGCGAACTACAAGTTATAAGCCTGTAGCAAGTTCAACGCGACGATCGCTGCAATCCAAATCAACGCCAGGACGATTGTGTAGCGGGTCAGGTTCTTTTCCACCACGGTAGAACCAGACAAATTAGACTGCACGCCACCACCGAACAGGCTCGACAAACCGCCACCTTTGCCCTTATGGAGCAAGATGAAAATAGTCATCAATACTGCTGTAACCAGCAGGATGATCTGCAGCGCTAGTTGCATTCAGGTGTTCCTTCACAATGAGTGCGAGTTTATAGGTATACCGACGGTCGAGTATACCCTTAATGGGCAGCGAATGGGTGATTTGCTAAACCTGCGAGACGGATGCTGCTGCTAACTTAGCAAATTCTTCGCCATCCAGTGACGCGCCGCCCACCAGGCCGCCGTCGACGTCTGGCTGCGCAACGATATCCCCGATGGAATCCGTGCGCACTGAACCTCCATACAAAATGCGTATTGCTTCTGCTGTTTCCTCGTCTGCAAGCCTAGCGATCAAGCCGCGGAGTGCCTTGCACACCTCTTGCGCATCCTTTGGTGACGCTGCTTTGCCTGTGCCGATTGCCCAGATTGGCTCATAGGCCACGACGGTGTTCTTCAGCTGCTGAGGATCCAAACCGTCCAAGGAATTGCGGGCCTGCTCCACAATATAGTCGAGGTAGCTACCCGATTCCCGGATGTCTAGCGACTCACCGACACACACGATCGGCTTGATACCATGTCGATGCGCCACCTGGGCTTTCTGTGAGACCAGATCAGAGGTCTCGTGATGATAGTGGCGCCGCTCCGAATGGCCGACAATGACCCACTCGCAGCCCAATTTGGCAAGCATTGGTGCTGAAACATCGCCGGTATACGCTCCCTTTTCTTGGGAAGCCAGATTCTGTGCGCCGTAGCTGATCTTCATTTTCTCGCCACTGACCACGGTTTGAATCGAACGTAGATCAGTAAATGGTGCCAGCACCGCAATATCGACCTGTTCGTAGTACTCTTTCGGCAAAGCAAACGTCAGCTTCTGGATATTCTTGATGGCCTCGAGGTGGTCGAGGTTCATCTTCCAGTTACCGGCAATGAGCGGAGTTCGTGCCATGTGGTTCTCCTTGTGATGGTGCTAAACGTTCGGGTTTTTCAGGCAGTTTCTAGCGGGTCAGGACAGCGACGCCTGGAAGTTCTTTTCCTTCCAGGAATTCCAAGGAGGCTCCGCCACCAGTGGAAATATGGCTAAATCCAGCTTCATCCAGGCCTAGTGCGCGCACCGCAGAGGCAGAGTCCCCTCCACCGACAACGGTGAATGCTCCATTATCTGTGGCCGCAATAATGGCCTTGGCGACGCCTTCGGTACCCCGTGCAAATGGCTGCTTCTCGAATACGCCCATGGGACCATTCCAAAACACCGTCTTTGAGCCGGTAATGAGTTCTGCGAACTTCTCCACTGATTTCGGTCCGATATCCGGGGACAGCCAGCCTTCTGGGATGTCTGCGAGCCCGACAACCTGAGTATTCGCGTCGGCGGAAAATTCATCGGCGGCTAGCAGATCAACCGGCAGACAAATCTTGTCGCCGAAACGTTCCAGCAACTGTTGGCACGTCGGAATCATGTCTTCCTGCAGCAGCGAATTCTGCACGTTATAGCCCTGGGCAGCAAGGAATGTGTAGCACATACCGCCACCGATGATGATGTTGCGCGCCTTGCCTGCCAGCGCTTCAATAACGCCCAATTTATCGGAGACTTTTGAACCGCCCAACACCACGGTGTAATCCTGCTGCGGATCATCCGCAACCGCCGAAAGCTTTTCTAGCTCTGCCTCAACCAGGTACCCGGCATAGGCATCCAATTTGCCAGCAACCTCGAAGACCGAAGCCTGCGCGCGATGAACCACGCCAAACCCATCCGAGACAAACACTCCGTCATCAGCAGCTAACGCGGCCAGTTCCGCTGCGAACTCTTCCCGCTCGGCTGCGTCCTTCGACGTTTCCCGAGCATCGAAACGCACGTTTTCCAGCAACATGACGTCACCGTCGTTAAGCCCATTAGCACGTTCATGGGCATCTTCCCCCGTCACATCCTGCGCCAAAGCAACCCACTGGCCCAAAGCATCAGACAAAGCTTCCGCAACCGGCGCCAAAGAATACTTCTCGTTGAACTCGCCTTTCGGGCGGCCCAGGTGAGAAGCGATAATCACCTTGGCACCGGCGTCGACAAGCGCCTGAATAGTTGGCAACGCCGCCGTAATACGGCCGGGATCAGCGATGGCACCATCGTCGGTAAGCGGAACATTGAGATCCGCCCGCACCAATACGTGGCGGGAATCCAGGTCTTGCTCCAACAACTGCGCTAGCTTGCGAAATGCCAATGTCTCTTCCTTTACGCGATCAGATTCGTGTGCGATTCTACAGCGAACAATTTTGCAGCGAACAATTACTTGCGACGGACAAGCTCTGGCACGCTTCAATCAGTCCGAGGTTACAGCTGCGCCCCTACGTGTTTGCATAGTCGCAGCAACTGGCTACTGTAGCCCCATTCGTTGTCGTACCAGGCCACTACTTTGACCAAGGAGTCGCCGATAACCTTCGTCAACGGTGCATCAAAAATTGCGCCGTGGCCGTTGCCAACAATGTCGCTAGAGACCAATGGGTCTTCGGAATACTGCACAATTCCTGCCAAATGGCCCTCCGCCGCTTTCTGGATGGCTGAGTTAACCTCGTCGACGGTAACGCCGCGCTCGGCCTGGAACGTCAGCTCCATTGCCGAACCAGTGAGTGTAGGAACCCGTAATGCATAACCATCGAGCTTGCCAGCAAGCTCCGGAATCACAATGCCCACCGCTTTGGCTGCCCCCGTCGAGGTCGGAACAATGTTTTGTGCAGCCGCACGCGCCCGCCGAAGGTCCTTGTGCGGGCCGTCGACAAGCTGCTGGTCACCGGTATAGGCATGCACGGTCGTCATCAACCCGCTAGCGATCCCGAATTCCTGATGCAGGATCGACGCGATTGGCGCCAGGCAGTTTGTGGTGCACGAGGCTGCGGAAATGACGTCGTGTTGGGTTGAATCGTAAGAATCCGAATTGATTCCATACACAAAAGTCGCATCGACATCCTTGCCAGGTGCCGACAAAATCACCTTTTTTGCGCCCGATTCCAAGTGTGGGTGGGCTTGCTCGCTGGAGCGGAATTTGCCGGTAGCTTCAACCACGATATCGACGTCGTGGGTTTCCCACAGCAATTGCGACGGTTCGTTGATGCTGGTTAACGCAATACGCTGCCCATCGACAACCAGGGAATTTGCCTCACCAGATTCGACAGAAACGGTGGCCGCGAGCGGACCTGACACGGTGTCGAACTTCAACAGATGTGCCAAAGTTTCCGGCGGCGCCACGTCGTTAATGGCAACAATCTCAATATCTCCCGGCGATTCCAGGACGGCGCGCAAAAAGCTGCGCCCAATTCGGCCGAAGCCGTTAATTGCTACACGAGTCATAGCGCCATATTACCGCGTGACGGCAGCAACCGCTGTTCGTTTCTGAGTTTCCCCTTAGTTTTCTGCACTCTCGGAGTCATTGGAGTGATTGTTGTGCTCAGTAGCCGCAAAATCGTCGTCGAAAAGGTCCTCGTCGATGCCCTCGGAGGTATCCGGAATGCCGAGTTCTTCCGCACGCTTATCCGCCATCGATAACAGTCTGCGGATACGTCCAGCAACCGCGTCTTTGGTCATCTGCGGATCACCGAGCTTACCCAGTTCCTCCAACGACGCCTGACGGTATTTCACGCGGAGATTGCCCGCATCCGCTAGATGCTCCGGTACCTCGTCGCCAAGAATTTCCATCGCCCGGTGCACCCGGGCAGCGGCTGTCACCGCAGCACGTGCTGATCGACGTAAGTTCGCATCATCGAAATTGGCCAAGCGATTCTGCGAAGCCCGGGCTTCTCGCCGCAAGCGTTTCTCGTCCCATTCCAGGCGCGTAACCTGCGCTCCCATACGACTCAGTAACGCACCAATCGCTTCCCCATCGCGTATGACCACTCGGTCCGT
Source organism: Corynebacterium propinquum DSM 44285 (assembly GCF_000375525.1). Classification (GTDB taxonomy): domain Bacteria; phylum Actinomycetota; class Actinomycetes; order Mycobacteriales; family Mycobacteriaceae; genus Corynebacterium; species Corynebacterium propinquum. Next base: position 130,456 of record NZ_AQXC01000001.1, read on the forward strand.
GCCGCGGGATTCTTTGGTTTTCGCCGCGATTCCCAGCCTGCGCGCACAGCCCACCAAGGCAAGAGCTGCTTCTTGACACGGGCAAGAAACTTCCAACGACGAGGAACGACCCGGCTCCGTGAGAACTCCCTGGGCTAAAAACGCTCCCCTCCAGGCGGCCTCATTGTCAGCAATCGTTCCAGAAATTACCTGCGGGGGAAGGCCCACTACCGCATGCCCAGATTTCGTCACCAGCCCAAGCCGACGGGCAATCATCTTCGCATTCCGGGTGATACTCAGTTGGTAGCGCGGATTCTTTTGCGCACTGGCAGGACCAGCTGCGGTGGGACGAATCGTGATATTAAACAATTCTTCCAAGTCGTTTGCCAATCGCTGCGCCACCGATAGTGAACTTAGTTCCACCTCGATCGTCAAAATATCGCCGACGATTTCCATCGTTCCCGCTAATCGCAAAATTGCGGCGACTTCTGCACTCCGAGCGGATTGCTTAGCAGGAACCACCCGAGTGAGTTCCTCTTTGACTTGGTCTGTGAGCCCCACAGCAGCACTCTGCCTTTCGTCTGATGAGTCGATAGTTTCTAGCCGGGTGTTAAATTTTCCCGGAACCGCGGAAATGCACAGCCCAATATTACGTTGCCCGGTTTACCAGGAACTTGGCATAAACTTCGCGCAAAGTATCCGCGAGTTTCGCTTCCTCGTGCCGGGAACTTTCCCTGCCTGCTTCGTCTATTTCACGAACATCGGCAAAAACCATCTCAGCTTGCAATATTCGCGCGGCTTTGCGCAAATATTCTCGTTCTGCTTCCGAGGTTACTGATGCAGAGTCACAAATCACCACATCTACGTGTAACCCTGGCGCATGCTGAGCAAGAACGTGGATGTGCCGCTCATATGAAAAACCCTGTGTCTCCCCGGGTTCTCCATTCAAATTCAACACCAGTACACGCAGACCCGAACACTCGTTAATCGCGCGCACGATTTCGGGCAAGACTAAGTGCGGTATCACACTAGAAAACCAGGAACCTGGCCCGATCGTCACAAGTTCCGCATCAGCGATTGCTTTAAGCGCCGCAGGATTAATCTGCGGATTACTAGGAATCACACTGACTCGTCGTACTTGGCCAGGCGTGGAAGCCACCGCAACCTGTCCACGCACTGAACGCATCACGCGTGGGTCCTCGTCCAAACCTGAAACATCGGCCTGGATATCTAATGGTTCTGTACACACCGGCAATACCCGACCTTGCGCCCCGGTTAAGCGCGTCACCGCATCCAGCGCCGCCTGTTCTTGCCCCAGAATCTCTTTTAATGCAGTGATCAACAGATTGCCAAGGGCATGACCAGCCAACGCACCGCTGCCGCCAAATCGGTGCTGGAGAGTTTGTTCCCAGAATTTAGCTTCCTCGCTGTCGCTGACCGACAACGCAACCAGAGCCATGCGTAAATCACCTGGCGGGATCATGTCAAATTCTTTACGCAACCGTCCGGAACTACCGCCGTCATCCGCCACCGTGACAATCGCTGAAATGTGCTCAGCCCCTAACCGTCGGGCCGCCTTGAGGGTTTGGAACAAACCGTGGCCACCGCCAAGCGAAGCGATGCGCTCTGGCAGCTGCCTATCAGAGTGGAATTGTTCATTGGCAGGCGTCTCGGGTACAGGTGGCGGTGTCGAAACCATGTTGCAGCTAGTATTCCTTCTCGTAAATCGATGAGTGAATTATGAGTAACCGAGCCCGGTTACGGGTATACGCAGATTTATGACCTCGGACTGTTGGTCACTGCTAGTAGTTGTTAGTCACTGCTAGTCGCTGTTAGTCACTGAGTCCTGGAAACCACAAAGGCGCTTAGATCGTGGTCCCTAAGACCTGTCGAAATCGCGGTGCATAACGTTAATTTCCAGGTCCTCGCGTTGGCGCAGCCTGCGCGCTACTTCTTCAGAAATTGCTACCGAGCGATGATGCCCGCCAGTACACCCGATAGCGACGGTGATGAAGTTTTTTCCTTCATGCCGATACCCAGAAAGCATCGAATCAAACATCTTCTCGAAGTTTCCGATAAAGTTCTCTGCCGCGGGGCTTTCCAGTACATAATCAGCCACCGGCCCATCGGTACCGCGATATTCCCGCAGCTCCGGGATCCAATACGGGTTAGGCAGAAAACGCACGTCCAACATCAGATCCGCATCGCGCGGAGCACCATGCTTAAACCCGAACGATTCAATGACCACATGTTGCTTATCAAGGCCCATCGAACCAAAACTCGCCTCCATCGCACGACGCAGATCATGCACAGAGAGATTTGAGGAATCGATAATCACATCAGCGCGTGCCTTCAACGCAGAAATCGCTTCCCGCTCCCGCTGAATACCCACCTGAAGGGTATCGTCCTCCTGCAGCGGGTGCGTCCGGCGCACGGAATCAAACCGGCGAATCAAAACGTCGTCACGAGCATCCATAAACAACACCGTGACTGGCATATCGCGGCGTTCTAATTCATCTTTGGCGGACAGAATCGACCCCCCAAACATGCGAGAACGCACATCCGCCACGACGGCAACTTTGTCAACCGGTGAATTCTCATCCGCGCACAAATCTAACAGCTGCACCATCAATTCCGGTGGCAGATTATGCGCAACATAAAAGCCTTTGTCTTCCAGCACGCGAGCAGCCGAAGACAGCCCGGCACCGGACATTCCGGTGAGTAAAATTGGCGACGTGGCGAATGTGGTCATGGCTTACAGCATAGTCGGTGCATCACATCGGTGCGATTTACCGAAAACGCCGGTAAACCTACTTGTGGAGCGCAGTATAAATATTTTCCGCTAATGCCGGACCGAACCCCTTGACCTCAGTGATCTCCTCAACACTCGCCTGCTTCAGCTTTTTCACGGATCCAAAATGCTTCACCAAATCTGCGCGCCGGGCCGGGCCCAGCCCAGGCACCGCATCCAATGCCGAACTGCGCAGACGTTTTGAGCGTTGCTGCCGGTGGTAACTGATGGCAAAACGGTGTGCTTCATCACGGATATGCTGCAACAAGTACAGTGCTTCACTACCACGCGGGAGAATTATCGGTTCGTCATCACCCGGAACCCAAATCTCTTCGAGGCGTTTTGCCAAACCAATCAACGCCACATCCACTACGCCGAGCTCATCGAAGACTTTTTGCGCGGCATTCACCTGCGGCAATCCGCCATCGACGACGAATAACTGCGGCGGGTACGCAAATTTCTTGCCATCAGCGGATTCCTCGGTGACGTCTTCATCGGAAAACGTCGTTGCTTCCAGTTCCTCATCTGGGACGTGCAATTTATCGTCTTGGTGCCGTTTGAACCGCCTTCTGGTGACCTCCGCGATGGACGCGACGTCGTCCGAATGTCCCTCGCCTGCTGCTTCTTTGATGCGGTACCGCCGATAGCTGGATTTGCGCGGCCGGCCATCCTCAAAAACCACCAATGATGCCACGACATCAGTACCTTGAATATGCGAGATATCGATGCACTCGATGCGCAACGGGGCGGTGTCCAAGAACAACGCCGATTGCAGATCCTGGAGCGCGGCCGATCGTGCGGTTAGATCCCCGACGCGTTTGAGTTTGTGTTGTTTCAGTGCATCCTTGGCGTTGCGGTAGACGGTGTCCATCAGCGCCTTTTTGTCGCCGCGCTGCGGTACGCGTAGCTCTACCGGCCCGCCGCGTAAATCAGAAAGCACCGTGGAGACTTGCTTGCTGTCCTGGGGTTCGGTGTGCACCATGATCTGGCGCGGAATAACAGCCCGGGTGGTCTGTCCCGTAGCCCCGACATGCTCTCGGCTATCTGCGCGTGATTGTTGATCGACCCCGCGTCGATCAATGAGCTTCGCGTCTTCAGCAGCTTCTAGTTCTTCGCGTTCGGCGGCATCGGAATAAAACTGCACCAAGAAATTCTCAATGAGCTCAGGAAGCTCCGTGAGCTTTTCGACGACCCAACCACGCTGGCCCCGAATACGACCATCACGCACGTGGAAAATTTGCACTGCGGCTTCCAGCTCGTCGTCGGCAAAAGCTATGAGATCTGCAGCGGTCCCGTCCCCCAAAACTACTGTCTGTTGTTCCATCAACTTGTCAATCGCCCCGAGGTCATCCCGCAAGCGGGCCGCGCGTTCAAATTCAAGCTCTTCGGAAGCTTGCTCCATCTCTGCGGTCAGACGCTTGACAACATCATTTGTCCGTCCACGCATGAACGACACCAAACCATCGACCGTGTCCCGGTGCTCGGCGACGCTGACCCGCCCGATGCACGGAGCATCGCATTTGCCAATATATCCCAGTAGACAAGGCCTACCCAAGCGTTCATGCCGTCGATACACCCCAGCAGAGCAACTGCGCATCGGAAATACGCGCAGCAACAAATCCATGGTTTCGCGCACCGCCCAGGCATGCGAGTACGGGCCGAAATACCGAACCCCACGCTTACGCGGCCCGCGGTAAAAAAACACGCGCGGGACTTGTTCACCCACTGAGACCGCGAGCATTGGATAAGTCTTATCGTCGCGGTACATGACGTTAAACCGTGGATCGAACTTTTTAATCCAGGTGTACTCGAGCTGCAGTGCTTCGACCTCACTGGCAACCACTGTCCATTCCACCGAGCTGGCCGTCTGCACCATTTGCCTGGTTCGTGGGTGCAGTTGTGTGATGTCTTGAAAGTAGTTCGACAGACGCGCCCGGAGGTTTTTCGCCTTGCCGACGTAGACGACGCGCCGGTTTTCGTCGCGAAATTTGTACACTCCCGGTTCCGTGGGAATCGTCCCCGGCGCCGGGCGGTAGGTTGCTGGGTCGCTCATTCTACTGGATCACTTAGGGTGCTAGATCGCTAAAGGTGTTAGGACGCTCTGTAGAGCTGGTTATTCTTCTGGCATGTACTGTGCTTCAAGTGCACGGAATTTCCGGACTGCTTCAATCGTATCTTTGCCATCCGAGGCTTGGATCGCCCACAGCGGCATATATTCAAACTCTGGCAGCTCTAAGCGTGCCATCCGCGCGCCTTCTGGGAAAGACAAACCGTAGATCAGCTGCCAATAATAAAATCTGGTGCCAATAATATTGCGGACTTCCACGCCATCACTGTTCACGCGCACACGCGGACGAGACAACGCAAGCCAGACCAACACGGAGATAATCAGCCCGACGCCGGGAAACGCGATGAAGTCAATCCCGGTAACTGCAGCGCCCGTAAATTCCAGGCTTAATTGCCACGCCATGAAAATGTGCACGGCCAAGATGATCGGGATCAAGATCCCGGCATAAACCCGCAGGCGTCGGGAAGTGATAGTCAGTTGCCAAGGCTTATCGCTGGTCACAGAAAACGGGTCTAGTGCGGTATACGCCGCTAACTTTTTCTCATCGAGCTGCTTGCGGGAACTCCCCTCATGCGACTGGGATGTCATGCTTGCTCCTGCTCATTAGATAGCTGCTGTTCGCGCAAAATACGCAGTGTCGCCAAAGTATCGAGCGCTGCGGTCATGGCTTCGCCGCCTTTGTCTTCAATGGAATCAGGAAATCCTGCCCGAGCAAGCGCTTGTTCCTGGGAATTGACCGTCAGCACCCCGTTCGCGACCGGGGTAGCTTCATCCAGGCTGACCCTAGTGAGCCCTTGGGTCACTGAATCACAGACATAATCAAAATGTGGGGTGCCACCGCGAATCACGCATCCCAGTGCAACGACAGCGTCGAACTGCCGGGCTGCCTGTTGCACCACTACGGGCAATTCGATAGCGCCCATGACGTGGGCTTCGACAACTTCTGCCCCTGCTTCGGTTGCTACCGCGACCGCGCGCGAACGCATCTGTTCACACACTTCCTCATTCCAGCGGGTTGTCACTACGCACACGCGAGCGCCTGCAGCACTACCGCTGCTGATATTGCTCGCTGGTGCTCCTCCGTGTGCCATGTCAGTTCCTCGCTCCTGTTGGTGTCGGTGTTGTTGGTGCCGGTGTTGTTGCACCTGGCCTATCGCCAGTGGTTTCGTTGGGTTTAGCTTCTGCATGCCGCGCATCCCATTCCGCGACCGTCGGCAAATCATGCCCCATGCGATCACGCTTGGTGCGCAGATAAGAAATATTGTCCTCGTTAGCTTCCGTCACCAGCGCGGTGCGCTGAGAGACTTCCACCCCAAAGCCCTCGAGCCCTTCTGCTTTAAAGGGATTATTAGTCAACAAATTCGCCGTGGCGATACCAAGATCAGCAAGGATTTGGCCAGCCACAGAAAACTCGCGAGCATCCGCTGGCAGTCCTTGCTCTAGATTCGCATCGACAGTATCGGAACCGTTTTCCTGCAAGCGATAGGCCTTGAGCTTGGCCAGCAATCCGATCCCACGGCCTTCATGGCCACGGATATAAATCACTACCCCGCGACCAGCTTCTTGAATATAGTCAATCGCTTGATCGAGCTGTTGTCCGCAATCGCAGCGTCGCGAATGAAATACATCTCCGGTCAGGCATTCCGAATGCACGCGCACCGGAACATCGGTGGCATCACGTAAATCCTCTACTGACCCCGCAATCAACGCCACATGTTCTGTGCCATCCACCTGGTGGCGATAACCCAACGCGGTCATCGGACCAGCATCCGTCGGCAAGCTGGTTTCGACTTCCCGAATTACTTGCATTTCATTACGACGGCGCCACTGGATCATTTGCTCAATCGAGATCAATGCCAGCCCGTGCTCATCGGCGAATTCACGCAGCTCCGGCAAACGCGCCATGTCAGTCGGATCTTTTTCGGAGACGATCTCACAAATAGCACCAGCTGGGCGCAGACCCGCTAATCGAGCGAGATCAACCGATGCTTCAGTATGCCCGTTGCGCTCCAATACTCCGTTTGGACGCGCGCTCAGCGGCACGACATGTCCAGGCCGGGTAAATTGTTCGCGATCAGCATCATCAGCTGCTAATGCACGCAAAGTTTTCGCGCGGGTCGTCGCAGAGATGCCGGTCGTCCCATCATTGAAATCTACCGTGACCGTATAAGCAGTTCCGCGCACGTCCTCATTAATAGCGGTCATGGGTGGCAGACCCAGACGGTTGAGGTCATGCGGCAACATCGGCGCGCAAATATAGCCGGAGGTATAGCGAACCATGAACGCCACCAGTTCCGGGGTGGCTTTTTCGGCGGCAAAGATGAGATCGCCTTCGTTCTCCCGATCTTCGTCGTCAACAACAACGACCGCCTTGCCTGCGCGAATATCGGCTATCGCACGCTCGACGCTATCAAGTTTAATCTCACTGCCATCCTGGGTGACCTCGGTGCTCATATGCCTCCACCTTAGTGCGTGTCCGACGGAAAATTATAACTGGTCGGCGTACCTGCAGCCAACAGCTTTTCGACGTATTTGCCGATGATATCGACCTCCAGGTTCACCGTTTCGCCCACCGCCAATTGCCCCAAGGTGGTTACGGCCAAAGTCGTGGGAATCAAGGAAACTTCAAACCAGTGCTCAGCCTGATGCTGGGCAGTTGAACTCGCTGTATCTTGTGAATTCGTGGCGTCCGCAGTAGCTGTGTCAGAAACTGCTGCGTCAGAAATCGCAGACACCGTCAAAGAAACCCCGCTGACGGCGATTGAGCCCTTTTCCACGACGTATTTCACCAGGGGCTCTGGTAGCTGGAACCGTAATACGTCCCAGTGCTCGGAAGCAGTACGCGAGACTAAAGTAGCCGTACCGTCGACGTGGCCTTGCATAATATGGCCACCAAGCCTGGAATCCGCCCGTAATGCGCGCTCCAAATTCACAGCACTGCCGGGCCGGAGGTCTCCTAACGACGAACGGTTAAGCGATTCCTGCATGACATCCGCAACAAAGACACCGGAAGCAACGTCTAATTCAGAAACAGTCAAGCAGACACCATTGACTGCAATGGAATCACCAAGACGCGCATCCGTAAGGATGTGCCGACCGGAAATGCTTATCCGGACCGCGTCACCGACGTTGTCCACCGCCGTAACTTCCCCTGTAGTTTCCACCAATCCACTAAACATTATTCGCCACCTTTCACTGCTGCCGGTTTTCGGGCGTGCGCCCTGGCACCATTGTCAACAACACATCGCCGCCGAGTATTTCCACGTCGCTTATCTGCAGGCGCATCCCTTCCGCCAAACTCTGCCCAACAGCAGATTCGAGCACACTACGGCCCTGTCCTAACAGCAAAGGGGCGATATATGCTTGCACTGCGTCCACATAGCCCTGAGCAACGAATGCACTCAACAGCTTTGGACCGCCTTCCACCAGCACGTCACGGCAGCCCTGCTCCCATAAAGCAGTCAATGCAGTCGGAATATCCGGATATTGTGCGTAACCCAACCGTTGCAAGTTGCTGCATTCTGTCAGATCCGAAGCACCAATGACCACACGCTGTGGTTGCTGCTGGTACCAGGCAGTTTCTCCTGCTTCGGTAGTATAACGAGCAGTCAGCGACGGATTATCCGCCAATGCGGTACCAGTACCGATAATGATCGCATCACGCTTACTACGATCCAGGTGCACCCGCTCGCGGGCTGCGGTACCTGTAATCCACTGGCTCGACCCATCGATTGCGGCGCTGAAGCCATCGACAGACTGTGCAAACTTCAGCGTGACATGCACTCGGCCCATGGCTGTTGCGTGCAGCCATGGACGAAGCTCATCATTGTGCATCTCGCCCTCGTCAGGGCCTGCAGCTTCGAGGTGAAAAACGGGAATTCCTGCGGCACGCAGTTTTTCGGCCCCACCGGCAGCAATCGCGTTGGGATCCGCATGCACGTAATGCACCGAGGCTACACCTGCATCAATAAGTGCCTGCGCACACGGGCCAGTCCTGCCGAAATGATTACAAGGCTCAAGTGTGACTACCGCATGCGCTCCACGCGCAGCCGCACCGGCGTGCTCTAAGGCAACGATTTCCGCATGCCGCCCACCTGGAGGTTCTGTTGCACCTATTCCGCAAATCTCGCCGGTGGCGGTTACCAGCACTGCCCCTACCGGCGGGTTGGGACTGGTGCTGCCGCGAACCGTATCGCCAGCTTTGTGTGCGGCAGCTAGCGCCGCGTTAAGTATGTGAGCCGCAAGGGGGCTCTCGTCCATTGCCGGTGCCATTTAGTGGTGCGTCGCTCCAACAGCGAGTTCGCGGAGGTTATCGACCGCCGCGGCGGGGTTATCCTTTTTGAATACGGCAGAACCTGCCACGAATGCGTCACAGCCTGCTTCCGCGGATTTCTCAATGGTGTTCTCAGAGATTCCACCATCAATTTCGATAACACAATCCAGGTGCTTCTCATCGATCCTTTGGCGCAATGCACGGACTTTATCTAATTGGTCCGGCATGAACGATTGCCCGCCGAATCCGGGTTCCACGCTCATTACCAATGCTAAGTCGAAGTGTTCCAAATCATCGAGATACGGCTCAATCGGTGTCCCAGGTTTCAAGGAAAATCCTGCGCGCACACCTTTCTCACGAATCTTTTTCGCCAACCCGATGTGATCCTCGGTGGCTTCGACATGGAAGATTATGCAATCAGCCCCCGCCGCGACATAGGCGTCTACCCACTCCTCAGGCTTTTCAATCATGAGATGCACGTCGAGCTGCTGTTCGGTGATTTTGTCAACGGTCGCCGTGATGTCTGGGCCGAAAGACAGGTTCGGAACAAAGTGACCATCCATGATGTCCACGTGAATCCAGTCAGCATTGTCAACGGCACGTACTTGATCACCCAGCTGTGAAAAATCGGCCGCCAAGATTGACGGATTAATCAAGGCTCTTTGCTTGACGTTTAGGCCGTCCTGGCGGGCGCGGTTTCCCGCTGCGTGGGTATCATTTTCGAGGTGGGCGGAATCGCGAACAGACATACCGCCCATTCTACGACTACTCCGGCTTACGGCGCAGCACCGCGAAAAACATGGCATCAGTACCATGTCGATGCGGCCACATCTGTGCAGAGCGGAATGCGCCGTCTCCTCCAATACCTGGCATCGGCGGCAGCACCGAAGCCGCCGACAACTCTTCGAGATCCGGACTATCGGCGTCGGACATAACCGCATCAACGATTTCCCGGGTTTCCCGCAAGTCCGGTGAACACGTGGAATAAACCACCACACCGCCCGGGCGGACCAACCGCAGTGCCGAACGCAACAATTCCACCTGCACAACATTCAGCTCTTCGATATCAGCGTCGTCCTTTTTCCACCGTGCTTCAGGGCGGCGTCGTAAAGCGCCCAATCCGGAACAGGGGGCGTCGACAAGCACCCGATCATAGCCAGGCTTTAGGCCCGGATCCCGGCCATCCGCTTGATATACCGTGACGGGCAGATCCCCAACCGTGGAGCGAATAAGCTCTGCGCGGTGCGGAGAAATTTCCACCGCATCGACCGTAGCACCATCGATGCCCGCTAATGCGCCAAGCAACGCCGCCTTGCCACCAGGCCCCGCGCACAAATCCAGCCACCTGCCGGAATCGTTTCCACTAACCTCGGCTTGCGCCACTGCGCGGGCAATCAACTGCGAACCTTCATCCTGGACCGCCGCCAATGACTGCTGTACCGGCTCCAAAGCACCCGGATTTCCGCCGGACTCTAAATAAACCGCATAAGGGCTGTACCGAGCCGTCTCCCCTCCGATCATCAACGCGAGTTCCTCTGCGCTGATCTCGCCAGGACGTGCAACCAAATGCACCACGGGGCGTTCAGAATCGGCAGCGAGCAGCTCACCGAGTTCCGGATGGATCCGTGTCGCTGCCGCAGAATCCACAGCATCCGCAGCGTCCGCAACCGCGCGATTACCAATTCCAAGAGCACTAGGGGTGTTTTCGCTGGACGTTGCCCACAAGGCCGCATTAAAGGAACGTGCGATCCACTCCGGATGCGCGTTGGCAAACGCCAATCCTGCCAACTCACCATCCGGTCGCAGCTGGCTCATCCAGTCTGCCTTTGGGGTACGCCCGATCGTGCGCAAAATTCCGTTGACGAAGCCCTTAGCCTTGCTGTGCCCAGCTGTTTCCACCAACCGAACCGAAGTATCCACTGCCGCATGATCATCGACCCGCGTGAACAACAGCTGGTAGGCGCCAAGGCGCAGGGAATTCAACACGGCGGTTGCCAAAGACTCCAACTCGCGCGAGGAACATTCCTCCAAGACAGTGTCAATAATCCCGAGGCAACGCAGGCACCCATACGTGATCTCCGTGGCGAATGCCGCATCGCGTCCCTTTAGACGCGCTTGCCGCAAAGATTTCGGCAGAATCAAATTCGCATAGGCATCATCGTCACTGACTCGGTTCAACACTTCGAATGCCACCAGGCGTGGCTTGTCGACGCCCGCTGGTGCCTGGTGTTCGCGATTCCGGTCCTGCCGTTTAGAGTATTTTTGGTTGTTTTGCTGTTTTTCGCTCGGCGCGCCCTGCTTCCCCTTCTGCGCCTTTGTGCGTCCGGGGCGCTGTGACTGACCAGAACGCGCCCGAGAACGAAAACCTCCAGCGGCTGCACTCATGACAAAATTCCTTCCGGTTGACTACCACGTGCCCAATCTGCAGCATCCATCTTCTTCTTGCCAGGTGCTTGCACCATTCCCAAACGCACCGGCGTGGTCGCCGTGCCGACGAAAACGTCATTTTTGGTGACCTGGATTTCGCCCGGTGCTAACGCAGTTTCCTTCAACAACACGGTTTCGTTCAACACCGTAGCGGCATTGGAACCTGGTTTGACCACCGTCACCGGCGAAATCTTTAACCGCTGATCCCCCAACATCGTCCACGCACCTGGACCCGGGGTATATGCACGGATGTGGCGATCCACCGCGAAATCTGGCTGCGCCCAGTCGATCCGGGCTTGATCAGCCGAAATTTTCGGTGCATAGGTTGCCTCACCAGTTTGTGGTTGCGCCTCCAGGCGATCGTCGGCAAGCCCATCCATGGTGGCTACAAGCAAATCTGCACCTGAATATGCCAACCGTGTCAATAAATCATCGGCGGTATCATCGTCGTGAATTACCTCGGTGACTGTGCCCAGGACATCGCCAGTATCTAAGCCTTCCTCGATGCGAAACGTGCTCGCCCCAGTGATGTCATCGCCATGAGCAATCGCGGCTTGCACCGGGGCAGCCCCGCGCCAGTGCGGCAATAACGAAAAATGCAGATTGATCCAGCCATGACGGGCCGCCGACAAAAGATCAGGACTGATCAATTTGCCATAAGCCACGACCGCGACCGCCTCCGGAGCCAGTTCCCGTAGCCATTCACGTACCTGGACGCCATCGTCGGTATCAGCGCGCAGGGTCTCCGGCTTCAGCACCTCGATTCCCCGCTCCTGTGCCACCGCTGCCACCGGCGACGGAGCCAAGTTTCTTCCACGCCCTCGTCGCGCATCAGGACGCGTGAGCACCCCGACGACGTCATGCTCAGAACCCAATAACGCTTCTAAAGCTACGACAGCTGGCTCCGGCGTACCAGCAAACACAATCCGCATAGTTTTCACTGCTCCTTCATCAACGCGTAATAACTAAAAATTACCCAACTTATCCAATATGAATTGGATCAACCTGAATCCGCAATGGCAACTCATCTTTCCGCAGACTCCGAGCCACCGCCGCAGTGCGTAGCGCTGACCCTAATTCAGCCCGGGGCCCTAAGGGAGTACGCACCAGGATTCGTTGTGGTGGCCCAAAACGCTGCTCATCATATTCCCCCGGTAATCGCGTTGAACGCGGCAGATCCACCGGACCGAGGACTTCCGCATGCTTCGGCAGCTCAACTAGATCCAAAAATAAATCCAGGCTGGCATCGGCTCCATCAATCGCAGCCATATGCACCGCCGGCGGAAACCGCGTTTCCCGTCGGCCCGCCAATTCCGCGGCCGCAGCGGCAATCGGATCCCACCGGATAAACATCTGCACTGCTGGCAAACCAGCAGCTGCAACCACAATCACCGTGCCACCAGCCGCCCGGCTTTCCACTAACGCGGCCGCACGCATCCAGGTCGCGAGCGTATCTTCTGCAGCCCGCAGATCCTGTCGCCCGAGCAAAGCCCACGTATCAAGAAAGAGCGCGGCACCATAACATCCGTCTTCCACCTGAGGCTCCGCACCCGGTGTTGCCACCACGAGCGCTGGGCCATTGGGCACGGAATCCAGTACTCGCGAACCACCCGAGGTAATTACCCGCGTCGATGGGAATGCCCTACCAAGTTCTTCAGCTGTGCGTTGCGCTCCCAAGACCACGGCGCGCAGCTTGTGCGAACCACACTCACCACAACGAAACGACGAGTGTATTGCCCCGCACCAACGGCACGTCGGTACCGATGCCTCTGTATTCTCATGCTCCGGCAAGCCCAACGGGCCATTACATGTCCGACAGCGCGCTGGATGACGACACCGCCCACAAGCAAGCGTCGGGATATAGCCTTTCCGGGGGACCTGCACCAGCACAGGCTTCGCGGAAGACAGTGCGCGACGAGCGGTAGTGAAAGCCAGCCCCGGTATTCGAGCTTGGGCAGCACCAGGGTCTTTTTCGAGTTCAAAATCTGTATCTGCAGCTGCGCGAATCAGTGGCGCTGCCTCCCGCACCTGGTCCCGGGAAGCCACCAAATTATGCATCCAGCCGGCTTCAACCAACAGCTGTGTTTCTGCAGTTCGTGCATACCCACCGATCAACAACGAGCACTTTTCCAACCCAACACGCGTGGTCAGAATTTCCCGCGCATGGGCGTACGGCGCACGCGGATCTATCAGGTTTTCATCACCATCATCGATGATCACCGCCAACCGTAAATTGGCGACTGGCGCAAATGCCGCATTGCGGGTGCCGACGACCACACGCGCTTGGCCGTGTAAAACCGACAGAAAACGGCGGTAGCGCGCTTGCGGCCCCAATTGGGCATGAAGAGTCGTAATCTGCTTTGGGCCCACATACTCCCGAAACGCGGATTCTAAACGATCGACATCCCGCTGATCAGGCACAACCAGCAAAACCCCGCCACCGTCAATGGCAACCTTAGCCGCCAACGACGCCACTACGCTTGCCCAATCATCGCCCGGGGTAATCTGCCAAGCCGCACGAGACGGCTGGCCCGACAGTACCGAATCTACAAACGACTCCCCGTACTGATAATTCGACCACCCTGATAAGTCAGGCTCGGTTGGTTCACCAAGATCCTCCCACGCGGTAGCGAAATCCGCTGTCTCTGCTTGCTTGTGCCGCGGAGGAATCGCATTGCGGATAATATCGGCTCGGGTGCCGCTATAGCGCTGCGCTAACGACTCGACCAAAGCTGCCGTATGTTCCGGATAGACCACATCCGGTGAATACACCCGTTCAAGATAACGCAACCTGCCGGCATGATCAGAATGCTCGCGCCGCTCCAAAACGATGCCGTCGACAAGCCTGCCATGAAAACGTATGCGTACCCGGGTACCAGCCTGCGCAGCCTCATCATCTTTGTCCGCGACCAGATAATCAAACCCGCGGTCCAGGTGTGCTAGCCCAAGCAATGGCAGCACATGGGCGACCGGACGGGCTAGCTGCATTGCATCTCCTCGAACAGTTACGACACCCCTGCAGCGGAACGCAGTTGCTCGACCCGGTTTGTTTGCTCCCATGGCAAATTCAGATCGTCGCGGCCGAAGTGACCATACGCCGCGGTGGGACGGTAAATCGGACGAAGCAAATCCAATTCGCGGATAATAACGGCAGGTCGCAAATCGAAAGTCTGTGCAACCGCTGCCTGAATGGATTCGTCATCCAAACCATGATGTGCGGTGCCGAAGGTCTCGACGTAGAGCCCTACCGGATTAGCCCGACCGATAGCATAGGCAACCTGGACCTCTGCGCGATCCGCGAGGCCAGCGGCTACGATATTTTTCGCTACCCACCGCATCGCATAAGCCGCTGAACGATCTACTTTTGACGGATCCTTTCCCGAAAATGCACCACCACCATGGCGCGCCATTCCGCCATAAGTATCGACGATGATCTTCCGGCCGGTCAGCCCTGCATCGCCCATGGGACCGCCGAGAATAAAGGAACCAGACGGATTAATCAGCAAGGTGACATCGTCGGTATAAAAATCGTGCAACCCCGCCTGCTCGATCACGTGCTCGATGACATGGGTACGAAGTTGCTCTTCCAGCCACTCCTGGCTGACCTCTGGATCATGTTGCGTAGAAATCACAATCGTATCGATGTGCGACGGTTTTTGTCCGGTATAAGCAAAAGTTACCTGCGTTTTGCCATCCGGGCGCAAGTGCGGCACAATCCCCTGCTTACGCACGTCAGTGAGCCTACGAGACAACCGATGCGCGAGTGCAATTGGAAGCGGCATAAACTCCGGAGTCTCATTCGTGGCATAGCCGAACATCAGCCCCTGGTCACCGGCACCCGCGACGTCGTCATCATCCAGCTGAGAACCAGACCTGGCTTCGTGTGATCGATCCACACCGTCGCCGATTTCTTGGGACTGCTCACCGATGGCAATGTTCACGCCGCAAGTCCGACCGTCGAATCCGACATCCGAGCTCGTGAAACCAATCTCCAACAAAGTCTTGCGCACCAATTGCGGAATTTCTACATAACCGGTGGTCCGGACCTCACCTGCCACATGCACCTGGCCGGTGGTGACCAGCGTTTCGACGGCAACACGCGCGTGCTGATCTTTCTCGAGCAACGCATCAAGGATGCTGTCCGAAATGGCATCGCAAATCTTATCCGGATGACCTTCCGTCACGGACTCGGAAGTAAACAAGCGCAGGCCGTTGGCGCTTGCGCGAACTGGTGCAGCCACGAAAAATCCTTAGAACACAGAGAAAGCAACGTACAAAACCGAACTATTTACCAGCATCGGCACAACACAGCATGCGCGCATTACAATGACGCGGAATGCCATAGCGCAACACCGGCACAATACTCAGCGCAGCGCACAACGCCGCGCAGGAACAACAATTAGTATAGACAAAGCGGTCTATAGAAGCAACGCTAGCTTGTCCCAAATTTGGGCGGAAACTACGTGCTTCGAGCCCGCGGCAACCTCGGTAACAGTGCCATCGCTGTCCAAGAGAAATCCTTGATTGGTCGTTTGCCCGAAGACTTTGCCCGGCCCTACTTCATTGCACATCAGCACGTCGCAGCCTTTACTCTGCAACTTATCCTGGGCATATTCCAGAATAGATTGCTTATCATCTCCAGTTTCGGCAGCAAAGCCCATAATCACAGTCTCAGCAGCCAAACTTCCGCCAGCTCGCGCTTCCACCAAACTAGCCAGCACGTCCGGGTTTTCCACCAGCTCAATCGTGCTCAGTCCTGCAGCACCCTGCGACTTTTTCATCTTATGCTCGGCGGGCCTAGCAGGACGGAAGTCCGATACCGCCGCGGCCATGATAATCACGTCCGCACCTTCGGCTTGATTATGCATTGCATGCTGCAACTCCACGGTGGTTTCCACCGGGATGACCTTGACACCTGGAGGATTGGGCAGCGTGGAATTATTCGCAGCTACAAGCGTTACCGTGGCGCCCCGTTGTACCGCGATTTCTGCAAGCGCGAAGCCTTGCCGCCCCGACGAATGGTTTCCGATAAAACGAACCGGATCGATAACTTCTTGGGTGCCTCCAGCACTAATAAGCACGTTCACACCGGTAAGGTTGTGCTCCATCGACGCACCAGAAAATACAGTGCGCGCAACCGCCGCAATATGGCTGGGATCAGGAAGACGGCCTGCACCCGAGTCTTTCCCAGTCAGGCGGCCCACTGCGGGGTTGAGCACCACGATTCCGCGTTCCCGCAGCGTCGCGACATTCGCCTGCGTCGCCGGATTATTCCACATTTCGGTATGCATAGCCGGCGCAATAATCACCGGGCACGTAGCGACCAGCACGGTAGCAGCCAGTAAATCGTCGGCACGCCCTGCAGCTACGCGGGCCAAAAAATCGGCCGTCGCAGGCGCAATCACGATTCCGTCGGCCTCTTGCCCATAACGAACATGCGCGACCTCATGTACGTCCTCGAACACCGAAGTGGAAACCGGATTACCGGATAAAGCCTCAAATGTTGCTGCCCCGACAAACTGTAATGCCGAATTCGTCGGAATAACGCGTACCTGATCGCCGTCTTCCGTGAATTCCCGAACGAGCTGGCACGCCTTAAAAGCAGCGATCCCACCACATACCCCGACGACAATATTGTGTGGATGGCGTGCGCCATCGAAATTGCGCGGGCTCTCTGAGGTGGCAGCGTTCATCGTCGATCCGATCTGGGACATAGTGTGGGGCTCCTGTAAATTCGCCTAGCTCATAATTGGCACGTAGAAAAAGCCTACCGCGGTAAACAGGATGGCGATAAAGCCGATCGCCACATAGATGTACCGATTGGTGCGTTTGACCTCGGCTACCGTGACATCTGATTCCACGCGTTGCTTCAACTCCGAGATATATTGCCACGAGCTTTCTTCCACCGGCTTCACCTTCGAACCGACGATAACGGCAATCAAGCTGGCTGCGAGGCCGAACAGTACCGGGTGGAACGCCATCGGCCAATCAACACCGCCGAAAGTCTTGATGCTTTCCAGGATCAACGTGATGACACCGCCACAGAGCATTCCCCAGAAAGCGCCTGCTTCGGAAATCCGCTTGGATTGCGTAGAAGCAAAAGCCACAATGCCCCAGGATGCGGCAAAGAAAGACGCCGCCATATAGCCAATATCCAACACGCTTGGCGTCGCGACATATGCCAGCAGCAACGCAATACCGCCGACGATAAACATCGACCAACGAGCTGAGCGCACGTTATCAGTATTCGTGTCGCTGCCATCCAACCCCTCGCCACGGCGGAACAAGGGCCCAACGTCGTGCGCTGCGCTGAAACCGACCAATGATAAAAAGGTCGACGCAGAAGACAGGCCGGCAGCGACAATTCCGGTCACGAGGATAACACCAACCGCGGTGGGCATGACGTTGTAGGCAGCCCAGATAAACACCTGAGAATTTGGCTCAATATCTGGATTAATCAAGTTCACCGCGTACGCCGCAAACATAATGAAGAGATAAAATGACGGGATGATCAGCAGCGTCACAATACCCGCACGGATAGCAGTGTGACTGGTTTTTGCCATCATATAACGAGAAGCCTGCCACGGACTCACGGCAGTCACGAACGCCCACACCAGGCCAAAGGTGAAGATATAAATCAGCGCTTCACCAATGGAATTCAGCCTCTCGCCAGGCCCCTCAATCTGCCCATGCCACAATAAGCCCTCACGCAATGTCGGGTCTGCTGCCAATTGCGTGAAAGTTTCTTTTACTCCGCCTGCTTCGCGGAAAATTGCAATCGATCCCAGGATTCCGCCGATAAGGAAGAAGAAAAACATCATCGTATCGGTGATGATCACGCCCTTGGAACCGGACAACACCGTAAAGATGGTGAATGCTACCCAGGTGATGAACACGGCCCAGAAGCCATCGATGCCCAGGATCGCTTCGATGACCACCGCGAGACCACGAGTGACGGTAACAAGGTATAAGCCCATACCGATCAGCACGGACGCGCCGGCTAGTGCGCGAAGGCGCGAAGAATTAAAGCGATTGCCGAAAAATTCGGGGATAGTCAGTGCTTCCGAATCGCGCAAGTAGCGACCAAACAGGACCACGCCGGCCAAATAGCCCATCTTGGACATCACGCCCAAAAGCAAGATCGGCCACGGGAAGCCATCATAAGCCATTCCGGCCTCTCCCATGAGCGCGACCGTCGACAAGAACGACGCAACTAGCGTGCCGACGATGAACAGGACGCCAACGTTACGACCAGCAACGAAATAATCGTTTTTGTTATTGATCCCCCGGCTGACCCAAATACCTACAACGAGAAATCCAAGGAACGAGAGGATGACAGTGATGGTAAACGTATCCACTATTTCTCAGCCTCCCCCTTCTGCTCGGCGGAGTGCTGGGCATTTTTGAGTTCGGAATTGAGCTTCCAATAGGCCAAGCCAAGTCCGATACTAAACACCACGATGTGCAATATGCTGGGAAATAGCAGTTCGAGCATTCATCACTCCATTCAACAACTGATCAAAACTGGTAGGGAAACAATGGAATCCTAGCGTATTCGGGAGTTTTTGTCAGTTTTCTCACAACTTTCGCAGCTTCCTCCAACCTGAGACGGACCCCGGTGGGGGTAATGCGAAAAGCCAAAGCCCACCGCCCCGTGTCTGGGGAGGTGGGCTAGCTATGTGCGGCTCTTGCTTAAGCAGATACCAAAGCTTAACGAGCTTCCTCGTGATCCAACAGGCCTTCTTCAATCTCACGCAACGACAGCGACAATGGTTTTTCGCCTGGTTCCGGGGTGACCAATGGACCGACGAATTCAAATACGCCTTCGTCTTGTTCCTGATAGTAGCTATTGATCTGACGTGCCCGTTTAGCGGCGAAGATCACCAAAGCGTACTTCGACGACACTTTATTCAACAATTCGTCGATTGGTGGATCCGTGATGCCTTCAGGTTTATCGAAGACGCTGTCAGTTTTCGTGGACTCGGTAGTCACTACGAGACCAACCCCTTTTCGCGTTGATGTTTAGAAAAATTATAAGCCGTATCAGAGCCGTGGAAGACGAGCGCCGCCAACTGCCTAGAATTGTCTTAGCTGCGCAGAAACTCGCTAATGGTCTCTACTGCCCTGTCCAGATCGTCATTAACCACGACGTGATCAAATTCATTTTGGGCGTCCAACTCGACACGGGCTGTTTCCAGACGCCGACGCACGACGTCGTCGGGCTCAGTGCCACGGTTACTCAACCTATCGCACAGCACGTCCCATGATGGTGGAGCTAAGAATACAGTCGTGGCTTCCGGCATTTTAGCTTTGACGTTTCGGGCGCCTTCCAAATCCACCTCAACCAGCACAGGCCGCCCCTGAGACAAAGCCTTGGTGACGGGTTCGGCTGGAGTACCCGAACGCTGCAAACCGGAATGTACCTCTGCCCATTCCAGCATCTCGCCGTTATCGATGGTCTCCTGAAAACGTTCCGGGGTGACGAAATAATAATCAATTCCGTCAGTTTCCCCTGGACGCGGATCCCGAGTCGTCATCGAAACCGAGAAGTAGAGATCGTGGATCGCGGCGCGAAGCTGTTTCACCACCGTGGATTTTCCCACGGCAGTTGGTCCAGCAAGCACAACCAAACGGCCACGTGGTGTCACACCGGGCATGCGCTTTAGTCTTCGGAGTAGCCGAAACGATCCAGCAGCGCACGGCGCTGACGCTCACCGAGACCACGCAGACGGCGGGTCTGGGCAATCTCCAGGTCCTCCATGATTTCGCGGGCCTTGACCTTACCGACCTTTGGCAAGGCCTCCAGAAGTGCTGCGACCTTGGTCTTACCGATGATTTCATCGGTTTCTGCCTTGTCGAGGACTTCCTTCAGGTTAGTTCCGCCACGCTTCAGTTCGGCTTTGAGCTCAGCGCGCGCCTTGCGGGCCTCAGCAGCCTTTGCCAGGGCTTCTTTACGCTGCTCATCAGTCAACTTTGGAAGGGCCACGTGGATTCCTCCGATTCAATGTGGGTTTGTTGTTCTTATCAACGGCAACTGTAGCAGTCATGCACCAATTACCGCCCGAATGGGAATTATAGAGCTTCAACGATGTCAGACGAAGATAAACCAACCGCGGTCAGTTCCCGAACGCAACATCGCCGGCTTTTTGCATATCTTAACACCGTAACCAGGCATTCCGCGATTTCGCACCTTGGATACCGCAGAGTTTTACCACGTCAAAGCATCAGGAGGCACAGACGAAAGCCTTGCACGTGGGTCTTAGCACCCCGGAAACTGTGCAGCTTGCTCAACTACTGCTTTATGCAGGTCAGCAATGTCTGGACCAGCCGAAAGTACACTGCGTGAGACATTCGGAAAAGCCCAGTGGGCAGCGTCTGTCGCTATCCGTGCGATATCAGCCACAGTGCCGCCTTGCACACCAACGCCAGGCATGAGCACCGGTCCGTTAAACCCGCGAAGATCGGGCGGGGTGTGGACTGTCGCACCAACGACGATGCCTAGCGTCGCTGATTTCTGCGTCGCGTTGTAATCACGACAATAATTGACGACGTGCTGCGCCAAGCTCGTGCCGTTACGTTGGAAATTCTGGAATTCGACGGCTTCCGGGTTCGACGTCGCTGCCAAGACGAACACGCCTGTGCCGGTTGCCTCAGCGGTGTCAATCACAGGTTTCAGCGCACCGAGTCCAAGATAAGGAGCAACCGTGACAGCATCCGCTCGGAGAGGTGAGGCTGGGTCAAGCCACGCAGACGCATACCCAGCCATGGTAGAACCGATGTCTCCGCGCTTTGCGTCCGCGATGACCAACGCACCCGCCGCACGCAGTTCCGCAAGGGTTTCCTCGAGCACTGCAAAACCTGCGGATCCAAACCGTTCATAGAACGCCACCTGGGGCTTGACGACGCATGCCGTATCCGCAAACGCCTCCACGCACCGGCGCGAAAACTCCCGCAATCCATCGACGTCGTCGTTCAGTCCCCAATCGCGTAATAGCGCGGCATGCGGATCAATACCGACGCAGAGCCGCCCGCGCTCAGCGGAACGCTCGCGAATACGCTCTCCGAAACTGAGAAGAGTTCCAGCACCCGGTGCACTACTCGCCATGGTTGAGCTCCTGCAGGCTACGAACGGTTAATTCATCACCACGCAGGGCTTCGATTCCCTGCACAGCAGCGGTAATCCCCTGCACGGTAGTCACCGCCGGAATGCCTACCGAAATTGCAGCGCTACGAATGTCATATCCATCGTGCCGTGCCCCAGCAGATCCCGCCGGTGTATTCAGAATCAGATCGATATCACCTTCGGTGATCTGATCCACGATGGATTTGCCCTCGACATTGCCTGAGCGGATTTCCGAGGCCTTGTACGCAACTTCACAATCGATGCCGTTACGACGCAACATCTGCGCGGTTCCAGCTGTGGCGACGAGCTTGAATCCCATTGATGCCAAACGCTGGATTGGCACGATCAGTGTACGCTTATCGCGGTTCGCCACCGATACGAATACGGTGCCATCACGTGGTGGACAACCAAACGCAGCGGTTTCTGCTTTCGCATAAGCCGCACCAAAGTTGTCTGCCAATCCCATTACCTCACCAGTAGATTTCATCTCTGGCGACAGCAAAGTATCCAGCGGGGTGCCGTCCGGGCGCCGGAATCGTTTAAATGGCATCACTGCTTCTTTCACCGCAATTGGGTGATCCAGCGGCAGCGATCCACCGTCATAAGTAGTTGGGACCATGCCCTCGGCGCGCAAATCTTGCAGGCTTGCACCGAGCATGATCCGCGCGGCGGCTTTCGCCAGTGGAACACCGGTCGCCTTCGACACAAATGGAACCGTACGGGAGGCACGTGGATTCGCTTCGATGACATAGAGGATGTCGTCTTTCAAGGCGAATTGCACGTTGATCAAGCCCTTGACGCCAATACCGTGAGCCAATGCCTTGGTCGATTCACGCACCTTGTCGATATCTTCTGGCCCGAGCGTCATCGGCGGCAAAGCACATGAAGAGTCACCAGAGTGAATACCTGCTTCTTCGATGTGCTCCATCACGCCAGCAAGATAAACCTCTTCGCCATCACACAGGGCGTCAACGTCGATCTCAATTGCCGAATCCAGGAAGCGGTCCACCAACACAGGGTGGTCTTCGCTCAGCTCTGTCGCACGTTCGATGTAATTTTCCAGGCTGGCTTCGTCGTACACGATTTCCATGCCGCGTCCACCGAGCACATAAGACGGACGAACGAGGACTGGATACCCAATCTGTGCGGCAACGTCGCGGGCTTCTGCATAGGAAGTGGCTGTACCGAAATCTGGTGCTGGCAACTGGGCCTTGGCCAGTACTTTGCCGAACACTCCCCGGTCTTCTGCGTTGTTGATGGCCTCGGGGCTCGTACCGACCACAGGAACACCAGCAGCTTCCAAGCGCTCTGCCAAGCCCAGTGGGGTTTGCCCACCGAGCTGCACGATCACACCGGCGACATTTCCCGACTGAGATTCTGCGTGGTAGACCTCCATGACATCTTCGAAGGTCAGTGGCTCGAAATACAGGCGGTCGGCTGTGTCGTAGTCCGTCGAGACGGTCTCCGGGTTGCAGTTGACCATGACGGTTTCGTAGCCAATGCGTGATAGCTCCAGTGCGGCGTGCACGCAGGAGTAGTCAAACTCAATTCCCTGGCCAATGCGGTTCGGACCAGAGCCTAAGATGATGACCTTGTCCGTATCCCGCTGTTCGGAAACCTCCGACTCTGCATTCGGATCATATTCGTAGGCCGAATAGTGATACGGCGTGTGGGCTTCGAATTCACCGGCGCAGGTATCGACTGTCTTATATACCGGCCTAATACCCAGACTCCACCGCAGGGAACGCACGCCATTTTCCCCCGCGAACTCTGGGCGCAGTGCAGCAATTTGGGCGTCGGAAAGCCCCATGACCTTTGCTTGCCGCAGCAACTGTTCATCCAGTACTGGGGCGGTACGCAGGTAGTTACCGAATTCCACCAAGTGTGCGAGTTCGGCAAGGAACCAAGGGTCGATCTCCGATGCTTCGTGTACCGCGTCAACGCTGGCGCCCCACCGTAACGCAAGTTCGGCGTCGTACATGCGGCCTGCGGTTGGCCGTCGCAAACGATCCAATACTTCCGAGACGTTTGTCGCATCCCCCGCGATGACCTCATCCGGCACCGTCCACAAACCAAACGGCTTGGATTCCAGCGAACGCATAACCTTGTTCAGGCCTTGGATATAGTTACGACCAATTCCCATCGCCTCGCCCACCGATTTCATGGTGGTGGTCAGCGTGTCATCGGCGCCCGGGAATTTTTCGAAAGCAAAGCGTGGAGCCTTGACGATAACGTAGTCCAGCGTCGGCTCGAATGCCGCCGGGGTGGTCCCGGTGATGTCGTTGGTGACCTCATCCAGGGAATAGCCGATGGCGAGTTTGGCAGCCAATTTAGCGATCGGGAATCCAGTCGCCTTGGAAGCTAGCGCCGAGGAACGTGACACGCGAGGGTTCATCTCAATAACAATGATCCGCCCGTCGTCCGGATTGATTGCAAATTGAATATTGCAGCCACCCGTGTCGACGCCAACTTCGCGGATGATGTCGATTCCCAAATCGCGCATCTTTTGGAATTCACGGTCCGTCAGCGTCAAAGCAGGCGCCACGGTAACCGAGTCACCGGTGTGTACGCCAAGAGCATCGACGTTTTCGATTGATGCGATAACCACGACATTATCGTCACCATCACGCATCAGCTCCAGCTCGAATTCTTTCCACCCCAAAATGGATTCTTCAATCAGGACGTTCGCATCTGGCGAAGCTGCAATACCGCCTCCGGCAATTCGGTCCAGGTCTTCGTAGGTATACGCCAAACCAGACCCCAGTCCGCCCATGGTAAACGACGGCCGTACCACAACCGGAAGTCCCAATCGTTCGACGCATGCATGCACTTCGTCCATGGTGTAGCAAACTTCCGAACGCGCGGACTCGCCGCCGACCTTCTCGACGATATCTTTGAACTTCTGTCGATCTTCGCCTCGTTCGATGGCATCGATATCGGCACCGATCAGTTCAATACCGTGCTTGTCGAGGATTCCCGCGCGATCCAGCTGGATTGCTGCGTTCAGGGCAGTTTGTCCACCGAGCGTTGCTAGCACCGCGTCGATCGGGTGCCCACCAGCTCGTTCTTTGTCAATAATCTTCTCGATGTATTCGGTCTCGATCGGCTCCACATAGGTGGCATCCGCAAATTCCGGGTCAGTCATGATTGTCGCCGGGTTTGAGTTCACGAGTGTGACCCGCAGGCCCTCGGATTTCAGGACGCGGCAGGCCTGGGTACCCGAGTAGTCGAATTCGCAGGCTTGGCCGATGACGATTGGTCCGGATCCAATAACCAGGACGTGGTGAATATCAGGGCGCTTCGGCATAATTAAGCTTTCCTTTCCTGGCTGTGCTGCTCAAGCAGCGCGAGAAATTGATCAAAGAGCGGGTGGGCATCGTGTGGGCCAGCAGCAGACTCCGGGTGATATTGCACGGAATAAGCCAGGCCACTGCGCAAAGCGACGCCTTCGACGGTGCCATCATTCAGGCAAGTATGCGTGATTAACGCTGGGCCGAAATCGGTCGAAAACGCACGGTCGGTTTCCTGGCAATCGGCAGGCAACGTCTCGGTATTACCCGGGGCGGCCAACGCGAAACCGTGATTTTGCGAAGTGATATCAATCTTGCCGCTCTCGTGATGCAGTACCGGAACATTGATGCCACGGTGACCAAACTTCATCTTGTACGTCTGCAAGCCCAGGGCCCGGCCGAGCAGCTGGTTACCGAAACAAATACCGAAGAATGGAATTTTTGCCGCCAGAATCTCCCGCAGGGTGGCAACCATATCGTCAGCGGTTGCTGGGTCTCCCGGACCATTGGAGATAAATACCCCGTCTGGTTGCAGCTTTTCTACCTCGGCGAAACTGGTTCCCGCTGGCACCACCACAGTTTCAATGCCACGGCGTGCGAAATTACGTGGCGTTGCTGTTTTAATTCCCATGTCAAATGCAACGATGCGGTAGCGAGTCGCACCTACCGCAGGCACGGTGTAGGCCTTGTCGACGGAGACTTCCCCGGCCAAATCCGCGCCCGCCATATCTTCTTGCTCACGGACCTCCGCGATCAATTCATCATGTGGTCGCTGTGCCTGTTCACCAGAGAAAATTCCCGCCTTGACGGAACCATGGTTACGCAAACGACGGACTAAAGTTCGGGTATCGATACCGGAAATGCCAATGACGCCTTGTTGCTCCATCGCTTCGGGTAGCGAGGCAGTCGCACGCCAATTCGACACGCGATGTGCCAGGTCGCGAACGACCAGCCCAGCAACCCAGATGCGCCCGTCGTGTGATTCGTCATCCTCGTCGTTCCAACCGGTGTTTCCGATATGAGGTGCAGCGGTGACAACAATCTGACGGTGATATGACGGGTCCGTCATAGTTTCTTGGTAACCGGTCATCGCCGTAGTAAATACGGCCTCGCCGAGGTTTTTGCCAGTGGCGCCGAACCCAAATCCGGGATACACGCTGCCATCCCCGAGCACGAGTACCGCAGGTACCGTCTCGGGCGGGTAGCTTCGGTGTGCAGGGTTAGTCACGGTTTTCTGCCTTTCGCTTGCTGTTGTCAAATTCTCGAGTCCATTGTGCGGTAATCATTTAATCTTCCGAGCCTGTTGCCTCACCAGCGTCGGCACGCGCACAATCGGCAAGTTCATAACTCAACCCTCCCCGCAAGATCGTGTGTGTCACCTTCGCTCCAAATTCATGGCCCTCATAAGGGTTGTTCCGCGATTTCGACGCAAATTCCTCGGCCTTCGAGGTCCATGGATAAGCCGGATCCACCACAGTGAGGTTCGCCGGTTCTCCCACCGCAATCGGGCGGCCGTGATCTGGCAGTCGAGTGATTTCTGCGGGACGCTCCGACATGACGCGAGCAATAAAACGCCAGTCTGCCAAACCGGATTCCACGAAAATCTGGGCGATTACAGCCAACGAGGATTCCAGGCCGAGCATCCCCGGCTTCGCGTGTTCGAATTCCACGCACTTATCCTCGCTGCCATGGGGCGCGTGGTCGGTGGCCACGCAGTCGATTACCCCATCGAGAAGAGCTTGCCGCAGCGCCAACGTGTCCGATTCTTCACGCAACGGTGGATTAACCCGGAAAATCCCGTCATAAGTACGCAGCTTCTCGTCGTGCAGCAACAAATGATGCGGAGTAACTTCCGCGGTGATCGGGATTTCGTGTTGCTTCGACCAGCGCACCAGCTCCACTGTGCCTTCTGTGGAGGCATGGCAGATATGCACGCGGTTTCCGTAATCACGCGCCAATAGTGCATCCCGAACGACAATGGATTCTTCTGCTACCCGCGGCCAACCCGACAGCCCAAGCTGGGCTGCAGTCGCACCCTCATGGGCAACCGCAGTCTCGGTCATTCGGTGATCTTCTGCATGCTGCGCAATCAAGACGTTCAAGCCCTTGGCGTATTCCAGAGCTCGACGCATCAACTGTGGATCATTGACGCACTTCCCGTCGTCGGAAAACATCCGTACTTTCGCTGCACTGCGTGCGAGCATACCGAATTCTGTGAGGTTTTTACCTTCCAGCCCTTGCGAAATGGATCCCACCGGGTGCACATCGCACACGCCGTGCTGCTGCCCCTTGTACCAGACAGATTCCGCGATCACCGGCTGATCCGTCACCGGCTGCGTGTTTGCCATCGTGAAGACGGCTGTAAAGCCACCGCGCGCTGCAGCTTCTGAGCCACTGGCGATGGTTTCTGTGTCTTCCCTGCCGGGTTCGCGCAAGTGCACGTGCATATCGACAAGGCCTGGTAACAAAACGTTGCCCTGCAGATCGCGCTCATCATCTGCCGAGAGTTCAGCAGCTGCGTTCGAATCGGTTACCTCGATCGCCTGGATACGCCCGTCGGCAAGCAATACGTCAACGGGGTCACCCTCGCCATACGGCCGCACGTTGCGCAACAACAAGGAACTTTGCGACGCCGGGCGTAATTGCCCAGTCGGCGGATATTTCTCCTGCGACGGAGTGTGGTGTGTATGCGACATGATCGTGACTTCCCCTGTGTTGTGTGAATTATGTGCTGTCATATTCTGGTTTTCACCTGCGTTCTTTAACTGACGCGTTATTCCGCTCCGGAGCCGGCCAACAACGTAAATAGCACCGCCATACGCATGTGCACTCCGTTGTTCACCTGTCCCAGCACCACGGTATTTGGGTAGTCGGCAACGTCATAGTTGATTTCCATGCCGCGCAGCATCGGACCGGGGTGCATGATAATGGCATCATCACGCAGCAATGCCGCACGCTGCTTCGACAGCCCGTAGTACGTGGCGTATTCACGGTGCGAAGGGAAGAAACCACCGTTCATGCGTTCTTTTTGCACACGCAACATCATCACGGCATCAGCCCCGGCAAGCTCGGCATCAAAATCATGACTGGTACGTACCGGCCAATGTTCCACACCGTGCGGCAGCAAGGTGTGCGGTGCCACGAGAACCACGTCCGCGCCCATTGTGGAAAGTAAATCGACATTCGAACGCACGACACGTGAGTGCAGACAATCTCCCACAATAACGACACGACGACCGGAGATCTCGCCGAGATGCTGACGCAGCGTCATCGCATCGAGCAGGGCTTGGGTCGGGTGCTGATGAGCACCATCACCGGCGTTAATCACAGACGGGCCAGAGCCGTCGGTATCCACCCAATTGGCAAGCAACTGAGCAGCTCCGGACGACGGATGCCGGGTGATAATCGCATCGGCACCGATTGCGGCCAACGTCAACCCGGTATCGCGCAGGGACTCGCCTTTGGACACCGACGACGACGACGCAGATAGGTTAATCACATCGGCGCTCATCCATTTACCGGCAGTTTCAAACGACGAGCGGGTACGAGTCGAGTTTTCGTAAAACAAGGTATAAATCGTCCGCCCCCGCAACGTCGGAAGCTTCTTCACATCGCGATCAGCCAGGGCTTCGGAAAACCGCTCAGCCTCATCCAACAGTCCCGTAATTTGGTCCGCGTTTAAATCCGCAATGGATAGTAAGTGCTTCACTACTTGTCCCCTTGCCTAGGCTGGTCGTCTACTAGATCAGTGGTTGCGGTATCGGTCGATAGTGTCGACTCTACGAATTCTGCTGATGTAGCTGCTTGGTGCTGCGTAACCCGGTCCTGCACACTGCGCATTCCGCGTGACAAGATCACGGCGTCGCGGCCGTCGATATCCGAATTCAAAACAGAAATGCCCTCGGTACGCGCAGTCGGGAGATTCTTGCCGACGAAATCAGCGCGGATCGGGAGTTCACGGTGGCCGCGATCCACTAATACGGCCAGTTGAATTGCGCGTGGGCGGCCAATATCGGACAGTGCGTCGAGTGCTGCGCGAATGGTACGCCCGGAAAACAGCACATCGTCGACAAGCACCACGATGGCCTCGTCGATGCCTCCACGCGGAATCGATGTGGGTTTTAGCGCGCGGTGTGGTTTCGAACGAAGGTCATCACGATACAAAGTGATATCTAGCGCGCCAGTGGCGACAGCCTGGCCAGAAAACTCGTGAATCTTGTCCGCGATACTCTCCGCCAAGGGAAGGCCCCCGGACGGAATGCCCAGTAAGATCACCGGCGCCGAGTCTGGCGAGCCGATGGCGTTTTTCTCAATAATTTGGTGCGCGATGCGTGCGATCGTGCGCGAAATTGCAGCAGCGCTCAACAACTCAGTTGTTTCTGCTGCCTCCGCGGACGGTTCTTCCACTGTCATCGTGCCCTCCTTCCCCGCCTCTCTGTGCGGATTTTAAAGGATGCCGACTGCATTCATGGTTGGGTCTATGATGGAGACACCGCTTCAGTCTAGCACTAAGGATTACGCGCGTGAGCTTTTCCGCCCAACATCTCGTTCCAGCCCCACGCTCCGAAGTGTGGGATTGGCACACCCGCCCAGGGGCAATCAGTCGACTCACCCCGCCGTTTCTGCCGATGACGCCACAGACCGAAGCAACGAGTCTTGCCGACGGCACCACAATTTTCCGGCTCCCGGCAGGGCTGAAATGGGTCGCACGCCACGATCTCACGCGCTACCAACCCGAAATATCGTTTACTGATTTTTGCATCAATTCCCCAGTCCGACAGCTCGCACAATGGCGCCATGATCACCACTTCGCCGATGGTGAGCTGCCGAATACCACCACAATCAACGACACTGTCCACACACGTGCACCCGCTCATTTATTGCGCCCGGTGTTTGCTTATCGGCAGCGTCAGCTCATCGCGGATTTATCGTTCTTACAGTCGTTGAAGGACGCAGGCTTCGCAGGGGCAACGTCCGCAGCCACGACCGGAAAAAACTCCATAGAGCCCGTACCAGGAAAAGCTCTCACGATCGCCATGACCGGCGCCCATGGTTCTGTCGGACGCAGCTTGAAAGCCCAACTAACCACAGCTGGACATACTGTCATTGAGCTGGTGCGCGGGGAAGCGAAAACCGGTCAGCGCCACTGGCACACCCACTACCCTTCATCACATCTTCTCGCAGGCGTCGATGTCCTTGTACATTTAGCGGGTGAACCTATTTTTGGCCGCTTCAACGAAGCACACAAAAAAGAGATTCGCGGCTCACGGGTAGACCCAACCTATAAACTGGCACGCTTAGTCGCAGACTCACCGACTGTTACGACGATGGTCTGTGCTTCTGCTATCGGCTACTACGGCCCAGATCGCGGTCCCGAAATTCTCACAGAAAATTCCGAGCGCGGCGATGGCTTTTTGGCCGATGTGGTCGCTGACTGGGAACTTGCATGTCGACCGGCATTAGAAGCCGGAAAACGTGTGGTCAATATCCGTACTGGGGTGACGCTGTCCGGAAACTCTGGTTTGCTTCCACTGCTGAAGACATTGTTTTCCACCGGTTTGGGCGGGAGTTTTGGTGATGGAAATTTCTGGTTCAGCTGGATCGCGATGGATGATTTAACCGATATTTATACCCGAGTAATCGTTGACTCTCGGATTACCGGCGCAATCAACGCGGCAGCCCCGCAGCCATTGCTCAACAAAGATATGGCTAAAGCACTCGGTACTGAATTAAATCGCCCGACGCTGCTTCCAGTCCCCACATTCGGACCCAAATTACTACTGGGTAAAGAAGGCGCCCACGAATTAGCTTTGGCAAATCAACGGGTCTCCAGTGCAAAGATTAGCCAGCTCGGCCACCAATTCCGTTTTCCCACTCTTGATGCTGCCCTCGCTCACGAACTTGGGGGTGAACAGCTACAAGACGAATAAATACAGTATGGGAAAACCAGTACTAACACTGAAACTTACACTGTGGCCAATGATTTTCCGGCTAGTTTGCCGGTACGGTGGCAATGGTTAGAAGCAAACCCAACGCGAACGGAAAGAGCATATGAGCCAACAACCAACGCCGAATGAGCAAGATCGCTCGCCGGAAACCGTCGGTGACATTGCAGAAGTCACCTTCGAGCGCATAGGTGAGATTCTTGACGCCGAAAAGCTCGTGTACCGCAACGAGGAACAAGAAATTCCCGACGGCAGCACATTGCAGGTAGTACGCACCGGATTTAGTAATGCAGCAATCGCGATCAGCGTCCGGCAAAACATGCTTATCGTCGATTCACTCTGGCGCGGGCAGCTCAGTACTAGCCAAGCGGTTGACGTGCTTGCTGTCGTAAATTCGTGGAACCAAGCACAATTTGCCCCAACGCTGCGATTTTTTGAACAGGGAGAAAACCTGCTAGCAATTTCAGCGGTTCGTGAAGCTGATGTCAGCACTGGCATGACCCGAAACCAGTTGGGCGCGTTTTTGTTGAGCACGTTGGACGCAGTCTTGGAATCGTTCCAGGCCCTCGGCAAACAATTCCCAGACGCTGTCACCTGGGAAGAAAACCACACGCACGACGAACAGAACTAGGAGTTTCTCATGAACACCGATACAGAACTGGCCCCAGCCACCATCGACCGTGTCGTCGAGGCCATGCGTGGATTTGATGTGGAACTCACCAAGGTTGCAGGAAAAGAAATCGCTACCGCAAACCTCAACGACACCTTGTGCACATTCGCGGTGCTGGGCTCGGCAATGGTGGTCCGCTCCGAAGTCGCCACCGATACGGACTACGACAGTGCTGATGCTGGATTGTTCTTGGCTGCCAACCAAATTAATTCCACCTCGATCGGCGCACGCGCCGTTATTGCCGAGCACGAAGGCAAGTTAATCGTGCGCACCGAACGTGACATTGTGGTTGCCGCCGGAATCTCCGACGAGCAGCTCAAGGTCGCGCTCAAAGCTGCCGTCGACGGTGTGGTGCGAGCACAAGATGCGATGGTCGCCGCAGCCGACGAAATGCGAAAGCTCAATGAGCACCGCGACCAGGCTGATCACACCACCGCTGAGCACAACACCTCAGACGAGCAAGGCGCCTAGTCTCAGCGCAAAAACAGGCGCTAAGATAGTAGGTGCCAGGACGCAGCATTAACGCGGCATGGCACTACAACACGAGGAACCCGTGATTACAACTATCCGTGCAGGCGGCGGTACTGCTGCTCGACATCGTAGCTTGGCTGCGGCCAATCCAGATCCATGGCGCGCAACCGCCGCAACACCAAGTACTTCACGGCAGTACGTGCATAAAGCTTATTGTCACTAGGCACGATGTACCACGGAGCGTCCTCAGTGTGGGTGCGGTTAATGGCTATCTCATAAGCGCGCTGGTAATCTTCCCATTTCTTTCGATTGTCGAGATCAGACGGGTCAAATTTCCAGCGTTTATCATGTCGTTGCAGCCGACGTGCCAGGTTAGATTTCTGGAATTCTGCAGAAATATGCAGCATTATTTTGATAATGCGCACCCCGCGTGCTGCAAGCTGAGATTCAAAATCAACGATCGCATCATAGCGACGCTCGATCTCGTCAGCTGGCGCCATTTTCTCTACTCGCTGAATTAGAACATCTTCATAATGCGAGCGGTCAAACACGACGATTTCGCCGTCCTCCGGCGCATGCTTGTTGATGCGCCACAGGAAATCATGGTTCCGTTCTTCTTCAGTTGGCGCGCCGAATCCCACGGGACGCAAGCCTTGGGGGTCAAAAACTGACAACGCGTTGCGGATCATTCCGCCTTTGCCAGATGTATCCATGCCCTGCAAAATCAACAAGATGGATCCAGATTGTGCGGTCCCTAGGCGAGAATGCGCAAATAATTTTTCCTGCAGTTGCCGCAGTTCCGCATCGAATTTACGGAATCGTCTCCGCATCCTCTTCCCGCGCGGATTACCGGAAAACCCGGGAGTCGACTGTGGATCAATTGCGGACAATTCTACGGGTGGAACTGCCCGCAACCGTTCTGCATGACGTGGTTTAAAAGACACAGAAATTAGGCTTGCTCGTCTGTGTTTTTGGCGTCGGCATCGTCGCTAGCACCATCGTCGATGTCACCAACGTCAACGCCACTGTCATCTCTGTCATCGTGAGCCATCGGATTATCAGCTGAGACGGATTGGGCAATATCGTCCAACACCGCGTGAATATACGGCGCAGCCGATTCTGTGGAATATTCACTGGCTAATTCCACGCCTTCCACCACGGCAACGGCTGCCGGTACGTCAGCGTTAAACAATATCTCCCATGCGGAAACGCGCATGATCGCGCGGTCAACTGCCGGAAGCCTTCCAAGTTCCCATTCCTGTGATAAGAAACGGGAAATTAACTCGTCAATTTCATCGAGTTTCTCTGCAGCTCCCGCGACAATTTCTTTGGTGTACTCAGCCACGGGTGGGACCGGTGATTGCTCCCATGCGGCAAGCTCCACGCGATCGTCGACAATCGCCACCGGATCAAGGTCTCTGGTTTCAGCTTCGTAAAGGATGTCCGCGGCACGGCGGCGAGCCCGGTAGCGCTTGGTGTGCAAACGCTTATCTGAGCGAGTGAAACGGGTACCGGAAGCCGCGGTTTTTTTGTTGTCTGACATACCCTTGCGCGTTAGTTGTTGCTACGGGAGAGGTAGTCGCCGGTACGCGTGTCGATCTTGACGACGTTTCCGGTTTCGATGAACAGCGGAACCTGGACTTCAGCGCCAGTTTCTAGCGTCGCTGGCTTGGTGCCACCGCTCGAGCGATCACCTTGCAAACCAGGATCAGTGTGTTCCACTTTGAGGTCGACGTTGATCGGAAGTTCAGCGAACAACGGCTCATTTTCGTGGAACGAGACCTGGATGCGCATGTTTTCGAGCAGAAAATCCACTGCACGGCCGAATTTGTCGGCCGACAATTCGACCTGCTCGAAGGTCTTATCATCCATGACGACATAGTTGGTGCCGTCATTATAGAGGTACGTCATGTCACGGCGGTCAACCGTAGCCAACTCGGCTTTCGCGCCGGCGTTCCAGGTCTTGTCAGTAACTTTGCCAGTCATGACATCTTTGAGTTTGGTGCGCACGAATGCTGGACCTTTTCCTGGCTTCACGTGCTGGAATTCCACGATCTGTTGTAGTTTGTTGTCAATTTTCAGCACAACGCCGTTTTTGAAAGCAGTGGTATCAGCCACGAATCAACTCTCCAATATTTGTCAGTGCGACAGCTCCACAACGCGTGGAGTTGCCTAGTACATCTTTGCTCCCGCTAGTATAACCGAGACCGCCCGGACCGTTAAAGAATCGGCACGGGCGGCAATGTGCACTCGTGCGCTCCTATCTACCCGACGCCACGCGCGCGCAACGTCGTATGCTGACAATCCATGCCGACGTTATGGCAAACGTTTCTAGAGTTCGCGCAACTGTTTTGTCGGTGTAGATAAGTTGCGTGGCTTACCGTCCGTAATCACCAAAGTATCTTCAATCCGCACACCTACCTTGCCCGGGATATAAATTCCTGGCTCAATCGTGAGCGTCATACCTGCTTCGATTTTGCCCTGACCGGTGTGAGCAGCTGCTGGGGCTTCATGTACATCAAGGCCAATTCCGTGCCCGGTGGAGTGGACAAAATATTCTTCATAGCCAGCCTCACGGATAATGTCGCGGCACGCGGCGTCAATATCAGCCAGCGGAGTACCAGGGGTAGCCGCCCGGACTCCAGCTTCCTGTGCTTTAAGCACAATGTCATAAATTTCCCGAGAGAAATCATCGATCTTGCCTACAGCAACAGTGCGCGTCATATCGGAATTAAACCCAGCGCGGTGTGCACCATAGTCAATTGTTACGAGATCGCCTTCTTGCAGTTCGCGATCACCTGCACCGTGGTGTGGTTTTGCGCCATTTGGGCCGCTAGCGACGATAGTGTCAAAGCTTGGGCGTTCCGCACCCAACAAACGCATACGGTATTCCAGGTCAGCAGCAATCTGACGTTCGGTGCGACCGGCGACTATTTCCCCAGCAGCAATCATATCCTCGAGTGCTTGTGAGGCTAGCTCTGCGACTCCTGTCAGACGTTCGATTTCGACGTTGTCTTTGATTAACCGAATCTTTTCAATCATCCCGGAAACTGGCACCAGTGTCACTTCTTCTGGACACTGTTTTTCCAGTTGCTTGAACTGCTCGATGCTGACGAAA
The DNA here is from genome assembly GCF_000375525.1 of Corynebacterium propinquum DSM 44285. GTDB lineage: Bacteria > Actinomycetota > Actinomycetes > Mycobacteriales > Mycobacteriaceae > Corynebacterium > Corynebacterium propinquum. The sequence continues at coordinate 165,611 of NZ_AQXC01000001.1, forward strand.
TCAGACTCCACACCAACCCGACGTGGGCCTTCTAGCTTCTGGAGCAGATCTTTTGTGATGGCACTAGTAATCGTTGCAGTAATATCAGGAACTTCTTCTGCAATCTGTGTCGCGTAACGCCCATCCGTGCTAATAGCAGCAGATTGATCTTTCGATAACAGCACCGCACCATTGGATCCAGAGAAACCGGATAAATACCGAACGTGGATCAGGTGAGTCACCAAAAAGTCATCGAGGCGCTCTGCTGCCATGGCTGTCGCCAATTTACGACGACGGTTGCTAAAGCGAGTATCAGCCAATGTCATTGTTCTCCTTATTAGGCTAGTATGCTGAACCTTGTAGTCAACCACGAGTAATCGTGGCAATTCCTATCCCCATTCAGCGTAAATTTCCACAAAGAAACTATCTTTTACGATGTTACGCCACATTATCTGCCCAATAACGTAACGCAGCACTATATCCAGTAATACCAAGCCCCGCGATGACACCACGTGCAAGCGGCGACAAGTACGAGTGCCCACGAAATGCCTCTCGAGCATGCACATTGGAGATATGCACCTCGATGAATCCAGCACCGTCTGCTATTTCTGCTAGCGCATCACGCAGCGCCACCGAGGTATGGGTGAAACCACCAGGGTTAATGATTACTGGCCAGTGATGATCCGCGGCTTCGTGGACATAATCCAGTAATTCGTGCTCAGCATTGGATTGCCGACAAATGACGTGTAAGCCATGGGCCTCGCCTTCGGCGATCAGTGCAGTTTCCACGTCACTGAGCGTCGTCGCACCGTAAATTTCGGGTTGGCGCTTGCCCAAACGATTCAAGTTAGGACCGTTCAGAACCAATACAGTGGAGCGATTATTCCCGGGCATTACGACAGTATCCTTTCAGCGGCTACAAAAATCTGGTTGTCACGCATCGATGCAGGTTCTATGCGCAAATTGCTTGGTACGCTGCACGCAATTCTTCATCTGAGGCATCCGGAATACGCATACAATCGCCAATTCCCGTGATTCCTACAAACCGGGGTCTGCCTTCACGGTTTTTCTTATCCCTGTTCATAGCTGCAAGTAGTTCGTCGAAATGTCCTGGCTCATACGCCACCGGCAGTCCGACTGATTCCAAAATTCGGCGGTGCTGTTGAAGCAATGCGTCGTCGATCAACTTGCGGTTACGCGCTAAATGCGCGACGTACATCATGCCCACCGCCACCGCGTTTCCATGGCGCCAGGCAAAATTCTCGCGCAATTCCACTGCATGGGCAAAGGTATGACCGTAGTTGAGGGTTTCCCGCAAACCTGACTCACGCAGGTCCATGCCGACGACGTTTGCTTTCACCGCTATTGAACGCGTGATCAATTCCGGCAAATAACCATCGGGGTCCAAACAAGCAAGCGGGTCATCTTCATAACGATCAATGATGACGCCATCGCTGATGAAACCAGTTTTGATGATCTCTGCTGAACCGGCAATTATCTCGTCTTCAGGGAGAGTCGTCAGACGGTCTAAGTCTACGAAGACACTGTCTGGCTCATGAAAAGCACCGACCAAATTTTTCCCATGGCCAGTATTGATTCCGGTCTTTCCACCGACGGCTGCATCCACCATCGCGAGCAAAGTCGTCGGCACCTGGATGACCTTTATTCCTCGCATCCACGTAGCTGCAATAAACCCAGCTAGATCGGTGACCGCACCGCCTCCAAAACCTATGATCACATCACGTCGGGAGAAATTATGCTGCGCAAGTTCGTCCCATAATTGGCCAGCGACTTCAAGAGTTTTTGCGGCTTCTGCATCTGGCACAGGGAATAAATGCACTCGCAAGCCCAGATTTTCAATCGAACGCGCAACCTGCCTGGCAGGTGCCGCCATTGTCGGTTGATGCACGATCCCCACAGTCTGGGCTCCGGTATGCTTCGCTCTGTCCGCAATGGCATCAGTCAGACCGCGGCCAATTGTCACCTGATAAGGATTTGGGCCATTGACTTCAATTACCTCAGAACTACCCACGCTATGCTGGCGGCCTTCAGGTGACGGGGAAAACATGTTAAAACTCATCGTTATTACTACCTTCCGGCTAAATGCACGCGATATTACAAAGTTTCCAAAAAGCCCAAGATGTCTGCAACTACTTGTTGCGGACTGCGTTGATCAGTGCGGGCACGATAATCGGCAACCTCTCGATACAACGGACGGCGTTGTGCCATCAAATTCCGGTAACGCGTATCAGCATCCTTCCCCGCAAGCAGTGGGCGTTGCTGTCGGTTATGAGGGCGCGTGGTGCGCTCAATCCCAGTGTCATCGCTGACATCGACGAATACCACGGTCTGCTGGTCTAATAAACTGCGTGTTCCAGCGTGCGTGACTGCTCCCCCGCCAAGCGCGAGAATCCCCGGCTCTTGTAGTGCTTCGGCGATCACCTCAGCTTCCAGTGCCCGGAAGGCTTCTTCACCGTCTTCGGCAAAAATTTCCGAACAGGTCTTGCCGGCCTTGCTCTCAATCACAAAATCGGAGTCAACAAATTGCTGATTAAGAACGCGGGCTAATCGACGACCAATCGTTGTCTTACCCGCACCGGGAGGCCCAATAAGCACGACAGACGGGCGTGAACTTTCTCCATATCCCATTACATCTCCCCCGCTCCAGCTGTGGCATCCTCAGAGAACGCGAGTTTTTGTTCTACACGGCGTTGATAGGCCAAGAAATTACGGCGGGTTTCTACAACGCTATCGCCACCAAATTTCTCCAGCACAGCCTGTGCCAATACCAACGCCACCATTGCTTCTGCGACAACTCCAGCAGCGGGAACTGCACACACATCGGAACGCTGGTGAATCGCGGTCGCCGCAGAACCAGTTTCCATATCGACGGACCGCAGTGCGCGTGGGACGGTAGAAATCGGCTTCATTGCAGCTTTCAGGCGCAGCTGTTCACCATTGGTGGTGCCTCCTTCCAATCCACCAGCTCGATTCGACGCGCGCGCCAATCCCGTGTCTGTACGGATGATCTCATCATGCGACTCCGAGCCTCGGGAACGAGCCTGTGTAAACCCGTCCCCGATCTCTACTCCTTTAATAGCCTGAATACTCATCAAAGCCCCGGCCAACCGGGAATCGAGCCGCGTCTGCCCAGAAACATGAGAGCCCAGCCCCACCGGCAAACCATCGACGACAACTTCGACGATTCCACCTAAGGTATCGCCGGACTTCTTCGCGAATTCAATCTCCGCGATCATCGAGGCTTCAGCGTCTTTTCCAAATGCGCGCACAGGTGAAGCATCAATTGTTTCGAGATCGCCTGGTTGGGGTGCCTGACCTTCATAAGGTTGGGACGGCCCAATGGAAATCACATGCGACAAAACCTCCACGCCAAGCACCTGCCGAAGAAAATTACGGGCAACGGTGGCGCAAGCGACGCGGGCCGCCGTTTCGCGTGCTGAAGAGCGCTCCAAAATATTGCGAGCGTCGGCATGGTCATATTTCACCATGCCGGAAAAATCTGCGTGTCCCGGACGCGGACGCGTGAGCTGTGCGCCGCGGCCTGAGTGTAGGGCTTTCGCAATATCCGGATCATTCACATCCACAGGGTTTGGGGACATGATGGTTTCCCACTTCGGCCATTCCGTGTTTCCGATCATGATGGCAATCGGACTACCCAGTGTTTTTCCGTGCCGAATACCGGCGAGCAAACTCAACTCATCGGCTTCAAATTTCATACGAGCGCCGCGGCCATACCCCAAACGACGACGCGCGAGTTGGTACGCAATATCGTCTGCAGTGAGCTCGACGTGTGCAGGCATATTTTCCACCACAGCCACCAATGCTTGGCCATGTGATTCCCCAGCGGTAGTCCAACGAAGCATGCCGTCTATTATTCCACAAGCAGTATTGAGACCATCACAGTGGCCAGAATCATAGCTGGCCCATGTGCAACGTAGCCCCGGTTTCGAAGCATTGCAATAAGCAAGCTCAGCAATGATGCTGTTCCTGCGGCAAGTAATACGGCAAAAGCACCACCTGCCGCTGCAGCCATGATGGCAAGCGGAATTGCCAGTTTAATATCTCCACCACCAATGCCAGGTGCATGCGGTCGCCCGCATAAACGATGCCACAGCGCAGCGCTCCAAATCTGCACCAGATACAGAATTGGCCAGAGACTAGCCGCCGACAAAATTTCGGTGGTATTAGGGTGCTGAAACGCCCATCCAAGAGCACATGCTGCGGCCGGAAGTGTCAGAAAATTTGGCAAGCGGTGGGCTTTTAAGTCATAGCCGACCAAGGCACACGCCCACAGAAAAATAGCAAATACTACGAAAAATCCCCCCATGCCTGCTAACGCTACCGAAGAATCCTCGTGTAGGGGAATTTCCGTAGCGCCGCCCTACCCGTAAGTCAGAAAACCGACAACCCCGAAAGCAACAATTCTTATGGTTTCTGAGAATTCAACTCTCTATCGAGCGCAGCCCACATTTCTTCTTTCGGGGCAGGAAGCCCTGTGAAGAGTCTAAATTGGCCAAAGGCCTGGTGTGCCAGCATGACATGCCCGCCAACGCTGCGATGCCCATTGGATGCTGCCTGAATCGTCAATGGAGTCGGCCAGGGGTCATAAATGACATCAAGGACTGGTGCGTGGGCCAGACGCCGTTCGTGACCGGCTACAGCGTCTGCGGGCACTGTAGAAATAATAGCGTCGCAGTCTTCTAATGAGTCTTCCCAAGTAGCGATATTCCATGCCACTCCCATGGACTCGGCGAGCGGCGCCCACTCGCTGCTACGATCACTGCGGTTAACGATGGTGACTTCCCGAACTCCCAACGTACCCAGAGCCCACAGGACCGGCCGTGACGTACCGCCAGAACCCAGGACCACAACATGCTCTAACGAGCCACTGTTGTTCGGAAATAATTCCCCGAGTGCTCCAAGTACTCCGTCGCCATCCGTATTATCGGCAAACCACCCGCCATCACGTCGCACCAGGGTGTTTGCGGTGCCAATCATGTTGGCACGACCGCTGACGTGATCAGCAAGTTGCAGGGCTTCAAATTTTCCTGGCATCGTAACAGAAAATCCGCGGTACGAGCCATCAGCTTGTGCCACAAAATCGGCCAGCCGTCCCTTGCCTACTTCACAGCGATCATAGTGCCAGCCATTCAGGCCAAGCGCACGATATCCGGCATTGTGCAACACCGGCGATAGCGAATGAGCTACCGGACTACCAAGTACCGCAACGCGATGAGGTACATCCCGTTCCGAATCATTCGGAAACTGAAAGTCCGAGTTAGCACTCGACGCAGCTTGGATCCTATTCATGATGGTCCAGGATTCCGGATTCGAGTGCACGATCGACATCTTCTAAATGTTCTTCAAAGGTATCGTTGAACACCGTGGTGCCTTGTTCATCGACGGTGACGAAAAACAGCCAATTTCCTTCAGCTGGATGTTCCATGGCATGCAACGCTCCATCCGAGGGCGCTGCAATCGGTGTGGCCGGTAGCCCATCCATTGCGTAAGTATTCCATGGGGTCTTTCGCGCACGGTCTTCATCAGTGGTTGCGAGTTCGACGTCGTCTAGTCCGTAGTTGACAGTAGAATCGAATTCCAAGCGCATAGGTTCATCCAGGCGATTAAGAATGACGCGTGCAACCTTATCGAAATCACCTGCCGGTGCCTCCCGCTCAACCAGCGAAGCTGCGATAAGCAAATCATAAGGCGCTAGATCAATCGCACGAGCCCTCTCAACAATATTCGAGTCGTTATAGCGCTTAGTCGTCCGCGTAACCAGATCAGTCAAGATCTCTTCTGCGTCCATATTCGGATCAATGACATATTGTCCGGGAGCGATCAACCCCTCGAGGCGTTTCGGATCAGAACCTTGCTCACGTACACGCTCCAGCGCCCATTCGGGTGCACCAAGATCTGCAGGATCGGTGTTAGCAGCTACCGATTCCAACTCCTGTGTGCTCACACACTGACTGTCATCGCCACCAGAGCAACTGACTTTGGAAATTTGCGTGTAAATACCTTCACGGATGTTTCCACCCTTAACATTCACATCGTGCAGAGTGGTGCCACCGTGCACATCAAGTAGCTCTACTTGTTTATCGGGGTTCAGCAATGCCGCCACCGCAGCCTGGGCGCTCATTTCTTCTTCCAAACGGTAGAAACCAGGTTGCACGTTACCGGCATCAGGATTGCTGGCCGCGGCAGTCTGGAAGACCGAATCCGACGCCACAATTCCGCGCTCTTCTAGCTCCGGTCCAAGCGATGAAATCGAATCGCCTTCTTTAATCTGCACCATAGCCACGACACCGTTACCGTCGCCGTCGAAGTCATCCACTGCGGCGCCTCCTCGGTTGCCGGATATGACGTTGAATGCAATATAGGCACTCACTCCGATAATCAGGATGAAAGAGGCGATTAGCACAGCAAGACCCCGTTGCCGACGTTTCACATATTTGGGATCAATGCTGCGTCTTACGCGCACGCGCGTCTGTGTGCTCATGTGTGTTATCTCTTCTTTATTCGGGTTAGTTCGGAGAGTCGTTCTCACGCTGACGTGCCAATACGCGTGAATCCAACCACGATTGCAAAATTTCCACGGCGGCTGCCTGGTCAATCACCGATCGGCCGGCCTTTTCTGATACTCCAGATGCTCGTAACGCCTGGGTTGCAGCTACCGTCGTCAAACGCTCGTCGGCAAACACTACGGGAATAGTAGAACCTGTGTTACGCAGACGGCGTCGGATACGAAATGCAATTTCTTTCGCGTGCTTGACGCTCTTTGAGCCATGCGCCTGCAAATCTCGGGGCAAACCTACCACGACTTCGACAGCATCATAATCCGAGATAAGCTCCAGAATCCGATCGATGTCTTCCTGGTCCCGATCCTTAAATCCAGTTTCTCGCTGTACCGTCTCCACAGGAAATGCCAAGGTAGCTTCTCTATTGGACGCGGCAACACCGATGCGGACTGTACCAACATCAATGCCGATGCGCCGCCCCTCGATAACTTGGGAATGCCGAGGCGAATCAACGCTGGGAGCGTTTGGCTCGAGTTTGCTCACGTATGCGATCTCCCTTTCCATTCCCGAAATAGTATTAGCGATTACGGCACGCGCCACGTGACGCTGCAGGCAAAAACCTGCCGATGCTCCGTTGTGCTCGCTTATTCTATAACTAAACGATAACAAATCGGCGATCGGCAGGCGCAAAAGCAAACCTTGGCATGCTATGCCCGAGAAATTTCGTCACGCAACGCTGCAAAACCTTGCTCAATTCCGGCTGCTTGGCTGCCGGACCCCTGAGCCATGTCTGACTTACCGCCGCCTTTACCGCCGACATATCCCCCAAAAATCGACACCAAGCTACCTGCCGCCAAACCCTTGTCGACCGCTTCTGGGTTTAGCGCAACCACAAACGGCACTTTCCCAGCATTGTCTGCAGCCAAGACTACGACCGCTGGACGGCCTTGCATCCGGTTACGGATATCTGCCGCAATAGAACGAAGCTGACCACCATTAACCTCTGACGGAAGCTGTGCGTTCACTACAGCAACACCGTTAACCTCAACCGCATCATTAGCGTATTCCGCGGCTTTAGCAGCCATTTGCTGTTGCCGCAGCGCGGTAACCTGCTTTTCCGCTTCTTTCAACTTCCGCGTCAAGGTCTCGATGCGCTCGGGCACCTCATTCGGCTTCGCCTTCAGCGACTGTGCCACGCCATGGGCAAGGGCAGCCTCTTGTGAGAAGTAGCGGAAGGCATCCAAACCGGAATAGGCCTCAATGCGCCGCGCCCCAGAGCCAACCGATGATTCACCGAGTACAGAGACCGGACCAATCTGCGATGAGTGACTGACGTGGGTACCGCCGCATAACTCAGTCGAAAAAGGACCGGCGATTTCTACGACACGCACTCGCTCGCCATAATTTTCACCAAACAAGGCGAGAGCACCCATATCCTTCGCATGATCAAGCGAGGTTTCTAGCGTATTAACCTGGTAATCAGCGTCGACTACCTGGTTGGTGATCGTCGCAATTTCCTCCAATTGACCAGGGCTCAACTGCTCCGTGTAGTTGAAGTCAAAACGCAAATATCCCGGTCGGTTCATAGATCCAGCCTGCACAGCAGTCGGCCCCAAAACCTCACGCAGCGCACCGTGAATCAGGTGCGTGGCGGTATGCGCTTGGCGTGCTCCGTGGCGCCATTTTTGGTCATATTCTGCGGTTGCCGTTTGTCCGATCTCTAGTGATCCCCCAAGCAACTGCCCCCGGTGCACCCACAGTTTCTTGGCGATCTTTTGTACGTCGGTAACTTCTACCGTGGCATCACCCGCGGTAATCGTGCCCCGATCAGCCAACTGGCCACCCGATTCTGCATACATCGGGGTAACATCCAAAATGACTTCGACGTTATCGCCGCTGTGGGCCGTCGTCACGGATTGGCCATCGCGTACTAACCCAATAATCGTCGAATTGGTTGCCTGCTCCGAATAGCCAGCAAATTCTGTCGGCTGGTTGTCAACCCATTCGCGGTACACAGACTCGTCGGCATGAGTATTCTTCTTAGCCTTGTTATCTGCCTTCGCGCGAGCCTTTTGCTCTGCCATTGCCGTCTCGAAGCCGTCCATGTCGACCTCAAGGCCCGCTTCTGCTGCCATCTCCATGGTGAGGTCGATGGGGAAACCATAGGTATCGTGCAGCAAGAAGGCATCGGCACCAGTCAGGACCTTCTCGCCGCGCTTGTTGAGTTGTTGTGCGGTTTCGTCGAAACGACTGGTTCCCGATTCCAAAGTCTTCAAAAACGCACGCTCTTCAGCGGATGAGACCGCGAGAATGCGCTCTCGGCTCTCAGCAATTTCTGGATACGACGGCTCCATCGTGTCCATGACCGTCGACATGAAGGTCTTGATGGTCTCGCCTTGAGCCCCGAGCAAGCGAGCAGAACGGATAATACGTCGCAATAAACGACGCAAAATATAACCCCGCCCCTCATTCGACGGCGTGACTCCATCCAAAACCAGCATCATCGCAGTGCGCGAGTGATCAGCAATCACGCGGAAGCGGACATCGTTATCTTGCTCGGCCCCATAGGAGGCGCCGGTCAACTTTTCAGCGGCAGTAATTACTGGTCGCAACAGATCGGTTTCATAGACATTGTCGACACCCTGCAGCAAGCACGCCAAACGCTCAATCCCTAGACCGGTATCGATGTTTTTCGCAGGAAGCTCCCCGAGGATCTCGAAGTCGCCTTTGCCTGACCCGGTCGATTCTCCGCGTTCATATTGCATGAACACGAGGTTCCAAATTTCCATGTACCGGTGTTCGTCGGCGGATGGCCCGCCTTCCGCGCCATATTCTGGGCCTCGGTCATAATAAATCTCGGAACACGGACCGCAAGGTCCCGGAACCCCCATGTGCCAGTAGTTATCTTCCACGCCCATGCGCTGAATGCGTTCGTCTGGCACGCCGATCACCTTGTTCCAGATCTCAGCGGCCTCGTCATCGGTTTCATACACGGTGACCCACAAACGTTCTGGGTCAAGCCCCAAGCCGCCGTCGGCAAGCGGATTTGTCAACAGCGCCCAAGCGTTGGAAATTGCGCCTTCTTTGAAGTATTGGCCGAACGAGAAGTTTCCCGCCATCTGGAAAAAAGTATTGTGCCGGGTAGTGATACCGACTTCATCGATATCCAGGGTGCGCACGCATTTCTGGATCGAAGTGGCCGTACCATTTTCGTACGGAGGGTTTTGCTGCCCCAAGAAATACGGCTTAAAAGGAACCATACCTGCATTGACGAACAGCAGGTTGGGATCGTCTAGGATCAACGAGGCACTCGGTACCACTTCGTGGCCTCGTTTGGCGAAGTGCTGGGTAAAACGATCTCTAATTTCGTGGGTTTGCACTATGTCTATTCCTTTTCGTTACTAACACGCTGAACACAGCACTCGGCGCATGCTGTATAACTTGCACACTGCATATTCTGTACTTTGCCGCTAATACGTTCAGCACCGAGTGTACTAAGTGCCCCAGCGGGGTTATTTCTTGCCTCGTACCAACCTACGCAGTCGGCCCAGATATTCCGAAATACGGCTCTCGTTACCATGATCCGTCGGCTGGTAATACACCGCATCCTGGAGCTCATCTGGAATATATTGTTGTTCCAGGACTCCGCGCGGATCATCGTGTGGATAGCGATAACCTTGCGCGTTGCCTAAGCGCTTTGCGCCTTCATAATGGCCGTCCCGTAAATGTGCCGGCACCGTACCTGCCTTACCAGCGCGTACATCATTTAAAGCATCAGTGATCGCCTGATTCACGCTTGCTGATTTCGGAGCCGTCGCCAAATGGATGACGGCTTGAGCCAACGTGAGTTTTCCTTCTGGCATACCAATAAGCTGCACTGCCTGCGACGCAGCCACAGCGACCTGCAAGGATTGCGGATCCGCCATGCCGATATCCTCGCTTGCTAGAATAACCAGCCTTCTTGCAATAAAACGCGGATCTTCGCCCGCCTCAATCATTCGAGCTAAATAATGCAACCCGGCATCGACGTCAGAACCGCGAATCGATTTAATAAGAGCGCTGGTGACGTCGTAATGTTGGTCGCCGTCGCGATCATAGCGCACCAATGCCGTATCGACGCTTTGGGCAACCATGTCGGAAGTGATTTCAGGCTTCGCAGCGTTTTCTGCGGTGTCCGCGCTTTCTGCAGTTTCAGCCGCTGCCTCTAAATACGTCAGTGCCCGGCGGGCGTCGCCACCGGCCAGCCGCACAATATCATCCACAGCTGATTGCGCAATGCGAACCCGACCAGATAATCCTCGGGTATCAGTCACCGCGCGCTGGACCAATTCAGCAATTTCAGCTTTGTCGAGCGGTTGGAGTGTCAGCAGCAACGAACGGGATAACAGCGGTGACACCACCGCAAATGACGGATTTTCCGTCGTCGCTGCCACGAGTAACACCGTCTGATTTTCCACAGCCGCTAACAAAGCATCCTGTTGTGTTTTGGAAAATCTGTGCACCTCATCGAGGAACAAAACGGTCCGTTTCCCATGTTGTGCATCACGACGTGCAGCACTAATAACCTCGCGAACTTGTTTTACGCCAGAATCCAAAGCCGATAAGCCAACGAAATGGTGCCCCATCTGCGAAGCGATGAGAGAAGCAATGGTGGTTTTTCCGGTTCCCGGAGGGCCGTAAAGGATGACAGAACTACGTCCCTGTCCTTCAACGAGTTTCCGGAGAGGCTTACCCTCATCAAGCAGGTGGCCTTGGCCAAGCACTTCGCGCAGGTCCGCGGGCCGCATCCGAGCTGCCAACGGCGCGTCTGCACCTGATTGGAAAAGAGCAGATCCTTGAAAACGTTCGTACATCTCTGCGTCGGAATTGTCCTGGTGGTTGGAGGTGGAGTTAACTCCATGTAAGGCTCCGCCGAACAGCGAATCTTGACTCATTATTTCCAGCCAGGCTTTTCGACGCGCTGAGCAATACTGCGGGCAAACTCTGCAATCTCCGCACTCGTGTCTTCCGTGCCGTTATCTCCAAAACGCGACATTGCTTCGAACGTCTCGTAAATATCGCGCCTAGCCAATAGTTCATCGTCACTGAAACTATCGGCAGAACCAGTGCGCAGTAACGCTGCCGCCTGATCTAAATCAGTGGAAATATCCTCGCCTTTCTGCACCATGCCAACAACACCACTCAGATTTCCGGCCGACATCGTCGCAAGCGTCGATAAGCCCCACCCCACGAGGGCAGCCAGCACACGCGCATGCAAGTTGTGCGGCTCGACCAAGTTGGGAAAGACTTCCTTGATCTCCCTCTTCCAGGCAGAAATAAAGGTATCGGCTTCTTCATCGGTGATTGGGTGGGTGAAGACAAATTGTGGAAATCCGGCCACCACGCACGCAATATCAAAGGAGACATCGCGAAAACCTGCCCACTCGTAATCCAGGAAATGCGTTTTCTCGGCGACAATAATATTATCCGGCGATAAATCAAACGGTGTGAAAGCGCGTGCAGATCCTCCGACCACACGTTTCCGAGCAACCTGTGCGGCATCGTGGAAAGCTTGCGGAACACTAAATCCTGATTGCTCCAGAATCTGCTCACCCAACAGGATGGACTGCTGAAGTGCATCATCCCGGACCTCTTGATTTTCCCCGAACTGTGGGTGCTGCTTCAGCATCCGGGCCATGAGAATATCGAATTCTTTCTCCCGTTCCGCTGTCCCAGCGTGCATGCGGCCCAACGAACTACCCAAGTTCCGCAGGATATGACCACGCGTTTCATGTTTCGCGGTTTCCAGTAAATCGTCGAAAGTATCGCCGTCGCCAGAATCAGTCATGACCACCAGGCGTTGGTCAATATCATGCGCGAGCAGCATCGGTCCAGGACGCACGTTTTCCGGCAATGCGGTGGTGAACTGATAGGCAACTACTTCACGCATCAAGGCGGCGTCGTACAGCACCTCACCGATCATGGGGACAAATTTCAACACTACCGTGCGATACTGCAAGAATGGTTGGCTTGCTACGCGGGCACGCAGCACCGTGGATTCACCAGAACCTGCAAGCACCTCCACGTCTTCTAGTCGCTGTGAACCACCAAAACGGTGCGAAAGAAGATCTTCGGCGATGCTTACTAATTGTTCCTGGCTAGGCACTGTTGTCACTCCATGAAGTGGTCAATCCGAGTCTCTTATATCGAGTGCATAAAAGGCTGGATTGACACATGATAAGGTCGAAAACCTATTTGGCTTTGTCGGTCTCGGTGCTCTGTCCACCGGCTTTGTTGGCCTTTGGTTTGACATCAACGCCGGTTTCTTTCCGCTGCGCAGCAGAGATCGGAGCAGGCGCATCAGTTAATGGGTCAACGCCACCACCAGACTTAGGGAAGGCGATGACGTCGCGAATGGAATCATAGCCGCCAAGCAGAGAGACAATGCGGTCCCAGCCAAAAGCGATGCCGCCGTGTGGAGGTGCTCCATAGCTCATAGCCTCCAACAGGAATCCGAATTTTTCTTGAGCATCTTCTTCGCTGATACCCATGACTTTGAACACGCGTTCCTGCAAATCCTTGTTGTGGATACGGATTGATCCGCCACCGATTTCGTTGCCGTTGCAGACCAAATCGTACGCATAGGCGGTAGCCTCACCTGGGTTTTCGTCGAAGGTGTCAATCCATTCCGGTTTTGGTGAAGTAAACGCGTGGTGTACTGCAGTCCACTTGGAATTGCCCAGCGCAACGTCACCATCGGCAACTGCGGCCTCCGCTGGCTCAAACAATGGAGCATCCACGACCCAGACGAAAGACCAGTCGCCTTCTTTAATGAGACCCAATTTGCGTGCAATCTCATTACGGGCTGCGCCCAGCAAGGCACGCGAGGAGCGAGTATCACCGGCGGCGAAGAAAATGCAGTCACCCGGTTGTGCGCCGACGTGTTCGGCGATGCCAGCGCGCTCAGCATCGGTAATGTTTTTCGCCACTGGGCCAGACAACGTGCCGTCTTCACCGACCAGAATATAGGCCAGGCCCTTAGCACCACGCTGCTTGGCCCATTCCTGCCACGCGTCTAACTGTCGACGCGGCTGGTCAGCGCCGCCACGCATGACGACGGCTCCGACATACTCATTCTGGAACACGCGGAATGACGTGTTCTGGAAGAACTCAGCACACTCGGTGATCTCAATATCGAAGCGTAGATCTGGTTTGTCCGACCCATATTTCCGCATCGCCTCGGCGTATGTAATGCGCGGAATTGGACGGGAAATTTCGTAGCCGATGAGGCTCCACAGCTCTGCAGCGATTTCCTCACCCAGTGCAATCACGTCTTCTTGATCGACGAACGACATCTCGACGTCCAGCTGCGTGAATTCCGGTTGCCGGTCTGCTCGGAAATCTTCATCGCGGTAACACCGGGCGATCTGGTAATACCGCTCCATGCCAGCGACCATCAACAGCTGCTTAAACAGCTGCGGCGACTGCGGGAGCGCATACCAAGAGCCTGGCTTCAGTCGTGCTGGCACGACGAAGTCACGTGCACCTTCTGGCGTCGAACGAGTCAGTGTTGGAGTTTCGATCTCTAAGAAATCATGCTTATCCAGCACGCGGCGTGCGGCCTGGTTGGCGCGCGAACGCAGTTTCAGCGCGTCTGCCTGCTTTCCCCGTCGCAAATCGAGGTACCGGTGACGCAAACGTGCTTCTTCACCGACATCAGTAGATGAGGCATCTTCCACCTGGAACGGCAATGCATCCGACGTCGACAAGACCTTGAGTTCGGTGACGTTGACCTCAATCTCACCAGAAGCCAGGTTCGGGTTTTCCGAACCTTCTGGGCGAGGCTCGACCTCACCTGTGATTGCGATGCAATATTCCGAACGTAAAGTGTGAGCTTGCTCGGCTACCTGCGAATCGCGGAAGACAGCTTGCACGTACCCAGAGTGATCCCGCAAATCAATGAAAATCACGCCTCCATGGTCACGGCGTCGGGCAACCCATCCGGCGAGGGTCACCGAATCCCCTGCGAGGTTTTTGCCAAGCTGGCCTGCTGAATGTGTGCGCAGCACGATTATCGAAGATCCTTCCATGCGGGTCGGGTGGCTCTTATCTGTGTAGTATTCCAAAGATATCGCCAGCCGCGCAGCAGCCTGGCGCGCTACTGAAGGATGCAGCATGCCAGGATTACAGCGTGACCGACAGCACTGAGCCTGAATGAAACTGTTCCCAATCCTACATTGTTTCAGCCCCGCAGTTTAACCCGTGCAGGTGTGGCCTGGGAGCGTCTTTCACTGGAGTCAGTCGATTATTTTTTGCCAAGCTAGAGCGTGCTGCCGAAATACCTAGCTAGCCCACAACGTTGGCACGTAGACTAGGGAAGCATTCCCAGCAAATTGTTGAACAAACAAGCGTAGTCCTTATCACTCCAGCACTCTCCCACTTTTGCGGAGCGATGAGGAACAAGGAGCACTTCTATGACTATTAGCGTGACTGACATATTTTCGATCGGGATCGGCCCATCATCCTCACACACGGTAGGACCTATGCGCGCGGCAAAAGCCTTCGTTGATTCCCTTCCGGCTACCCCACACCGTGTGAAAGCCCAGCTACGAGGATCCCTTGCTGCTACTGGCCGTGGACACGCTAGTGACCGCGCTGTTATCTTGGGCCTAGTTGGCTGGGATCCACTCGACGTCCCCCTTGATGCCGAGCCACGCGCAGATCAACCCATCCCGACGGCGGGCACTGCACAGGGCCCAGATGGCGAAATACACTACGAACTTGAATTCATCAACGAACCGCTACCCCAGCATCCCAATGCCGTTGTATTCAGTGCCTGGGATAACAATGACGAGTGTGTAGTCGACGGCGCCGAATATTTCTCAGTCGGCGGCGGGTTTATCCTCACACGCAAAGAACTCGATGCCGAAGTGGAAAAAGACGATGAAGTACCCGCCGGTATGGCAGCGGTAGATGGCGAATCAGAGGTACCCTATCCTTTTAGCTCCGGTGAAGAACTTCTGCGCATGTGCGAAGAATCGGGCTTGGAGATCTGGCAACTCGTCGAGGCTAATGAAAAGGTACTCCACAAAAGCGACGGCGGCATTGACTTTGTCAATGAGCACCTGTTCACCGTATGGAACGTCATGCGTTCCTGTGTCACCGAAGGAATCGCCGCCAAAGGTCACTTACCCGGTGGACTGCACGTACCTCGGCGTGCAAACCAGGTATATCAGCAGCTTCTCGACGGCGGTCACGATACCTCGCACGGATTTCACGCAATGGACTGGGTAAACCTCTATGCGTTGGCCGTCAACGAACAAAACGCCGCCGGTGGCCGCGTAATCACTGCACCCACCAACGGCGCCTGTGGCATCATCCCGGCTGTCTTGCACTATGCCCGCGACTTCCAGGCACATTTCACCCACGAATCTGCTCGACGTTATTTGCTGACCGCTGGCGCAATCGGCATGATCATCAAGCAGAATGCATCTATTTCCGGCGCAGAAGTCGGTTGCCAAGGTGAAGTGGGATCTGCCTCGGCGATGGCAGCTGCCGGAATGGCGCAGTTGTTTGGCTGCAGCCCAGCCCAGATAGAAAACGCAGCAGAGATTGCGCTTGAGCACAACCTCGGCTTAACCTGCGACCCAGTTGGCGGACTGGTACAAATTCCGTGCATCGAGCGCAACGCGATTGGTGGAGTCAAAGCAATCAACGCTGCCCGACTTGCCAAGATCGGTGAAGGTACTCACCACGTCACGCTCGACAATGCTATCGAGACCATGGCCGAAACCGGCCGCGATATGCTCTCAAAATACAAGGAGACATCCATCGGCGGCCTTGCGAAAACCCTCGGCTTTACCGTCAGCCAGGTGGAATGCTAGCGCAGTTTGTTTAACAGCCACTGTTCCAGCTCAGCTGCTGGAACTTCGGTTTGCTCGTGCGCTGCCAGATCCTTCACAGCCACAACGCCGTCGGCAAGCTCAGACTCCCCCAGAACCAGAGCAAATGCTGCGCCGGACCGGTTAGCCGCTTTCATGGCACCCTTCATGCCCTTGCCACCAAATGCCATATCCGCAGAAATGCCGACCTGCCGCAGAGAGTTCAACACGATTGGCATCTGGGCACCGGCTGCTGCACCAAGCGGAACACCGAAGACTTCCACTCGTTGCTCAGTACCTTCCAGCGTGATGCCTTCCGCCTCCAAAGCCAAGAGCGCACGATCCACGCCGAGACCAAATCCAATGCCCGACAATTCCTGACCGCCAAGCTGCGCCATCAGGCCATCATAGCGTCCACCGCCGCCGATACCCGATTGCGCACCCAAACCATCGTGGACGAACTCGAAACACGTCTTCGTGTAATAATCCAATCCCCGAACCATACGCGGGTTAATCGTGTAGTCAATGCCCATATCGTCCAAGTAGCCGGTCACCGCATCGAAATGCGCGCGGCATTCATCATTAAGGTGATCGATCATCAACGGTGCGTCGACAAGCTGTCGCTGGACTTCTTCGCGTTTATCATCCAAGACCCGCAAAGGATTAATTTCTGCGCGCTTGCGGGTCTCATCATCGAGATCAAGCTGGAACAAAAATTCTTGCAACTTCTCCCGATATGCCGGACGGCATTTGTGATCGCCTAGACTCGTGATCTCCAGTCGATATCCACGCAACCCCAGTGCTTTATAGGCGCGATCGGCAATCGCAATAACCTCAGCATCAAGCGCTGGATCATCCACGCCAATCGCTTCAACGCCAACCTGCTGCAGCTGCCGGTAGCGGCCTGCTTGCGGGCGTTCGTAACGGAAAAACGGGCCGTTATAGACTAATTTCGCAGGCAGGGGGCCACGGTCAATTCCGTGTTGAATGACCGCACGCACTACACCGGCAGTACCCTCCGGGCGCAAAGTCACGGAACGGTCGCCTCGATCGGCGAATGTATACATTTCTTTAGAAACAACGTCGGTGGATTCGCCCACACCGCGGGCGAACAACTGGGTGTCTTCAAAAATCGGAAGCTCAATGTGCTCGAATCCCGCAAGCCGCGCGTGATGCACTAACGTATCGCGCACTTTCACAAACGTCGCTGACTGCGGCGGGATATAGTCCGGTACACCCTTCGGGGCTGCTGCTTTGAATTTCGAAGTACTCACAGCAAACCAGTTTAGCCCCTTAGCTGCGCCAGGAATGGATTGGTAGATTTCTCATGCTTCATGGTCGTGGTTGGTCCGTGACCAGGTAGCACATGCAGATCATCCGGCAGGTTCAGCACGACCTCGCGCAATGAGGTATTCATCGCTTGCGGGTCAGAAAACGGCAAATCCGTGCGCCCAACCGCGCCCCGGAATAAAACATCACCAGAAAACAGGATGTTGTCACTACCCAGCATCACACAACCAGGCGAATGCCCTGGTGCATGCAAGACGAAAAACTCGCGCCCCAAAAGTTCTATCGTGCTGGGTTCATCACGCACGTTGTCAGCGGTACGGGCTTCAGCGCTACCAATAGTGCGCAAATCAGCGATCGGAACCATGTTGGCAACGTCGAAAAGTGCCTGCATTTGTTGTGGCAGCGCCGACATATCACCAAGCCACAGTTCATCGGCAGCATGAATATAAACTGGGATGTCAAATTCTCTGGCTAAATCGCCAGCACATCGCGTGTGGTCAAAATGCCCATGGGTGAGAAAAACCGCGTCGAGGTGCAACGACTGTGTTGCAGCAACTACGCGGTCGAAAGAGTGCATTCCCGGATCAACCACAATCGCGTGTCCGTTTTCGGAAACGATATAACAATTGGTTTGATAAGGGCCTGCAGCGAATCCGGAAATCTCCATGTCAGGATTCTACCTACCGCACCAACAAACAGTAGGCAGCGGTTAACGACAAATCACAATTAGTTCTGCAGCGCTTCCAATGCAGCGTCGTAATTTGGCTCAGTGGTGATTTCGTCGACCAGTTCCACGTGAGTAATCGTGTGATTAGCATCGGTCACGATAACAGTACGAGCCAGCAAACCCTTCAGCGGCGACCCATCGAGCTGCACGCCATAGTCCTGCCCAAAACTGGACCGGAACACCGAACCCGTCTTCACGTTGTCGATGCCTTCAGCATCGGTGAATCGGCCGTGCGCCATCGGCAAGTCAGCGGAAATACCCAGCACCACGGCGTCGTCAAGCTTCGTTGCTTCTTCGTTAAAACGGCGCACAGAAGCAGCGCACACACCGGTGTCCAAAGACGGAAAGATATTGAGTACCAGCTTCTTGCCGGAAAAATCAGCTGGAGAGAACTCTTGCAGATCAGAACCAACGACGGTGAAGTCAGGCAGCTTGTCGCCAACTTTTGGCAAGTCACTAACGGTTGCGGTTTCTTGATCTTGGAATTTAGTAATAGCCATGACCGCCATAATAGTGGCATAGGCCCCGCGCTGCCACTAAAACATAGTCAGGAATTCATAGCCAGCACTGTTAAAATACCGCGCAGACCGCTATATCATCTGTACTCGTGCCCTGGGTCTGCCATTGGGTTTTGGCTCGGCAGGTCCCTGAGCGCAGTTACCGCTACTAGAAAGTTGAACAGTGGATAAGCAACACAGCAACAAACAACGAGGCGCCGAGGCGCTCGACGAACTCGAAAAGTCCTTGAAATCTCGCGAACGAAAAGAAAAATCGCGCCCACTCGGAGTCGCCGCGGTTGCAGCCCTGGCGATTGTCGTACTCGTCGGTGGCATCTGGCTATTGGCAACTCGTGATGGCGATGACGCAGACCTTACCGCCGAGGAAGAGACCACCACATCAGAATCTCCAGAGGCAGAAGCACTTGCGCTGGAGCGTAGCGAACAACTTCCGGAGACTGTCACCTGTACCTATAACGAACACGACGGCGAGACTGCTACAGGCGATGCCGGTCTGCCCAAGACAGATAATGTCTCCGCCCGTGGAAATGTCACTGTCACTCTGGAGACCTCCCAGGGCGACATCGGTATGGAACTAGACCGCGAAGTCGCTCCATGCACAGTAAACGCAATCGAGCATCTAGCGAGCGCCGGCTACTACGACGACACCGTGTGCCACCGTCTGACCACCGAAGGAATCCACGTGCTGCAGTGCGGAGACCCAACCGGTCAAGGCTCCGGTGGCCCAGGCTTCCAGTTCGCGAACGAATACCCAACAGATGAGCTTGGCGACGAAGCAGCATCCACCCAGGTCATTTACCCACGCGGTTCCATCGCAATGGCCAACGCGGGTGCAGACACCAATGGTTCGCAGTTTTTCTTAAACTACGAAGACTCACCACTGCAGGCTAATTACACCTATTTCGGACAGATCGACGATAAGGGCCTGAAAACCCTGGACAGCGTCGCGGAAGCTGGCACAGAAAGCGGCGCCGGTGATGGTGCACCTGCCGAAGAAGTACGGATTAAAAAAGCGACCGTAAAATCTTAACGAAAACCCTTGCAAATAGGTTTCTGGTAGTTTATGCTGTATATGTTCCATTCACATCAAGCTCTAAGGAATTCAGGAAGCATGAAGTTTTCTCCTCGTAAGGCCGTACTGGCCGGCGCCACCGCACTCGCCCTGTCCACCACCGCTCTGACCGCTGCTCCAGCGATCGCTCAAGAGACTGCAAAGGCCCCAGTCGGATCCAGCGTCGAAGAGTTCTTCGGCTCCTCCGGTAACACTGACAGCACCAAGGAGAAGGGCACCGACGCCACCGCCAAGAACAAAGAAAGCAACACCGACGGCTCTTCCACCCCTGCTGGCTCCAGCGCCGAGGGTGAAGGCAAGGGCGGCTTTGACTTCAATAAGCTGAACCAAGTCCTGAAGGCCATTTCGGGCGTAGTTGGTGCAGCCAGCACCATCTTTGCTTTCTTGAAGTCTCTGAAGCTGATCTAACGAGGGCATTGAGTGCCGAAATGTCTATTCGGTTAATTTCTTAGCGCAGCATTTACGCAATGCACGGGCGCTTAGCCGTGCGCCATGTGAACGTGCGGCTACCTAAATTGACCACCCGGTCAGTAATCTTTGAGATTACTCACCGGGTGGTTTTTCTATGCAGTCACACGGTAAACGTCGAATACACCTTCGGTATTTCGCAGGGTATTCATCAACGCGCCAAGCTGTTTGCTCCCTGATACGGTAAAGGTGAAGCGTACTGTTGCAACATGATCTTCCGAGCACTGCGAATTCATCGATAACACCGACAAACTTGACTGCTGGAAAATACCAGTTAGCTCGTACAATAGCCCCTGCCGGTCCAAAGCCTCCAGCTGCAAAGTTGCACTGAATGCCCCTTCTGTATCGACGTTGTTGGCCCAAGTAACCTCGAGCACCCGTTCGGGCTCATCACGCAGCTTCGTGGCATTCGTGCAATCTGCCCGGTGGACGGAAACACCCCCACCCCGTGTCACGAAACCGAAAATCTCATCACCAGGCACCGGCTGGCAACACTTCGCGATCTTCGCCATCACATCAGGGTTACCCTCGACCAGAATCGCACTGCCGGTTTTTTCCTGCCCAGTGGCTTGCTGTTTCGATTCCAGCAACTGGCTCCACGGCGTGCGGTCTGCCAACGCATCCACAGCATCTTCTTGGTCGCCGAACATGGCCATCAACTGGTTCGTCACGTGTTTCGCCGACACATGGCCAGCACCAATCGCGGTGTACAGCGCATCAATATCCGGGTAGTGCAGTTGGGTGGCCACCTGCTTCATCGAAGACGTCGTAAACAGCCTGTGCAGTGGAAGACCACCTCGCTGTATCTCCGCCGCTAGGGCATCCCTACCTGCTTCCAGATGCACCTCGCGCATCTCTTTGGCAAACCACTGGCGAATGTTTGCGCGAGCGCGCGGCGAGACAACGAAATTCTGCCAGTCTCGCGACGGTCCAGCATTCGGGTCTTTCGAGGTGAATATCTCTACCCGATCACCAGAATTCAGCTTGGATTCCAAGGCCACGAGCTTGCCATTGACTTTAGCGCCGATACAGCGGTGGCCCACTTCCGTGTGCACGGTATAAGCGAAGTCAACCGGGGTGGAACCTGCCGGAAGCGTAACCACGTCGCCTTTCGGCGTAAACGCAAATATCTGGTTGGACGTGAGATCATAGCGTAGCGAATCGAGAAATTCGTTGGGATCAGCCGCTTCCTTTTGCCAGTCGAGCAGCTGACGCATCCACGCCATTTGGTCAACCTCGGCGTCTTTTTCGCTGTTTTTACCCTTCAGCTCTTTATAACGCCAGTGTGCAGCCACTCCATATTCCGCATTATGATGCATCTCGTGGGTCCGAACTTGGACTTCCAAAGGTTTGCCGCTACCCGAAATCACTGTGGTGTGCAGCGACTGATATACGCCATAACGAGGCTGAGCGATATAGTCTTTGAAACGCCCCGGCAGAGCAGAATAAAGTCCGTGGACGACTCCGATGGCTGCATAACAGCTGTTGACATCATTAACCAAAATACGAATGCCTACTAAATCGAAGATTTCAGCAAAATCTCGGCCGCGCACGATCATCTTCTGATAGATAGACCAGTAGTGTTTTGGGCGACCGCGTACCTCAGCTTCAATGCCGTTGTCTTTCAGCGTTGATGTAACTTCTGCGGTAATCTCGGCCAGCATACGATCACGCTGCGGAGCCCGATCGGCAATCATCCGCACGATCTCGTCATACTTTTTGGGGTACAAAATGGCAAAGGCAAGATCTTCCAATTCCCATTTCACCGAGGCCATGCCCAAACGATGTGCCAAAGGAGCAATGATTTCCAAGGTTTCGCGAGCCTTTTTCGCTTGCTTTTCCGGCGGCAAAAAGCGCATCGTTCGCATGTTGTGCAGCCGGTCCGAAACCTTAATGACCAACACGCGTGGGTCCCGCGACATCGCGACAATCATTTTGCGGATCGTTTCCGCCTCAGCACCGCTGCCAAAAGCTAGCTTGTCTAGTTTGGTTACCCCGTCAACCAGCCGAGCAACCTCCTCGCCGAAGTCACGGGTGAGATCATCCAACGAATAATCGGTGTCTTCCACCGTATCGTGCAATAAAGCAGCCACCACTGTCGTGGTGTCCATACCGATCTCAGCAGCAATTGTGGCTACCGCTAGCGGATGCGTGATATACGGATCCCCCGAGTTGCGCGTAACGCCTTCGTGCAGGCGTTCTGCCGTCTCATACGCACGGTTAATAACGTCCGCATCTGCCTTCGGGTGAAACTCCCGGTGGATAGACATCAGTGGTTCAAGAACCGGTTTAATCTTGACTTTCCCGGAAGTTAGCGACCTTGCCAACCGTGCGGACATGCTGCGCACGCTGGGGGACGATCGTTTCGCTGCTTTATTGTCCGTCATAGGTACATCTCCGCGGTCTAGCGTGCCGAATGTGGATAGATGACTACCAGATTATCGTCACCGAGCATCTTGCGCCCATCGAGACCAGGAATTTCCAAAATAACGACGTTTGCAACAATATTTGCACCGCAGTTAGCCAGCAGTTTTTTCGCTGCTCCAAGGGTGCCGCCGGTGGCGAGGATATCGTCGACAAGCGCAACGTTTTTGCCGTCTAAATCGATCCCGTCGGCGGGCACTTCCAGTGCAGCATTGCCATATTCCAGGCTGTAATCCTGACTATGGACTGGGGGCGGCAGCTTTCCCTTTTTCCGGATTGCCAAAATCCCTAGCCCGAGCTTGTATGCAACAGCGGAACCTAATAAAAACCCTCGAGCATCCAAACCACCAATAATCTCTGCGCCAGCGGCCGCACACTGTTCGGCTAATGCATCGACCAACATGGCAAATGATTGTGGATCCGCAAGCACTGGCGTGAGATCCTCGAAAACGATCCCTGGTTGCGGGAAGTCTTTGACCCGCCTGATCTTGTCATCCAATACGTTTTGCGCGTCGACGAGAGTGGTTGTTCTAGCAAGTTCAGTCACAGTCTCAATTCCCAAGGTTGGCTTCGTATTGACGGCTTATTGACGACGCAGTTAATGGACAGCGCGATTATCCGGTTTTCTGCCAGCGATCCATATTCCACCCGATCGCCGATTCTCCAGTATAAGGCACGGCACTTGTGACATCGCGGTTGATCACAAAAACCCGTGGCTGGGCTGCCAACGGAATCATAGAAACCTCTTCCCACATAGCGGATTCCGCTCGGCGCAGAGCATCAATGCCCGAAATGTGTACAGCTGCTCGTGCATCGAGATTTGGTGGATATACCGCGCCCAGATAGGCATCAACTTTTCGACTTTCGCCAGGCTGGTCACCCTCGGACTGCTTGGTAGCTTCCTCGGCAGAGTCCTCCGCTACAGAGCCATCTCCTGCAGTGTCCACATCATCAATATACAAATCTTGTGCTGTGGTTTCTGCCTGTGCCGCATCGACGACCTCAATTCCAGCTTCCCGGCACCGCTGCGCAATTGTTTCTACCATGGCTGCCAAGCGTTTATCCTGCCCGCGGTAGCCTACGCGGATGGTTTGTCCTGCTAATTCGCGCGCCTTAGCAATATCCACGCCAGCATGCGGTTCCGAAATATCCCGCAAATGATGCCGCACCGGGTCCTCGTGCTCAATGCTTTGCCACAGCACGGGTCCGACCTCAACACCGGAGACTCTTGACGACGTCTCTGCTACCGCACCTTGATCAATGCACGCCGCGAACGCTTGGCGACTGCCAGGTTCTGCAAAGATCCCGGTTTCGGACAACAACAACGCATCCGTGAGTTCTCCGACCTGAGGTTGAATGGTGAAATTGGCTCCAGCAGCATTACGATCCAACCATTCAGGGTTCACCTGGCTAATATCCGCGATATCCAGGGAGTCTTGTTCCAATAGCTTCCCTGAATCAGCACGAGCAGGCCACACCGCGAGGCTCGCGAGCTGTGCATCGTCACCATAATAAGCTTCATTGCGGGCCAGAATCGCTGCCCCTTCATCGCTCACGTGATCCAACAGAAATGGACCGGCAGATACTTGTAGTAAGGGATCGAAGTTATCCAAGGCAAAGGCCTCGGACCATATTCTTGCCGGCTCAGACAATTTTTCAACGTCGCGGTCTTCTAAAGCCTGATGCAGCTCAGTAAGCGGCATGCCTGCGCGGGAAGCAATCGCGTGTGCGGGTAGCACAGTTCCCGGCGAGAAGAGCTCACGCCAGCGCTTCCCTGCACCCTCCTTGAACTTTACAGAAAACCGTGCGGCCCCCGGCTGGCATTCAAATTCATCGACATGTTGCATCAATGGCAATTGTGATGAAAAAAGCTCCGGCATCACGCCCGCAGTATAGGCCAGTAAAAAGTCCGTGCACGTTATCGGAGCACCATCGGAATACTGCGCATCCTCGGAAATCGTGTAAATGACCTGAGGCTTAATATCAGGTAAAAACCGCACGCTGATCAAATCACTGTTTTGAATCAGCTGCCCGTGTGGCCCCGGAACGTAGACACCCGGATACAGACGTGCCGACAGTTGCTGCGCTGCCGTCGAGCTACCGGTAATGGAGCCCGCATTGGTCGTTGTCAGTGGGGACGAGGACTGGTAATTCAGTTCCTGTTGCCCGTCAGCCACCGTGCTAATCCAGCCTGAGTGCTCTTCGGCCTCCGGAGCCGGTTCATCGGCGCATGCCACCAAGACGCCAGCCAAACTCAGGCTCGCCGCGCAGGCTCCTAGCCGCCGGATTCGCGATAGCCTGTTGGCGCGTCTGCAGTGTCTCACGTCCGAATCATAGAGAACGGTCATAGCCAAGTGGTCCTCATCTGTGCAATGGTTTCGGGCTGCTGCCTGATTGCGGGCACGTCCACGGACGCGCCCCTCAATCTTAGACGAGGGGCGTGGCAACGCGCGCTATTCGGGGCGCCAGGTGCTTCCGCCCGTGCTGTGCGGGGTTTGAAAGCTTTCGCGTGCTGGTGCCGCGACGGCAGTCGTTTCCGGAGATGCGATGGTCCGATGTTCGATGTCATTATCGATTTCGCCTGATTCACCATCGACGTCCCCACGGGCACGGTATTCTGCGACTTCTTGATTGTGTTTTTTGATCTTCTTGCTTCGATTAACAATTGAGACCAGCAATGGCGTCGCCAAGAAAATTGACGAGAAAATACCTTCGATGACACCAATTAATTGGACGAGCGCCAGATCGCGCAAAGTACCGATTCCCATCAACCAGACCGCAACGGCGAACAGCGCGATGATCGGCAGTGCGGAAATAACAGACGTCGAAATCGAACGCATTACCGTCTGATTAATCGCGCGATTGGCTTCTTCACCGTAGGTAGCGCGTCGAGAAGCGGTAACGCCTTCGGTGTTTTCATTCACCTTGTCAAAAACAATGACGGTGTCGTAGATGGAGAACGTCAATACAGTCAGCAAACCAATGATCACAGCTGGCGAGACCTCAAAGCCAAACAGCGAATAAATGCCCGCAATCACAATACCGTCGACGATAAGTGCGCCCATTGCAGCGAGTGCCATGTATTTTTGCAGACGGAAAGCGACGTAGATGGTTGCGAAGACCAAGAAAACAACCATGGACAACAACATGCGCTGTGTAATGGTATCGCCCCAGGATTCCGACACTGTGGAATCACCAATGGCATCCGGAGACGGCGCACCGGTGTGGTCCTTGGGTTCATGCTCTTCATAGATGGCCAAACGAGCTGCATCAATTTGCGATTGCGACAGGTGTTCAGCGGTAATCTCGAGCGTCTCGGAATCACCGGAGCCGACGATTTGCGTGATTTCTGGTTCTACGCCGGTTGCCTCGACGAAGGTCTCTTCGACTTCCTCCGCGACTAAATCACCAGCAGGCATCGTCATCCGTGTTCCACCCTCGAAGTCGATTGACATGGAGAATCCGCGAAACAACATCGATGCCAGGCTGATCAGAATCAATGCCGCTGTAATGAGATAGAAGAGTTTACTCCGACCAATGAAGTCGATGCCGCCATCACCGGTGGTCAAACGGTTGACAAGAGATTGTTTAGCCATGGATTTTCTCCTCATCCGCAACTTCGGCTTCTGCACGACGCTCTTCGACCAAGTCAAATACCTTGCCCAGCCCGTTGACTTGTGGTTTTGCCCAGAACGGCTTTCGCGCAGCCATAATCATCAATGGTGCGGTGACCAGGAAGGATACGACGATATCAAATACAGTCGTGATTCCCAGCGTAAACGCGAATCCCTTGACATCACCGACGGCGAGGAAATAGACGACCACAGAACCGATGAGAGTGACAACGTTACCAGTCACGATGGTGCGTTTAGCACGCTCCCAAGCACGTGGTGCTGCCGAACGGAAAGTACGCCCTTGCAACAATTCGTCTTTAATGCGCTCATACAACACGACAAACGAGTCAGCTGCGGTGGCGATACCGATGATCAATCCAGCAATTCCGGAAAGGTCCAGGGAATAGCCTATCCAACGGCCCAGCAAAACGATCGCTGCATAAGTAATAACACCTGCTGCAGCAAGGGACACTAGCGACACCAATGCTAACAAGCGGTAATAGTAAAAGACGTAGACGGCGATCAGTGCCAGGCCCACCAGGCCGGCAATGAGTCCAGCCTTTAGCGCGGCTTGCCCCAATGAAGGCGGAACCGTCTCCGCCGTACCGCCTGGAGTGCCGTCTTCTCCAACAAATGACAGCGGCAGGGCGCCGTAGCGCAGGTTATTCGCTAGCTCTTGGGCTTCTTCCTGGCTAAATTGCCCGGTGATCGAGGTCGTCGAACCATACGGCGTGACGCCTTGAATCACTGGCGCGGAAATCACATTGGAGTCGAGCGTAATCGCAATCTGCTGTTGCAGATAGTCTTCCGTCAAGTCAGCCCAAGTCTGCGCACCGGACGGACCGGACCCAGTCTTGAACGCGAATGAAATTTCCATCTGACCACTGTGCTGGTTAAAACCACCGTTGATCGGGCTATTGGTATCAATTTCGTTACCCGTCAAACGTGGACCTTCGGGATCGGTGACCCCGTTAAGCAATGGCGCAGGCTGTAGCAAATACGGTTGGCCCTGCTCATAATCGCACGTCACTAATGGTTTCGCCGGATCATCAGCACCGGATAGCGGATCAACGTCACCTTCACAGGTCAGCAGAGCACTGGCAGCGGCTTGCGTCGTTGGATCTTCCGACTGCCGATCAGCAATCAGCATCTCGGTAATTTCGTCGCGGCGCTCGGCTTGTTCCAAAGAGTTTTCCGGCTCCGGCTTGACAGAGGACGTGATTTTTGGCTTTTCTCCCAGACCAGCAGCGGCTGCGTCATCAGCTTGTTCTTCGAAAGCAGCGAAAAGTTGATTAATGGTTGCTTCTGCGTCTTGCTTGTCGAGCAATCCATATTCCACCCAGCGGTTGGCCATTTCTCCGAGGGTGTCAGTCAACTCCGCTGGGTTCGGAGCTGGTTGCTGCGCAACTGGACGGAACAGCAGCTGCGACGTCTGCCCGACTGCTCGTGCTTGGGCTGTGTCTTCTCCGGGCACAGTAATCACCAGAGTATTGCCGTCGGTAACGACTTGCGCGCCAGAAACGCCCATGCCGTTGACACGCTGTTCCAAAATTGCACGCGCTTGATCCAGCTGATCCTGGGTTGGTTCATCCCCCTGCGGAACGAGCGTGACGCGAGTACCGCCCTGCAGATCAATGCCTAGACGGGGTGTTGCGTGTCTATCACCCGTAAACAAAATAAGGGAAAATAACGCCACTGTGATGACGATGAACCAGGCTATTGCCTTGGCAGGCCACGTGCGGGAATTACCGCCACGATTGGCCTTAGTATTTGGTTCCGGCAAGGGAGTTTCTCCTGAAAGCGATTAATAAACCTACGAATGCGCACATGTGCACCGCGGTCAGTCTTTAGTTATTACGATCATCATTTTCTGGGTGTTGTGGAAGTCCCCCGCCACCCTGTGCATCTGCGGCATCATCCTGGTTTTGGTCGCTGCCGGTGGATTCCGCGGCATCATCGTGCGCGTGTTCCGGGTGGATTGCAGCATTCTGCGACGGACTCACCTGATCCGCGGGACGCAAAATAGCGATCTTTTCCATAGTGACCTCGACGCCAGCAGCAATTTCTCCTGTAACAGTGGTTTCGCCAATATCCGTCAATACCAAATGGATGCCACCGGCAGTGATCACTCGATCGCCCGGGTTCAACGCCTGTTGAAAACTACGCAGTTCTTCCTGCTGTTTCCGCTGCTTGCGCATCATGAAAAATGATGGCAACAAGAACAAGGCCAACAGAGCAATAATGAGAACAATATCCATGCCCCATAGTGTGCCAGACGCGGTTAAGGCAATGCTACTTAGTAGCTATTCCATAGTCCGTTCAGCCGTCGGAGCTAATGAAAATATAAAGCGCACCGACGAATAGTGACGCTAATCTTCGTATTGTCCAGGTGCACTTTCCGGCGCTTCCAACCCCAGGTGGCGCCAGGCCCGTGCAGTAGCGACCCTGCCCCTGCCAGTTCGCGCCAATAAACCAGCGCGAACCAAGTAGGGCTCACAGACTTCTTCGACCGTGGCAGATTCCTCACCAACTGCCACTGCCAGGGTGTTGACCCCTACTGGTCCGCCTCCATGCCCCTTCACCAATGCCGAGAGCACAGCCCGGTCGAGCCGGTCAAGCCCAAGTTCATCGACATCGAAAACATCTAGCGCTCCCTGAGCAGAGCGGAGATCAATCCTGCCGGGGCCATGCACGTCGGCAAAGTCTCGCACCCTGCGCAAAAGCCTATTGGCGATGCGGGGAGTTCCCCTGGAACGCGAACCAATCTCAACGGCGGCATCGTGGTCAATATCAACGTGCAAGATGTGTGCGGTGCGTTCGATAACTTCTGTCAAATCTTCGGTGTCATAGAACTCCATCTGCGCGTTGAAACCGAAACGATCACGCAACGGACCCGTCAGCATTCCTGCGCGTGTAGTGGCGCCAACCAGTGTGAATGGTGGAATTTCCAACGGGATCGAGGTTGCTCCAGGCCCCTTGCCGACGATAACGTCGATGCGGAAATCCTCCATAGCCATATACAACATTTCTTCGGCCGAACGTGCCATGCGATGAATCTCATCGATAAACAGCACGTCTCCTTCAATGAGGTTCGATAACATCGCGGCCAAATCGCCCGCGCGCTCTAAGGCTGGCCCGGATGTCATGCGCAAACTGGAACCGAGTTCACCCGCAATAATCATCGCCATTGTCGTCTTACCAAGCCCCGGCGGGCCGGATAACAACACGTGATCTGGAGTCACATTACGACCCCGCGCACCTTCCAATACCAGGGAAAGCTGCTGCCGTACTTTTGGCTGCCCTATGAATTCCTGCAGACTTTTCGGGCGTAAAGACCGTTCAAAATCCTGTTCACCAATCTGTCGCTGAGGATCAACCTCAGCACCAATTGGTCTGCCACCAGCACTCTGGGCTCCAGATGCACGACCACCGGTGGTGGCTGCATAATCTTTCGGCAGTTCGAATTCAGTTCTCTCCAAATCTGACATTTCTACCAGCTCTATCCAGCGTTATTTCTTCGGTCCCAGTTCTGCCAAAGCAGCACGCAAGACACGGGATGAATCTGCATCTGGGTGTTGCGCAACCACCTTATCCACCGCCGCCGTTGCTTGTTTCTCACTGAAACCAAGTCCGATTAATGCAGCAACTACCTGTTCCGATAACGCAGCTGAAGGCTTGCCAGCAACTCCAGCAGGCCCGTGTTCTGTGCCGACAGCATCAGTTCCTGTATTGGATGGCTGCAATTGTGCAACCTTATCTTTCAGTTCGACGATCAATCGCTCGGCGACGCGTTTGCCAATACCGGGTATACGTTGCAAGGTTTTCGCTTCTCCAGCAGAAATCGCCGTCGCTAGCTCTTCTGCGTTCATGACCGACAGCGACGTCATCGCTAGTTTCGGACCAAACCCAGACACGCTCTGGAGAACCGTGAACATTTCTTGGTCCCCAGAATCAGTAAACCCGTAGAGGGTCATCGAGTCTTCTTTTACCGCCAACGTGGTCAAAATGAATGCTTCTTCACCACGACGCAATATTCCCAATGTGCGCGGTGTCGCAATAACACGGTAGCCAACGCCTGCGCATTCCAAAACCGCAGCATTAAGGCCGATATCAATCACTGTCCCACGTAACGAGGCGATCATAAACTAAGAGCCTTTCTCTAGCGATTTTTTGAGCAATTGTTCCTGCTGAGCTAACGCAGGTGCGCGCCAGCAATGGCAAATCGCTAGCGCCAATGCGTCGGCAGCATCTGCAGGCTTTGGCGGCTCAGACAGCCCCAGGATCCGAGTCACCATTGCCGTCATCTGCTTTTTGTCCGCCCGACCGTTACCGCTGATCGCTTTTTTCACTTCGGATGGGGTGTACATATCGACCGGCAACCCGCGTTCGGCTGCAGCGAGCATTAACACACCAACAGCGTGCGCAGTATGGATCACCGTAGACACGTTACCGCGTTCGAATAGACGCTCGATCGCGACGACATCGGGTTGATAATCATCTATCCACTCGCGCACGGCATGGGAAATACGCAATAAGCGCTCGGTCAACGGTGCATCACTGGGTGTACGGATTACCCCGACCGACACAGGGTAAATCGCTCGCCCTTTACCGGACTGCACGACCGATAGCCCACAACGCGTCAGGCCGGGATCAATCCCCATCACGCGCAGTCCTTCAAGATTCATCGCAGACTAATTCATCACAGACTAAGCGTTGAGCTCTTCCAAGACTTCATCCGATACAGTCATGTTGGTATAAACATCCTGCACGTCATCGACGTCTTCGAGTGCGTCGATCAGCTTAAACACTTTCTTGGCGCCTTCGACACCAAGTGGTACGTCCACCGAAGCCCGAAAATCCTGGTCCGAATCATCAACTTCGATGCCGGCTTCTTCCAAAGCAGTTCTCACTGCAGGAATATCCGTCGGCTGGCAGATAATTTCAAACTTCTCGCCTTGGTCTTTGACTTCTTCCGCTCCCGCGTCCAAGACCGCCATCAGCAAGTCGTCTTCGGTAAGCTCACCTTTCTTTTCCACCAAAACATAGCCGGTACGGCTAAACATATAGGCCACAGAACCTGATTCACCCAGGTTGCCACCATTTTTGCTCATCGCGGTTCGTACGTCAGTAGCTGCGCGATTCTTATTGTCCGTCAAGCACTCGATCAGCATTGCCACACCATTCGGGGCATAACCTTCATACATGATTGATTGCCAATCGGCGCCCCCGGCCTCTTCACCGGAACCGCGCTTTCGAGCCCGCTCAATATTATCTGCTGGGACCGAAGCCTTCTTGGCCTTTTTAATCATGTCATCCAGCGTCGGGTTGGCTGCCGGGTCTCCGCCACCGTTACGTGCCGCTACTTCGATATTCTTGACCAGTTTCGCGAACTCTTTACCACGTTTGGCGTCGTTGGCAGCCTTTTTATGTTTGTTATTTGCCCATTTTGAGTGGCCTGCCATGTCATTCCTTTCAACAGCATTGCTTATGCCGGTTCAACGTCGTGGTGAATACCCATTACTCGCACGACGAAGCGATATGAACCCCGAGCGAGAAAATGCCCGGATATTTTAACGCATTCAAGTATACGTGTGAATACAGATTAATTGGCGAGCACGTGTGCTATCACCGGTGATCCCGGACTAAGCCCTCCTGAGTGGCCATCGCGACAAGTCGTCCATCACTGGTAAAAAACCGCCCCATCGCGAATCCGCGCCCCGCCCCAGCCGCCGGTGACCATTGGTCATACAACAGCCAGTCGTCGACACGAAAAGGTGCGAATATCCACATGGAATGATCCAAGCTGGCCATTTGTACATGACGATCCGGTTCAAGCGCGGTGGCATTCGATAACAGCGTGCTATCAGAGATATAACCCAGTGCGGCGGCGTGGTGGTTAGCGCCATCGGTGATGGCACCGTTATAGCGAATCCACATACTCAATCGGTTGCCTGGTGCGAAACCATCACCGACTTTTTCTTGTGGGACTACAAGAGCCTCCCAATCACCACTGTGGTCTAAGGTGTGCGATTTGCTGAAATCTTCGAAAACCGCTCGCGGCGTGGTGTCGGGTTTGGGAACAGCGGGCATGTCATGGCCATACGATGGCCCGGTATCACCACTACGGTGGTAGCTCACAGAAAGATGGCAAATTTCTACCTCATTCTGGAACACCCGCACCCGGCGATTCGCAAAGCTGCGCCCGTCACGCACGAGTTCAACTTGCACATCGATCCCTAGTTGTGCGTCGCCTCCTTTGAGAAAATACGTATGCAGTGAATGCAGTTTTTTCTTGTCGACGGTCGCGTTGGCTGCGGCTAAGGCTTGTGCCACTAGTTGCCCACCATAGGTACGTTCCAAATTTGTCGGTACGCTACAAGCGTGAAACCAGCGCGTGTTCGGGATCGCCGCAACCCCGGTCTCCCGGTCACTCAGTATTTCGTCTCCGTCGCCATTGTCATCGCCATTGTTATTTACATCAACAACACCAGCCGAGTATGCCGGTTCCGGAATTTCTCTCACATGAAGGATGCGGTCAATCTCGCTCGAATTCGTGCTCATTACGTCTCTTTCGCTTGCCGACGGTTAGTGATTGACGTTACAAGCCTACCGCACATTCTCCATCGTGCGATGAATCGACGTCACGCCCAAACCTGCTCACGCATCGCTGAAGCACTAGAGTTGCGGCTATGACTCCACAAAAGCTGCACCGAACCGCCGCGATCCTCGAGATGGTGACGTGGTCGCTGTTAATCCTGGGCATGGTCTTGAAGTATTCCGGAACCACTGATGCCGTAGTACCTATTACCGGTAGTATCCATGGCTTCGGCTTCTTATGCTTCGTGGTAATGACCGTACTCATCTGGATCAATAACCGATGGAGTCCAGTTCTAGGTTTCGTCGGTCTCATGGTTTCAGTCATCCCATTTGCGGCGTGGCCGTTTGCTGCCTGGGCAGACAACAGAGGAATTCTCGACGGTGGTTGGCGCTTCCGCGATACAGACACCTCTGCTGCCCCGAAAGGACCATTCGACTGGGCTTTGTACCAAGCCGTGCGCTACCCTGCCCGCAGCATTATCGTAATAATGGTTGCGGTCGCTGTTGTTTTCAGCGTTTTGCTATTTCTTGGCCCACCAGTCGCACTGGAAGATATCGTCAACGAATAATTACCGCACAACTGCTAGTTAAACACTCAAATATGAGGTGTATTGGAAAAAATCCGGTAGCGGCGCCCTGCCGCCTAAGCGGAAAGTTTTCACTAATGGCCGCAGGCGCAGCCCGCGGGTACTCGCCACTGCCTCGTTATAAAACCGGTGTGCCAGTTCCGCCCGTACATCGGCATCGATGAGTTCCGGCTGGTGGTTGCTTAGCCCATGTTCAGCAACACCGTTTATATGCGAATCATCAGCAGAACATTCAGCAGCAAATTTTCTGTTAATCGCAGCCGACAATTCCCGCTCGGCAGCCTCCCGTGGCGCCAATTGTCCGTGGACGAGACGAATCGATTCCACTTCTCGTGCTTGAGGTGCCAACTGTGGACTCACAGCGGCAACCACAGCTACACGACGATCAAGCGCAGCTTGCAGCGATTGCAGTGCCGCATCGAGACGAATATGCAAGCGATGAAGTCGTTGAGCTGTGAAATAGGTCCACAGTACGGCGCTCACGACGCAAACCAACAAGATTGCCAGTATTAGGTCAATAATCATTGAACGCTGCGCACCTTCGAACCATTGACGACGGTTTCATATACTGTTTCGACCTGCGTGGCAACAGAGTCCCAATCGAAGTTTTGGGCACGCTTGATGCCGGCTTCTACTAAACGTTTCCGGTGCTCGAAATCGTCGACCAGCATCCGCAATACACGAGCAAGATCCGAACTATCACCGGTTCGGAATAAAGCGCCCGCGGGCGTATCGCTCGCTGCATCGCACACGACGTCAAAAGCTTCGAGATCGCTGGCAACTACGGCACAGCCAGCGGCCATAGCTTCGACTAATACGATGCCGAAACTCTCACCGCCTAAATTGGGCGCGACGTAAATATCAGCGCGGCCTAAAATAGTAGCTTTCTCAGCATCGCTGACACGTCCCACGAAGTCCACGCCGGGGGCCTCGCGTTTTCGCCCACCACCCATAATGGTTATTCGAACATCACGGTCAAGTTCGTGCAGAGCCTCCAACAACACGTCCAGACCCTTCCGGGATTCATCCAAACGGCCGAGGAATACGATCTCCACCGGTTTCCCGCTGTTTTCTTGGAAGGGAACACGTTGTGCGGCATACACCGAGGTATCGACGCCATTGGGAATCAGCACGGGATCGCCACCGAGCTGCTCAACTTGCCAGCGCCGTGCCATCTCCGAAACTGCAATGCCCGCCCGTATTTTGTCCAATAACGGGCGCAGCACCGGCTTAAAAATTCTCAACAACAGCGACGAGTCTGACGAGGCATGATACGTAGCAACAATAGGGCCTTGCGCCATGCGCAAAACCGCCATGGAATAGCTCGGCGAGTTTGGCTCGTGGATGTGCACGACATCAAATTCGCCTTCCCGAAGAAACTTCTTTACCGTTCGACGAACGTGTGGTCCAAGGGACAAACGTGCTACCGATCCGTTGTATCGAATCGGAACTGAGCCACCCCCCTTGACCACAAAATCAGGGACATCAGTCTGGTCGGAAGCAGGCCCAAGTACGCGGACCGTATGACCACGGGTGATCAGTATCGTCGCCAAGTCATAAATATGTGCTTGGACGCCACCAGGCTCATCGAAAGAATAAGGACAAACTATTCCAATGCGCATCGCGAATCGCCCTAGTTTTCGGCCTGCTCGTAAGCACGCAAGGCCTCGCGTTGTTGCTCGCTCATTCGAGCCGGATCAAGGTCACGCAACCAAATCGGTTGCAGCATATGCCAGTCTTGCGGGGTACTAGCGATGTTTTCTGCTAAAGCATCAGCCAACCGTTGAGTCGTCGATTGCACGTCACTAACCGCAATCTCATGAGTCGCAGCAAGGCCCCAGTTCGGCGATACTCCATCGTCAGCACCCTGGAACCAGGAGTGCACAGCGAATAATGTCGCCCCAGTTTCTTTCGCTAACACAGCTGGCCCGGCCGCCATAGAAGCCGGTTCACCAAAAAAGTCGACAATGACGCCAGAGTTTTTCAAATCTCGTTCGCACAAGAGCGCAACGACGCCTCCGTCCTGCAGGACCTGTTTCAGGTAAGAAAACGGAGGTTGATCCCCTCCGGTCAACGGGATCACGTCAAAGCCCATCGAGTTCCGATACTCCACAAACGCATCGAACAAGGATTCAGGCTTGACCCGCTCGGCGACAGTAGCAAACTGTCCGTAATGCGCCACGACAAACGCACCAGCCATATCCCAGTTTCCGGTATGTGGCAGTGCAAGAACTACCCCCTTGCCGCGTTCTAATGCGGCATCGAAGGCGTCACGGCCAGATACACCGTCGGCAAGCCGTTGTGGAAGGTTATCTTCGTGTTGCATCGTGGGTAAGCGAAACGCTTCTAGCCAATAGCGGAAATAGCTGCGCATGGAATCTCGGACCAGTTGTTTAGTCACATTCTCCGGGCCGACGACGCGGGTCAGATTTTTACGTAATTGTTCCGGCCCCGTTCCTTTCTTGCTGACAGCGTCGGCAAGCTTATCGAACGCCTTGCGGCTAAGGGAGAACGGTAGCCGTCGAACCAGCGACCAGCCAGCAAAATACCCGTATGCCACGATATCTTCGCGCTGTGGAAGCCGCGTGCCAAGTCTGGAAATTATGCTCATGTGGTGGCCTTTCGTGCAGCAGAGTCGAGTTTACGTGCCATAGCCATACGCTGGTAAACCGTAAACAACGAGCCAACCGCCAAAATCCATAACGCAACATCGATCGCGTACGGAACACCTACCCCTTGCAGGCCAATTCCAACCAACGAAATAATCAACCGCTCGGGCCGTTCAATAAGACCCCCAACCAGCTTCAGGCCAGAGGCTTCACCGCGAGCTTTGACGTAGCTAATTACTTGCGACGATACTAAGACAATTAGAGACGCTACGACCAGAGATTTCGGGGCGTCATAGGAATAAATCAGCCACCAAATAATAGCCGCGAACAGTGCGCCATCAGTAATGCGGTCACACGTAGCATCGAGTGTCGCGCCAAAAGCGGAGGCCCCACCTTTAAGACGTGCCATTGTGCCATCAATCATGTCGAACGCTGCGAACAGCCCGGATAAAATGGCAGCCCAAAATAGAAATCCTGCGGGAATCAACACGACGGCAATCGCGGTAGTCACCACGGCACCGATGACGGTGACCATATTTGGGGTTAAGCCAGCAGCAATCGCTAATTTGGCGAGCGGTTCTACAACCACTGCCGCGGGTTTCCGACCATGAACGCTAAGCATCGGTGGCGTTATTCACTCCCTCGTTATCAGAATCTTCCGCGGCAATTTCCGCCCAACTTTCTGCCAGGATAGTGCGCGTATCCGCCAAAAGCTCCGGTAACACCTTAATTCCGTCAATTATTGTCAGAAAATTGGCATCACCTTGCCAGCGTGGGACGATATGCATGTGCAGATGGTCGCGCACACTACCGCCACTGGCTCCACCAAGATTCATGCCGACGTTAACCGCGTGTGGACGCGAGACTCGTTTTAATACCCGAATAGACATCTGCGTGAACTCGAGTAACTCCGTCGATTCCTCGGAATCCAAATCTTCCAGGTTCGCTACTTTCCGGTACGGGACGACCAGCATGTGCCCTGCGTTATACGGGTACAGGTTCAACAATGCGTATACCTTGCTCCCGCGCGCAATAATCAGGCCATCCTCATCCGATTTCCGCGGCGCCTCCACAAAAGGTTCTGAGCTCTTTTCTTTGATGTAGGCCTTTCGATAAGGTGCCCACAATCGCTGCAAACGGTCCGGATCGCCAACACTGTGGTCACCACACCGCTGGTCATTACTCTCGGTTTCCAAAGGTCTCCTTAGACGGCGCCTCGTTACGACGCAGACTGATCCAGTCGCTGATCAAATTCACCGCATCATCGACGGCTACACCATTCAGTTGCGTGCCGTCGAGGAAACGGAATGACACAGCCCCAGCTTCTACGTCACGTCCACCAGCCAATAACATGAACGGAATCTTGCCCGTGGTGTGGTTGCGGATCTTCTTTTGCATACGATCGTCTGAGGTATCAACATCCGCGCGGATACCTCGTGCCCGCAGTTGCGCGGTGATTTCTTCCAAGTGCGGGACAAATTCGTCGGCTACCGGAATGCCCATTACTTGCTGTGGAGCTAACCACGCTGGGAATACACCTGCGTAGTGCTCTAGCAGTACGCCGAAGAAGCGCTCAATTGAACCAAACAGGGCGCGGTGCACCATGATGGGACGCTTCTTGCTGCCATCAGGCGCCGTGTATTCCAATTCAAAACGTTCCGGCAGGTTGAAGTCCAGCTGCACGGTCGACATCTGCCACGTACGACCGATGGCATCACGAGCCTGCACCGAAATTTTCGGACCATAGAAAGCAGCACCTTCCGGATCCGGAACCAAATTAAGGCCTGAAGAATCAGCTACCCGCTGCAAAATGGCGGTAGAGCGCTCCCAAATCTCGTCTGAGCCCACGAATTTCTTTGGATCTTTGGTGGATAGCTCCAGATAGAAATCATCCAGACCATAATCACGCAGCAAAGAAATAATAAAATCGATAACCTTGCGCAGCTCATCCTCAAGTTGGTCTTCCGTGCAGTAAATATGCGCGTCATCCTGGGTGAAACCACGAGCCCGGGTTAAGCCATGCACGACTCCTGATTTTTCGTATCGATAGACCGTGCCAAACTCGAATAGACGCAGAGGCA
Source organism: Corynebacterium propinquum DSM 44285 (assembly GCF_000375525.1). Lineage (GTDB taxonomy): Bacteria > Actinomycetota > Actinomycetes > Mycobacteriales > Mycobacteriaceae > Corynebacterium > Corynebacterium propinquum. The sequence continues at coordinate 203,979 of NZ_AQXC01000001.1, forward strand.
ACTCCCGGTAGGACCGGCCCCGTGAGGCAAAGATCAAATTATGCATGGGACAGTTCATCGGCTTGGCATAGTAATCCTGTGCCGGCTTAGTTACATTGCCGTCCGCATCATATTCGCCATCGAGTTGCATCGGCGGGAACATACCTTCAGAGTAAAAATCCAGGTGGCCGGATTTCCGGAACAGATCCCCCTTTGTCAAGTGTGGAGTGTTGACAAAAGAATATCCCGCCTCGATGTGGCGCCGCCGAGAAAATTCTTCCATCTCCATGCGCACGGTAGCACCATTGGGATGGAACACTGGGAAGCCAGAGCCAATCTCTTCCGGGAAAGAAAACAAGTCGAGCTCAGACCCCAGACGGCGGTGGTCACGTTTTTCTGCTTCTTCCAACATCGTCTGGTAGGCCTCGAGAGCCTCGGATGATTCCCAGGCAGTGCCATAAACACGCTGCAAATCAGCCTGGGATTGATCACCGCGCCAGTATGCTGCCGACGCACGCGTCAGGCTAAAGGCTGGAATGTACTTAGTCGTGGGAATGTGTGGACCGCGACACAAATCCGACCATTCGACCTCTCCAGTCCGAGGGTTGAGATTGTCATAGTAGGTCAGTTCACCGGAACCAACTTCCGTAGCTTCATCGGAGTCTGGGTCCACGTTTCCTTTGTCGGCCACCAATTCCAACTTGAATGGCTCGTCGGCAAGCGCTGTCTCCGCTTCAGCGGAATCAGAAAATACGCCCCGTGCAAAGCGTTGTCCGGTCTTGATGATCTTCTTCATCCGCTTTTCGATCTTTTTGAGATCTTCCGGAGTGAATGGTTCTGCAACTTGGAAGTCATAGTAGAAGCCATTGTCAATGGCAGGACCAATTCCCAACTTCGTCCCTGGGAATTCTTTTTGCACTGCTTGCGCCAGTACATGGGCGCACGAGTGACGAATCACTCCTCGCCCTTCCTCAGAACCCGCAATGACTGGCCAAAATTCGCCAGCAGTTTCTGGAACATGACTTAAGTCTTTGAGAACTCCTTCGGCGTCTTTTACGCAGACAACAGCCTCCGGCCCTTTATTGGGAAACCCCAGTTCTTTCATCGCAGCACCGACTGGGGTTCCTGCACCGACGCTGAAAGATTCCGAAGGATTCGCCAAAGGCTCAAGTGAATGGACCATGAAAGTTTGCGCTCCTTTGCGCTTATCGACTGCGGCATACCTGGCCGCACCCTGAGGAAACTGATTACTTCGCCATTTTAGCGCCTCGGTCTTTCTCCGTTACAGCCAGGCCCGATAACTCAAAAAACGCATTTTCGACTGCCCTAAGTCACACCTTTAACCAGGCTTTCACGCTTCTAACAGCGATTGTCCCCAATATTCATCACGTTCCTGACCTTCTGCATCAGTTCCAGGGGGAATAGCCCACACCGACGACCCAATATGCGTAATCCATTCGTTAAGGCGGTCGACTTCATCAAGCCGCCGTTGAATGGGAATAAATTGTTCACGCGGGTCCTGCTGGTAGCAGATGAAAATCAGACCAGAATTCGATAACTGCTCATCTCCGGGTTCAGGCGGCAAGTCATAACTAAATGGACGACGCAAAAGTTTTTGCCCAGGTTTATCATCTGGGTTACGTGCGCGCGCCATGTGGCTCGTCGGATCAATAACGGGGAGCCCAAATTTATCGCGAGCTGTGAAATCGGGATCATCGTGTTCATCGGTTCCGGTTAACGGCGCCCCAGAATCCAGTTTGCGGCCCATCGCATTTTCGCGTGATCCGCGGTCAAGCTTTTCCCACGTATCCAAATTCATACGGATACGTCGAATCACCATCGCACTGCCTCCATGAATCCAATCAGGGTCAGACGAGTCACGCGGAATAAATACCTGATTGGCGAATTCTTCTTCGGACCTCGGGTTTACGGTGCCGTCGAATTGCCCAAATAAATTTCTGGGCGTGGTGCTCCGAGAACGGGCTCCATCCGCGTGGCTGAAGCCTTGCTGCAACCACGCAACGTCGACGTAATCCACGCCGGAACGAATCATATGCCGCAGAGCGTATGTGGCGGTGAGCGGTTCGTCGGAGGCAATCTGTAATAAAAGGTCAGCTTCGCCCCAGTGCGGATCAAGTTGATCGCGGCTAAATTCTGGGATCGGCTGCAACCATTCAGGGCGCTGGTCTTCGGCACCGATCGTGGTAAACAAACCGGGCCCAAATCCAACCGTGATGGTTAAATTTCCAGGAACGTTCAGCAATTCGGGTTCTAAGGTACCACGCGGTGCGATGCCCGCGGTTAAGCGTCGGGCGTCTTCGGTCCACAATTTGAGCAGTCTCCGAACCCCTTCGCGGTCTACCCCTGCTTTGAGAGCAAACGCGACGAGATTGGCACGTGCCTGTTGCGGCTCCTTGATCCCCGCCTGGTGAGTGCCGTCGAATGCCACCACCGCATTTTGCAGCCTGACATCAGCCATTGCCACAGCATCGGAAGGACTTTCTGAACCCGCCCACGCCGTGTTGTTTGCGAGTTGAGCCTGGGAGGAACATCCTTGTAATGCGATCGCAGACGCGCCGGTACCAAGCCCAGCGAGAAAGTGTCGGCGTGAAAAACCAGCCACGAAACTAGCTCCTTAAAAATTTGCCCGTTACCGTTGACATTGCGTGTCCAGCGCCGCGATCGCGTCTATGGCGGTCTAACGACAAGCTATCGGTATTAGTTGTGCATTAGTTGTGTTCGCCGTGATCATGACCACCATGCTCGCCGTGATCATGGCCGTTATGATCGTGGCCCGCGTGACCTCCATGGCTCTCGAGGTCGCCGTACTCTTCATCGCCGGCGCCAATGGTACGAACCGGAACTGGTGCAAGTTCGATTTCACTACCGTCAGCCAATTTCAGGGTAACGGTGATTTCATCGCCGGCTGCGATTTCCCCGTCGTATTCCATGATCATGAGGTGATCGCCGCCTGGCTTGAGTTCATGAGATTCTCCAGCGGGGATGCGCAATTCCTCTTCGCGCTCACGCATCGCTCCATTCACGACCTCGTGGATTTCGTAGCGCGCTTCACCCAGGCTCGTCGTGAAACTCTCGATCACGATATCTTTATCGGAAGCATTTGTCAGTTCCCCAAAAATAGCAGTCATTGGCTCATCAGCTGCTTTTGCCTTGACGACGCCGTCTTCCAGGGTTACTTCCGTAGCGGCAGATTCTTTGGATGCGGTCGTGGAATCAGAAGCAGAGCTTTCGGTAGTCGTTGCTGCGGCGTCTGTGTCTGCATCGTCACTGGAACATGCGGCCAAAGTCAGACCGGTAGCAAGAACGAGTGCGGACAATGAAAGAGCTTTATTTTTCATGATTTTCTCCTGATGTTAATTGTCATGTGCTAGTTGTCGAACCGTTTACGCTTTTGTACTAGCAGTACGATAACCCCGATGGCAGCGGCGATAGCACCGATTGCGATAACGATGCTGGCAGCACCGGCGCCTTGACTGTCTTCCGCGTTTTCTACCGCATCTGAGGTATCTGCTTCCGCAGAGTCATTATTATCTGGTTGTGAATCTGCCGACGCGGAGGAAGCGGTTCCGCCGCCGTTTCCGACGCTGAACTCCAGACCACCGCGGGTAGCATGACCATCAGATGAAGTAATTTGATAGCCGACAGAATAAGTTCCGTCCGGTGTATCGAGATTATCGGGAACGTCGACGGTTAGTACCCTGCCGTCCAAGTCCGGTTCAGCATCAAAAATGGTCTCGCCGCTCGCATTGCTCACCGCAACGGTATTGAAACCTTCCCTCGGTTCCCCTGAGAATTCGAGCACGATGGAGTCTGGGAATTCTTCTACAACCGAACCGTCTGCAGGGTTACTGTCGACGACTACGTCATGCGCCGACGCCTGTGGCGCAAATGACCACAAGGCAGCAGCACTCAAAGTAGCTGTCGCCAAACCAGCACCAATGCGGCGTATGGGTGTTCGTTGAGCAGAAGAGCTCATAAAATTCAGCCTCCATGTTGTGAACTGCGTAGTCATGCACTGTTCTACAGGACTAATCGGGTTTTTGACGAGTCCACCTTAGTAGTCGCTAGGTTCATAGAAATAGTTCCGACGAATCTCAAGTTTAACGGTGTAATACCACCCACAGATCACAAGTGCCCGTCATTGCCACAAATTCTACTTTTCAGGGCTAAACCCAGTTAAGGGTTTAACCCTGTATTCCCCGCTGCGCTGAGAATATGCTTCGCATGCGCGAACGCCGCCCCTCCCAACGGAGAGACGGCGTTTCCCAAATAAGAATTGGAGCGGATGACGAGACTCGAACTCGCGACCCTCACCTTGGCAAGGTGATGCGCTACCAGCTGCGCTACATCCGCAAAAGAAAACCACAGGCCCGGTTTCCTTGGGGAATTCCGAAAGGAATTCGGTTATTCCCGTGTGCGCGATACTGGACTTGAACCAGTGACCCCTACCGTGTCGAGGTAGTGCTCTACCAACTGAGCTAATCGCGCTGACAATGACGAAAGTCGTCATTGTTACTCGAGGTGGAAACGGGAATCGAACCCGTGTGCACGGTTTTGCAGACCGTTGCCTCACCACTCGGCCATTCCACCGCGGCGATACCGCCTCACAAGGATACCCACAAAGGGGGAACCAGAGCGGATGACGAGACTCGAACTCGCGACCCTCACCTTGGCAAGGTGATGCGCTACCAGCTGCGCTACATCCGCGGGCGAGGACACCGTGAGATGTGCCCTCTGTGCGCGATACTGGACTTGAACCAGTGACCCCTACCGTGTCGAGGTAGTGCTCTACCAACTGAGCTAATCGCGCTAGATATGGAGTTTTCACTCGGCGTCCGCAACCCTGGATGGAACCCAACAGTATGAGAACCAACCAGCGGCGTACGCTGAGCGGATGACGAGACTCGAACTCGCGACCCTCACCTTGGCAAGGTGATGCGCTACCAGCTGCGCTACATCCGCATTCAGTGCCTTGTGCACTGCTTAAGAGACTCTAGCGGCATACTTACCTAAACACCAAATCCCAAGGTAAAAGCTATATTAGACCGCACGTGACTACACCTGCTTGAGAGATTACTACTGCTATTCTGGTCGCTATGGAAAACCGACCCAGCCTTGCGCAACTTCTCGGCCCCGAACGACGAAATTCCGCCGGTTATTGTATCCGCGCAATCTTTGCAAGCACGATCACTGGTTCTGCGACTGTCGATGGGCGCTCGAACGATCTGGGCAACGAGCTCGATACTGAATTATTACTCGCAGCTCGCGAGTGGTCAGATGTGGTCTTGGTCGGTTCAGAAACCGTGCGGGCAGAAAATTATAGTGGTGTCCAACCGACTACCAAGAAGCCAACACCAGCACACATTGCTGTCATGACTGCCTCAATGCACTTCGACGATAATTCTCGTTTCCTCCACGACTACCACGTGCCACATCTATTTTTAGTGCCGGAATCGTCACTCAAAGATCCTCATAAAAAGGAAAGAGCGGAGAAACTAACCTCATTTGGCGAGGTCATCGCAGTTGGTTCGGGTTCGGTGGAAGAATGCATTAAAACCTTGGTAGCTCGAGGCTTTAAGCGAATTTTGTGCGAGGGTGGCCCGTCTGTTTTCAGCGGGTTGATCACAGCAAATGCCGTCGACCAATTTTATCTCACACTCGATCCAAGGTTGACCTCTACGGTGGAAACTCCCATCACTCGCGGCACTACCGGAACGGTAAGCACACAGCAAATGCAATTAGAATCCGTAGAGCGCTGTCCCGATAGCACGCTTTTCCTGCGTTATGGGCGTCACCCACGATAGACTCGATGCGATGAATACAGTGGGAACCTCGCAGGTCACTGCCCGCCGGGCACAGGCTTTTTTGTGGCCGCTAGCAATTATGCTGGGAATACAGCTGGTTATCGTCGAGAGCTTAAACGGAGCCGTAACCGACGATTTCACAACGGTCTATTCCGCGCTGCAGCGATTCATTCACGGTGAGAACGTTTATGCTCAGGTCTACCACCACACTGATCCGCTGTATTTATACAACCCCGGCGCTACTCTGCTGCTAGCTCCGCTGGGATTCATTGAACCCGCGGGATTCGCTCGCACACTGTTCATCGTCGCTAATGCCACCGCCATCGTCACATCACTGGCAATTCTCACGCGTATTTTTGGTTACTCACTACGAGGCCCGGTTTTCCCGTTGTGCATCGCGGTGGCCACAATGACCGAAGCTGTCCGCAATACACTGATTTTCTCCAATATCAACGGCATACTTCTTCTCGCGCTCACAGCGTATCTTTGGTGTCTGACGCAAAAGCAACCTTGGGCACGCTGGGTAGGCGGAGTCATCATCGGTCTCGCAATTCTCATCAAACCGCAGTTCGCCCCACTGTTATTTTTGCCGCTAGTGATGAGATGGTGGCCCACGATCATCATCGGCATTGGGGTACCTGTCGGACTCAATCTCGTTGCCTGGCCCCTCATTCCCGGCGCCCAAGAATACCGGTCGGAACTGGTTCCTCATTTACGCCAAACGCGTGATTTCGCGAACTCTTCTTTGCCGGGTCTTGCTGAATATTTCGCTATGCCTAATTGGCTTTATTATCCCGTTTGGCTGTTTTTCGCAGGGCTGGCTGGAATTGCGGTGCTCGCACTTTTGTCACTACGAAAAACTGATCACTTACTCTGGATGGTCACCACCGCCGGGGTACTCTTCTGCGGTGTTTTCTTTTTGTCCTCGTTGGGACAAATGTATTACTCAATGTTGCTGTTCCCGATGATTTTTAGCTGCACTCGCGGACGTAGCGTTTTCCACCTCTGGCCATCATGGCTTGCGGCAATTATGTTCTTGTTTCCACTCAGCTGGACTATGACCTGGACTGGGGAACGGGGCGCACCGATCGGGACATGGATGAATTATTTTTCTGCCACCGTCGGCTGGGGGCTCTTGCTCTTGACGACGGCTACCTGTTCGGTGGCGTGGTTTCTGCATGACAGAAAACACGACGTCCCAACGCCCAGCGCGCAAGATCCCAACCCGGACACAGCAATCGCTAACAGACCGACATAGCGCCGTGGAATAGGCTCCCGGGGTGATTGATTAAACCGCCGCGATTAACATGTCGTACGTAAGCGTAGAATATCGCCCATGACAGATTTTTCCCTGATTGCTGACGACCAATGGCGTGAACGCCTCAGCGCAGAAGAGTACCGAGTGCTTCGTCAAGGCGGAACAGAGGCCCCACACACTGGTGAATACAACAACACCACCACTGAGGGCATCTATTCTTGCCGGGCGTGCGGCGCAGAATTATTTCGTTCCAACCAAAAATTTGCCTCACACTGTGGATGGCCATCTTTTTTCTCTCCACTTGCCGGAGACTCCGTTATTGAACGAGAAGATCGCTCGCACGGAATGGTACGTACCGAAGTGCTATGCGCAAGCTGCAATTCCCACCTCGGCCATGTTTTCGCCGGAGAAGGCTACGATACTCCGACGGATCTGCGCTATTGCATTAATTCGGTCGCAATGACGCTTCACGAGGCCTAGCCACCTAACAACTCAGGTATCCGGTAACGGCGATATCCACTGAAACGAGCTCGCAAAGTTAGCACGTTTCAGTGGACATTATCGGGGTATTTTTCGGATGCTCTTTCTGCGCGTACCGCTAAGGCAAGGTCTGCACCAGCTCATTCAAATCTTCTACCATGCGGCCGGTGTAAAATGGTAGCTCTTCGCGTACATGCAAACGAGCTTCTGTGTAACGCATGGTGTGCATCAGGTCTACAATGCGACCTAAATCTTCTGCTTCAAACGACAGCATCCATTCGTAGTCACTGACGACGAATGCAGCGATGGTATTCGCACGCACGTCAGCAAAATCGCGCGCTTTCATGCCGTGTTCACGCAGAATACGCGCACGCTTTTCTTCTTCCATGACGTACCAGTCATACGAACGAATGAATGGGTACACGCAACACCATTTTTCGGGGGCCTCCCCCATAATGAACGCCGGGAGGTGGCGTTTATTAAATTCCGACGGGCGGTGCACGCCATTTCCTGCCCATACCAACGAGCTTGCCTTACCCAGCGAAGTCTCACGACGGAACGCCGAGAAAACCGACTGCAACTCCTCGAAGGTTTCTGCGTGCCACCAGATCATGAAATCCGCACCCGCCTTCATGCCAGCGAGATCATAGATTCCGCGAACAGTGATGCGGCCTTCGTCGGCAAGCCGGTCGAAGAATTCTTGCGCCTCAACAGCCATCCGCTCCCGTGAAGCCTTATCACCAGCCGTAAATCCATCGTTGAGCTTAAACACCGCGTGCTGGCTATAACGCTGCACCTTGTTCAACTCGTCATAATTCAATTCTTGTGGGGACTCTGAATGGGACGCCGCCATGGAAACCTCCTGGGGTGTACAGGTGTAATGTGCAACTTGTTCGTGACAAGCATTGGTTGTGCACCAATGTGCGCGTTATACGCACAGCAAAACTCAAAATTTGTGCTCGTCGGCGATTAACCACGCAAATGGTGATTCTACCGTCAACCTTACCCCACGGCGCGCCTTCACCACTACGCCAAGTCTCAACATTAGGTTGAACGTTGTGAATGACACAGATGCGTCGACGAACTCGCAGGGCACCACAGCTTCGAAGCCGGAACGTGGCGTAACGCCGCAGGCATTTAGCGAAGCCGTGGAATCAATGCACCAAGCAAACCTGCGTCAGGGTATCTCACTCGGGACGATTCGCCCGCCACAGCGTTTAGCACCTTTTAGCCATGCCATTGGCCTTGAGGTTGAACACCGCTCCACGGACCAAACCCCAACAGACTCGGAAGGCGATGCTTTCGGTCGACTCATCCTTTTGCACGACCCAGGCGCGCAGGAGTCCTGGGAAGGCGATATGCGCTTGGTCGCTTATATCCAGGCGGACATGGAATCAGCCGTCGCTACCGACCCTCTGTTACCCGATGTTGCCTGGCAATGGCTCAGCGAAGGCCTCGAAGCACACGCCGCCGGTTACACCAACTTAGGCGGCACCGTGACCTCAACGACTTCGGTCCGCTTTGGCGAAGTTGGCGGGCCGCCTCGTGCATATCAACTGGAAATGCGAGCTTCCTGGACGGCAGACAACAATCAGCTTGCTAGCCACGTTGAATCCTTCGCCGAAGTTCTCGCACACGTCGCTGGTTTACCGCCCGAGGGCGTAAGTGAGCTCCGCCGCTAGTCTGCAACACCACAAAACATGACTGAATTTCTGCGCCGTCCGGCCGCGGGCATTCCGCCGGTACTGTCGTCTGCGGCAGAATTCCTCGCCGCCGCAGATCGCATTGCAGGCGGCCACGGCCCCATTGCCATTGATACTGAGCGAGCCTCGGCCTTTCGTTACGACGACCGAGCTTTCCTAGTTCAGATTAAACGCGCTGGTGCTGGCATATTTTTGTTCGCGCCAGAAGGCCAGCGTGCCGAGCTTGGCGCCGCACTGGCCCCAGTAATCAACAAACTCACCTGGGTCGTGCACGCTGCTGTTTCTGATTTGCCGTGCCTTGCTTGGCTTGGGTTGTATCCCGCGCATCTCGTCGATACTGAGTTGGGTGGCCGACTTGCTGGCCTAACGCGGGTGGGGTTAGGCGCCATGTACGAAGATTTGCTTGGTGTACGCGTGGCCAAAGAACACAGTACGCAGAATTGGTCGTCGACCCCATTACCAAAGTCCTGGCTTGCTTATGCAGCATTAGACGTCGAAGAATTGCTGGAGCTTGCCGACGAAGTTGAGTATCTCCTGCGTTCCCAAGAAAAATGGGAATGGGCATTAGAAGAGTTCGAATACGTGCGCACACAACATCAAGATATCGTGGCACCAGATGTGCGGGAATGGCACGAAGTGAAAGGAATGCGCGGGTTAGAGCATCCGCGAGACCTCGCTATCGCCCGGGAAATTTGGATTGTGCGCGAAGATGTTGCCGCCCACGATGATATTTCACCTGGCAAAATCCTACCGAATAAGGTGATCCTCGCGATTGCTAGCCGAAGACCCGCAAACCTTGCGCAACTCAAGCGAGTTCCCGGTGCGAAGAATTCCCGCCTTGCACCAGGCACCTGGTTGGATGCTATTCGCCGAGCCGAAAACCTCCCAGTCTCCGAGCTTCCGGTTCCTGGAGAAGGAGAATTGGCTCACTGGAGAAATACTCAGGGGATCAATACCAGGCTGTGGAAAAAGCGCGATCCGGATTCGTGGAATACCTGGGAATTAGTTCGCGAAGATATTCGGGAGCTTTCGTATGAGATCGCCGTCCCACATGAGAACCTCATAAACGCAACCAGCGTGAAAAAAATTACATGGGATATCACCGTGACTCATAACATCCGCACCGAGGATGATTTGGAGGATGCACTGGCGGCAGAAGGTCTACGAGAATGGCAAAAAGATATTATTTGGCCGGTTTTCGCGGAGCTTTTGCCTGAAGGATAACGGATAGCGCTTGGCGCTAAGAGCTAAGTTCTCATCAGGCCAGACTGCACCTAGAGCAACCTGGTACAGCGTACACCGCCTACCCGCGCCGGAGCTCACTGATTGCGGTAGAAATACCCGCGACATCCAACCCCACTTCAGCTAACAGCTCATTTCGGGAGGCGTGTAATGGGAATACCGCAGGAAAACCAAGGTGACGCACCGGCGTCGTGATGCCAGCCGCGGAGAATTCTTCAGCGACCAGTGATCCTATGCCACCGCGTACGATGCCATCTTCCACAGTTAACACGGCGTCGTGGTCCGAAGCCAAGCTATATAATGATTCCGCTACTGGAGAAACCCATCCTGGATCAACCACAGTGACGTTTTCGTGAGCTTGCGCTGCAATAACAGCTGTCTCCACCATCGAGCCGACTGCTATAACAAGGACCGACTTGTCCAGTTCAACATTGTCCGAGCCCTCTTCAGCATCACTGTAATGCATGATATCGACTCCGTCGGCCAGCGATGCCCAAACCGGGAGTTCCGGCGGTAAGCTTCCTTTCGGGAAGCGAACAATCGTCGGGCCGTCGTCGACAAGCAAGGCTTCACGGAACAGCGCTGCCAACTGCACCCCGTCGCGCGGTGCGGCAATACGGATGCCTGGAACAACGCTCGCAACCGAAAGGTCCCACACACCGTTGTGGCTGGCCCCATCAGAGCCTGTCACACCAGCTCGATCCAAAACCAGAGTCACCGGCTGATCCAACAAGGCGACATCGAACAACAACTGGTCAAAAGCCCGGTTCAAAAAAGTGGAATACACTGCCACTACCGGATGGAAACCAGCCAATGCGAGACCGGATGCGGACGCTACTGCATGCTGTTCGGCGATGCCGACATCAAAAAAGCGGTCCGGAAAACGCTCGGCAAACGGTGCCAGGCCCGTTGGGCCCGCCATGGCGGCGGTAATTGCGACAATATCGGATCGCTTTTCGGCTGCCGCAAGTAATTCTTTCGTAAACACCTGGGTCCAACCAGGTTTCGATTTCGATTTCGGCAGGCCGGTCACCGGATCAATCGCTCCAGTGGAGTGCATCTGGTCAGCTTCATCATTAACCGCATGCTCATAGCCGTGGCCCTTCTCGGTAACCACGTGCACGATGATCGGCCCCTCGTAATTTTTCGCATAGCTAAAGGCCTGGTCAAGCGCATCGAAATCATGCCCATCAACAGGACCCACGTATTTCATGCCGAGTTCTGGAAACATCTCCGTAGGCAAAACGGTGTGCTTGACGCCTTCTTTGAAGGCATGCAGCGCCTCGAAAGCACGGTTTCCTACCCAGCCCATGGACTTCAACGTCTTTTTGCCGTGCTCCATCAGACCGTCATAAGGCCCAGAAATACGCAGGTGTGCGAGGTTTTCTGCAAACCCGCCAATGGTTGGCGAATAACTGCGCCCGTTATCGTTGACGACGATGACCACATTGCGGTCTTTCCCCGCTGCAATATTATTGAGCGCTTCCCAGCACATTCCACCAGTCAGTGCACCATCGCCCACCACGGCCACGACATTATGATTGCCGCGCCCATCCAGCGCGAAGCCTTTTGACATTCCATCGGCATAAGCCAAAGATGCGGAGGCATGGGAAGATTCGGTCCAGTCATGTTCCGACTCCGCACGCGCGGTATAGCCAGACAACCCATCTTTTTGCCGCAAAGTCGTAAACCGATCAGCCCGGCCAGTCACAATTTTGTGCACATAGGACTGATGCGAAGTATCGAAGATGAATGGTTCTTCCGGGGAATCGAAAACTCGGTGCAGCGCGAGCGTCAGTTCCACCACACCCAAGTTCGGCCCCAAATGACCACCAGTTACTGAGACGTGTTCGATGAGAAAATCGCGAATTTCCTCCGCCAAGGTGGGGAGCTGTTCCGGGGACAGAGCCTTGAGGTCGGCGGGAGTGCGTATTCCGCGAAGAAGGCCCATTGTCTCTACCTCAACTCCTCGTCTCATCTGTAATCGTCAGTAGCTAACGTTTCTATCTTACTCGGTACCCCTACAGAATCTGGAACTGGTGAATTACTCAGAGCTTATAGGTTTTTCCAACAGCGCCAAGACTTCGAAATGATGGGTGCCTGGAAATGCATTGACCAAAGTAAGCTTCTCGACGCGATAGCCGTTGTCTACCCAGCTTCGCAGATCGCGTGCACACGTCGCAGGATCACAACCGATGTGCACAATCCGCTGTGGGTTCGCCTGTGCTACTTGTTCGATGACGCGCGCGCCAGCACCTTTTCGTGGCGGATCAAGGACCACCGCATCGGGTGAATCCAGCTGCGCTACTGCTTTTTCCACCTGCATCTTGTGCATCTCAACCCCCAAACCTGTGAGTGCAGGTTGGGTTTGTTCCATCGCAGCGGCAGAGGTATCCACACTATGTACCACGCTTGCCGACGGATCCTGTGGCTGCAATGCGCGCGCAATTGCCGGGATAAACAGTCCTACCCCGCCATACAGGTCCCACCCGGTTCCGCCGTCTGTGCGCTGAGTACCGGACAACCAATCAGTGATCATCCTGGAATACTGTTGTGGGGCCCCGATGTGTGCTTGCCAAAACGCGGTGACGGGAAAATGGAAGGTCTTTCCGTCGGCGGTTTCCGTGACGGTCCCGCTGCCTTCTACTACCTTTTCGATTTTTTCCGTGCGTTTACCCCTGCCGGATTTGCGGGATTCTACGACGTGCCTTGTGCCAGTTGAATCCATGGCCACGATCACTTCAGACCCAGGACGGAAACGCCGAGCATCGGTGCCGATAATATTGTCGGCTAGACCGTCGACAAGCTGGATGCATGCATGGTCGGTTACCAATTCATGGCTGTTTTTCTTGCGTAGCCCGGCCCGGCCGTTGTCGTCGACACCAAAGCGAACGCGGGTACGCCACCCTTTCTGGGGAGCAAGATCAACGGTGGCAACTTCCGGCAGTTGGGTGGTGTCCAGTTTCCCAATCCGCTGGAGCTGATCTAGCAGAACCGATCGCTTAAGCTCTGCTTCCTGCGCATAGTCAAGCGTGGAAAAATCGCAACAACCGGCCCCGGCAGCTGCCGCAGGGCAACGTGGTGACGTGCGATAATCACTAGGCGCAATTATTGCCGCAATTTCGCCAGCAATAAAAGATTTCTTTTCTTTAGTGATGTGCACCTGCACCCGGTCACCGGGATAAGTGGAACCAACGAACACCACGCGGCCGTCGTCGGCAGTTCCGATTCCGACACCGCCGTGCCCCATCCGCTCGATGGTCAATTCAAGACTAGCTGCAGCCACTACTATCGCTGTTCCTTCGTATTTTCTGGTTTCATTGCGTTCGTACCATCCGTACTTGCAGCCCCGCGCCCATTATCTGCAGGCTCCCCGGCTGCATCCCGGAGCGCTTGTTTCGCTTCATCCACTCGTGGAGATTGCTGTTGGCTTTGTGTTTGGCGTTGCTGCATCGCTTGTTGGATCTGCTGCATCAAACTGGCAGGCATCGTCACTGGCAAAGAATTTCCTGCCAGAATTGGTTTGTCGCCGCGATAAACGAAAGTCCGCGCAATCACCTCACGCGCAAGTTCCGCTAATTGCTCAGCCCGTTGCGCTGGGCCTGCCAGGGTAACGCGTAGCATCCAGCGGGGCTTTTCTGCACCGATGACCCGGGTGACGGCTTGTTTATTCTCACCAACAACTTCCTTTCCCCACGGGCCTTGTTCAAAGCGCACCTCGGCGCCACTTTGCGCCATGCTTTCAGCAATCTCGCCAGCGGCTTCTTCCCATTGACCCGTAGACGACGGTGCTGCGAACGCGATCGGGGTCAACCTGCCATAGTGGGTCACCAAATGCAGCATCTTGGGCCCTTTTTCCCCCATTTCAACTTGCACTTGGGAGTCTTTTGGCACGGCAAGTTTGACTGATCCTAGGTCAAGCAGCCCCGAAGAAAAATCTCCGAAATCAAATTCGTTGATATCGACAGTATCCCCATCGAACGGTCCGGTTTCTCCGGGCACACTGGTATCACCTGGCACAGATGGAATTGGTGATCCTTCCTGCACCTCATTGGTCTCGGTTGACGAATCATCAGAAATATTGTTCTCAGCAGCATCTGCCACATCGGTTACACCGGTTGCGTCAACCGCTTCGTCGTTACTTCCGACGTTTGCTGCCTCATCAGCCTTCGCTGCCTTTTTCTTCTTAGAAAAACCCCACAATGCCATGCTGAGTATCGTCCTTTCCCGCAGCGGACTCCCCGCTACATATCATTGGCATCGTCCCTATCATCATGCCTGATGGTACGACCGCCACAGTGAATACAACCGCCACGGTCACGAATTAAGACAATGCACAATGACCTTCGTGTCTTTTTGTTGGTTCCACTAGTACGTCTTTGATTCACAACGATACTTGGATCGGGAACACGCTTCTAGAATCCTTCTACACCGCTGCAACGCGGTCTCGCCAATTAAACTTAGATACGCTTGGGTTCTAGTGCGTTCCAGTCGAGCCGTAACCACCGGTTCCGCGTTCTGTCTCAGAAAGTTCGGCGGTTTCGACAAAGTCAACTAATTCCACTCGTTGGATCACCAATTGCGCAATGCGCATTCCCCGGGTGATGTCAATGGAGTTTTCGGGGTCATGGTTAATCAAACAAACTTTGATTTCTCCGCGATATTGCGCGTCGATAGTGCCCGGTGTATTCACAACGCTAAGGCCATGCCGCGCAGCAAGCCCTGAACGGGGGTGAACCAGCCCGACGGTACCTTCTGGCAACGCGATAGCAATGCCAGTCCCGACGAGAGCTCGTTGCCCGGGGGCCAGACTGATATCTTCCGTAGCGCACAAATCTGCCCCGGCATCCCCAGGGTGTGCCCGAACGGGCAGCGGTATTTCGGGGTCCAATCGTCGAACTTGGACCTGGCTAAATTGAGATACGCTCATGTACTGCAAGGTTACCCGTCGAAGGTCTCCATGTCGCAGTTGGTCTTGGTTGGCCTGGATTGTTCTGGGGTGGTTAGCGGTGACCTGGAGTGGTCGTGGATTCTTCTCGGGAACTACCATGGCCGTTATGAGCTCATCTGCCAATTCAGCTGACGCTGCTAATTCAGAAAATCCACACCCTGCCGCCAAGTCTGCTCCAGCCCCCGAAGTGCTGTATCAAGAGCGTCAATGGGTCCCTTGGCACTGGTGGCTGATTGCCCTAGTTGCAGTTGTGATCGGCACCGGCCAACTAGCGCTAAACCGAAATCTCTGGTGGTTCGCAATACCTTTTTTGGTTGTCGCTGCATTGGCAACCTGGGTGTTGATCCACCTATCTTCCACCGTTATCCGCGTCGAACGTGATTCCGACGGCACGCGGTGGCTGGTAGCCGGTTCAGCACAATTGCCCTCGGACGTCGTCAGCCGTAGCTTGGCTGTCCCAAAGAGTGCAAAACGGAATGCCATGGGTCCACAACTTGATCCTGCCGCCTTTTTGGTGACACACAGTTGGGTTCCGCATCTCGTGATGTTGGTGCTTGACGACGACGATGACCCCACCCCATATTGGTTGGTCAGCGCGAAAAACCCACGCGCTATTTTAGAAGCCTTCGTTCCGGACCAAGCTGCACAGGCCACAAATCCGATAGGTAGTTAGCAGCATTCTGCTGCAGTTTTGCCAGGCTGCAATTGGGCGCAACCTGGATTTGTACGCGAGAAAGATTTACGCGCAGTCGAGGCAAATTTTTAACCCGTCTTCTTCATGCGAAAAACGGTTTTTGCGTTGCACTAAAAAGCAGCTATCACAGGTAAATTCGTCGGCCTGGCGTGGCACAACGTTGACGTTGAGTTCTTCACCTGAAACGTCAACTGTTGGCGGCTCGAAAGGCTCAACGATTTCCCCGTCTTCATCCATGGGGTCGGAATCGCTCTCCGCAGCCTTGAGCCCTTCCAACGAATCTGCTTCCAATTCGTCTTCTGGGCGAGTGCGGGCCGCATCGTAGTCTGTAGCCATTATCCACGTCCTATTGAGTGATTGATTAATGTCGAAACCGAGCATCCGAACAATCAGGCCTTGGTGCTTGAAGTGCTTGAAGCCTTGTGATCGATTACTCGATGGTTTTTCTCAGTGTATGTGCGTCGGATACTAAGCTAAAATAATTATATTGTCATATTTCCAGCTCATCAGCGCTTTTTGCCACTCAATTTAATCATCAGTTGTAGACGGAAGCGCCTCTAATGCCCCTGCTGCGCGCAACTCATCCTGCATGCGTTCTGCCAACCCGGGCGCATAGGCAACAAGAACTTCCCCCTGACTGCCCTCAGTAGCAAACTCGGGGGCATGTACGACAGCCCCTGCTTCTGCGGCAATCAACATGCCTGCCGCATAATCCCATTTGTTTAACGCTGCTTCATAGAAGACATCGACCTGCCCACAGGCCACCCGACACAGGTCAAGGGCTGCCGAACCCATACGTCGGATATCCCGCACACGCCCCAACAGCTTGGTTAAAACTTCGGCTTGGCGCACACGCCTACTGCCTTCGTAGGAAAACCCCGTTGCTACCAGTGCGAGTGAGGGATCCGTCACAGTATTGGCCTGTAAAGGTTCAACTTCCCCAGTTGCATCCTGCCTAGTCGCTCCACCTCCAAGGTGTGCGGAATACATTTGTTGACGCTCGACGTTATACACCGCACCGGCTACAGGCATGCCATTCCATACCGCCGCTACGGAAACCGAATACTCCGGAATACCGTACAAGAAGTTCACGGTGCCGTCGATGGGATCAATAATCCACTCGATCCCACTGGTCCCGACATATCCCGCCCCTTCTTCGCCAACAATGCCGTCGGCAGGTCGAAGTTGCTGCAGCTTGCCGACGAGCGCGGCCTCGGTGGCTTTGTCGACTGCGGTGACAGGATCAACCGCGCTACTTTTTGTTTCTACGGTCCGTGCAATCGCAGTAGAACTTCCAATTTCTTCACTACGGCGCGTAATTACTGCTCCGCCGAGCCTCGCTAACTCGATAGCGATCTCTCGTAGCTGGTCTGCGCTTTTCTCTCGGTGTTGCTGACAGAATTCTGCAAAGGAAGCAAGCACTGAATTACATTGAGTCGCACCGGTATTCATACCCTCACCGTACTCGTTACTTATCGTGCGCTAATCTGTCACCCATGTGCGAACAGCAACTCGGTTTTGGCATCGATATCGGAGGCTCTGGAACAAAAGGTGCCTTGGTTAATTTGCATACTGGCGAATTTATCGGTGAGCGAATTAAGTACGAGACTCCCAAGCCAGCGACCCCTGAAGCCGTCGCTGCGACCGTAGCAAAGATCATTGACCAGGCAGACTGGGATGGTCCCGTGGGGATCGCTTTGCCCGGTGTCGTTCGCGGATCGTCTATGCTTACTGCCGCTAATATCGACCCATCCTGGCTGCATGCAAACATTCACGACGTTTTCAGTGCAGTACTGGGCGAGCGCGCAATCACATTTCTCAATGACGCCGACGCCGCAGGATTGGCAGAAGTCGCATATGGCAACCCGCAAGCGCAATCAGGTTCAGTCATCTTTTTGACGATTGGCACAGGTATCGGCTCTGCATTCTTAGTTGAGGGCAAACTATTTCCAAACACGGAACTTGGTCACCTTCTGATTGGCAATGAAGAAGCCGAAAAAATCGCTTCCTCCGGGGTAAAGAAATCGCTTGGTTTAAGTTTTGATGACTGGGCACCGAGATTAGAAAAGGTTCTCGGCGAATATGAGCGACTATTCAACCCTGCCGCTTTTGTGATCGGTGGAGGAATTTCGCGCAAATCCGCTCGCTGGCTACCGCTACTTCAGCTTTCCACCCCGATCATCCCGGCAACACTGTTAAATCGTGCGGGGATCGTAGGCGCAGCGCTTGCTGCTCACTCACCCGAGTATATTGCCGGTTAACCCAAGGTTTGGCCCTAGACAGGCCTGAACGAACACAAAACATTGATCGTCCGTTATACTGGGCGCTCATTCCCGACAATTAACCAACTTCATGATGCGCGCTTAACACCGTGATGCTGAAATGATTGTGGCATGTCACCGCGAGCACAAGATTCTTGCAGGTGTGACAAGGCAGTCAATTCAGCAGCCACAACCCAGTGCGCACATAGGTAGGCTTGTTCATTGATGTCAGTACAATTCGGCGAAAGGGCGTACGTGTCAGCCACTGAATCTTCCGATCAGCCTCTCGATGAGAGCACACCAAGCTCTGCGCGTGCACGTGGCGCGAAGACAGCTTCTAGGAAGTCAACCAGCAAGTCGGCGTCGAAGTCTGCTCAGGCCAAGACCGGCAAAGCTTCGCAAACCAGTGTCTCCATCGAGCCCGAAGAAATTCCTGCGGCCACAGCACCAGTCACTGATCCGGTGCTGGATGAGCCCATTGACGGGACCGATGATGATCCCGATGTTGAGCCAGACCTCGACGACGCCGACGCCTTCGACGACGAGCCTCTTGACGAACAAGAAGCTGCTGAACCAGAGCTTGGCGAAGAAGACGAGGAAGACGCTGGCAATTCCGTTTGGGACGAGGACGAATCCGCGGCGCTGCGCCAAGCGCGCAAAGATGCTGAACTTACTGCATCAGCAGACTCTGTACGGGCATATTTAAAGCAAATCGGTAAGGTCGCTCTGCTTAATGCGGAGCAGGAGGTTTCACTCGCAGAACGCATCGAAGCCGGCCTTTACGCGCAGTTCCGTATCGAAGAAATGTCGAAAGCACTCGAAGCTGGAGACAAGCAGGCGAAGCTCTCTCCTGCCCTGAAACGCGACCTGCGCTCGATCGCCCGCGACGGGCGTAAGGCCAAGAACCACTTGCTGGAAGCAAACCTTCGGTTGGTGGTCTCACTAGCAAAGCGTTATACCGGTCGCGGTATGGCCTTTTTGGATTTGATCCAGGAAGGAAACCTGGGCTTGATCCGTGCTGTCGAGAAATTCGACTACACAAAAGGCTACAAGTTTTCTACCTACGCCACGTGGTGGATTCGCCAAGCCATCACTCGAGCGATGGCAGACCAGGCCCGCACCATTCGTATTCCGGTGCACATGGTTGAGGTCATCAACAAATTAGGCCGGATTCAGCGCGAATTGCTACAAGACCTGGGGCGCGAACCTACGCCGCAGGAGTTGGCAAAGGAAATGGACATCACCGAGGAAAAGGTGATGGAAATCCAGCAGTACGCTCGCGAGCCAATTTCGTTGGACCAGACCATCGGTGATGAAGGTGATAGCCAGCTCGGAGACTTCATTGAGGATTCCGAAGCTGTCATTGCCGTTGACGCGGTCTCGTTCACGCTGTTGCAAGATCAGCTGCAAGACGTTCTGACGACGTTGTCGGAACGTGAGGCCGGCGTCGTCCGCCTTCGTTTTGGTTTGACCGACGGTATGCCGCGTACGCTGGATGAAATCGGCCAAGTTTACGGAGTCACCCGCGAACGCATCCGGCAAATCGAATCGAAGACGATGTCGAAATTGCGCCACCCTTCGCGCTCGCAGGTCCTCCGCGACTACTTAGATTAAGCTCCAATTCGGGAACAAATTAGATTAAGCCCCAATTCGGGAACAAATTAGATTAAGCCCCAATTCGGGAACAAACCGCGATCTAGCCGCCTTCGGCCACATCGCAGAAAAACAGAAATCCTCACCCAACGGCTTTGTGGGTGAGGATTTCTGTGTGTTGCAAGTAGAAGCTCAGTGAAAGAGCTTATCCCTCGATGTTTTGTTCTTGCATAGCATCATCGACGCACTGTTCCAACGCAGCTTCGTTGTCTCCGTGTTGTTCGTAGCAGTCAATAAAGCCCATGTCGTCGAGTAGCCTGAACCCGAAGATCATGATTGCTATGCCCACGACAATGGACAGGATAGACGTCACTAAGCCGACTACTGACATCACGGTTCTGCGATTCTCGGTGCGTCGCTTGCGCCCCACCACCAAGCTGACAATGGAAAGCACGGTGCCGATGATTCCGAGCAGCGAGCCCAGCAAGACTATCGAGCCAATCAGCGACAGGATACCGATGCCCAACGCCCACGGAGCCACCGGGTTTTTGGATTCATTCAGTGCCTCGAAGCCGCCAGACTGCTCGGCCCCGTAGCCGCCCGCGTAATAGGCATCGCCTGCCTGGTTTTGTCCAGCTTCTTGGCCGCCTACGGAAAAATCATAGCCGTCACTTTGACCATACTGACCGTACTGGGAGTATTGGCCTGTATCATCACCCGATTGTTGCGAATTATCATCGAAACGGTCTGAATTATTGGGGGTAGACATGCCTTTCGCTATCCCTTCATGTATAGACACACTTAACTATCCTTACCTTACCCTGGTTAGTGCTAAGTGTGGGGCTTTCGTATTACCAAGCACGCAAATGCTGAATCCGTTCTTTCAGCTGCTCTGCATTACACAATGCAGTGGGTGGGCCACCACATGCTTTCCGGACTTCATTATGGATCGCACCATGTGGACGCCCGGTGTTCTCTGCACGGACGGCCACCAGGGTATTCAGTTCTTTTCGTAGCTTCGGAATTTCCACCGCGGCGATCTCATCATCCGCGTGGGTACCGGTCTGCACGGAGGCCGAGTGACGAGAAGCCGCCCGGGCGCCCGTCGAATTCGATGGATTATCATCGAGCAACCCGTTTTTGAGTTTATGCTGATACTCTGCCTCGGCTTGCCGACGCGCCTTCTCTTCTGCCTCGCGGGCATCGAGCTGTTCTTCCTGACGCTTGCGCAACAACGCTCTGACTTGTTCCTGATCAAGCAATCCGGGCAGACCCAGAAAATCAGCTTCTTCATCGGAACCACTGAAGGCACCCGTTCCAAACGTCGAACCATCATAGATCAGCGAATCTAGCTCTGCCGAGGCACCAATTGACTCGTAGGACGAGTCTTCCGTCCTCTCATTTTTTTCTTTATTGGCTTCTGCGACCGCCTCTTCGTCCCAGGCCTCCTCACGATGCGGCTTTCCGATGACATGATCACGAGACGTCTCGAGTTTTTCTGCAAGATCCAACAACGTCGGTACGGAAGGCAAAAATACACTCGCGGTCTCCCCCGGCATCCGCGAACGCACAAAACGACCGATTGCCTGCGCAAAAAACAGTGGAGTGGATGCCGACGTGGCATATACGCCAACAGCCAAACGCGGTACGTCTACCCCTTCAGAGACCATACGTACCGCCACCATCCACTCGTCCGTGGAATCAGAGAAGGAATTGATGCGTTCTGATGACCCTGGCTCATCAGACAGAATCACCGAAACGGGTGTCGACGAGATTTTCTCCAATATTTTGGCATAGGCCCGGGCAGTTGTCGTATCCGTCGCGATGACCAATCCACCAGCATCGGGCATATTGGTCCGGATCTGTTGCAGGCGCGTATGCGCGGCCTGTAGCACTGCCGGTATCCACTCGCCTTTCGGATCCAAAGCGGTACGCCAAGCACGTGCAGTTTCCTCAGCGCTCAGCGGGGTTCCCAAACGCGCAGAAATCTCTTCCCCTGCACTGGTACGCCAGGTAGCCTCACCAGAATAGGCAAGAAAAACGACAGGTCGAACCACGCCGTCGGCAAGCGCATCGCCGTAGTCGTAGGTGTGGTCAGCCTTCGAAATCTCATGACCTTCACCGTCTTCTTCATAGCGTACAAACGGGATATACGAATTATCGGAGCGAAAAGGCGTACCGGTCAGGGCCAGTCGGTATTCGGCTTGCTCATAGGCCTCACGAACACCATCGCCCCAGCTTTTCGCATCACCAGCATGGTGGATTTCGTCGAGGATCACCAGCGTACGTTTCGACGTCGCCAAAGCATGATGCTTCGGCGGATGCATTCCCACTTGGGCATAGGTAACCACAACTCCGTCATAGGCATAGTTAATCGCGGCGGAGTTAGTAAACCGATCGTCTAAAGACACACCCACGCGCCCGGCGGCCGCAGCCCACTGTCGCTTCAAATGCTCAGTGGGAACCACAACGATAATCCGGTCTACGGATCGGTCTTCTAACAGCTCGGTTGCCGCCCGAATAGCAAATGTCGTTTTACCAGCTCCAGGGGTAGCCACCGCCATGAAATCACGCGGGCGTTCCGCCAAAAACTTCTGCAAAGCCGCCTGCTGCCACGCACGCAAGCTGGAGTTATTGTTAAAGTTGCGTGGTTTTGCCACAAAACACCACCGATGCTGAAGAAATGCTGAAGACTGCGGCAGAAAGTTAGAGCCAGTTATTCTGGCTGTCTCGCCTGCCACAGTCGTTTGGAACTATCTACTCGTGGAGTTACTTCTTTCGCAGCCCAGAATAAATTTCTTGGCATTTCGGACACACCGGCGAACCTGGTTTAGCTTGTTTACGCACCGGGAATTTTTCACCACACAATGCGATGATCATTTTTCCGCTGACAGCGGAATCAACGATCTGATTTTTCTTTACGTAGTGGAAAAACTTTGGCGTATCGTCGTCAGAGCCGGTACGCTCTCGGGTTTCTGGACGTTCGATGGTCTGGGTTGCTGTGCTCGTCATGGCCTTCTATTTTGCCGTATTCATAGGATTTTGGGTAGCCAGCCTCTAGGCTGGGGTTTATGACTACCGGAAGCACTCGTGGCACCAGTGGAGAGGATTTCCCGCGCCGTTCTCTGTGGCAACGCTTCCACCAGCGCTTACACCGCGACAAACCTGTTTTAATCACCACTGCACGCACCACCCGGGCGCAAGATCGCAAAAAGCGAGAATGGTGGTACGGGTTCTTACAGTTTTTACGAGTCCCATTAACCCTTGCATGCGTCGGAATGTATCTAGCTTGGGACTGGGTGCTGGTGCCGGTAGTACTTGCGGCAATTACGTTCCCCTTACC
The DNA here is from genome assembly GCF_000375525.1 of Corynebacterium propinquum DSM 44285. Classification (GTDB taxonomy): domain Bacteria; phylum Actinomycetota; class Actinomycetes; order Mycobacteriales; family Mycobacteriaceae; genus Corynebacterium; species Corynebacterium propinquum. Next base: position 227,308 of record NZ_AQXC01000001.1, read on the forward strand.
ATGGATCGCGGTAATGATCGCGAATATGGAAGGTACTCCCACGGACAAGCGCCAACCGCGGGTATACAAGCCAGCAGTCGCCCGGCAAGCCGAGCGGAGTGTGTTTCGTGATATCGAAGCTGCCGAACAGCAGCCGAACCCCAGCAACGCGCTGTCACCCAGAATTATCGACGCGGATGCGGCTAATTCGCACAACACGAACACGAGAAACAATAATGCCTATGACCATGATGATCATTACGGCGAATGATCATTACACTGAATAGCAATGACTACGCACGCTAATTCCACTACTCCTCACCCAACTGAAAGATTTGGCGAGGCTGCCAAGGAACTCATCGAATATTTCGCCGCTATCGGGTTTGATTCGGCAGGCTTAGCCGCCCACTTGGGCCCGGATTATCTTTCGGCGCTGCACCGTGGTGATCCCGGCGCACTGCGGTTTCGCACCCAACAGGCCACGGAATTCGATCAACTGATTCAGGCATTCATCCTGCGTGATCCGGTAGAAAAAGAAGGCTTCTCACAATTGCTAGGCGCAGATCTCGCCGATAAGGTGATCGACGCAAATATTGCCGTCTGCAACGGACCAGCAATCGTACGGGTGGTTATCGATGTCCGGCCGCACGTTATTAACGGTAAGCCACGCTGGGTTTTCTCCGATCCAGACGCAGCTATGGTGCGCCAAGATGCTGCGGAAGATCATGTACCGGGTGTCGGTGCTGCATCGTTATCGCTGTTACAGTTTTGTCCCACGGAGCCCGTCGCATCGGTACTTGACCTAGGAACAGGTTCGGGGGTGCAGATCCTAGGGCAAGCTGATTCAGCGCAAAAAGTGACTGCCACCGATGTATCTACGCGGGCACTCGCTTTAGCTGATGCCACCATTCGCGGTGCAAACATCGCCGAGAAAGTGGAGCTACGCGCCGGATCGTGGTTTGAGCCCGTCGTCGGCAAGCGATTCAACCGGATTGTCGCGAACCCACCTTTTGTTGTCGGCTCCACCGAGATTACGCACACCTACCGCGATTCCGGCTTGGACTTAGACGGCGCCAGTGAGCTGGTGGTCTCCGAAGTGGCCGACTATCTAGCGCCAGGCGGATCCGCATATTTATTGGCATCGTGGGCCCACAGCGGGGAAATACCATGGCAACATCGAGTCGCCAGTTGGTTGCCGAGCCATGGTGTTGCGGCCTGGGTGTTGCAACGTGATTTTGCGGATCCTGCGCTGTATGTCAGCACGTGGTTGCGCGATGAGGCGATTGACCCGCGCTCGCATAAGGCTAGCGAACGCAGCGCAGAATGGCTACAACACTTTGCTGACCATGACGTGCACGCAATTGGGTTTGGGTATATCGCGATACAGGATATTGGCGATCAGCCTTCAGAAATTATCGCAGAGGACATCCCGCAAGCATTTGACGACCGGCTAGCCGACGAAGTTTCCGAATATTTCGTGCGTGCCGCTTGGCTCCGGGAACAATCGAGTGAGGATATCGCGAACGCGCGGTATCAATTACGCCCGCAAGTAGCACGGGAGATTATCGAAGTACCCAATACGGCAGCTGGAATGGGTTTTCAGCCACAGGTTTATCGTTTGACGCGCATGGACGGCCCCCGGTGGTCCCACGAGGTGGATGAGCACGTTGCCGCTATTGTCGCAGGCCTGAATCCGGAGGGACTGCCACTGCGCGAAGTTGTCGGCATGTACGCTGCTGCACACAACATCAGCAACGTCGACGCGATGCGCACTGAGGACTTCAATAACAACGACGATGAGTTATTACGACAAGCAGTGGGCGTTATCGCTGATTTGGTGCGGCACGGCCTGGTTATTCCCGCCGATCTTGTCGACGATTAACCTCCCTGCGATCAGCACAGCAGCGCTGGGCTTGCGGTGCTGACTTTGTCGGAATTGGGTCAGTGGAAGCAATCACACATGGTTGGCGCATAACAAAAACGGCCGCTTTTACTGGATAAACGAGATGAGGACAGCATGAAGGCAGTATTAACCCGTGTCTCAAAAGCCGAAGTCACCGTAGATGGCGAGGTTGTCGGCAGCGTTACAGCGGAAGATACAGGCGGTATTTTAGCCCTTGTCGGTGTCGGTGCCGATGACGTATCCGGTGGCGAACCGAATGACAAAGGCATTGCCAATAACGCTTCCTGGAAAAAGATGGCGAAAAAGATCGCCGAATTACGCATCTTGGCAGGCGAGAAATCTGCATTAGATCTTGGTGCGCCCATTTTAGTCGTCAGCCAATTCACCTTGTACGGCGAAACTGCCAAAGGACGGCGTCCTTCCTGGGCGCAGGCAGCACCATCGGAATTGGCAAAGCCTTTCATCGACAAAATCGTCGCAGAGCTACGCGAACGGGGATTAGATGTCGCCACCGGCAGTTTCGGCGCGATGATGGAAGTATCCTCGGTGAATCAAGGACCTTTTACCGTCCTCGTGGAAACATAATGAGGTTCCATAACCGCGGAACTCAAGGCTAGCTAGCCGAGGACAACTCGATGGCATACCGGAAAACCCTGGATACTCACAGGAAGTTACCCCCGATTATTACCCCTGCAATGGTATTGGGAACAACTTCACTCGGTGAGCCGTTATTAGCTATGTAAACGGCAATTTGAGGAGGCCATCACAGTGACAACCGCTCCCGTGCAAGAATTTGACGAAGAAGAGCAGGATCGCGGCTCCCGTCGTGGCCATACCAACGACAATCCGTCCGCGGACTTGGTTCGCGTTTATCTCAATGGAATCGGCAAAACCGATCTGCTCACTGCAGATGACGAAATTGAACTCGCTCAACAGATTGAGGTCGGCCTATATGCGCAGCATTTATTGAACGATCCAGAACAGCACTTAACCCGCGCCAAAAAGCGTGACCTTAAGGTTCTTGCAAAACAAGGCAAAAAGGCACGCTCCCACCTATTGGAAGCCAACTTGCGTCTAGTTGTTTCCTTAGCGAAGCGGTACACCGGTCGCGGAATGCCACTTTTGGATCTCATCCAAGAAGGCAACCTCGGGCTGATTCGCGCCATGGAGAAATTTGATTACGACAAAGGATTTAAGTTCTCCACTTATGCCACATGGTGGATCCGGCAAGCAATCACCCGCGGTATGGCTGATCAATCACGCACCATCCGGCTTCCAGTCCACCTCGTCGAGCAGGTCAACAAGCTTTCCCGCATCAAGCGAGAGATGTACCAGTCATTAGGCCGCGAAGCTACCAACGAAGAGCTTTCAGAAGAATCCGGCATCCCGGAAGACAAGATTGAAATGCTTTTGCATCAATCCAGGGATCCGGTTTCGTTGGATATGCCGGTCGGCGCTGACGAAGAAGCACCATTGGGTGATTTCATTGAGGATGCAGAGGCCACGGATGCAGAATCGGCGGTTGTCGCCTCACTACGCCACTCCGATATTCGCGATGTAATTGGTACTTTGGAGCAGCGGGAGCAGGATGTCATTCGCTTGCGTTACGGCCTAGATGACGGCGTCCCACGGACCCTAGATCAGATCGGCCGCCGATTCGAACTTTCTCGTGAGCGTGTCCGCCAGATCGAACGCGAAGTAATGGCCAAGCTACGCGACGGCCATCGTGCTGATCGACTTCGCGAATATGCACAATAGGTAACTGTTATTGCTGTTCACCACGGCAGCATGGGAGGTCTGGTAGTTCTATACCAGGCCTTCATTTTGCGCTAGAATGACTCACAGGCATTAGACGAATTAACAGGAAGGTTTCCCATAGTGAGGGACTTAGTCGATACAACCGAGATGTACCTGCGTACAATCTATGAGCTGGAAGAAGAGGGCATTACCCCACTTCGCGCTCGTATCGCAGAGCGCTTAGAGCAGTCTGGCCCTACGGTTTCGCAGACAGTCGCACGCATGGAACGCGACGGTTTGCTGCACGTGCGTCCAGACCGCAGCCTAGATTTAACCGCTCGTGGTCGTGAATTAGCCACCAAGGTTATGCGTAAGCACCGTTTAGCGGAATTGCTTCTTACCGAGGTACTCGGCGTCGATATTCACGACGTACACGAAGAAGCCTGCCGTTGGGAGCATGTGATGAGCGACAACGTCGAGCGTCGTGTGACCTCGATTTTGCAGGATTGTTCTCGCTCCCCATTCGGTAATCCGGTACCGGCATTAGAAGAGCTCGGTGTCGATGCTCCATCGCTGCCTAAAGTTGCTCGTGCCATTGATCTCCCAGAAGAAGAGGAAATCGAAGGCACCGTAGCGCAAATTAACGAGATTCTCCAAGTCGAGGGCGATCGTCTTCGCGAACTCACCGACGCCGGCATCGTCGTGGGGGCCAAAGTCAACGTCATTAACTATGGCCATTCTGTCATTCTGACCGCTGATAATGGAGCGAAAGTGGTCTTGAACGAAACCCTGGGTCACGCCGTCCGTATTGCTACTAACTAAAGCACTACAGCCTAATTAATAGCTGGTTTGTGTACTTGTCCGATCATCACCACGACTGAGACTAAGCAAAAGGAACCGAATTAGGCATGCACGTGTTGGTCACTGGCGGCGCTGGATACGTCGGAAGCGTATGCAGCGCCGTTCTTATCGAAGCCGGTCATGATGTCACCATCATTGACGATTTCTCTACGGGAAACCGCGACGCGGTTCCGTCGGCAGCACACTTAGTGGAAGGTGAGCTTTCACAAGTAATCGAGGAAACACTCAGCACCCACAACATCGATGCTGTGGTTCACTGCGCAGCACGTAGTCTCGTTGGTGAATCTGTCTCACATCCAGAGTTATACTGGCACGCCAACGTCGTCACCTCGCTGCGCCTGCTTGATGCCATGCGCGCGCACGACGTACGCAATCTCGTTTTTTCGTCCACCGCCGCGACTTACGGTGAGCCTGACGCAGTCCCGATCCTCGAATCTGCGGCAACTGCGCCTACGAACCCTTATGGTGCAAGCAAGCTTGCCATCGACCATATGATTAGTTCTTATGCGAGTGCACACGGATTAGCAGCAACGTCCCTGCGTTATTTTAATGTCGCCGGCGCCTACGGCACGATTGGTGAAAACCGCGCAGTGGAAACTCACCTTATTCCGTTGATTTTGCAGGTAGCACTCGGGCATCGTGAAAAGATCATGATCTTCGGCGACGATTACGCTACTGCCGACGGGACAGCGGTACGCGATTATATTCATGTCCGGGACTTGGCTGAGGCCCACATTCTGGCACTTGAATCTAATAAGGTTGGATCCCACAGGATCTATAACTTGGGATCTGGTGACGGCTACTCGGTGCAGCAAGTTATCTCACAGGTACGTGAAACCACCGGGCACCCAATTCCTGCAGAATTAGCTCCGCGCCGCGAAGGCGACCCAGCTACGCTTATCGCATCGTCCAGCAAAATCTCCCACGAGCTGGGTTGGACCCCGCAACGCACCGATTTGCCAACAATAGTCCACGATGCCTGGGAATTCACGCGTAACTTAGGCCCTGCCGCCCATTCGCATCCCAATTACCGGCCCTGAATACCCTGCTTGATAGCTGCTAAAGCAGCATCTTCTGCACGTGCGCTCATCGCGGCAAATAATAACTGGCTTAAGTTGTGGCCAGGGTCTTCATCCAGTGCCTCAGTCAACGCCTGACTCGCATTCAAGTTTTTCCCAAGCTCCAGAAATATCACAGCCAGAATCGCGAGTGCATTGGCGCGCGGTTCGCCGGTTAAGCTCCGCGCCGTAGCAATGAGAAGTTCTTGTGCCGGAAGCGGATTGGACACCATCGGCTCCATGACTTCATCTCGTAAGCTGGTACGTGACATCCACGTTCCTACCTTTTCTAGGATGTCTTCTTCTTTTTGCAGCTCCGCGGCTGTTACTTCATTGTGGGAAATTCCCGCCAACAAATCCTCGGCATCACTTGCAGCGTATCCTAATACCCCGCCTGGCGCATCGGCGATCCATTGCACTCGGCGTGTGCGTTCGGCTCTTTCTGCTTTGCTCCGATCCGGATCATCACCCAATAAATACGCAAATGCTTCACTACGTGTCAGACTTGGCAATTCATTACGCTGTCTCCACGGCCGCATAGCAGGAGAAGCAGTAACTGATGCTACTTTCCCTCTCTGCCAGCATCCTGAGCCAGTACTTCCCTGTTCAGCGCTGCCGTCAAATAATAGGTGATAGTTCGCGCCTTGTCTGGTCTCGTCCACGATCCAACAAGCCTGTAGGGCTGGGGTGTCTGCGACCATCGCTTCATTGAGCGATCGATACCACTCTCGATGGTGCCGCCCGGAGATTCCTTCTGGACTTGGATTATCGGTGGCCTCTGCCGTAATGACAAATCCGACGTGGAATGAACATTCCGCATTGTCGAGATACCTGACAATTTCTGTACACGGTAGCTCCGCAGACAAATCCACCCGAACGGTAGGGCCGATTTCCACACTTCCATCCGGTTTCGCATAGAATCCTTGAACAACCAGGGATTCTTCAGGGTAAAAACCTAATAGACCTGGGATGTTCGCGATCAATTCACCAGGATGCAAGTCAAGCAGAGTGGGAGAATTCGCCGATTGCTCAGGAATTCCCTGCTGTCTCGGGTCGTTTCTAGCGGTGCGGTGTTTTCTTCTTTGCTGACTCATGATGACCAGTATCGAACTGACCACCACTGGTTTCCAGACCACGAATCAACGCGAGCCCGCAACCTGTGGATAATTTCGGTTCTCCACAGGATCAAGTTATCGGCGGTTGCGGCCATATCCAGATTAGGATTACGAATCCATTCGAATGCACAGGGAATAAGCTGGCATCGACGGCTGTTAATACCCAAGAGGCCCACTGACGTGCCATTGGTATGTCGTCGGCGATAGAATGCAATGAGGAGGTGCGCCAATGTACGACGATGCACGCGACATGTACGAACTTGAATACCCAGCACCAGATATGGGAAGTAAATCTGGCGACCGCCCCACATTGGTGGTGGCGTTGAATGGATATGCGGATGCGGGCATGGCAGTCGAAGCTGCGGCTGACCACCTCGTTTCGGCATTGGATCATCGACCAGTAGCCACCTTTGACTCTGATGAATTGATTGATTACCGCTCGCGGCGCCCGGCGGTGACTATCGCGAACAATCAGCCCGTCGAAATCGATGACACCGATATTGACATGAAGATTTTGCGCGATAACCAAGGCAAACCATTTTTATTGCTGTCGGGCCCAGAACCAGACCTACGGTGGAATGGCTTCACTGAGGCCGTCGCTGACCTGGTCGAGAAATTGGACGTAGAACAGACTATCTGTCTGTACGCTGCGCCGATGACTGTGCCGCACACCCGCCCGATGACGATTTCTGGCCACGGAAATTCCCAGCAACTGATCGACCGCCTAGTTTCCTGGGATCAAAAATTAATGGTTCCTGGCTCTGCGGCCCTGTACTTGGAACGCGCATTGCACAAGCGTGGACGCAATGTGGCTGGCTATACGGCACATGTACCGCACTACCTGGCTTCTTCGCCGTACCCACTCGCAACCTATAACTTGTTGCGATCGGTAGCTAGCGTAAGCAAATTGGATTTCCCGCTGGGCAGCTTGGAATACGATATCCAACGCATCAGCCATCAAGTAGAGGAACAAGTCGGGCAAGCCGACGAGGTCCAGTCGCTGGTCGCAGGCCTAGAAGAACAGTTCGACGAAGGCTTGGAGCGCTACCGTGAACAAAACCCCCAAGCCATTTTGCCAGGTGAGCAAAATATGCCGACAGGTGATGAAATCGGTGCGTCATTTGAGCAATTCCTTGATTCCTTAGACAATCCAGACGCGGGTGATTCTGACAAGGATTAATCGTCGTGGCACATCGACTACGGTGGAGGCTGTGAATCTCAACGACGTAGTCCCAGATCTCTCCGAAGTACCTTCCTCTTTGTTGGAAGAATCCATTTGGGAATCCTTCCTGCGGTGGACTCGAGAGAAAAATATCTCGCTTTATCCCGCTCAAGAAGAAGCCAGTCTCGCGGCTTTAGCTGGAGATAACGTGATCTTGTCGACGCCTACGGGCTCCGGCAAGACCATGGTTGCCACCGCCGCGCATTTTTTCTGCCTGGCGGAGGGCAAGCGGTCGTTTTACACTGCCCCGATTAAAGCATTAGTAAGCGAGAAATTCTTCGCCTTGTGCGGGGTATTCGGCCCGGAAAACGTCGGCATGATGACTGGTGATGCCACGGTTAATGGCAATGCCCCGATTATCGCCGCCACCGCGGAAATTGTTGCGAATATTGCATTGCGTGACGGCAAGGATGCCCGGATTGACCAGGTGGTGATGGACGAGTTCCATTTCTACTCCGAACCGGATCGCGGATGGGCTTGGCAAGTTCCTCTCCTAGAACTACCGCAAGCACAGTTTATTTTGATGTCGGCCACTCTCGGTGATGTGGATTGGCTGCGGGCTGATCTCACTGAGCGTACTGGGCGCACCACCACTGTGGTTTCTGGCGCTACCCGGCCAGTCCCGTTGTCCTTTAGCTACGAATTCGTTCCGGTCGAGGAGATGATTTCTCATCTGGTCGAAGACAACAAGGCACCGATCTACGTAGTGCATTTTTCCCAGCGCAAAGCCACCGAACAAGCGCAATCGTTAACCGGAACCTCGTTTTTGAACGCGGAAGAAAAGCAGCGCATGGTCGACGAAATTGGAAATTTTCGGTTCAGTACAACTTTCGGCAAACAGCTATCGAAGATGGTGCGCCGCGGCATTGGCTTGCATCACGCGGGTATGCTGCCAAAGTACCGTCGTCTGGTGGAAAAACTTGCACAAACTGGTTTGCTGAAAGTCATTTGCGGCACCGACACCCTCGGGGTGGGCATCAATATCCCAATCCGTACCGTGCTGATGACCGGATTGGCAAAGTTCGATGGCAGGCGCGAGCGCATCGTGAAATCCCGCGAATTCCACCAGATCGCAGGCCGCGCTGGGCGTGCCGGCTATGACACCGAAGGCACCGTCGTCGTGCTGGCACCTGAATTCGAGATCGAAAACGCTAAGATGCGTCGCAAAGCAGGCGATGATCCGAAAAAGCTGAAGAAGCTCAAGAAAAAAGCCCCGCGGGATGGTGAAGTTTCGTGGTCGGAAAAAACCTACCAACGCCTCATCGATGCGGAACCGGAGCCGCTGAGCAGTCAGTTCCAGATGAGCAATTCGATGTTGTTGAACGTCATCGCGCGTCCGGGAGATCTCTACGAACACATGAAGCATCTCATTCGCACGAACCACGACACCCGGGCCCAGCAAAATCAGTCGATTCTGGCGGCCACTTCCCTGTTTCGCGGGCTACGCAACGCGGGAATCGTCGACAAGCCAACCACTAACAACGGCACCGATGAACACGGTCGACGCTACCACCTGACTGAGGAACTGCAGCGCGATTTTGCACTCAACCAGCCGCTTGCCCCGTTCGCTCTGGCTGCCGTCGGGTTATGGGATCCGGACTCGCCGACCTACACGTTGGATATTATTTCTACCTTCGAAGCGATCTTGGACGATCCGCGCCAGTTGTTGCAAGCCCAGCAGTCTTTTGCGCGCGGCGAAGAAATTAACGCGCTGAAGGCCGACGGCGTCGACTACACCGAGCGGATGAAAATCGTCGAGGAAATTACCTGGCCGATGCCTCGGCGTGCAGAACTTGACGACGCGTTTGACACCTATTGTCAGGGACACCCCTGGGCCCGCGAATTCGATATCTCTCCGAAGTCCGTCGTGCGCGACATGATCGAAAACTCCATGACTTTTTCGGACCTCATCGCCACTTATGGCCTAGCGCGTTCCGAAGGCGTAGTGCTGCGCTACCTCACTGATGCGTGGCGCACCTTGAGCCATTCGGTACCAGAAGAGGCTAAGACCGAGGAGCTTTCCGACATCATCGTCTGGCTCGGCGAGCTGATCCAACAGGTAGATTCTTCACTTGTCGACGAATGGGCCACGATGACTGATGATAACGCACCAGTCTCCCAGGAACGTGTGGATCACGAACTGGCATTCGGCGTAGAAGACCCGACTGCCCTAAGCGCAAATCCGCGTGCTCTAAAAATCATGGTGCGCAATTACATGTTCCGCCTAGTGCAGCTGTTTGCGCTGGAGCGGGAAGAACGGCTCGAACAGCTTCTGGATTATCTGGAAGATTACCCAGATGTCAGCGATGCTCTCGACGATTACTTCGAGGAATATACCGACCTGGATACCGGCCCAGAAGCGCGCGGGCCAGAATTTTTCCACTTGGATGCCTCAGCCCGTTCCCGCTTGTGGCCGGTGCGGCAAATCATCAAAGACCCGGAAGGTAATAACGACTTCCAGTTCGTGGCAACAGTGGACCTCGATGCCAGTGATGCTGCCGGCGAGGTGCGGCTTCGAGATCTACGCATCGAGCGTTAAACCGCCATTGGGACGGATACACCACTGCTAGCGGCTCACCCGATTACGGTGACAAAACGGCCGCACCCAGTGGCAAGAATGCCTCTAGCGCAATGGATCGAATGGTGCGAGGATGGGATCAGTTTCGCCCGTTGCAATCTGTGTGGCCAGCAATTTACCGGAGATCGGTCCCAACACCACTCCCCACATGCCATGGCCGCCACACGTATATACATTTGGCACCTGGGTACGCCCAATGAGTGGCAATCCATCTGGGGTTACTGGCCGGGAACCTACCCAGGCATCTTCGATGTCGTCCCAGTCGATGCCGGTAAACATCGGGGCGGTGACATCAATGATGGATTCTATGCGCCGGGGCTGAAACGGCTCATCCGGTCCACGAAATTCCATGGTTCCAGCGATTTGGAAACGACCGCGGGTTGGGGCTGGTGTACAAGCCACGCGCTTTTCCGGCAGATATATCGGATATTTGGTTTCTGCTTCTGGTTTCACGGTAAAAGAGTATCCACGTCCGGCCTGCACCATGGTGCGCACACCTAAGCTCTTGGCTAAGCCCGATAACCACGCGCCAGTAGCGATAACTACCACGTCAGCAGTTTTCCACTCACCGGTGGACAGCTGCAGGATTGGCTGCCTGGTGGATTGCACGTCGGTGACCTCCACGCCGGTGGTAATCACCCCGCCGCGGGCAGTGACTGCCTCTGCGATTGCCTGACAGAAATACTGCGGTTCGATAAACCGCTGTCCACCGATCTTATAAAAGGATTCGACGCGCTCGGAAAAGATCGGTGCATACCGGGTACCTTCAGCGCGCGTAAGTTCCTCGAAGGGAACGTCTTGGCCATGGCGTACCACGCCCGCAATCTCTTCGATCACGCCGGCAACTTCTTTGTCGTTTTCGAAACCTGCGATGATCGGTTCCTCATGAGTCACGGCATCAACACCGCCGTCGACCAGTTCATCGTAGGCAGCTAGAGCAGCTTTATCGATGGGGGTCAGTGCTGCCATGGTTTTATCCCATGCTCGCCGGTTTGCGCGCGCCATAAACTGGGCGACAAACGACCACAATTTCGGGTCAATCCGTGGGGGTACGCTCAACGCCGCGTCTTTGTCCAACAACGCGGTCGGGCCGTAGCTCCACAAACCGGAATTTGCCAGCGGGATGGTTTTACCCGGCGCGAGCCAACCTGCGTTGCCCCACGATGCGCCGCCGGCCACGCCGACTTTGTCGATGACTTCGACGTCGTAGCCGTGTTCTTGCAAATACCATACTGTCGACAGCCCGGTCATTCCGGCGCCTACTACGATTGCGTGAGTCATATAATCCTCTGTCTTTATCTTGCCCTGTAGTGCAGATGGTAGTGCATCCCGAGACGGTCCATTGATAGCTGAATTCTTAGTTATTCGATAAACTAATAGTTATGTCTAATAAGGAGTTTAGTCCGACGCTGTCACAGCTGCGCACTTTTGCGACGGTTGCCGAGAACAGACACTTCGGTACCGCAGCCACAAAGTTAGGCATCTCGCAGCCTTCCCTGTCGCAGGCATTGGTGACGTTGGAGCAGGGATTGGGGGTTCAGCTGATTGAGCGCTCCACCCGAAAAGTTATCGTCACTGCTGCCGGCGAACAACTCCTGCCCTATGCATTGGCGACATTGCAAGCTGCAGAATTATTCGTCACGGAATCACGCGGTTCTGCAGGTACGTTGGATGGGCCGCTCACCCTTGGCATCATCCCTACTGTTGCCCCGTATATTTTGCCTGATGTCTTGCGCGCGACTGCGGAGGAGTATCCGAAGCTGACGCTGCATATTGTAGAGGAGCAAACCACTCATTTATTACAGCAATTGCGTGAAGGCTCAATTGATGTCGCGATGATCGCTTTGCCGGCTGATGTCTCTGCATTCGTAGAGCGGCCTTTGTACACAGAGAATATGGCTTTAGTGGTCAACGAGGATCATGAGTTGGCTGGGCGTGCGGATTTGAGCTTAGATGCCTTGCACTCGATCGAATTATTGTTGCTTGACGACGGCCATTGTTTGCGTGATCAGATTTTGGAATTGTGTCGGCGTGTGGATCGGCAGCCACAATCGCAAAACTCGTGGGTCACTCGCGCTGCCTCACTGACCACGATTATGCAATTAGTGGTCGCGCGGTTTGGGGCCACGTTGGTGCCGGAATCCGCGCTTGATGCCGAGTGCCGCAAACCAGGGTTGTCAGTTGCGAATTTCGCAGATCACGTGCAGGCGGAGCGCACCATTGGTTTGGTTTATCGCGCCTCAAGTTCTCGTGGCGACGATTTTGCCGCACTCGGTGAAATTTTGCAGCGGGCTTATCACCAGGCGGTCGACCGCGCGCAGGATTTGCAAGTCTCCCGCGCCGAGCGCCGCGCGTCGCTGCGCTAGCTGTTTCTCGTTGTTTGCTTGGTTGGCTGCCTAGTGAGGTGCGGTGCCGACTGCCTGGCGGAACATGTGTGCAACCATCAAGGTATATGCCGGGAAGATGACGATAATGCCAAGCAAGAACGTGAGCAGAATGGCAATTGGAGCAATGAGTTGGAATGCGATCACGAATAACAAGAGCTTTCCAAAATTGCCCTTTCCGATATTCCATCCGGTTTTCAGGCTTTCACCAAAACCGAACTGACCGCTGGCTGCTGCCCATGCCATGAACATGCTCAACACGGACCAGATGAGCATCCCCACGAAGCCCAGCACCATGAAAAGCACCGCGGATGCAGAAACGCTGCGATCGGGATCTACCAAGTCCTCCAAGGCCTGATTAAGAGGCACCATCGTCAGCGAATATACGATTCCGCTCACGATCGCGGCAACAATCAGGACCCCCAAGGTGCGCAACAATGGAGTGTCTTTCCACAAATGGCCCCATCCTGTTGCAGGGTCGTCGACCTGGAACAACCCCAAACGATAAACATACGGCGTCAATACCAAGCTGATCAGCGCGATAGCCAACCCCACCATGCTGCTTGCAGCATTTGCGCCCCCGAACGCTTGCAGCTCTTGTTCGTTAACAGCATCTAAGTCGGTGGTCGCGGCCAGTATCCCGAAGGAAATCGCGGATGCTCCGATAATCGCCAGCAGACCAATCAGTCCCAACACGATCCACAGCTTCGCGTTGCGGAAAGTGGTAGAAAAACCCCAAGACACTGCTGCTAAAATGTCGATCTTGCCAGTGCCTTTCGCCGCGCCGGGATTCACTTCAGACTGCGAATAGTCGCCTGCAGCGTGACGGCCACTATTTTCACTGGGGTCTCCATAGGCACCATAAGCTGCCTGTTCTGCGCCTTGATAGCCGAAGTCTGACCGATCTTCTGGGTGGTCGCTCGGCGGATAATACGGCTGCTGCGAGGGATTGTTGTTGTCCTGGTCGTCGTCATCTGAGCTACGACCATGCGGAGGAGTTGTCATCGTGACGCACCTGTCTTTCTGACGAAAATCATTACCGTTAATCATGGTACCGGGTTGCCCCTAAGAGTTAGGCTTACCAGAATGGCGACGGTTAAACTAGGGCTATCACCATGACTAATTCACATCACCCCACTCAGCAGACTTCCACATCCATAAATTCCGCATCCATGAATTCCGATTCCCACGCTGACGCTCCACATAAACGTGAGCTGTACACACGGCTCGACCAATTACGCTATGCCGATCAACACCGTTTTCGTCGGCGACTGTCCAAGGCAAAAGCGGACAAAGCATTGCGTGCAATAGCGAAAGACCTGGACAAAGCTGCCGCAATTATCCCGGCAATCGAACAAGGGCTCCCAGATATTGACTTTCCCGAGGGATTACCGGTTAGCCGCAGCGTCGACGAGATTTCTACGACAATCGACAATCACCAAGTGGTAGTTATTGCTGGCGAGACAGGATCCGGTAAAACCACCCAGATTCCCAAAATTTGTTTGCAGCTAGGCCGCGGCCGCCGGGGCCTGATTGGGCATACGCAGCCGCGTCGTTTGGCTGCGCGTACCGTCGCCGAACGCATTAGCGATGAACTTGACCAAAGCATCGGTGAATCTGTCGGGTACGCAATTCGTTTTGACGATCGCGTCGGCAAGAACACCGCCGTTAAGCTCATGACCGACGGTATTTTGCTAGCGGAACTGCAGCGCGATCCGAAGCTCTACGCTTATGACACCATCATCATCGACGAAGCCCACGAACGTAGCTTGAATATCGATTTCCTCCTCGGCTACCTCAAACGCCTCTTGCCGCAGCGCCCGGATCTCAAGGTGATAATTACCTCGGCAACCATCGATCCGCAAAGTTTCGCCGACCATTTCCGCGACCCACACACGAACCAACCTGCGCCCATCATCGAAGTGTCCGGCCGCACCTATCCTGTAGAGGTGCGCTACCGACCGCTGGAAATCGACGTCGATGGCAAAACGGTAGCTATTGAGCCAGTAGATGGTTTGTGTACTGCGGCGGAGGAGCTTCTGGCCGAAGGCAGCGGTGATATCTTGTGCTTTTTGCCCAGTGAACGAGACATCCGGGATGCCCAAGATGCCTTAGAGAAAAAGCGGTGGCGCGGGGTAGAAATCGTGCCACTGTTTGGACGGTTATCGAATCAGGAGCAACACCGAGTTTTTGCACCGCATTCCACGCGCCGGATTGTCTTGGCGACGAATATTGCCGAAACCTCCTTAACGGTGCCGGGGATCCACTATGTAATTGATACTGGTACGGCGCGTATTTCTCGGTACTCCACGCGCACCAAAGTGCAGCGCCTCCCAATCGAACCGATCTCACAAGCTAGTGCCAACCAACGCGCCGGGCGTTGCGGACGTATTGCCGACGGTATTGCGATTCGCCTGTACTCCGAAGATGATTTCGCTTCCCGCCCAGAATTTACCGATCCAGAGATTCTGCGAACCAACTTGGCCAGTGTCATTTTGCAGATGTCCTCGCTCAAGCTCGGCCCTGTGGCAGACTTTCCGTTTGTGCAACCGCCGGAGCCGAAAGCAGTCCGCGATGGCCTGGTGCTTCTCGACGAACTCGATGCGATCGAACCTGCCGGATCTCATGGAGCTCACAGATCATCTGGGTCCGCTGATACCGCTCCACGATTGACCGCGATTGGTAAGCAGCTTGCTCGTATACCGGTAGACCCCCGCTTAGCGCGCATGCTGGTGGAAGCAGAAAAACTCGAATGTTTACAGCCAGTGATAGTTCTTGTTGCAGCAATGACGCTGCAAGATGTG
The DNA here is from genome assembly GCF_000375525.1 of Corynebacterium propinquum DSM 44285. Classification (GTDB taxonomy): domain Bacteria; phylum Actinomycetota; class Actinomycetes; order Mycobacteriales; family Mycobacteriaceae; genus Corynebacterium; species Corynebacterium propinquum. Next base: position 242,949 of record NZ_AQXC01000001.1, read on the forward strand.
CGCGAGCGTCCGCTGGAGCACCAACAACAGGCGGATCAAGCCCACGCTCGTTTTCGTTCGCGCACGAGTGATTTTTTGAGCCTGCTTTCTTTGTGGGGTTATATCACGGAGGAGAAAGCAGAGTTATCAGGTAACCAGTTCCGCAAACGCATGAAAGAAGAATTTTTGCACTTCATGCGCATCCGCGAATGGTTTGATTTGGTGCGCCAATTGCAAGATATCGCTCGTGATATGCGGTGGACTCTCTCTGGTGGGGCTGACGGCCAACGCGGCGGTGTCAGAATGGCCGATGGAAAGTTCGCCGGTGATTCTGTTGCAGTGCACCGTGCGCTGCTCACCGGGTTGTTATCTAATATCGGTGCACGCATCAGCGACTCTGCAGAATTCCAGGGAGCACGCGGTACGAAGTTTCTCATTTTTCCAGGCTCCGGGGTAGCGAAAAAGCCACCAGAATTAGTGATGGCCTCTGAATTAGTAGAAACCTCACGACTATTCGCACGCGGGGTCGCCGCCATCGAGCCAGCGTGGGTCGAAACCGCCGCCCACTCATTGCTCAAGCACCACTACTCGGATCCGCACTGGTCATATAAACGCGGTGCGGCGATGGCAACACAACGCTCCACGCTGTACGGAGTGCCGATCATAGCTGACCGGACCATCTCATATCACCGCGTGGACCCGGAAGCTGCGCGCATCATGTTTATCCAGCACGCATTGATTGCCGGGGAATGGAAAACGTCTCACAAGTTTTTCCACGACAATCTAGAAAAATTGTCTGCAGCGGGTGAATACGAAGAAAAGGCTCGTCGGCGCGGCATCATCGCGGATGAAGATGCACTGTTCGAATTTTATGATCAGCGGTTGCCTGATTCTGTTACCCACTCGAAAGCCTTCGATGGTTGGTGGAAAAAAGCCCGCCGCACACAACCAGATCTTTTAGATTTTGACCCGGCTGATCTGCTCACTGACGGCGCTGAATCTGTCACAGAACAGGATTTTCCGGATCACTGGCGTCATGCCGGCCTGGACTTGGAGCTGGATTATATGTTCGAGCCTGGACACCGCCGCGATGGCGTCACGGTCAACATTCCAGTACCGATGTTGGCCAGCATTGATCCAGAACCATTCGCATGGCTAGTTCCTGGTCTCCGCGAGGAGTTGGTTACTGAGTTAATTCGTGGCTTACCCAAAGCACTGCGCCGCAGCCTGGTGCCCGCACCTGATTTTGCGGCCCGGGCCATGGAGCACTTGTTGCCCTATGAATCTGATCTGTTGCAGCAAGTAGCTGGGGCATTTCAGAAATTAGGGGCACGCGGTATTAACGCCACCGATTTTTCGTGGGAAAAACTGCCGTCACACTTGAAGATGACATTTGCGGCCATCGATAAGCGTGGAAATATCATCGATGATGATAAAGATCTCCGTGCGTTGCAGAAGCGCCAGGCGGGCAAAATTAGTGCTTCTATCACCAAGAAAGTCGAAAATAAGGTCCGGGATACGCACAAGCGCTCTCCAAACGAGTCACACGCGAGACCACAACAGCAATCGGCGCGCACCTACGTGGCTTCCTGGACGGCAGAAAACCTGGGAACAATCCCCGACGCAATTGAGCACGAGGTTGATCAGCACACTGTCACGGCATATCCGGCCTTGACGATGAGCGAGCGCGGATTGTCTGTGCAGTACTACCCGACTCGCGCTGCAGCAGATTCGGCGATGATGACCGCCACGTTGACGCTACTGCTGCGTAATTTAACTGTGAGTACTCAAAAAATGGTCAATGGTTTACCCCTGCAGCAACGCGTGGCCGTGGATCATTATCCTCATGGTGGTGCCGATGGTTTGGTCTCTGATGCACGCATTGCTGCGTTACGAGACTTGCTGGTGGCACACGGTGGTCCGGTGCGCAGCCCAGCCGAATTCGAGAAGCTGAAAAGCGCCATCGGCCAGCAGCTACCGCGCGAGGTGCGGCAAGCAGTAGTCACGTTGGCTCCGGGTTTGGTGCGCTATTCCAAGCTTGCCGACGAGTTGGAGAACTGGGAAGGTCCCGCCATTGATGATATGCGCGGCCAGTTGGAATTCTTGTTGCCGAAAAGTGCAATCAGTATCCACGGGATCTCACAGTTGCGCCATCTACCGCGATATCTGCAAGCTATGGAGATCCGATTGGACGATATGGCCACTAACCCAGACAAAGACGGTGAACGGCAAGACGTCATTGACGATTGTCTGGCATATGTACGTAATCGTCTCCGGCGCCTGCCTGCAGGAGCGGAAAAGTCTCCCGAGGTGACAAAAGTTCGCTGGATGATTGAAGAGCTACGAGTAAGCTTGTTTGCCCAGCGATTGGGCACGGCACATCCCGTCTCTGCCCGTCGGATTCGTAAGGCAGTGGACAGCCTGGGGAAAAATTCCTAACTGGCTTACATCATTGGGGTTACGTGATTGGGCTTACGCACCAGTTAGTCTTCGCGCTCACGGCGGCGCATCAGCCGGATTTCAGACTCAAAATCTTGTGCACTGTCGAAGGACTTATACACCGAGGCGAAACGCAAATAGGCAACCTCATCGAGTTCTCGCAGCGGCTCAAGGATGGCTAAGCCAATCGCGTTGGCATCAACCTGGGAGCTCCCGTGCCCACGCACAGTCTCTTCGACTTGCTGCGCCAATCGCTTCAGTGAGTCCTCAGTTACCGGACGGCCCTGGCATGCCCGGTGCACACCGCGGATCAGCTTGTCGCGAGAAAACGGCTCTGTCAGACCGTTGCGCTTGACCACCAACAACACAGATTTTTCCACAGTAGTAAACCGTCCCTGGCACTGCGTGCATTCTCTGCGACGCCGAATGGCTACACCGCCATCAACTAAACGGGAATCGACGACTCTGGACTGTTCGTGGTGACAGAATGGACAGTACACGGCCTCGTCAATGCTCCTTCACTGCATATAACAGCATGTAGTCGGTAGAAAAGATTATGCTCGGTAAAATTTCTGGCATCATAACGCGAAGAGTGCGATGCAAGGGGGTGCTCTCATGATCGCCACCGCATCCCCCGCCGACAGCGCTAGCTCGCCCCGAGCAGAACGCCGCCGGCCATCAGTACCCCTAGTATCGCACCTAATAGGTACGAGACAATAATTGCAGACGTATGGGACGTTGGCGTACGGGACACTGCCCCTGCACCATCTATAGGTAATTCATCGTTGTCCACACTGTTTACGGTGGCAGAGTTCCGTTGTCCATCGTCCGCATAATCAGCGATGCAGGACAATGGTTGGAGAGCATAAATTACTTCCTGCGCAGTGCCCGCCCGGACTGGTTGTGGCTCCCACTCTGCAGCCGCCGGAGTGGTGATACCCGCAGATCCGCTGGAGGCCTGCGCTGGTCGTACGCGTTGATAGCGCGACAGGCTGTGCTGGCTCTGCAGGCAGTCACCACCATACTGAGACTGGCGCAGCGGTTGGCGTTGGCAATGGCGATGTTGATGGTGCTGGTGAATGTGCAGCATGACTAAAGCTCACGCTCCTTTCAGAATGAGTTATGTACTCGATCTGAAAGCACTCTAAGCGGTGACTGTCACACCCACGAGCAGTACTAGTAATTGTGTTCGATTAATCCTTGCATTACACTCGTCATTACCACGCAGAGGTAATTTCTCACGTATGTTCGGTACCAAGCATGTGAATTGCACCATAGTGTGATCATGTGTCACAAAATTGCTAACAACTCGATTTAGGAGCTATGTATGCCGCGTCCACGCACGTCCTCAGCACCGAAGCCCACCTTTGAACAACTTTCCCACCGGCAGCGGCGAATTCTGGAAGTCATCCGCGACGCGGTGATGCTACGCGGATATCCACCAAGCATTCGCGAAATCGGAGATACCGCGGGGCTGCAATCCACCTCATCGGTGGCGTACCAATTAAAACAGCTGGAAGAAAAAGGCTTCCTCCAACGCGACCCCAATAAGCCACGTGCGATGATCGTGCGCAACATGCCCGAAACCAAAAAGCCAGGCAAGCGCCCTAGCACCAACAAAACTTCCGAAAACCCAGAGGCACCAACCGACGCCTCAGGTTATTGTTATGTCCCGGCATTGGGCCGAATCGCTGCTGGTACACCTATTACCGCAGAAGAAAACATCGATTCTTATTACCCAATGCCAGAAGAGATTGTTGGCGGCGGTGATCTATTCATGCTGCGGGTCGTTGGGGAATCCATGAAAGATGCCGGCATTTTAGATGGCGACTGGGTCGTGGTGCGTTCGCAAAAGGTCGCTGAAGTCGGGGAATTCGTCGCCGCTTTACTCGATGGCGAAGAAGCCACAGTAAAAGAATTTCACCGGGATTCATCAGGCGTCTGGTTGCTGCCGCACAATGACGCTTTTAGTCCGATTCCAGGCGATGAAGCCGAGATTATGGGCAAAGTTGTCTCCGTTATGCGTAAGCTTTAACTAGCTTTAACTGGCGCTAACGGCTCCAGCAGCTGCGCATTTAATCCGCTCTTCACGTTACCCCAACCGGCAGAAAGGACCCTGCACGCAGAATGTACGCCGAAGAACGGCGCCGCCATATCGCCTCGCTCGCCGCGGTAGACGGGTGGGTTAAGGTCGGAGAACTAGCCGAACGGTTCTCCGTGACCTCCGAAACCATACGTAGAGATCTTGCGGCACTAGACGAAATCGGCGCTGTGCACCGGGTCCGCGGCGGAGCACGTGCCGCGCATAACTACCAGACCTCCGAAGTTCCTCTGGCGGACCGCAACCGATCGGCCGCAGAGGCCAAACTTGCCATCGCAACCGCCGCACTCCAATTTGTGCCCACGCAAGGCACTGTATTCATTGGCGCTGGCACCACAAATAATTCTTTAGCAGATTTTCTTGGTCAAACCGAGCGCGCAGCCAATCTAGAGATTGTGATCAATAGTCTGCCTGGCGCATTGAACCTTGCTGCTTATGGCTTAGACAACGTGCACTTGCTCGGCGGAACAGTCCGGAGCATGACCCAATCAATCGTCGGTCCAACAGCACTACGCTCCTTGGCGCTCAAACGTGCCGATGTAGCGTTCATCGGCACCGACGCACTTACCGTCGAACACGGGTTATCGACTGCAGATACACAAGAAGCCGCAATTAAAACCGCATTCATGACGAATGCTCATAAAGTGGTGGTGCTGTGTGACTCCAGCAAACTCGGGCGCGATTACCTCGTCAGCTTCGGCACCATCCGAGATATCGACGTCTTAATCACCGATTCTGCCGCACCAGATTCACTTGTCACCGCAGTACGACAACACGGCGTAGAAGTAGTCGTCGTAGAGCGCTAACTATTGTTTTACCCAGCGGTTTAGCCGTTGCAGAAAATTCGCGACTACTGCGCGTGGATTCTGCGTCTTACTGCTACGTGTGCTGGGTTCCTTGGCCTTCGCCAACACGCTCGTAGAGCCACCGCATAATTGGGTAGAACACCATAATGCCCACAGAACCCCAAGCAATGCCTTCGAGCTCCACTGGACCAATCGGAAGGGTGAGGTTCCCGATACCTGCTACTAACGCGATCGCAGCAGCCGTCAGGTTCACAGGGTTATTGAAATTAACCTTATTATCCATCCAAATTCGCACACCCAACATGCCGATCAAGCCATAAAGCAACAATGTTGCACCACCCAAAACACCGACCGGAATACTGAAAATCAACGCACCAAACTTCGGAATGAATGCCAACGCCACCGCAGCGATTGCAGCAACCCAATACGCGGCGGTGGAATATACCTTGGTGGCGGCCATAACACCAATATTTTCGGCATACGTCGTGGTACCAGAGCCACCAGCTCCACCGGCCAACGTGGTCGCTAAACCGTCGGCAAGCAACGCATCACCGGCCAGATGATCGACGTTGCGTCCGGTCATCGCGGAGACTGCTTTCACGTGCCCCACGTTTTCGGCAATCAGCACCACCAACACCGGAAGCGTCGTCAGCACCACTGAAAGCTGAAACTCCGGGGTGTGGAATTCCGGGATTCCCACCCACGGTGCATCTTCGATTGCTTGCGCGGCTTCTGCATCGACGTTTCCGGTTACCGCCGCAAAAATCCATCCGACGACTACCCCAATCAATATGCTCAACCGGCTGATCATGCCGCGGCCAGCTACCGTAGCCAGAACAATGACGCCCAGGGTGATCGCAGCCACCAGTGGTTGGGTTTGGAAACTCTCGGTGGCGGTCGGAGCCAAATTAAGCCCGATCAAAGCGACGATTGCGCCCGTGACTGCGGGTGGTAACACAGCATCGATAACTCCCCGGCCAGCTATTTTGACCAGCAACCCCACCAACATCAGTACAATACCGGTAACAAAAATCCCGCCCAGCTGGGCGGCAATGCCATGCTGCTGCGAAGCGATCAGTGGCGCGATAAAAGCAAATGACGAGCCGAGGTACGACGGCAATTTGTTGCGCGTAATGAGCAAAAACAGCATCGTTCCCACGCCGGAGAATAGCAGCGTGGTGTTAACCGGAAACCCGGTGAGAGTCGGCACCAATAAAGTAGCCCCGAACATCGCAAAGACATGTTGAATGCCGATGCCAATAGTCCGGGGCCATGAAAGCCGCTCATCAGGCGCGACCACCGCGCCTTTGTTTATTGTCTTGCCGTCACCGTGTAGCGACCAGCCAATCGAAGTACTCACATTGAGACATTATTGCTGGCAGCCTGAGTCTCTTGGTAATCGGATGCGAACTCAGCAAGTTCTTGGGCCATCACTGCAGGTAAACGCACATCAAGTACAGTGCCGTCTGCGGTGTATTCTTCACTGTGCACGGTACCGTACTCATGTACCCGGGAGACGAGATCACCACGCGTAAACGGAATCTCTAGCACCACGCGGGTATCCAGAGAATTCAAAAATAGCTCTACCCTGCCGCTTAACTCGGCGATGCCTTCGCCAGTTTTCGCGGAAACATAAACCACATTGTCGTTATCGAGTACGTGGCGAACTTCAGCCAGCACCAACGGGTCCGCCGCATCAATTTTGTTCAACACAATGATCTCCGGCGGAGCGGGTGTGCCAGTTTCTTCCACGATATCGCGAATCACCTTATTCACGGCCGTGATCTGCTTCAACGGGAATGGATCTGCCGCATCCACAACATGCAACATGAGATCAGCCGCCAGGACTTCTTCCAATGTCGATTTGAATGCCTCCACCAGCTGCGTCGGCAAGTGTCGCACGAATCCGACAGTATCGGTGAAAACGACGCTGCGACCGTCGCCAAGCTGGGCCTTCCGGGTGGTCGGGTCCAACGTGGCAAATAGCGCGTCTTCCACCAACACTCCGGCGTCGGTCATCGCATTAATCAACGACGACTTGCCGGCGTTGGTATAACCAGCGATCGCGATCTGCGGCACCAAGGAATCTTGCCGACGCGCCCGCTTTATCTCTCGTGCGGTTTTCATTCCCGCCAGCGATTTGCGCAGCCGTGCCATCTCCGCGCGGATGCGGCGACGGTCAGTCTCAATCTTGGTTTCACCCGGGCCACGCAAACCCACACCACCATTGGACCCAGCGCGACCACCGGCCTGACGGGACAAGCTACCGCCCCAACCACGCGTATGCGTATAAAGGTATTCCAGCTGTGCAAGCGAAACCTGCGCTTTACCTTCTTTAGATTTTGCGTGTTGGGCGAAGATATCCAAAATCAGCATCGTGCGATCAATGACCTTGGTATCAAGCTCGCGTTCCAAAGCCGTGAGCTGGCCGGGGTTAAGCTCACCATCACAAATCACAGTATCGGCGCCGTATTCCTGCACCAGAGATTTCAACTGCTGAACCTTACCCGAGCCGATGAATGTGCCTGAATCCGGCGAGTCCCGCTTTTGGTACAAGATCTCCAGTACATCGGCGCCTGCAGTTTCTGCCAACGCCGCCAGTTCTTCCAGCGTCGCTTCCAATTCTGCGACAGTGCCCTCGGTCCAGACCCCAACCAAGATCACTTGCTCCAGGCGAAGCTTTCGGTATTCCACCTCATAGCCATCGGTAGTGTCCTCGGTCCGGATGGTGGTCTCACGCGTGACACGACGAAACGCATTACGCTCCGCCAATTCCATGTCACCGGTAGTTGGAACGTTGCTGTCGCTCGTGTGGAAGTTGGTTTGGTCGATTCCAGCATCAGGCGAATCGTGAGTTGAATCGTGCGCTGAGCTGAAGGCAGAATCCGCATCGCTGATAGGCAGCGAATCCTGCGGTTCATTATCTTTGAATGCCGCTTGCAGAAGCTCCTCATGAGGTTGGGAGCTCTCGCGGCCTGCAGAAGTATTATTCCAGGATTTTCTTGTCATCTTGTATCCCATTATGCCAGCCGATACCCGATAATTCGAGGTTTCCCCAGAACAAGCTAATTCGCTAAAATAGTCCATTATGACCGCGACGAAACAGACTAATCTTTCCGCAATCGGCATGCACTTTGACAATTGGCAGGATGCTGTCGAGGCGGCGATTGCTACCAACCAGCTCATGGTCACCGGCGAGGTCCGCGGCGGCCAACTGGTGCAATTCAACGACACCTCCGGCGCACAGCTCAACATTTTGGCCGTGGAGCCGTTTTCTACTTTCGTCGGGTTCAATTCCCTCAGCCAAACGTATGCCCACGTCGAGATGATCAACGATGTGCTCGCCTTGTGCGAGATTGTTGATCCGTCGGGCGCGCCACTGAAAACAGTCACCGCTCACTTGGCACAAGGCCCGTTGCTTGCCGACGAGCCAGCCCAACCATGGCAGCAACTCACCGTAGCCGCCCTTGCCGACGAAGCATCTACTTCTGTCGACGCCGAGGACTGGCAGCACCAGCACCCCGAGACGCCACTCGGTGCTGTGGAATCACATGGCGTTGCCGTGATCTCCTCCGGTAGTGGTGCCCAAGCCCCAGATGCGTCTGCAACTTTTTCGGGTCGCGTTATGCAATCAACCACCTTGCGCAATCAACTTACGGGCCAGGAATTTCATCACGTAGTACTCGATTCCGAGTTCCCCTTGGATGTCTGCATCCCAGCAGAAAGCTTGGATAAATTGCCGGAAAAGGGAGAAATCCTGCACGGCGCAGGCACCCTCACAGCCAGTATTTTGGCGCCGACTGGTGGCTGTGGATGCGGTTCCGGCGGTTGTGGCTGCGGCGGCCATGACCACGGAAGCTCTGCGGCCAATTCCGGCGGGTGTGGCTCCGGTTGTGGTTGCGGCGGCCACTAGTTCTCTAGTACAGCATGGTTAACCAAGAATAACAGCGCTTAAACGCGAGGATCAGGACGAGACGATGGCAGCGAATACTCCGGGCGGCTTTTCCCGTCGGCGCCTCGGCATTATCTGCGCCGCCGTGTTAGCAAGCCTGCTGACATGGTGGTGGTTGAAATCCGCTGGCGTTATTTTGGTGCTAGTCATTGCGGTTCTCGCCTGGTTTTATCTCGCTTCCCGCCCGTCGTCGAATGAAGTGCAGGCGCTGCGCACCTCAATAAAATTATCGCTCGATGAGCTCGACGATGTGCTCGCCGAATACGACGAATTCGCATATTCACACGACCCAGATAATCTGGCAGATCGCACCATCCATCGCCCAGAACTGTTAAACACTGATAGTGCAGATCCCGATATCGAGCGTTTTCATTACGAATATTCCACCGCGCAGCGCTACCGCAAACGAATGCATGCGCATCTAGCGAATCACCACTTAGGTGTCGGGCAGCTTGAGCGCTTATTGAGAATCTCTGATGAACGCGTCGCTAAGCTTCGCGAATATTGGCTAGCTGCCCGTCGCGCTGCCCACCGGCAAGGCCCCGGAAAACCAGGGACTGCATAAAAACCTAAATCAGCCATATTGACCGAATGACCGAATCCGTCGTGGGTCGGCACTACTACTTCGCCCAGCAGGGCCGTCTTATCCCCCGGTTATCGCATTCTCTATAGCGCTAATTCTCTATCTCATTGCACTGATTCTGCATTGAGTTGTCTGCATTGAGTTCGATCGTGAATGTTCCGCGAGCCACGATGCGCGATGGCCCAGTCAATGTGGCACCATCGGCACGGATTTCTACTTCCACTTCGCCACCAGGTACGACGACACGCACCGTCCCTTCTGCCTTACCTGTTTCTGCGAGCGCAGCACACGCCGTGGCAACAGTACCGGTGCCACACGACTTCGTTTCACCAACGCCACGTTCAAACACCCGCATGTGTGTGGTGCCATCGACGAGCGGAGTTGCTATCTCTAGGTTTGCACCGGATGGGAAAAAATCATCATCCAGACGCGGCGCTTCAAGTGCCAGGTTCGCAATATCCTTTGCTTCCCAGCCGGGAACTACTACGGCCAAGTGTGGGTTACCGACATCCACAGCGAGACCAGCGAATTTTTCCTTCCCAACCTGCGCCGTCGACAAGCCAGTAACCTCAGCGTGCCCCATTTCGACGCTGACAACTGCTTGCTGGTTATCCGGGCCTCGCCCATGCTCGTCTGCCTCGGCAACGGTGACTGTCCTATCACCAGCTCGCGTACCGATGAGAAAATGGTTGGTAGTTTCGTAGCCTTGGCGGTACAACCAATGCGCAAATACGCGGGTACCGTTGCCACACATTTCGGCGATGGAACCATCTGCATTGCGGTAATCCATAAACCACGTGGCAGCAGAATCCGCTGCCGCAGGCACGTGTGGGATCAGATGCTGTGTACGCACCACTCGCAAGACTCCGTCAGCACCGATTCCACCGGTGCGATCACAAAGCGCCCGCACCTGGTCTTCCGTTAAATCCCGTTGATTGTTCGGATCATCGATGATGACAAAGTCGTTGTGGGTGCCATGGCCCTTAGCAAAATCAATCTGGAAGTTCACAACCACCCAGTTTACGCATGATTAAAGCAATGGCTAGCGTTTGTCTAGCTGGCGCAAGGCTTGGGTATAAGGATCCGCCACCGCATCCAACCACGTGATGCGCTTATCACGGCGAAACCAGGACCGTTGCCGTCGCGCATATTGTCTCGTCGCGATTAGCGTTTGTTCTTCAGCTTCCTCTTCTGTCAGCTCGCCAGCAAGCAGCGCGAGCACCTGCGAATAACCGATTGCACGTCCAGCGGTGGAATCCGCCACAAGTCCCTCGTCGATGAGATTACGGACCTCGTCGACAAGCCCGGAGACAAACATGGTTGCAGTGCGTAATGCAATACGCTCGGCATACCACGCGGGATCAGCGCGCAAGCCAAAAACAGTAGTATTCCAGCGGTAAGCAGCAGTTTTATCGGGTTGACTAGCGCGAAATGGTTTACCCGTGAGTTCGATGACTTCTAATGCGCGCACGATCCGCCTGGGGTCATTTTCCTCAATGATTTGTGCGGCAGCGGGATCAATCTCGGCTAGCTCAGCATGCAACGCTTTCGTTCCCAGCCTGTGTTGTCGCTCATAATATTTATCGCGCACGGCTGGCTTCGTTGGCGGAAATTCCCATTGATCAAGGAGCGCCTGGGCATACATCATGGAACCGCCGACCATAATCGGGGTTTTCCCTCGAGCCAAGATGTCGTCGACATCCGCGACGGCGGCACGCTGATACTCCGCCACTGAGGCAGTATCTCTCACAGTAAGAACATCTAACTGGTGGTGCGGGATACCACCGCGTTCTTCCGGGGCAAGTTTTGCAGTTCCAATATCCATCCCTTGGTAGAGCTGCATGGAATCAACATTGACCACCTCACCGTCAAATTCGCGCGCAAGCGCCAACCCCAATTCGGATTTTCCGGCACCAGTAGGCCCCACAACTGCGATCGGGCGCAGACCAGAGCTACTGCATTTTGTCGGCTCCTGCACTGGTGAATCTAATGTCATGGGGTTGTCCTTGTCAGCGTTGTTCCTTCCGTTGCTGGCCCTACCTACTCCAGGCTGTCCGTGCACACCTCATCCCCTTTCTTGCCAGTGCGCCCAATAATCTGCCCAGTCGCAATATAGCGAGCCACCCCATGGCTGACATCCGCATGCCGCAATTTCATCTGCGTCAATGCTCCAGCAGCATGTAGCGAAGCTAGCTCGAGCCACAAGGCCGGTTCCCGGATACCGGCGCCCTGCAGCTGCTGGCTGCTCGGTCGCTCAGTAAACGCAGGCAACTTTTCCGACACCCGCCCAGCAGGTTCCGCTTCCCCATCTCGTGCGTAATATGCGTCGGCGTCATGATCCACAACACTAGCGCTAGCGCTCGTTTTAGCACTGCCGCTGTCCAACAAGGCCCGTGCCCAACGATCGGCTGCTGGTGCGGCTGGCAGCTCGGCCAAAGGTGCACGTGGCCCCAACCCCGCGCTCCCATCAATACCCAACAACACGACCGTTTCTGGAGTTAAACGATGCGAAGTCAGCAGCTCCACCAGGCTGGGATAGCTTGCACTGATGAGATGCTCCCATTCCACGCACAGATAGCGCAGCACGAGTTCCGCGAGAAAGTAGCCGTCGGCAAGCTGAACCTGTGGAGCACCCCACGCCCGAAAACTCCCGCGATGCGCTGTCCGCCACTGCGGATCCTGCGATCCAACAAGTACGATCTCGCTGACTGCATTTTCACCAGCCGTGTTTTCACCAGCCGTGTCCTTCTCGATGAGATCAGTGAGTAGGCCCCGGATGTGTTCACGGATCTCAGCACTTGCAGGATCGGCTGGAGCCAATTCCGCAACAAGCGCTGGGCTCGTTGGCACCACGCACAGCTGACAGAAATACTCCATACCATGCGCGTTTATCTGACCTATCGAGGCGGCTGACGCTGAGCCAGGCCCTGGCGATTTTGACGGATTTGGCTGCTGCGAGATCACAAGCAATAGCCTAACCGAGCGTCGCTGCTTTTCACATAATGCGAATAACGACCTCCGCCATGAGTCGCCTAACCACATAGACAGCTGGAGGCTCTGGTGACATCATCAAATCGAGACAGGTAAGTTTGAAAACACAAGTGATGCTCACTCGTCATATGCGGAGTGAGCAGAAACTGTCCATCAACTGTCCACAACTGCCCAACGAGTTTTACAGTATTAGTTCACGAAAATTCGAGGACCCTCAGACATGACACAGCAGCACACGCCCAGCCCATCCCCAGCATCCATGCCGAAGCCGGGTCCACGCTCACATGGAGGCATCCGCACGGCAGGCATGTCCGCGTCTACGCCCACTCCTGTGCCTGTTTCTGCGCCGATCTCCTCGAAACCCAGTGAGCACGGCTACATCACCGACGACGGCACGGTCTACCTCACCAGCGTGCTCAGCGGCAGCGAACGCATAGTGGGGTCCTGGCAGGCTGGCAGCAGTGCAGATGGCCTGGCGCATTTTGGCGCCAAGTTCGAGGAATTAGCGACCCAGGCGGAAGTACTCGAAACTCGACTGCGGGCTCATCCGCACGATGCTGCCGACATCGCACGCTCAGCACAGACACAACGTGAAAACCTAGCGGAGGCAGCTGTGGTCGGTGACCTACCTGCCCTCGACCAGCGGCTTGCCGAAATTATCCACCGTTGCGACGACGCCGCCCAGCAAGCACAACGGGACCAACAACAACGTGCTGCCGCTGCTGAAGCCGCAAAGACCACGCTGGCTGAAGAAGCCGAAGCAATCGCCGAGCATTCCACCGATTGGAAGGCCTCCGGCGATCGCTTGCGCAGCATCGTGCAAGAGTGGAAGTCCATTAAAGGACTGGACCGTGCCACTGATGACGAGTTGTGGAAACGCTTTTCCCGCGCCCGAGACAGTTTCCACCGGCGCCGTGGGGCACACTTCGCAGACTTAGATAAGCAGCGCGCCCAAGCGCAAAAGACAAAGGAATCCCTAGCGGACAAGGCTGAAGCCTTGCAAAATTCCACGGATTGGTCCCGTACAGCAGGCGCCTACCGCGATCTCATGCGGGAGTGGAAAGCAGCTGGCCGCGCGCCCCGCGCCGCAGATGATGCTCTCTGGGCACGTTTCCGTGCAGCACAAGATAAATTCTTCAGTGCGCGCGATGCTGCCCAGGCCGAAAAAGACGAGGAGTTTGCGAACAACGCAAAGCGCAAAGACGAGTTGCTCGCGCGGTACGACGAGCTCGTCGACCCTGCCAAAGGCATTGCCACCGCCCGCGAAAAGCTACGGGAGTTGCAAGAGCAGTGGGACGAAATCGGGTTTGTACCCCGTGGCCAAGTGCGCGAATATGAGGACAAAATTGCCGCAGTAGAAGCCCGGGTTTCACAAGCAGAGGAAGCTGAGTGGAAACGCACTGACCCCGAGGCGCAGGCACGGATCGCACAATTCCAGGCGAAGGCCGATGATTTCGCCGCACAAGCCGAAGCTGCGGAAAAGGCCGGAAAAGCAGCACGAGCGAATGCTCTGCGCGAGCAGGCTAACCAATGGCGTGAATGGACGCAGATGGCAGAGCAAAGCCTAGACGATACCACCAACTAGATGCACGTAGCCCAATTCGCTGCTCCCGTCCGTCGGCAGCGGCCGCAGACGCCACAGAATGCACAGCAGGCACACACGCTGCTTGCACCTAGCGATGAAATCCGCGATTTCGTCCTCGCCGCAAACGTAGCTGCGCAGGATGCGACGCAGGATCCAGCTGCCTCTGCAGCACCGGAACGTGTAGTCACCCAACTCGCAGGCTCAGCCGAGTCAGCAACGTATCTATTCGCGCTGTGCGAAGCGCCCCCACTGGGCGAGGTCTCTGAACTGTCCTATCCGCTCATTAGTTCCACGGATAACCCGCGCGAGTGTGGTATCCGCGGCCATGCTTGGCCGGGTGGCGAACCCAATTTTGTTGGTTTTATTCACCTGACATTGCCGCTACTGGAAGATACCAGTATCGCCGAGATTGAATGCGTCCTCGATATTGACCTGCTACCGTTGCCCGGCGAATCCGCAGATGATAAGACCAAGCAAGTAACGGCACGGCTGCTCGCTTCCGCCGAGCACATCGCGGCTCAACTGGGGCGAAGCCGTGCACAGATTACCGTGCATCATCCGGCTGATTGCCCACCAGATGCGGACCCGTTTTATCCTGCCATCATCGATTCCGGCTACCACCGCCATTTGGGGCACATACAGGCATATATCCCTGCGGAACATGCTACGGAACAAACGCACGTAGCCAGACAGCAAGCACACAGTGGAGCAGAAAACCACCCAGGCTATCGACTGTTGGCATGGCGGGACTACGCCATTGCCGACGAATACGCCCCGCAAATCCGACAGCTGTTAACGGTTGCTTCCATCGATGTTCCCAGCGGTGGGATGGAACTCGACCCCATCGAATGGACACCGACCCGTATGGAGCAAGCTGCCCAGCGATTGCGCGATCGCGGTGGCTCGACTTTGTTGTTCGCACTCGTCGACAAGCAGACAGACAAGATTTGCGCCTTGACCGAAATTGCGCGGCACTATGGCTCCGACCCAACAGTAGCGGAATGGACACTGACCGTGACCGCCCGCACGCGACGTCGGCAAGGCTTAGCAAGCCACGTGAAATTCGAAGCTATCCACGCTGCACAAGAAATGTGGCCGAGCGTGAACCGGATTTACGGATCCATCCCGGATCAGCCCGGCCATATGCGCTCACTTTATCGCAGCCTTGGTGCCGTCGAGCTCAGTTGCAGCTCGACATGGGAAAAACGACTTCCCTCCGCCGAGACAGCCGCAGATTAGTGGTGAGGACCTGAAGGTTAGTTGTCCCTTTGCGTGCGCGAAGCTGCATGCCGACGTCGGTCATCGACAAACAGCGGGTTTGAATCATAATCCGTGTTCTGGACTTCCATACCCGATGCTCGCTGCAAGCGGGCAATATCGTCAATAGTGGTCGAATCAGCGCGCATCCGAGCCGCGGCTTGCTGCTGCGGATTACGTTTCAGCGCCACCGAACAATACGCCCCAAACGCGAAAATAGCAGCCACTATGCCAACGTACATCCCAATGGAATGCGGAGTATTTTCTCCATCATGTGGCCCGGTGTGGCGCACCCACAACGAGAACAACGAATACGGTAGCGCAACGGTCACACACATCCAGCCAATCAGGCCCGCCGGAGCAAAGCGGGTGATAACCACGAGAGTGCTCGCGATACCAATGCCGACGGTTAACAGCACTGCATGAACCTGTTCAATCGTCGTGGTGACCTCACTGGTTCCCAGCAGAGCTTCATAACCGCGCGCGCTGCCGGCATACGGCAACAACAGAAACCCGACATATCCAGCGATGGCTGCGATCAGGACATAAGCGGCTTTCCCCAGTGTCATCGTACGTGCGGCTCGCTTTTCGACGACGGCTGATTCGGCCGCAGTCGGACGGCGCGTCGGCTCCTGTGACTGTGACTGCTGCGGTTGTGGCTGCTGTGGGGTCGATGATGATGAGTCCGACACTGGTTCCGAAGAGGACGAAGTAGACATGTCACCGATGGTATAAGACGCGCCTAATTGCTGCGAGTGGCAACCGTCGGCAAGCCCAAGCTCACGCCCACTGGTGCAGTGCTCGGGGTCTTACCGGCACCGGACATGTCACCAGCTTTCGTGCGGCGGTGGTGGCTCACACCTCCGTCCGCGATAAGGAAATATGGCTTCGCAGCGGTCACAGTAGTCACGACCACATCGCCGGGGCGGATTTCGCCATCAAGATTGCCGCTAGGGTTAAAATGCACAAGACGGCCATCACGGGCACGGCCAGATAGGCGATTCGTCTTGTCATTTTTCCGTCCGCCGCCTGCTTGGACTAGCAATTCTACTTCGGTGCCCACCAGGGCACGGTTGTCCTCCAGCATGATTTCGTCTTGTAGCGCCACCAAGCGCTCAAAACGATCCTGCACGATATCCTTCGGGATCTGCTCATCCATGTCCGCGGCGGGAGTACCTGGGCGTGGGGAATACTGGAAGGTAAAAGCAGAGGAGAATCGAGCACGGCGAACGATATCCATCGTCGCCTGGAAGTCCTCTTCGGTCTCACCAGGAAATCCGACAATGATATCGGTGGTAATTGCAGCTCCGGGAATTTTTTCTCGAGCCTCATCCACGATTTTCATGAATTTCTTGCTGCGATACGAACGGCGCATATCTTTAAGCACTTTGTCCGAACCCGACTGCAACGGCATGTGCAACTGTGGACAAATAACCGGGTACTGCGCCATCACGTCAATCACATCACTCGTGAATTCTGCAGGGTGTGGGCTGGTAAAACGCAGCCGGTCCAATCCTTCAATCTGCGCACAGGCTGCAAGCAACTTCGAAAACGCGCTTCGATCACGCTTCAGGTCAGGGTCCACGAAGTTCACCCCATAAGCATTCACGTTTTGTCCGAGGAGGGTAACTTCACTAACGCCCTGGTCCACGAGCGCTTTCACTTCCGCGAGAATATCTCCTGGGCGGCGGTCAATTTCTTTACCGCGCAACGATGGCACAATGCAAAATGTGCAGGTGTTATTGCACCCAACAGAAATCGATACCCATCCGGAATAAGCAGATTCGCGCTTGGCTGGCAACACAGACGGGAAATCTTCCAAAGCATCAACGATCTCTACTTGGGCTTCCTCATTGTGACGCGCCCGTTCCAAAAGCGTCGGCAGCGAGCCCATGTTGTGGGTGCCGAAAACGGCATCGACCCACGGGGCATTTTTCAGAACCGCGTCTTTGTCTTTTTGCGCCAGGCAGCCGCCTACGGCAATCTGCATACCAGGATGATTTTCCTTGGTCTTTTTTAAATTACCCAGAGTTCCGTATAAGCGCTGATCAGCATTTTCTCGTACTGCGCAGGTGTTAAATACGATGAGATCAGGTTGCACCGATTCGGCATCCGCTCCGGCATGAGCGCCATATTCTGCGGCGGAGACATAGCCCGCATCTTCCAGCAACCCAGCCAAACGTTCTGAGTCATGCACGTTCATTTGGCAACCAAAGGTGCGCACCTCATAGGTGCGCGGCGATCCCGCGGGGTCTGCTTGCTCAGTGGAGCCGGTGGTCATATCGACTGCGTTCTGCCGCATCTCGGTGGTGTATTCCCTATTCTCGTTGCGCATGCTCACGGAAGGACATTGTAGTGACCTCCCGCGAGAGTTCATAACAGCCGGATACCCGGTTAGCTGAGTGCCTTTCGCCCCAGCGACCGAATACCGGTCCTATCGGCATCCTGTAGAAAGCACCTGCGGGTGCCCTATCTCAAACTAGGAACGCTGTGGTGCTGCAGGAATGACGTCTGGGTACTGCTCGAGCCAGGCTGCAATGGCCTTGTCTTCTTCGCCCTCAAACTCGTTGACGACGAGATCTTCCAGCGCACCGTATTCCTCATCAGTCATGCTGAGCTCAGCGAACCAATCGGCCAGTTCTGGGAATTCCTCGCTGAAACCGCTACGCGCCAACCAGTGCAACGCTTCGGCCTCGCCCATCACCTTGTCTGGATCTTCCAGATCACGAACCGGGAAGACATGATTAGCAAAGTGTGGCCGCCACAGAGTCACGACAATATCTTCTTCATCCTGGATCGCGGCATCGAGCTCAGCCAGCATCGCAGGAGTAGAAGAAGTAGCCAGCTGGTATTCAGCGTCAAGATCATAAGCTGGCATCGCCGAGTTTTCTGTCTGGTCAGTCAAGCCGGCGGATGGCTCAATACCCACGATGCGGCCGCCGAAGCGCTCACCTTGGCCTTTCAGATCCTCAATCTTGTCGACGCCTTCGACATATTCCGGAACCGCCAGCGTCAATTGGGCATTGTCATAGTAAGCGCCCAGATCTTCGATGTTGTCGCCATGCTCTTCCATATAGTGGTCATGGGTCATTTCCGGCCACGCGGATGGATACATATCGATATCGCCATTGGCTACGGCGGTGTAGAGCACGGCTGCTTCTGATTGCGGATCATGCTCGACCTCGTAGCCAGCTTCTTCCAAAAAGTGCTCGATAAGATAGGCGGTCGACAATCCGTCTGGCCACGACGGCAGGTAGCCCAAGGTAATCGTCGCGTCACCAGTGCCATTGGCTGCACTATCGCCGCCGTCATCAGCGCAGGCAGCTAGGGTCAGCGCCAAGGCGCTAGCTCCTGCTCCGGCAAGAAGTTTTCGGTTAATCATGGGTTGTCCTTTCTCCACTCACAGAGATGTCATGGGATTGACTGCGATATGAAGTTATGCGTTAACGAGTGCGTGAGTGTGTCCTCGCTAACGTGTTCTGTCATTATTTGGCACCTGCAGTAACGGTCGAATGTGCTTTGTGCTTATCGCGTTTCCTTTTGCGCCAACGAGCAAGCAACGACGACGGATAATCGCCAGGATTGCCCAGAGCTGCGGTGAGACGATCTAAAAAGACCGCCAGGATTACCACTGCAAGGCCGGCTTCCAGTCCTTGCGCCAGATTCAGCGTGGAAATCGCCGCGACGACTTCTTTGCCTAACCCGTCGGCACCAACCATGCCTGCAATTACTGCCATTGATAGCGAAAGCATGATGATCTGGTTTATACCGGCCATGATCGATGGCATGGCTAAGGGCAATTCGATGCCACGAAGAATTTGGCGATCGGTAGCACCATAGGAGCGCCCAGCTTCGACGGTCTCCGCATCGACGTGGCGAATACCCAATTCGGTCATACGCACGCCCGGGGCCAGAGCAAAAATAATCGTCGAGAAGGTGCCCGGAACCACTCCGATGGAGAAAAACATCACCGCTGGCAGTAGGTATACGAAGGCTGGCATGGTCTGCATAAAATCCAAAATTGGGCGAACCACGGCGGAGACGCGATCGTTTTTCGCAGCCCAAATCCCCACCGGAATTGCAATGACCACCGCAACCAGCGTCGCAATGATCACCAAAGCCATGGTGTCCAGCATCTGCTCCCATTGCCGCATTCCCATAACCAGCAAGAAAGTTAATGCCACACCAATTGCAAGCCGCCAGGATCGCAGCGCCCAACCGGCAAACGCGAAAATGAACAACAACAAGAACGCCGGTATTGCCTTCAAACCGTCGGCGAGACCTTCGACCAGAAACGACGTGACCGTGGAAAAGACCTCAAAAACAATAGAGGCGTTTTCCCGTAGCCACATCAAGGCATCGTCGCCCCAAGTTCCTAACGGAATGCGTGGGACTAATTCTTCATTCAGTGCCATTAGCGGCCACCTTCTTCGGAGGTTTCGGAATGATCAGCTGCGGCTGCAAGCAATGTTTCTCTCGTTATGATGCCGTCGATCCCACCATCGCTATTCTTGACGACGAGTGGTTGCTCGTGGCGTGCAGCGCGGGCAAATAACTGGGAGATCGGGGTATCCGCGGCGACGATATGGTCATTGTCTGCGGTTGGCTCATCCGACAGCGGAGTTGCTGCGGATTCACAGATATCCCCGGCGAGCAATACCCGTGAACGGTCGACATCGTGAATGAACTGTGCGACGTAGTCGTTAGCAGGCTCACGGAGGATCTCCCCAGCCGTACCTATTTGCTCAATCCGGCCATCACGCATCACCGCAATTCGATCACCAATGCGCATCGCCTCATTGAGATCGTGGGTAATGAACAATACGGTTTTGCCCAGTTCTTGTTGCAGATTCATCAGGTGATCCTGCATTTCTTTGCGAATTAGCGGATCCAGTGCAGAAAAAGCCTCATCCATGAGCAAAATATCGGTATCGTTCGCCAACGCTCGCGCTAAGCCAACGCGTTGCTTCATTCCGCCTGATAATTCATCCGGCCGATAGTGTGACCAGCCTTCTAATCCCACCATTTGCAAAGCTTTCCGAGCTTTTTCTTCCCGCTCAGACTTATTTACGCCCTTGACCTCTAAGCCATACGCTGCATTTTCTCCGACAGTCCGGTGCGGTAGTAGAGCGAAATTTTGAAAGACCATCGAGATGGTGTCACGGCGGACTGCGCGGAGCTCAGCTTCGGACATATCCGTGATCAAGTGGCCCCCTAGACGCAGTTCCCCAGCGGTAGCTGGGTGCAAACCATTAACCATGCGGATGAGAGTAGACTTACCACTGCCTGAAAGCCCCATGACAACAAATACTTCTCCTGGGACTACTTCGAAGCTAGCATCAATAACTGCAGCCGTGAGTCCGTCTTCGCGCAACTGTGCGCGGCTAACTCCGCGATGTAGTGCATCCACGCCACGCTTGGGGTTTTTCCCGAAGATTTTATACAGCCCGTTGGCAGAAATACCTGTCACTAATGCTCTCCCCTACCGTGAAACAAAGTCTGTGCGCACGACGGTGCCGTGCCTTAGAGCTATGTGCTAGTCCGAAGTTTCCTACCATTGTATTTTCTCATTGAACACCAAGGTTGCCACGAAAACCCAAGTTTGGCTACCACGGTACACAGAAATCGACAATGAGTTGATCATTACGACGCCATAACGTGCCCCTAGGGAACACACGAGATAAGCGCAATGGCCAGCAGCAAGGCAGACTATCGCTTTGCTGCTGGCCATCATCACGGACAGTATCTGTTGTGCTAGCGAGGATCCATCTCTAGCTCATCACAGCGTTCATCGAGTGCCTGTTTGGCGTATCGTAAAGCCATTCCCTGGCCAAAGCCTCGCCGGGCTAGCACACCAACAATTTTTCGAAGCTCTTTGTCATATCCCGCCCGGTCGTCGATGCGCTTGACCTTCTTCGCTTTTTTCGTTGCCAGGGCTTGGGCAAGTTCAGCTTCATCGTCGTCGTCAATCTGGTCTAGGGCCTGTGCACGGATAGCCGGCGAAATACCTTTGTCCGCTAACTCATGATCAAGCACCAGTCTGGTTTTCCCGCGACGATTGTGCCGCTGATAAACCCACTCATGCGCAAATTTCTCATCATCAAGCAAATCCGCACGCTCTAGATCCGCTATCACCTCGTCGATAACTTTGGCTTCGAATTCTGCGTCGAGAAGCTTACCGCGCAATTCCTGGACGGATCGTGCGCGGTAATTAAGCAAGCCAAGTGCCTTTTTGCGCACAGGAGTTTTTTGTTCTTCTAGCTCGTAATCAATTATTGACGAGCCATCAGAATTATCGCTCGTCTGCGCAATTGCATCGCGCAGACGAGCGATATTCTCCGGATTGGGGTGCAGATCGCCAGCTGGCTGATCCACAGGTTGTTTATTCTTCGGAGTCATCAAAATCAGGTGTGTCGCTGTCTGCGCCTGTTTGTTCGCTCAATGGCGTATCAGAGCCCGGAACGTCCAGGCTCTCCTCGCCACTGTTTTTAGCAGCATATTTTCCAATTCCTAGTTTTTGGAAAATCTTTTGCTCCAGCTCGTCACTCAGCTCCGGATTGGACTTGAGGAACTGACGGACTTTTTCTTTGCCCTGCCCAAGTTGCTCACCTTCGTAGGTAAACCAGGAGCCTGATTTCTTGACGATGTTGTTTTCCACAGACAAGTCAATGATCGAGGACTCCCGTGAGATACCCTCGCCGTACATAATGTCGAATTCAGCAACCTTAAATGGTGGCGATACCTTGTTCTTCACAACCTTGAGCTTGGTACGGTTGCCGATGGAGTCTTGTCCGTCCTTGAGCGTCTGAATACGGCGAATATCACAGCGCACTGACGAATAAAACTTCAGGGCTTTACCACCGGTGGTAGTTTCAGGCGAACCGAACATGACGCCAATCTTTTCACGCAACTGGTTAATAAAGATCGCAGTCGTACCAGAGTTATACAACGCACCGGTCATCTTTCGTAGTGCCTGCGACATCAGACGAGCTTGCAGACCAACATGGGAATCACCCATTTCGCCTTCGATTTCTGCCTTGGGAGTCAGCGCTGCCACTGAGTCCACCACAATGATGTCGATGGCGCCAGATCGCACAAGCATATCGGCGATTTCCAACGCTTGCTCGCCGGTGTCTGGTTGCGAAACTAGCAGGTTATCGGTGTCGACACCCAGCAAACGGGCGTATTCTGGATCAAGAGCATGCTCAGCGTCAATGAACGCAGCAATGCCACCTGCCTTCTGCGCCTCGGCAATGGCATGCAGGGTCACAGTCGTTTTACCCGATGATTCCGGACCGTAGATTTCTACAACGCGCCCGCGCGGGAAACCACCAATGCCCAAGGCAACGTCGATTGCGGTATTTCCCGAAGAAATAGCTTGAATTGGAGGGCGATCGTCGTCCCCCAGACGCATGACAGCGCCTTTGCCATAATCTTTTTCAATCATCGCCATTGCGGCATCGAGTGCCTTTTGGCGATCTGCTCCCGCATTTTCCGTTTTCTTAGCGCTAGTTTTTTTCTTCGTTGCCATAGTTATTGTTTTCCTTGTTCTCTTTCCCCGTGTGCGCTGTGCATCATTAGACGCCACAAAACCTCAAAAGGTTCCGCTCATCTCATTTTTCTAGAGTTTGCATGAACCACCTGCACTGATTGCTGGCTCAATAGTGTCCTTTACTCGACCACGTCGACACCCGAATCACACTCGTGTGCACCCAACGCTGTCGACAACATGCATCGGGACCGGTCACCAGCCAGGGTTATCCTTACCCAAGCGTCGCTCTTCTGGGATGCGAAAATCATCCATGATCCCATCCCAAATCTCTGCGGGATCAACTCCTGCTTCGATAAGCTCGTCGGCGGTGGCCTCACGCCCAGTCAACACGTGTGAATGGGCAATCCATTTCGCTTGGGTTTCCCCAAATTCGTCGTGCAATAGTCGGCTGAATTCAGTTAGTCGCATAGCAACACCGCCTTAAACTCGGGATCTTGTGCAATCGTAGTTGCTATTCCCCACGAAGTTCCCGCATGCGTTTAGCAATTTCGTCTTCCGAAACTTGCGGCTGAGCCTGCTGGTCTGCCTGGGCACCACCTTGTTGACCAGACGTCACCTGTTTCGGTCCACCCGATTGCCCTTGCGACACCGACTTCTGTGCAGAACCTGACCCGCCCATCTCGGCCCGAATTTGCTCAAGCCGCGAATGACCAGCCATCTGGATACCAGCCTGCTTTACCTCGTGCATGCGGTTCTGGACGGAGTTCTCCGCCAGTTCAGCTTGGCCCAATGCACGCGAATAGCGTTGTTCAATCTTGTCGCGAACACTATCAAGCGATGGTGAGGAATCATTGGTGAGGTTGTTCATGGAGTTGAGCGACTCCGAAACCTTTTCCTGCATCTTGGCCTGCTCCAGCTGGCTCAGCAACTTGGACCGCTGCTGTACCTTTTCTTGCAGCTGCATATTATTGCGCTCTACAGCCTGCTTAGCCTGGTCAGCCTGTTTCAGTGCTTGATCGTGCAGGTGCTTGGTCTCTTCTACAGATTGTTCTGCAGTCACCAACTGTGCAGCAAAAGCCTCTGCAGCGTTTTCGTATTCGATAGCCTTTCGCTCATCACCTTCACTGCGGGCTTTGTCCGACAATTCCAACGCTTGCTTCGTATTCGACTGCAGCTTCTCTACCTCATTAAGCCTGCGGTTCAACTGCATCTCTAACTGGCGTTGATTACCGATCACTGCGGCCGCCTGTTGCGACAACTCTTGATGTTGCCGCTTCGCATCGCTAATCGCTTGCTCGATCTGGACCTTTGGGTCCGCGTGCTCATCGATCTTCGAATCGAACAGAGCCATGAAATAATTCCATGCCTTGCTAAAAGGATTAGCCATGCTAAATCAAGCACCTTCCTGTGTGCGTATCTAGGTCGAATTGTGGTTGTCGGTATAAAGCCACCGCGGCCTGGAATGAACTACGAATCAATTTTCCATGAACAGGCCACCGAAAGCAGCAAGCCTAAGACTGCGAAGCAGGCTCCGCGGCGGCAGGTGAGGTTTGCGCCAGCTCTTGATCAACGGAAGTCATTGCCATATTTCCGGCGGCTTCAATGAGCACATCAGCCACAGTTGCATTCAGGGCATGGCAGACCGACGCAAGAAGTTCCGAAGAAACTTCTTTGCGCCCACGCTCAAGCTCGGAAATATAACCAGGCGAAACCCGTGCCGCTTTCGCCAGTTCACGCAACGTAACACCTTTATCAGCGCGGAAGGCACGCAGCGCTAAGCCCAAAGCCTGCCGTAACAGAGGCTCTGGCTTAGCCAAACGCTCGTGATATGCGGTGGTTTCTCCGGTGATAATCGGAGTATCAAGTACTACTGATTGAGTTGCCATCACTTATTCCAACGATTCGAGTTCATATTTTGTTCCCACCTCATGGTGTGGGATCACCGGCTAGTATACAACGGCTTTAAACACCGAGACTCTAAATTCCAGACTTAATCGAACAAATCAGCGATCTACTACGTCGATCCAATAATTACCTTAAATAGCAATCGACTAGACGGTAGAAAGCACAGATAGTAGTAGTCGCAACGCAGCTCGAACTGAGTTTTCACGCACCTGTCCGCGCGTGAGATTCGGCCATTGGTACAACTGCACTGCTGACGATGCAGATGTCGGCCCCGCGACCGCAATGTAGACATCACCAGCAGCACGCCCATCAGCCGGACCAGGCCCTGCCACACCAGTAAGAGATACTGCCCAATCAGTCCTGCATGCCTTGCGGGCACCGGCAGCCATCGCTTGCGCGCACTCGGCAGACATTACCCCGTAGCGCGTGATCAGATCACGATCCACGCCGGCCAGCAGCACCTTGAGGGCGGCAGAATAGGTAACTAGCCCTCCTTGCAAAACAGCAGATGCCCCGGGTATATCTGCAAGGCGCGCTGCCACTCCACCTGCCGTCAGCGATTCACACGTCGCCAGGGTTTGGCTTCGGGATTCCAACAGCTCCAGCACTGCGCGGGCATCACCATCTCGTGCATCGTCGCAGGCATTATCGCGGCAGTCCCCAGAGTATGCAGTTCGAAATGCTGGCACGATTTAATTCTCCCGCTGTGAATCACGCAAATAGGCAAAGCCGGTCCATACAGTCACGACGACGGCAGCCAGCATGACCAATAGCGTCGGCGCGTCCATCCAGCTTGGCAGCGGGCATAGGTAGAGTGCGACGGCGAGCGCTTGCAGCGCGGTTTTTAGCTTGCCTCCTTGGCTAGCTGGGACTACCTTTCCACGACGCAAAAGCGCAAAGCGCCAGACGGTGATGCCGAATTCACGGATTAAAATAACGACCGTTATCCACACCGAAAGCTCACCGATAATATTCAAGCTCACCAACGCAGAAGTCATCAGTGCTTTGTCGGCTATCGGGTCAGCAATCTTGCCGAAATTTGTTACCAATCCGCGTGCTCGCGCGATGTCACCATCGAGCTTATCGGTAATCATGAGCGCGACAAAAACCAAGAACGCCGCCCGCATCCAGCCAATTTCGGTGCCCCCGCCCGCTAGAACGAGCCACACAAAGACCGGGATGAAGGCGATCCGCAAACTCGTGAGAACGTTTGGGAGATTTAGGTTGGACGGCTTCGCAGCTGGGGTACTCACACTCCTGATCCTACCCCGTTCCGATTCACCTTTTGCCTAGACCCCCGGCCGATGTTTACGCGTATCAATTGCACCTTGTGCGACATCCCGGCGAGATTTGATCACCGAGGCAACCACTGTCACTACCAGCGTCAAAACAATAAAGATTAGTGAGCCTACTGTGGATATCTCTGGCACAGACAAGTTTTCTCCACCACTGATAAACGGCAGATTATTTTCGTGCAACGCATGCAGCAGCAGTTTGATACCGATGAATCCCAAGATGACACCCAAACCGTATGCCAAGTAAATCAAGCGATCCAGCAAACCATCAAGCAAGAAATATAATTGCCGCAAGCCCATGAGGGAAAAGGCATTCGCCGCGAATACCAAATAAGCCTCGGTGGTAATTCCGTAAATTGCCGGGATCGAGTCGAATGCAAACATGACATCCACGAAGCCGATGGCCAGAAGTGCGACCAGCAGTGGAGTGACCGCCAGTTTTCCTGCGTTACGCACGACTAAACTATCGCCCTGGTAATCCTTCGTGACCGGCATGACCTTACGGATCATTTTGATGGCCAGCATGTCATTTGGATGCGTTTCCGGTTTGTCACGGAACTCATCGACTACCAGCTTGATGGCGATGTACAGCAAAAAGATCGCAAATACGTAAAAAATATCTGACCAAGCAGAGATAAGCGCGGAACCAGCAAGGATAAAGATCAAGCGGAAAATAAGGGCGAGAACAATGCCGATCAACAATACCTTTTGCTGGTACTGCCTCGGCACCTGAAATGCACCAATAATCAGGGCAAACACAAAGAGGTTGTCAATCGACAATGCCTTTTCGGTCACATAACCAGTGAAATATTCAATGCCGTGTTGCGCATCCCATCCGAACCACACGACAACGCCGAACAATAAGGCGATGCCGATATAAAACGCTGACCAGAAACCAGCCTCTTTCAGCGTGGGCGCATGGGGCGTGCGAACGTGAGTATAGAAATCAAATATGAAAAACCCAGCGATAGCTGCGATAGTAATCAGCCAAACAACAAGTGGTACTCCCACCACGACCTCCGGTCAGCATGTAGATGGACCAGAGGTCTCTCCTACCCACAACCCGCACACGGACAACACAGAAACAGTCACGCATTGCGACGCACTAGCTGTTACCGTCATTGCTGTTCGAAGAGCTCAAAACTTTATTGTGCTCCCTCATGCCGCGTGGGGTGGACCGACAGAACCGGGCGCCAGCAAAGCCGCTGCCACCGTGTTGACGATTACTGTCGCGTTGAGGATACTCCCCTCCATGGACTGCTCTACAGTTTAGCGCACTCCAAAGCGAACCCCGATAATCACGCTTTAAAACGCCGATGAGGTGGGGTTATAGGACGCCTTAGATACTTGAGGCGCTCCCGTACCATCTGATGAGTCATCCTCGGCAGCTTCAGCAAAGTGCGCTTCCTGTTCTTGTACTTCCTTCGGAGCCTCAGCTGGATCCGCACCTTTGATCATCCAAATGGTCGTATCCAGCTCTTCTGGTTTAGTCAACACTTCGCGGGCTTTCGAGCCTTCTGAAGGGCCGACGATTCCACGAGTTTCCATCAAATCCATCAAACGACCAGCTTTGGCGAAACCGATACGCAACTTCCTCTGCAGCATCGACGTGGATCCCAGTCCGGAGGTTACAACCAGCTCGACGGCCTCCAGCAAGTCATCCATGTCCTTACCGATGTCGTCGTCAATCGCCTTCTTCGCCTCAGCTTGTTTATCCTCGGTCACGCCCTCGGTATAGTCCGGCTCCCCTTGCGCCTTAGCCGCTTCTACCACGGCATAGACCTCGTCATCGGAGACAAAAGCACCCTGCATGCGCACTGGACGTCCCCCCTGTGGGATGAACAGGCCATCACCCATACCAATCAGTTGTTCGGCACCGGTCTGGTCCAAAATCACGCGCGAGTCCGTGGACGACGACGTCGCAAATGCCAAACGCGATGGCACGTTGGTTTTGATCAAACCGGTAACCACGTCGACCGACGGGCGCTGGGTGGCCAATACCAAGTGGATACCCGCCGCGCGCGCCTTCTGCGTGATACGCACGATCGATTCTTCAATCTCTTTCGGCGCGGTCATCATCAGATCTGCCAACTCATCAACGACACACACAATGAATGGATAAGGTTCCATCACACGTTCAGAGCCCGCAGGTGCTTGCACCTGACCGGTACGGACCTTGTGGTTGAAGTCTTTGATGTGACGGACCCGCGCCGACCGCATGTCCTGATAACGCTGCTCCATTTCTTCCACCAACCACTGCAACGCGGCCGCAGCCTTCTTTGGCTGGGTGATAATTGGCGTGATCAGGTGTGGAATACCCTCATAAGGAGTCAATTCCACCATCTTTGGATCCACCAAAATCAAGCGCACATCATCCGGAGTCGCACGCGTGAGCAACGAGACCAGCATGGAGTTAACAAATGCCGATTTACCAGAACCAGTCGAGCCGGCAACAAGCAAGTGCGGCATCTTCTGAATGGACGACGAGATAAATTCACCTTCGATATCTTTGCCCAATCCAACCAACGTTGGATCCTCGTCGCCAGCGATAACCTCAGATTCCAGAACGTCACGCAACCGCACGATCTCACGATCAGAATTTGGCACCTCGATGCCAACTGCTGATTTGCCCGGAATTGGCGCCAAAATACGCACGTTTCCTGTCGCTACCGCGTAAGCCAGATTGGACTGCAGGTTGGTAATCTTGCTGACTTTCACACCTGGACCCAGCTCAACGATATAACGCGTCACTGTCGGGCCGCGCGTGAAACCAGTAACTTCTGCATCTACCTTGAACTCCGCGAAGCAGGCATCGATGGCTTCAATAGTGCGGTCATTAGTCTCGGTGCGCGTCTTCGGTGCGCGACCCGGCTCCAACAATCCCGGTGATGGAATCGAATATTCAACCGGCTCAATCACCGCTTCCGTATTCAACTCCGTTCCGTCAGCCGGTTCCGCGTCGATGACCTCTGGCATTGTCTGCGCAGTGTGCGGAGTGTGCGAAGCCTTTGCCTGAGGTGCCTGCGATACCGGTTTCTTCTGTTGCTGCAAACTATCATGCGCTTGGGCGACAGCATCGCGAGATTCTGCTGAAAGCACCTCAGTGTGTTCCGAACCAGCGCTGGTAGAAGAGTTATCCGAACCGGCACGCGAAGAATCGGGTACTGCTTGGATCTCATCGGTATCACTCATAGACGGTGCACGCCGTGTTCCCGCAGTAGACGCCGAGGATTGCTCGCTACGTGCGTGTACGGCAGTATTTCGCAAAACCTCAGTCTGTTCTTCCCGCCCGTTATCCAACGCCGATTCGCTAGGTGCCTTGTGCCCAGCATTGTTTAATTGCTCGGCGGCTGGCGCAACAGCGCCCGCAGCATTCACAGGTGCTGTCCCGCGGCCCGCAGAACGAGCGGGGGGTACGACGGGTGTCGCACGCAAGGGTGCGCGACGACGTGGCGTGCGAGGACTTCCGGAAACGATGGCATCGATGTCCTTATCAACGTGGCCATAGGCATCATCTAGCTCTGTGGAAACCTCAGCACTTGCTTCAGTGTCGCCGGCATTGCCAGAAATTGCCTCGCGAAGGTATTCAGCGAATTCTTTGACGGTGATCCCAGTGACTTTCAGGGCTCCGTAAATAATTACCAAAATCAGTAAAGGCACCGCTACATAAGAACTAAATCCGGCAGCTAGGGCACCACCTGTCCACGCCCCGAGTGCACCCCCGGCGACAAATCGTTCCGCCCAAGAATCTGGTGCACCAGAAAACAGGTGAATTAGCCCCAGCATCGACACCACAATCAAGCCGGTACCAGCGCTGACGCGCACGCGGTTTTCTAATGCCACTCGCTTTCCAGAGAACAGAGCTGCCGCGGCAACCACCAGAGCCACGGGAATCACAAAAGCGCCGGCCCCAAGTACTGCATGGGTAGCTGTCGCGATTCCACGCCCGATGAATCCAGCGATATCAAGCCAGACCGAGGCCCCCAAGACTATGGCGATACCAATTAAGACCAACGCGATGGCATCGGAGCGCGACGACGGGCCACTGGTAGCCTTCTGCGCTGTCGATACCTCATCGCCGAGTTCGTCAGTATCTGATGTCTCGGGGTTCGAGCGAACCGAAGACTCCGTTTTCTTCGCCGGTTTTTTCTGCTTCACCGAACTATCAGGGGTATCCGCAGAATAGAGGTCCTCATCAAGTTTTCCGTGGCTGCCTCTATTCGCTACGACATCATCGTCATATTCGGCATACTCGTCGTAGTCTTCATCGGATTGTCCAATATTGCCAAACTTCGTCAGCGCTTCAGCGGTTTTGGAAAAAACTGCCCCAATCCCTGAGCCGACTGCGCGAAATGCGCTACCCGTACGTTCGTGCGAGGTGTTCGCAGCGCGATGCGAAGAGCCAAATACCGCCGTTTCTGGATGTGTGGGTTCCACCTTTGTCACCGAGTCCCGCGTGGGCTTGCCACCAGCTCGTGTCGACGCAGCGCTGCCGCTCGGCTTAGTCTCCGTGCGGCTGGTGCGGCTGCGCGGCGCCGGGCGGGTGGAATTGGAACGGGCTTTTTTGCGCTCACTACCACCTCGAGTATTGCGTGGGCTGGTGGACTTCACAGACATGCCCCATACCCTAATACCTCAATGCTCATTTTTCCCAAGCGCCACACCATTTACGCGAATGAACTTACATATCTGTAAGTCAACTCTATAAACTAGACCGAACAATTTTCGCCGTATTGCCGCTCGTCTCAACATCAACAGTATCCCTACCAAAGACCCACAACACGAGCTCTCCAATATCACCGGACACGCGGGCGACAGCATCACCTTGGTCAACCACTCCCCGCGCACCACCAACAGTCAGGGGAGCTAAGTTCGTTGGGCTCAATATGACCGGTAACTCCGAATGCCGAAGCAGCACCTTCGCCAGCAACGACAATGACTTGGATAAGGCAGCAGTCGCTGTTGCCTCAAGTACACGTGGGCTCCACGACGAGCGGGCGCGACGAACATCTTCATGGTGAACGAAATGCTCAGCTGCATTCATTGTGCGATCAGCAAGCCGGAGCGGTGAGAATTTCGGCGGGCCGGCGCGCCAGTGTTCTACCAACTGCGCATAATCCTGCTTTTTGACTTTATTCTGTACGCTCGCGAGGTGATTTTTCAGCGGCGAGATGACCATCCCCGCAGCAGCATCGGGGCGATGTTCACGTACCCATAAATGCGCAGCCAAATCAGTAGTCGTCCACCCAGCGCACAAGGTTGGTGCTTCTGGGCCGACTTCGAGGAAAAGGTCGGCCAATAGCTGACGTTCAGAATCAGAAAAAGACATGGCCCCAGGTTACCCCGGGGCCATGTTCCATCTGAACTATCTACGCAGGCTAAAAAGCCAGAGGATTAGATAGATTCACGTGAGTTATCTACTTCCTCATCATCCACGATCTCGATCTCAGAGGCCATTGGAACGACGGTTGGCAGAATCACTGGCTCACGCTTCCAATTCTGCTCAATGAAACGAGAGACCTTGCGACGAAGCTTCTGCACCATGCGGTAGGTATCGTTTTCGCCTTCTGCGGCCAAATCATTCATGGTGTTATCCACCAATTCGACTACCTGCGGAATAAGCGCACGATCGTCTTCTGCAAAGCCTGTGGTTTCAACGCGTGGGCGCTCCAGCAACTGTGAGGTGCGGTTGTCGACCACACAGGTAATCGACACCACACCGCCAGCCCCGAGGCTGGTGCGATCGGCGAGGGTGTCGGCGTCCACGTTGCCCATGTTCACACCGTCGACGTAGAGGTTACCAACGGTCTTTTGGCCCACCACTTCGGCTTTGCCGTTCGCCATGTCAATAACCACGCCATTTTGTGCGAGCATAACGCGCTCACGCGGCACGCCGGTGGAGATCGCCAACTCCTTATTTGCGCGGAGATGGCGCCACTCACCGTGAACCGGCCAGGCGTTTTTCGGACGCGCGGCGTTATACAGGAACAAAAGTTCACCGGCATAACCATGGCCTGACGAGTGCACCTTAGCATCCGCGTTGGTGATCAATTCCGCGCCGATTTGCGACAGCATATTGATCACACCGAAAACTGCTTCTTCGTTACCCGGGATCAGTGACGATGACAGGATAATCAGATCTCCTGCACGCACCGTGATCTGCCTGTGCTCACGACGGGCCATCCGTGACAGCGCAGCCATCGGTTCACCCTGTGTACCGGTGGTAATCAACATGGTCTTGTGCGGAGCCATCTTCGAGGCTTCCTCGATCGGAATGATGGTGCCCTTTGGTACGCGCAGGTAACCCATCTTTTCGGCAATTTCCATGTTTCGCAGCATCGAACGTCCGTTGAACGCAACCTTGCGGTGCGAAGCAACAGCAGCGTCAATGGCGGCCTGAACGCGGTACACGTTCGAGGCAAATGATGCAACGATCACGCGGTTTTTTGCAGACTGCACGATGCGCTTCAGTGTCGGTGCGATATCAGCCTCGGTAGCCGAGACCCCCGGCACCGTGGCATTCGTAGAATCGCACAGCATCAGATCGACGCCTTCATCGCCGTACCGCGACAAGGCTGGCAGATCCGTCGGACGGTTATCCAACGGCGTCTGGTCGAGCTTGATGTCACCGGTATGAATGATCGATCCAGCAGGCGTGTTCAGCATGATGCCCAATGCGTCTGGGATCGAGTGGTTAACTGCCCAGAACCGGCACCGGAACGGGCCGTAATTCACGTCCGATTTTTCATTAACTTCCACCAGCTTTGGTTTCTGGCGGTGTTCTTTTGTCTTTGCCGCGATCAGTGCCAGGGTGAATTTGGACGCGACGATTGGAATATCCGGACGTAGCTTAAGCAACCACGGGATAGCACCGATGTGATCCTCGTGGGCGTGAGTCACGACCAATGCTTCGACTTTGTCGATCTTTTTCTCGATCGGCCCGAAGTCCGGCAGGATCAGGTCCACGCCTGGCTCTCCTGACGAGGGGAACAGCACGCCGCAGTCGATGATCAACAACTTGCCGTCGTATTCAAAAACGGTCATGTTACGGCCGATCTCCGAGATACCACCCAGAGCATACATACGCAGCGTGCCTTTTTGCTGCTGCGGCGGCTCGGGCAAACGCTTCGTTAGATCAGCACCTTGCATCGACTTCGGGACGTTACGACGTCCACGGTTGTTTCCGCCTTGGTTATTTCCACCCTGGCCGCCACCGTGGTTGTTATTACCGCCACGACCCCGGTTCGAGCGCCCACGAGAACCGCGGCCGCGTCCCTTACCGGAATTGTTGCCTCCACCTTTGTTGTCTTTGTTATTTCCGGACGCGTTGTCGGCTGAATTATCTCCCCCGGATTTTTTATTATCCGACTTATTCGACTTGTCCTGTTTTTTGGACTTGTTCGAGTTCTTGTGGTTCTGGTTGTGGTTACCGGAACCAGCAGACTGCGAGCCACCGGAGTCTGGGGTGTTCTCTGGTGGCTTAAACGACGGGTTCGGTGCAGTTTCGGCAGAACTGCTGTTCTGCGACAAGGATTGCGATACAGTTGCAGCGTCCTCCGGCGGCCCCGCCTTACGGGATACTTTCCGGGAACGAGTGCGAGATTCAGTCATCTATAAGACTCCAGCTTGGTCCAAATCACGGCGCAGCCCAGCCACCTGCTCGTTGTCTAGCGGAACGAGTGGCAACCGCGGCTCGCCTACGTCAATGCCCTGTTCACGCAGGGCTGCTTTAGCAAAATTGGCGCCGCCCAAGCGATGTTGTGCTCGGATTAACGGCGTTAATACAGTTGTGTGGATCTCTCGCGCACGCGCAAGATCTCCGGTGTCGTATGCGTCATAGAGCTCACGCAAAGCTTTCGGTGCAGCGTGTCCGATTACGGAGATAAACCCGCTTGCACCAACCGACAACCATGGCAGGTTTGCTGGGTCATCACCCGAGTACCATGCCAGGCCGGTTTCTTGAATCAGATTGCAAGCAGCATGCAGATCGCCTTTTGCGTCTTTCACTGCTTGGATGGTGGGCAGCTTGGCGAGTTCAACGATAGTTTCCGACTCGACCGGGATGCCCGAGCGTCCAGGGATGTCATACAAGCTGATGGGCAGGTCCGTAGCCTGCGCAACTGCCGTGTAATGAGCGATAAGGCCTGCTTGGCTCGGCTTCGAGTAATACGGAGTCACGACCAAGAGAGAATCTGCCCCCGCAGCCGCGGATTTCTGAGCGAGATCAATCGTGGTAGCCGTATTATTCGTGCCGACGCCGGCCATGATCTTGGCACGGTCGCCGACCTCATCTTTGACAGCTTTGATAAGAGCAAGCTTCTCCTCCACCGAGGTGGTGGGTGACTCTCCAGTGGTACCGGAAACCACGAGGGCGTCCAAGCCATTATCCACCAGGTGAGCGGCTAGTTTTCGTGCAGCGCCAAGGTCCACAGCGCCGTCCTTATCGAACGGGGTCACCATGGCAACACTGACGCTGCCGAATGTCTCGACTCCAGTCTTGACTGTCAAACCTGTGCTCATGCTGGTCTAGGTTACCCGTTAACCACGTCCAACTGAGAACCGGCGCGCCTTTGCGCAGTTAAGCATAGGGGCTCACAGCCATGTGGGTGCCATCGGAGAGCGTACTGACGTGGAAATCCGAAAACAGTGACGGGGCCTGTTGGTGCAATAAGCGCAAGCATTCCACGGCGAGCCTGCGCATCTCCACGTCGGCGTGCTCACTAGCCCGCGCACCAATGAAGTGGCGCCATGCGCGGTAGTTGCCAGTCACTACGATGCGAGACTCGGTGGCATTCGGAAGCACCGCACGCGCCGCCTGTCGGGCTTGCTTTTTGCGTAACAATGCATTCGGCTCGTCGGCAAGCTTATCTTCCAACGCAGCAAGCAACTCGTTGTACACAAACCGGGAATCATCGACTGCCTGTTCCACCAAGCGAGATAATTCGTCGTCCTCGGCCACGGCATCAGGCATCACAAACTGTGCATCCCCGGAATGCACAAATCTCTGGGAGAGTTGGCTAAACGAGAAATGTCGGTGCCGAACGAGTTCATGCGTGACCGAGCGCGAGATGCCGCGGATATACATGGTCGCGGTAGCATGCTCCAGCAATGCCGTGTGACCAACCTCCATGATGTGGTGCAGATAGGCGTCATTAGCTGCAGTATGTGGGTTGGGCTTGTCAAAAGTTTCGTAGCACGCCCTGCCAGCGAATTCCACCAATGATTCAGCAGCCGTCGCTGTCTCATCGACCTGCCACGCGTAGTCGAGATCTGCGGGCGGGAAAAATTGCGTGGCTGCGAGAAGATCGACTTTCAGTTTCTTGGCAGTAGCCATGGATTAGTTCAGGCCTAAAAACTTATCGAGGCCAACTGTCAAGCCGGGATTGTCTTTAATCTGACGCACACCGACGAAGACACCGGGGACAAACGAGGTTCGGTCATAAGAATCCTGACGGATCGTCAGAGACTGGCCGTGCGCGCCAAAAATCACTTCTTCGTGCGCCACCATGCCCCGGGTGCGCACCGCGTGCACTGGCACCCCGTCAACGTTGGCGCCGCGAGATCCGTCGAGTGCTTGTTCTGTGGCATCCGGCATGTCTGGCATATTGGCTTGCCGACGCGCTTCTGCGATGCCCTGTGCAGTATGGATGGCAGTACCAGACGGGGCGTCGAGTTTCGTCGGATGGTGGTATTCCACGACCTCAGCGGTCTCAAAGTACTCCGCCGCCTGCCGGGCAAAGTGCATAGTCAAAATCGCAGAAATTGCGAAGTTCGGGGCAATAAGTACGTGGCCTGCACCATCGGCCTGCGCCCATTGTGCAACTTCTTCCAGCCGGTCCTGATCAAACCCAGTAGTGCCCACGACACAGTGAATCCCCCGCGCGAGGCAAAATTGCAGATTGCCCATGACCACGCCCGGCTGCGTGAAATCAACCACGACTTCGGCTTGGTTGTCCACCAAAGCCTCCAAGCTGTCATCCCTGTCTAGTGCTGCCACCAGCTCTAAATCATCGGCTGCGTTAACTGCCTCCACGATTGCACTGCCTACGCGGCCGTGTGCTCCGAGTACGCCAACTTTAATAGTCATTATTGATCCTTATATGCTTCCCACCGACCCGACACCGGGGCGGATTAACGGTTCTTTCTGTTGATCCAATTATCTCGTTACCTAATTGTATCGACAGTGTTGCGCAGTTTCGCCGAATGCGTTCGGAATAACCGATAAACTGGGTATATGAACACTTCTCGGAAATTTCTTAGCCTGGCGGCTACCGTAAGCGCTGCCGGTTTAGTGCTTGCAGCCTGTGCATCTGCTGACGATTCGAATGGTTCCGCACAGCGTCCAACCAGCACGGTAACTTCTACGTCACCACAGCCATCTGAGGCGGCGGATTCGACTACTCCGAATGACGAACGCTCCAGCACTGCTGAAAAGCCCGAAGACGAAGGTGCGGCTGATACTTCCCGCACTACCGCCGCCCGCGGCCAGTCCTCGGCACAACCTGCCGGAGCGAAAATGTTAGGCACACCGTCATTGGAAGACCGGCAGGATCTGCCGGCTGACTACGGAAACCTGAGTCCAACAGATGTCCGCGTGGGCTCTCACCAAGGCTTTGACCGAGTCGTGTTCGAGTTCGAAGGCACCGGAAAACCGGGCTGGTTTACCCGCTTGACCGAAGAGCCAGCGCAGCCGGGCTCGGGTTTTCCCGTTGAATATGCGGGAAATATCGCTCTAAATGTCGCGATTGAAGGCACCCCCGCCCCGATTGATCCCGAGAAACAGGCAAAATGGATTGATATAAACGCCCAATTTCCTGGCGCTGGGTCCGTAACCGAGGTGAAACTCGCCGGGGCCTTCGAGGGGCAGTCGGTCTTCGTTATCGGCTTGGACAAACCGCGCCCATATTCCATTACGCGGTTAGAAAACCCCACCCGAGTCGTGGTCGATATTCAAAAATAGCGGCAGGCATGCCGAAACACCCCAAGGCCAGAAAAACCAGATCAGGTATCGTGCCTTGGGGTGCCCTTGGTGTTTAGCCAGGAAACTCCCTAGTCTTCTTCGACCGGCACCAACGAAATCTTGCCGCGATCGTCGATATCAGCGATTTCCACCTGGACCTTGTCGCCAACGTTGATTTCGTCTTCCACTTTCTCGATACGCCGGCTGCCACCGATCTTCGAGATGTGCATCAAACCATCACGTCCTGGCATCAGCGAGATGAAAGCGCCAAAAGCAACAGTCTTGACGACGGTACCCAAGAAGCGCTCTCCCACCTTCGGCAACTGTGGGTTGGCAATGGCGTTGATCTTTTCCACAGCGGCATCGGCTTGATCGCCGGTAGCAGCCGAAACATAGACAGTGCCATCATCTTCGATGGAAATTTCTGCACCGGTTTCATCGTGGATGGCATTGATGGTCTTGCCCTTCGGACCGATCAATTCACCGATCTTCGATGCTGGGATGGTCACCGTCACTACGCGTGGTGCGGTTTCTGCCATCTCATCTGGGGAATCGATAACATCTGCCATCGTGTCCAAGATGGTCAACCGCGCCTCGCGAGCCTGTTCCAGCGCCTGGGCTAACACGTCAGAAGGAATACCATCCAGCTTCGTGTCTAATTGCAGGGCGGTGATGTAGTCCGGAGTACCGGCCACCTTAAAGTCCATATCGCCGAAAGCGTCTTCCACACCGAGGATATCGGTCAAGGTGACGTGGCGTTCCTCACCGTCGACCTCACCAGAAACCAGGCCCATGGCAATTCCTGCCACCGGTGCCTTCAGGGGAACGCCAGCATTGTACAGAGACAACGTCGAAGCACACACAGACCCCATAGATGTCGAGCCGTTAGAACCCAATGCTTCAGAGACTTGACGGATGGCGTAAGGGAAATCTTCCCGTGATGGAATCACTGGTGCGACGGCGCGCTCTGCAAGGGCACCATGGCCAATCTCGCGACGCTTCGGCGACCCGACACGACCAGTTTCGCCAGTCGAAAATGGTGGGAAATTGTAATGATGCATGTAGCGCTTGGATTCTCCCGGCGACAGGGAATCAACACGTTGCACCATCTCCAGCATGTTCAGCGTGGTGACACCCAGGATTTGGGTTTCGCCACGTTCGAACAATGCGGACCCGTGTGCGCGCGGAATCAGCTCAACTTCCACTTCCAGATCACGGATATCCGTGGTACGGCGGCCATCCACACGGTAACCGTCACGCAAAATCTTTTCGCGAACGATTTCTTTCTGCAGTGCATTGTAGGCAGCCCGGATTTCGATCAGAGCATCATCATCGTCGATGTCATACTCATCCTCGATATCGTCGGCAAGATCCTCATCCCACTCGGCGATATAATCATTGATGGCTTCCTCACGGGCGTTTTTCTCGCCGATTGACAGGAGCTTATGCAGTTTCTTACGTGCCTTCTTGGAAACCTCGTTGTAAACCTCGTCGGAATATTCCACGAACAACGGGAATTCCGCGGTTTCTTTGGCGACCTGGGCAGCCAAATCCGCCTGTGCCTGACACAGGACAGCAATAAACGGCTTTGCGGCCTCCAAGCCTTCCGCGACGGTGGCTTCGGTGGGAGCCGGTGCACCCGCAGCCACACGGTCCGCCACGTTCACGCCAGCGCCTGCTTCTACCATCATGATGGCAACGTCGCTGCCCGCTGACTTGTTGCCTTTCGAGACACGACGGCCCTTCTTGTGACCGCCGTCTTTCTTTTCCACGATTCGCCCGGCCACAACCATCTCGAAAAGAGCTTCCTGGTGTTGCTGATGGTTCGGGAAAGCGACCCACGCTCCTTCTGGGTGCTCGTCATCAGCCAGCAAAGCAATACGTACGGCACCAACGGCACCAGAAACCGGCAGACCAGAAATCTGTGTCGCGGCGGAAGCACCATTGATCGCGAGAACGTCGTAGTATTCACCCGGTGCTATCGACAGCACGGTATTGACGTTTTGCACTTCGTTACGCAGACCTTTAACGAAAGTCGGGCGCAGTGGGCGGTCGATCAAGCGACACGCCAAAATTGCTTCGGTGGACGGGCGACCTTCACGCCGGAAAAAGCTGCCCGGAATGCGGCCAGCCGCATACATACGCTCTTCCACGTCCACTGTCAGTGGGAAAAAGTTGAGTCCCTCTTTGGGTTTCGACGACGCGGTGGTCGTCGACAAGATCATCGTGTCATCATCTAAATACGTGGTGACCGATCCATCGGCCTGGCGGGCTAGTTGGCCGGTTTCAAATCGGATGGTGCGGGTTCCGAAATCCCCGTTGTCGATCGTGGCTTCTACGCCATTGATTCCGACTTCTTCATCAAAAAATTTTTGCACAGCCTTTGTGCTGCTCATACAAACTCCTTGCTCTTGCGAGAGCTCGTTCGTCGTGACGATCATCGTAGCCGTCATTTAATCTTTGTCTGTTAAGGAAAATCTTGCTTCAGAAAGAGAAATTCCTAAGAGGTATTCCTGGCAGATTTTTAAGCCAAGACCACCTTAGCATGCGGAACCGACATAAAGATGCAAAACCACCCCGCCCGGACGACCGGACAGGGTGGCAATAAGCGCGCAGTCAAGACTACCAAGTGGCTGCTTAACTACTACTGAAGACAGCTTAACGGCTTAGGACTACTTAACGGCGCAGCCCCAGGCGAGAAATCAGATCACGGTAGCGGTTGATGTCCTTGCTCTGCAGGTACTTCAGCAGACCACGACGACGACCAACCAGCAGCAACAGACCACGACGAGAGTGGTGATCGTGCTTGTGATCCTTCAGGTGCTCAGTCAGGTTGGTGATGCGGTGGGTCAGCAGCGCAACCTGGGCCTCTGGGGAACCGGAGTCAGTCTCGTGAACGCCGTATTCCTTCAGAATCTCTTGCTTCTTTTCCGTAGAAAGAGCCATGCTTATCTCCTTATTTCAGTCCACACGAAAATTCATTTGCAACCACTGCGGACCGTAGTCGCAAACCAAACCATTATTCTAGCCGTTATGGGGGCCAGGTTGCAAAAAGAACTCCTCTGCAACAGTGGCGTGATCACCCACACCGCTACCGCTTCTTCCGCTCTCGCCCGCATCCTGTGACGCGAGGTCACGGGCCAAAACGTCGCGCACGTTTTCTACATCCCGAGAAATTGCCGCGAGCAAATCATCGAGACTGTCGTACTTCTCCATCGCGCGGATACGAGCGACGAAGTGCACGGTGGCGCTGAAACCGTAGAGATCTGCATCCCTGTCCAACACGAAAGATTCCACGCTGCGCTCGTCATCGCCAAAAGTCGGGTTGGTTCCCACCGATATGGCGGCGGCATAAGCAGTGCCCGGCACGATATTTCCATCGACCGGTGAGTTTGCGCCTTCAACCACAAGCCAGCCGGCATACACGCCATCGGCCGGAAGCGCGAGATTGTCCGGAAAATACTGGTTCGCCGTCGGAAAGCCCAGCTCCTTGCCTCCCCTACCCGCGCCGCGGACGATCGGACCGTAGACGCTAAATGGGCGCCCCAATGCCCAGCGCGCAGAGGCCACGTCGCCCGTCGCCAAGAATTTCCGGATGGCCGTGGAACAAATCAAGGTGTGGTCGTGCGCAGGTAGGTCAGACTCACGCTGCCGATCATGCAATAATTCGACGACATCCACGGAAATACCGTACGGCTGGCACAGCTGCCGCATCACGTCTGGCGTGCCGACGGCATTTTTACCAAACGTGAAATTCTCCCCAATGATCACATGGTTAGCATGCAGCTTGCCGACGAGCAGCCGATCGACATATTCCTGCGGCGACCACCCCGCCATCTCCTTGGTGAAGTCAATCACCATGACATTGTCGATGCCCATCTTGTCGACGACCGACATCCGCTGATCAAACGTCCCCAACGCCAAGGGGGCGCGCTCCGGCAAGAACACGCTGACAGGGTGCGGATCGAAAGTAACCAACACCGACTGCTGCCCCGTAGCGCGCGCCGTGCTCACAGCAGCAGAAATTAGCTCTTGGTGCCCGCGGTGCACACCATCAAAAACTCCGATAGTGACCACAGCAGAATCCACGTGTTCTGGGATCTCGTCCATACCGTGCCAAATATTCACCCTGCCAGCTTAAGGCATACACTGACTGCTATGAATTCAGCTACGGATTTTTCGCGCACGAACGCTCACAGCAACCCGCAGACTGACCAGACGACTAGACAGCAGACTGACCCGTTGGCAGGATCTGGATTGGTAGTCGTCGACAAACCCGCTGGTATGACATCACACGACGTCGTCGGCAAGCTGCGACGGATATTCCGCACCAAAAAAGTCGGGCATGCCGGCACCTTAGACCCCATGGCCACCGGAGTTCTGGTTGCCGGTATCGAACGTGGCACGAAATTTTTGGCGCACATGGTGGCCGCGACGAAAAGTTATCAGGCGACCATTCGACTCGGCGCGAGCACCACCACTGATGACGCCGAAGGCGAGTTCCTGCCCGCCGAAGAAATTTCTGCAGGGCTGAGCCAGTCGCAGATTCAGGCTCGTCTAGCAGCGCTTTCCCATGACGAGATTTACGCCGCCGCTGCTGCCTGGACCGGCACCGTTGAACAAGTACCGGCAAAAGTCTCGGCCATCAAAATTGACGGCAAACGTGCCCACCAGCGCGTCCGTGACGGCGAGCACGTCGAAATTCCGGCACGCACCGTCACGATCAGTAGTTTCGAGATTCATTCCATCAATCGTTCTACAAACAGCGATAACGACCAGCACAGCGATAACGACCAGTACAGCGAGATGAGAGGCACTCACATCAACGGTAGTTGGATAGATATTGAGTGCACCATCGCGTGTTCTTCTGGCACGTATATCCGCAGCCTAGCCCGTGATATTGGCTCTGACCTCGGCGTCGGCGGGCACCTTACCGCCCTCCGCCGCACGCAGGTGGGTCCCTATTCTATTACGGATGCCAAAAGCCTCGATGAGCTTGCCGACGCACCGGCCATCAGCCTGAGCCTGGATGAGGCATTGACCCGGACCTACCCCACTTGGCAGGTCACAGAACAACAAGCGCGCGATCTGAGCATGGGGAAACGGCTCCCCGCCTGCGGGCTCGACGGTATACATACAGCACTTGCTCCCGACGGACGCGCGATCGCACTGGTCACAGAGGCCACAGAAATTAAAACAATTTTCGTAGCACGCCCGAGCACGCTGTAATCGGTGTACTCAGGGCCCAACCAACGAGCATGCGCTGGCACGGTGGGTAGACCGATCTTAGACAGATACCACAGCAGCAGTAATCACAAATCCGTCCTCGATCGCCCACCGCCCACTGATAAAAGGCACCGGAGTGGGGCGCACCAGCAAATAAGCGATAAACGTCCCATCCTCCCGTACATCAATTTCGGCTTGTTCAAATCCCAGCCAGCGCTGAGTCATAGGAAACCACGTCTTGTAGACCGTTTCTTTAGCACAGAAAATGATCCGGTCTGCATACGGAATCCCCGCAGAGCGTAGCCGTGAAATCTGTGGTTTTTCGGTGTCCCGTACGATTAAGTCAACGATATCAACGGGAAGCTTCTGCGCTGGTTCAATATCGATGCCCAAGCTACGCACCTTCTCAGTAGGTGCCACCGCGGCTGCCCGCATGCCCGAGGTATGCGACATGGAACCGCAAAAGCCTTCCGGCCACAGCGGCATCCCACGGTTGCCCCGCAATATCGGCGCTGCACCGGAATACCCCAGTTGGGCCAATGCTTGATGCGCGCACCACCGAGCATCACCAAATTCTGCTTTCCGCTTATCCACCGAATGGGCAACGAGGGTTTGTTCCAGCGGATGCAAACTTCGGAAATTCACCAAGTCACCATCGCCGGTGCTCCGCACCAAAACCATACGGGCGGAGTCTGGCAACAAAAACTCGCGGTTGTGGTTAGTCATGGCATCCCCCTTCCCCGCTGTCGGCGAGCCGTGCGTGCCGTCATCGTTCCGGTGCCGTCATCGGCAAGCTCCAGAATCGGACAAGGCCAGACTCTGTCCTCGTCGTAACGCGTCCATTCCCGGGGGTAGCCCAACGAGACCTCATGGTGCACCACACCATCGAACTCGCTCTCATCTGGCATGTGCAAATGCCCATACACCACAGCTTTCGCGCGATAACGCCGCGGCCAATGACGCGTATGGCGAGTCCCGCACCACAGAGCAATCTCCGGTAGCCCCAGGCGCAGTGTCGGTTCCTGCACCAACGGCCAATGGTTAATCAACACCGTCGGTCCATTCACCCGCGACAGCCGAGTAATGGAATACGCCAACCGATCCCAACACCATGCGCGGATATCAGTAAACGGCGCGATAGCGATTTCGTCGGCGAGCACCACGTTTTTCTGCGCTGCAGCGTCTAATGCTTCCTCCACACCCATGCCCGCGGGGCGAAAGCTGTAATCGTACAACGTAAACAAAGGCACAATCGTGGTATCCCCGAAGACCGGAAAACTATCTTCCGGAGTCAATACATCAATCTCGCGGCAAAGCTGCACCAGACTGTCGTATTTTGCGCGCCCGACATGCGAATCCGTCGAACGACAAAACAACTCGTGATTGCCAGGTACCCAAATCACCTGGGAAAACCGGCTACGCAGCTCACTTAACACCGAAGCAATAAGGTCAGTTCGCTCCGCAACATCACCGGCCACGATCAACCAATCATCGGGATGACGCGGCGTAATTTCAGCCAAACGCTTCCGGTTCGCCCGCACTGCGGCATGCAGATCCGCGACTGCCCATAAGGTCGGTGGAAACGCAACCGGATCGCTTGATGCATCAGGGTGGGTCACGAGTCAATCACCGCCCACTTCATGGATTGGAATCGATAGACCACCGCCGCAGTACGCAGCCCAATAAACGCCAACAACCCGCACCAGATACCCGTCAACCCGCCGTCGACAAGATAGGCAATCCACACACCCGGCAGGAACCCGACAAGCACCGAACCGATGGTGATCGTGCGCAAAAACGCCACATCACCGGCACCGAGTAAGACACCATCAAAGGCAAACAACACGCCGCCCAACACGATCATGATGAGCAATAACCACCACGGTGTCGCAATAGTATCCAGTACCCCAGCATCATCGGTAAACAACCGCGGAATCCAGCCAGAAAATACAGCCGCAAGCCCCAACGCGAAAATGGCCGAATACCAGGTGATTTTCAAGCCAGCACGCCGGGCCGCGGTGACGGTTTTCCCACCGAGCGCAGCACCAATAAGCGCTTGCGCGGCAATAGCCAGCGAATCCAACACCAAGGTAAGGAAATTCCACAACTG
Organism: Corynebacterium propinquum DSM 44285; assembly: GCF_000375525.1. Classification (GTDB taxonomy): domain Bacteria; phylum Actinomycetota; class Actinomycetes; order Mycobacteriales; family Mycobacteriaceae; genus Corynebacterium; species Corynebacterium propinquum. The sequence continues at coordinate 287,630 of NZ_AQXC01000001.1, forward strand.
CAACATGATCTGGTGCGCTGCCAACGCATGCGTGCCGAACCGCGCAGCCACACCAGCGGCAGACAAAAACGCCACCTGAAATGCAAGAGAACGCAAAATCAAATCACGCCCCAACACCAGTTGGCGCACGATCACTCGAGCCCGCGGTGCCCAACTACCACCATGAGCGCGCAACAGGCACACTACGAAACAGGTTGCGGTAAGCCCCATCCCCAACACATTCGCCCAGGCAGAGCCGACAAGGCCGAACGTGGAGACCAAAAATGGCAGAGCGATTGCACCGGGAACCACACCAGCCAGCGTGAAATAGAACGGCCACCGGGTATTCTGAATCCCGCGCATCCACCCATTACCGGCCATGATGACCAAGGTCAGCGGGATCGCTAACGCGGACACATGCAACCAACTAGCCGTTGCAGCTGCCACAGTCGGATCGCCGGTTAACCACTGTGCGATATGCGAACCGAAGATCCACAGCACCGCAGCCAACAATAAGCCCACCGCAACCGCAACCCACGTTGCCTGCACGCCCTCGGCAATAGCAGCTGATTTCTTGCCTTGCCCATATAACCGTGAGGCCCGAGCAGTTGTTCCATAAGACAAAAAAGTCAACTGAGTAGTCAACATCGACTGGACAGTGGCACCAGCACCCAACGCGGCGAGTTCGAAACTCCCAAGCCTTCCCACGACTGCTGTATCCAGCAATAGATACAACGGCATGGCAGCAAGGACCCCGAGCGCCGGAAGCGCTAGGCCGAAAATTGTACGAGCGCTGATCTCTGCGCTGTCTGTACCGGGTGATTGCGTCTGAGAAGGTGGGGTCATGGGCACTGGCGTTCAATAACAGTCAGTAGTTCATCGATCACTTCCGCAGCCGCGCCGCGTGCAGCAAATCCCGCCGCCGGAACATGGCCGCCACCACCTAATTTCATGGCAATCGCCGAGCAGTCGATCTCCCGCGAACGCAGCGAACCATTCCAATACCCCGGAGCCATCTCCTTGTACACCACCCCGAGATTGGTGCCGTCGAGCGAGCGGACAAAATCCACGAGCTTTTCCACCGCGGATTGACTATGCGCAGCGATAATGTGGTGCGGGACTTGTAACACCGCCATTGTTACCGATCCTGCGGATTTAATCTGCAGGTTGGACAGTACCTCGCCTGTCATTTGCAGATCATCCGGGGCCGTCAGATCCACCAAATCAACAGCGATTTGCTTTGGGTCCAGCCCGTAATCCATCAACTCAGCAGCCATGGTATGCATGAGGCGACTACCCCAGCGAAAACTACCCGTATCGGTCATCAACCCGGCATACAACCCGTGCGCGATCTCTCGATCTAGCGAGATCCCCAGGGTACGAAACAACTCGTAGAGCACCACGGTCGTGGACTCCCGGGCAGGATCCACCAAGTTAATGTCGCCGTAGCCTGGGTTTGTGTCGTGATGATCAATATTGATGCACGGGCCGGAAAATGCCTGATACTCTGCCGCAGCTGTGCCAGTTCGAGACAGCGAACCGCAATCAACGCTAATGACGACGTCGGCAAGCGGAAATGCCTGGTCCCGTGCAAATAGCTCCACCTTGTCTGCATACGGGATAGACAAGAGGTTGTCCGGAATTGGCTTATCTTGCCCCACATACAGCCGCGAGCTAATACCAAGTTTCTTCAGTCCCAGGGCAAGCGCGCACGCCGAACCGATGGCATCAGCATCCGGGTTCACATGTGCCAAGATAACTACCCGCCGTGCCTGGCGAATGGCGCTAGCTACCTGAGAATAAGGCATTACTCAGAATCCTTATACGGGTCTTCGTCTCCAGCAGGGCGTGCCTGCTGCCGTAAACGTGCGAGCTCTTCATCACGAGCTTTCGCTTTCGCGAGAAGGCCTTCCATATGGGCAGAGGCTTGCGGGACTTCGTCGAATTCAAACTCGAGAGTGGGAGTAAACCGCACCGAAAGCACATCACCGACGATCTTGCGCAGTTGGCCACGGTGGCGGTGCAACGCTTCTGCCGCCTGATCCAGATCTGGCTCTTCGTTGATATCACGACCGCGCACGGTGTAATACACAGTGGCGTTGTGCAAATCGCCGGTCACACGCGTGTCAGTTACGGTAATAAGTTCGAGTCGGCGATCCTTAATCTGGTGTTCTAGGGCATTCGCGACAATTTCCTGGATACGTTTAGCGATCCGGCCGGTTCGTGCATTATCAGCCATGAAATATCTACCTTTCACATAATGACTGCCAGCAGAGCGAAACACGCACCGCGCAGTCTGTGTCCTATTATCTTTTCCCGATTGGTTCGGTAACGAGTTTCTCTTCAGTTTCCGCTATTTTAGCGCAGACGAAAAACACCCATCCGAGGTGACGATGCGCCAACTCGGATGGGTGTAAACAGTGAGGTCCTACCACTGCATGGTGGGTCTACAGTAAATCTCCGGGATCAAGCTTGCCAGACGTGCCCGATCGACTGTACCCGATGGGCTCCGCCTGGCTGCAGGCTAGGTGCTACTAGTACTACTAGTCGCGTGGAACCTCGACCTCTTCGTAAGCCTGGATGATATCGCCAACCTGGATGTCTGGGTAGGACAGGGTCATACCGCATTCATAACCGGCCTTGATCTCGTTCATGTCGTCCTTTTCGTGACGCAGGGACTCGATCGTGGCATTCGGTGCGATGACATTGCCATCGCGCAGGATGCGGGCCTTTCCATTGCGCTTGACGGAGCCTTCATTGACCATACAACCCGCAATGAGGCCGACGGCCGAAGACTTGAACAGCGCACGGATTTCGGCTTCACCGGTATCGCGCTCTTCGTAGATCGGCTTGAGCATGCCCTTGAGAGCCTGCTCGATCTCTTCGATAGCACGGTAGATGACCGTGTAGTAACGCAGGTCGACGCCTTCTTGGTTGGCAGCCTCGGTCGCTTTGCCTTCCGCGCGGACGTTGAACGCCACGATGACGGCATCCGATGCAGCAGCCAGGGACACGTTGGTCTGTGTGACAGCACCGACACCACGGTCGATGATGTTCAGCTCGACCTCGTCGTCGATTTCGATCTGCAACAAAGCATCTTCCAAGGCCTCGACCGAACCAGCATTGTCGCCCTTCAGGATCAGGTTGAGCGTGCTGGTTTCCTTCAGCACCTTGTCCAGATCCTCCAAGGAGACGCGCTTCTTTGTCTTCGCCTGCATTGCAGAACGACGACGAGCATCACGCTGCGCGGCGATCTGGCGAGCGACTCGGTCATCTTCCACGACCAGTAGCGAGTCACCGGCACCAGGCACGCCGTTCAAACCTTGCACCTGTACTGGGCGCGAAGGGCCCGCTTCATCGACGTCATTGCCGAATTCGTCCACCATGCGACGGACACGGCCATGGGCATCGCCAACGACGATCGAATCGCCGACGTGCAAGGTACCGCGCTGCACAATGACGGTGGCAACCGGACCACGACCACGGTCCAGGTTGGCTTCGATCGCCAGACCTTGGGCATTCATGTCTGGGTTGGCAGTCAGCTCCAGTGCAGCATCCGCGGTAAGAACAACGGCTTCGAGCAGCTCATCGATGTTGGTTCCCTGACGCGCAGAGATATCGATGAACATCGTATCGCCGCCATATTCTTCCGGGATCAACCCGTATTCAGTCAACTGACCACGGATCTTGTCCGGTTGTGCTTCCGGCTTATCGATCTTGTTAACGGCAACGACCACTGGGATATCTGCGGCCTTCGCGTGGTTAATCGCTTCAATGGTCTGCGGCATCACGCCATCGTCGGCAGCAACCACCAGAATGGCCAGGTCGGTGGCTTTCGCGCCACGAGCACGCATCTGGGTGAATGCTTCGTGACCTGGGGTATCCAGGAACGTCAGCATACGTTGTTTACCTTCGGCCGTAACCTCGGTCTGGTATGCACCGATGCCCTGGGTGATGCCACCGGCTTCACCCTCACCTTCGTTGGTCTTACGAATGGTGTCCAATAGTCGAGTCTTACCGTGGTCAACGTGACCCATGACGGTGATGACTGGAGGGCGTTTCGCGAGGTCTTCCTCTTCGCCTTCGTCTTCACCGAACTGCAGGTCGAACGACTCCAGCAGCTCGCGGTCCTCGTCTTCTGGGGAAACCACTTCGAGTTCATAGTTGATCTCAGCTGCCAACAACTGCAGGGTCTCTTCCGACACCGTTGCCGTTGCGGTCACCATCTCACCCATGTTGAACAAGGCCTGCACCAGTGCGGCTGGATCAGCATTGATCTTTTCCGCAAAATCCGACACAGAAGCGCCGCGACGTAGACGAACAGTCTTGCCCTTGCCATCTGGCAAGCGCACACCGCCGACTACATTTGGTGCGTGCAGCTCCTCGTACTCGGCTTTCTTCTGCCGCTTCGACTTCTTACCACGGCGCGGTGGGCCGCCTGGACGTCCGAATGCACCCGCGGTACCACCGCGACGACCGCCACGGCCACCGCGGAAGCCACCAGCTGGAGGGCCGCCACGACCTGGGCCACCAGGGCCTGCTTTTCCGCGTCCACGACCACTACCGGACTGTTTGTTCGGCATTGCCGCTGGAGTTGGCGTCGCTGGCATCATCGCCGGGGTTGGGCGACGTCCGCCACCGCTGCGTTCGTTCGAAGAAGCCGAACGATCATCACGATTATTGCGTGGCTTAGCGCCGCCACCATCGCGAGCAGGCTTGCCTTGCCCCTGCCCCTGTTTTGGCCCCTTAGAACCGCCCGGACGTGGACCGGGTTTCGCACGATCGTCTCCCGCGCCAGATGAGAACGGGTTGTTCGCCACCTTTGGGCGCCCGCCCGGCTTTGGCATCGGGCGAGGCATTGCATTGCCAGGATTTGGCGCACCTGGTTTTGCCTGACCAGGTTTCGCTTGCGCTGCTTGCCCAGACTTCGTTTGGCCAGGTTTCGCCTGACCTGGTTTCGGTGCATTGGCGCCCGGACGCTGACCCGGGCGTTTGTCTGCGGCTGCAGCTGCCTTGTTCTGACTAGGCTTACCTGGTTGGCTTCCCTGCCCTGCAGGTGCCTGGTTTTTGCCAGGCTTAGCTGCACGATCTTGCCCCGGTTTCGGTGCCCGCGCATCTGGATTTACAGGCTTAGCCGGGCGTTCTTGACCTGGCTTCGGTGCGCCTGATTTCGGCTGACCAGGTTTCGCCTGCGCGGCTTGCCCAGGCTTAGCCTGACCAGGTTTCGCCTGACCTGGTTTGGGCGCAGTAGCTTGAGATTTCGCTGCAGGCTGTGCCCCAGGTTTCGTCTGGGTTCCTGCTGCACCGGTTTTTTGCGCACCAGATGAGGCAGCTTCATTTGCTGCATCTTGTTCATAGTGCGCACGCATTTTTTTGACTACCGGTGGTTCAATTGTGGACGACGCGGTTTTGACGAACTCGCCTTTTTCTTTCAGCGTCGCAAGTAGTTCTTTACTGGTAATGCCGAGCTGTTTTGCTAGCTCGTGCACGCGTAATTTTCCGGGCACTTGACTCCTCTGTTGTTTACTAGAGGCCCAAGTAACCCTTGTGACCTCTAGTGTGTGCTAGTGACTTTCATCGCTGATGCAACTTCATGGTTGAGTGCTCATCAGTGTCGGTCTTCCTTACATTCTCTAGTCGGTGAAGTGGCGCGAGCTTCTAGGTACGTCCGTACATGACCAGCGTCCAGTTTCCTGGACGTTTTGAACGCACGCTCTAAAGCGCGACGTTGCAGCGCCGTATCGAGTGCAGATAGTTCCGGCGTTATCCACGCACCGCGACCCGGCAGGCTGCGGTGAGGATCTGCGAGAACACGTTGATGGTCATTGGGATCAATCACCATGCGCAGCAGGTGAGTATCGTCGTAACGTTTCCGGGTAGCGATGCAAGTCCGAATCGGTTGCACACCTCGCGTCATCGCATCCTTCCTACCGTGAAACGCACTGAAACGTACTGAAACGCACATACTCGCCTACAGTTGTTCTGCACGCAATAGTCCAGTCTAATAGAAAACAGGCAAAAGGTGAACTTTGCCGATCTACCGTACTTATTCCTGCGACGTGCCCTCGTCCGTAGATCCTGATCCCTCGACGACAACATCCGACACAGATTCGTCAACTGAAGCAGCTGCCACAGTTGAGGCTTCATCGCTGTTTTCGGTTCCAGAAGCTGCTGCAGCCGCAGATTCCGCTTGCACGCGGGCACGTACTTGCTCTAGGGGTTCCAGCTTTTCGGTATCCGAGTGAATATCAATCTTCCAGCCGGTCAATCGAGCCGCCAAGCGAGCATTCTGGCCTTCTTTACCAATAGCCAGTGACAACTGATAATCCGGAACAACGACGCGGGCTTTCTGCTCTTGTTCGTCCAATACTTCAGCTGCCACTACCTTGGACGGCGCCAGCGCATTACCCACGTACACCGCCGGGTTATCTGAATAACCAATGATGTCGATCTTTTCGCCGCCGAGTTCACGCATGACATTGTTCACACGTTGCCCACGGGGGCCAATACAAGCACCTTTCGGGTTCAGCCCTTTGGCATTGCCACGCACAGCAATCTTCGTGCGGTGGCCTGCTTCACGAGCAATCGAGAGGATCTCGACGCTACCGTCCGCGACCTCCGGCACCTCGAGTTCAAACAGCCCGCGGACCAGGTCCGGGTGCGTGCGGGAAAGATTCACCTGAACGTTGGTGTTTTGCCGGTTAACGCCAACAACATAAGCCTTGATGCGATCACCATGCTTCAGCTTCTCGCCTGGAATTTGTTCCGCCGGCAACAAAATTCCGTCTTGCGCCTCAATTTCGGTACCCAGCTCAACAACGACAATTCCCCGTTCATTGGCTCGGGCATCGGCCTGCACCACTCCGGAGACCACGCGGCCTTCGGTCTCGGAATACGTTTCATATGTCCGTCCTGCCTCAGCCTCGCGCAGTTTTCGCACGATGGCGTTCCGAACCGCCGGGGCGCCAATGCGTGCGAAATTGATTGGGGTGTCGTCGTATTCAGACTCCACTTCCCCTTCGGCGTCGAGTTCTTGCACGATGACCGTAGCATCACCGGTTGCTGTATCAATATCGATCCGTGCACGGTCCGTAGGGCCCTCAATTCCCGCTGCAGCGGCGCGTGCTCGGTTGGCTTTTCCTGCACCACTGAGATCTTCTTCCAACCCCCGGTGCTCACGGTAAGCCCCGAGCAGTGCACGAGCAATAGTTTCGAGCAATTCCTCGAACGGAATACCCTTATCGGTTTCGATGCTGCGTAGTGCGTTGAGATCAATATTCACTTGTGATCGTCCTAGTCTTTACTATCTGTGTCTTGGATTTCGGAGTCTTGGATTTCGGTGCTGTGATTCTTGGCGCCGTGGTTCTGGTCATCGCGCGCAGTAAGCGCAGCTCCGGAAGCGATATGCTCTGCAACCTGCACCTCGGCAAACGGTCGCTGCGTCAACGCCAACTCCGCTTGCGGCGGCTGCGAGAACTCAATTTCTACCACTGCATGCATCGAAGATGCCAATTCCAGGGAAACCGGATCACGCCTATTCTTGCCACTGGCTTTGTTACCGGATTTCTTCGTGGAAGATCCTGCAGGGCCGACACCGGATTGTTTCGTTGGCACCAAAATCACGGCCGTGTTGTCGTCGGCAAGCGCACCAATACGCCAGACTTCAGCGGCACCATGGCCATCAATCTGTACAGAAACTAGGCGGTGCCGGTTCCGGCGCCAATGACGAGGCGCTGTCAACGGCATATCCAATCCCGGAGTTGAAACCTCCAAGGTATACCCCGGGCCAAAGCTCATGTCGCCGGCTTCTTCCCGGGCGTCAAGTTCATCGCCGATGTGCTGCGAGAGTTTTTCTAATAGTTCAGAATCCGGGCGTTGATCACCATCAAGATAAATTCCTACCTGAGATTTCTTACCTGCCCGGGTAATCTTTATGTGCTCAATATCCAGCTGTTGCGCGCTGGCAATCGGGGTGAGCACCTCTTCCAATTGTGCGCTAGACGGGAATGCCATAACCATCAGCTTAACCGTCAACGGTAACCTATTCGCTGTGAACCCCAAGCGAGCATTCACCAGGAAACCTCACCGCGACAACACCCTGACTTCGAGTACCCTGACGCCAGGCACCCTGACGTCACCGAAGATATCCCCGAGTCGCCTTGGGACGTCGCGCAAGCTTCGTCTGCTCAGTAGCTTTCGACGTGTCCACCGCTTTCGCCGCACCAGCGCGGCGGCGAGCATTCTGGCAGCTAGCTTGGCCCTATCCGGCTGCGAATTCTCCTTGGAAACCATCGCCGAACCATTTGGCCCCTCACCGGACGAGACTTTAGTCAGTATGGCTTTTAGCGCAGAAGATGAGGCTGCGGCATTTGCGGAATCCGATCCGAGGTTTTCTGAACTGCGAGCCCAGCAAGCCAGTGAATTATTCGGTGAAATCGCGCGCATCTGCGGCCACCACCCAGACGGCAGTGCTCCCGCAACCTGCGCGGTCGATCGCACAGAACGCAGTAACTACGACGGCAACCACCACATCGCCAACACCCCAGACCAGGCGCTACACCAGCTGGTGGAATCGCTTGCCGACGCCCCGCAGCCGTCGCAAGCATTGTTGATCGAACAGGCTGTCACCGTGGCCAAACAGCTACCCAACCACGAAGATGTGCTCACTGCCGCGGTTGACACCCTGCGTGCCGACGAGGTTTCCCTGCCTGGATCGTGGACGGACATGCCAGATTGGGAATACCAATTGGGCACTGCTTTGGAAGCTGCCCGTGCCTTCACCGCCGGCGCGGCTGCGACACACACTGAGCAGGCGGCTGCACATTCCGATGCGCGGTTGGCCCTTTTACGGCAATTCGGAGGGGAGCTCTCAGAGCGCGCCCTGACGTACCAAGGCCATGGGCCGTCGGCCCTCTTGCCAGGAGATGCCGCAGCCCAGGAAGCCTCCGCCCAGGACGCGTCCGCCGTCCACGATGGCAATGCGGTCGAGTTCGTTACCACCGCGTTACAGCAAACTTCTCAGCAATGGAAGCACCGAGCACTCAGCGTTCCCGATACCGAGTGGAGCATCCTCGCAGTACTTTTTGCGGCCGAAACTAACCAGGATCTTGGTTAGACTGGCGTTATGAGTTCCCATGATTTTGTACAATTAGATGTCTTTAGCACCGACGCGTTCACCGGAAACCCGTTAGCGGTGATCAATGACGCTGATGATCTCAGCGACGAACAAATGCAAAACATAGCGCGGTGGACGGGCCTTTCCGAAACCGCATTTCTGTGTACCCCAGATGACGGCAGCTCGGCGGACTACAAAGTACGCATCTTTACCCCAGAGCGCGAACTTCCCTTTGCCGGACACCCGACGTTGGGCGCAGCGTTTGCATGGCAGAGTTTTACGGGTACGGAGAAAACGGAAATTTCGCAGCAGTGTCAGGCCGGGGTTGTTCCTGTGCGCGAAGAAGACGGCAAGCTCTACTTCGCGGCACCCGAGTTGCAGCGCACAGGCCCGTTGGACGATAACACCATCGGCACCATCGTGCGGGCGCTAGGAATTTCGCATTATGACATTATCGACCACTCCTGGGGCGATAACGGGCCAGGCTGGGCTTTAATCCAGCTGAAAAACGCCGACGCTGTACGCCGCATCAAAGCGCGTACCCACGGTCACGTCAATATGGCAATCTTTGGTTTCGAAGAAGACGTGACGCACAAAGATGCGCAACCGATAGTCGGGGCAAAGGATGAAGAATTCGTCGCCGATGCAGGGCACGCAGCCTCCGGTGAAGCAATTCTCGAAGTCCGTGCCGTGCACGGCTCCCACGAAGACCCAGTGACTGGCTCTGCGAACGCCGCGATCGCCCAGTTCTTGCACGCAAAGAATGCTGTCCCACAGCGCTACCGTGCCAAGCAGGGCTCTCGCATCGGATTCAATGGTGAGGTCGAGATCAATATTGAATCCGATATTTGGGTCGGCGGCAAGGTTGCATCGATCATACGCGGCACCATCGAGGTCTAGAAATTAAACTCCCGGCTGCGCCTGGCGGTCGTGGCCCAGTAGCTGAATAATCTTGGCGACGATTTCTTCTTCTGCCACCTCGAGAGTTTCACCGCCACGAATACGTAGCTCGATCTTGCCGTCTGCATATGCCCGTCCTACGACGGCGATCAGCGGCATGCCTAATAGCTCTGCATCTTTAAAGCGCACACCGGGGCTGACCTTCGGGCGGTCGTCGTACAAGATATCCATGCCGTGATCAGACAAGTTGGTAGCCAGACGGTCGCCCGCCAGTTTTGCGTCCGCGCCTTTGGCCGCGACGGTCACATGCACCTGATATGGTGCTGCGGCGGCTGGCCAGATCAGGCCCTTCTCATCATGGTTTTGTTCGGCGAGAACGGCCAGCATGCGCGAAACACCAATGCCGTACGAGCCCATGGTCGGCACCACTTGTTTGCCGTTTTCATCGAGAATAGTGACGTTAAATGCTTGCGTGTATTTGCGGCCCAATTGGAAGATATGGCCTAGCTCGATGCCCCGTTGGATACTGAGTACTTCCCCGTTCGGGGCGATATCGCCGTCTTTAACCTCTGCTGCTTCGATGAAATCGGTGACTTCGAAATCTCGTCCAGCTACCAGGCCCACGGCATGGCGGTCTTTCCCGTCGGCTCCGGCAATCCAGCTGGTGCCGCGCACCACACGAGGATCCGCTAATGTGCGCAAACCAGCTTCTGCCAACCCCCGCGGGCCCATGAAACCTGGTACTAGATTGTATTCTGCACAATCCTTGGCATCTGCCAGCTGCACAGTGGCTGGTTCCAGGGCTGCTTCCAACCGCTTCACATCGACTTCTCGATCGCCAGGAATCAACACGCCGACGAGTTCGGACTCGGATGCGGCTTGTGCAGACGCATTGTCCATATTGTCCAGTTTTTCGTCGCCACCGGTTTTTTTCTCGAGCTTGTCCTGTCCAACCGGCGCAGGCTGCTGGATCTTCACCAACACACACTTCAACATATCTGCAGCGGTCACGGCACGGCCAGCAATCTGCAGTCCTTGTCCGTTCGCCCAATCCACCAGCGCGTCGATAGTGTCGGCGCCTGGGGTTTCATAAACCTCTGCCGCTGGGTGCGCCTGGGGATCAGATTCCGTACCTGGCTGGGTTGTCACAGCCTCGACGTTTGCGGTGTAGTCGCCTGCGCTGACGAACGTGTCTTCGCCGTTGGGAGAGATAGCCAAAAATTCTTCCGATGCTGAGCCTCCCATGGCTCCAGAGGTTGCTTTACAAATCGCGTAGTCAATGCCTACCCGATCAAACACGCGGCGATAAGCATCGCGGTGCCGCTGATACGCCGCATCCAGCCCCTCGTCGGTGAGGTCAAACGAATAGGAATCTTTCATCAAAAATTCGCGGCCCCGCAAAATACCTGCGCGGGGGCGCTCTTCATCACGGTATTTCGTCTGGATTTGGTACAAGGTAACAGGGAAATCCTTGTACGATCCGAACATATCCTTGACTGCGGTAGCAAACATCTCTTCGTGTGTTGGCCCCAACAGCAGGTCTGCGTTTTTGCGATCGTGCAAACGGAACAGGTTATCGCCATATTCACGCCAGCGATCGGTCGCCTCATATGGTTCGCGTGGCAGCAGCGCTGGGAAAAGCAGCTCTTGTCCGCCAATCGCGTCCATTTCTTCTCGCACGATGCCTTCCAGCCTGCGCAGCGCTTTCAAGCCCAGCGGCAGCCAAGTGTAAATCCCGGGTGCGACGCGTCGAATATAGCCGGCTCGCACGAGGAGTTTGTGGGAAGCGACCTCGGCATCTGCAGGGTCTTCGCGCAGCGTGCGCAAAAACAGTGTGGACATACGTGTGATCATGGCCCTTAGCTTACATTCTGTCACCACTGCCTAGTATGGGGGCATGCTGATTGTTCTTCCTCCTTCCGAAACCAAAGCGTTCGGCGGCGACGGTGCCCCGCTGAACTGGGATAATTTATCGGAACTTTCTTTCCCAGGTTTGCACGACATTCGCCGGGAGATTGCGCGCGATTTAATGGCCCTACCGATCGAGCAGGCTTTTTCGGTGCTTGGGGTCTCAGAAAAGCTGCGGCCGGAACTGGAAGCGAACAAACAACTCGCCGACGCTCCCACCATGCCCGCAATTTTTCGCTACACCGGGGTGCTTTACGACGCCCTGGATGCACCAAGCCTTCCGAGTTCCGCGCTGAATTCGCTAGCCGTCGGCTCGGCTTTGTTCGGTGTTGTCGGTGCCAACGATCCGATCCCCTATTACCGCCTATCCGGGGGTACAAAGCTTCCCCGTCGTCACAGCGGTCAAAATAGCGACAACAGCCACGGCAGGAATGACAGTAGCGTCCCCACCATGAAAAAACGCTGGGGCCACGCCATCACACAAGCCCTGCAAGACCGTGGAGAACTCATCGTGGATCTGCGCTCTGGCACCTACCAACAACTCGGACGTGTGCCCGCCGTGACCGTCCGAGTGGAATCCATCCGCGAGGATGGTTCCCGGAAAGTGATTTCTCACTTCAACAAACACTACAAGGGGGAATTGGCGCGCATTCTAGCCTTAGCGGTTGCCAACGGCGCCACCCCAGATTCCGCAGACGACGTGGCTGACATTGCACGAAGCGCAGGTTTAGTTGTGGAAGGCCCCGTCGACAAGCAAAAATGTCGCGAGTTAACCTTGGTAGTCGCCTAAGTTCTCGTTTTTCACCCCATTCGAGACGGATTGTTGAACGAATAGCCACCTTGGATACTATTTCTCGCTAGACTAGACAAAAGTGACCCCTGCTACACTTTCGACGTCCTCGATTGTGTCGGCAGCATACGCAGCCAATGCAGGGTACACCGTGTCGATTTAGCACGGTGCCATCTAGCACCGTGTCCATCTAGCAAGGAGATTCGTTCATGACCCAAGAGTTCTTCCACATCGGCGCCGAAAAATTGCGCGAGCTTATGAGCCCGAAAAACGCCGCCGACGCCCTCCGGCAAACAATTCTGGACGGATTCGATCCCGCCGATGACTTCGACAAGACCCGAGCGGTCGTCGACAAGGAAGACAACGCTAAGTTCCTATTGTTACCGGCGATCAACCCGGACTACTTTGGTGCCAAGTTGATCACGGTCGCCCACATCAACCCCACTCGTGGTCGGGAAACCGTGCAGGGCACCTACGTGCTGTTTTCGAACACCACCTACGGCCCGCTGTTTTCCATTGACGGTGCGGAGCTCACCAACCTGCGCACCCCAGCCGTGACCATGGCCGCGTTCAAGGACTTCATTGAGGCACGCAACGAGGACCTCAAGGTTGTTATATTTGGTTCCGGTGTGCAAGCACGTGCCCACAAAGAAGCCATCGACGACAACTTTGGCCAGCGCAATCCGAGCTACACCTTCATCTCACGCAATGATCCAGGCGATCTGGACAACTGGGTACAAATCGGATCCGAGGAAGCGAAAAAGGCGACCAAGGAAGCAGAAGTCGTGGTGTGCTCCACTTCGGCGCATGAAGCATACTTGGACATCGACGAAGTCCGCAGTGACGCGTTGGTTGTCGCTTTGGGTGCTGGTAACCCGAATGACCGCGAGCTCACCACCAACTTCATGGAAAAGGCCCAGATTATCTTGGAAGGTGGCGACGTCACGCTGAAGTACGGCGGTGACGCTGCTCGCGCTTTGAAAGAGGGCGCAGACCTTTCACACGCCGTGACCCTGCGGGATATTATCACCGGCGACAAGTCATTACACCGTGAATCCCCTATCGTGTTTAAGACCACCGGTATGCCATGGCTGGACCTGGCTGTCGCAGGCCGCATCGCTACCCAATTGGGAGTTAAATAACCAGTGCCGCATTTGCACCACGAATTCGCCGATCACCTTCCGGAGTTGTGTCGCGATTGGCAGGCAGCCGAGACGCCAGAGCCACAACTGCTGTGTCTTAACGAGCAGCTTGCACGAGATTTGGGGCTCGACCCCGAATGGCTGCGCAGCCCGGAGGGCGTCGGCTTTTTGTGTGGCACAACGCTGCCGAAAGGTGCCCGCCCAGTAGCGATGGGCTACGCCGGCCATCAATTCGGCCAGCTTTCACCGCGGCTGGGTGACGGGCGCGCACTCTTATTAGGTGAGATCAAAGATACCCAGGGAAACCTGCGCGATATCCACGTAAAAGGCTCTGGCCCAACGAAGTTTTCCCGCGGTGGTGACGGCTGGGGTGCGCTTGGGCCAATGCTGCGCGAATATCTCATTTCTGAAGCCATGCATGCGCTTGGTGTACCGACGACACGCGCTCTGGCGGTTATTACCACCGGGAGGAAAATCGCCCGCGAACGCGTAGTACCGGCCGCGCTTGTGGTGCGTGTAGCCAGCTCACACATACGCATCGGTAGTTTTCAATACGCTCAACTCATTGGCGGCGAAAAGCTCACCCGCACGCTTGCGGAATACACGCGCACACGCCACTACCCGGACGCGGCTGATGCCCGCGGGGTGTTTACCTGCGCGCTGGACGCTCAGCTTTCCACCGTCGCACAATGGATGCGTCTCGGTTTTATCCATGGCGTGATGAATACCGATAACACCACGTTATCGGGCGAAACCATTGATTATGGCCCTTGCGCGTTCCTGGACGAATATGACGAGCACGCGGTGTTTTCTTCCATTGACCACGGCGGTCGCTATCGCTACCGCAACCAGCCGCACATCATTGGGTGGAATTTCGCGCGCTTGGCTGAGGCTATGCTGCCTGCTTTCCACGATGATCCCGAGCAGGCGGTGGATTTTGCACAAGCGACCATGGACGGGTTTCAGGACCGTTGGCGCACGGCCCAAAGTACACACCGGTGCCGCGCGATCGGTGTAGCCTACACCGAAAGCAACACGACGCTTGCCGACGATTTCTACAGGTTGGTCGAGAAGGCTCGTCCAGATTTAACCACGGTCCATCGTGCGTTGGTCGCTGCCGCGGAAACGACTACGCACATTACAGCCAACCCGAGCAGGCACCCACAGGATCAGCACAAGCAGGATCCCCGCCAGCAACAAGCTGTACTGGAACTAGCACGCCATCTTGGTGCTACTGAGCAAGCTCACGAGTGGATTGCCGCGTGGTTGCAGCACGCCCCAGATTCTGCTGCCCTTGCACAACTGCACCCGGTGGTGATTCCCCGTAATCACTTGGTAGAAAAGGCCTTGCGCGCGGCTACCGACGGCGATATGGCCCCGTTTGAGGAATTATTGGCTGCGGTAACAGATCCGTTCAATGACAAACACCCAGAGAAATTCCGCAAGCCAGCACCAGTAGAATTCAGCGAATCGTTTCAAACTTTTTGCGGCACCTAACGCAACTTGTGTGCTCAAGCGGAAGGGGTCCGCGCCCTAGGGCGCGGACCCCTTGTCGTCCTTGTGTTAGTTATATCCAGCAGCATCCACAGCGCGCACTAAGCGCGCTTTTTGGCATGCGTGGCCGGAAACAATAACTGTAGGTGTTTTTAGTCTTCCAGCTTTAGCGTCTTCTGGGTAAACTCCCACAGCTCGTGGTACATCTTCTCGTCCTTGAAGAGCTTGGTGCCGTAGGACGGGATCATCTCGTAGATCTTGTCAGCCCATTCGATCATCTTTTCTCCGAAGCAGCGTTCCAGCAGCTCCAGCATGGCGGCTGGTGCGATGGATGCTCCTGGCGATGCGCCCAGTAGACCGGCAATGGAGCCTTCGGTGTTGTTGATCAAAGCAGTGCCGAATTCCAAGGAACCGAAACGCGGTGGAGCTGCCGGCTTAATCACCTGCACGCGCTGGCCCGCAGTAACGATCTCCCAGTCCTCGTTTTTCGCATCTGGGACATAGTTGCGCAGGTTTTCCATGCGCTTGTCAAAGTCTTGTAGCACCTCAGTGACCAGGTACTTGGTCAAGTTGAATTCCTGAACAGAAACGCCCAAGTAGGAAGGAATATTATCCGGGCGGATGGACTTGAACAGATCCAGGTACGAGCCCTTCTTCAAGAACTTCGGTGACCAGCCACCGTATGGACCAAACATCAGGCCCTTCTTGCCATCGATCACGCGGGTGTCCAAGTGCGGAACCGACATTGGTGGAGCGTTTTTGGTCATAGCCTGGCCATAAACCTTGGCCGAGTGATTCTCAATCAGGTCCGGGTTCGTCGAACGCAACCAGAGACCGGAGACCGGGAAGCCTGCGTAGCCGTGCACTTCCGAAAGCCCAGCCTTACGCAGCAGATCCAGTGCGTAGCCTCCGGCACCGACAAAAACGAAGTTGGCCTTGACGACGCTCGTGTCACCTGTGTGCAGGTTTTTGACGGTAACTTTCCACTTATTTCCGTCCTTGGTCAGGTTTTTCACCTCGTGGCCGTAGCGCATTTCCGTACCGGCGGCCTTTGCTGCGGTGAAGAATTGCTTGGTCAGCGCACCGAAGTTGATGTCGGTACCCTTGTCGGTCCAGGAGATCGCGACCTTTTCGTTATCGTTACGGCCGCTTGCCATCACCGGCAGTTTTTCCGCGAATTCTTCGCGGTCGTCGGTGAATTTCATGTCCGGGAACATGTGGTTATCGCGCAGTGCTTCAAAACGACGCTCGATATAGCCGACCTGATCAGTACCTTTACCGAAAGACACGTGCGGGACTTTATTGATGAACTGCTTCGGATCCGACAAAATGCCGTTGTTGAGCTGATGCGCCCAGAACTGACGCGAGATCTGAAATTTTTCGTTAACACCCACGGCCTTGGAGAGGTCAATGGTGCCGTTCTTTTCTGGCGTGTAATTCAGTTCGCAGAGAGCGGAGTGGCCGGTACCCGCGTTGTTCCACGGCGACGAGGATTCCATGGCCGGTGCGTCCAAGCGCTCGAAAACCATTTGCGACCAGCTCGGTTCCAGTTCGCGGAGCATGGCGCCGAGCGTGGCGCTCATGATGCCTCCGCCGATAAGAACAATGTCTACATCATCGGTGGGTTTCGGGTTGGGGTTTTTGGACACCTGACTACCTCTTCGTATTCGATTGCACCGCTTCCGCCACGCGTTGCACACCGCGCCCGGAAAGTTGAGCGCGAAGCGATACGCCTGGCGAAAATTTACTTGCCTTTTACCTTATTTACCATACGCCCTGTGTGAGCTAATACGCGAATAACCGTGGCCCATTTATCCCCCGCACTCAGGGATTGCATACCTGCTACTGCTCCACGATCTGGGCGTTGTGCCTAAACTGTTGCCATGAATAATTCTTGGGTAACCGACAGCGTGCTGGGCACACCATTCCAGCAGCTCACCTTTGATTTCGGTACTGAACCAACTGAACACACCACGGCGTATGCCACACTTGTGCGCTACACCGGCAGTTCGGGTCCAGACTCGCTTGCCGACGATTGGGCTGCCCGCCCAGCAATCTTGTGGATTCATGGACTCACTGATTATTTCTTCCACAAGCACGTCGCCGAATACTTCCATCACCAGGGATTCGCGTTCTACGCACTCGATTTACGTAAATGCGGGCGATCGCTACGCGACGGGCAAACCGCGCACCACTGCCTCGATATCGCCGAATATTACGAAGAGCTCGACGCCGCGGCAGAACTTATTACCGCAGCCCATGAACAAGCACCGCACAAACGAATCATTCCATTGGCCCATTCCACGGGCGGTTTAATTGCACCGCTGTGGCTGGATTACCTGCGCCGCGAAAAGCCCCAACTACACGCACACTGCGCAGCCTTGGTGCTCAATAGCCCATGGATGGAACTGCCGGTGTCTGATTTTCTAGCAAAAATTGCGCGCCCAGTGCTGGCAGGCGTCGGCAAGATTTTTCCTGGCATTCCCTTCCCCGGTGGCGTGATGGATGTATACGGGCGCTCGCTACACCAAGATTACGACGGGGAATGGGACATCGATCTACGATTCAAGCCGTTGGGTGGCTTCAACAAGCACATGGGATGGATCCGCGCGATTATCACCGCCCAGGGACGGATTCATCGGGATGAAATAAATGCGGGTGTTCCTGTGTTGACATTATCGTCGACGCAGTCAGCGGTAGGAACTTCCACAATGGACAAAGCCCAACAGGCCGATATCATATTAGACGTTGAGCACATGTGGAAATGGACGCCGTACTTGGCTCCAGACGTCACGCTCGCTCCTTTAGAAGGAGCCATGCACGACGTATTCCTTTCCCGTCTGGCAGTGCGCGAAAACGCTTGCGAGACCACCTTCACGTGGCTAGAACGAAACGGAGTGATTACTCACTAATGAGCACACAACCTGCACCAGCACCATCGACGGCAAACAATAATGCGGACAATAACGAGGCGAAGCATTACGACCTCGTGATCATTGGTACCGGTTCTGCCAACTCGATCCCAGACGAGAATTTCGCGAACAAATCCATCGCGATCATCGAAAAGGGCCGGTTTGGCGGCACCTGTCTAAACGTTGGCTGCATTCCCACAAAAATGTACGTTTACGCTGCTGACATCGCACTGGCAGCACGCGAATCACAGCACCTGGGCATCCACGGTGAGGTCACCAAAGTTGACTGGAACTCCATCGTGGAGCGTGTATTTGCCGATCGCATCGACCTGATCGCGCAGGGTGGCGAAGAATATCGCCGTGGCGACGAATGCCCAAATATCGACGTCTATGCTGGGCACGCCACGTTTAACGGACCGAAATCGCTGACAGTTGCCGGTGCTGGCGCCGATGGTACCGATTGCGTCGTCACCGGTGACGAGATCGTGATTGCAACTGGTTCTCGCCCAATGATTCCAGGACCAATCGCTAAATCTGGCGCGCGGTTTTATACCAACGAAGACATCATGCGTTTGGATGACCAGCCGACATCGATGATCATTGTCGGCGCCGGATTCATCGCCATGGAATTCGCACACGTCTTTCACGGTTTAGGCACGGACGTTACCGTCGCAGTGCGCGGGCAAGAATTGTTGAAGCACCTGGATCAGGACATCAAATCTCGCTTCAACCAGGCCATGACCGACGCTGTCGACGTGCGTTTTGGCCTGAACATCAGTGAGGTGGAAGATACCGAGCATGGTGTCCGCGTGACCTATGACGACGGCAGCACGCAAGAAGCAGATGTCTTGCTGGTTGCTACCGGACGCGTGCCGAACGGCGATCAGATGAACTTGGATGCCGCAGGCATCGAGATGCGTGAGGACGGACGCGTCAAAGTTGATGATTACGGCCGCACGACCGCCGACGGCGTGTGGGCACTCGGCGATGTATCCTCGCCGTACATGCTGAAGCACGTCGCTAACGCTGAAACTCGCGTGCTCAAGCACAATATGCTGCACCCAGAAGATCTGCGTCCGATGCCACACGATCACGTGCCATCAGCGATTTTCACGCACCCACAGATTGCCACCGTCGGCATGACCGAAGATGAAGCCCGCGAGGCTGGTTTCGATATCACCGTGAAGGTACAAAATTATGGTGATGTTGCGTATGGCTGGGCGATGAATGATTCGCAGGGTGTGGCCAAACTGATTGCAGATCGCAACACCGGCCGGTTGCTCGGTGCGCATTACTTCGGCGAGCAGGCCTCCACGCTGATCCAACAGATGGTGCAAGTCATGGCCTTTGATCAGGACGTCCGCGAGGTAGCGACGCAGCAGTACTGGATTCACCCAGCACTGCCGGAAGTCACCGAAAACGCACTGCTTGGCCTGGAGTTTTAGGCCGGCGCCTTAGATAGTCGGATTCGTCAGAATCTCATTACCATCGTCAGTGATGACGATGGTGTGCTCGAACTGGGCGGTGAATTTGCCGTCCGAGTTTTGGATGGTCCAATCGTCGTCCCAGACGTCATAATCCAGTGATCCGAGGTTGATCATTGGCTCGATAGTCAGGGTCATGCCTGGTTCGAGGACATCGCGGTAGTGATCAGAATCGTAGTGCAAGATGACCAAACCGTTGTGGAAAGTCGGGCCGACACCGTGGCCAGTGAAATCGCGCACCACGTTGTAACCAAAACGGTTGGCATACGATTCGATAACGCGTCCAATAACGTTGACTTCCCTACCCGGCTTTGCCACCTTGATTGCGCGCATCAGTGATTCTTCGGTGCGCTCAACCAACAGACGGTGTTCTTCGGAGACTTCCCCCGCCAAAAAGGTGCGGTTGGTGTCACCGTGGACACCGTTTTTGTATGCGGTGACGTCGATGTTGACGATATCGCCTTCCTGGATCACGGTAGAGTCCGGAATGCCGTGGCAGACGATCTCGTTGAGAGAGGTGCAGCAAGATTTCGGGAAGCCCATGTACCCCAATGGCGACGGATAAGCGCCGTGGTCACACATGTATTCATGCGCAATACGGTCGAGTTCGTCGGTGGTAACCCCCGGGGCGACGGCGCGGCCTGCGACTTCGAGCGCGTTCGCGGCGATTTCGCAGGATTCCCGCATAGCCTCGATGGTTTCTGGCTTCTGGATGAACGGCTCACCGATATTTTCTTGGACGGTGTCCTTCCATACGTATTCCGGACGTTCGATATGGTCCGGGACCGTACGTATTGGAGTTTGTTTTCCTGGGGAGAGCTTTCCACGTTGAGTCATGGCTCCCCATGGTAATACCTACACCAGGATGATGAGGTCGTGGGTGCTTGTCGACGCCTGGCGCTGGAAGGCAATGGCGAAGACAGAGACAAACGCAGCGGCAACTGCAACCACGCTGAAGAAATCACCGTTTACTGCAGCACGACCTTTTTCAGTTCGTCTTCATCTTGCGAGAGGTAGACCTTTGAACGCATCCAGAAGAAACCGAGCCCAAGAATTACCCACGCGACCAGCGCGTAGAACGATTCGGTACTCAGCATGCCTGGCGAGCCCGGAACCAGCAACAAGGCCATGAAGCCCAACGACAGGATGCAGCCCGCGAGGCTAATCCACTTCTGTACTGGATTGCTCCCAGTTTCTAGCTGGACCGATCGGAGTTTGCCATCACGAGCGATCTTATACGCGCAGTAGCAAGCATAGAAATACGCGATGGTGATACCCACGCTGGTCATATCCACGACCCAGTTCAGTGCGGCGCGACCAAACCACGGGCTAATCAGACACAGCAATGCCGTCACCACAATTGCGATGACCGGCGTGTTGTGTTTCGGGTGGATATGAGAGACCTGACTCGGCAACATCTGTGCTTTGCCCATGGTGAACAACACGCGCGAGGTCGCGGTATAGAAACCATTAAGTCCAGTCAAAACTCCGGCGCTGACGGCAATCACCATGAGGATCAACCCCACCGGACCCATGACGTCGCTGATAGCAGCAGCCGGTGGCCAGGCGTCGTCTGCATAGTTAGCGTGCCCATCGGCTACTGCGATTGACGTGGCGATCATCATCGTCATGTAGATCAACGTCGCAATCGAAACACCCCAGATCAGCAACCCCAAAGCTTTACGGGGTGAAAAATTAAATTCGCCGGCCAACTGTGGCACGCTATCGAAACCGACATAGGCCCAAGGGGCGAAAGCAACAATCACTGCAATTGCGGCAACCGGCGAGGTATCGGTCGGATAGCCAGGTGCCATGGTGATGTCGTTGGTGAAGTAATAAATCACCATGGACACAAAAATTATGGCAACACTGACGATAATCAGCACCACAGCGTAGAACTGGAAACGGCCAGAAATCGACGCTCCGCGGTAGTTCAAAAACCCGAAAACGACGATAAATAGCGACGCAATCAGCACTTCTGGCAAATAAATATCCCAGCCAGCAACCTCATAGAGCTTATTGCGCATAAAAAGATCCGGCAGCGTCACGCGGAAGACCAACGTGATCGCCGAAGCATTCAGCGCAACGATACCCGCGTAGCCGAGTGTCAGCGCCCAACCGGCAATAAACGCATGTATTCGGCCCAACGAGGCCAGAGCAAAGGCTACGCCACCGCCGGTGACCGGCAGTGCCCGCACCACGAATCCATAGCTAAAAGCGACGACAAGGATGGCGAAACCACCAATGAGAAAGCCCAGCAGCGTACCGTACAGGCCTCCCTCACTCATCCAATCGAAGGGCAAAATGAAAGCGCCCCAACCAATCGCAGAGCCCAGCGCCATGGCGAAGACCCAGGACGGCTTGAACGTTTTGTCCAATGCCGGGGCGTTGTCAGCGGCCGCAGCTGATTGCGGATTGGTGGAAGTTACCGGTCTATCTATAGATTCACTGTCAGGCATGAATCAAGCATAACGCGGATCACACAAGTCTGTGATTTACGTGGCCCTAAAACCGAAACCAACTATCCTCCATCGGCTGTACCAGCGGGCGTACCTGCGCCGGCGCGCAGTTCATCGAGGCGTTGGAAGAAACGATCAGAAACATTTACCGCCGTGGTCGAGCCACCACCGTCGACGACCAGCGTGGCAAAAGCGATATCGTCGTCTCGGAAACCGGTAAACCACGCGTGGGATCCCCCGGAGTACTCCGCCTCACCGGTTTTGCCGTGGATCGTGCCTCCGGCTTGCA
Source organism: Corynebacterium propinquum DSM 44285 (assembly GCF_000375525.1). Taxonomy (GTDB): domain Bacteria; phylum Actinomycetota; class Actinomycetes; order Mycobacteriales; family Mycobacteriaceae; genus Corynebacterium; species Corynebacterium propinquum. The sequence goes on from NZ_AQXC01000001.1 coordinate 310,102, forward strand.
TACCCGCAGCGGTACCCGAGGCGACAACTTCCCGCATCATCGAGCGCAAACCTTCAATAGCTTCCGGGGACGGACCTGGGACGTCTTCACTCGGTGTTGTCTCATGACCTTCGATCAACGTCGGCACGGGGCGGTGACCTGCAGCCACTGTCGCCGAGACTAGAGCAAAACCAAATGGGCTGGCCAGATCCAGGCCCTGGCCGTAACCAGCTTCGGTGCGTTCAAACGCGGTTTCGCCTTCCGGGATTTCCCCGGTGATGGTCACTAATCCGGGAATCTCATAGTCAATCCCGAGGCCAAATTTTTTGCCGGTCTGTTCCAGTTCACCTGGCGCAAGGTTCGTCGACATTTCGGCAAACGTGGTGTTACACGACGCAGCGAATGCGCGCTGTAGCGGAACGGTACCCAGCGAGAATTGGTTGTAGTTAATCACGGTGCGGCCTTGGATATTCATCGTTCCCGGACAGCCGACATACGTTCCCGGATTAACATCCTGGTGCTCAATTCCAGCTGCCGCGGTAATGATTTTGAATACCGATCCGGGTGGATAATGCCCATTGAGGGCAATATCGCCGTCTTTATCTGCTTCCGGGGTTTGTGCGACCGCGAGAATTTCCCCCGTCGACGGACGCATCGCCACCAACATGGTTTGTTTATCTTCCCGCATGGCAACGGCATCTTGTGCTGCCCGTTGTACGTTGTAATCGATCGCTACTTTCAGCGCCGGGGCCGGGTCTGCATCATGCACACTCACGTCGGACAGCGCAGCCCCCTGGGGATTGACCACGCTCACTTTCCAGCCGTTAGCTCCTTCCAGATCATCGCCGACGATCCGGGTCACTCGCGACATAATATCCGGCGCAAAGTCTTTTTCCACCGGAACCATCGCCGGTTCCTCGTTCAGGCGGACCCCGGGCACGCCTGCAAGGTCCTCGGCAATCGCCGGGCCTTCATCGGCTGAATACATACCAACCGAATAAATCCCATCAATGCCTTCCAATGACGATGCCAGCTCAGCAGCATCCAGTGGAGAAATCGCTGTATCCCTGTGACTGGCAGCATTGACCGCACTAGCGATACGCGCTGCAGCCGCGCGGGGATCATCCAACTGGGCAGTATCGACCAACAACCGGTGCGAAACTCCTGGCGACAAGAGCTCTACCCCATCCGAGGACACCACGCTGGCACGAGCTGCTTCGACCGCACGCAATTCCAGGTGTTGATTAGCCCCGAGATCCGGGTGAATGATCGTCGGCTTATAGCGCACAGTCCACTCATCAGACGCCTTCGTCAACGTCATCTCAGTGTCATAGACCAACTCGCGATCGCGCGGGAGATCCCAATGCATGGAATAACGCACCGTGGCTATCGAATCATTGACGTCGACGTCGTCCAGAGTGGCGGTGAGGCCTTCTGCCTGTAATCCCGTGAAAGTATCGTCGATTGCTTTCGTGATGTCCTGTGGGTTGTCCACAACATCAGATAAAGCCTCCGCATCCCGTTCGGCCATGGCATCCAAGAAATCTTGGGCGACCGGGTCTGCAGAGGCCGGCTTTGGGGTGCACGCCGCCAGCGTAGAACCGCCAATGACAGCGGAAACCAGCAGCGCAACCGTCTTTTTCATGACGAAAAGACTAACACGACAACGTCATGATTTTAGGAAGTGACGCGCACGTCCGCCTTAGCGCCTTCTTGTGCTTCCAAGCCCTGCTCCTCAGCGATGATATTCGCCTGTTCAATCAGAGTCTCGACAATCTGTGATTCGGGGACGGTCTTCACGACCTGCCCCTTCACAAAAATCTGTCCCTTACCGTTACCCGATGCCACGCCAAGATCAGCATCGCGAGCTTCACCAGGGCCATTGACGACGCATCCCATCACAGCAACGCGTAACGGGAATTCCAAGCCGTCGAGGCCTTCGGTGACTTCTTCGGCCAACTTGTACACATCCACCTGGGCGCGACCACACGAAGGGCAAGAAACGATCTCCAGCTTGCGTTCCTTCAGGTTCATCGCCTGCAGGATTTGCTCGCCAACTTTGATTTCTTCTACCGGATCAGCTGACAACGACACGCGGATGGTATCGCCAATTCCTTGCGAAAGCAGTGCACCGAAAGCTACCGAAGACTTAATGGTGCCCATCATCAACGGACCAGCTTCTGTCACGCCCAAGTGCAGCGGGTAATCCGTCTTGGCGGCCAGCTGTCGATATGCCTCCACCATCAGCACTGGATCGGAATGCTTGACCGAAATAGCAATGTCACCGAAGCCGTGTTCTTCGAACAGGGAGGCCTCCCAGATCGCGGATTCCACCAAGGCTTCCGGGGTTGCCTTGCCATATTTTTCCAGCAAGCGTTTGTCTAGCGAGCCGCCGTTGACGCCGATGCGGATGGGAATTCCCGCATCGCCAGCCGCCTTGGCAACTTCTTTCACCCGGCCATCGAACTCCTTGATATTGCCGGGGTTCACGCGTACCGCGGCACACCCGGCATCAATGGCCTGGAAAATGTACTTCGGTTGGAAGTGGATGTCCGCAATCACCGGAATCGGCGACTTTTTCGCGATCGCCGGTAGTGCCTCAGCATCGATAGGCTTCGGGCACGCAACCCGGACGATATCGCAGCCGGTAGCAGTCAGCTGGGCAATCTGCTGCAACGTTGCGTTAATATCATGGGTTTTAGTCGTCGTCATCGACTGTACTGAAACCGGATAATCCGATCCGACTCCCACATCACCGACCATAAGCTGACGCGTCTTACGCCGCGGAGCCAGCGTTGGCGGCGGACCTTCCGGCATTCCGAGTCCAATCGGAGTTGGCATGTATTCTCCTTGCAAATTGCGAACGTGCTGGCAATATTCTAACACTGCCAGCAACTACTACACACTGCTAAAACAGCATGATGGGATTGACCAGATCGGCAATAATGACGATCACACCGACAGTCAGTAGTAATGCCGCCATGCCGTAGGTCAACGGCAGCAATTTTTCATAATTCGCCGGGCCACCTGGTTCTTGGCCACGCAGTCGACGGACAAGGTTGCGCAGCTTTTCCCACAGCACCACCGCGATGTGCCCGCCGTCGAAAGGCGGCAGCGGGATCATGTTAAACAGCGCGAGGAAAAAATTCAGCGTCGCTAGCATCATCCAGAACATCGGCCACAGCTCGCGTTCGACGAGTTCACCGCCCGCACGCGAGGCACCCACCACGCTCATCGGGCCATCTTGTTCTCGCTCTGCACCAAAAATGGAAGCCGCAACCGCGGGGATCTTACTTGGGAAAGCAATAATGCCGTCCACCGTGGCTTTCAGCATGTACCAGGAATAATCGAGACTCGCCGGTATCGCCTCAATAACGTTGTATTCACGATGCACATCCAGCGGTGCGTTGGTCAGGCCAACCGAGCCGACAGTCTGTGGCTGGCCGTCGGCGTCGTAACGCACCACAGAGTCCAGCTCAACGTCCAATTGCAACTGTTGGCCATCACGTTCGATATCCAGCGTGACGGTCTCGCCCGGCCGGTCCTGGACCTCATCGCGGAACTGCATGAAATTATCCAGCTGTTCGCCGTTAAGTCCGGTAATAATGTCTCCAGCGACTACTCCGGCTTCTCCACCGGCGCCGTGGCCCGTACAGTCTTCTAATTCAGCAGGCGCATCCGCCTGGATGGGCGCCTTTTGATCCGCAGAACACGTCACCTCGCCTACCTTCGCCCGGACGTCGGCATGCGGATCTGGCAACCCAGCACTCGCCGCGACAAAGAACAAGATCAGCAACCCGAGCACAACATTGACGAATGGGCCCGCCGCCAACACCGCAATACGCTGCCATGCCGGCTTGGAGTACATGGCATGCGGCTTTTCCTCCTCCGTCATCTCGTCCATCGCGGTCATACCAGCAATGTCACAAAAGCCACCAAGTGGAAGCGCAGCTAGCCCATACCGGGTATGCCCTTTGGTAAACGACAGTACGGACGGGCCGAAGCCCACATAAAAGCGACGCACGCGCATACCAAATGCCCGCGCCGAAACCATATGCCCGGCCTCATGCAGTGCGATCGTGGACGCAATGCCCAGGGCAAACAGGAAAATGCCAAGAATAAAAGCCATCGCGAAAACTCTACCTTAACTACGCACTAGGACAGGCGGTGCGCGCGTGTGATGTGTTCCCCGGCAACGCGGCGGGCGGCTTTTTCCAGCTCATAAATATCGTCGAGGCTGTGAGCAAGCGGCCCCGGTTGCTGTGCGAGGGTCTCCATCACAGTGCCGACGACATCAACAATCTGTGGGAAACGGAGCTGGCCCCGCAAGAATGCGGTAGCGGCTTCCTCATTGGCAGCGTTAAACACTGCGGGTAGACCGTCGGTAGCAAGCGCAGTGCGGGCTAAATCCAGGGCGGGAAAAGCATCGTTATCCACCGGCAGAAATTCCCACGACTGTGCGTCTTGCCAGTTGATCGGCGGCTGCGCATGCGGGAGGCGGTTCGGCCACGCCAATGCCAATGCGATCGGAAGCTTCATCGACGGCGGCGAGGCCTGCGCAAGCGTAGAGCCATCGCAAAACGTCGCCGCTGAGTGCACGATCGACTGCGGATGCACCACCACGTCAATGTTGCTGGCGGGAAAATCAAATAGATAGCTGGCTTCGATCAGCTCAAGGCCTTTATTAACCAAAGTCGCGGAATTGAGCGTATTCATCTGCCCCATCGACCATGTCGGGTGCGCTGCGGCTTGCTGCGGAGTGACATCCCACATACGTTCGCGGTCCCATCCGCGAAACGGGCCCCCGGAGGCAGTAAGCACCAACCGCGAAAGCTCTTGCCGACGCCCAGAACGCAGAGCCTGCGCCATAGCAGAATGCTCAGAATCAACCGGAACAATCTGGCCCTCTGCTGCTTGTTCTAATACCCAACGTCCACCAGCAACGAGGGATTCTTTATTCGCCAGCGCCAGTGTCGAGCCTGCGCTCAGCGCAGCAAGCGTGACCGGCAACCCGCGCGAACCGTCCATCGCGTTGAGTACGACATCTGCGTGGGCAGCCGCACACAGCGTAGCCGCTGCATCCGGACCGCTCGCAATATTTTCGCCGAATTCTTGCGAGATCTTCTGCGCTGCGGCTTTATCGGCGACGGCGAGAAATTCCGCTGAAATCGCGAAATGTCGTGCCTGCTGACACAGCAACTCCGGCCGCGAGCCACCCGCGGCGAGCCCAACTAACTCAAACTTATCCGGGTTATCGGCGATAACTTCTAAGGCCTGGGTGCCGATCGACCCGGTCGAGCCCACCACGACGACAGTGCGCTTGTGGTCGGTTTCCGGAGCTACCGTCTGCTGTTTGTGTTCTGCACCAATCACGCCCGCTACTTTATCGCCTCGATGCCTTAATCGCTTTATATCCGTCGGTATGCAAGAATAAAGACAGCTATGTTTCAAGTTCGGCACTTGCCACCACAATAGACACCATGGTCCCGTCAACTCACACCGTTGTCGGGAGCAAGCAGGTTTGTTCTGGTGGTGCGCCGGACACAGGTTTAACTGACGTTGATGTGAAGGAGTATCCGCTGTGGCTTCCCACGAACCCGCACCGCAGGTACATAACGGTGTATCTACCCTCGATGTTCCCTCGGCGGCCTGGGGTTACAGCGCCGTAAAGCGCACCACCATCCAGGTGACTGGCTGGATTTCCGTCCTGTGGCTCTTGGGGTTGAACTTCGGTAACCACGAGGGTCACGTCGAGACCATCTACCTGTTTATTTTCGCAATTCTGATTGCACTTGGCTTGCTCATCCACCTGTTTGAACCAAAGCTTTCTCAGGTACGCACCCTGACCGGTCGCAACAAGGGCGAAAACCACAAAGAACCAGAATGGGCTTACCAGCAGGCTACCCTCACCGGTGTCTACGCTGAGCTTACCGATTCGCAGCTGCGCTCGATGAACATCGACCCAGCGCGTGTTGCTCAGTTGCGTGCCGGCCAGCGCAACGAATCTATCGAGGGCTAATCACCACCGCGGTTACTCATTCCGCATCAAACTAATAGCCACCCCGGTTTCGGGGTGGCTATTGTTGTACGTGGAGCTATCTCGAACCCAAAATACGTTCCCGAGTTAGACCCTGGCTTCGGCTTCCATTTTTCGGTCAGCTTCTTCCTCTGCAGCCAGCTGACCACAAGCTGCCGCGATCTCTTGCCCCTTGGTATCACGAACGGTGCACGGTACCCACTGCGAAACGCGACGGACGAACTCGTCTTGTCGGTCTTTCGGCGAGGCATCCCATTCTGAGCCTGGGGTTGGGTTCAGCGGGATCAAGTTCACATGCACCTTGGTGCCCAAGGCTTTCCACAGCTTCTCTCCGAGGAGATCCGCACGCCAATCCTGATCATTCTTATCGCGGATCAAAGCATATTCAATAGAAACACGGCGTGAGGTCTTTTCCACGTAGTACTTCGCGGCATCCAGCACTTCTTCTACCGACCAACGGTTATTCACGGGCACCAAGGTATCGCGGAATTCGTCATCCGGCGTATGCAAAGAAACCGCCAGGGTAACGTTCATCTGCTCGTCGGCAAGCTTGCGGATAGCTGGTGCCAGTCCCACCGTGGAGACTGTCACGTTACGAGCAGAAATACCGAATCCCTTCGGACCGGGGGCAATAATCTGGGCGACGGTGTCCTTCACGCGCTTGTAGTTTGCCAGTGGCTCACCCATGCCCATAAACACGATATTCGACAGGCGCGAGCCTTCGTCGGCAAGAGTTTTCGCTGCATGACGCACCTGCTCTGTCATCTCTGCGACTGAGAGGTTACGGTCCAACCCGCCTTGGCCAGTCGCGCAAAATGGACAGTTCATGCCACACCCAGCCTGCGAAGAAATGCACAGGGTAGCGCGGTTCGGATAGCGCATCACTACCGATTCCAACAAGGTTCCATCATGCAGACGCCACAACGACTTCGAGGTATGGCCGTCGTCGGTTTCTTTGGAATACAGGTGTGTCATCAGCTGTGGAAATAGAGCATCTGCGACTTTGTCCCGGGCGTCGGCAGGTAAATCCGTCATCGTCGTCGGATCGGCTTCATAGCGCTCGTAATAGTGGCGCGCAATCTGATTGGCACGGAATTTTGGTAGCCCCAGCTCGGCTAACGCGTCGATGCGTTGCTGTTCACTCAAGTCCGCAAAATGCTTTGGCGGAAGGCCCCGCTTTGGGGAGGAAAAATCGAGTTTAACTGGTTGTGGCATGACTGCCATACTGCCTTGTTCGAAGCGTATGGACAAATCGCTAAGCGCTATATTCCACCAGCGTATTAATCAGCAACCACGTAGCCATGGCCGCGGGCAGCATGCCGTCAATACGGTCCATGAGTCCACCGTGGCCAGGAAGAATTGCTGACATGTCTTTGATGCCAAATTCACGTTTAAATTGCGACTCCACAAGATCGCCCAGGCTGGCGCAAATTACTAACCCCACGCCCAGCACGAGGCCGATGCGCCAATCATCATGCAGCAAGAAATGTACACTCAGCGCCCCAGTGATCATGCCAAACAACACTGAGCCCGCAAAACCTTCCCAGGATTTCTTCGGACTCACCGCAGGCGCCATGGGGTGGGCACCAAACATGACGCCAGCGGCATAACCACCAACATCGGAGGCCACGACACATAACATAAAGGTCGCGATCGAGGCACTACCCGATGCCCATGGAGTACTCAGATGCGACAGCATCGCGCCAAACGAGGCGAACAATGGGATCCACATCAGCACGAATACGCCAACGGACATATCACGCAAATAATTCTGCGGGGCAGCGTGCCTGCCATTATGAAATAGCCTGCCGAACATCAAAACCAAAACGGATGCAACAAACGCCGCAACCAAGCCCGTGATGTCAAATGGCCACGACAGCCACACCATGGCTTGGCCCATGATGATCATTTGATAAAACGGCAGGCTGTAGGAGTTTTCCCGCAAGCGTGAGAGCACTTCCCACATAGCCACGGCCACGCCGATAGAAACAACCGGATACCACGCGACCGGGCCAATCAACAGCGCGCCAATAACCAGCGCGCCCAGCAACACACCAACACCGATTGCTACGCGAAGATCACGGCCGGCATCGTTTTTTGGGTATGGGAGGTGGCCACGCAGTGACCAACCGGGTTTCGATTCCTTCATACCCCTCCTTAAGGCCCGTGTCTGGAATTCTTAGTGACAGTGTTCGCTGAGTGACCGCGTACCTGGCATGCACGCATGCACCGTGTTCGTGGCAGCGCTAATACTGGTTGTAGAAAGACGTCGCACTGCGAGTTAACCACACTCACAGTGCGACGTTGGCAAAATGATGAAAAGAATTTAGACTTCCATCAATTCGGATTCTTTGTTGCCGACGACGTCATCGATGGAATCGACGTACTTCCCGGTCACTTTTTCCATCTCGGCTTCTGCCGCCTTGACTTCGTCTTCGCCACTTTCGCCATCTTTTTGCAGCTTCTTCAACTGCTCCATGGCTTTCCGGCGAACGTTACGGATAGCAATCTTGCCGTCTTCGCCTTTGGAACGAGCAAGTTTTACCATGTCTTTACGACGTTCCTCAGTAAGCTGCGGGATAGTCACGCGCAGCACTTGGCCGTCGTTCGTTGGGTTCACGCCGAGATCAGAGTTGCGGATTGCGTTTTCAATCTCACCGATCATCGACTGCTCATAAGGCTTGATCAGCAACATGCGTGGTTCAGGTACCGAGACCGTCGCCATCTGGGTAATAGGTGTCGGGGCACCGTAGTATTCCGCGACCAGGCCGTTAAACATCGATGGGTTCGCCCGGCCGGTGCGAATGGTGGTGAGGTCTTCACGGGTGTGCTCAACAGAGGCGGCCATGCGCTCTTCTGCTTCCAGCAAAATATCATCAATCATGAATAAATCCTGTATGTAATCGAGTAATGCAGATCTGCAGCCGAACTAGTGTGTCCGGCTATCCAGCTGTTTCTAGCTTTCCTGTGAGGTTACCAGGGTGCCAATACGTTCCCCGGCTACCGCGCGGGCGATATTGCCCTCAGTCAACAGATTGAACACCAAAATTGGCATGTCATTATCCATGCACAGGCTAAAGGCCGTGGCATCAGCAACCTTCAGGCCCTTTTCGATGACTTCCCGTGGGGTAATTTCTGCGTAGAGTTCAGCATCTGGGTTATACCGTGGATCATCGGAATAGACTCCATCGACCCCCTTGGCCAAAAACAGCACCTCTGCCCCAATTTCCAGGGCGCGCTGAGCCGCAGTGGTATCCGTAGAGAAATACGGCATTCCCATGCCCGCGCCAAAAATGACCACGCGTCCCTTTTCCAAGTGCCGGTCGGCACGCAATGGCAGATAAGGCTCTGCGATTTGGGCCATGTTGATAGAGGTTTGCACACGGCAGTCCACGCCCAGTTGCTTCAGGAAGTCCTGCAGCGCCAATGAGTTCATGACTGTACCGAGCATGCCCATGTAGTCCGAGCGGGCCCGATCCATTCCGCGCTGGGATAGCTCAGCGCCTCGGAAGAAGTTGCCACCACCGATAACGACGGCGATTTCCGCGCCGGTTTTTGCTACCTCGGCAATTTGGCGGGCCACGTTTTCGACCACATCCGGGTCAATGCCGACGGTTCCACCGCCAAACATTTCTCCGCCGAGTTTCAACATGACGCGTTTATAGCGGGTTCTTTGGGCACTCTCGGTGTCAGTCACCGTTGTTCTCTCCTTGGCTGTGCAGACAATAGCTTCCATGCTACCTTCTCGGCTCACTAGCCTAGCAATTAGAGCCCTGGCTCGGCACACAATCCTCCCCACAAGGTATGTACGCAACCCCACAATCAGGACTTAGGCCCGCTACCCCAGATACAGCAAAACCCTCGCCGTAATGGCGAGGGTTTACCGGGTAAGCAGTGCGCAAGGCGCCTGCATCAGGGTTTATGCCTGACCAACCTCGAAACGACGGAAACCGGTCAGCTTCACGCCTGCTTCTTCAGTTACCTGAGCGACAGTCTTCTTGTTGTCTTCCAAGGATGGCTGTTCCAAAAGAACGACGTCCTTGTAGAAGCCATTCAGGCGACCTTCGACAATCTTCGGGATGGCCTTTTCTGGCTTGCCTTCTTCGCGAGTGATCTGCTCAGCGATAGCCTTTTCCTTCTCGACGATCTCGGAAGGAACGTCCTCGCGAGTCAGGTACTTGGCCTTCAATGCAGCAACCTGCATGGCGGCAGCGCGGGCGACGTTATCAGCGTTGTCAGCATCGGATTCGTAGGAAACCATGACACCCACTGATGGTGGCAGGTCGCCGGAGCGCTTGTGCAGGTAGATAGCCACTTTGTCGCTGTCTACGGTGGCGGCGCGCTTCAGTTCCAGCTTCTCGCCGATCTTGGCGGACTGCTCCTGGATCAAATCGCCAGCGGTGCTGCCGTCAACCTCGACTGCAACCAGTTCTTCCTGGGAGTTAGCCTTTGCGGAAGCGGCGGCGTCGGCGATCTTCTGGGCGAAGTTAATGAAGTCCTGGTTCTTAGCAACGAAGTCAGTTTCGCAGTTAACTTCGACCATGGTGTTGCCGGAAACAGCGATCAGGCCTTCGGAAGCATCGCGGTCTGCGCGCTTGCCGACGTCCTTGGCGCCCTGAATACGCAGGGTCTCAACGGCCTTGTCGAAGTCTCCGTCGTTTTCTGCCAACGCCTTCTTGCAGTCCATCATGCCGGAGCCGGTCATGTCACGAAGCTTTTTTACGTCTGCAGCGGTGTAGTTCGCCATAGTGTGGGCGATCCTCCTTGTATAGGAACCTTTGATAGAAACAATAGGGAAAACGCCGAAACGCTCATCAGCTACGTTTCGGCGCCAAGCTTAAGCCTGCTCGGAAGAAGCGCCTTCTGCCGATGCTGGATCAGCGGCGGCAGCAGCTTCTGCGGCATCGCGCTGTTCCTTGTCAGCGGAATCGCCAGCAGATTCCTTAGCGGCAGCCAGCTTACGCTCTTCGCGTGCCTTCTTGCCTTCTTCGACTGCGTGACCGATGACGCGAGACAGCAACTTGGTAGCGCCGATGGCGTCGTCATTACCCGGGATTGGGAAGTCGACGTCGTCTGGGTCACAGTTGGTGTCCAGGATGGCAACGATTGGGATGTTGAGCTTGTGAGCCTCAGAAACAGCGATGTGTTCTTTGTTGGTGTCCACGATCCACAGTGCGGAAGGAGTCTTGGTCATCTCAGAGATACCGCCCAGAACGCGCTCGAGTTTCTCGCGCTCACGGGTCAGGGTCAGAACTTCCTTCTTGGTGCGGCCCTTGTAGCCGTCCTCAGCCGCATCCATAGCCTGCAGTTCTTTCATGCGGGTCAGACGCTTGGTGACGGTCTGGAAGTTGGTGAGCATACCGCCGAGCCAACGGTGGTTGACGTATGGCATGCCGACGCGCTTTGCTTCTTCTTCGACAGCCTCCTGTGCCTGCTTCTTGGTGCCGACAAACAGGATGGTGCCGCCGTGAGCGACGGTTTCCTTCACGAATTCGTATGCCTCATCGATGAACGTCAGGGTTTGCTGAAGATCGATGATGTAGATGCCGTTGCGATCGGTGAAGATGTGGCGACGCATCTTTGGGTTCCAGCGACGCGTCTGGTGACCAAAGTGGACACCCGCGTCGAGGAGCTCGCGCATGGTTACAACTGCCATGGTTAGCTTCCTTTTCGGTAGATAGTTTTGGTTGTTTACGGACGTCACAGGGCCATACCGCTGCGTAGCTGTAGTGCTGTGTTGCAGCGTTATCAGCCCCGTGTTTGTTGCGCAAGGGTTTTTATCCCTTGCCCTGGCAATGAAGTCCGCCGCCAACACTCCGCTGCGCCTCCACACGATTTAGCACAATCATTGGAGGCTTAGGAGACCACGTCGGCGCCGGTTTTCCACCACCCTCGGTGCTGTTATGGGATGACGAAAAACTTCATCGCGCGTAGTCAGTGCGCATAACACACACTGCTGAGCGGTATCTTAGGTTAAACAGGCAGATAACACCAACTTTTTGCGCACGATGTCCCGAAATTATCCACAACTGCGCTTCGTTATGTCACTACTGTAGTCTGCTATCACTTTATCCACAGTCATAGCGACGCTCCGACGAGTACACATCGCTTTTCCGACATGCTGTGTAACCATGACGAATCTGCCGCCAATCCCTCATCCGCACGCCGCAATTCTTGCCATCGTGGCTCTGACTTGTTCGCTGCTTGCCGACGTCACGCCGACCGTCCACGCCGCCCCCGCCGAGGTGTCGGAAGAGCTTGCTTCCACGGATTTTGCTGGCGATTACGTTGACCCCGGCACCCGCAGCGCCTCCCCATCTCCCGTGTTACAAGGTTTTGACCCGCCCGAGCAGGACTGGTTACCCGGCCACCGCGGGGTCGATCTCGACATCGCCATCGGCGCGCCTATCGCCGCAGCCGGTTCTGGCACCGTGCATTTCGCGGGCACGGTAGCGGGCACACCGACTGTGTCGATTAACCACGATGGTGGTCTGCGTACCACGTACCAGCCTGTTTTTGCTCGGGTCAGCGCCGGAGATCACGTTATTGCCGGCGAGATCATTGGCACCTTGGCTCCCCCGATAAACGGCGAACCTGGCTTGCATTGGGGAGCACGCACTGGCCCGAAAACCTATATCAATCCTTTGGATCTCTTAGATGAGGTAATCATCCGCTTGAAGCCCTGGGATTAGCGGGGGTTTGCTCGCAAGAAAATTCCGCATCGTTACCACCCCGGGCATCACCCCATCACGCCCGTGGGTGCGCCTGCGCATGCACCTGTTTGAGTCGTTCGGCAGTCACATGGGTATACCGCTGCGTCGTCTGCAGGGAGGCATGCCCCAGGATTTCTTGCACCACGCGTAGATCGGCCCCGCCTTCTAATAAATGCGTCGCTGCTGAGTGGCGTAGGCCGTGCGGGCTTAATGAACTGATTCCGTGCGCCATCCCGGCGCGCTCGACGATTCGTCTTACCTGGCGTTGGTCTATTCGTTTGCCACGAGCGCCAATGAATAATGCAGGTTCTTGGTGCTGGTTTTTGCTTCCACGGGAGTCGTGATTGGTGTCTGTACCTCTGTGTGCTTTTTTGAGCACGGCGTGGCGACCGTGTTCGATCCAGGTACTCAATGCGTGCGCGGCGGTACGCCCAAAGGGGACGACGCGTTGCTTGTTTCCCTTACCCGTGACTTTGATGGTGCCGCGGTCCACGTCGAGATCTGTAAGGTTGAGCGCGACGAGCTCGGCAACTCGCATGCCGGAGGCATACAGCAATTCGAGGATCGCAGAATCGCGCTGGCTAAGTGGGTCTGAGCCTGTATCATTGCCTGCTGCTTGCCTTGGTGTCGACGAGACCACATTGGCCGCTTCATCAACAGCCAGCACGGTAGGCAAGGTATTCGCGGCACTCGGATTGTGCAGTCGGGCAGCAATATCGGCATCTAGATAGCCTTGTCGTTGCGCCCAGGTGGAAAAAGCCCGGGCCGACGAAGCCCGGCGCGCAATCGTCGCCCGGGATTTCCCATCACGGACTGCCGTCGCTAGCCATGCGCGTAAGGCGGGCAAGCGGAATTCGGCGAAGGTGGGAATATGGGTTGCGAGATCGTACAGGTCGCTGCGGTAACTGCGCACCGTGGCTGGCGAGCGGCCTTGCACAAAGTGTTGATAGTCAGTGAAGTCGTCGATGGCTTCGTGCAATTGGCTGCGCTGCTTACCTTGGCTGCGCGGTTTCTCTGTGCCCGTGTCCATAGCGGTTGATTATAGGCTGGTACGCGGGCTGGTCCTGTTCGCGTTGTCAGGATGTGCGGCTAAACCGGCCGGCTTCGCGTGTCACAAGCCCGGTTTTGTGGAGTTCCAATAGCAGGTGAACGGCAAGCCCTAGCGGCATTCCAGCTTCTGTGGCTATTTCTTCGGCTGTCTTCCCTGGAAAACCGTGTGCTGGGGTGCAGTCATAGATGCGGAGTTCATTGCGCGATAGTTTTTGTATTGGGTCGGGGCTAAATTGCAGTTCATATTGGCCGGTCGCATCAACCTCGCCGATGCTTCCGAGTAATTCGCGTACGTCATCGGCGCTGGTAACCAACTGTGCTCGACCGTCTTTGAGGAGTTGGTGGCAGCCTAGTGATCCTACTGTGGTTATCGGCCCTGGTACCGCCATCGTGGTTTTACCGAATCCTTCCGCCCAGTGCACAGTATTGAGCGCCCCGGAGCGCCAGGCGGCTTCTACTACCACGGTGCCTTCGGTTAATGCCGCAACTAGTCGGTTGCGAGTAAGGAAGCGGTGGCGTTGTGGCGGCGTTTCTGGTGGGTATTCGGTCACCATCGCCCCGGAATCACCTGCTGCTATGGTCTGAAACAACTTCGTATGAGCGCGCGGGTAGACTTTGTCTACGCCACAGGCAGTAATGACCATGGTCTTTCCACCCGAAGCCAAAGCAGCTGAGTGTGCTGCGGCATCGATGCCTAGTGCACCTCCGGCGATCACTGTCCATTGCGCAGGAGAAAGGCCCCGCACTAACTGCTCGGTGGCGGCTTTCCCGTATGCGCTCATCGAACGCGTACCGACAATAGCGACAGATTGCGCCACCAGTTGCCGAAGGTCCTGTCCGCGCACCCACAAACCATGCGGCGGCGCGCTAGCTCCTGCCCCGCTGCTCGAACCACTCGCTGCACGCGCTGCTCCGAGTTCAGCAAAGCCAAAGGCTGCGTCAAATGTTTCCGTCGGAAATTCAGCATCGTCCGGGGTGACCAAGCGTGCACCGTAGCGGGTGGCTATTTCCAGGTCTTGTTCCCACCGGCACCAGTCATGCCGGGCTTCTGTTTGTCCCAACAGGTCGTGCAGCCAGCTCGCCCGTCTGCGAACCCCGCGCGCAATTTCTGTGGCATCTCTCCCGGCGCGTAAAAGCTGCCAGAGTGGTTGCGATGGCCCCTCGATCGCTCGATTGAGATATGCCCATGCATAGCGTTCAGCATTGTTACCGCTGCTGCTGGTGCTAGTACTAGTTCTAATGCTGCTGCAGCCGCCGTTATCGCTGGTGTCGTTCATTCCCTCGTGGGTCATACCGCAAGCTCCTGCTGCGGCTGTGCCATCTCACCGCGTATTTCTATGGCCTGGGCAATTTCTTCCAAACCCGGTTGTGCCACACCTGACAAATCACAAAGCGTCCACGCCAATTTTAATACCTTGTCGACAGCCCGCTGCGTGATATCACCCTGCGCCAAGTGAGCCTGCAACAATGCCATGCCAGCGGAATCGGCTGCGAAATCACGACGTAGCAGCGTCGTAGGCACCGAGGCATTAGTGGTGACCGCAATACCTGCTTTCATCCAGCGGTGGGCACTACGCTCGCGCGCTTGGGCCACCGCATCCGCTATTTCTGCCGAACTGCGCGCATTCTTACTCACCAACGTCGCCGCCTGCGAATGTGTCCGGACAGTCATATCCAACCGATCGCGCATCGGTCCAGACAGATTATTCAAATAGCGCATGCGCTCATGCGGTCGACAGCGACACTTCGTGGCATCCTCGGCGGCACACCGGCACGGGTTCGCCGCGAGTACCAGCTGACACCGCGCTGGGAAAATAATTTCTCGGCGGTTGCGCACGAGCCGCACTTCGCCTTGCTCTAGCGGGGTACGCAAGCTATCGACGATTGCTGCTGGCATTTCCGAAATCTCGTCAAGAAACAACACGCCGTGATGCGCCAGGCTCACCGCACCAGGGCGCGGATTTCCAGAGCCACCGCCGAGTAGCCCGGCGCGGGTGATGGAATGGTGTGGGGCGATATACGGTGCCTGGGTAATCACCGACCTGGGTGCGCTGCCAGTTCCCAGAACAGAATGCACCGCGCTGACTTCCAGCGCTTGCGAGGTCGTCAGCTCCGGCATGATCCCCGGTATGCGCGCAGCCAGCATGGATTTTCCAGAACCTGGTGGACCGATCAATAACAAGTGGTGGCCACCGGTTGCCGCGATTTCTGCTGCGCGGATCGCTTCTTCTTGGCCTGCGATATCCGCGAAATCCAACCTCGGAGGCCCCGACCTATCAGGATGATTGGCATAACGGTGGGCGTCGGCAAGCTCTGCTTCCCCACGCATCCAGTAATACGCGGCGCTCAGCGTGGGTGCGACCAGAACGTTCATGTCATCAAGCAGTGCGGCTTCAGCGGCATTCGCAGGCGGGATAATCACGGTGTCAAAACCGAAACGGCGTGCTGCCAACAGCGCTGGTACGATCCCGGCGACCGCATGCACACGCCCGTCCAATCCAAGCTCGCCCAGCACTAAGGTGGAATCTAAATCCCGATGTTCCAATCGATGCGAACGTTCTGCGGCTTCCAAAATCGCCAGCGCCGTCGGTAAATCAAAATGCGAACCGGACTTCGGCAAACCCGCCGGGGACATGGACACCACAATTTTGGTTTTCGGCCAGCCTAATTGCGCGTTTGCTACTGCGGTACGGATACGATCACGTGATTCGTTGACGGCTGCATCGCCCAACCCGACCACGTGGATGCCCGGGAGCCCGGGCCCAATATTGGCTTCGACGGTAACGATATCGGCATGAACACCAGACAAGGCAACGGTATGAGTTTTAGCAAGCACCGTGTTCTACCCCCTCGAAAATTTCTACGGCAGCACCTTGTGCTGGATCAACATCAGCTCGAACCACCACAACATCAAAGCGGACCGGCCCCAGAAACGAGGGGCGCTGCCAACGCTGTTGCTCACTCAGCCACCGAGCTGCAGCATGACGCATACGCCGCAATTTCTGGGCAGTCACAGCCTCGGCCGCACCAAATGCGGTACTACTACGAGTTTTTACTTCCACGAAAACAACGGAACCGGGTGGGCCCGCAGTAGGCCGGACAATCAGATCGATTTCACCGCCGCGGTAATACACATTGCTAGCGACGACCTCATAACCTCGGTTGCGATAAAAATCTTGCGCAATCACTTCGCCGCGTTGGCCCAATTGGCGTGCATGGGTAGGCATGACAAACTCCCCCAACAAAACAGTTGCTGTATCTGAAGCTTTTCCAGATACCGCTAGTTTTCGTCGGCAAGCGCCCCCAAACAAGCAGTATGTCCGGGAAGTCAACCAAATCTGTGGACTACTTGAGTTATCCACACCCTTAGCGCGCAGAATTTGACAGGGTGCCAGGAGTTGTTCCGAGCCTAGAACCGCCAGCCACTAGAACCTCCTAGCCCCTAGAAGTCGCGCAACACCCGAGCACGCCTCCGACTGATGGGCGCACGGGAAAGCCCCAGCACACACTCCGTGTACTGGGGCAAACAACCGCATGGAAAGCTGGGCGAATTACTCTGGCACAATCATATCCGGCTTATCCAGCTCTTCGATGTTGACGTCCTTGTACGTAATGACGCGGACATAACGCACGAAACGAGCCGCCCGGTACATATCCCACACCCAGGCATCGGACATGCGGACTTCGTAATACACATCGCCACCAGACGTATGCGGGATGAGTTCAACGGCATTGGCCAGGTAGAACCGCCGCTCAGTTTCAATCACATAGGAGAACTGGCTGACGACATCACGATATTCGCGATACAGGGACAGCTCGACTTCCGCTTCGTAGTTGTCCAGTTCTTCTGCGCTCATCTGCGATTACTCCTTATGCGGGCGACTACCAGGTGTTGGCGAACAATTCGGTCACCAGTCTAATCCCGGCACCGCCTTTCACGGCTGCGGCGCACCGGGACTCGTGACATCTGGGTGCTGGCATCTGGGTACTGGCGGCGGGGTGAGTACTGCTGTCGCACAGGTTAGTCGTGCTGGAGCGCTTCCCACTGCGCATGAGCTGCGGCAACGTTCGCATAACTGCGACGATGCTCGGGGCAGGCACCACGTTCTGCAATTGCTTGGCTGTGCGCTTTGGTGCCATAGCCTTTATGCCCGGCCAAGCCATAGCCTGGGTACCGTTGATCGAGCTCGACCATCAGACGATCCCGGCTGACTTTCGCCAGCACGCTAGCCGCAGATATACAGCGCGCAGCCGCATCCCCACCAATAATTGGAAGCTGCGGGACAGTGAGGCCCGGGATTTTCATCGCGTCGCTGAGTACGTAAGACACCGGTTGCCCCAGCCCTGCCAATGCGCGGCGCATCCCCGAGAGATTCGCGTGTTGAATACCGCTCGCATCAATGCGAGCAGCCGACACATGCACCACGGTAAAGCTTATAGCCTTGTCAACAATGATATCGAAGAGCTTTTCCCGTTTCGCCGGGGACAGCTTCTTCGAATCCGTCAACGCCGCTAGCTCCGGCAGAGGCCCGGAAGGCAACACACACGCGGCGATCGTCACCGGCCCACAGCAGGCTCCACGCCCGGCTTCATCAACACCTGCAACCGGGCCGAAGCCGTGGTCTTCCAAGTGCTGTTCCATCCAGCTGGGATTCCCGTGGAGTTTCGCAGTCGAGTTGCTAGCCGACGATCGCGCGCTACTATTCATGCGGTTATTCCACCCCGCCAAACCGAGCAAGCGGCAAAATTATCCCGCGGACTTTCCCGATGAAATTCTCTACCGGAACCGTGCCCTGGTATGGATCACCGAGATAGGCCCGCGAATCCAGCGAATTAGTACGGTTATCCCCCATCACCCATACGTGCCCGTCCGGCACGGTCACGGGACCGAAATAATCTCCGCCGCATTCTGGCGCGCCACCCGGCCCGTCGACACGATGCGTAGGTGGATTCGCAATATACGGTTCAACCAACGCCACGCCGTCGACAAGCACCCCCGGATCACCTGGCATGCACTGCACAGTTTGGCCTGACGTGGCGATGACACGTTTCACAAAACTATTCGCGTCCGGAGCCACCAATCCAATCGCTGCTCCGGCATTCTGGAGCCCCCGGACGAATCGATTATCACTACGTGGGGAGGAAAAACCTGCCTGCCAGGAATCCGTGCCATCGAACACTGCCACCTCACCGGGTTGTGGCTCACCTAATCGATAAGCCAGCTTGTCGACGATGATGCGGTCGTTGCTTTCCGCGCAGTCCGTACACCCCTGCAGCGTGGGTTCCATCGACGCCGACGGCACGACATAAAACCTGCCGACGAACGCCTGCACCGCAGCCAGCACGCCGAAAGTCACAACAGCAGTAGCGAGGATGATCCGCCACCGCCACAAACTCGTAACATCAGTGCCCGCATCGGGTGAGTCGGTGCTATTGCTGAATATCCGGGTCATCGATACCGCCAAAGCGGTTAAACGGGAAGAAGACAAACTGCGCTTTGCCGCGGATATTTTCCGCAGGAATCGTGCCGTGGCGGTCATCAAACATATGCGCCCGGGAATCCGCCGAGTTGGTGCGGTTATCACCCATCATGAAATAGGAATCTTCCGGGACCTCGATCGGCCCGAAATATGGGCCGCCACAGGCCTGCGAGCCTGCGCTCTCATCGATCGGATACTGTGGCGGGGTTTGGATATATGACTGGTCGATCGGTTTCCCATCAACCATCACAGCCGCATCGCCTTCCTGACACGACACGGTCTGCCCACCAGTGGCGATAATGCGTTTGACCAAGGTGTTTTCATCCGGAGCCGCCAACCCCACCAACGATAAACCATCCTGAATGCGAGCAAGCAACGCGTTATCAGAACGCGGCGATTGGTACATCCCAGCCCACGACGGCGTGCCTTCAAACACCACGACATCGCCTGGCTGTGGGTCCGAGAAATAATAGCTGACCTTTTCCACAAAGATCCGGTCATCGGTACATTCCGGGCAGCCGTGCAAGGTGGGTTCCATAGAGGCTGAAGGAATTACGTACTGGCGTCCAATCAGGTTTTGAAAAAGGCCGACTACAACCAGCACCACCAGTACCGTCAGGACGGTTTCCGCCCACGCCGGCAGGCGGGGCTTGCGGTCATCTTCCAGGTCCTCCGCGTGCGCGTTGGATTCGTCGTCTGCAGCCGTGTCGTTAACGGGTTGCACGCCAGCATCACCAGCATCCAGTGCATCGACGGACTCAGCATCATCTCCAGGACGGTTTTCTTGGCTAGTCACGGATTACACCTTAGCAGCGGGAAATAAGCAGTGCGCCAGCACTACAGCGGGGCTGCGAACCGTAGCTACACAAAAACCCAGGTGGAAAAATTCCCACCTGGGTGCTTGCAACATCTGCGAAAAACTTTTAGCGCTTTTCCTTGATACGAGCCTTCTTGCCGCGCAGGTTGCGCAGGTAGTACAGCTTCGCACGACGGACCTTGCCGCGGCGGGTCACCTTAATCGAATCGATGTTTGGCGAGTGAACCGGGAAAGTACGCTCGATGCCAATACCGAACGAGATTTTGCGCACAGTGAAGGTCTCACGGATACCGGAACCCTGACGACGGATGCACACGCCCGAGAAGAGCTGGGTACGCTGGGTGGAACCCTCGATGACCTTGACGTCTACGTCCAGGGTGTCACCGGCACGGAATTCTGGGATGTCATCGCGCAGCTGCGCGGCATCGACTTTATCGAGAATGTTGTTCATAGCAGTGTCCTTAATACGTCGGGAAAGAGGAGCCTAGCAACCACTAATAACCCCAGGGTGATTCTCCTGTGATGACTAGCGGTGTGACCGGTTCGTATCCTTAACAATCAACCGCTCTAGTCTGGCACAATAGGCAGATAGATTTCAAATCTTGTCAACTATTATTCCAGCATTCCAGTGCAGTTTAATCCAGCGAGCAAAGTGGTGGTTTCATGCCTGTGCCCTTCCCATCCCGATCTCACAGCGCCCGCGACCAGCTAGATCTCCGCTGTTATTTCGTCACTGGTTCCGGCAGCCACGAGGCGATCATTGCCCGCGCGGTGGCTGCCGCCCGCGGCGGCGCTGGCATCATTCAGGTGCGCTCCAAGCCGATTAACACGGCCGCCTTATATGAGCTTGCCGCGAATCTTTCCGTGGCTGTCGCGCAAGTAGCACCTGAGTGCGCAGTGCTGGTCGACGACGCTGTCGAGCTCGTCGGCAAGCTCAAAGCCGACGGCTACCCGATCGCTGGCGTGCACGTGGGCCAAGACGACATGCCCGTCGACAAGGTGCGTGAGTTGTTGGGGCCCGGCGCGGTCATTGGCTTGACGACGGGCACGGTGGAACTAGCCGCAGCAGCGAATGCGCATGCCGACGATCTTGATTACATCGGTTGTGGGCCGTTTCGCGCCACGCCGACGAAGGATTCTGGCCGCGCGCCGCTGGGGATTGCTGGCTATCCACCGATCGTGGCCGCAAGCGAGGTTCCAGTCGTTGCTATTGGCGATGTCACCGTCGACGATGCTCGTGAACTAGCTGCCACTGGAGTCTCTGGTGTCGCCATTGTGCGTGGAATCATGCATGCCGAGAACCCGGAAGACTACGTTGCGGACGTCGTCAAGAATGTCACCGCTGGGCACGCGGATTACCGAAACACGAAACAGGCCGCCACTGTCGTTGACGTTAATATCATCGGCGCTGGCATGGTGGGGCTGGCCACTGCGGTCGAACTAGCACACCACGGCCATAGCGTGCGCGTGATTGATCCCGCCCCAGCCTCCGGTGCGACGCATCATGCAGGAGGCATGCTGGCCCCGGCTGCGGAGGTGGTCTACCAGCAGGACCCGCTCTTTCCGCTCATGCAGAAATCCGGGCAGTGGTACCCGGAACTCATGGAGATTGTTGCCGCGCACACAGACCTTCCTACTGGCTATCGCACCGAAGGCACACTGGTAGTTGCCGCTGATCGCGCAGACTCGCAGCATTTGTCCGAGCTCATGAATTACCAAAATGCCCACGGCATGGAAGTGTCCAAGCTGACGGTGCGCCAAGCCCGTGCACTCGAACCTGCGCTTTCCCCCGCGGTGGCAGGTGCGGTGGAAATTCCCGGTGATCACCAAGTTTTCCCGCGTCTGACTGCCCGCGCGCTACTGGATGCCCTGGAGAATATGGGGGCGCAGATAGTGCGCGAAAAAGCCACGGCGGTGGAATCGGGCACGGTCGTGACAGAACATGGCCGCTATCCCGGCACCCAGGTGGTGCTCGCCAACGGTTTGGGAGCCGCACACATTTCCGGGGTGCTGGACGACGTCGACAAGCCCGACGTGCACCAGGCATTCCAACTGCGGCCGGTCTATGGCGAAGTTCTACAATTACACTGCCCAGCGCACGTGCAGCCACTGTGTGACCGGGTGATTCGCGGTTTCGTGGAAGACCGCCCGATCTATATCATCCCGCGTGCCGACGGCCGCATCACGATTGGTGCCACCAGCCGAGAAGATCACCGCTCTGGCCCACCAGCGTCCTCGGTCTATGACCTGCTGCGCGATGCCATCCGCATTGTGCCGGGAATTGAAGAATGCGAGTTCCTGGAAGCCACCACCGGCGCCCGCCCGGGCACCCCCAATGACCTGCCGTATTTGGGGCGGGTCAGTGCTAACCTGGTGGTATCTACCGGCTATTTTCGGCACGGGATTTTGCTTTCTGCGCTGGCTGCTCGCATCACGCGCGAACTCATCGACGGCGTGGATGACGATCAACTCAGCGTCGACATCAGTGCTTGTGCCCCGCTTCGCGATGCCCGCTAACTGCTCCCCTAGGAAGGACCGACCATGAGTAACGAATCCCCCAAAACCGTGCACATCACCGTCAATGATCAGCCGCACGAGACCTCCGCGGTTGACGTCACCGCCTTGGTCAAAGAAATTACCGGCAAAGACCTCACCGCCGGCATCGCGGTCGCGATTGATGGCGAGGTAGTACCGGCTTCACAATGGTGCCGCCTGCTGAACGACGGCGAGACCATTGATATTCTCAACGCGCGCCAGGGAGGCTAAGCAACCATATGCTCACGATTGCTGATCGCTCCTACGATTCCCGCCTGATCATGGGCACCGGTGGGTCGTCGTCACAGGAGATGTTGGAAAAAGCACTAGTGGCTTCCGGCACGCAGCTGACCACGGTGGCAATGCGGCGCTATTCTGCCGCAACCTCTACCGGAAGCGAATCCGTTTTTGAGTTGATGCAGCGTTTAGGCATTGACCCTTTGCCGAACACCGCAGGGTGCCGCACCGCCCGGGATGCCGTGATCACCGCGAAACTGGCTCGCGAAGCACTAGGCACCAACTGGGTGAAACTCGAGGTCATTGCCGACGAGCACACGCTTTTGCCCGATGTGACTGAAACCCTCGATGCATGCGAGTTGCTGGTCGACGAAGGTTTTACCGTCCTGGCTTATACCTCTGATGATCCAGTAGTGGCACGCAAGCTCGAAGACGCCGGGGCTGCCGCTGTGATGCCGCTAGGCTCACCGATTGGCACTGGCTTAGGAATTTTGAATCCGCACAATATCGAGCTGATTTGTTCCCGCACAGATATCCCCGTGCTGATCGACGCCGGTATCGGCACCGCCTCCGATGCTGCCTTCGCCATGGAGCTGGGATGTTCCGGAGTGCTGCTGGCTAGTGCCATCAACCGTTGCCAAGATCCAGTCGCGATGGCCGAGGCGATGCGTCACGCGGTGATCGGCGGCTATCTTTCCCGCACCGCCGGGCGTATCCCGCGCCGAGAGCATGCACAAGCCTCGAGCAGTTTCGATGGTCTGGCCTCGTGGTCGGACCAAGTGCTATAGGTAGAGGCCATGGCCACTGATCCTGCCGCTAACGCATACGATGCCCTTGCCCAGCTACCCGACCGTGAAATTCATCGCACCGCACGCCAGATGAATCTGCCGGGGTTTGGCCCGGTACAGCAGGCTCGTTTGCATGCCAGCCACGTCCTGATTATCGGGGCAGGTGGTTTGGGGTGCCCAGCTTTACAGCAGCTAGCGGCAGCCGGCGTCGGCACGATCACGCTGGTGGACGACGATACGGTGGATCTCAGCAATATCCACCGGCAGATTTTATTTGGCGCCGGAGATATCGGTAAGCCAAAGGTTGAGGTCGCTGCGGCGCGCGCCCGGGAATTGCAGCCGGAGATCCAGATTAATGCGGTCGCTGAGCGTGTGCGGGTTGATAACGTAGTGGAGCTAGTCGGCGGCGTGGACCTGGTATTGGATGGCTCGGATACCTTTGCCACCAAATACCTGGTCGCCGATGCCTGCGAGATTCTCGGCATCCCACTGGTGTGGGGCACAGTGTTGCGTTATTCCGGTGAGGTCGCCCTATGGCATTCCGGTGCTAGTGCCGATGGACAGCGGCAGGGCGTGCAACGCGGCGTCGGTTTACGGGATTTATTTCCGGAACAACCCGATGCCGCAAGCGCGCCCGATTGTGCGACCGCCGGTGTACTGGGGGTGACGACGTCCGTGGTTGCCGGGCTGATGTCTACCGAAGCCATCGCCTACCTTGCAGGGCTGCGCTCTGAGCCGGGACGGGTCCTTCGCTATCAGGCATTACCAGCTTCGCTCACGAGTTACCGGGTTGGTGCGGATCCGCAGCGTCCGTTGACCACGGAATTAGCTGCTTTTTATGGCACCAGTTGCGCGGTACCCAACACAGACCCGGCAGATACCCTGTTACAGCGTGTCGCTTCGGGTGCCGCGGTGGCGCTGGATGTGCGTGAGCCGCATGAAAAATACGTGGCGGATCTTGCCCAGCGCTACCATCCGCTGCGGCTTCCGTTGAGCGAGATCACCAGCAGCGCGGATATCGCCGACGCGCTTGGCGGTGCTGATGAGGCTGTGGTGTTTTGCGCATCCGGTGTGCGCAGCCAGCGTGTCGTCGACACGTACGCCGCAGCGCTGCCGCAGGTACAGCTGCATAGTCTGCCTGGCGGGGTGGGTGCTCTCGGCGCTGCCGATATCAACACCGATATCAATAACGCCTAGGTTCCACTCGGGACCTAACGGGGTCAAGAATTCAGCATCGCCGCAGGGCATGCGAAAAACCCGCTTCCCGAAAACGGGAGCGGGTGAGCACACTGGTTTAAGCTTTAGAGGTATTCCAGAGCGTTGAAACCACCAATGACCAGGCCCAGGCCCACGGCCATCACGATGAAGAAGCCAATGAACGGCAGGTAGACCTCAGACATATTCGACGGCTGATCGTCGCCGGATTTAATGTCCCGAGCCTCTTCTTGCCGGTCCTGCTTGGTGCTCATGCTCTGCCCCTTTAAATAGCTTTCTGAACTCGCACCCGGGAAATCATGGCGCAGTGGGCCACCCGGGCATTGTAGGCTTCAGTATACTTCCTGCTTCCTACAGAATCCAACGCACGTGGCCGAATGATCCAACGCGCGCCCGCAAACATAGCCGTAAGTTCGCGAGCCACAAATTCGCGAGCCATAATTTCGCGAGCCACGAATCCAGCTAGCTGAAACTTAAGATCCGAATCCGGCATTGCGCAACGCATCAGCCATGGAACCGGCGGGCTTATTCTTCTGCGTGCCGCCGTTTTTAACCTTGTCCTTAGCATGGTTCTTAGCCTTATTCTTGCCGCGTTTCTCACCCCGGTTGCTACCGCCGCGGTTATCCGCTGCCCTGGCTGCACCGGGTTTGTTCCCTGCGGGCCTGTTTCCGCCCGGTTTGTTTCCGCCAGCACCCGGCTCATCATCCAAGCGCAGGCTCAGCCCAATGCGTTGCCGGTCGACGTCGACATCCAGGACTTTCACCTTGACGATCTCACCGGAACGCACCACGGTGTGCGGATCAGAAACGAACTTGTTGCTCATCGCGGAGATATGCACCAAGCCGTCTTGGTGCACCCCAATATCCACGAACGCCCCGAAGGCAGCGACATTGGTTACCGTTCCTTCCAGGATCATGCCCGGTTGCAAATCCGACACCTTGGTCACGCCTTCTTTGAAACTGGCAGTGCGGAATTCTGGGCGCGGATCCCGCCCAGGTTTTTCCAGCTCAGCGATAATATCAGCGACGGTGAGTTCACCAAATTCGTCATCGGCGAACTCTGCAGGACGCAGCTGTGCCAGCCGAGTAGAATCACCAATCAACTCGCCGACGCCGGCGCCGACAGTCGCGGCAATTTTTTCTACCACTGGGTACGCCTCGGGGTGCACCGCGGAGGCATCCAAAGGATTATCCCCGCCGTTGATGCGCAAAAACCCTGCCGCCTGTTCAAACGCCTTCGGCCCCAAACGCGGCACCTTCGACAATTCCTTGCGCGTAGCAAACCGCCCATTCTGATGCCGGTAAGTCACCAGATTCTCTGCGACGGTCGCATTCAGCCCGGCAACGCGCTCCAGCAGTGGCACCGAGGCTGTGTTCACGTCCACGCCCACGCTATTCACCGCATCCTCGACGACGTCGTCCAGCGCCCGTGCCAGATTGGTCTGATTCACATCGTGCTGGTACTGCCCCACACCGATGGATTTCGGATCAATCTTTACTAGCTCAGCCAACGGGTCCTGCAAACGCCGGGCGATCGAGACAGCCCCGCGTAGCGAGACATCCATATCCGGCAACTCGGCTGCCGCCTGTTCCGAAGCGGAATACACCGATGCACCCGATTCCGAGACCACCACAACCTGCGGGCGGGGCTCCAGCGTGCCGACGACTTCCGCCGCCAACTCCTCGGACTCGCGAGAAGCCGTGCCGTTACCCACAGCCACCAACTCCACCGCATGCTGCGCACACAAACCGCGTAATACTTCCACCGCCTGCGACCACTGTTTTTGCGGCTGATGCGGGTAGACCACAGTCGTATCGACAACTTTTCCGGTGGCATCGACCACTGCGCATTTCACGCCATTGCGATAGCCCGGGTCCATGCCCAACATCGCTTTTTGCCCGGCGGGGGCAGCCAACAAGACATCACGCAAGTTCGTCGAAAAGACCTTCAGCGCCTCATCTTCGGCGTGGCTGCGCACACGGTTCCGCGCATCCAACCCGGCAGAAACCATCAGTTTGGTGCGCCAGCCCCAACGTACTGCCTGCGCCAGCCAGCTCGACGCCTCAGTATCAAGCTCGAACCTCTTTGCAATGAGGTGCTCGAAACCAGCATCGTCTCCACCATCGAAATCCAGCTGGATAATGCCTTCGGATTCCGCGCGCAACAACGCCAAGATCCGGTGCGATGGCAAAGCGGTCAATGGTTCCGAGAAATCAAAGTAATCACGGAATTTCGCGCCTTCGGTTTCTTTCCCGGCCACGACTTGGGCACCCAACGTGCCATCGCGGAAAAACTGCTCACGAACCTCACCCACCAGATCCGCATCAAGGGCGAACCTATCGACCAAAATCGCGCGGGCTCCATCGAGCGCCGATTTCGCATCGGCATAGCCGTCGACAAGAAAATCCTGCGCGGCTGCTTCTGGATCCACCGACGGATTAGCGATCAGTGCGTCCGTCAGTGGCTCCAGACCAGCCTCACGGGCCTTGTCGGCCTTGGTTTTCCTGCGCTTTTTGTACGGCAGGTACAGATCTTCCAAGCGCGCCTTCGAATCACATTCGGTGATCTCCGCGCGCAGCTTATCGGTGAGTTTGCCCTGTTCCTCGATCGCAGCCAGGATGGTTTCTTTGCGCGCCGCGAGTTCTTCCAGGTAATCCGCACGCTGTTGGATATGCCGCAGCTGGGTATCATCCAGCGCACCGGTGGCTTCCTTGCGGTAACGGGCGATAAACGGGACGGTGTTTCCTTCCGCGAGCAACGACAACGCCGCCTGCACGCGATTGCTGGAAACGCCTAATTCTTCGGCAATAACACTGGCGATCATTGGGCCAAGCCTAGTTATTCCCCATACCTTCAGCCAATATCGTGTGATCTTCTGTGCTCAGCTCCACAGCATCCAACAAATCCGGCCGCCGTGCTTGCGTACGCAGTAATGCTTGCCGACGCCGCCACTCCGCCACCTTGCCGTGATGGCCAGACGTGAGCACCTCCGGAATTTCTAGTCCGCGCCACACGCGCGGCTTGGTATACGACGGCGCTTCCAACAAACCATCGGAAAACGAATCTTCCTGGTGCGAACGCTGGTTGCCCAACACGCCTGGGATCAGCCGCACGATGGCCTCGGCGATCACCAGAGTCGCCACCTCGCCGCCGATCAACACATAATCGCCAATCGAGACCTCGCGCACCCGGTAGCGGCGGGCTGCATCGTCAATAACCCGCTGGTCGATGCCCTCATAGCGGCCGCAGGCAAAGACAATATGCTCCTCATTGGACCAGGCCTGCGCCTTGTCTTGGCTGAACACCACCCCTGCGGGGCTCGGCACCAGCAGCAACGGCGCATCCGGGTTCTCGCCAGCGCGCACGTCCCGGCCGTCGTAGCGCTGTGGGGTCGTTCCCGAAAGCTCATCGTGGGTAGCGCCGTGAATATGCTTAGCCGCCGATTCCAGTTGGTTAGCGGCATCTGCACGCTTTCCCGCCGCAATCTCATCGAGGGCCGGGCCCCACACCTCTGGCTTCATCACCATGCCCGGGCCGCCGCCGTAGGGCGAATCATCAACAGATTTGTGCACACCGCTGGCCCAGTCACGCAAATCGTGCACGCCGACGTTGAGCAAGCCGCGCTCAATCGCGCGCCCCAGCAGTGCGTGGCGCAGGGGTTGCAGGTATTCCGGGAAAATCGAGACGACGTCCAGCCTCACAGGTCCAGCAATCCTTCCGGCGGGGTGATTGTGATGGTGCCAGCCTCCAGGTCTACTTCAGCGATGAACTCGTCGACGAACGGAACTAAAGCTGTGCGGTCGTCGTCGGCAAACGTAATTTCCAGCAGGCTACGGTTAATGGTTTCTACCACACCGCTCACGGTTCCGATCTCCGCGCCATCGTGCCACACGCGCAGGCCCTCGAGATCGTGGTCATAGTAGCCGTCATCATCCGACTCATCAGCCGGGGCGAAAAACTCCATACCGCGCAGCGATTCCGCAGAGGTGCGGTCGGTGATCTCACTCAATGCCACCAACAGACGTCCCTTGTGTGGGCGCGCGCTACGAATACGCAACGATTGCGTACGACCCGCCTGGCGGCCTTCGATAACAGCATCCGGGGCAAAACGGCCCTCCGGATCATCCGTGGTTGTCTCCACCACGACCTCGCCGCGGATGCCGTGGGTTTTCACTACCCGACCAATACGTACGTCCATACCCCTAATTTAGCGTGTCGGTCATACCAAAAACCGCGTGGGTTCCCGGTTGGGAAACACCACGCGGTCTTAAGCGCACGAATAAGCGCTACAGGCTTTATGCGTTGGGCCTTTATTCGTTGGACTCAGCCTCAGCGTCAGCTTCGCCTTCAGCGGCAGCAGCTTTCTCCGCAGCAGCCTTTTCTTCGGCTTCCTTAGCAGCCTTAGCCTCGGCTTCTTCCTTGGCCTTCTTCTTCTTTTCAGTGATGGCCTCGATGGATGGGCCGTTGTTAGCCTCTTCCAAAGCCTTGTTGAACAGCTCCAGCTTGGATGGCTTCGGCTCGGCGGTCTTCAGGGTGCCTTCTGCACCTGGCAGACCCTTGTACTTCTGCCAATCACCGGTAACTTTCAGCAGCGCCAAAACAGGCTCGGTTGGCTGCGCACCAACGGACAACCAGTACTGAGCACGCTCGGAATCGATGTCGATCAGGGATGGCTCCTGCTTTGGCTGGTAGCGACCGATAACCTCGATCTCCTTGCCGTTACGACGAGTGCGCGAGTCCGCGATGACCACACGGTACTGTGGGGTACGGATCTTGCCGAGGCGTTGCAGCTTAATCTTGACAGCCATTGTTGGCTCCTTTTCTTGCTAGAGATTCACTGGGCAGTTCGGACACCTGCGGATGCAGGCCGGTTCAACCCTTGGATTAGTCTGCGCGTGATCCCGACTGCGACGACCGTAGACGAGCGCAGTGTTACGCAGAAACACAGACAGCATCACATCTTAACCTGCAAGCCTCGTTATGACCAAACCATGCGCGGACGTTCTCAGTAAACGTCCTTCGAATAGGGAACGCACACCAAAAGCGATACACTACCCAACGACCGAAAAATGCCTCACCCCGATGAAACATGTGAGCCTGTTTTGACCGAATCGTTAAACAAGCCCTCCTACCGCTATGACTTGGACGGCCTGCGCGGCCTTGCCATCGCTCTGGTGGTATTTTTTCATGTCTTCATCGGCCGGGTGTCCGGTGGTGTTGATGTCTTTTTGCTGCTGTCGGGATACTTTTTCCTCGGTTCGCAGTTGCGTTATGCCGCGCGTGACGACGCCTCACTGAACCCCTGGTGGCCCATGTGGCGGACGATCCGCAGGTTGGTGCCCGCGCTCGCGCTGGTCATCGGCGTCACCGTGGTTCTGGTGCTCATCGCCACCCCGTGGTTAATGAACATCGAATTCGCCCAGCAAATCTCTGCCAGCTTGCTGTACTACCAGAACTGGGAATTGACCCGCCAGGAAGCCGCCTATGCCGCGGCTGCACCGGAAATCTCACCGCTGCAGCACCTGTGGTCAATGTCGGTGCAGGGACAGTTCTACCTAGCAGCCATCGCCTTTGCCCTGCTTTTGGCCGCGTTATTGCGCTCACGCCGCGAACACATCACCCGGATCGCGGGCCCAATACTGCTCGTCGTCACGATTGTTTCTTTTGCTTACGCGTCCCGCTTCGGTGTCTACGGCACTCCGGATAATTACTATTCGACGTTTTCTCGCCTGTGGGAACTCTCTCTTGGTGCAGTGCTCGTTATTTATGGCAGCCGCATCACCATGCCGCGTTGGCTTGCCGACGTCACAGGCGTCATTGGTCTAGCGCTGTTGTTTGCCACCGGCATCATCGTGGAAGACTCCACGGCCTACCCTGGCCCCCTGTCACTGATCCCCTTGGGTGGTGCGGTGTTGTTGGTGCTCGGCGGCAACGGTGTGGTTGCACGCGGCCTGGCTACCCGTCCTATGCGTTGGTTGGGTGATATCGCCTATTCACTCTATTTATGGCATTGGGCGTTGTTGATTTTGGCGACGAATTTTTGGAGCCAATCCTCGCCGAACGTGGTCCTGGGAATCAGCATCATTGTCGTTTCCCTGGTGCTGGCATGGTTGACATATCGTTGCGTCGAAAAACCACTGCGCCAACAAAGTCGGCGGCGTACCACTGAGTCGCCGAAACTGTCCTGGCGCGCGCTGGGTGCGGGCGCGAAATCCCATCCGGGGCGCGTCACGGGTGCGGTAGTAACCACGATCGCCTTGCTTGCTTTATTGACCGTGCAGCCATGGTGGACCCAACGCCTGCACAATGAACGCAACCAACCGCTGCCCGTAGAGACTTATCCTGGCGTACTCGCCAACTTTGGCCACGATGTTCCTGACGACGTAGCAGTCGCGCCAGACCCGCAACTAGTTTCCAGTTTGCAGCCCGTGGTCTCCGAGGTTCATTGTTTTATTCCGAGTGATTTTCCTTCGTCTGTCCTGCAGTTCGAAGAATCCCGGTTCGGCGAGCCGTGTGTCTTCGGCGACAGGAACGCCGATAAGGCGGTCTATCTGGTTGGTGGGTCACACTCTGAGCAATGGGCTGGCCCACTGGATGCCTTGGGCAAAAAATATGGTTTCCGCCTCGAGGTCATGCTACGCGCCGGTTGCCCGATCGTCACCGGCCCAAATGACATGGTCGTTGGTTCCCATCAGATTGATCAGCGGTGCTATAACTGGGGCCAGAGGGTCATCGAAAAGCTACTGGATGAGCAGCCGGAATTGGTGATTTCGAATTCCACCCGCCCGTCTGGCGATTTCGGGCACGGCCCCGATTATGTGCCGTATGGGTATGCAGCGTTTTGGCAAGAGCTTGCCGACGCCGATATCGATTTCGTTGGGCTGCGCGACAATCCCTGGGGATTCCGCCCAAATGGCGAGCCATTCGATTTTAGTA
Organism: Corynebacterium propinquum DSM 44285; assembly: GCF_000375525.1. GTDB lineage: Bacteria > Actinomycetota > Actinomycetes > Mycobacteriales > Mycobacteriaceae > Corynebacterium > Corynebacterium propinquum. Next base: position 341,890 of record NZ_AQXC01000001.1, read on the forward strand.
ATTGCTTAGTTAATGGCGGCCTGTGTTCGGTTGCGCGGAACCAGGTCTACCAAGAGGTTGATCCTGCCGAGGCCGTGCTTGATGAGCTCGGCATGGAAGCTGTCGATACTGCCGACTGGTTCTGCGACCGTCGTCGTTGTGATGTCGTTATTGGTAATATCGCCGTCTACCGCGATATGCACCATATTTCCAACGCATACGCAAAATCGGCCCAGCCATTGCTGGAGCCGATCATCAAGCGCTACGTGAACTAAGCGTGGACTAAGCCCTGCGTGAACCACAGGGCCAGAGCCTATTTCTTACCGAAGTTCAGCTTGCTCAAGTCGATGTTTTCCATGCCCGGCGGCATCTGCTGCTGCATTTTCTGCATGTCCTGCATCGATGGCATTCCGCCACCCATGCCTGGCATTCCAGGCATTCCCGGCATATTTGGCATGCCCTGGCCCTGACCACCGCCTTTTCCTTTCTTGCGCTTGCCCTTCTTGTTTTTGCGTCCCTTAGGCTTTTTCTTCGTCGCCGAACGCTTCGAACCGCCCATACCAGGCATGCCAAATTGCCCAGCCATCTTGCTCATCATCTTCTTGGCTTCAAAGAAGCGCTCCACCAGCTGGTTGACTTCCGAAACTTCCACACCGGAACCAGCCGCAATACGCTTGCGTCGGGAAGCGTTCAGAATCTTCGGGTCGTTGCGCTCTGCCGGAGTCATACCACGGATGATGGCCTGAATCCGGTCCAGCTGTTTCTCGTCGACCATGTCCGCCATCTTGGACATCTGGCTGCCGCCCGGCATCATCTTCAGCAGGTTGCCAATCGGCCCCATCTTGCGCACCATCATAAGCTGATCGAGGAAGTCGTTCAGCGTCATCTCACCGGAGCCCAGCTTATGCGCAGCTTCTTCGGCTTTCTGCTGGTCCAGGGTGGCTTCGGCCTGCTCGATCAGGGAGAGCATATCGCCCATGCCCAGAATACGGCTGGCCATACGCTCTGGGTGGAAGACATCGAAGTCAGTGAGCTTCTCACCAGAGGAGGCGTACATGATGGGTTTGCCGGTGACTTCCCGAATCGACAGCGCCGCACCACCACGTGCATCGCCGTCAAGCTTGGTCAATACCACACCGGTAAAGTCCACGCCATCACGGAAAGCTTCCGCGGTGTGGACGGCGTCCTGGCCAATCATCGAGTCGATGACGAATAAAACTTCATCCGGGTTAACGGCATCGCGGATATCACGCGCCTGGTTCATCAGGGTTTCGTCGATGCCCAACCGGCCCGCGGTGTCGATGATCACCACGTCGTGCTGGGCGGTACGGGCTTCTTCGATACCGTTGCGGGCGACCTCGACAGGATCGCCGTGCGAGGTTCCCATTTCGTGTTGGGAATCCAGGGAGGTTCCTGGATCAGGCGCGAAAGTCTTCACCCCTGCGCGCTCACCGACGATGCGCAACTGGTCGACAGCACCCGGACGCTGCAGGTCACAGGCCACCAGCATTGGGGTGTGGCCCTTGGATTCCAAGTGTTTAGCAAGCTTACCGGCCAGGGTGGTTTTACCAGCACCCTGCAAACCCGCCAGCATGATGACTGTTGGCGGGTTTTTCGCCAAGTTCAAGCGCCGAGTCTCCCCACCGAGGATGTCCTGGAGCTCCTCATTGACGATTTTGACGACTTGCTGCGCCGGGTTCAAAGCCTCCGAAACTTCTGCGCCGACGGCGCGTTCTTTAATGCGCTTGATAAAGCCGCGCACAACGGTGAGCGAAACGTCGGCTTCCAGCAACGCCAGCCGGATTTCGCGGGCGGTGGCGTTAATATCAGCCTCAGTCAGTTTGCCCTTGCCGCGAAGCCCTTTCAGGGCGGACTGTAGCCTGTCGGACAATGACTCAAACACGTTGCGTAACTCCCTACCGTTGGCATTTACTAGCCCTACCAGCCTAGCCGGTTTTGCCCACGCGGGTCATATCCGGCTCGCTTAATTCGAGCTAGCTAAGCAGCGGTCTTTGTCATTGCGATTCCACCGCAGTGGGCTAGTACGATTCGGCTAAATCGCTTTTTCGCCGCGCTCGCCGGTACGCACTCGAACAACGTCGTCGACCGGGGTGATCCAAATCTTGCCGTCACCAATTTCACCGGTGCAGGCCGCTTCTACGATTGCATCAACAACCTGCTCGACATCACCATCAGCGACGATTAGCTCGATTTTCGTCTTCGGCACAAACGACGTGTCGTATTCAGTACCACGGTAGATTTCTTTATGCCCGCGCTGCTGACCAAAACCTTCGGTCTCCGAAACGGTCATTCCCGGCGAGCCGAGCTTTTCCAAGGCTTTCTGGATATCGTCGAGCGTAAACGGCTTGACGACGGCTGTCACGAGTTTCATTGTGTGCTCCTAGCTGTATTTTCTGGGCGCTGAAAACGTGTTCTCGCTTCAGCTTAGTGGTGGCTGTTAGTTCCGGCTGCTGTGTCCACGCACGCCACGACCGCCAATATCGTAGCCAGTCTCACGGTGCCCACCGAAGTCAATACCGTCGGTTTCGATCTGGTCAGTGACACGCCAGCCCATCGTGGACTTCAGAATCAACGCAATGATCGTAGTAATCACGATGGTAAAGATCATGGCGATGGCGGCAATGAGAATCTGGATGAGCAACAGCTGCCAACCTTGCGCTCCACCGCCGGTAATAATGCCACGGTCGTTAGCGAAAAACGCTACGGCAACTGTGCCCCACAGGCCTGCAACGAGGTGAACGCCGACGACATCGAGCGAGTCGTCGAAGCCAAACCGGAACTTCAGGCCAACCCCCAGGCAGCCCAACATGCCACCGAGTACACCCATGATCAGCGAGGTGACCGGGTTCAGGTCGCCAGCAGCCGGGGTAATAGTGACCAGTCCAGCAACCACACCCGAGGCCGCACCAAGCGAGGTGCAGAATCCGTCGCGAACCTTTTCGACGAACAACCAACCCAAGATTGCAGCAGCTGTCGCAGCGGTGGTGTTTAGCCAAGCCAGGCCAGCCAGGCCGTCGGCGGCAAAAGCCGAACCGCCGTTGAACCCGAACCAACCAAACCACAGCATGCCTGCACCCAACATGACCATCGGCAAATTGTGCGGACGCTGCACGCTTTTCGGGAATCCCTTCCGCTTGCCGACGACAATAGCCAGCACCAGTGCGGCAGTACCGGCGGAAATGTGAACTACCGTGCCACCTGCAAAGTCGATCGGCGGAACCACAGCTTCTCCGCCTTCGGAACCAAAGATCCAGGCCGCAACGCTGTTATCGCCTTCGCCAAGGATTCCGCCACCCCACACCATGTGTGCCAGCGGGAAGTAGACAAATGTTGCCCACAGACCGCTAAATACCAACCATTTACCGAATTTCACACGTCCGGCCAAAGCACCCGAGATAATCGCAGTGGAAATCACTGCGAAGGTGAGTTGGAAGCCGATATCGATGATATTGGCGTAGCCTTCCGCCCCAACCAGGTATTCACCGGATTCATCGATAATGGAGTCCTTGAGACCGAAAAACTCAAAAGGGCTGGCAACGATTCCGCCCCACGACTGCGTGCCGTAGCTCATCGACCAACCCCATAAAACATAAACGATGCTAACGACGGCTAGCGAGCCAAACGACATCAGCATCATGTTGAGCACACCTCTGCGCTCTGTCATGCCTCCGTAAAAAAGTGCCAATGCTGGAGTCATGAGCAAAACCAAAGCTGCACTCATCAGCATCCAGGCGGCATTACCTGCAATTACCGTTTCCATAAACTCTCCTTGATATCAGCCTTACGAGATATAACGGTAGTACTACAGGTAATAAATATCTATCGAAAGATAGTTAGTGCCCTCATTTGGGGTAACAAAAGCCCCAAGCCATACGGCTTGGGGCTGTGTGGGGCTTCGAGACGTTGTGCGACTACTACTACTGGACCTTCCGTGCTTGCCCGGTCTCCTGCCGATATTGGAATTCCGATGGTGAAACGAATTCGCCTTCCCAGACGTTAGCCTCGTTGAACTGCACGTCCACGATGGCAACGTGGCGCAGAATTGACGAACGCGAAATCAAAATTGAGCCGATCGCAGAAGTGCCCAACAACAGGATAATCGCGCCGATGCCCACGATTGCGGTGGACCAGTGCGGGTCAAGCAAAAAGACTCCGATGATGATCATCGAGACTCCGAAGCCCGACGCCGTCGACAAGACAGACATGCGGGCATACACGTCGCGGAAAGTCAGCATTCCGGCGCCACAAATCACGAAGTTGCCCGCCCCGATGAGGATAAAGATCGAGGAAATAATTTCCATAACGTCCATTAGCGAGCACCCCTCAACAAAGCACGAGACAACGAAACGGCGGATAAGAACCCAACCACCGAGGCCACGAGCATCAAGTCAAACGTATAGCCAGAACCTTTCAGGAACCCACTAAGCCCCAAAAGTGCGACCAGCACGAACAACAAGAAGTCCGCTGCCGAAACGCGGTCCGAGCGAGTCGGGCCAACGAGCATACGATACGCAGCCGGCAGCGCCGACAACGCGATCATGACGATTGCAATAGCGATAACGGTAGTCATTATTTGGCGTCCTCATTCAGTCGTGGACGAAACATAATTCCTTTCAGCATGCGCTCTTCCATATCCCGAAGATCGTCGCGCAATTCGTCAGCGGATTTGTTGTACATGCCGTGCACATACATGATCCGGACACCATCTTTGGTCTCACCGGCGCCGACCACCAACGTGCCGGGGGTGATAGTCACCAAAGCTGCGAACAGCGTGTAGTGACCACCTTTGAAACTACGGGATTCATAGCGGGCCACACCGGGCGTCGAATCATGGCCGCGGGAAATGATGTCGCGAATCACCGACATATTCGCGACCACAAATTCCTTCAAGTACCACAGCCAGAAGCCCACCATGCGAAAAGGCCAAGTAGCAATATCCATTAGTTTTTCACCGCCTCAACGTAGCTGGAGGTATCCATCAGGTTATTGGCGGCGACCTCGGAATACTGCATCAAATATTCGCCGCCGAGGCCGAGTACCAGCGTGATAGCAGCGGTAATCACAGCAGGAGCTGCCAACCAGAAACCAACGCGGGATTTCGGTGTGGTTGTCGTTTCCGTCATGGTTTGCGAATCACTCCGGGTATAGGTCGCTACTCCGCCGCCCAACGTGCCATGTGCACCATCTGGGTCTTGCCCATGCCCTGGATCCGGTACTGGAGTTTTCGGGTCGCCCCAGAAGACGCCGCCCCAGATCTTCAACATCGATAACAACGTGATCAGCGAGACCACCACCATCACAACCAGTGGGTAGATCAAACCAGCATCCCATGTGCCCATCATCAACGAGAACTTCGCGACGAAACCAGAAAATGGTGGGATGCCAGCCAGCGACAACGCGGCAACGAAAAACGCCACGGCCATAATCGGTTCGCGTTTAGCCATCGCGGTTATCTTGCCCAGCTCGCCAGTGCCGTATTGCACCTCGATAGCACCAGTGGACATAAACAGCGAGGCTTTGACGATCATGTGGTGCACCAAGTAGAAAATACCGGCTGCCAGCCCAAGCTCGGTAAACAGTGCCACGCCCATCACGATATAACCCAACTGGGAGACCATGTGGAAGCCCAGAATCGACCGCGTGGTCTTTTCACCGACCGCACCTAATACGCCGACAAGCATGGTCAAGCTAAACAACGCGACCATGATCCACAGGAACCGTTCGTCGCCGTCGAAAAGCACCGCGTAGATGCGGTAGATCATGTACACACCGACCTTGGTGTGTAGACCAGAAAACAGCGCGGTAATCGCCGGGCTGGTGTATGGGTAAGTCTGGGCCAACCACGAGTGCACGGGCACGATCGATGCCTTGATAAACATCGCCAGCAAACAAACCGAACCAGCCAAGGCCACGGCCGGGTCTTCTTTCGCCGCACCGGCAAGCTCGGCGAGGTTAATGCTGCCTGCGGTGCCGTAGACCAAGCCCACACCAACCATGTAGAGCGTGGAGCCCAGCAGGTTCGATGCGATGAACAAGCGCATGCCGCCGACCAGCAGAGATCCGCCGCGCCGGTGAATCGTCAGCGCATACAGACCATAAGATGGCAGCAGCATGATCTCCAGGCAGACGAAGAAGTTGAACAGGTCGCCTGTCAAGATCGCACCGAAGACACCGGCCATCAGGATCAGGATCAACGGTGCGGAGAACCGTTGTTTCGTCAATCCCGTGGCTGCAGCAAACCAGGCACAAACCAGACCCAATACTGCCGTGGTGACAAGCATCAACACCGCGAACATGTCAGCAACGAACGGAATCGAATAACCGAAGCCCCACATGCCGATACCGTGCGCAATGGTTTGGCCTTCAGAGACCAACGGGAACAACGCCGCAGATGCTGCGACGGCTCCGCCCAGCGTGGCAAATAGCACGATGTCTTGCAGCAACTGGAAGCGGTGTCCGACGACGAGTATGCCGCCCAAGATCAACGGCAGCGCAGTAAACAGTGGTAGTAGTACAGCAATATCCATTACAGAACCACATCCTGCTCGCGTGCGAGGTTAACTTCGGGGCGGGTGGCATCGTCTTTCTTGCCGACGGCTGCCGTGACGAACATCAGAACCGAGATCGAGAACGAAATCACGATCGCGGTCAACACCAGCGCTTGTGGCAGCGGGTCCGCTGCTTCGGCAACGGCCGCAGTGTCATGGGAACCGAACGGTTCAGTGCGCGACGACGTACCGCCCGCCGCGATGAGGATCAGGTTCGCTCCGTGCGAGAGCAGCGTAAAGCCGAGTGCAATGCGCAGCATGTCGCGGCGCATCATGAGATACACCGCGCAGCCGACGAGTAAGCCGGCAGAAATGGCGAGAGTCATAAATTAGTTCCTTTCTGCCTGAGGTTCGGCTTCCAGGGACCGGTCTGCAAGATCCGCATCCGCTCCTGGTTCGCGGGCATCAGCTTCGTCGGAATTCAACCGCGGCATACCCAATAGGTTGAACGCGGCGAGGATCATACCGATCACCGCCAGGTACACACCAAGGTCGAACAACAGCGCCGTCGACAAGTGCATGCCCAAGATGTGCGTATCGAGAGGTTTCAGGAAGGATCCTTCGATAAAGCCCAGCAGGCCGGTGGCAACGGCAATCGTGATGCCGCCGCCAATCAACGCCATATATGGCAGACGGATCTTGGCTTCGGCGTTGGATGGTGCAGACAGGTAAACCAAGGCGAATCCAGCCGATGCGATCAGCGCAGCAACGAATCCACCACCGGCTTCGTTGTGCCCGCGGAAGAACAGCAGAATCGATAATGCAACGATAATTGGGCCGACCAGCTTCGTGGTGGCGCGCAAGAACACAGAGTTCGCGCGTGCATCAATTAACGGCGAAGCCTTATCCATGTGCGTGTCGTGGACCGCCAGCAAACGGTTATTGGACAACAGCACCGCGATTGCGATGCCGGCGACGCCAAGCACGGTCAGCTCGCCCAACGTATCGAAGGCACGGAATTCCACCAGGATGACGTTGACGATATTGGAACCGCCCGTGAGCTCTTCGGTTTCGCGCAAGAAATACTCCGAGACATCGGAGATCTCGCGGCGTCCGGTCAGCGCCAGCACCGCCAACATGGTGGACACACCAACGGCAACCGAAAGCACGATAGACCAAAAGTGTGAACGGCGTGTGTCTGGGGTGAAGTGATCCGGTAGCCGGTGCAGAATCAGCACCAGCACGCACACGGTCAGAATCTCGACAGTCAACTGGGTGTTCGCCACGTCGGCAGCACCCAAGATGTAGAACCACAGCGTCATGCCGAAGCCCGCGATCGAGACCACGACCACCACAGTCAGACGAGATTTCGCCATCACGGTAGCCATACAGCCCATTGCCACGAGCAACACAAAAATCCAGTCGATGGCCCAGGCCCGCTCGCCAACGACCTCTGGCAGATCGTTCAGGGTGAAGATGCCAATCACAGTCAGCGCGATAACACCAAGCAGCGGCAGCACCAGGTGGCGGCGCATCGACGTCGTGCCGGTTGCGGCAGTGAAATACTTATTACCGGTGTTAATGATGCCTTGACGTAGGAACTCCACCACGTAGAGGCCGGTGACCGGGGCACCGAATACGGACATGGCGCGGAACAGCTGATCACGGTTGAGAACCAGCAAGGCACCGACGACGATGATCAGCGCCGACATACCCAGAGCCATATTGAATCCGTGCCAAATAGCCAGGTGTACGTGTTGATCGGTACCGGTAACCGCCAACGCGGCATCGTCGACAAGACCGTCGACCGCGCCCGGGTACAGACCCAACGCAAGTGTCAGTGCAGCCAACAACGCGGGGATGATCCAGAAGCTCAAGGCGGCTTCTGGCACTGTCTTTTCCACGTCCTGCGCGTCTTTCTTGCCTGCACCGAAGACACCGATGATGTATTTGAAGGAATACACAAAGGTGAACATCGAAGTCAGTACAATGCCCGCGGTGATGAGGACGTTCATGTTATCGCCGAATGGTGCCTCCAGCGCCGCCTCGATCAAACCTTCTTTGGAGATGAAGCCGAACAACAGCGGAATTCCGGCCATCGAGGTTGCGGCAATAACGACCAAGGTCTTGGTCACTGGCATATTCGTGCGCACGTGTTGCAGCTCAGAGTATGACCGCGTACCCGATTCGTGTTCGACGATACCGACCGACATAAACAGCGCGGCTTTGAAGCAGGCGTGCGCAATGGTGTGCACGATCGCTGCAGTCAGTGCAGCATCGGTGCCGATACCGACGGTGGCGACCAACAGGCCGAGCTGCGACATTGTGGAATATGCGAGCAATTCTTTCAGGTCGTCGCGGGTCACTGCCGTCATGGCGCCGAAGGCAGCGGTGAACAAACCGCAGACGATCAGCAAGATATTCCAGATTGCTACCTCGCCAAACAGTGGCGAATAGCGCAAAATCAAGTAGATACCAGCCTTGACCATGGCTGCGGCGTGCAGATAGGCCGAGACCGGCGCGATAGCCACCATCGAGTCCGGCAACCAAGCCTGGAACGGGAATTGTGCAGACTTCGTAAACGCTGCACCCGCGACCAAGATGGCCACTACGGTCAAGGTTCCAGGGTTGTCCGCCCAGTAATCGGACGCAATGACTTCACTGAGCTGCATCGTGCCCGTCGATACGGACATGATGATGGTGGCAGTCAACAGCAACAGACCACCCAGCACCGTGACCAGGAGGGTACGGATGGCTGGCTGATGCCCCTTCTCACCGGAGTTCCCGATAAGGAAGAAGGAACACAGCGTCGTCATTTCCCAAGCAACATAGAAGACGAAAAGGTTATCGGTGGTCACCAACAACGCCATCGCCGCTGCGAAGCCTGTAATGAAGAAATAGAACGCTGAGTCCTTGTGGTGCAGGTAGCGGGTGGAATACATCAACACCCCGGCACCAATCACCAAGACCAACAGCAAAAAAACGAACGAGAGACCGTCGAGGCGGATATTAAAGTCCACGCCCAACGACGGTATCCACGACGTTGATTCCGTGTGTACCCCGTCGTAGACGGAAACCGCCATAACGGTTGCAATGATTAGCGGTAGCGCCAACACCCAACCCGCGTTTCGGCCTAGTAGGCGCGAACACAGCGGGGCGCTGGCCACCGTCACCCCGAGTAGCGCTAATAAGGAAAAAATCATCGTCGCTTAGGTTATCACGTTCAGCTAACGCTCATTTCCCAAGAGCGCGTCGACAAAAGACTCGATTTCGAACGGCGCCAAATCATCTGCACCTTCGCCCAAGCCAACGAGTTTGACCGGAACACCAAGTTCTTCTTGCACCTGGAAGACAATGCCTCCCTTAGCGGTGCCATCGAGCTTGGTCAACACCACGCCGCTGATGTCGACGACCTCCCGGAATACACGAGCCTGCGCCAAACCATTCTGGCCGACGGTCGCATCGATGACCAGCAAAACCTCGTCGACTTCCGCTTTCTTCTCGATGACGCGTTTGACCTTGCCCAACTGGTCCATCAGGTTATTCGACGTGTGCAAGCGGCCTGCGGTATCGACCAAGACCACGTCAACGCCCTCGTCGACGCCGGTGGCGACTGCATCGAAGGCGACCGAGGCTGGGTCTGCTCCTTCAGCGCCACGCACGGTGGTTGCGCCCACACGTCGTCCCCAGGTTTCCAGTTGGTCCGCCGCTGCCGCACGGAAGGTATCCGCGGCACCAAAGACAACATCGTGGCCCATGGCGACCAACACGCGCCCGAGTTTGCCCGTGGTCGTCGTTTTGCCTGTGCCGTTAACGCCGACGATCATGGCGACGGCTGGCTTTCCGTCGTGCGGCATGGCTTTGATGGAGCGGTCCATCTCTGGCTTACCGACTTCGATGAGAGCCTCACGCAGCATCGCACGGGCTTCGGCTTCACTCGACACACCACGCTCTGCGATTTTGTCGCGCAGCAAGTCGGTGACTTTCATGGTGGCGTTGGTTCCCAGATCCGCCATGATCAGGGTGTCTTCAATTTCTTCCCAGGCGTCCTCGTCCAGATCACCTGCGGTGAGAAGCCCCAGGACGCCCTGCCCGATCGCGCTTTGCGACTTAGATAGACGCCCGCGCAGCTTCGACAGACGCCCCGCCGCCGGCGCAATGTCTTCTTTGGACGCAATGTCTGCTGCTTTGGGCGCAGCGTCTTCTTTCACAGCAGGCTCTACTGCTGGCTCCGGCGCAGGCTCAGCTTCTTCTGATTGAGCTTCTTCTGACTCAACCTGTTCTGGCCCAGCTTCGTGCTCGGCTACGGGCTCGGACTCGACGTCCGGCTTTGCCTCGCTCGAAGTTTCCGGTTCGGTCTCTTCAGCGTCTTCTGCGGGCTCCCCTACCGGCTCCGCGGTGTCCGGTTCTGTTTTCTTATCCTGCGCTTCAGATTCAGCTTGAGCCGCTTCAGGTTGAGCCTTTTCAGGTCGAGCTTCTGCAACCTCAGCAGATTCAACAACGGACTCATCCGCATGCGCTTCATCCGGTGTTTCAACCGGCTCTTGTGCTTCCGGCTTTTCTTCCGCCAGTGGCTCACGCGGCTCACGTGGCACAGTTGTCGGCTCTTGTGGCTCCGGCTTAACAACTGGCTGCTTCTCGCCTGCCCCTCCAGAAGCAAAATTAAAACCACCGGTGGCTTGGTAATTACCGGATTTTTGCTGTTGCGTCAGCTGTTTCGGTTCCTCGGCATCCTCACCACCGAAACGGACTGTCTTCGACTTTTTACGCTTGGTACCAACGATGAGCGCAATGATGACGATCAGCGCCAGCACAACAGCGGCGACGATCACCCAAAACGCGACGGCATTGTTTGTCGCAAAATCAACGAGACTATCCCACCATGATTCTGAAGTATTCATGGTCTCCATTCTGGCAGCCTTCCTTGTTTTTTACATGCGCAGCCCCAAAATTGTCCCGCACTGACTCTCGACGCAGTTTCGCTCCTGACGATTTCTTCGCTGCTGATGACTCATTAGTAGCGAATTTACCGTTGGCATACCGGTGCCCAACTCTGCCGGTTACCGGATCTCTTTCTGCATGCCCCATATTGTTGTGCCCATCATGTTTGTCGTTGTTATCAACATGATGTGATCTGCACAAAAGGGTTAGATTCTCTATATCGGTAACACCACCTGCCAGCCACGGATCCAGATGATGCACATCGCATTCGTACCAATACGCTGCGCATCCCGGGTAAGTACAAGTCAATTCCGTCGTTGCCAGCGCAAGCTTTTGATACAAACTTGCGCTGCGCTTGCCTTTCGCCAGCGCCAACGGAAGTGACGCATTGTTGTCAGTCAAGGCCACGAAGTCATGTGTTCCGGCTTGCAAAGCTAATAGATCGGCTGGTGTGAGCTGATCCCCAGTTCCGGTGGTGAACAACGTCGATCCCGTCATGTTTTCCACTTCAGCCACCGTCGTGGTGACAATAATGCTGCTCACACCACCATTGTGTGTTTGCCGGTAACGGTCGACATCAACGCAGAGATCCGCAAGCTTGTCGACGCGGCGCTGCGCCAGCGTACGCGGGTCCGTCGACTCATCGGCTTTACTGGTTCCGCACCCAAGCACAGCCTTGACGACGGCTGCACGCTTGGCATCAAGGTAGCCGGAAAAACGCACGCCACCGTAGCGATCTGGCTCGGAAAACCGCAAACCACGGCGCCGAGAGGCTGCATCACGTCCGCGTAACAACGCGCGATCATCGACCTCTGTATTGGCTTCCCACACGCGCTCGGCCAGCCATGCACGCAAATCCCGGAGACCACGACCATCGTGATATTCCCCGATGGCTTCTCGCATAACCTCCACCTGCGATACCAATGCGAAAGGCAGCAAGTGTTTTACTTCGCGGCGAATAGCAGCGAGCACATGTTCCGGCACCGCAGCGTCGGTGTGTGCACGTAGCACGTCATGTTGGGCCGCACGAGCATTGTCATCACGAGAATCCATCTGTTCGCGAATCTCGCCCCGCTCAGCGTCGTCAAGACCAAGCGATGCAAGTTTGTCCTCGTCGACAGTGGTGCACGGCTCGTCGAAAAGCAACGCGGCCTGATCCAAACGGCCTTGCGCCAGCGCACGGGACAGGCCAAGCACTTGCATCAGGTACTGAATGGGCTTGGAAGATCCAACGATGCGCCCAGCATCCGCGGCTACCACAGCCTGCGCGAAATAGGCATCCAACAGGGTTTTCTTTGCGGCCACCACTTCTAGCTTTTCAAAAGCGTCTCGCAGGTCAGAAAACTGAGCACCGTTGTCGAAAAGCGTTTCTTGCAGCTCCGCAAATCCTGCGGCGATCTTGTCGACGCCCGACGCTAAACGTTGCGCAACCGGAGAAGACGAGCCCTTCGTGCGGCATTCCCACGCTATTGCCCAGGCCAGGCAGGAAGAGAATCGCCGTATTGTTCGATCCACTCAGCAATCGCTTTTTGCTCTTCGCCCTCGTCATATTTGTTCAGCAGCAGATCCTCGAGCGCACCATATTCCTCGTCAGACAGCGAAATCTCAGAAATCCACTGCGCCAACTCCGGATGCTCAGCGGAAAAGTCCGGCCGCGCCAGGGTGTGCAAGCCTTCCGGCTCCCCCAGCGCGCCCTTCGGGTCAGCCAAATCCTTCACCGGATAGGAATTATTCGCCCAGTACGGCCGCCACAAAGTCACCACAACATCGCGGTGCTCAGCGATCGCGTCGTCCAGCTCAGCCAACATGGCGGGAGTCGACGAGGTTTTCAACGTGTACGCGTCCAAACCATATTCCGGCATAACCTCGTTTTGCACGACGTTAACCACACCAGAACCAGCTTCAATTCCGATGATATCGCCGTCGAAACGGGCTTCCGCGCCAACCAAATCCTCAATGGAATCCAGCTCGCTATATTCGGGAACAGCCAAGGTCAATCGGGCATTGGGGAAGAAAACCCCGACGTCTTCAATATTGTCTTTGAAACGCTCCCACTGATCCTTGTTGGTGCGTTCCGGCCAGCTCGACGGCACAATATCAATATCGCCATTGGACACGGCCGTATACACCGCCGCGACATCGTTGACCTCTGTGTGCTCGAAACTATAGCCGTGCTCGGAAGCGACATGCTCGATCAAATTGGCCATGAGCAGCATATCGCTCCACGCTGTCATATAACCGAGGGTTAGTTCCTTGTCATCCCCCTCAGCAGATTCGTTCGAACACGCCGCCAGCGCCACCGAAGCAGCCGCCAGCATGGATACAAATGCTATTTTCTTTTTCACACCGCTAGTCTACGTGCCGCCTGCTACCCGCGCGCCAAGCGCTGCGAAAGCACATGCGTAATACCGTCCGAGCGCATCGTCACGCCATAGAGCACATTCGCGACATCCATCGTCGGCTTCTGGTGCGTGATCACAATCAGCTGCGAATCCTTACGCAGCTCCTCAAACAACGCCAGCAGCCGTCGCAGATTCACATCATCCAGCGCAGCTTCCACCTCGTCCATCACATAAAACGGCGACGGGCGGGCCCGGAAAATCGCCACCAGCATCGCCAGCGCGGTCAGCGATTTTTCACCACCGGATAGCAGCGACAGCCGCTTCACTTTCTTACCCGGCGGCCGGGCCTCCACCTCGATACCCGTGGTGAGCATGTCGTCTGGCTCGGTCAACAGCAAGCGCGCCTCGCCACCCGGAAACAGCGTGGCGAACACGCGCGGGAATTCCGCTTCCACGTCTTTCCAAGCCTGCGTAAACAACTCCAGGATTTGCTGGTCGACGTCCGCGATCATATTTTGCAGGTCGTGCCGAGTCTGGATGACGTCGTCGAGTTGTTGCGACAGATAGTTGTAGCGTTCTTCCATCGCTTTGAATTCCTCGAGCGCCAGCGGGTTGACCTTGCCCAAAGCTCCCAAGTCCTTTTCGGCACGCTTGAGCCGTCTGGTTTCTGCCGCCCGATCGAAATCCTCACCGGGGCTGTACTCGCGCACCAGGTCCTCGATCGCAATGCCCAATTGCTCGCCTGCTTTATTCTCGGCTTCTTCCACGCGCACGGATGCCTGCGAGGCTTCCATGTCGGCTTGGTGGAATTCCTTCGTCGCCGCATCCAACGCCCGCCGCGCCGCGGACACTTCCGAGCGCACCGCATTCAACCGGGTAGTCGTCTCAGTGCGCCGGGCAGTCAGCTCATCACGACGACGCGCAGCCTGGTCGGTCGCGTCCTCGGCCCGTTCCGCAATCTCCCGCGCATGCCCCAGCACCGCTTCGGCCAACTCTGCCTGCTGCTTGCGCCGCGCCATCGCTTGCTCGTGCCTGCGCTTGGCCACCCGCTCATGTTCTGCTTGCCGACGCAGCGCATCGCCTTTTCCTTGCGCCTGCCCAGCCCGGTCTTGCGCACTGCGTGCGGCCACCACAGCATCCATCTCCCGCGCTTTGGCCGCAGATAACGCAGCTTGTGCCTCCTGGCGCTGCTGGGCCAGAGATTCAGTTTCTTCGTCCACCTCGCCTGCACCGTCAGCCCCGGCGGCGCCACCGTGCTTGTCGACGCGCGCAAGCCGCTCGCTGACCTCCCGGTGTTGGGCTTCCAGCTTTTCGCTGCGCGCGCGTGCCTGTTCGGCGCGTTCGGCGGCGGTCTCATATTCGCGGGTATAGCGTTCCACCTGCTGGCGCACGCGTTGTTCTTCCCGCTCTGCGGATTGAATATCTGTATCGTGTTCGCGCAATGCCGCACCATGGTGCGCGGAATCCAGGCGGGCTTCTTCCGCGGATTGCTTGGCGCCTTCGATCGTGCCGGACAGCTGTTCTAACTCGGCTTGTGCGACGCGCAAACCCTGCTGAGCCTTCGCGATCTCTGAGCTTCGCTCCACCGCCGAACCCGCGTGTGAGCCAACTTCGACCCAACCTTCACCGACCAACAGCCCGTCGCGGGTCACCGCCCGCAATCGTGGGTCTTCGGCAATCAGCTCTACCGCGGCCAAATAATCTTCGGCCACGACGACGTCGGCAAGCACCCGGCCGACCGCCACTGCCACCGAAGAGTCAACGGTGATGTGATCGACCAACCACTCGGCCTGCACTGTGGTATCCACGTGCCACGCAGCACCGTCGCGGCTGGTATCTACCAATACCGCGCGCGTGGAATCACCCGCACCAGCAAGTAACTCGGCCGAAACGGGACCAGCCAATGCTTTCGCGTACTCACCCAAGGCGGCAGACAGCGCAGCTTCCCATCCGGCATCCGCACGCACGAGATCCACCAGGTCATGCCAAGAATCATCCAGGTGCTCGCGGATGTCTTGTTGTGGTGCCTGCGCCTGCAACGTGTCGATGCGCGATTGCAGGGTATAGACTATGCGCTCGCGTTCCCGTTGGTTTTCGCGTAGCTCGTCCAAGCGCTGCTCGGCAGCCTTCGATTCCGAGTTGGCCTGCTGCGCACGCATCGCCAGATTTTCCCGCTGCCCGCGCAAGTCCTTGGTTTGCGACGCCCAGTCGCGGGCTTCCGCACGTACTTCCCGCAGGCGCGCGCGAGCTTCCGTCCCAGTTTCTTCTGCACGCGCCAAATTCTCGCGGGCACTGGCCAGTTGCTGCGCAATCGATTCTTCTTCTGCGACAAGGCGCACCACGCCTTCGCGTCGATCAGATTCTGCGCGCAACCGCGCCAAGTGCTCACGTTCGGCAACCTGCACCGTCTCGTTAAGCTCGGCGACTTCCTCGCGGATTTCTTCAAGCTCTTCTGCCGCCACCTCAGCGGCCTCGACGAGTTCTTCGTGTTCCTCGTCTGCACGCTGCGCACGGGCTTCCAGGTCATCCGGATCCTGCCCAGAATATGGCGTGATATTTCCGGTATTGCGGGCGCGGTCGGCGGCGATCCGCACGGTGGCAGCTATGCGCTCACTCAGCGCAGACAGCCGAAACCACAAGTTTTGTGCTGCTTGTTCTGCCGGAGTGACCTGCGAGAGCTGCGCTTCGGCTTCGGATTGGCGGGATTCTGCTTCTTCCAGGTGTTCCTGATTGGTATCCACCCGGGCACGGAGTTCTTCGGCTGTGGCTGCGGCCTGTTCTGCTTGCTCGCGCAACCGCACAATCTTCTCGCCGGCCAGCACCAACCGGGACTCACGCACTTCTGCCTGCACAGTCGCAGCTTTGCGCGCAGTCTCGGCTTGGCGTGCCAGCGGCTTGAGCTGTTTCGATAGCTCGTCGGTAAGATCCTGCAGCCGGTCCAAGTTGGCCTGCATACCGTTGAGTTTGCGTTGGGCTTTTTCCCGACGACGGCGGTGCTTCAACACACCCGCGGCTTCTTCGATATACGCGCGGCGTTCTTCTGGTTTCGATTCCAGAATTTCCGAGAGCTTGCCCTGGCCGACGATGACGTGCATCTCGCGCCCGATGCCAGAATCAGACAATAATTCTTGGATATCGGCCAGCCGCGCTTTGGCGCCGTTGATTTCGTATTCGCTGGCCCCATCACGAAACATTCGCCGAGTCAGGCTAACTTCGGTGTACTCGATCGGCAATTGGCCGTCAGCATTGTCGATGGTCAGCGTGACTTCCGCACGCCCCAATGGTTTACGATCACCTGCGCCGGCGAAGATGACGTCTTGCATCTTGCCGCCGCGCAGAGTTTTCGCGCTGCCTTCCCCCATGACCCAGGCCAGCGCGTCGACCACATTCGATTTGCCAGAGCCGTTAGGCCCGACAACTGCACAGATGCCGGGCTCGAACTTCATCGTCGTCGCCGAGGCGAACGACTTAAACCCTTTCAGGGTCAGCGCTTTTAAGTGCATAAATTACGCGTGTAACGAACCTCGATGGCCTATTTCAGCGCATCTTCTTCGCTGCGGCGGGTCACAGGGTCGGAACCGTCCCAGGCTTCCACGTTTTTCAGGCCCGGCAACATATCGCGGTGGAATACTGGGTCTTGGCCGCGACGTTTTTGCTGGTTGTAGTTCTTCAGCAGCTTGAGTGCGACACCACCCAACGGAACGATAGCGATCAAGTTCAGCACTACCATCGTCGCGGCGAAAGTATCGGCCAGGGCGAACACGACTGGGATGCTGGTAACCGAACCGATAATAATGAAGGCCAGCACACCAACGCGGAAACCATTGAGAATCTTGGGCGATTCCGTCAAGTACTGCAGGTTTGTTTGCGCCAGGTAGTAGTTACCCAGAACCGAGGAGAACGCCAGGCAGAAGATGATGAAGGTGACGATGTGGATGCCCCAGTTACCGACTTCGTTAGCCAGCGCGGTTTGAGTCAGCGCAGCACCTTCGATGTTATCCAGCCCGTACTTGTGGTCGCCGCCCAGCAGGATGATGAAAGCAGTGATCGAGCAGACCAGCAGGGTGTCGAAGTAGACGCCCAGAGTCTGCACCAGGCCTTGTTTCACCGGGTGGGAAACGGTTGCGGTGGCCGCCGCATTCGGTGCAGAACCTTGTCCGGCCTCGTTGGAGAACAGACCACGGCGCATACCGTGTGAGAACGCAGCACCGACGGTGGCACCAACCACCTCAGTAACACCGAATGCGTGGCCAATGATGTGGCCGATCATTCCTGGAACTTCGTTGATGTTGATGATGATGACCACCAAGCCAATGATCACATACAGGCCGGCCATGAATGGGACGATGACCTGGGTGAAGTTTGCAATGCGCTGGACACCACCGAAGATGACTACGGAAGAAATCGCGGCCAAGATGATGCCGATGATCAGGTTGAAAGCCCAGCCTTCCAGCCCCAGGGAGGTAGACATGGTATCGACAATGGCGTTCGATTGGAAAGCGTTATAAACGAAGCCGAAAGTGAAGGCCAAAGCAACCGAGAACACCGCTGCCAGCGGTTTGAAGCCCAAACCGCGGGTCATGTAATAAGCCGGGCCGCCACGGTAGTTACCGCTGGATTCCCTGGTTTTCCACAGCTGCGCCAGCGTGGCCTCGATGAAGGCGGTCGCGCCACCGACGATGGCGATGATCCACATCCAGAACACGGCACCAGGGCCACCAATGGTGATGGCCACCGCGACACCGGCGATATTGCCGGTACCCACGCGGGAGGCCGCGGAAATAGTAAATGCTTTGAAAGCGGAGATACCGCCGTATTCAGGGTCCAGGTTTTTGCCTTTACCCTTTGGCCCTTCACCCAACGAACGGAACATGTCGCCGAGTTTGGTGATTTGCACGCCGCTTGTGCGCACGGCGAAGTACACACCAGATGCAATCAGCAACCACGGGATGATTGCCCAAATGCCGTCGTTGAACTTGACGATGACGGCTTCAACGCTTTCCAGGAAGTTCATAGCTTGTCACTTTATAGTGTCATTGGCACACTGCACAAAAGTGACACGAGCGTTTGTTAATCACGATTCTGGTGATCTCATTCCCGCAGCGTCGGCATGGTTTTCCGGTTTGGCCATAAGCGTTCAGTGAGCGTTCAAAATAACCGCTACCGCCATTGACGTTGACATATAAGGCATCGAAGCTTGTTCCACCTGCTTCTAATGCCCGCGCCATGACATCGCGCGCCGCTTCCACCAAAGCCACCGCTTCACGTTGTAATAGCTTATTCGCAGGCCGTGCCGGGTGGATGCGCGCGGCCCAAAGCGCCTCATCGGCATAAATATTGCCGATGCCGGAGATAATCTCTTGGTTCAACAGCACGGATTTCACTGCGGAACGACGCTTACGCAACGCCCGGGCCGCTGCCACCGCGTCAAAATCAGGGCTAAACGGATCCGGGGCGATGTGCGCTGCTGGTTCTGGCAGATCAGGGTTATCTTGTGAGAACTCGCATACTAACCAACGGCCGAAAGTCCGCTGGTCCACGAAGGCAAGCTCACGCTTGACGACGCCCGGCCCAGCGCTACCGTCGTCGCCGAGCCGCGTCGGCACTTCCAGCTCCGCGCGAATCCGCAGGTGTTTCGACTGCACCTGCCCTGGCTCACCAACCAGCATCTGCCCGCTCATCCCCAGATGCACGTATAGCGCCTGGCCGTCGGCAAGCTCGGCCCATAGGAATTTCCCGCGTCGGCACCAGCGCTTAATCACCGCATCCTGCAGCAGCCCGGCCAATGGAAATTCCTGCCCGCGGTTGGCCCTAGGGTGCAGAACCTCGACTCTCCCAAACCGCGCGCCGGTGGTGTGCTCGGCCAAACCAGAGCGCACAACTTCGACCTCAGGTAACTCGGGCATGAGCTAGACCTTGATGGCGCCAGGGTTTGCCTGCACCAACTCGCAAGCCTGACGTGCCGCCTGCTGCTCGGCCGTCTTCTTATTCGGCCCTTCGCCGTGGCCAACTTCTGTCTGGCCGACGGTGGCGGTGACATAAAACGTCAACTCATGGTCCGGGCCGGTGCGTTCATCGGAATAGACCGCCATCGGCAGCTTCGCTTCCGCCAACATTTCTTGCAGCGTCGTTTTCCAATCCAAGGTGCGGTTGCGCGCTGATGCACCCACGATCTTGGAGTCGAACAGCCGCAAAATCACTTCCCGGGCGATATCAAAACCATGCTGCCGATAAATCGCGCCGAGTAGCGCCTCGGTGGTGTCTGCAAGGATAGAGTCCTTGTCACCGCCGTGGGTAAGCTTTTCTCCTTTACCCAGCAAGATATGCGGTCCAAGGTTGATCTCGCGGGCGACGTCGGCAAGCCCATAGCGCGACACGATCGACGCACGCATTTTTGAAATATCCGATTCCGGCCGGTCCGGGTGGCGCTCATACAGCTTCGCGGCAATGGATAAGCCCAGCACGGCGTCGCCAAGAAATTCCAGGCGTTCGTTGTTCGGCAGCGTGCCATTTTCGTTAGCAAACGAACGATGCGTCAGCGCCAAGCAGAGGTATTCATCGGAGAGTTCCACGCCCAATTGGGTCAGCAGCGGCGTGTGGTCGACCGCTGCAAAAGCCTCTGCCAGGGCTTGTTCCCCAGTGAGCCGGGTTTTCTTGTTCGACCTAGTCACGGAATTTCTCCAGCCCCGCCCAACGCGGATCGATTCGTTCCTGTGTATCTTCTTCGCCTGATACCCCATCTGGTGCTGGGGTAAGGGAATCGTCGGGGCAGCCACCCTCACACACCGGATTAAATGGCAAGGCAACCACCAACTCATCGGTGAGGGTTTGCAGGAGATCAATGGTGTCTTCGTGGCTGACCTGTGGGATTTCATCCCCTGAGCCCTCGTCCTCATCGTCTTCGGCGTCACCGGTGATGAAATCATCATCCGCCGAAAAAACCTGACTGATACGGACTGTCATAGGTCGTTCCAACGGGCTGAGGCAACGCGAGCACTCGCCGCGGAGCACCGCGCTCACATCAGCGTCGGCCATGATGCCGGACCCCAACGAATGCAGCACAGCATCGATGGTGACTTCCGCGCCTTCTTCGATGGCGAGCATTTCCGCACCGATGCGTCGTGGTGCCGGTCCGGTGTGCGTGGTCTGTTCTGGGCTCTGCTGCTGGGTAAGCAGCGCTTTGACGTCGAAAACAAATGGTGATGTCATAACTCGTCCTAGCATACCGGCCCGGGTTAATTAGTAGGTTTCGCCGGGTTCTTCCCAGCGGCGAGCACTGCGCCCATTGGCACTGACTGCCCCTCCGGCTCCCGCACCACGACGCAGGGCAGCACGATCACGAGTGACGGTGCGCAATACGCCATTAAGGTTGTCTTCGAATTCACCCAGGCGAGCGTCGATGTAGTCATCGCATTCGGTACGCAACTGCTGCGAATCCGCGTGTGCCGTGGACACGATGCGCTGGGCTTCTTCTTCGGAGCGCCGCACGACCTCTGCCTCAGAGACCAGACGCTGTTGTTCTGCCATTCCTTCGTCCACGCTGCGCTGGTAGGAGGCATTACCTTCGGCAACCAGGCGTTCGGCTTCGTCGCGGGCACGGGTGACGGTGTCTTCTGCCTCATCGCGAGCGCGGGTGGTCATTGCTTCGGCGTCGGCCTCCGCGCGATCAACCATGTCGGTTGCTCGAGTCTGGGCGTCGGCAAGAATATCTTCGGCATCAGCCTGCGCATCGTCGACGATCTGGTTCGCGCGCTCTTCGGCTCCGGTGAGGATCTCATTGCGGTTATCCAGCACATCCTGCGCGTCGTCAATTTCCGTCGGCAGGGCATTGCGGAGATCATCAAGCAGGGCCAGCATGTCATTGCGGGGCACCATACAGTTGGAGGTCATTGGCACGCCATAGCCTTGCTCGACGTGTTGGACTAGTTCATCAAGCGCTTCAAAGACACGGTACATAATTACCATCTTAAACGAGCTGGATATGCGAACGGGTCTGCCACGTCGGTGGGAACGTGACAGACCCGGAATGCACAGGCCCGGAATGCGAACGGCAAGATCGGCGCCGCAGCAAATCCTTATTAAATAACGCCCTGTGCCAGCATGGCGTCGGCAACCTTCTTGAAGCCTGCGATGTTGGCGCCCGCAACGTAGTCGCCTTCGCGTCCGTAGGTCTTGGCGGTCTTCGAGATGGACTGGAAGATATTCGCCATGATCTGCTGCAGGCGCTCGTCGGTGTATTCGAAGGACCAGGAGTCACGGGTAGCGTTTTGCTGCATCTCCAGCGCGGAGGTAGCAACACCACCAGCATTGGCAGCCTTACCCGGGATGAAAGCAACGTCCTTGGACTGGAAGTAGTGAGCCGCCTCTGGGGTACATGGCATGTTGGCACCCTCGGCGACGTACTTGACGCCGGCCTCGGTCAAGCGCTTCGCGTCGTCTTCGTCCAGCTCGTTCTGGGTGGCACATGGCAGTGCGACGTCGCCGGATTCTTCCCAGATATTGCCGCCCTCGTGGAAGGTCACGCCGTCTACTTCGTCGGCATAAACGTGGATGCGCTCGCGACGGTTTTCCTTGATGTCGCGCAGCTTGTCGACGTCCACGCCATTCGGGGTGGAAATATAACCGGACGAGTCCGACATGGCCACGACGGTGCCGCCAAGTTCTTGCACTTTCTGCGCGGCGTAGATGGCGACGTTACCGGAACCAGAGATGATGACCTTAGAGCCTTCGAAGCTGTCACCGAAGTGGTTCATCGCTTCTTTGGTGATGTAAGCGACGCCGTAGCCGGTCGCTTCAGTACGCACCAGGGAACCGCCCCAGGTCAGCCCCTTGCCGGTCAGGGTGCCGGATTCGTGTTGGTTAGCCAAACGGCGGTACTGGCCAAAAAGGAAGCCAATCTCGCGGGCACCAACTCCGATATCACCGGCCGGAACGTCGCGGTATTCGCCGATGTGGCGGTGCAGTTCAGTCATGAACGCCTGGCAGAAACGCATAATCTCGGCGTCGGAACGGCCCTTAGGATCAAAGTCCGAGCCACCCTTGCCGCCACCGATTGGCAGGCCAGTCAGGGAGTTTTTGAAGATCTGTTCGAAGCCCAGGAACTTAATGATGGACAGGTTGACCGATGGGTGGAAACGCAGGCCACCTTTGTATGGCCCCAGCGCGGAGTTGAACTGCACGCGGAAACCACGGTTCACCTGCACTTCACCATTGTCATCAGTCCATGGCACACGGAACATGAGCTGACGTTCGGGCTCACACAGACGCTCGATGAGGCCGTAGTTGGCGTATTCCGGATCCTTTTCTAGAACGATCTTGAGGGAGTCCATAACCTCTGCCAGCGCCTGGTGGAATTCTGGCTCGCCAGCGTTACGCTCAAGCAAACGCTCATAGTAACCGTTGACTTGTTTTTCGACGTTCATGATCTCTGTGACCTTTCTTGTGGGTTGCACCAACAATTTTTAGTTTTCACTCACGTGAGACATTTCGCAAACAACAGTGAAAACAATCCGGAAACATACCGGTCATCCTATTGGAACCTACCCCCATAAGTGTGCACTGGATCATCATTCGACAACGCACCACATCGCTAGCCTGTCGTTTTTCGACGGCCGTTCGACAGGTATTCACCCCACCCGACAGCACACACCACAGTTGGTGTCACCGACCATCGCGGCTCAGATAATCTGACAGGCATGAACATTGTTATCGCCCCGGATTCATATAAAGGTTTTGCTACCTCGGACCAAGCCGCGGGTTGGCTTGCCGACGGCGTCGCCGAGGTTTTCCCAGATGCTGCCATCACCACCGCTGGCATGGCCGACGGCGGCGAAGGAACCGCGGCACGGTTTTCCGGTGAGACCATCACCTTGCCGACGACGGATGCCGCCGGGCACCTGACCGAGGCGAGCTACCGCTACGACCGGGCAGCCAAAACCGCGTATATCGATATTGCCGCTGCTTCTGGGCTGCCTGCGGTTGCCGATAAACTCGACGCACTTACTGCAGATAGTTATGGCACCGGGGTATTAATCGCGGATGCGCAAACCCGCGGTGCACAGCGCGTGGTTCTGGGATTAGGCGGTTCTGCCACCACTGATGGCGGAATGGGGATCTTGGTAGCATTGGGTGCCGCCCCACACGATAAGCGCGGCTACCCGTTACCTAAGGGCGGCGGGCTGTTGGATCGCCTAGAACACATCGATACCGCTAATTTGAATGTCGCCGCTGCGGGTATGGAGTTCGTGTTGTTGGCTGATACCACTGCCCCAGCCTGTGGCCCGAATGGCAGCGCTGCGGTTTTTTCCCGGCAAAAAGGCGCCAGTGATGAGCAGGTTACACACTTGGATACTGCCCTGATGCAGCTGTGTGAGGTAACTGGAATAGATCCTGACCTCAAAGCCTCGGGTGCAGCCGGTGCCACTCCGGTCGGACTGATCTGGTTGTCGCGTTTAATCTATGGCACCGATGAACACATACACCTGTTGCCTGGTGCCGCCGTTGTGGCCCAGGAATTAGGCTTGCCGGAAGCAATTGCGAAAGCCGATCTAGTGATTACCGGCGAGGGCCGTGTTGATGAGCAGTCCAGCCACGGCAAGGTTATTAGCCAAATCGCGCAGCTGGTGGATGCAGCTGGATACAACACCAGCGAGAAATCTGCCCCGGTATTGGCTATCGCCGCGGCTGAGTTCGGTGCGCAACCGGGCGAGAATGTGCTCGCCGTACAGCTGGATCCGGGTAAAGATGTGGCAGATCAGCTACGCGCTGCCGGGTCGGACATTGCCCGGAAGTTTGAGGAGCGCTACCGCTAACGGAAAATATTGACCGTCCACGGGTAGATGGCGGGCTGCTCGTAGGCTTGCTCGTTTTCAAGCAGCACTCGGTCATTCGGTAGTGGTGCTTCTGGGGTTAAAAAGCGGGACAGCGCCATGGTCAACTGGTTGACCGAACCTTTCACCCCGTCGACCTCGAAGCGATAGCGGTGCATGGCGCCGTTTTCGAGTTCGTCGTCGTTGTGCTCGTCCTCGTAGATGCGGTGCAGTTGTTCTACGACATCGTCGGCGACTTTCGGGTTGTCATCGAAGGACAGTTTCGCCGATTTCAGCATCTCGGATTTCACGAGTTTATCGCAGGCGAGCTCGTAATTTTCGCGCAGGCGTTGTGCTGGCTCTGCGGGGATGAGAACGTCAAACTGAATTGTTGGCATAGCGATAAGCCTACCCTCATTATTTTGCGTTGCCTAGAAGCATACGTGTGCCGTTATTCACGGTTTTCTTGCCGACGCCACCCTGCCGTTGTAGGTTGGCCGCGCCGCAAAAACCAATTCATCTACGTATGACGAAAACCGCCATCCCTGTGGGATGGCGGCAATCTAGGAGGTAACGAGTTAGCCATACACGCAGCTACAGCTGCGCGCTAAACGCTAAGAAGCAACGATGTTTACTTCTTCGCAGAGTTCAACTTCTCTGCAGTGTGGAATGCAGCTTCGACCTTGTAGACCTGGTCTGCATCGACGATCTTCTTACGAGCTTCGCGCTTCTGCTCGTGGTTCAGACCCGTCATCTCGTCCAGCTGCTTCAGGGCCAGCTGCTTCGTACGTGCCAGTGCCTTGCCGACGAAATTCTTCGCATTTTTAGCCTCTTCGTTGGCCTTATTTTTGGCTTCGCCAGTCTCGAAAGCCGCCTCTACCTGATAGACCTCGGTAGCTTCTTTTACTGCCTTGGTGTAGGCGTCCTTCTGCTGCGGGGTCAAGAAGCCGAAGCCTTCAAGCTTCTTGAGGGCTTCTTGCTTGGTGTATTCCAGGGCCTTCTCAACGTCGGTCTTCTCGCCAGACTTTTCTGGAGCCTTCTGACCTGGAACAGGTGCAAATTGCTGAACAGGGTTCGCGTTCTCAGCCTTCGCCGCTTTTTCAACGGTGATTACTTCAGAAATCGTGTTTGCAGAGTCAATCTGTTTCTGGAAAATCTCTCGCTGGAGAGGGTTCAGTTTTGTTAGGTCAGCCAAATCTTTCGTCGCAAGAGCCTTCTTGAATTGGAGCTCCCCTGTTGCGTCACCGAATCGTTGGTACGATTCCTCAACGAATTTGTTGATCTCTTCAGCGGAAAAATCACCCGTAAGACCCGCCTTAGCAAAGCTGTCGCGAACGATTTTATTTGCATCCTGTTTGGTTGCCCCTCGACGGAATGCCTCAACTAACTGCTCCGCCGTTTCCTGTGCTACCTTTCCTTCCTTTGTACCACCAAACTCTGCTTCGAGGCGCTGCGGGGAATATTTGACTGTTGGAGCGGGGGATACGGAATCTTGCGATTGATCAGGCTGGACCCCATCCTTCTTCTGCAAAGCTGTTTTACCCGAATTGATAATCTCGTCAAATTCTTCGTTTAGTTTATCCTGATCAAAACTATCAATATCAGCTTGAGTGAACCCGGCATCTCCAGCCTCTGCTGCCTTCTGCAGGCCTTCTTTCAAAATTGCCCGTACGTCCTCGTCTGACTTTCCGGCCTTCAGTGCATTTGCAGTATCAAATGCCGCTTTTGCTGCTGGTTTACCAGCTTCAGTTGGCTGAAATTCCTGCACAAGTTCATCAAAGCCCGGATTATCGACCTCCACAGCCATTGCGTTGTTTGTAGTAGCGAGGCTGCCTCCAGCAACGGCTACAGCTGCAGCGATGGCAATTCCACGACGTTTCATAGTTCCGGCAACAAGTTTAAGGTTAGACACGATCGGTCCCCTTTCAATAGGTACTCAGGGCGCTACGGCGGGCTGCCGTTGCTTTCGTAATTAAACTTAAACCAGTTTTATGTGTTGTTGAACAAAAATACTCGTGAGTTTGTTACTGAAAAGATAAGAGTAAGCTGACAGCAAGAAAAGCCCACCTGACCTGCTATAAAGTAGCCCTAATTCAATCGTGGCTTCCAACACAATTGGCAACGAAAAAGCCGCACCCTCGCTATGAGGCTGCGGCTTTCAATAACCCGAAATTAGGCTCGAACCTGCGATACAGTCTGCTTAAAATCGAATGCCGATCTGAGCAAGAACGTCACGAACCTTTGCTTGGATGTCACCAGCACCATTGAAAAAGTTAAAGATGCTGAAGATTCCACCGAAGATCAGCCCTAGCGCACCAACTCCTGCAGCGATACCAAGAATTCCTTTGACAGAATCCGATCCTCCGCTTGGCTTCCACCAGCTCGACGAATCATCGTTCTTTCCAGGCTCGGCGCCTACCTGGTCGTCACCATTGTTGCCTGTCCCGTTATCTGAAGTATCATCGTTTTGGCTGCCATTATTATTTTGGCTCAGCTCTTGCTTCAGCTTGTCAAGCTCTTTCGCTGCTGCATCCACTGCGTTTTGTTGTGCTTGTAGCTTCAGGGCTTGCTCTTTGAGCTCAGATTCTTTCTTATTGAGCTGAGATTGCTGAGCAGCCTGATTCTGAGCCTTTTGCTCCAATTCTTTCTTTAGCTTGTCAAGCTCTTTCGTAGCTGTATCCAATACATCTTCTTGTGCTTGTAGCTTCAGGGCTTGCTCTTTGAGCTCAGATTCTTTCTTATTGAGCTGAGATTGCTGAGCAATCTGGTTCTGAGCCTTTTGCTCCAGCTCCTCCTTCAGCTTCTGAAGCTTTTCGGCTTCCAGGCTAAGCTCTGTGGCCTTTGCGATCAGTTTTTCACGCTCCTGCTGCAGTGCAACTTTTTGCTTGGTCGCATCAACAATCGCAGCAACCTGAGTATCGGCAACCCCAGCTACCTCCTCATCAGAGAAACCAGCCTGCTTCAAACCATCATTAATGATGTCCTTAATCTCCTCCGGAGACTTACCAGCCTTCGCCGCATCAGCAACCTTAGGAGCCAACTCTTCAGCAGCACGCTCGTCCTTCAAAACATCAGCAATCTCAGCCTGCAACAAAGATTCATCAACATCAGCTTCGGTGAAACCCGCATCGCGAGCTTTCGCTGCCTCTTTCACAGCATCAGCAAAAATCTTCTCCGCTTCAGCGACCGAGGCACCAGCTTTCAAGGCCTCAGCAGCTTTAGCTGCTGCAGCCTTAGCAATCGCATCTGCCTTCTCCCCAAACTCAGGCTCCTGCTCAACATCAGACTCCGGCTCAACGTCCTGAGAGTTAGCCTTCTGCTTCGCCTCATCAACAATCGCAGCAACCTGCTCATCAGCAACCCCAGCTACCTCCTCATCAGAGAAACCAGCCTGCTTCAAACCTTCCTTGAGCATCGCTTTGATTTCATCATCGGAAGTACCAGATTTTAATGCGCTTGCGATCTGATTTGCCAGTGCCTCTGCAGCCTGCTCCTCCTTCAAAACCTCAGAAATCTGTGCATTTAGTTCTGTATCATCAATGTCTTTTTCTCCGAAGCCAGCATCACCAGCCTTCGCAGCATTTTTCACTGCGTCTTCGAAAATCTTTTTGATTTCATCAACAGGGGCTCCATTTTTCATGGCGTCAGCAGCTTGCTTCGCTGCTTCATTGGCAATCTTGTCTGACTCTGCTCCGAATTCAGAAGCATTCGGTTCTGCTTTCTTGGCGTCTGCACGTCTTTCGGCAGCAGAATAAACTTCGACAATCTCCGAGTCATTAACTGATTCCACATCGGCTTCTGAAAAACCAGCATCTTTGAGGCCCTCTTTAATAATGCCCTTAACCGCTTCCTGGTTCTGGCCAGCTTGCACCGCTTGCGCAACCTTATGTGCCAGATCGGCAGCTGCTTGCTCTTCCTTAAGCAGCTCGACGATTTGCTGGTTCAACTCATCTTGTCCCAGGCGCTCAATGTCATCTTCGTCAAAACCGGAATCATCATTTTTCGCAGCCTCTTTTACAGCGTCAGCGAAAATTTTATTTACTTCATCAGCAGATTTCCCAGCAGCCAAGGCATCCGCAGCCTTTTTAGCAGCAGCTTCCGCTTGCTTGCTTAACTCACTGTCTAGGCCCCCAAATTCTGCAATGAGCTCCTCTTGGGTTGGCTCGCGATCAGACTTTTGTTCCTCGACCCGCTGCTTGGCGCCACTGACTATTGCCGCAATCTGAGAGTTATTTTCGTCAGTAATTTCAGCAGGGTTGTATCCAGCACCTTCCAAGCCAGACTTCACAATACTGTTGATTTCCTCTTTGGACTTGCCCTGCTGAATCGCAGCATTTATCTCGTGCGCCAATTTTGCAGCATCTTTTTCGTCCGCGACAAGTCCATCAATTTGGTATTTCAGTTCTTCCTGATCAATTGCTTGCACATCCGCGTCAGAAAATCCTGCATCATCAGTTTTTGCTGCCTTGTTCAATGCATCTTGGAAAATCTGATCAACATCATCCACGTTGCCCTTGATCAGCGCCTCATATGCCTTTCGCGCTGATTCCTTCGCAATCGCATCCGCCTGGGTTTCACCAAATTCGGCTTTCAATTCTTCGTATGTCGGATCGCGATCTTCTTCCTGCGCTGATACGTAGTTAGCGGTTGCAATGCCGCTTCCAACAACTACTACTGCCGTTGCAATTGCCAATCCACGACGTTTAACAGATCCGATAGCTGGTTTTGGCTTAGACAAGGCCATCCCTTTCGATAAAACAACCAGACGTCACCAAGGAAGGTAACTAGTTTTGACAAGCCAAAATTTATACCGCCATACCCCTTTTATCAAGTAAAATTCAGCAAAAACTCACTTTTTCTATAACAACAAAACCCATCGTCAAAACCTTATATACCGAATTCGTTATTAAAGCCTAAAGCGGATTGTGAATTACCTGCACGAATGCTGCGAATATATAAATTAACACTTATCTATTTTGGACAACCTGTAAAGACAAAGTTAATTTCTCGGGGGTAAATCCCCCACCCCCTTGATCGTACAAATAAGCCAAATTCGAGCTGTTAAGCTTCAATAAACTTGCTCAACAGCTCGGCAATTACTGAGGCCAACCGCCATCCCAACTAGAGACAGCGATTAATCGTCACACAGGGTCAGGCTCTAACTTATGTTCGCGAAATCCAAACAAGCTGCATTTTAGAAACGAATCCCGATGCTGGTTAGCATGTCAATTACCTTCGCTTGGATGGTGTTCAAACCTCCAAAGTAGTTCACGGCACTGAGAATTCCAACGATTGCAAGTCCTAGTGCACCAAAACCTGCGGCAATCGCGGCAATGCCTTTGGCATTTGACGCACTCGAGCCTGGTGTATTTTCGCGCTCACCAGTACTGTTTCCGTTATCAGTACCGCCCGAGTTCCCACTGTTCTTTGGCGGCTGGTTCTCAGCAGCGTCATCAGCATCGGTAGTGCTAGCTTTTTGCGCAACTTCAACAATCCGCTGCACAGCCTGTTGATTGGTGGATGCATCAATTTGAGCCTTAAAGTCAGTACGATGCTTTTCTGTCAGACCTTTAATTCCATCGATAGTTGCATGGGCCTGTCGCTTTGCGTCTTTCAGCATCGTCTGTTCAGCTACTTTAGCCGCCTCATTTTTCTCGTGCTGCTTAAACGAGTTTAGGAAATCCTCCGACGTCCACTGTTTTTCGTTCGGGGAATATAGTGAATTCTCATCAATCTCGAAAGGACCAGCCGCCTTACCATTCTCTACTGCGCTATCAGCTGTTTCCAATGCACCGTGAACGAGGAGTTCAATCTGTTCGATAGAAGTGGCCGATGCAATGACTCCTTTGTATGCAGCCTTGTGTTCATCTGACAAATTCTGGATACCATCCAGAGCAGCAGAAGCTGCCCGCTTTGTTTCCTGTAGCTCTTGGCCTGCTTCATTCTTCTCATGCTGCTTAAACGGATTCACGAAATCTTTAGCAGTCCATTCCGCCTGGTTCGGAGAGAATACTTCATTATCCTCAAAGTCTAGTTTGTCCGACTCTTTGTTGGGTTTAGGTTCCTTCGTTGGATCTTCGTTGTTTGATCCAGAATTTCCCGCGCCCTGTGGAGTATGATCACTTGTGCCGGTTAGCTCTTTCGCTTCTGCATAGATCTCCTCAACTTCCTGAATGGTTTTGGCTAGAGTGATTCGGTCTTTCAGCGAAGTCTTTTTCTTTTCATTCAATTTCCTCGCCGTATGGACGAAATCCCATGCACGCTTTTTGACTGTTTCTAGAGCGTGTAGTGCGGAAGACGATTCTTCTGTGTCCTGGTTTTCTGTTTCTGTATTCTCCTTAGGGGCTTGGGGCTTAAGACTATCCTTGGGTGCCAGCTTTCCTATCGGGTTTGAATTCTCCGCATCAATAGCTTGTTTGATGCTTTGCAGCCGTTCGACATCAGATGCATCTTCAATGTCCTTAGCAAATGCTTTACGCTGCTCGGGATTCAGATATTCTGCAGCCGCCAATTCAGTAAAAGCTGCTTGGCGCGTTTCTTCAGATACTCCGGCGGGTGCGGGGTGTGGTTCAGGTTTTGGTACAGGCGCAGGCGCTAGGTCCGCCGCAGCAAGGATCGCACGAATATGTCGCACACTAACCTTGTCCGCTGGCTCTTTAAGCTCTTCTGCAACTTTCCGCAATTCTTCTTTGCTCAGGCCACGAATTTGATCATCCGTTAAGCCACAGTTTCGCGACAAATGCTCGAATACGATAACCGAGGGAACACCATTAAAGTCTCGTCCTTTTTGGAACTTATTCTCGCAGTTCAAATGCCCATTACCTTTAGCTCCTGGGGCTTTCGGTTCAGTTTCAGTCTGTTCACCTTCAGATCCTGGGATAGGATTAGTAATCGGCGGAATTGGATTAACATCAGGTTTTTCGGTTGGTCCGTTGGTCTTTTCCTTGACGGTTACCGTCTTCTGGCTCTCAGGAGCGCTCGGGACCGGTCCTACTAGGATTTCGTCCCCTACGTGCAGCGTGATGCTCTCGTGCACCGGGATCGAAAACGGGACCCAGGCGCCAGTGCTAGCTTCATCTCGAGAAACAGTTAAATTTTGTGGATAGGCACGTTTTACGAATATCGCGGAGATTGCTTGTTCCTTCTGCCCCGGGGCCAAGAATACACCGCCAGTGATGGTTCTATCCCCTTCTTTGACTTCATTGATAGAAAGTTCCACAACGTTTAGTTTCGGTTGAGCCTCAGACGGGCCCGCAGTCGCCGACGCAATAGCTACAAGACGACTGCGATCAACGATCTGACTTTGATATCCTAGTTTTTCAGCTAGCCGATTAAGCTCATTTTGACTCACACTAGCAATCTGCTCGGAGGTCAATCCACAGGCACGTGTCAAATATTCTTCAAGATGAGCCTCGACTAGGTCCGTATCAAAATCAGCTCCCTTTTTGAAATCTTGTTCACAGTTCAGGTACTTTTCTTGTGCATGCGAGACCGGAGAGATAGTAGGGGCAACAAGGGAAACCGACAATGCTGCAACGGCAACCGTGCGCTTATTAAGTTTCATGGGAACCTTCCAAGATAAGTACCAAAATTGAGTAAGCGGTGAACATTGGAAAGAGCCCCACACGATGAATACCTCAATCGTCGGTGAAACGCTCCCACACAGCACCGTGCGCAGGACACACTCCAACTTTCACACACGAAAACAATATAAGCTCACGCAATCTCACTACAAAAATTTAATGACAAAAGTATTCAACGTCTCATAATTATCAATTTCTACTGTAAAGTGCATTATTTTATATAGATTTTCGCAGTAAAATCTCGCACAACTCCAAGCAAGCTACTATTATTCCCATGCCACAACAGCTAGACACCGCACCAGCAAACGTATCCCGATCTCAACCAAGCGCCCAACACATCGCAGACTTGCTCGCCACCCACACCGCCGACCTTTCCTGGCAGCAAGCCTTTTACGACGTTTTACACGAACACCCCGAACTTTCCCACCAGGAAGAACGCACCGCCGGAGCAATCCAGTCCGCACTACAACGTTTCGACGTAGAGGTCACCACAGACATCGGCGGCCATGGCATCGTCGCTGTCATGCGCAACGAAGCAACTTCCAATACTCCAACAGCCTTGATGCGCGCCGACTTCGACGCGTTATTCGTCGATGGGAAAAATCTACATGCCTGCGGGCACGACATGCATACCACTGCCCTGCTCGGAGCACTCGCAATTCTGGATAGCCTCCGCGAGCACTGGGCAGGCACCGTCATCGCACTATTCCAACCCGCCGAAGAATCCTCCATAGGTGCCAAGCTCATGATCGAGGACGGCCTCGTCGACAAGATCCCCGCCCCAGATGTATGCCTGGGCCAGCACGTCATGCCTGGGCGCGCAGGCGAAGTGCAAACCCGGCGCGGCCCATTGATGGCGGGCTGCGATTCCATCAAGGTCACAATCTTCGGTAAATCGGCGCATGCGTCGATGCCGCATAAATCGATTGATCCGACGTATACGGCGGCGATGATCGTGACACGCTTACAGGCAATCGTGGGCCGAGAGGTTGCACCCGATGAGTTCTTCGTGATCTCCGTGGGCACGCTGCGCTCTGGCGATACCAACAACATCATTCCAGATCGCGCAGAGTTAGTGCTGAATACGCGGTATTACGACGAGGAATTAGCAGAGCGCGTATACGCCGCGCTCAAGCGCGTGGTCCAGGCCGAGGTGCAGGCGTCTGGTTCCACGAAAGAACCGGAGTTTCACTTCTATGCCCACGGGGAGGTAGTCGATAATAACGAGGCTGTTTTTGACCGTGTGCGCGGGACTTTTGATGCGACTTTCGGCGAGCACAGCGTTACTGCGCAGCGCTCCACTGTGTCGGAAGATTTCACCTATTTACCGAAGGCGTGGAACGTTCCGTACCTGTTCTGGTTCGTGGGTTCGACGCCACGCCAGCTGTGGGATGAGGCCGCTGCGCGCGGCACCATAGACACGGATGTGCCGGTCAATCACCAGGCAAACTTCGTGCCCGAATACGAACCAACAGTGCACGCCACCACCCTTGCGGGCGCGGGTGCACTGTTGAGCTTCGTCGCAATCTAGGGGCGTACCGTTCCTAGTCTTTCGGCGAGATGCGCACGTCTTCACCAATCGCGTGGACGTGCACCATATTGGTGTTGCCTTCGACTCCCGGTGGGGTGCCGGCGACCAGCACGATCACATCATCGCGGTGGTAACCATCGACCTTCACCAGCTGGCGGTCCAGCACATGCAGCATCTCGTCGGTAGAGGCAACCTCTGGGCACAAGAAGGTTTCCACACCCCAGGTCAGCGACAACTGGGAGCGCACATTTTCGTGGGGCGTGAACACCAATAGCGGCAGTTGGGAACGCAGACGCGACAAACGCTTGGCCGTATCACCGGAGGTGGTAAACGCCACCAACGCCTTGGAGTTCAAACGCTCCGCAATATCGCGGGCGGAATAAGCAATCACACCACGCTTGGTGCGCGGGATATGCCCCAGATCTGGCAGTTCGCCAATGGTTTCTGCTTCCAGCACAATGCGCGACATGGTGCGCACGACGTTATGCGGGTCCACCCCCACGGATGTCTCACCGGAGAGCATCACGGCATCAGCACCATCGAGCACGGCATTGGCCACATCTGAGGCCTCCGCGCGCGTGGGGCGGGAGTTTTCAATCATGGAATCCAACATCTGGGTGGCCACGATGACTGGCTTGGCGTTCTCACGAGCAATCTGAATTGCCCGTTTTTGCACCAGCGGTACTTGCTCCAGTGGCACTTCCACGCCCAAATCACCACGAGCAACCATCACCGCATCAAAAGCCAAAATGATCGATTCCAGGGCATCCACGGCCTCTGGCTTTTCTAGCTTGGCGATCACCGGCAGGCGGCGGCCTTCTTCATCCATGATCTCGTGGACCAAATCCACATCAGACGGCGAGCGCACGAACGACAGCGCGATGAAATCCACGCCCAACCGCAGCGCGAAGCGCAGGTCTTCAATGTCTTTTTCTGACAAGGCGGGAACGGAAATATCCATTCCGGGCAGTGACACGCCCTTGTTATTCGAGACCGGGCCGCCCTCAGTCACACGGCACACGACATCAGTGCCGTCAACCTCGACGCATTCCACGGCAACCTTGCCATCATCAATCAGCAGGCGATCACCCGGGCGGGCGTCGTCGGCAAGATTTTTATAGGTCGTCGATACCCGGTCATGGGTACCTTCCACATCATCGACGGTGATGCGCACCGTCTCACCGGTTTCCCAATAGGTCTCATTCTCAGCAAACCGGCCCAGGCGAATCTTGGGGCCTTGCAGATCAGCCAACACACCAACAGCCTTTCCACTCTCCGCGGAGGCCTGGCGCACCCATTCATAATTGCGTTGGTGATCTTCGTGTTCACCGTGCGAAAAATTCAGGCGGGCAACGTTCATCCCGTCAGCAACCAGGCCCGAAATGGCTTCCTGGCTGGCGACGGCTGGTCCAAGTGTGCATACAATCTTTGTTCGTCTGTCCACGGCACCCAAGCTTACCCGGTTGCCGCAGCACTAGTCAGGGGTTTCGACGCAGCCGGTGCCTCCGGGTCCACAACACCATCCTGGACTTGCCTGCGGAAACGTTTGCCCAGAACCACAAACGCGGCAATCGCCAACACGAACGCCACCACAGACACCACCGCGTTAACACGCACCGCATCAAACAACAAGGTGGCTTCGTCGGCACGCATCAGCTCGATCCAGAAACGACCCGCCGTATAGCCAGCAACATAGAGCGCGAATACCTGCCCGCCGCCTAAACGGAAACGCTTGTGCGCCCAGAGCAAAAACACGAAAACCGCGAGATTCCACAGCAGCTCATACAGGAAAGTCGGGTGCACCGTCGTGATGATTTCCCCCGTGGAGCTACCAGCAATCGGCGCATAGTCACCGTTTTCATCCACACGACGATAAATTTCTAGCGCCCACGGGACATCGGTAGGCCGTCCATAGAGCTCCTGATTGAACCAGTTGCCCAAACGCCCAATACCTTGTGCCAACACGATGGCAGGCGCAGCCGCATCGGCGAAAGCGGCCAGGCGGATGCCGCGGATTTTAAACATCACTGCCACAGCAATGGTACCCAGAGCGATCGCACCCCAAATACCCAGACCGCCATTGGTAATGCGCAACGCATCAACCGGATCACAGTCGGCACAAAAATACTTATGATGATCCGTAAGAACGTGATACGCTCGCCCGCCGATCACACCAGCGGGAATCGCGAGAATTGCCGCATCCCACACCACATTCGAATCACCACCGGCGCGGACATACCGGGCTTGGGTGATATACAGCGCGACGATGATGCCAGCGATGATGCACAAGGCATACGCACGCAGCGGGAGCGGGCCTAATTGCCACACGCCTTGCGGTGGCGAGGGAATATTAGCCAAAAAATCTGTAGCCATGCCTTAGGATTCTGCCATAACCCTAGCCACGCACAACCGGGCAGGCTGGGTGCCGCCCCGCAGCCACCAAAGCTCGGGCAGTCGCAGCTGGATTCGGTGCTGACATTAACGCCTCACCAACCAACACGGCATCAGCACCCCAACCGGCATAACGCCACATCTCGCGGGCACCAAGCACCCCGCCCAAACCGATGCGGATCACGGACTCCGGCAGGTGCGGCACGATCGCAGCGAAACGATCCGGAGTCAACGTCCGCGATTCCAACCCACGAGCGTTAATTCCCACCACACTCACCCCCGCAGACACCGCGCGGCAGGCTTGTTCTGGGCTGCGCACCTCAGCTAACACGGTCATGCCAAGGCTTTCAATGCGATCCACGAGTGCTTCCAACCGGGCCTGCTCCAGCAGTTCCACCTGCAGCGGAACCATATCCGCACCAAAAAACCGCGCTTCGTGGATCTGATAAGGATCAACAATAATATCCCGGCACAGCATCGGCGCGGAGCTAGCAGCACGGGCGGTAGCCATATCCTCCAACGAACCACGGAAACGCAACCGCTCCGTTTGGCAGGCAATCACCGCCACACCTGCGGATTCAAAATCGTGCGCCAGGCTGGCGACGTCGGCAAGCGTATCCACCGCACCGAAATCGATCAGAGAATCCGTATGGCCAGCGCCTGTGGCACAAGTGCCGAAGGCATCGTCATAGCGCGCGGCAGGTTTCGCCCGTTTAATTTCGGCGATCACACTACAGCCGGGCTGGGACAGCAACGGCACCACCGGACGCGGCGCGGGCACCGCACGCGACAGCGCCTTGATGTCGGGAAAAGGCAAGCGGGCTTCACGGGCAGCGACATCTGCGAGGATACCTGCCACGATATCCTTCGCTGTCAGTGCCGTGGTGACCACTTGCTCACCCTTCTCTTTTTTCGTTAGGGCCTATGCTTTCTCAGTTTCTTTAAGTATTCCACATCACTATTCAGATCACCAAGGTGCACCTAATTTTTGGGGCTCTCGTTGGGGCTGTCGCTGTAGCCCCGATTGGGGTTGTCGCTGTGGCCCCGATTGGGGCTGTCACTGGGGTCAATATCAGCATCCAGCGCATCCCACAGCACACGGCCGGAATCCGGACTTTCTGCCAAATCCCGCTCGATTTTGTCCTCACGCGCAGCCTTGCGTTCATACTTATTCGCCGCAACAAGATCAGTACCGGGCCGCATCGCCAGCAACACCGAGGCAAACAACGCGACAGCACAAGCGACCAAGCTCAGCACGGGGCCCACAATCTGCGGTTCCACCGCGACCACAGTCGCCCATTCGCTGATGCCTTCCGCATTCACCGCAGTTTCATTCGTGGCAGCCGCACGCAGCACATTACGGGCATGCTCCGGATCCGGGGTTCCAGCGAGCATGCTCAGCCCCGACCAACTTGCCCCAATCGCAGCCAGCGCAGAAATTACCCCCACCACGCGGCGGCCCAGGCGTCGCAAAGCCAACCCAGCGACACAACCAGCAAGCATGACTAGGGCCAGTGCGGTGATCTCCATGGACCACTGCCCGCCACTAATCGCAATCGAGCGGCCACCTGCCAGGTCATCGGCGGTATCAGCCACCACCCAATCCATGCGGGAAGCACCCCACACACCGGCAGCACCCAGGCCTATTAACAGCGCAGAAACGCGATGCGAAAACATCATTTTAGGCTAGCAAAACGTCGGCATCGAAACACGTGCGATCACCCGTGTGGCACGCTCCCCCGCGTTGCCGGACCCGCAGCAGCACCGTATCGCCGTCACAATCCAGCGCCACCGATTCCACGTGCTGCGTGTTACCGGAGGTCAAGCCTTTGATCCAATATTCCTGGCGCGAGCGCGAATAATACGTGCCCCGCCGCGTCGCCAGCGTATAGGCTAGCGCGTGGGTATCCATCCAGGCGAGCATGAGCACTTCCCCGGTATCAGCAGCCTGCACCACGGCAGGCAGCAGGCCGTCGTCATTGAGTTTCAGGCGCGTGCCGACGGCTGGGTCCAACTCGTAATCGGCGGGATTATCGCTCGCTCCGCCGCCGGTCTGGCGGTTGTCTGTGGTACTCATCGCCGCACCGTCAATCCTGCATCCTGCATGGTTGCTTTCACCTCATCGATGGCTACTTCTCCGAAGTGGAAAATTGACGCTGCCAGCACCGCATCAGCACCAGCTGCAATTGCGGGTGGAAAATGCGCAGCTGCCCCGGCCCCGCCAGAAGCAATCACCGGAAGGCTCGTGTGCTCCCGGACCGCGGTAATCAGCTCCAGATCAAAACCTGCCTTGGTGCCGTCGCCGTCCATGGAATTCAGCAAAACTTCGCCAACCCCGAGTTCTTGGGCGGTACGTACCCACGCAATAGCATCCAGGCCTGCGGACTTCGAGCCACCATGGGT
The DNA here is from genome assembly GCF_000375525.1 of Corynebacterium propinquum DSM 44285. Taxonomy (GTDB): domain Bacteria; phylum Actinomycetota; class Actinomycetes; order Mycobacteriales; family Mycobacteriaceae; genus Corynebacterium; species Corynebacterium propinquum. The sequence goes on from NZ_AQXC01000001.1 coordinate 380,377, forward strand.
GGTGACCTCAAACCCAGACGGGGCATAATCTGCGGGGGCCAGGTGACCTGTGCCGCCTGTGTGGCCTTCTTCGCCGGTGGCAGGGTGTACCCGGCGCGCATCTACCGAAAGCACGATGCACTGGGAACCAAAGCGGCGTGACAGTTCCCGTAAAAGCTCCGGACGGGCAATCGCTGCGGTATTGATCGAGACTTTATCCGCACCAGCGCGCAACAATTCGTTCACATCATCCGCGCTGCGCACACCTCCGCCGACAGTAAGCGGGATAAACACCTGCTCGGCGGTAGAACGCACCACCTCCAGCATGGTGCCGCGGCCTTGCTTGGAGGCAGAAACATCCAAAAACGTCAGCTCGTCGGCGCCTTCGGCTTCATACCGGCGCGCTAGTTCCACTGGGTCGCCAGCATCGCGGAGTCCTGCGAAGTTGACTCCTTTGACCACGCGGCCGTCGTTGACATCCAAGCACGGAATCACCCGTGTTGCCAGGCTCATGACAATGCCTTTCTTATCTAATTCTCGCGCACCAAACGGTGCAGACGGTGGTGAATATCCGCGCTTCCGGCGATAATGCCATGCGACCGCGTCGTCCACGGCCTGCCTTCCAGGTCAGTGACCACCAACCCGGCCTCGGAGTTCAGCAGCGCACCAGCGGCGTTGTCCCACGGAAACGGCGAGAAATTCATGATGCCATCAAAAACACCTTCGGCGGCAAACGCGAGGTCCAACCCCACAGAACCGGTAATGCGGGTCGAAAGCCCCTGCGAGACAATATCTTCCAACATTTGCGCACGGCGATGCGCAGATACCTGATCCACGGCAGCCGATCCCACATTCGAAGCGCCGATGTGCCCATGCGGCCGGTGACGGGAAAAATGCTCGCCATTGCGCAGCACTCCCCCGCCAGCCACAGCGCTGATGCGTTTATGCAACAGTGGAAGCGCGATCATACCGACGACAGGACGGTAATTGGCCACCAGAGCCACATTGATCGCGCACATCGGATTACCCGCCGCGAAATTGGCAGTGCCATCAATTGGGTCAATCACCCAGGCGGGTTCCTCACCAATCTCACCACCGTGTTCCTCACCGCACACCGTGGCACCGGCAATGCCGTGCAACGTTTCCCGCAAATATTCCTCAATGCTGAAATCGACGGTCGTCACCGGCGATCCGCCGGATTTCCGACGCGCAGGCGCGGTGCCGAAGCCAGCACGAAACATCTCCTCGGCTTTCCCAAGGACTGTGTCCAACTGGGCCAAATACTGCAGCGACTGTTGCGTCGACAAGCCGTGCGCATGTGCCTCTCGTGCTGTGCTCTCGGATGCATCCATTACACACCGATCCTAGCCGCGTGTGGCCTTGCTTACTAGTCCATCCACCAACTCCAGCGCCTCGGACAAGCTAAAGCGGTCCTCATACAGGGCTTTGCCGATGATCACCGAATCAATTCCTTCATCGGCATGCTTTGCGACGGCGGCCACATCATCCAGACTCGAAATCCCGCCCGACGCGGTAATTTTGGCTTCTGTAGCGGCGCTGACATCTCGCAAAAGCTCTATATTCGGCCCCGACAGCGTGCCATCCTTCGACACATCGGTCACCACAAAACGCTGGCAGCCCGCAGCATCCAACCGCTCGAGCACTTCCCAGAGATCGCCACCATCGGTTTCCCAGCCACGCCCCCGGGTACGCCATTCACCGTCACCGTCGCGCAACACCGCAAGATCCACAGCCACCACGTCGGCATGCGAAGCAAGCACCTGGGCAATCCATTCTGGCTTTTCCAACGCGGCAGTACCGATATTCACCCGGCGTGCACCAGTAGCTAGTGCGCGTTCCAGGGAGGCGTCGTCACGAATACCACCAGTCAACTCAATGTTGACGCCGACTTCTGCGACAATCTCTGCCAACAACTCATGGTTGGAACCACGCCCAAATGCCGCATCCAAATCCACACAATGGATCCATTCCGCGCCCTGATCTTGCCACCGGCGCGCAGCAGCGATGGGATCACCGTAAGATTTCTCTGTTCCGGCAGCACCTTGATCCAAGCGCACAGCCTTGCCATCCACGACATCGACGGCAGGCAAAAGACTAAAACTCATGACAGATTCTTTCTTGTTTTTATGTCCCACACGCGGCACGCTACAGCGTGTTAATCCAGTTTCGCAGCAATTGCGAACCAGCCGCACCGGATTTTTCCGGGTGGAATTGCGTCGCCCACAGCGCACCGTTGTCGACGGCAGCCACAAAACGATCGCCATCATGCACCGACCAGGCTACTTTCGGCGGGGCCGCGAAATCCGTGCTGTCGAGTTCCCAAGTACGCACCCCATACGAGTGCACGAAATAGAACCGCTCGTCGTCGGCAAGCTCCGCAAACATGGGCGAATCCGGTTGTTGCACGGTATTCCACCCCATGTGCGGCAACACCCGCGCCTGCAAGCGCTCGACGGTACCCGGCCATTCACCGCAACCATCCGCGGCTTCGTCGTGTTCCACGCCATGCTCAAACAAAATTTGCATGCCGACGCAAATGCCCAGCACCGGGCGTTCACCAGCCAAGCGCTGGCCAATAATGCGGGGGCCGTGCACCTCACGCAACCCACGCATACAGGCCGCGAACGCGCCCACACCAGGCACAAGCAGACCATCAGCATTCAGGCAGGTGTTCGGGTCACGAGTAATTTCTACGTCCGCACCGACGTGTTCAAGGGCACGGTAGGCACTGCGGATATTTCCGGAACCATAATCAAGCAGGGCGACAGTCGGGCTCATGCCTGACAGTCTAGGCTATGGCTTCTTACCAAACCGCAAACGGGAAGCACTACGGCGCGAGACCCGCCACGCCCGGCCTGCGGTGCGCGCACCCGGCACCTGGCGCAGACGGCCACGGATATGGTGATAATCGGTGGTGCGATGCTTCCCGATATACGCATCCATGCAGGTCAAGATAATTAGCATGAAGACGATCCCGGCGGCCGCAAGGTAGGTTCCCCCGTAACCATATCCGGCGACCAAAGCGCCCAGGGCTAGCGAACCCAGGCCGGTGCCTGCATCATAAAAAATATTCCAGACCGCCGAGGCCTCAGAGAATTTGTGCCGTGGCAGCCGGTCAAACATAGACAACAAGGCTTCGTTTTGCATGCCACCGAAAGCAGCACCAAACAACAGCGCTGATAGAACCAACCACCAGATGGACCAACCGGCAAAAGTGGCCGTAGCCATCAACAGCATGCTGAACAACCCCAGGAACTGCATGGGGATCATCAACATGCCCGGTTTGCCCGTGCGGTCTGCCACGGTGCCGGAGACCAGGCGGAAGATAAATGTCATCGCGCCAATAAGCGAGAGCATGAAACCAGCCAACACGGCACCGGTTTCTGGGTCGGCCTCACGCACCGAGGCCGGCAAGAAGGCTGAAACCACGCCGTAGCTCATAGAAATACTGGTCATCGCCAGCGCAGGCACGAGGACCAATTTCCACATCGAAACCTGGACTACACCGGAACTTTCCTCATCCGCGGTGGCTGGGAAAAGCTTCGGTAAGCGGATAATCATCGCTACCGCAATCAGCGCCGTCGTGGCTGCCAGGTAGAACACGGTGTGATAACCCCAGGCATCCCCCATCATCAAACCGAGGGGCATAAACACCATCTGTGCGCCACCAACGAAAACACCCAGGATGCCAGTGGCTTTGCCCAACAGGCGGATGGGGACGAGCTCTGCGATCAACGCGGACTGTGCCACCGTAAGTGCACCGAACCCAGTACCGCGCAACGCGGAAAACAGCAGCACAACCCAGGGTTCCATGCCTAGCAGATGGCCTATTGCCGGAACGCCGAGCATGAAGGCAGACGCCATCATCACGGGGTTATAGCCAAATTTGCGCACCAACTGCGGGGTAAAAATCTGAATGGCGACCGTCGCGGCCATAAAAGAACCCGTGGCGCCACCGGCCAAGGTGGCAGAACCACCAGAATCGAGCACCGCCAACGGCAGTACAGGAAGTAACAAGGAAAAAGCACCGAATGCGGCGGCGATGGCCACCATCGTGGAGGTAAAACCGGGTACTTTCCAAATGGAAGCCGCCGGCGACTGCACTACCCGTGCGGGTTGCACGTCAGCAGACTGTTCTGGAGATTGTTCCGCAGACTGGTTGTTGTTTTCACCACCATGCTGTTGACTCATTGCCGCCATCGCCTCCTCACTGGTACTTCCGTGCGTGCTTAAAATTACACGAACGCCAGGCTTAGTAAAGCCATCGGGCGGGCGGACTACCTAGTCAACACTGCTACGGCATCTGCATCGTCATCATCCACACAGCCAGCACCGCAACCAGCACGGCGGCTACCGCAGCGATGATCGTCCATACCTTCGAGCCCGCCCGATACGCACTGACCGCACCGCCAGCAAGCATTCCCGCGACCAAAAACGTGACCAGTACCGAAAGATTTGCCATTACAGCGCACCCTTCGTCGACGGAATATGTCCGGCTTGTTTCGGATCAACAAGTACCGCGGTGCGCAAAGCCCTAGCAACCGCCTTGAATTCCGCTTCGGTGATGTGGTGCGGGTCGCGGCCATAGTGGCAGCGCACGTGCAGGGTCAACCCCGCGTGCTTGGCGAAGGTATCAAAGAAATGCTCATTCATCACCGTCGCATAGTGCCCACCAATAATCTGGTGCACCATGTGCTCTGGCTCGCCGGTAAAGACGCAATAGGGGCGACCGGAAATATCCACCACGGCCTCAACCAACGCCTCATCCATGGGTAACTGCTGCTGCCCAAACCGGGTAATTCCAGCCTTGTTCCCCAAGGCTTTCGCGAAAGCCTCGCCTAACACAATCGCGGTATCTTCCACGGTGTGGTGAGCATCAACCTCAATATCCCCACGCGCTGCGACCTGCAGCCCAAAACCACCGTGCACAGCAAAAGCGGTAAGCATGTGATCAAAAAACGGCAACCCGGTCGAAATATCGGCCGCGGCTGGACCGTCCAGGTTGATCTCTACCGAAATATCGGATTCGCTCGTGCTCCGCTGGTGGCTCCCACTGCGCACGCTCATCGCTGCACCTCCCGTGCTGCCTGCACAAAGGCCTCATTTTCTTCTGGTGTACCAATCGTCGCCCGCAGATACCCGGAAACGCCCACATCGCGGATGAGCACACCTCGATCCAAGAACTGCTGCCAGATATCGTGTTGATCAGCAAAATCGCCAAAAAACACGAAATTCGACTCGCTCGGCATTACTGTATAACCCAGTTTTTCCAGCTCGGCGACCACTTGATGGCGACCTGCAATCAGCTTGTCGACGTCGGCCAGCGTCTCATCAGCGTGGCGCAGCGCCGCACGTGCGGCCGCTTGTGTCAGCACCGACAGGTGATAGGGCAAGCGCACCAACTGCACAGCCTCCACGAAGGCGGGATCAGCGACAAAATAGCCCAGCCGCACGCCGGCAAAATCGAAAGCCTTCGACATCGTGCGCGAGACCACCAGCGTAGCAGGGTATTTCGCAATCAGCGTGGTCGCCGACGGGCTTCCGGAAAACTCCGCGTAGGCCTCATCAACAATCACGATGCCATCGACCGCATGCATGGCGCGGCACAACTGCTCGATCTCGTTCAATCCGGTCGGCGTGCCAGTCGGGTTATTCGGCGTCGTAATAAACAGCACCGACGGCTGATGCTCAGCGATGGCAGCCAACGCGGCGTCGATGTCGACGGTAAAATCTGCGCGCCGCGGGACGTTGAGAAATTCTGTATGCGTACCGGCCGCCAAAATCGGATGCATGGAATACGACGGCTGGAAGCCCAGCACGCTGCGGCCCGGACCACCAAATGCCTGCAATAATTGCTGCAGGATCTCATTGGAACCATTGGCTGCCCAGACGTTCTCGCCGGTGACCTCTACCCCAGTGCGCCGGGTGACGTAATCTGCCAAATCCGCGCGCAGCTGCACAGCGTCACGGTCCGGGTATCGGTTCAACCGGGTAGACAGCCGCTGGATTTCCGCCAACAGCGATTCCACCAGCGCCGGTGATGGCGGGTACGGATTTTCGTTGGTGTTTAACGCAACCGGAACGTCCAGCTGTGGTGCGCCATAGGCACGCTGGCCGCGGAGTTCTTCGCGCAACGGCAAGTGCGAAATATCGACCATCGCTTAACCCTCCGAAGCCTCTGCACTGCTGGTATCCGTGTTTTCTGGATTCTCAGCAAACCGCGCCCGGATCGCCTCACCGTGCGCAGGCAACTGCTCCGCCTGCGAAAACGCAATGACGTGTTCCGCGACCGCGCGCAAACCTTCCTGGTCATAATCAATCAGGTTGACTGGGCGCAGGAACGTGTGCGTCGACAAGCCAGACGAAAACCGTGCCGTGCCCCCGGTGGGCAGTACGTGGTTGGAACCGGCGACATAATCACCCAACGGCACGGGAGAGTACTCCCCGACGAAAATGGCACCGGCATGGCGCACGCGTTCAGCCACCTCGCGCGCATTGTCCGTGTGTACTTCCAGGTGCTCTGCCGCATAAGCATCGGCCACGCGAATGGCTTGCTCGATGTCATCGACCAGCACAATGCCGGATTGCTGCCCGCGCAGAGCTTGTTCGACGCGCGTGCGGTTGGCGGTGACACCATAGCGCTGCGTGATCTCATCGTTGACGCGTTCTGCGAATTCTTCGTCGGTGGTAATCAGCACGCTAGCGGCCATCTCATCGTGTTCGGCCTGCGAAATCAGGTCATAAGCCACCCACGTTGGGTTCGCGGTGTGATCAGCAATAATCGCGATCTCGGTTGGGCCTGCCTCCGAATCGATCCCGACCACGCCCTGCACCAAGCGCTTGGCGGCAGCGACATAAATATTGCCCGGGCCGGTGATCATGTCGACCGGCTCACACGCCGAGCCAGCAGCATCGCCACTAACAGCGCCAGCAGCACCTGCGGTATCCGCATCATCAGCAACATCAGAGCCGTACGCGAGCAGCGCAACAGCCTGCGCGCCGCCGACAGCCCAGACTTCATCAACCCCGAGCAACTGGCAAACAGCCAAAATCGTCGGGTGTGGCCAACCGCCACAATCTTCCTGCGGTGGGCTTGCCACCACCAGTGATTGCGCACCGGCTTCTTGCGCCGGCACCGCATTCATAATCACCGATGACGGATACACCGCCTGGCCACCCGGAACATACAATCCCACGCGTTCAACGGGGCGGAAAACTTCGGTCACCCGCGCGCCGTCGGCAAGAGTGGTGGTGTGGCTGGACGGTTTTTGTTCCCGGTGCACCCGGCGTGTGCGGGCAATCGCCTCGTCAATCGCGGCGCGCACATCCGGGTCCAGCCCACCGACAGCGCGGTCCATGATCTCCGCGGGCACACGCACCGAACGCGGACGCACGCGATCAAAACGCTCACCAAATTCCAAGGCAGCGTTGGCCCCACCCGATTTCACTGCATCAATAATCGGGGCAACCGTCGGCAAGACCGAGGTGATATCCGTTCCGCCGCGCGGCAGACTGCGCCGCAACTGGCTGGTGGTGGGCACCTGGCCTCGCAGGTCGATCGTGCTTAACACCGTGGTGGCTCCTTAATGCTGGCTAGGCGTCTTGTGGGTGTTTTCAACCTTATGGGTCTTTTGGATCTGCTGAGCCTTCTGACCGTTATCGTCTGTAGGTTCTGTGGGTTCTGTGGGTCCTGTGGTTTCCGCCGCAGGGCTAAGAACCTGTAACGACCAATACACCAGCATAGCCACGAACGGAGCCACCAGGTAACCCGAAATACCAGGTTTGGCCGCGGCCACCGTGGTGATAGTCGTCCCCGGAGCCAGCTGATCAGCCGAACCAATACCGTGCACACTCATGCCCACGACATCGCCAACCGCCAAAAACGACACCGCTCCGGCCAGGGCGACCACCCCAACCCACAACAGATCCACGAATTTTCGTGAACCTTGCATGAGATAGGCAAAAATCGCCAACGCCACAGACAGCACGATGGCGGCAATCACGAAAGAAGCAAAAGCGATGAAGTGGCTGGAATCCGAATAATCCGGAATCAGCCGCTCAGCACTGACCACTTCCGCCGAAAACGTTGGGCGCACAAGCCCCCACAGCGCACCGCCGAGGGAATAGACAATCAGCCCCAGCCCGATCAGGCCAGCACGATCACCGAGCCATCGCGGAATCTTCTGCTGCATAAATTACTTACAGAACTTCCACTGTCCGCCTTCGTGCTGAAAGCGATACAGAGCGGTATCTGGTCCCTGCTGGTTGCGAATAGTCACCGATGCGGAGGCACGGTCGCCATTGCGCTGGACATCAGTAACCGATTCGATATGCGCGTTGACTGGGGCAATCTGGAAAAGGTTGTCCATTGCCGCACGAGTTGCCGGATCTACGTTTTCTTCCTTGAAAGCATCGGCTCCGCCATCAATCTCATTCAGGACGGCGCTGCAGCTGTTTTTCGGCATATAGGTGAAAAAGTCCATCGGATTGGTCTGCTCGAATTGTCCGTCGAGCAAACGGCGAATCTCGGCAACCGTCTGCTCGTCGGCAGGCTGACCACCCTCCACAGGCGCGACGTTCATGCCTTGGGGGTTTCCGCCTGCAAAGGGGTTCACCGGCTGGCCGTTGTGTCCACCGTGATCACGGGTGCCACCATTTGCGGCTTGATCCTGTGGCTTCGGCTGATTTTCGGCAGGCTGATCTTTGCCCTTATCTTTTTCCTCTTTGTCTTTGTCGTCTTTGTGCTCTGGGTCCTCTGTGGGGGTTTCAGTAGCGGTCTCAGAGGTGCTGGTAACCGTCGAAGTATTTTTCGCAGCGGTCTCCTCGTCGGCCGACGAGCACCCCGCCACAATCAGTGGGGCCAGCGCAGCGACAGCCACAATGGCTTTTTTGGGCGTCAGGGACAGAGACATGAATGCTCCTTGCATACTCGGGAATAACACGCCATTCGGCAAAAATTGGATTCTCAGGTGTAACGTCACGTAATGCTAACAGCCTGAGCGTACGGTAAACATGAGAACTCCCTCGAAATATGCTGTGAGCGAAAAATGGTGTGCGCACTGAACTTTTTCGCACACATTCCAGCCAGCGCACATAAGCGTTTTCTACAGCATGAGCCCGCGAAAGTTTGCTCGGGTTATTTACCGTAAACTATGCAGTTGTGCAGCTATACCGCGAAACCATCATCGACCAGGCCCTAGAGCTTCTCGACGCCTATGGGCTGGCTGATATGACAATGCGGCGGGTAGCAAGCTCCCTAGGGGTTGCCGCGGGGGCTCTATATTGGCATATCGCAAACAAACAAGAATTAATTACAGCAGTAGCCCACAAAATCATCACCCCCGTCTTTGCACTTGCCGACGGGCTTGCTATCACCGCAGAATCTGAGCCTGCTCAACAACCGCCCAGCCCGCAAGAATTCTGCACCACCTTGCACGCCACGCTGTTAGCCCACCGCGACGGTGCCGAACTCGTACATGCGGCAGCGGCTCAACCCAACTCGCCATTATGGTCGCAATTGCACGATAGCTTGTCTGCCACGATCACCCACGAACTAAACCTGGCAGGACTCGCCCCAGGCAAAGCCCACACCACCGCGGATATTGCTGCTACCACTTCTTCTGCATTGCACTTGGTGTTTGGCGCGAGCATCATGGAGCAATCAGCACAGCAATTTCTGGAAGCCACCCAACCGGCCACTAAGCCCACACGCCCCGGGACCGCACGAAGCACAAACCTCCCCGGCACCGACGACGTCGAACGCGGCATTACCGTGTTATTAGCCGGGTTGCACGCCCGGTTACATGATCAGGAAGGAACTTAAGTCGTGACTCAAGCCCATAACGCCACGCTGACGGTATCGAACGAGGAAATCACGGTGATGCGCAGCGAGTTGTCCGCGGCTTTATACCGTGGTTCGCAGTCACGCACGGTATCAACCATCGCAATTTCCGAGATCACCGGCTTATCCGCAACCGAACCCACCGCTCTCAATTGTGGCAGCGTGCGGCTGGGTGGCGCCGGCGAAGAGATCATCTTTTCCCCTGGTGACAACGGCCGCAAAGCATTGCAGTCATTTATCGCCGATGTCCGCGACGCACAACAAGGCAATGCCCCGGCGGAAGGCGCAGTAGCGGGCCTGAATTTCGTGGCCTTCGCGGTTGCTACCGGTAATGACGCCTCCGGTGCTGGCACCACAGCGCAGGTTCACGCCATCGAATACACCGATGGCCAAGCTGGCGAGTCGAAGTCTTTCACCGCCGCAGAATTCGCCGAGTATCTACAGTCCACAGGCTCGCTTGCCGACGGCTCCAGTCCGCTCATCGCACACAATGGATTCGCACACGCTGCATTGTTACACCGAGCACTCGTGGACGCCGGTAGCAGCGCCCCGGAATTCACCTACGGCTGCACGCTCGCGCTCGCCCGCGAGGCCAGCACGCGGGCAGTCATTGCTGTTCGCAACCACGATCTGGCCACCGTAGCCCAGGCACTCGGGGTCACTGGCAGCACAGGCGATGCAGGCTCATCCGGGGCCGAGCCTCAATCTCAGGCTCGCTCCCAGTCCACGACCCAGGAAACGGATCCGGCCACAGCAGCACGGCTGACTGGCGAAGTATTGGTGCAACTGGCCCTGCGCGAACACCACCGTGGCAGCGTTTCCGAGCTGTTTTCCGGCATAAATTTTGCGCTGGGCCACATTTCCAACGGCACCCACCGCCCGGTGTTGCGTACCGATCTCAGCGAACTCGCCGGCGGCGGTGCCGAAAAAACCGCACGCACCGATGCTCCGACAAGCAGCGAAAACGAGGACCAGGCGGCGTCGGCAAGCAAAAAATCGGGAAAGAAAGCTGGCAACTCCGGCGGGGGCCAACCCGCCCCATGGCAGGCCGTGGCCACCCCAGATACGGTGCCGGAAGCCAACGACGATGCCGATTCCGACCACCCACTATTTGGCCAGCACGTCACACTCACTGGCGAGTTCGAGCCCTTTGATAAAGGCCGGTTGTGGTCCGATATCGCAGAACGCGGCGGCCAGGTAGGCAAAAACGTCACCAAGAAAACCACCGTGCTGGTAGTCGGTGAATGGGCGAAAAAGACCTCCAAGGAAAAACGTGCCGAAGAACTCAACGAAAAAGGCCAAGATATTGCCATCTGGCCAGCCTCGAAATTGCTGCACGTGTTAGGGCTGGACGAGCAGCCGCCGTTCTAAGGCTGGCGCAATGAGTTCTAGGGCTGGCGCGATAAACTCCCGAGGTGCAATACCGCCCCCGGCAAGGTGGGGCTAAGTATAATCCCTGCTAGAACTTTGCAACCTAGCTGGCAGGACAATCATGACGGCACCTTCTACTTCCCCAACCGGGTCCCCGACGGATTCCGCGGATAATAATCGCAGATTCCGGCTGCAGACCGACCCCTTTGTCTTTTTCACCGCAGCCATTTTCGTGATCGTTTTCGTCGCCGGAACCATCGCCTTTGGTGCCCGCGCCCGTGATCTTTACGGCAACGTCTCCGAAAGCTTGCTGGAAAATTTCGCGTGGCTATACATCGGCGGATTCTCAGTCATCTTCGTGTTCCTGATCGGAATCTTTGTCTCCAAATTCGGCAACTTGCGCCTGGGTGATGACGAAGACGAACCGGAGTTTTCGCTTCCTGTGTGGTTCGCGATGCTTTTCGCCGCCGGCCTCGGCGCAACCTTGCTGTTCTGGGGCGCGGCCGAACCGATCCATCACGCCTATAACCCACCGCGCGGTGAACTAGAGCCGATGAGTCAAGAGGCCATCACCCAAGCATTCGAATACACCTACTATCACTTCGCCGCCCACATGTGGGTCATTTTCGTGCTGCCTGGTTTGGCCATGGGCTACTTCATTTACAAGCGCAAAATGCCCGCACGCATCTCTTCAGTCTTTTCGCCGTTTCTGGGCGGCATGGTCTATCGCTGGCCAGGCAAGCTGATTGATGCGATGGCAATCATCGGCACTATCTTCGGTCTGGCGGTTTCCGTCGGCCTGGGTGTGCTGCAGATCAACGCTGGCCTGAATATCATGTGGGGCGTGCCGCTGGTCGGCTGGGTAGAAGTGCTGATCATCGTCGGCATCACCGTGATTGCCTCGATTTCCGTGGCCACAGGTCTGGATAAAGGCGTGAAAATCCTCTCCAACCTAAACATCCTGGGCGCAGTACTGTTGATGATCTTCGTGGCCGCGATGGGCCCAACACTGAAAGTCATAAACCACACCACGGAAGCTTTCGGCTTATATGCCAGCAGCTTGCCAGAACTGATGTTCTGGGTGGACTCGTACAACGAAAACCCAGGCTGGTTAAATTCCTGGACGGCCTTCTATTGGGCATGGACGATTTGTTGGTCGCCGTTCGTCGGCATGTTCATCGCCCGCATTTCCCGTGGGCGCACCGTGCGTGAGTTCATCGGTGGGGTACTCGCCTTGCCGACGATTTTCGTCATCGTGTGGTTCTCGATATTCGGCCGCTCCGCGATCGAAATGGAACTTGCCGCCCCCGGGGTACTCACCGGTCCTGTAGTCGAAGAAGGCAATACCCCAGTTGCGCTGTTCGCACTGTTAGAGCAATACCCGCTGTATGCCGTATCCGGCACACTGGCTTTGGCTGTGATCACAATCTTCTTCATCACCTCGATCGACTCCGCGGCCCTAGTGATGGATACTTTCGCCACCGGTGAAGAAGCCAAATCCCCCACCTATTACCGCGTCGCCTGGGCAATCGCTGTGGGTGTCGTGACCGCCGCGCTGTTGTTCATTAATGACGCTGGTATCCAAGCAATCCAGGAAGTGGTCACCATCGTCGCTCTGCCGTTTTTCATCATGCAGGGCTTCATCATGGTCTCGTTGTTGAAGGGCATGGGCGATGACTTCGCCGCCGAGAAACGTTTGCGCACCCGACGCTGGGAAAAGACCGATACCCCAGAAAAACTCGAGCAGGCAGAAAACAAGCCTGCTCCGGGCTACGACAAAGATGGCAACGAAGTCGAAGCCCCGGAATTCGAATACGACGAAGGCGACGGGTGGAAACTCACGGGCAACGTCACGGTCGAAACTGACGACGATAAAGGTGCATAAGATGCGGAGAGTTACACTGCGCATAGAAGCTTTGACAAAAACCAGCAGAGTTAATGCACACTGGCGTCTTTAGTCTCCTTCGCAAAGACACCCGCAATTAATGTCACACCGGCAACCACCACCAGGTAAATCTGGAACCAGAAATCCTTATCTGCGTTGCTGAGCCATTGGTTAACGTACGGGGCTGTACCACCGAAAATCGCGGTCGCTGCTGACAAGGTGGTAGCAACACCTGTGGCTCGGTATTTCATCGGTAAACTCTCCGCCCACAATGCACCATTGACCCCAAATAGCATTGCAAGAAACGTCAGCGAGACGACCATCGCGATCACTAGGGTTACAAATTCCCCATTAAGAATGTTATACAAAGGAATAGTCAGCAGGATAAACCCAATCGAAAAACCGATAATTAATGGCTTCCGCCCAATTTTGTCACCGAGCGCTCCGAACCCCAAGATCATAACCAAAAAGATTACTTGTGCCACAAGGCTGGCACTCAGCGTACTATCTGGGGATTGCTCGAATTTAACTTGAGCATGAGTTGGTAAGTAGAGCAACCAATTATAAAACATCAGGGATCCGCCCGCCGAAGTGACAAAAATCAGCAGCGGCCACGCCAATGCGCAAAAATCCCCGCCGTTTCATCGGTCGTCGACGAATGCGCTCGTCCACCATGGGTAGAGTTATCCTCAGTAGTTTCCACGATATTTTTACGAAGCCATAAAGCATAAAGTCCGAGTGCGCCCCCAATAAGGAATGGAATTCGCCAACCCCAGGAATCAATCGTTGCTTCACTTAACATGAGGTTAAGCAATAGCCCGACGATCGTTGCCAACATTGTGCCCATAACGACGCTGACCCATGAGGTCGAACCGAATAACGCCCGTTTTCCCTGAGGCGCACGTTCGACTAAATAAGTCATCGACGTACCCATTTCACCACCATGAGCAAGCCCTTGGAGTAACCGCGCAGCCACGAGAATTACCGCGGCCCAGACTCCAACTGATGCGGCAGTTGGAGCGAGCCCAACGACAAGCGATCCACCAGCAGTGAGCATCATTGCGACAAAAAGTGCTTGCTTTCGTCCGGCCTTATCGGCATATCTACCGAAGACAAAACCGCCAACTGGCCGTGCGATGAAGCCGATCGCAAACACCGCTAAGGTTGACAGCAATGCACTAGCAGGGTCATCATCGACGAAGAATTTTGCAGCAAAGTATGGTGCAAATATCGTATAAATATTCCAGTCGTACCACTCAAGCACATTGCCAAAATTTACGGCAAGAAGGTCTTTTAGCCGCCGTTGTGGTTTGGCTTTTGCACTCATGCCGAGCCTTCCAGACCAGATTGGGCATCACCATCTGCCCCGGGGACACGCATCTCGAAGGTTTCCCGCACGACTGTGTAGTCAAAGTACCCAAGGCGTGCAATCGGCATAATCTTCTCGATATCGATCTTTCCAGTTTCTGTAATCACAGCATCATCGATATGAATAACTTCAACCTTGGCAAAAACGATATCGATTGTGCCTACATTCGAATTTCCAGGTAGCCGATGGGTTGAAAGATAACGACACTCAAACTTAATCGGAGACTCTTTCACCATTGGAATATTGCCGTTATCCGAATATTCTTTGGTGACGTCAAGGTGGTCCCATTCACTCTCCGAAGGTGCTAACGCCATGGCTGTTTTATTCACGTCTTCACGAAGATCATAGGTTGCCATGTTCCACACAAACCACCCAGTTTTCTCTGCGTTGAGCACCGTGTCTTTACGTCGACCATCCGGGTATTGATTGGCGGAAAACATTACCATCGGCGGGTCAAAAGTAAGATTTTGCCACTGACTGTATGGCGCAATGTTTTCTTGGCCGTCTTCACTCACGGAAGACAACCAACCGATTGGACGCGGAACCGTACTCGATTTGAACGGTGAAAACGGCAGCGGATTCTTTTCCTGATTTGGGTGCCACTTCATAACAAGCCCTTTCTAGTGAACTGCATCTCACCTTTATGTATATCATAAATATATTTCGCGTATACAATTACGGCGTTTGTTCCCCCACGATTTCTTTGCGAAAATTAAGTGTGAGCAAATCAGACGATGCGTACCAGCAGTTATGCCGAGACATAGAATTCGGAGATCTTGCACCTGGAGATTTATTCACAGAAGCAGACCTCAGTGAACGTTTAAGAATTGGCCGGACACCACTACGCGAGGCTCTTCAACGACTTACTCGTGAACACATCATCTCTGTTCGTGGACGTGCTGGAATCCAAATTCCGCCCTTATCTGTTGACGATCAGCTAGGTCGTCTCGAAGTTCGGCGTGCACTGGAATGCCTAACCGTAGCCTTAAGTACCGAGCGTGCCTCAGTTTCAGATTTACGGGCCCTCAAAGACATTGAAGGAGCATTGAAACCTGCGAATGAAGCGCATGAATACCTTGAACTACTTCGCAAGACTCAAGAACTCATTTTGTCCTACACAGGGAACGCTTATTTGCAGGAAGCGATGAAACCGCTGTTGTTGCTATCTCGTCGATTTTGGCGTGCCCATCTTGATTTATTCGATGAAAGCGTGACCTTAGGAAAGCACCACCATCTGGAGATCATTAAAGCAATACTTCGCCGAGATTCTACTCACGCACAACAAGCGGCTCTTGGGCTTAACGACTACCTAATCGACTTCACCCTTGACGTTGTGAAGAAACAAGCATCAATCGTGCGTAATGGAGAATGGTTATTTTCCCGTCATGCAGACAGGCCAACGATCGCTTAATTATCCAGGTGGGGGCGATTGCGAACCAACGCCCCAAAAGCTTCTTCCCTGGTCGACGATACACTGCGGGGATAAAGACCCTATTAGGCAGAAAACAAGCCCGCGCCGGGCTACGACAAAGATGGCAACGAAGTCGAAGCCCCGGAATTCGAATACGACGAAGGCGACGGGTGGAAACTCACAGGCAACGTCACTGTCGAAACTGGCGATAATAAATAAGCGATAAACCGTCAGGCGGCAGGCAGGCGAACTGTGTTAGAAATTCGCGGTGTCGCCTGTCGTTGCCAATTTTTCCGCGATCCAGTCTTTTTGCGCCGCAATATCAGCGAGGTTCAGTGGCACGCCGTTGCCAGAGATTGCCGAGGCCACACCCGCTAGCTTTCCATCGATAAAAAGCGGCCCGCCGGAATCGCCTGGCTTGGAATAGGCACCATCTTGGTGGTGCACAACAAACATTTTGCCGTTGGTATAACTGCCGTCTTGGTAGCTACCTTGCACTTGCGCGGTCGATTGCTGCAAGTAATTGTGTGCTCGATTATCCCAACCATAGAAGGTTCCGGTCTGTCCAGCCTGGGGCGATTCGGAGGCCAATTGTGGGTAGCTGTCAAAATCAAAGGCAGAATACATGGACATCCGCACAAGCGAAATGTCTCCGCTTGGGGCATAGAAAGTTTCCTGTGAGCCTTTGCGGCCGCCCTTTTTGTCGATGCCCGCAGTGATCGGCATCGGGTGGTTGCCTTCACGGAAGCAGTGTTTTGCGGCGAGGACCCAGTGTGGGCTGATGGCGGTACCCGTGCAGCCGCCAATGATGACGATATTTTGTGCATTTTTGTCATCGGGAGAGACGTCATGGCCTCCCCGAACGGCATTGGCTTGCGGCGCGACCGCACCGGTGACAGCAACAGCAATGGCGCTCAGAACGAGCGCAACCTTCTTTAATCTCATACCTCAGAGACTAATAGGTTTCTTTTACTATTCCAAGAATTGTTAACTATCACTCATTTTTCGCACAAATGCCGTAGAGTTTTCTGGGATTCTCCGCGCTATTCTCCCAGTAACGACGGAACCGAGCCCAGCAGCTCACGCGTGTAGCTGTGCTGCGGGTTGGTGAAAATTTCCTCGGTGGTATTTTCTTCCACGATTTCCCCGCCGAGCATCACGCAAATGCGGTCGGATACATAACGCACGGTATTAATATCGTGAGAAATAAACACCAGGCCTAGGCCCATTTCACGCTTCAGATCCAACAACAGGTTCAGCACCTGCGCGCGCACGGACACATCCAGCGCTGACGTCGGCTCATCCGCAATGATCACATCCGGCTCTAGCACCAGCGCACGGGCAATTGCGACGCGCTGGCGCTGGCCACCGGAAATCTGCCGCGGTAACACATTCAACGCCGATTGCGGCAAACCGACCAGCGAAAGCAGCTCCCGCACGCGGTTGAGCCGGTCGCTATGCGATCCCACCCCGTGCACATTCAACGGATCAAGTAGCTGTTGTTGCACACTCATGCGCGGGTTCAACGAGGTCGCTGGGTCTTGGAACACCACCGACACCGACCTGCCCATTTTCTTGCGCGCAGACCTACCCCAGCCGAGTTGCTCGCCTTTAAACAGCACCTCGCCAGAAGTCGGCTTTTGCAACCCAACCATGACTTTCGCCAACGTGGATTTACCACAGCCGGATTCACCGACGATGCCGACGATGTCGTTGCGGTAGATCTGGAAATTAATGTGCTTATTGGCCTGTACTTTATTCGGACTGAACAAACTACCGGTCCGGGTTTTAAAGACCACGCTGGTATCGCGCAGCTCAAGTACTGGCTCGCCGAGACCAGAATTCTGGTTTGGCTGGACCGGGTCATTCTGCTTGTTATCCAACTGACTCATAGCCACTAGCCTTCCTGCTTCGAGCTACCCGACACGGAACGAGATTGCGAGTCTGCGCCACCGCCTGCACCACTGCATACGCCACCACGCGCAGCTTCCAGCTCGTCGGTGCTCGCATAGTAATGAGTCGAGCTTTGTGCATCACCGACCACACGCAGCGTCGGTTTTTCCTCCAAGCCCAATTCGGGATACGACGAGCGCGGCGCGAACCGATCACCGTTGACGAACTCCGTCGGCGACGGCACTGTGCCTGGGATCTGATACAGCCGCTGTGCATTGGCTTCGACAGACAGCACGGCGCCGAGCAGCCCGCGGGTGTATTCATGCGTCGGGTTACCCAAGATCTCAGACGTCGCGCCTTGCTCAACCACCTGTCCGGCATACATCACGGTGATTTTATCCGCCATGCGCGCGACCAAAGCGAGGTCATGCGAGACGAAAATCATCGCAAAGCCCAGCTTCTTTTGCAGATCATTAAGCAATTCGACGACTTGCTTCTGCACTGTCACATCCAGCGCAGTCGTCGGCTCGTCGGCAATCAGCAAACGCGGGTTGCGCGTCAACGCCATGGCGATGAGCACGCGCTGGCGCTGACCACCAGAAAGCTCGTGGGGGTAGGACTTCAAGGTGCGATCCGGATCCAATCCCACAAGCTCCAGCAGCTCCCGGGCACCACGCTTACCACCACGTTTAATCAGCTGAGCCATCTGCGCTTTAATCAGCATCGACGGGTTCAACGATGACAATGCGTCCTGGTAGATCATCGCGATTTCATGGCCACGCAACTTATTGTGCTCTTTGTCGTTAAGCTCCAGCACGTTGTTTCCGTCGTAGCGCACCTCGCCAGTTTTCACGGCTGACGCCGGCAGCAGACCCATGATCGACATGGCGGAAATGGATTTTCCGCAGCCGGATTCTCCCACCAGTCCTAGCGTTTCACCGGGCGCGACGGAGAAATTCACCCCGTCGATAATGTCCACAGAACCGTGCGCATCCGGGAAGCTGATGCGCAGATCTTTTACCTCCAGGAGCGGAGTTTTCTTCGCGGACCCGTCCGCACTCGCATCTCCAGATTCCCGCTTGTGCGTCACCATGGCCGAGCCCCGCAGCGCAGCCAAAGACTGCTGCAACGCTGCTTGGGATTCTTCCCGAGAGGTGGCACCCAGGGTTTTTACGGCAGCAGCTTTTTCTGCTTGCTCGGCTGCTTTCGCATCATCAGCAATCGGCTTGCGCGCTGGTGGTGAGGCCAAAGCGTCGGTCATGCCTTCGGACATGATGTTCAGGCACAGCACGGTGACTAGCAGCATCAGACCTGCGAAAAACGTTGGCCACCACGCGCCAGTAAGCAAGATTCCTTGCCCATCAGACAAGATATTGCCCCAGGACGGATTCGGCGGTGCCACACCGGCGTTGATAAATGACAGCGACGCTTCCAGCACAATCGCATCAGCAACCAGCACCGTAGCAAACACCAACACCGGTGCAATGCAGTTACGCGCAACTTGCTTGAGCAAAATATGTGGCGTCGACGCGCCCATCACACGCGAGGCTGAAACGTAGTCTTCGCCGAACTGCCCCAACACATTCGCGCGAATAATGCGCGAGAGCTGCGGGGTGTATACGAAGCCAATCGCGATAATCAGAATCGCGACGTTATTGCCCCACACGGCGACGAACACTGCTGCCAGTGCGATAGCCGGAAAGGACATCACGATGTCCAAAAAGCGCATCAGCACTTCCGAGACCACTTTGTTCGACGTCGCTGCGATTGAGCCCAATACCGCGGCAGCCAGCAGCGCCAAGCCTGTGGCAAGTAAACCAATCAGCAGCGAGGAACGCGCCCCGTAGATGACGCGCGATAAGATATCGCGGCCAACGGAATCGGTGCCAAATGGATGCTCGCCGGATGGTGGTTGGATCGGGGTGCCGGTAGCCAGCGGATCATGCGGTGCGATCAGTGGTGCACACACGGCCGCCAGCACCACGATGCCCAGAACCACCATGGAAATCTTGGATTTCAGCGGCAAGTTTTTCAGGCCGGTAAACCGCGCACCGGCTTTATTCTCCAGGTTCTGTGTGGTTTTTGCTCGTAGCATCAGATGCTCCTAATCCGTGGATTCACCAGCACGTAGAGAATGTCGACGATGATGTTGATGATGATGAACGCGATCGCCACCACCAATGTGACGCCTTGGACCAGGTAGACGTCGTTACGCACAACGCCGTCCAGGATCAGCTGGCCCATTGCCTGGATATTGAAAATGATCTCGATGACGGCAGCACCACCCATGAGGTAGCCCACGCGCAGACCCAGCACCGTGATCGGGGTGATCAAAGCGTTACGCAAAACGTTGCGTCCAATGACGGTTCCGCGCGGAACGCCCGCACCGATTGCCATGCGGACATAGTCTTTGTCGAGTTCTTCCACCATGGAGGTTCGCACCACGCGGGTCAGCGAACCAGCCACCGGCACCGCGAGTGCCACCGCGGGCAGGAAGATATTGTTCGCCCAGGTCGCTGGGTCCTGGCTAAACGGCACCCACCTGGCTACGACGGCGGGAAATGCTCCCCAACCGCCGGGGATGGTGCCGAGCCACTGGATCAACAGAATCGCCAACCAAAACGACGGGGTCGCCAGTGCGGCGATCGACAGCACACGGATAACCTGATCTACCCATTTTTCGCGGTAGATCGCAGCCAAAACACCCAAGATCACCGACACCACGACGGCCAACAACAAGCCGGTGAAAGTCAGCTGCAGCGTGATGGGAAACGCGTGGGCAATTCGCTCAGTCACCGGCACGCCGCCAGACGACAGGCCCAGATCTCCCTGCATCATGTTGACCAAGAACTGGCCATAACGCACGAGCAGCGGATCGTTTAATCCATGTTCTTCACGGTAAGCCTCCAAAGCGGCCGGCGATGCGGTTTCGCCTAACGCTAGACGTGCCGGGTCCGCAGGCGAAAACGACATGATGAAAAACACCAGGAACGTTACGCCCAAGACCATTATCGGCAGCGCCAGCAGCCTGCGCCCAATGAGGCGGATGAGATGAGACATTCAGTCTGCCTTTAGTACTCGATCATGCGCAGGCACGAATTATTCACCCGTGCCCACACACTAATTACTCAGTCGTACCTGCACCCAAGAAGTACAGTCCGGTCACCGAAATTGGTTTGAAGTCAACGAGAGTGTTGTCATCCCAAGCACTTGGTGCCTTGCGGTGGAACAGTGGGTACAGCGGGACTTCGTCCGAGAGTACGTCGAAAGTTTCATTCCAGATTTCTTGCTGCTTGGACTCGTCAGTTTCCTGCAGTCCCTTATCCAGCAAGTCTTGGATCTTCTCGTAGCCTTCGTCGTTCCAGTGCATACGGGTCTGGGTCCAGGTGTCGTTACCGTACCACCAGCGCATCAGCAGGTTTGGATCGTTACCGAAAACGGATGGATCGCCTGGGGCCAGCACGACGTCGTAGGCATCCGGCTTGCCGTCGATGGTGTTGTAGACGTCGGAAGATTTCTTCTCTTCAAATTCGACCTCAACGCCGGCTTCTTTCAGGCTTTCCTGCACGATCGGTGAGACCAGCTTGACCCAGTCATGGTCCGTAGCCAGCAGGTGCAGCTTGTCGACGCCGGCCTTCTCGAACAGCTCCTTGGCCTTGTCAGTGTCTTTCTCATAGACGGTGGCCGCCTCGTGGAAATTCGGGTGTTCGGTATCCAGGAAGGATTTCGCAGCGGTGGCCTGGCCCTGCATCGCGTTTTCGATGATCTTGTCCATGTCGATCGCGTACAGGAATGCTTGGCGGGCGTCCTTGTTCGAGAACTGGTTCGACGGATCGTTATTGAACATGGAGAACAACAGACCGAAGCCCTGCTCGGATTCGAGTTCGTTGGTGGCAGCAACGGTGTCGACATTCAGGTATGGCACGGCGTCAATGGCCTGTACCTGCTGGGATTGCAAAGCGTTGATGCGGGTTGAGGCATCCGGGATGATGTCCCATTCCATCTTGGCCGAGCGTGCCGGGCGCTCACCGTTGTAGTGCTCGTTGCGTTCGAATTTGATGGTGTTGGTGGCACCACCGTTATCGGTCATGACGTATGGCCCGGAACCAACCGGGTTGTTATCGAAGGCTTTGGGGTCTTCTTCCACGACGTCCTTCGGCACGATTTTGACCGTCGACAAGCGTTCTGCCAAAACACCGGTTGGGTGTTTCAGGGTGAACTTCACGCTCGTGTCATCGACTTTTTCTACCGAATCGATGAAATCAATAAATGAGGCGTACAAAGACTCGTTGGATTCGTCCATCACGCGTTCAAACGAATAGACGACGTCGTCGGCAGTGATATCAGAGCCATTGGAGAATTTCGCACCCTCGCGCAGTTCCACGGTGGCCTCGGTGCCGTCGCCGGATTCCGGCAATTCTTTGGCCAGTGCTGCATAGGTGGAGCCGTCGGTTTGATCCAGCTCGGTCAAACCTTCCAGGGTGTGCCAGTTAGCGGCAACCGTCAGCGCGGCGGTGGTGGTCATAGGGTCATAGCCGTTGGTACCCAGCTCGTAGGAAATGGCAGCGCGGATGGTGCCCTCTTCGTTAACTTCGCCCGATGCTGCGGAATCAGCACTGGAATCACTGCTGGAACCATTCGACGCGGAGTCTTGCGCGCCGTTGGAGCTATCGTCTGGGGCGCAGGCAGCCAGTGCAAGACTCACGCTGGCAGCTGCGGCGACCATGCCAATTCGGCGGATAATGGAGACATTCAGAGACATGAGGTCTTGATCCTTTCTGTCAAGGCCCAACCGCGTATTACACCAGCCGATTGTGATCCTGGCGTGACTCTCAGCGTCGGAACTTAAAGTTGTGAACGTGATCATATAATATGTCAGACATCTGACTTCTACCAATTAGTTCAGTGATGAATTCATTCACAAAACCGTCCACCGCGCATTTTCCAAGGTCATCGGCTTTACTGCACCACCGCTACGGGGGTAACCTCACCGGCGATCCCCACCCGAAAACCACATCCGGAAATACCGCACCGTCCGAAAGGAACCGCAGTGAGCCAACGCCCCAATGCCGCAACGCTGGCCGCCAATGGGATCACCGACTACATCAAACAACACCAGCTCAACCCCGGCGATCCGTTGCCGACGGAAGCACGTCTGTGTGAAGCACTGAATCTTTCCCGGTCTTCTGTCCGCGAAGCCGTGCGCACCCTCGCCAGCTTGGATATTGTCGAGGTCCGCCACGGCCACGGCACGTTTGTCGGCACTTTGTCTCTGTCGCCGCTGGTACAGGGCCTGGTGCTGCGCACCACCATCGATTCCGCCAATTCTTTTGCGCATCTGCGCGAGGTGGTGGAAGTCCGTATCGGCTTGGATCTCTCCATGGCCGCGGAATTATGCCGAGCTTTTACTCCCGACGACGCCGAACACCTATTGGCACTGGTCGACGACATGCACGACCAACACGCGTCGGGACAGTCATTTGCGGAGCAAGACCGCGCCTACCACCAGCGCTTGAACTCACTGATTTCGAATAGTCTGATCCGCGAGCTCTGCGATGCTTTTTGGCAGATCCACATGGACGTGCTGCCCTTGATGAAAGTGCAGATGCCCGGCGATATTGAAAAAACCATCGAGGCGCATGCCGCCATTGTGCATGCGCTGCAAGCTGGCGACGAGCAACGTTATCGCGAGAAAGTCCTCGAGCACTATGCCCCGCTGCAGCGCGCAATTGCTGCGGAACAGGAATGCTAGCGCGGGCAGATTTTAGTCCAGCGCAGCCGAAAATGCCGCGGTAATCCAGCCGGGATCGGTGATCGCGGTACCGGCAATGATTGCGTCGGCACCGTGTTTGATCCCTTCGGCCACCAAAGCCGGGGTGTGGAAGCGGCCCTCCCCGATCACGAAGGCATCCGGACCCACCAACGCACGCCCCTGGGCTAGGCATTCGAAATCTGGCCCTTCGGTTTTCTCCCTGTGCTCGGTGTAGCCAGCCAACGTCGTGGAGATAATATCCGCGCCGTCTTTGTGGGCAGCGGCCATTTCTTCCGGCGTCGCGCAATCGGCCATCATCACCGCGCCCAGCTCGTGGGCTAATTCGACGAGCTCAGCGAAGCTGGAGCCATCGGGGCGCTGCCGCAACGTGGCATCCGCACACACCACCGCCGCACCCGCGGCAACCACGTTGCGCACGGATTCCCGGGTTGGGGTGATGTATACGCCGGTGTCGCCTTCTTTGGTCAGCCCAAATACCGGGACATCAACGGCGGCAGCGATAGAGGCAATATCGTCCACCCCGCCATATCCGCCACAGCGAATTGCTGGCGCTCCCCCGTCGACGCAGGCACGCGCCACGTGCGTCAGCGTGTGGGTATCGCGCATCGCGTGTCTGTCGGGTGCTTGCACAGACACGACCACGTTATCGCGCACAGCATTAATGATTTCTTGCCGACGCCCAGCGATATCACTGGATTGGAAGGTAAACGCCATAGCTTTCGGTTCTCCTGTGTAGTGTGTGGGCTCTTAGGCTGTGGTTTTTATGCAGCGGTTTCTCGCCCGGCTATCGATCCGGTCGCCACACTAGCTGGTTGTTGCCGCGAATTCCCGCGCATAGGCGGCGGCACCGACCAGCGGGGCTAGTCTGCCCAGCTTGGAAGCCACGATCGGCAGCCGTTGTGCAGAATCAACTGTCCATTGCGCAAATCCGGCGCGCAGTGCCCCCAGTACTGGTTCGCCCAGGCCGCCGACCCCGCCGCCGATGACGATGCCGTCGATATCTAAGGCAAACGCCAATCCGGCCAGCGCGCGCCCGAAGCCACGCATATTGCCATCGATCACGTCGAACGCCAGGCGGTCGTCGTTGTGATAGCGCTGCATGATCTCCGGCAGGCTGAGGTCGTTGGGCCCAGGTGGGTGGTCCCATGCGATGCGTCCGGCGAAGTCCGGTTGCGCGGCGAGCACGTTGTAGTAGCGTGCCAGAGAGTTGCCGGAGCAGGTGTTTTCTACCCGATCGGCCATCCCGCGCAGGTCTGCGACGAGCAATTCGGAAAATTCGCCGGTGGAACCGGTCGTTCCGGTTTGTAGTTCTCCATTGTCGACGATGGCTCCGCCAACACCTGTGCCTAACGATAGGTAGACCACGCGACCGGGAAGCTCCCGGCCCGCCCCGAAGGTGTGCTCGCCGAAGGCCCAAATGCGCACGTCGTTGTGGCAGGCCACCGGCGCGTGCGTGTACCGGGCGATGATATCTTCAATGATCGTGCCTTGCCAACCGGGAACGGTAGGTCCGGAGCGCAAAATGGTGCCGTGCGGGCCGCGCACGATCCCCGGCGCGCCAACACCAATGCGATCCGGTTCAATACCGGCCTCGCGGGCAACGCTCAGTGCCACACCGACGGCCTTGTCAAACTCGGCGGCAAGCGACGAGCCTTGTGGTTGTGCCGGTACCGAACCCGCGGCAATGATGTCGCTCGGGGCGTGATCGCGGACGATGCCGTAGGCGATTTTCGTGCCGCCGATATCAAAACTTAAAGTGCTAGGCACCGCTACACACCTACACCCCGTGGCCGAATTCATCGACGATGGCAGCAACGCGTGCGTGTTCGTCGTCGTTGAGCGGCATGTGTGTCGGCGACATCCGCGGGGAAGCAAACACTCCTAGGTGGTGCAGTGCGGATTTGAATCCGCCCAGCCCGGCTGCGGACCCACCCATACGGGCACCGTCGCCGACGAAGGCCACAGCCATGAGTTTGTTGATCCGCTCTTGGATTTCAACAGCCTGGTCCCAGTTTTTCGCCCGGCAGGTCTCATGTAGTTTTACGTAGGCATAAGGGTCGACGTTGCCCAGACCCGGTACGACGCCGTCGCAGCCGCCCAGATAGGCATAATCCACGGTCATTTCCGAACCGGTAAGCACCACGAAGTTGTCCAGCTGCGCAGCTCTGCGCGCGGCAACCACGGCACGGGTGTAATCGTCTTTGCCGCCGGAGTCTTTAATGCCGTCCAGCACGCCTTCTTGTGCCAGGCGGATCAACATGGGGATCTCTAGTACCACGTTGACCGAGACCGGCAGGTTGTAGGCAAAGAGCTTCAGCTCTGGTGCTGCAGCGTGAATCTGGCGGAAGTGTTCTTCGATTTCGTTTGGGTGGGTGCGTACATAAAACGGTGCGGTGGCCACCAGTGCGTCGACGCCGCGTTCACGCGCATCAGCTACGTGCTCTAGGCAGCGCGGGGTGGTCATGTCGATTACGCCTGCGGCGACCGGCAGCCGACCCGCGTTTTGATCGATGATGGTGTCCAAAACGATTTGCCGGTTTTCCCTAGTCAAAAATGCCACCTCGGCCGATGAGCCCAGGGCGAACAAACCGTGAATACCGGCTTTGATCATCCGCTCTACTTGTGCGCGTAGCGAATCCGTATCAATGGAAAAGTCCTCATGAAACGGGGTGACGATGGGGGGCACTACTCCGTGGAATGGCGCGATGGTTTCTGACATTTTTAGCTCCTGACAGTCCAGACGTTGCTAGTCCAAACGTTGTGTGCGCGGGCGGGTACGTAAACATCATACGTCTTATGTCTAGATGGGGTAGAATTCACAATTAATCATTTCTCCGGTCAATATCTCAACCGGTCGCTAGCTCAGGAGAATCATGACCACCTCACCTACCGCCACCTTGGATCACGCGCTCCCGCAACGCCTCGAAGGTCGGCTTGTCACCGCAGGTGCAGAATGGAATAACGCAGCCATCACCGTCGACGAAGCCGGGGTGGCCACCGCCGTCGAGCAATTACCCGGCCACGGCGAGATCACCTGGGTGCCTGGTTTTAGCGACCTGCACAATCACGGCGGCAATGCCGGTGCTTTTCCTTCCGGCACTACCGACGACTGCCGTCGCGCCGCGCTGTATCACCGCACCCACGGCACCACGACGTTGCTGGCCAGCCTGGTGTCTGCCACCGGCGACGAACTCGCGCGCCAAGCCGAGCGCCTTAAACCCCTCGTTGCCGAAGGCTTGATCGACGGCATCCACATGGAAGGCCCGTTTATCAACCCGGGCAAATGCGGCGCACAGAACCCGGCAAAAGTCATGCCTGGCAACCCCGCGCTGTTTTCCCGCGTCATCGACGCCTCGGACAACACCGTCCGAGCAATCACCTTCGCCCCGGAAACCGAGCATGCCGACGAACTACTCCGCTTGTGCGCAGACCACGGCATCATCGCCTCACTGGGGCACACCAACGCGGACTACGCAACAACCCACGCCGTGATTACTCGCGCAGTAGAACTCGGAGTCACCGTCACGGCAACACATCTGTTCAACGCCATGCCGCCCATCCACCACCGCGCGCCGGGACCTGCGGCGGCCTGCATCGCGGCTGCGCGCACCGGACAGGCGCACCTGGAGATCGTCGGCGATGGCGTGCACCTAGCCGATGGCACCGTCGACATGATCATGGCCGGTGGCAATCCGTCGGCTTTCGCCATCACTGATGCCATGGAAGCCGCGGGTCTTGCCGACGGCAGCTATCAGCTCGGCGGACTCGGTGTCACGGTTGCCTCCGGGGTCGCCAGGCTCACCACCACCGATGGCACGACCCGCAGCATCGCCGGAGGTACTACCACCCTGTTTGCACAATTCACGCGCTTTGCCGGGCGCCATAGCCTGCCAGAAGCAGTGGCTTTTACCTCCAGCAATGCACGCGCCGTACTCGGCAAACCGCGGCTGGACTACCCCGCCGACATCGTCGGGAAGCCCATCGAACTAGTCGGCATTACCCCGAAAGGCACCATCCACGCAGTGCACACCGCACACAGCGTGCATTCACCACGCTAAGCAATCCCGATTTTTCCCCATTATCACCACTATCACCACCGTCACCACCGAAAGGCTGCCAGGAACCCACCATGGAAATTCTCATTCGCCCCACCCCAGAGGCTGTCGCCACGCAGGCCGCCGACATCATCGCAGGCTATGTCCAACACGGCTCGGTATTAGGGCTGGCCACCGGCTCCACGCCGATCGCGACCTACCAAGAACTCATCCGCCGCCACCAACAGGAGGGCTTAAGCTTTGCTGGCTGCAAAGTCTTCATGCTCGACGAGTACTTAGGCCTTGACCCCCAACACGAGCAATCGTATGCCCGCACCATCCGACGAGAGTTCACCGAACACTTAGACATCAACGACGCGGATGTCTTTTCCCCATCCGGCAACAGCGGCGATCCGCTAGCAGCCGCAGCTGACTACGACCGCCACATCACCAGCGAGCACGTCGCAATCCAACTACTTGGCATCGGCAGCAATGGGCATATCGGGTTCAATGAACCAACCTCCTCACTCAACTCCGTCACGCGCCTGAAAACCCTGCACCCACAGACCATCCGGGACAACGCACGCTTTTTCGACACCCCCGACGAGGTGCCCACCCACGTACTCACGCAAGGCTTGGCGACGATCCGGCGCGCCGGGCACCTGTTACTGGTGGCCACGGGTGCTAGCAAAGCGGCGGCCATCGCGGCGACAGTCGAAGGCCCGCTGTCATCAATGTGCCCGGCATCCACGTTGCAGCTCCACCCGCACGCAACAGTGCTGATCGACGAGGAGGCAGCCTCCCAGCTGACCTTCCGTGAGTACTACCAGTACGCCGACCAGAATAAGCCGGCGTTCCAGGGATATTAAGCTAGTTTTAAGCTTCGCGGCGCCGAAGTGACAAGTATGCGCCTGCCAAGATGGTCAGCAACCCTGCCAACACGAACGGCCAGATTCCAAATGATCCCGTCTTTGGCATTTCTCCTTGCCGGATATTTGCCAATTGGATGGTCAACTTGTCCTTGGATTTCACGTCCGAGTACATATTCGCTACCGGATAGCTAGTTTTCCATGAGTCTCCCTCCGCTCCGTGCGCGGAAGAATCGTAAAACATTGCCTGGACATTGTTGCCCTTATCGCGTGTGAGCTGGAACAAGATTGGCCGCGTGAGCAGATTATAGGGCTTTCCGGACTCATCCTTAGGAGATTGCGTCTCCAGCAACCAATAATATTTGCCAACCTCGAGCTTATCCTCGGTGCTGTAAACACCAGATTCTTCGGTCTCAACTAATGCGTGTGCTCCAGGGTTATCAGGGTGCACCGCGGCTTGCCAGTTAATGTCATTTTCTTGCGTGAAGCTTCCGTCTTCTTTCGTACCGTCAATCAAGACAAATTGACCACCGCTGAGCTTTTTCGGAGGAACACTATTTTCGATATCGCTTGCATCAACCTTGTGTAGTTCGAAGCCAACTTTCGAGTCAACTTCCTCGACGCAGCCCGCACTATCGTGGTTATCATTCGGAGTTTCGTCTTTGTCATTGTTCAGTACTTCAACCTGGTTAGGTTTGCATTCACTTTGCCCATCTTTGAATCTCGCGGCGATATACATCCGCACAGTGTCCCCAGGGTTTAAGCGTCCAAAGACAAACTGAATCGTTCCTCGGCTCGGATCGTTCGCCTGATAATTCAGTTCAGCAATGGGCGTAGTGATTTTTTGTCCGGCACTATTAAAGGTCTCCCAGCGATACTCTCCAGTCGTTGGATCGTATACTTGCGGGAGCTTTTCATACACGGTTGATCCCGACGACGCAGCTTCTCCAACGTTGGTAAGTTCGACGGCCCAAAAGTGGTAGCCTTCGATGCTGGCAGTACCCGTTTCTTGTTCTACGGTCTTTCGCACCCCATCTTGCAGGGAATACAGCTGCGCCCGGTACTTTTCATCGATTTCACCAGCAAGATGGGTTTTGCTGACCCGTAAATCACTATTTACATCCGGAAGGGCCAGTGCATTACTTGTCGCATCCGTGTTGTAGGAATCCGGGATCTGAGTGAGCAACTGCACGACCTGAATCTTGGGGTCGTTGCTCGCGGGATTCTCCACCCGAACTTGTACACCATTCTTTTCCGCGCGCGCCTCACCACCTGGGCCAAATCCAAGATTGCCGTTTCCGTAGCTCCACGCCGTACCCCATGTTGTAACTTGCTTTAGCTTGCTTCCGTCAAGGGTCGTTCTCTGCGAATCCGATAGTTTAAAGTACCGCGATTTGCCGTTACGCAAATCTACACGTTGCAAGACTAGATCTTGGTCAGTAGAGGGCCTCGCTTCAGGAATCTGCTGCTTTCGCAGAGGCTCCCGACTTACAAGCCCCCAAGCGTATTCTGGGTTTCCTTTTACCTGTGCATAGTCCTCAGCATAGAATTTAACATTGAGTTTCTCGATCTTTGGTTTTCCAGCGACAAATCGACCTGCAGAGGGCAACGGAATCCTATACATCGTCCGAGTACCAGAAGTCGATGAATTTGAGACAAACAGGTGTCCTTTGTAGACAACACCGGCATTCAATAACTGTCGGTCGCTCGCCCCAGCTTCGGCCAATATATCGGCCCCGTTCGCGGCCCGTAGAGGTCCTAAGTTCCGGGTTTGCCCGTTGAGGGGATTTATTTGCAGTAAGTGAGCCTCCGGAAAGCAGTTTTGCTGGTCGCCTGTCTTCTCGTTACTTACTGCATATAGCCAGTTATCCTGTTCATCATAGGCAAGCCCGTTATAAATCCATCCACTTTCGCCAACCCTTTTGAATGACTTCGAATCCTGCTCTTGCAAGTTCAAGGTTGTACGAATGAGGTCACCGCTACCTTGTCCCTGTTGGTTAAGAGAAGTACTGACGTAGACCTGGGTTCCCGAAGTCTTTTCTTCGCGGGTTAAGTCACGTTTAGCTTGTGGTTTCGCTAAATCTGATTCACGGGGTGGGTTATCGTAAAGTTCCTCGGAATGAGTTACTAAACCCACAATGGCTGACTTAAAAAAGCGTTTTGGTCGAGCTCCCGTGTCGACAGCAACTTCAATGGTTCCATCCCCACCTACTTCAAATGTCGGTAATACAAATTTAATTTCAAAGCGATTAGCTGAGAGTTGACCTTTAATCTCGCTATTGGTTACCGACGATGAACGCGTAGTTAAATTACCCTGAGAGTTACGGAATATTGTGGCACTCCCAGAATTTAATCGCGCACTAGTTTTGATCGTTAACGAATTAATTTTATCGCCTGGGCGTAATCCACTGATCCTTACAAGAGTAGATGTCCCATGATTCTCATAATTCCCGCGTCCTGACAACGGTAGCTCTTTGGTACTAGAAGACTGTTTACCCAATGGTTCACATTGCGCAACAGAACGGGCCCCTTCCGCAAGGTTTAAATTCTCGGAACTAAAGAGTCCTTCTGCTTCCAATTCTGCACGAGTAGGCAATTCGTCAACACCCGCAATGCGGTACTCTCCACCTGATGGCGCCATCACTGTTAACTCAATGCGTTTTGGTGGATTTGCATGAAGCTTATTGCCATCAAAGATGATCAAATCGCCAATGGCGGAAGCACGCAACGCATAATCAACGGGCTCACGCTCTTGACCGTCAGTTACAGCTTTGTCTACCGCCTCAATCTCGCCCGCACCTGAGCGGACCACCCCAACCAGGTTATCTAACGAAAGATGGTCATAAAAATCCACTGGGTGTTCAATGACGACCTCATCGACGTTCCCGTTACGAGTAACTGTAACCTGCGGCTGTTCCTCAAGATCTTGCACAGACGCCTCATGTGGCATGTGCTCAGGTACCGTCTGATCCATTTCGCGTGACACCGACGGTTCAGTATCCTCTATAGGTTCTGTAACCGACGTCGCAGATTCAGTCGGTGTCGCTGAGCCCGGAGCCGGTCGCGCCGTATTCTTAAGAGTCTCGTCTGCGGGCCCTGTGATAGTTTCCTGTGTGGCCGGCTGATTAGATTCTTCATCCGCACGGGCAAATTGCCCAAAATTACCCGTTACGAACGAAATAACCAATACAGCTATCGCCACCACGATAGCTACGAACACCGGAAATCGTACACAAGGGATATATTTCACGTTATTACTCTGTCTCTTCGTGATAGACCGCGCGAAAGCGGGTATGAACCGTCCAACGCAAGAGCACCCCTGTGCGCAAAGAGCTGGCAGAACATTAGTTAATTTAGTCACCTGATACTACAACTGTTTTCCGCAAATATCCAGCTTACGCACAGAGTGCTCAACAATTCTTTCCCGGTCTTTTCTTGTCGTCTCACAGCACTGAACTCAAGTTCGCACAATTCGCTACCGTGACCCTGCGCACGCGTGTGATCCCGACAATATAAGGTATGGGCTATGAAAAAGCTTCTCACACCCAACCCACGCAGCTACGGCAGGCCGGAAAACTCCACGCCGCAAAGCGATGCCGTGCCCACCTCCCACCTGCGCGCCGATAAACAACAGCTCGTCGCCGATATGAGCGCGATCGTCGGCCCGGAAAACGTGCACGCACGCATTAGTGATGTCGTCCGCTATGCCTCGGATGGCGGCCCGTACCGCTTGCTCCCGCAGGTCATCGTCGCACCGCGCCACACACAGGATCTCTCGCGCGTGATGCGCTATGCCACTGACCATGGCCGCAATATCACGTTCCGTTCTGCTGGCACTTCACTGAACGGCCAGGCCCAGGGCGATGATCTACTGGTGGATCTGAAAACCCACTTCACCGGCATGGAGGTTCGCGACGGCGGCACGGTGTTATGGTCACGCCCAGGCGTGATTCTCGGTGATGCCCAGGCGGTGCTTGGCCGCAATGGTTTCATGCTGGGGCCGGACCCCGGATCAACGTCGGTGTGCACCATCGGTGGTGTGCTCGCTAACAACGCCGGTGGTATGCGCTGCCGGCTGGAAAACGATAGCTATCACAGCATCCGCCAGGCGGAATTCGTGCTGCCGTCAGGCACGATCGTCGACACGCACGCCGGTGATGCAAAGTTCCGCTCCCAGGAACCGGAGCTGCACGCTGGCCTGCTACAACTGCGCGACAAGATCCGTAGCGACGAACAGCTGGTTGCACACTTGCGGGAGAAATTTTCTATCCGCAACACCAACGGCCTGCGCCTGGACGCGTTCTTGGACGAAGAAGAGCCAGTACGCATCCTGATGCGTCTGTTGGTCGGGTCCGAAGGCATTTTCGGCGCATTCACCGAATGCGAGCTCGATACCGTCGCGTTGCCGAAGAAGAAGGCCGTGTCCTGGGTGATGCTGCCCGACCTTTTCCAGGCAGCGAACTACGTCGCCCCACTAATGGAGACCGGCGCGTGGGCCTGCGAGCTGTTGGTGGCTCCGGTGCTGAAGAAATCCGTGGAGAATTTCGCGCAGGCGCCAGCCGAGTGGGCGGATATTTCCGACGAGTCCGCCGCCCTACTGCTGGAAGTCGGTGGCGCTGATGATGCCGAGCTTGCCGACGCCATGGACCGCGTCAAAGAGGTGCTTGCCGACGCCGAGCTGGGCGCCGAACTGGAATTTTTCACCAGTGATGCAGACATCCGAGGCGCATGGGCGATCCGCAACGGGCTTTTCGGCCTGCTAGGAGCAGACCGGCCGCAGGGATCCGCGCTGATTACCGAGGACGTGTGCTTCCCACCGGCACAGATCGGTGCGGCTGCTGCCGATCTGCTGCATTTGCTCTCACGCTACAGCTACCCAGAAATGGTCATGGGCCATGCTGCCTTCGGCAACCTGCACTTCTTCCTCATCCCGGAATTTGATGATCCGAAAGAAAAGGATAAATACGCCGAATTCCTGCGTGAACTCGCGGATCTGGTCATCGACAAGTACAACGGCTCGTTGAAAGCCGAGCACGGCACCGGCATCAACATGGCTCCATTTGTGCGCCAAGAATGGGGCGATACCGCCTGGAACCTGATGTGGGAAGCCAAGCAGCTCATCGACCCCACCGCGATGCTGGCACCAGATGTGAAGCTCACCCGGCGCGAGGACAACCACCTGCACAACTTCAAATCGTTCCCGCGCGTGGAAGCAGAGATCAACCCGTGCGTGGAATGTGGTTTCTGCGAACCAGTCTGCCCTTCCCGGCACGCGACCGTGACCCCACGCCAGCGCATCGTGCTGCGGCGGGAGATGGCGCGCCAGGCCCCCGGCTCACCGGTGTTGAAACAGCTGCAGGAGGAATACCAGTACGACGCCGTCGATATGTGTGCTGCCGACGGCACTTGTGCCATCCCTTGCCCAATCAGCATTGATACCGGCGCGGTGATGAAGAACCTGCGTGCAAAGCAGGCTACCCCGCGCGCGGAAAAGGTCGCTTTGACCACCGCTGAAAAGTGGGATGTGGTGGAGAAACTGGCCCGTGCGGGCATCATCAGCGCAAACAAGGTTGGCGAAAAAGCCGCTGGTTGGGCCGCTAACGTGGCTCGGAATGTGATTAACCCGGATCTGGTGCCATCGGTGCCGGGCGCATTGCCGCAGGCTGCGGACCGGTTGCCGGCTACCGAACGCGCCGGTGCCAGCGCGGTGTATTTCCCGGCATGCGTGAACCGTATTTTCGGCCGCCCGGCTGGCTCGGATCCCGAATCCGTCGACCTGCCGCGCGCCATGGTGGAACTTGCTCGCCGCAGCGGCCAGTCGCTGTGGATCCCCAACGATGTCACCGGTTTTTGTTGCGGCACGCCATGGTCGTCGAAAGGCTACCAGGATGGCTTTAGCCACCAGGCGCACGCGATCGTGCGGAAATTCCACGACTGGTCCGATGGCGGCACATTACCGATCATCATCGACGCTTCCAGCTGTACCCACGGATTGCTCTCTGGTGTGCCTGAGGTGCTGGATGCCGAGACGAAGCAGCTTTACGACGAGCTGCGCATCATCGACATCGTCGAGTGGCTGCATGATGATGTCATCGATTATCTGCCAATCCATCACGACATGGGCACCATCGCGGTGCACCCGGCCTGTTCTACCCAGCACATGAGCCACACCGACGCGCTCGTTGCCGTCGCCAATCGTGCGGGACAGGCTAGTGTTCCGTTCGGTGCGATGTGTTGCGGCACCGCTGGTGACCGCGGGCTGTTGCACCCAGAGCTGGTGGAATCTGCCACCCGTGAGGAACGCACCGGCTTGGATGCTCGGCATTACGACGCCTTCGTTTCATCGAACCGTACCTGCGAGATGGGCTTGGACGTCGTCGCCGGGTACCAGTTTGATTCTGTGGCTGTGCTGCTAGAAAAGGCCTCACGTCCGGTGGTGACGCCGTAACTTGCCGGTGCTTCTGTATTTGCTGATGTTTCTGGGAACCCGCGCTGGGGTGTGAGAGTCCAATGGTGTGACACTCCAGCGAAAGGATTCCCATGACGGCAGCGACCATTTCACCAGTTGCACCAGCACCAATTACGTCAGCGCCAAGTGCACCAGCGCCCACAGCTGCATCGACGCCCGGCCTTCCGGCTTTATCCGAGTGTGTGCCTGTTATGCGGCCATCCTCCTGGGTAGACCAGCGCGGATTAAGTGACGATGGTTTTTGCGATTCCTTGGCTCATCTACCCTTGTCACGTACCACCGCTGTAACGCTCAGCGTCGATGAGATGACGCTGAGCCACCGCGCATTAGCCGAATTCAATATCGCGATGCGCCGCGCCTGGGATGTCGCCGCCGATAATGTTTTACGCGCAGCGCATACTCCGCAGGGCACCGAATTTTGGACGCGGCCAGCAGCGGATCTACTGGGACCTTCGGCCCCACCAGGCATTCAGTTGCGTTCCCACCCAGTGCCCGCGACCTCCTGGCTGGCGCATCCACGGTTGCTGTCGGTAATGCACGATCATCTCGCGCGATTACTCGGCACTGATGCCCTGATTTTTCTGGCCCCAGATATCACAACATTGGTGGCGCTCACGGAATGCACCATTCCGGCTGCTACCGGTTGGCTGCGGGTGGCAGCAGAAAATACGCAAGCCGTATCCCGGTTTTTCGGGCAGCCTGAACTGTTATGCGAGTCTCCGCTGGTGGCCGCGCATGGCTTTCCTACTGAATTATGTTGAGCACGGCCGTCCGCTGCGTACCATGTGCGCTCTACCCTGGCGCCGACCTAACCGCGGCGCTTACCAGTAAATTTCTCCATGTCGCGGCGTTCTTTTTTCGTCGGCCGTCCCGCCCCTGGATCACGCTTCGGCAGACTTGGTTGCAGTGGTTTCGGTGGGGCGGGTGGCGAATGGTCGATATAGCAATGCTCCGCAAGCTTCGCGCCCACGCGCTTGGATACCGTCGCGTTGATTTCTAAGCGAAATTCCCGGTCGTCTTTCCACACGGTAATCCGTAGGCCCGGGACCACGGGCGATGATGGTTTGGCGACCTTGTCACCAATCAACACATGCCCGGCTTTCACTGCCTTGGTAGCTTCAGCACGGGTTTTGAAAAAGCGCGTCGACCACAACCAGGCATCGATGCGCACCGGTGCGGCCGAAGGCTCATTGGGTTTCGCAGTCATAAAACAACCAGAAAAACTTTTGTTGAGTATTGCTCGTTTTTTAGTAATGGTCTTTGTGGTTGATGATCTTGCGCACCTTGCTGTAGTTGTAGACACCACCAACGACGGCCACGATAAAGCCCAAAATCAACCAGAACGACGAACTAGAAAACAAAAACGCGAATAAGATGCCGCCACCGATGCCGGCGCCCACGCTGATGACACCGTTTTTGGAGTATTTACGCACGGCCGCCTTGCGCCGCTCAATCGGGTTCTGCGAAGTTGGTTGCATGCTCATGACCGCCTAGTCTACCGCCTTTTCTACCCAGGCAGTCCCCGCTTCGGCCAACTGCGCAGCACCCGAAGTCAACGCCGCCAGCTGGGATTCCAGCTGCTCCACACCATCCGGGTCCACCGCCAAGGTGTAGGTGACATCAGCCCCGTATTCCGTATCCGTGATCGTGATATTTTTCGCGCGTAACTCAGCTTCGTATTTCTGTGCGTCGGCATGCGAAAAACTCACGGTATACAAATTGCGCAGGCACCGCCAGCGTCGTTGCACCTGTTCTACTGCCAGCCCCGCGGTCTGTGAATACGCGTGCACCAGCCCGCCTGCGCCCAATTTGATACCACCGAAGTATCGAACGACCACGCATGCGAGATCCTGCATCCCGGAACCATGCACAACATCCAAGATGGGTTTACCGGCGGTCCCGCCTGGTTCGCCGTCGTCAGAGGAACGCTCCACCGGGTTTGCCTGTTCCACCCGATACAGATAGGCCGAACAATGGTGCCGGGCATCCGGAAATTCCGCCCGCACGCGGTCAATAAAATCCCGTGCCTGTTCGTCGTCTGACACACGCTCAATGATGCCGATAAACCGCGATCGCTTGATCTCTATCTCGGCGCGAAACGACTCGCCCGCCGCGGGCAATTGATAACAATGATCGTTGTCAGCCATTATTTCACCAAATAGTCATATTCGGCAGTGCCCGGCAGCAAACGCTGGCAGTCAATAGACGATTCCTCCATGCGCTCCAGCAATGGCCCCAGGTCCGTGGCAGCACCCAATTCCAGTCCCACCAGTGCCGCACCGGTTTCACGGTTATTGCGCTTGAGGTATTCAAATAATGTGATGTCATCATCGGGGCCGAGGATTTCCATCAGGAAATGCCGCAGCTGTCCTGGTTCTTGCAAGAAGTTAACCAGGAAATAGTGCTTCAACCCGCGATCCACCAAGCTGCGTTCCATGATCTCGGCATAGCGCAGCACGTCATTGTTACCGCCAGAGATGATGCACACGACCACCGAACCCGGCGCGATATCCATCTGGCCCAACGCGGCCACCGACAACGCACCGGCTGGTTCGGCGATAATGCCTTCGTCTTGGTACAAACTCAGCTGCGCGGTACATACCGTGCCTTCGGAGACCTTAAGATTCTGGATACGCTCGCGGTTCGCAGCAATCACCTGGTACGGGTGCGCGCCGATGCGTTTGACTGCGGCACCGTCCACGAATGGGTCGACGTCTTGCAGCGTCACCGGCTGGCCTGCCTCAAGTGCGGCATCCAGGGAGGCAGCACCACGCGGTTCAGCGCCGACCAGGCTGGCGTGCGGTGCCATATCCGCGAAATAGCTGGTGATCCCAGACAACAGTCCACCGCCGCCGACGGGTACGACGACGGTATCAAGGCTGTGGCCGCGGGCGGACAGCTGCGAGAGGATCTCGGCGGCGACGGTTCCCTGGCCGATGATGGTATCGCGGGCATCGAATGGCTCGACGACGGTGGAGCCGTGTTTTTCGGCTTCCGCGCGGGCAGCAGCTGCCGCTTCGTCGAAGTTTGCCCCGGTGACCACGAGTTCGATGGCATCGCCACCGTGGACTTTGATGCGGTTGCGTTTTTGCTTCGGGGTTTTCGTCGGCACGAAAATCCGGCCTTTAATGCCCATGGTGCGACAGGCATATGCCACGCCCTGCGCGTGGTTTCCGGCAGACGCCGCCACGATTCCGGCTTCGCGCTCTTCCTGGCTGAGCTTCGCGATGGAATAATAGGCGCCCCGGATTTTATAGGAGCGCACATCCTGCAGATCCTCGCGTTTCAGAAACACCTCAGCGCCGGTTTCCTGGGATAGCCTAGGACAATACTGCAGCGGGGTGGGTGCGATAACACTGGAAATTCGCGACTGCGCAAGTTGAATATCAGCAGCCCGGATGGGCTCGAAATGGGCAGTAGAACTAGCGGCAGTCTGCGAGGTCGTCATAGCAACTTATTGTAACCACCCCACACTAAGTCTGCGCCATCACGATGCCAGGGCCCATCGTGGCCTTCAGATCCCCCATCAGGTTATTGGAGCGCTCCACGGTCAAGTGGTCTCCCAGTACCAAGACCTCCTCGGCCTCGCCATGACTTAGCGTCAAGTAGACTTCGGTATCACCCGGGTGATCCAGCAGCACGGATTTCAGCGCGGCAATCGCTTCCATCGAGCACTGCTGCGTGCTCAAGTGCAGGCGCAACGGTAAGCCTGCTCCCCCGCCCCGTCCCAATTCGGGCACGCGCATATCGTTACCGATGACTTTCTGGTCACCGTCACCCCAGACCTGGATCTGGGCTTTGAACAGCACGATATTATCCTCGACGATGTCCTCGGCGACCAGCGAATAAGCCTTGCTAAAGACCCAGACATCCACCTGCGCGCCGTGGTGATCCTCAATGGTGACAATCGCCCAGGGCGAGCCGTCCTTTTTGGAAAAACGCCGGTCGACGTTCGAAATAATGCCGCCAATAACCACATTTTGCTTCGGCCGCAGCTCACCGGAAACCACCGTCGTCAGCGCGGTATCGGTATAGGCAGCCAGTGCTTGTTCGAATCCGTCGAGCGGGTGGCCAGAAACATACAGCCCCAGCATTTCTCGTTCGAGTGCCAATTCGTGCTTGCGCTCCCACGACTCGTCCGGGACGGTAATCGTAAACGCGTTCTGCTCGCTATCATCGCCACCCATACCGGCGAACAGGTCAAACTGGCCTTTATCCGCGGCCTTCTTCGTCGATTGCACCGAGTCGACGGCATCTTCCTGGATCAGCATCAACCCTTTGCGCGGATGCCCCAGCGAATCAAAAGCACCGGCTTTGATCAAAGCTTCGGTAATCCGCTTCGAGCACGGCAACAGCTCGATCTTGTCCAGATAGTCGCCGAAAGAACGGTAGGCACCTTTTTGCTTGCGCGTTTTAATAATCGAGTTGACCACTTCTGTACCGACGTTGCGCACCGCGCCCATGCCATAGCGTATATCCTTGCCGACGGCCATGAACTCGACATCCGACTCGTTGACATCTGGCGGCATCACCTTGATGCCCAGGTGTCGGCAGTCTGCCAGGTAAATCGCGGATTTATCCTTCTTATCGCCCACCGAAGTCAGCAGCGCAGCCATGTACTCCGCGGTGTAGTAGGCCTTCAGGTATGCCGTCCAGAACGAGACCAGCCCGTAGCCCGCCGCGTGCGATTTGTTGAACGCGTAGGACGCGAACGGCTCGATAACGCCCCACAAGGTATCGCAGGCATCTTTGGAATAGCCGTTTTCTGCCATTCCGGAAGAAAACTTCTCGTACTGCTGGGCCAGCACTTCTGGTTTCTTCTTACCCATGGCTTTTCGGAAACCATCCGCCTCACCAGCGGTGTAATTCGCCAACTTCTGCGAAATACGCATGATCTGCTCCTGGTACACGATCAGACCATAGGTTTCTGCCAGGATCTCTTCCAGCGGTTCCGCCAGCTCCGGATGGATCGGGGTGATCGGTTTCCGCCCGTTTTTGCGGTCGGCGTAATCCAAGTGGGCATTAACACCCATCGGGCCTGGTCGATACAGCGCAAGCGCGGCGACGATGTCTTTAAAGCCCGTCGGGTTCATGCGTTTCAGCAGCTCCTGCATACCCGTGGAGTCCAGCTGGAATACGCCCAGGGTTTCGCCGCGCGACAGCAGCCGGTACACCTCAGAGACCGCCTCGTCGTCAGGCGTGAGTGTTTCCAGGTCAATTTCTTCGCCCCGGTTTTGCCGGATATTGCGCAACGCATCACCGATCACCGTCAGGTTACGCAGCCCCAGAAAGTCCATCTTCAGCAGGCCGATGGCCTCACAAGCCGGGTAATCCCACCCAGTGATGATCGCACCATCCGCGTTGCGCTTCCACATCGGGATGTGCTCCATCAGCGGCACCGAGGCCATAATCACCGCACACGCGTGCACGCCCGGCTGTCGCACCACGCCTTCCAACCCGCGGGCGGTGTCGTAAATCTTTTTCACATCCGGGTCGGATTCGATGAGGTTGCGCACCTCCGTGGCCTCGGAATAGCGCTCGTGCTCCGGATCCATGATGCCCGACAGCGGAATATCTTTCGCCATGATCGGCGCTGGCAGCGCGCCGTTGATGCGGTCGGCCATCTGGAAACCGGGTTGCCCGAAGTGCACCTTCGCCGAGTCTTTAATCGCCTGCTTGGTTTTCACCGTGCCAAAGGTGATCACCTGCGCAATCTTGTCCTCGCCCCAGCGCTCTGCGGCATAAGTAATCATTTCTCCGCGTCGGCGGTCGTCGAAGTCGATATCGATATCGGGTGCCGACGGACGCTCCGGGTTCAAGAATCGCTCGAACAACAGGCCATGTTCGATGGGGTCGATATTGGTGATCGTCAGCGCGTAGGCCACCAACGCACCCGCAGCCGAACCACGGCCCGGGCCCACCCAAATTCCCACAGAGCGGGCATACTTGATGATCTCAGCGACGATTAGAAAGTACGACGGATAGCCCTTGCCGTCAATAACTTCGATTTCATATTCTGCGCGCTCAATGTATTCACGAGGCACCTCCTGGCCCGGGAATCGTTCCGCCAGGCCCTCCATGACCTCGTGGTGCAGCCAG
Organism: Corynebacterium propinquum DSM 44285; assembly: GCF_000375525.1. GTDB lineage: Bacteria > Actinomycetota > Actinomycetes > Mycobacteriales > Mycobacteriaceae > Corynebacterium > Corynebacterium propinquum. The sequence continues at coordinate 421,391 of NZ_AQXC01000001.1, forward strand.
GTAGTCGGCGTATGACCTTCTGGCACATCCGCCACCGGCATGCGGTCATGCGAGTGCTCTTCCCACATGGAGGAATAATCACCGACGCGCTCGGCAATCCACAGCGTGTTATCGCATCCATCCGGAACCATATGATCCCAGCTCTCACGCATTTCGGCTGCGGATTTAATGTAATAGCCGTCGCCGTCGAACTTAAAGCGATCCGGGTCCTGGAACGTCTTGCCGGTCTGCACACACAGCATCGCCTCGTGGGCTTTGGCCTGCGATTGCAGGACATAGTGGCAGTCGTTGGTCACCAGCGGCGGCAAGTCCAGGCGTTTGCCGATCTCTAGCAGCTGATCCCTGGTGCGCTTTTCGATGTCCAGGCCATGGTCCATCAGCTCCAGGAAATAATTGTCCTTGCCGTAGATGTCCTGCCACATGGCTGCGGCTTCCAAGGCCTCGTTAAATTGGCCCAAGCGCAGGCGAGTCTGCACATCACCCGACGGGCAGCCGGTGGTCGCGATGATGCCGTCGGCATGCTCGGCGATCAGCTCGGCGTCCATGCGCGGCCACTTACCAAGCTGGCCCTCGTAGGATGCCAGCGAGGACAGCTTGAACAGATTTTTCAGGCCCGTAGCGTTTTCCGCGAGCATGGTCTGGTGCAAATAAGCACCAGAGGCGGAGACGTCGTCACGCTTTTGATCCGGGGTTCCCCAGCGCACACGGTTTTTATTGAAGCGGGATTCCGGGGCCATATAGGCCTCGATTCCGATAATCGGCTTGATGCCTTTCGACGTCATGCGGCGATAAAACGCATCCGCGCCGAACATATTGCCGTGGTCTGTCATGCCGACGGCAGGCATTTCTTGCCGGTTGACCTCTTCCGACAGCAGATCCACCTTGGCCATTCCATCCAACATGGAAAATTCGGTGTGATTGTGCAGATGAACGAAAGAGGAGTTTTTAGCCATGGAGTTATTCTAACGCTTGGGCGCTAGGACTCCAGTGCCTGTTCTGCACGGGCGTGAGCTCGCAAAACAGAAAAAGCAGCAACCGCACCCAAGGTTGCTGCAAGAAGGCCTGGCCAGGCAAAAGAGCCGTTAAATACGCCGATTACCAAGCTGAAACAGCCCGCAAAAATCGCCAACAGTGCGACGCTAAACGTGATCGATTCTCGCTTCTTCATAGCCATGGATTCTAGCCGACACTCGCAGGCGGGTGGAAGGTAACCTGCGGTGGGCTGATGCCGAACTGCCCGAAGACTGCATCCGGCGGCAATACCTCGACGGCATAGACGTGCGGGGAATTCGCCAGCGGTGCTAGGTGCCTCGGAGTGTCATAGGCGACGACGGCGATGATGCCCGGCGTTGTCGCATCTGAGGCAGCACTGACAGTGTTAGCGAGAACATTCGCGAAAACTTCGGCGCGGCTACCGGCTGCAACGCGTGTGCTGGCTTCGGTGGGTTCCGGCAGATCCAGGATGTGTAAATCCTGCGTGATGACGGTGCCGACACGGTGGAGATCTGCGACGAGTGCGCCTGCTTCTGCGCCGGTGAGCGGTTCGGTGAAAGAGATCATCGCGAAGGCATTGTGCCCTGGCGCGTCGGCGAGTGCTGTGGCCAGGGAGTCGTCGGCAAGCGATTGGTACTCGGCATCAGGCTGCTGCGCATGCTGGCCCAGGTGATCGCCGGCGAAAGGCCGCGGGCGGGCATAATCATCGCCGCCCGCCAACCACATCAGCCCCGCAAGCAGCGAAGCAACGACGAGCAGTTCACCGAGAGTGCGGGTAAACATCGTGTGCCCAGTATCCAGTATCTCGCAACTATTGCCGCAACTTGCCGAGGGCGTCGGCAAGATCGTCCGGGTACGGCGCCTCGATTTCCATCCAGTGCCCGTCAGCGGGATGGTGAAAGCCGACCTTGACCGCGTGCAACCATTGGCGGTTGAGCCCCAGGCGCTGCGCGAGATTCGGATCGGAGCCATACATCGGATCACCACAACACGGGTGGCCAAGCGCGGACATATGCACGCGAATCTGGTGGGTGCGCCCGGTTTCCAGGGAGATCTCCAACAGGCTAGCCTCCCGGAATGCCTCGAGCAGGCGGTAGTGGGTGATGGCTCGTTTTCCGTCGTCGGTGACCGCGAATTTCCAGCCGGAACTCGGGTGGCGTCCAATGGAGCCGTCCACGGTGCCCTCGATCGGATCCGGCAGCCCTTGCACCAGCGCGTGATAGGTTTTGGACACGGTGCGCTGGCGAAACGCATTTTTCAGGCTGCTGTAGCCACGCTCCGAGGCCGCAACCACCATCACCCCCGAGGTGCCGACGTCAAGGCGTTGCACAATTCCCTTGCGTTCCGGCGGGCCGGACGTCGAAATGCGGAAACCGGCCGCAGCCAGGCCTCCCACGACAGTCGGGCCTTCCCAGCCGACGGTGGGGTGCGCGACCACGCCAACAGGTTTGTGCACCGCTATAAGGTCTTCATCGAAGTAGAGAATGTCCATGCCTTCGACGAGTTCTTCCTTCGGCACCAGTGGTTTCGCCGGTTCCGGCAGCGTAACCTCCAGCCAGGCGCCTTCGTGCAAACGGTCTGACTTGCCGACGATCGCGCCGTCGACAAGCACGTCCCCGTCCGCGCTCAGGTTGGCCGCGACCGTACGTGAGAGCCCAAGCAACTTGGCCAGCGCGGCGTCGACACGCATTCCGGCTAGGCCTTCGGGCACCGGAAGTGAGCGGGTTTCGCGAGAATTAGTGCTCATCGTCGGCCTCCTGAGAATCAGCCTTGCGTGCGCGGCGTTCTTCGGTGAATACCGCGAGCAAAAACAGTGCGACGCCGACGGTGATGAACGAATCCGCAACGTTGAAGATGGCGAAATCACCCACGGAAATGAAATCCACCACGTGGCCAAACCAAAAACCGGGTTCGCGGAGCAACCGGTCCACGAGGTTGCCACCCGCGCCGCCTGCGACCATGGCCAGCGCGATTGCTTGGAATCGGTCGTCGATGCGCGGTGCTGCGATGAGCACGCCGACGAGGAAGACCAGTTGGAAGGTGGTAAACAGCCAGGTCGATGATTCACCGCCCAGTGAGAATGCCGCGCCCGGGTTGTAGACCAGCAGGAAGCGGAACCAGTCGCCGATGATGTGGAGTGCTTGACCGGGTTGTAGTGCAGCTTCGATGGCGATTTTGCTGGCTTGATCGAACGCGACGACGGCCGCGATGATCAGCAGCATGAGCCGCAGGTAGGGTGCGCGTCGTCGAGTTGGCAACGTTTTTAACCTAGTCACGGGTTTTATTGTTCCTGAAAGTGGGGTTTTACGTGAAATCGCGGCGCTGGTTAGACTGGCGGTCGTGATTTCTGCTGCTGTTTGTGCCCCATTCGCTTCCGCCGGACGGACTTCTTCTCGACGCTCTGGCGCTTCCCGACGCTCTGGTGCTTCCCGACGCGTCGCCGCTGCTTCCCTGTTGACCGCTTCTGCGCTGGTGTTGGCTGCGTGCGGTGATGACGGGGCTGGTGCTGATGGTTCCGGTAGTGCGGAAACTGCAAATAGCGCAGGTAGCGCTAATAAAGCCGGTAGCGCTGGGGAGCGTCGCGGTGAGGCTCCCGCCACAGAGCAGGCAGTCGGCTTGCCTATTGACCCTCCACGCATCGAAGTTGTCTCCACTGGTGAGGGTGAGCGCGTGGCCTTGGCGTATGACGATGTCGATGCCGAACAGGCGGTTGATGTCGAGGTGTCGGAGGGGTTTGAGCAACTGGTGATGCGTAATGAGCAGTTGGTCACCGAGGCCCCCCAGGCTGGTGAGATGGTGACTACCACCCTGCCGGTTGCTGGTTCCGTGTTGGTTCCGGAGGGATTTGATGAGTCGACTCCGGGCGCGGATTCTGCAAGGCATGTGGATTTCCGGGTGCGGGACCCGAAGATTTCTGGTGATTCGGCAGAGGTTGCCTCTGCCGATGGTTTTGGTTTCGGCTGGTTGGCTGAGTCGAATGGCCAGTTGAATACGCTGTTGTTGGCTGCTCCGGAGCGAGCGAGCGATGAAGCCCGTGCGATTATGGAACAGTCTTTGACGAAGTTGGTCTCTACTCCGGTGATTTTCCCGGAGGAACCGGTTGGCGTGGGTGCCGAGTGGTCGGTGGATTCGCGCGTGGCTGGCGAGGCCACCATGCTGCAGACCACCACATTTACCGTCACCGAGATTGCTGGCGATGAAATCACGTTGGATGTTGCCGTCGAGCAGCGGCCTGCTTTGGGTGCATTGTCGTTGGAGGGCCAGGCTGGTGCGGATGGTTTTGCTGATGACACATTGAATGTGACCAGTACGGATACGCGTTCGACGGGTTCGCTGACTGTTGATGTGCATAAGCCGTTGCCGGTTTCCGGCGAGCTCGATTTCACCACTCGCGTGGTATACGGCAATGAGGGCGGCAAGGCCAGCGTCGTACAGGATTCCTCGACTCGCCTGCGTTTTACCAGCGCAGAATAAGCGGCGAAGGAGGTGTACTCGCGGTTTTTTAGAATGGTGGCTCATCAGAGATCCTATCAGTTGTGCGACCCGCGGCTTTCTCCTTGTCCGCGATATAGTCATCAATCCTTTCCCGTCCGAGTGCTTCCAACCACGCTTTTTCTTCTTCATTCCGGTACTGCCGGTGCGTGCTTTCCTGGGCTGCTTCAAACGGATCAATAGTCGGACCGGATACAGCACCAAAGCCCGAACCAGCACCGACATCAACACCGAAATAGGTTCTCCCAGACGGCTTACCGTTGTGGGCAGAATCTTGTTCCTGCTCGGTTTTTCGCCGCGTATCATGCTCACGCATCTTCGCCATCCGGTCGGCCTCATGTTTTTCTTGCCGAATCTTATCCGCCTGGGCTTGTTCCCGGCGCTCCTGCCGGTAGCGTGCAACCTGGTCCGCCACCGTGCACACCCATTTCCGCTGCGAATTCGCCAACGGACCATTCGGCTCAGTCGATGACCACGAGCCATCGGCAAATAACCACACCACAGTTCCTGAAGCGGGTTCAAAAATAGGCCGGACACGGCGATCCGTTTTGATGTTGTGGTGATGCTGGCACAGCGCCACCAAGTTCGCAGGTGTCGTTGGCCCGCCCTCGTCGCACTCAATCACATGATCCAACTGCGATGTTGCTGCAGGTTTGCTACAACCGGGATACCGGCACGTGCCATCCCTTCCCACTACTGCTGCCCGCATCGCGGAAGTAGCCACGTAACTGGCCACCTGAAAAGTCAGTGCATCATCGACATCCACAATCTTGGTTGCCCGACTAGCAAGATCCTCGGCTTGCTTACCGAATACCACCTCGTAGCCTGCACCAGTCGCGGTCGCTGTATCCGTGGAAACAAACACTGGGGCACCAGGAATATCACTAGCCCGGTAGCATTGCAGGCTCACCTTCGGCCCGCTAGTACCAAGGAGTAATTCCACAGTGGCATCACGCATCGAAAGCCCGGTGTCTTTCGCATGCGCCCGAATGCGGGCATCGATTGTGGCGGATGTGGCCACATCCGTATCGAAGCGGAAACTCCGCGCATTATCACCGCTACGCTGGCTAATGGGAATATCGAAGTGCTCAAAATCTTTCCGGTCAGCTTGTCGTGGTTTATCAGTGACCGTAGAATCCAGTGCTTCGATTTCTTTGCTGATTCTTCGCGCAATCGCATTTTTTGTGGGCATCACCTGCCCTGGTTTCTTCGGGTACAGGTATTTCACCAGCATTGCGTCAATATGCCGGCAAAGGGATGCGTCGGCATCGCCTGCTTTATCCATCGCCCGGTCAATAGAAATCCAGCGTTCTAGATCGATATGCCACATCCGCGTCGCTAACTCATACAACTTTGGCAATTCTCGCATGCGCACAAAAGCATGCACGAGTTGTTCGACCCGGTACGGCGAGAGACCAGTATCTGCTATCAGGCCGGTAAAAAGCTCATCAACATCACCGTAATTGGTATCTATCAGTCCATCCCAGAAATAGAATTCCTGGCGCCGCAGCTCTAGTCCAGCTAACGCTTGCTGGTTATCAGGGTTGCAGTGGGAGTAAAACGGTTCCGGAAACCGCGGCAAAGCCGCAACATCATCGTCTAAGTCATCACCGTCGAGTTTGTTGTTGTGGTCATCACTGTGGTGACTATCCATGATTCCTTCCCCCGAAACAATTTGCTAACTAATTATGGTTCTACCATACTGGATACAACACAGTTAAACAATAGTGTTCGAATACTTATAAAGCCCCGAAAGGCAGATCCCACCAGACTCCAACCAACACCACCCAAACACTAAAACCGACCCCTCACACCCACCGCCCAAAAAAGAACCTTTATTCGAACAACGTATGGCCGAACAGGGATAACAGACGAAGTCCCGGAGCCCCCATTCGTCGACAAGCACCCCACGCCCATGACCCGACCACGCACACCAATCCCGTATAACGGCCCCACTCACCAACCCCGCATATCAAGCCCCAAGAAAGTGGGTTTTGCAGGTAATTCAATTTCGTGAATTACGCTGTGTTAACGTCGTTTTCGTGACTTGAATTACCGCTTCAGCCCAACCATCGGGATAACTGAATCGATTTAGCCACATGCAGTATTTCGGCAGCAGGAACGGAACTCCCACGTGGAATGCCTGCTTCTGCTGCTAAAAACAAATACCTAGCCCCTGGGCTTCAACTACATATCTGATTACGTGCCGATCGCACACTGCATGAGCTGCTGCATACGCCGCTGTTGCCGCCACCGCATTCGCGTCTGAGCACGTAAAACTTCGTACAGACTGAAAGGCCCCGTTGGCCAGCCTCAGCGCTACAGCCTTACAGCCTCACTACGAAGCTTTTTATCCACCTCACAGTTCGGAGTCTCCCATGAACCAATTTATGGTTAATACCGAAGCGATCGGAGGAAGTCTCGGGCTCACAGCGCTCGTCTCCGCCGTTCCACTGGTGACCTTCTTCGTCATGCTGTTGTTCGTGAAAGCACGCGCACACACCTCCGGCGCTGCAGCACTGCTGGCGGCCCTGCTCATCGCAATCTTTGGCATGAGCATGCCTGTCGACGCCGCGATTTCCTCGGCATTCCGCGGTGGTCTGTTCGGCTTGTTGCCGATCGTCTGGGTCATCATGATGGCGATCTGGTTCTACCAGGTCACCGTGGCGTCGGGCCGTTTCGAGGATCTACGTCGCACATTCGACGCCCTCGGCAACGGTGATATCCGCATCCAGGCAATCCTCATTGCCTTCTGTTTCGGTGGCCTGTTGGAAGCACTCGCCGGATTCGGCGCACCGGTGGCCATCACCGCAACCATGATCCTGGCCCTGGGAGTCAAGCCGCTCAAAGCTGCCACCACCGTGTTGCTGGCCAACACCGCACCGGTAGCTTTCGGTGCCGTCGCCATCCCGATTACCACCGCAGGTAACGTCGGTGGCCGCACCGTCGAACAGACCGAAAACATCGCGGCTATCGTCGGCCACCAGGCACCATTTTTCGCGTTCTTAGTGCCATTCATCCTGCTGTTCATCCTCGACGGCACCCGCGGCATGCGCGAAGCCGCCCCAGCCGCAGCAGTCATCGGCGGTGCCTTCGCCATCGCGCAGTGGTGGGCGTCGAACTTCTTCGCGTACCAGCTCACCGACATCGTCGCCTGCCTGGTTTCCCTGGGTGCCGCCTTCGCCTTCCTACGTGTCTGGCAGCCGAAAGGCGTTGCCGCAATGCGCAAGCGCCTCGACATCCCAGAGCGCGAAGACGATGGCGAAGTTCTCACCAAAAACCGCGTGTGGATGGCCATGATGCCGTACGCCGTCGTGACCGTTATCTTCGGCTTGGCCAACCTGGGCGAAACCATCCCGGGAATCCTGGACAAACCAAAGATTTCCTTCGCCTGGCCACTGCTCACCGACCGCCTCGTCAGCGCTACCGGCAGTGTCATCGACACCTCATATACATTCAAGATCATCAACAACCCGGGTACGCTGCTGCTGATTTCTGGCATCATCGTGGCGGTTGTGTACGGCATCTTCAACCACAACGGTAAATTCCGCGTGAATGCGAGCGACGTCGTCGGCGAGCTGACCAGCACCGCCTACAAGATGCGCTGGACCGCGCTGACCATCGTGATGGTTCTGGCACTGGCGTACGTCATGAACTACTCCGGCCAGACCGTGGCTATGGGCGCCTATGTGGCCTCGCTCGGCGCAGTCTACGGCTTCCTCGCACCTGTTCTGGGCTGGGTCGGTACCGCGATTACCGGTTCCGACACATCCGCCAACGCGCTATTCGCAAACCTGCAGGTCACCGCCGCAAATAACATTGGCCTGAATCCAGACCTGCTGCTGGCAGCAAACACCACCGGTGGTGTCGTCGGCAAGATGATCTCGCCACAATCACTGGCCATTGCCGCTACCGCCGTCAACCTAGAAGGCAAAGAAAGCGCGATCTTCAAGTCCGTCGTCGGCTACTCCATCGTGTTGCTGATCGGACTTTGCACTCTGGTCTTCTTGCAGACCAACATTCTGTCCTGGATGGCGCCCGTCGTGAACTAAAACTCACGCAACCAGCAGGCAACAAAACTGTAGGCAACAAAAAAGGCCGCCCGCACACCGTGTACTTGGTGTTGGGCGGCCTTCCTCATGTCGACGCCGTGCTTGTCGCAGGATGTACTTGCCGACGCCGTACGGCAAATTGCCATGCCGCACGAGCCTTGTGATCAGGTGGCCCAATCGCCGCAGCAGCTGGGTTAAACGCCAAAAGCTGCCCCGAAAGCTAGCCCACGTGCTAGTCCGAAAAGCTCGCTACTGCGCAGGCTGCTCCGCCGGCTGTTCTGCGTGCTCGTCGTGGCCCTCAGGGTGGCCAGGGTGACCTTCTTCGATAACTTCTGCCTCGTTTGGTGGCACGTCGACGCCGTCATGCAGACACATCTCCGGCACCTGCTCCGGTTCCACGGTGTTGGTGACCAAGACGCAGGCCCATTCGCGCGAGAGCTTCCACTGGCCGTCTTGGTGGATGAACTCGACATTGTCGGCGGTCTGTGGTTCACGATCCGGCATGGTGTAGCCGACGATGGTCAACGCGGTGTCATCGGTGTATCCAGGGAAAACAGATTGCACTTCGAAGTTAGCGCCAGATTCGACCTTCGCGGCGGCCAAGGTATCAAACAGTTCTGGGAAGTCTTCGCCACCTTCGACGGTCTTGGTGCGCTCTTCTGCCGGAAGATTCGGATCAGATGCACGCTGCAAAACGCCGTTGAGTTCTTCTGCGGTTGGCAGATCGACCGGGGCGCTTTCCGCCTTGGTGCTCGATTCTGCGTTCTTGGTGGTTTCGGCGGCGGTGTCCGCATTTTCGGCGTCGTCAGAGCACGCTGCAAGGGTCAATGCCAAACCAATAGTGGCGGCGGTGATGCTCGTTTTCGTGAATTTCACGGTTTATCCTCCAAAATAGACATCGGCGTTATCGAGAACGAAGCCAGAGCGTGCACGCATCATCGCATGCAGCGGCCATAGCGTTCAGACTCGGAGCGCTCGAAGAAATCTTACCCGTGCGCCTTTTATACTTGAATTTATGACTCGCCAGATCGCCATCATCTGCACCGGCGGCACCATCGCCTGCACCGCCAATCACACCGGGGCCCTCGTGCCGACGGTCAGCGGCCGCCAGCTTGTCGACGCCGCACGGAATTCGCTTGCCGACGACCTGAGCTTTCGCATCCACGATACGCTGCAGTTGGATTCGTCGTCGATTGGTCTGCCAGAGCTGGATACGCTGCTCACCACGATTGCGAAGCACGCCGTTGACCCGGAAGTCGACGCGGTCGTCGTCACGCACGGAACCGATTCCATGGAAGAATCAGCTTTCGCCACGGCCCTGCTGGTGCACGGCGCCCCGGTGGTTTTTACCGGTGCGCAGCGCGCATTTGACCACCCGGACACCGATGGGCCCGGCAACCTGGCAGGCGCCATCAGCCGGGCGGTGGAATTGGCCGCAAACACACGTGGTTCTGTGAATGCTCAGCCAGCGGGCATGGCAGCTAGTACCGTCGAGGTGCATTTCGCCGCTAGGAACTTGCCTGCTACTGCGGTACACAAACAGCACACCTCAGAACTTGCAGCCTTCACCGCGCACGGCCCTTCGGTTTCAGTAGATGCGGTTTCGGTGGACGCTTCGGCGCTGTCTTCGCCGAGCTCTACTTCCCCTGCAATACCTGTACTCTCCGGTTATTTTGTGCCCGTTATTGCTGGCTACCCGGGTGCCACCCCGGAGTTGCTGGAGCACGCCGTGGATGCCGGGGCCGACGGTCTGGTCATCGAAGCGCTCGGTTCCGGAAACATGTCCGCACAGCTCGGCCACGCTGCCCGGCGCGCCGTGCAGCAAGGCATCCCCGTGGTCGTGGCCACGCGCGTGCCACAAGGTGCGGTCAAATTAGCCTATGGCGGTGGCGGCGGCGGTGCCACCTTAGCCGAGTACGGCGCAGTTTCTGCGCGTACAGTGCACCCGGGACAAGCCCGCCTGGCATTGATCATTGCCCTGGCTACCGGCATCAACCCGGAGGAATTATTCCGGTGCTTTGATTAACCAGTCTTCCCACGCCAGCGAATCGAGTGGGTCCGCAGGCACCAGCTGTGGATCGTCGGCGGCAAAGGTGCGGGTTTTACCAGGCCCGGTCGCGCGGGTTTCAAAACGTACCGAAACCACCCCGTGCCCGCTGCCTTGGATCCAGCCGTGCCCGAAATCTGGGTGGAACACATCCTGGGTCGCACGCCAGTGGCTGCCGGGAAGCTCCGGGGCACTGAGCGTGGTATCTCCGGCGTCCCCGGCATCAGTGATCACTGCCCCATCCGCGCCCGGAATGCCGGTGACCATGGTGGGTTCTTCCATACTCAGACCACCGTTTGCGCTCGCGGACACCTGCCGCTGGGCCGCGCGATCGAGTTCTGGAAACAGCACGTCTTGCCGGGCGACCTCCAATCCGGAATACCCCACGCCGACTAACCGCACCGGGCCCGTTTCCGCCGGGTAGCGCACGACAGTCCCGGCAACCGCACGCAAGGTTTCGGCATCGTCGGTGGCATACGGCAGCGTGGCTGAGCGGGTTTCGGTGCGGAAATCCGCCATTTTCAACTTCACCGTGACCGTGCGCGCGCCCCGGCCGTCGGCAAGAAGACGCTTATGCGCTGATTCCGCGGCCCACCCGACGGCCTCGTCGACCTCGGCGGCGGTGGTGAGATCCTTAGCGAAGGTCTGCTCGGCTGAATGCGATTTCGCCTCCGCCCGCGGGGCCACGGGACGCTCGTCGATGCCGCGCGCCAGGTACCACAGGTCCATGCCGACGGTGCTACCCAGCGAGATTTTCACCTCGCGCTCGCTCATTTTCGCCAGGTCGCCGATCGTCGTCACGCCAATGGCCTGGAGTTTCGACGCCGTGACCGGGCCTACGCCCCACAGCTTGCCGACGGGCAGCGGGTGCAAAAATTCCAGTTCCTCGTCGACAGGAATGATCTTGGAGCCATCCGGTTTCGCCTGGCCCGAGCCAATTTTCGCGAATTGCTTACCGGACCCGGCCCCGATCGACGACGGCAAACCGGTGATGTCTTTGATCTCTGCGCGCAGATTATCCGCCCAGTCCTTGACCTCTGCCGCGGTGGCTCCGATGAGTTCGGTTGGTTCCATGAAAGCTTCGTCGATGGAAAGCTGTTCTACCAGGTCCACGCGCTGGTGAATCAGCTCGAATACGCGCTTGCTGGCTGCGGAATACACGGCCTTGCGTGGTTGAATCTGCACTGCACCGAAGCCAATCAGCTGCAGCGCGCGATACGTCGGCATCGCAGACGACACCCCGAATTTGCGGGCCTCATAGGAAGCACCTGCGACAACTCCCCTGCCATTCATGCCGCCAACGATGACGGGACGGCCGCGCAGAGTGGGCCGGGTCAGCTGCTCGACGGAGGCAAAGAATGCGTCCATGTCGATGTGAATGACCCAGCGCTGCATGCCCTCCAGTCTAGTGGCTCCTAGTGTTGCGTCTGCCGACGGACCAACTCGAATGGGCGCAGTTTATCCATCCATTCTGCTCGGCTGCGTGCTGCAGGCACCATGGTCTGCGCGGGTGCGGCTGCCTGTCCGAGTGCGTGTTGGTAGAGCTTCACCGAAACTTTTCCATTCGTTATTTTTTGCTCATTGCGGGCTAACGCGGGCAGCTGGGTAAGCACGCTGGCATCACCGACCCCCAGATAAAACGGGAACGATGCTGCGAACGCTTTTCGGCCTAAATAAATGGAAAATTCGGGATTGGACAAAGCATAATCGAGTTCCTCGGTGTGTCCTTGCGCTGTTGCCTGCACGAGGAACTCGGCATCGGCGAGGTAGGTGCGCTGGGAAATGACGGTGGCGCCTACCCCAGGTTTGTAAGCTAGTTTTTTCGCCGACCGTGCCGGCAGACCTTGGGTGATGGCCAGACGTCGTCGAAAATCCCATTCGTCTTCACGCGAGCCGATGGTGTGAAAATCATCCACGAACTGCGGCGGGTGATCTTCACGGACTCGGAAATCAATCTCGCTGAGCCACGCTGGCCACTGCCCGCGCGGTGCGCCTAAAGCCGCGGCCACCAGTCCTTGCAATGCTGATTGCGCCGGTACTGGATTAGTGCGTACTAGGTTGCCGGTCACCGCTGGTTTCGCCCAGGACTGCACGGGCCCGGCGAGCCTGAAGTAGACAGAACTAGTCATCGTAAACCCATTCGGTAACGGTATCGATAAGTTGATCCAGCCCTACCGGTTCCACACCTGGAAGTGCCCCTGCCAACTCAGGATAAGTACCCGACAGCGCTTCAACCGGGCCAAAGTTGCTGGCATCGAAGGACCGTGCTCGCTGGTATTGTTCACCCAACGCATTCACGGTGGATTCTAGGAAGCCACCGTTTTTCGCGGCCGTCACCGGAGATTCAAAGTCATAAGCGGTGCGGTATCGCTGTTCTTCGGCGAAAACGACTGCTGGCAGCGTATAAGGTGCAGTGGAATTTTCCTTACCACGGGGCTGGCCGTAGACAATGCTGCGCACGAGCTCTTTTACGTTGTCACGCGAGTCGGGATTATCGAACGCCGACCAGCTCCGGCGTAGCTGGGCTTTATCGATGGTGACTGTGCGGTAGAAAACTCCGCTGGTGTATTGGCTGACTCCCAAGAAGGTGGCGCCGGTCTTGTTTTGTTCTTCGTAGCGGTCGTCGACGGTGGAAAAATAGTCCGTGTCGATGCTTGCAGCGTGCGTGGTTACTGCCGGTGAAACGCTCAGGGCGGCTTCCGTGTTGTTCTGCGGTGAATTGGCAAACATACGACCAAAAGCAGAAATCGCCAGTGAGCCGGTCTTGGTACCGTCGATGAAATCCTGCACCTCTGCCTTTTCAGCGTCTTCCTGAGGGCTGAGAATGTCAACCACGGTCTGTGCGGCGGTCTCAATTTCTTCTTGCGATAACCAAATGGAGCGGTTCGATTCCTTATCAGTCGATTCCGCTTTCGTCAGCTTGCCGACGATTGCTTTCGCTTCTTTTGCGACCTTTTTCTCCTCCAGCTCTGCATCGATCTCTTTGGCACGTTCGGCGATGGCTTCGCTGAGTTCACCGGAGCGCACCGACAGATCCAAAGAAGCGGTTTCATAGGCCTTCCGAATTCCGCGCTTGATGGACTGCGAGGAATGAAGAGCGCGCAAGGCACCGCCTTGGTTCACGCGCTTCGGGGTCCCAGTATCGTCACGGTTCAAGTTACTGAACGGGATGGGTGAAATGATGTGCAGGGTCAAGTGATGAGACATGGTGTATTCCTTTCAGGGTTTTAAACAGTGGCTTTCGGTGTTTCGCTGGTGCTGTCAGGGATGACAGAAAAATATTCGCGCAACACTTTGCGTCGTATAGCCTGGGATTCTGGACTGAAACCATTGCCCCAGCGCAGCATCGTGTGGAAGAGGTCGAAATAATCCAGTGCCGGGACATTATTTTTATCTGCAGCCAGTGCCATAATGCGCCCGATATTGGTGATGGCTTCTTCTGCATCAAGTGCATGAAGAAATTGCAAACGCTTGCCGACGGCATCCATGTTGTCGGGATCAACGGCAAATTTTTGGCCATTGCTGCTGGCAATTACAGCTGAAACCCGCTGGGCCCACGCACCCAAGCTGTATTGTTTTCCGCGCTGCCTGGATTTTTCTGCGGCCGGAATTTTGTCGTATTCCGCCACTAACGCAAATAAACGGATGAAGATGGTTGTCTGTGTTTCATTCGTGTCAGCCGGAAGATACGGCAGTACGTGTGGGTAGGCGTAGTGCTCGGTAAAAGGAGACAACCCACGGCGTAGTTCGGCCCGTTTGCGACGCCATTGCGGCTGGTGTGCCTCTCGTGCTGCTTGGCGCTGCCGCAAAATTGCGCTTAATTCCTTTTGCCACATTTCCGGTTCGCTATGTGGTGGGTATTCGGTCATGATTTCTCCTGTGAGGTATTACGGTGCTTGTTCGATATCCCCCATAAGCGCCGTTGCAGGTTGCTTCGGACAAAAGCAATTCGGGCTGGTTCTTGCAGGGAATGTGGGTTGACTACTTCACCAAAGGCTTCCAACCCCGCGTGCACGCACCGTTCTATAAGGTTGTCCGGCAGCACAAACGGAGATGGTTCATCACCACTGACTTGATGGTTTTGATCACTACTCTGATAGTATTGCCGGATTTCTTGCAGGATATCGACGTAGACAGCGCGAATCTTTCGCCAAAAAGCTTGTTCGATATCACCTCGACGGTCTGCGAGATCGTCGAGGTATACCGATGCCGCTGTGGAATTTGGCTTTCGTCCAAACGGGGATCGGACGGCGGCATTGAGTTGTTGAATATATTTCGCCTGTGTTTGCACATCACGCCGCAACCAGGGATCGATAGCAAAAGCCCACAGGTTTTGGTTGGTCTCAAAAATTTCACTGGCGCGGATATTGGGTGAACTTGCAGTACCTGCGATGTAGTGACGCACGAAGACAACCGGAATTTCGTCCGGAGCGCGATCCAGGACTCGCGGAAGCCGTGGTTCCAATAACGCTCCGGTCTTACCTTCTGCTGCCCACTCGACTGCTAGTTCTGTGCCATCCCGACCGAAATCAAGGCGTTGTACTTTAAGCTGGCCTTGCTCATCGGGCATATACAGATAAAACGGGTCATCCTGGTTGCGGGTATCCCACCACTGTTTTCGGGTTTCCTTAGTGGTTCCCATTTCGGATTTGCGATACCACTCCTCCGGGATACCTCCCGTGCGAACGCCGTGGAGTTCTTCGCCTTCCCAGTAACAAGCCGGCGCATTCGAACTCCAGGTAGCACTCCACAGTGGATGGGCTATCTGCATCTCGCCCTCATCAACCAGCGATTGTTCGCAGGTACGGTCTGCCCAAGCTGGCAAGCCAGTACCTTCGACCCATTGTTTGGGGATTAATCGTAGCAGCGTTGCGAGATCAGATTCGCCTCGGATAAACACTTCCGTCGCAGTATAATCCGCCCCCACATAGCGCATCGCTGGTGAACCCATTTGGCATTTATCGCCGTCATAGGAATTATTGCCTGCCATAGACATGTGGTGATACGTCACCAGTTCCAACACCGCTGTCTCCAGCGGCAATGAGCTCAGTGCGCCCACACCGAGGTTCCAGTACGTCTCTGCTTCATCCGGCGGCATGGACGGCGAAAGCTTTTTCACGGGGTGCTGCTGTGGACCCAGAGCCCGCGCGTTATCTTTTGGCCCTTTAGGCGTTTTTGCCGGACGCTGCATAAATGGCTGCCGTTCAGAAAACAAGTCACTTCCCGGTTCCACGTCCTGCAATGCGGCATCGACGGCATGCTCCGGCAAACCAGACTCAAGCAACGCCCCTGAACGAACCTTCCGAGGTAGGTTGTCAACGTAACGCAGCGCCACTGCCGCGACGGACGCCGCTAGTCGGAGTTGGGCGGTATAACGAAACCCAGCGATGTCTTTATGCAGCGCCCATTGTGCGCGATGGCAATTCAGTAAATACTCACGCAAGCTTGCGTACGATTCCTGCGTTAAAAGAAAACGCACATCCGTTAAGGCGTTTATCCCCATTTCAGAGATCTCATTTCTTCCAGTTTTTCTGATAAACATAAGATTAACAGGGTTATAGCATCTCGTAAAACCAGGAGCTATAAGTTACAATAAAAGCGCCCGGGTCTTCCCCTGGCATTTACCTCCGCAAACGCGGAGAAGTAAGTTCAAACCAGGAGCTATAACGAAATACCTCCGCAAAGACGGAGAACTCATTAAGTATAACGCCAGAGCTCGCCACCAAAAAGGAAAACATGTCAGCCGAGGTTCATCTCTCAAAAATTCCCGCCCACTCCCTCTTAAGACACAACAATGATCATGCTAGACACGCCTGGGACATCAATTCACCAACATTTCGGCACAGAGCTGTCATGTCATTATTTGGCGCTCTGTCAGGAAAATCCGTACGGAAAGATGCCAACATATTATTCCGCCTAGACACATTGCCAGGTCAAGCCCCATTCTTCCTGGTGCAGTCCTTGGTGGCTCCGGAAAATATCGAGCAATTCGACGGTGCCCTCACCAAACACATCACACTGCCAGAATTACAGCCTGGCACTACGGTCAGTTTCCGGATTACCGTCAATGCCGTCAGGCGCCGCACAGTTGAAAGCAATGGTAAAAAGCGCGTACAGGTAACCCCTGTCCCCATTGAAATCGACGAAGACAGCGAGGACACAACCGTCGGCTCGCAAAATTTAGAAATGTGGCTGAGCAGAAAACTTGCTGGTGCATTAAATGGAGTGGAGATCACGAACCATATGCGGGAAGTCTTACAAGACGCTCCTCGCGCAAAATCCGGAATGACCCTTCAGCTCGACACAATTGATGGCATCGGAATAGTCGAATCACCCAAAAAACTTGCTGCTTTTCTGTTAGAAGGCGTCGGACGCGAAAAAGCCTATGGCTGTGGTTTCTTAACGGTGCGGGCGCTGTCATGAGCACACAATCAGGCGACACCATATGGGCTAAGCGGCACGGACTCGATTCCAGTTATCCGCTTATCCGTCATTTGCTGGACACCGCGGCTATCGCAGAACAACTGTTCTATCACTGGCTGCGCCCAGGGCTGCAAGAGCAAATTACTCAGGCATTGGGCGCAGAGGCACCGCGGATCGTCGCTGCGATAGCGGGTATCCACGACATAGGAAAGGCAAATCCGCTTTTCCAAGGCCAGCTCGCCCAATCTGGAGAGGTTTGGCAAGCCGTCCGCGACCAGATTGCACGGGAAGAAAACGTAGATTTTCCTCCCGCCGCGCGGAGTAACAGATGGGCAAAACTTGCTGCGCTTCGCAGGCACGAGCAGGTCTCTGCCTTATCGCTGTCGGATATCCGTTTAGACGAGCTGACTACTGGCGAGGCCTGGCACATCCTGCCTGCGCTGGGTCACCATGGATTCTTTCGGCTTCCGTTGAGCAATTCACGGGACCGCAGATTGGATAGCGCTACCGTCGATGATTGCCTGAACTTTCCAGGATGGAAGGAAAAACGGGAGGAAATTTCCGCGCAGTTTTACGACGCTTTAGGCATCGATCACGGCACTCTCCCGGAGCAAGCACCAGTTACGGTGGGTTTGTTGCTCAGCGGTTTGACTGTTCTTGCAGATCGCCTGGCCTCCCACACCAACTGGGTACAGCGCTCACAAGCTGATCTCCAGCAAAGTACCATTCCAGCAAACGACTATGCAGGCTGGTTCGCCGCACAGAAATCGCACGCACCAGCGCATAATAAACAATTTCTTGGCATTTACGAAGGCTGGCCCAGCCAAGAAGCTGCCCAGGACGCTATCCTCGGTCCAGGCCGTGAGCCATACGAGGTGCAGCGGCTAACGCGTGACAATGACGCTGGTCTCGTTGCCGTCATGAGTGCAACAGGTAGCGGTAAGACGGAAGCTGCGCTGCTCCGTCATGCTCGGCGCCACGAACGGTTGCTGTTTTTACTTCCGACGCAGGCCACCACGAATGCGCTCATGCGACGTGTGCAAAAGGCGTATTCCAGCACCAGCAACGTCGCTTCACTGGCTCATTCACTGGCGTCGATCGAAGATTTTTACACAACTCCCGTGACTTCATTCGATGATTCCACGGATCATGCCGAACCCTCAATGCAGCAAAATGAAGGGCTTTTCCCCTCATCTTTTGTTCGTTCCGGCATCTCGCGACTGTTGGCGTCGGTAAGCGTTGCCACCGTCGACCAATGCTTGAAAGCGGGATTACCCATCAAATGGCTGCACCTAGTGCTGCTCGCTCTAGCAAATTCGCACATTGTCATCGACGAAGTGCACACCCTTGACCATTATCAGATGAAATTGCTGGGCCCCGTGCTCGAATGGATGGGGGCAACCAACAGCCGCGTCACTCTACTGACAGCTACTATGCCGCGATGGCAGTTACGCGAAGCGTACCGTGCTTATACCGGAACAGATTTTACCGACGATTTCGGTTTTCCAGCCATAGCCTCATCAGCTTTGCCAGCCTCATCAGCTCCACCGCGTAGTAAGTCCGTACAAAGTTTTTCTAGCCCAGCCTCGAAGACTCTTTTGGAAGTTGAAACTTCCACGGCCAACAGCACGGTCTCCGCGCACGTGTCGTGGGCACAACACCAGCGCCAGGCACACCCCGATGCGCGCATCGGGATTATCTGCAATCAAGTCGCCTGGGCACAAGAGGTGGCACGCGAACTGGCTGCCGACGGGCACAAAGTTATTCTTCTGCATTCGGCCATGACAGCCGAGCACCGACGCATCAACGCGGAACGCTTGACCAGCAGCTGCGGCCCGAATGGCGACGGCAAGGGGCTAACCGTAGTGGGAACCCAAGCCATTGAAGCTTCCTTAGATATTGATCTGGATATGCTGTCGACCGACCTGTGCCCCGCCTCGTCTTTGCTTCAGCGCCTTGGGCGCTTATGGCGTCATGCAGATGATCATCGCTGGTCTCGAATACCGAAAGCTCCGCATAAAATGGTTCGAATCGTCGCCATGGATTTCGCCAAAGGCGGTGCGCTGCCCTATTACGAGGCAGAGATGGAAAAGACTATGCATTGGCTGAGCAATCATAAGGAGATTTGTTTCCCCGATGATTGTCAACCATTCGTCGAAGCCGCCACCGTGAGCATGAAAGATCTGGAAAGGGCGGACGCGACTGCTGCCGAGTACGAACAAAATGCTGCCCACCTTCTACAACGCTCGAAAGGCAAGCAGCGTTCATACTCAATGTCCCAGCTTCTGGATCCGGAGCAATGGCTGGACGAACTGTCCCGAGAGTTGCGCGCGGAGGAAGGCATGCTTAGCCCTGACGCGGATGAACTACGCACCCGCGATATTGAAGAAGAATCTGTTCAAGTGATCATCGGAAGCAGTGATTCCCAATTACCTGGCGCGTGGCCTGGCACCCCAGAAGAGTTACTGAGTGTTGACGGCTCCGATAAAACTGCCATCAGGCAGGCGATGAAAGGCTCAATGCCTATTCGTGCTCGTAAATTTGCACAGATTAGTGAGCATTCGACTTCGCTTGCAGGAGCAAAGACGATCCTCAGTCGTTATGTATTTGTGCCTGCCGACGGGCTTTACGACGCTTTCCTGGGATTTATCGGACCCCAGCCGGAGGCATAACATGGCGTATTCGGAGCAAGCGCTCACATTCGCGCAAATTCCGGCTGACCATCAAATCCGCTTGGAAGACCGTGTCAGTTTTCTGTATCTAGAATATTGTCTCATCCGGCAAAATCGCACAGGCGTCGTCGCTTATTCACAAGATAATGACAATAAGCGTGAACAGACAATTCAGATACCAGTCTCCGGGATTGCGGTATTGCAGCTAGGGCCTGGTACTAGCATTTCCGCGGCAGCGATGACCTCGTGCACGCGTGCAGGTGCCACTGTACTTTTCACTGGCGGCGGAGGGATCCCGTCGTATAGCTATTCGGTCCCCTTGACGCAGTCGGCCCGCTGGGCTATCGCGCAAGCCAAGCTTGTGTCTTCAGAAACGAATCAGCGGAAAGCGGCTGTGTATCTCTATCGTAAGCAGCTTGGTCTTGAACTCGACCCCGAAGAATCCAGCATTAAGGTGATGCGCGGCATCGAGGGACGGATGATGAAAATGAAGTATCAAGAGCAAGCTCGTAAATACGGCATCAAGAATTTCCGACGCCGTACTGATGCTGAAGATCCTGTTAACCAAGGGCTTAACCTCGCCAACTCTTTGCTTTATGGTTGCGCTGTGGCAGCGTGTAATGCCATCGGAGTTAATCCTGCTCTGGGAGTGATTCATCGCGGCAATATTCGGGCTTTATTATTTGATCTTGCGGATCTTTATAAACCACAGTTGTCTATTCCCGCAGCGTTTGCTGCCGCACAGGAAGACAACCCTGCTGATGCACTACGTCGTCGCGTCAGAACGGAGATTCACGGAAATCAAGTTCTCAAAGAGATGTTGTCTACGCTCATGCATATTCTGGAGCCGCACTTACCCGCACGCGATGATGATCGGCTAGTAGCAGGGCGCGGTGACGAGGTTTTGGGGCATACTCAATATGGGAAAGATAAATAAATGTTTTTAGTATTGACTTCTACTTTTCTTCCTGACCATCTGCGCGGGTATTTGAGTAGATTCCTGATAGAGGTGGATTCCGGTGTTTATGTCGGCAATATCTCTCGCAGGGTGCGCGACAATATTTGGAAGCGCTGTGCCGAAGCAATCGATCGCGGTAGCTTAACCATGATCAATAGCGATTCCAGTAGAGAGCAAGGATTCGCTGTTAACACTCTTGGTCCGCAGCGCAAAAATATAATAGACTTAGATGGCATGTTGTTACCCGCGACCTTATCGGCTGTAGCGTCACAAAACGACGCCAACCGCTAAAGTTTCCGCAGGTA
>NZ_AQXC01000002.1 GCF_000375525.1 Corynebacterium propinquum DSM 44285
AACAATGAGCTGCGAAAAGCCACCCGCAATAGGGTGCAGTTCACCAACGATGAATCAGCACTGAAGACGTTGTGGTTGATGATCTGCAATATCGAAGATAAACGAGCTGCAAAGAGGGCGAAGCAGGGCAAACGAGTCTCGGCGACAGCCGGAAGGCTCATGGAAGGAGCCCGAGTTTCCGGCTGGAAACAAGCTATCAACCAAATGGCCGTGGCCTACCCCGACCGCTTCGACAAATACCTATAAACCTAACCCCACACACAAACAACTTGACACGCTCTAAAATTCGGTCTTCAATGTCGACCAAAATGATTCTGACATCGCGTTATCAAAGCACACACCAGTGGGGTGTGATGATTCTTGTTGACGGGGAAACCCGTAACCGACAAGGATTGAGAGTATGCCAAAGGCTTTTCCACCACAGTTTAAGCAGCAATGCGTTGATGCAGTGCTAGTGCTAGGAAAGACTCGGGAAGAAGTGGCCCGGGAATACGAGGTCTCAGCATCAGCGTTAGGACGCTGGGTAGCTGCTGCACAAGGCACGCAAGGTACTGGCTCCGGCTCGCACCTACGCAAAGCCGATCCCAACTCGCAGGATGCGGCCGAGTTATCTAAACGAGTTCGTGAACTGGAACTAGAGAACGAGTTTTTAAAAAAAGCGGCCGCCTTCTTCGCCAAGGGCATGTAGACGAGCATTCCTTTCCCGTGATCTGTCATTATGAAGAAGAAGGCTCACACAAGCCACGGTATACGGTGACTATGATGGCCAAGGTTCTACAGGTAAGCCGTGCCGGCTACTATCGGTGGAAAAGCGCCAAAACCAGAGTTATCCTTTATCTACCCCACGAGGATTTCGTGACCAGATTGCCGATGACGTCAAAGAAATCTTCGCCAAGCATAATGGTTTCGCCGGCGTACGTACCATCGCCACAGAACTGGCCACACGTGGTATTACAGCCACCTTGTACGCCGTGCGTAAAACCATGCGGAAGCTGGGGCTAGTAACTAAGTATCGCCGAGCGTTTAAACGCACGACTATTGCCGATGCCAATACTCAAGACCGCAGTGATCTTGTACGACGTAATTTCACACCACCAGTTCCCACAACGTATTTGTGTGGTGATATCACCTACCTTCGTACCGGGCAGGGCTGGATGTACCTGGCTACAGTCATTGATTTATCAACCAGGATGGTCACAGGCTGGCAAGTAGCTGATCGTATGACCAGCCAGCTGGTCATTGATGCCCTAACAATGGCTCAAAACGGTGGCTATGTAGCAGGTAACGCCATATTTCATTCCGATCGTGGCAGCCAGTACACCAGTGCGGAATTAAGTCAGTGGGCCGCAAACCATGATGTTCGCTTATCAGTCGGCGAGGTCGGCGTGTGCTGGGATAACGCTGTGGCGGAATCGTTCTTTTCTACCTTGAAGCTACATTTACTCTACGGGCGGAAACAGTTCGTTTCCAAGCTCGAAGCACGAATCAGCGTGGGCGAATGGATCGAGGCCTACTACAATCGTCGACGCATTCACACCAGCACCGGTGAAATCCCTAAGAAAGCAATGGACGACTTCCTGACCCCACCTGTGACTACCGCCGCGAAAGCGGCCTGACCAACAAACTAAAGAGTTTCACCGTCAACAAAAATTGACACAGCCCACAGTACGGCCGACCGATTGTGCAATCCCTAATTCTTGGCAGACCTGCCACAACTTCTCGCTCGTAAACTGAGTGCCGCGATCCGCATGGAATACAAGGCCATCTGGCACATCACCACGCAGGGTGTAAGCCATACGCAATGCGCGTTCAACCAGGTAAGAATCTTGCACACTATCCATGGACCAGCTTAGGACTCGGCGGGAGTGTCCATCGCGGATAACACACAGATATAGCCATCCTTCTCCGGTGCGTAGATAGGTTATATCTGACATCCACACCCGGTTGAGCTGACCTTGATCACATAGACGTTTCACCAGGTCTGGAAGCGTGGACTTCCGCCTGGATTGAATCGTCGTTACGGGAACAAACGCCCTCGGTGAAATACCCTCAATACCCATCATCCGCATACGCTTGGCCACGGTTTTGCGATTCACATAGACCCCATCCTCAGCGAGTTCTGCGGTAATACGTGGGGCACCGTAGACTTCGTCAGAATCCTCCCAGATTTCATGAATTTTCCTGTCTAACTGGTCGAGGAATCTTTGGCGCTGATTTTCACCACGATGCCGTACTGCTTGAGCCTTTTCCCATTTATAGTAGCCAGAACGGGAAACCTCTAATAACCTGCTCATACGTTTGATGCTGTAGTTCGCCTTGCTCTGGCTGCATTAGCTCAAATTTTTCCGATCGCGTTGCGACGCCACGAAGAAGGTGGTGGCTTTTGACAAGAACTCATTATCCATCTTGGCCTCAGCTAACTCGCGACGCAGACGAGCGTTTTCGGCTCGTATATCGGCATCACTGCGGCCATCTACCGAGCCTTGACGTTCTCGTTCAAGCTTGACCCATTTGCCCAAGAGGCCTTCGGCTACACCGATCTCCTTGAGCTACATGAGCGATTGGGCGCCCGGACTCAATGACTAGTCTGGCGGCCTCCTGCCGGTATTCCGGGGTGTACTTTTTCCTTGACGAACTCACAATGAACATCCTCTCCTACGGCCACAAGATCCGTACTAATTGGGTGTCCACTAAACGAGGGGTAACCTCAAAAACATAAAAAATCGGCTACGATCGAGGTTTGTGGGCTATACTCAAGGAAGGTTGAGGGAACTGTTAGAAGCTGCACGCTGTGTCTCGGTAGTTGATGTGCCCTCATGCTATAAAGCTAAAGAACTAGGAAGCAAAGCAGAGGTTGCGACCCAAAAAAGCTTTCGCCAAGTATACCCATAAAAATGGCCAGGGGAATGTTTTCCGGCACTGCTACTGGAGCGGATTGATGACTTTGCATTTGTCTGAAGATGCAGCGTTATGGATTGCGAATAACCACGAAGACGTACGGCCGAATGATCCAGGCGAAGCGGAGATGGATGTTTTTAACAATGCTGCAGGACGTGCTATTGGGTTGGTGATAAAAGGAAAAGGGAGTACGGATAAGGGAATCTTTTATGTCTGTAAGCATATGGCGAATACATCTTTGCTAAAGGCATTGCCGAAATGAGATATTCTTCCAGTTTTTCCTTGAGGTTTGGGCAGGGTAAAGCACTCCTTGCGTTGTCCTTGATGGCATTCTTGGTGGCTTGTTCAAGCGAAATTGAACAAGCGTTACCAGCTGCAAGTGAATCTGGGGGTCCGGTTACTATCTCGGTTCGCGATGCTTATGGTCAGCATTGGGTAGAATTTGGTGTCCAATGTCCATACACCAGTGCTGATGATATTTCCGAACATCTGGGTCTGGAGCCTGATGAGGCTTATGACTTAGGTAGCTACGACACTCAAGAGGTGGTGTACCTGAAAGATGCCGACGGTGACGTTGATTTTGACGTGCTCGATAGGCTAGATGTTACTTTGTGCTCCCATAGGGCCCCGGAATACTTTGGTTATCGTGGATGGTTACCGGCAGACCTGCCTCTGATTTTTGAGGTTAATTATGATGGCTGGGCCCTCACAGGGGTGGGGGATACAACCACGGAATAGATCATTCTGTAGCCTAAGTAGCTATACACCATGCCGGCCATTTGTGGGCAGCGGGTAAGCGGCCACGTGTGCTGCCGCACCGCAGTCCAATCAGCGAACTGGAAGTCGCGAGGAGTTGATGCACGGGTACTAGTGCCAGTGCCGATCAAAGCCGCGGGATCCGAGATTGGACCCGCGGCTTGTTTTATGTTTGCGTGGTGCCTAGGCTAGCTTTCCAGCTGGATGGATTCAAAGCCCAATACGTCGACAGACATGCCACGTTTTTCATCTTCCGTGTGATTGCCTGCCGGGCGGGCATCTGCCCACTTTTGGTAGTTTTCCTGGCTATCCCAGCGGGTGATGACGAAGTAACGATCTTCGCCGGAAACAGGACGGAGCAGTTCAAAGCTTTCAAAACCTTCGGCCTTGTCGACGCCCTTTGCGCGTTGCGCGAAGCGCTGCTCAATTTCTTCGCCAGCACCTGCCGGGAAGGTTAGCGCGGAGATATTTACATAGGTCATGGCTCATCCTTTCTATGGTTCGATCTATCCACAATTTTATCTAATGCACGTTATCGGCATGGTAGAAATTGTGTGATTTTTTACCAGGGTTTCTTGTGGTTGTTACTCTGGCTTCCTGGCCACCAGCGCTACACCGCGCAAGACATCGCTGTGTTGGCTGAAAAGCTTGCGCATCGCCAGCATTCGGCGCCTGGCGTCTGCATCGCGGAGTGCGTTTTTGAGAATGCGCAGGGTGCCCACTACACCTTCGTCAGCAAGATTTCGGCGCAGTTGTAGCAAGGCCATGGGGGCAGTGTCAGTCCATTCCACCTGCAAGCCCGCTTCTTCCACAAGCTGAGTCCACTCAGCAATGGTCAGCGGCCGGGCATTAACCTTAATCACTCGGGCGAGATTCTTGCGCAACTCGGTTTTGAAATCATTGTCAAGGTCGTCGGGTTGCAAACCAAGTTCGTGGATGGCGTACCTGCCACCGGGGCGCAGCATTCGGGCTGCTTCCTGTACGATTTTTTGCTTGCCGGTGGGTGACTGCATCGTCAACATCGCTTCGCCAATCACGACGTCTGCATGAGCATCGGGAATGCCGGTATCTGCCGCATCTGCGTGTACCATGCGGCCGGTATCTTTGACGATGTCGCCAGTAATGCGCACTGCATCTTCGTCTTTTTCGACGCCAATATAGCTGGCTGGCTGGTGTGTGAGAATCTCGCTGGCGGTGCGCCCCAGCCCGGGAGCAAGTTCGACGACGTCAGCGTCAGTGAGCTTGGCATTCTGTAGTAATGCGCGGGTGAGCTCTAATCCGCCTGGGCGCAGTACGCGTTTTCCGAGCCGTGCAAGCAGCCAATGTCCGGGCGCATCTTCTGCGCGGCGCTGCGCGTAGGGAAGTGGATTTGTCTTGCCATCGTTGTTCGAGGAGGTACGGGGCATGGTGAAGTCCTTTCTTTAAGGCCCACCAGCGTTAGACAGCGTTAGTCAACGTTAGTCAATGACAGATACATTAAGGCAGGCCTAATTCCGTATCTAATTCTCAGCCTACTAAAAGGGGCCTGTAAAGAATAGGATTACCAAAATTCTGTGATTTTTTCCGGGATATAGCGCCCCCGTTTTGGGTGAGCCAAGCTGATCTGTACGGCCGCGATGCAGCAGCGTAAATAGACGACCTAAAATTCGGTGGTTTAGTTTCCGCGAGATGATAGCCAACCAAAAAAGCGCCCCACCGAAAGTGGGGCGCTGGTGCGTGAAGCTTGGTGTTTAGCAGTCGTAGTACATCTCGAATTCCTGCGGGGTTGGGCGCAGGCGAACCGGAGTGATTTCCTCGTCGTACTTGTACTTGATGTAGGTATCGATGAGGTCTTCGGTGAAGACATCGCCCTCGGTTAAAAACTCGTTGTCTTCTTGCAAGGCCTTCAGCGATTCTTCCAGCGAGGTTGGTGCGGTTGGGATGTCCTGGGCTTCTTCCGGTGGGAGCTCGTAAAGGTCTTTATCCACTGGAGCGTGTGGTTCGATCCGGTTTTTAATACCGTCGATACCAGCCATCATCATCGCCGCAAAGCCCAAGTACGGGTTACCCGAAGGGTCTGGTGCACGAAATTCCAAACGCTTCGCCTTCGGGTTGTTGCCGGTGGTGGGAATACGCACGGCTGCCGAACGGTTGCGCTGGGAGTAGACCAAGTTGATTGGCGCCTCGAAACCAGGGACCAGACGGTGGTAGGAATTCAGCGTCGCGTTGGTGAATGCCAGAACCGCGCCCGCGTGCTCCAGAATGCCGCCAATGTAGTAGCGGGCCATATCGGACAAACCAGCGTAGCCGTCTTCGTCATGGAACAACGGCGAGCCATCTTTCCACAGGGACTGGTGTGCGTGCATGCCCGAACCGTTGTCACCTGCTACCGGCTTCGGCATGAACGTTGCTGTCTTGCCGTGCTGAAACGCAGTGTTTTTGATGACGTATTTAAACAGCTGAATCTGGTCTGCAGAGTGCAGCAAGGTGGAAAAGCGGTAGTTAATTTCCTGCTGCCCACCGGAGCCGACCTCATGGTGGAAGCGCTCCAGCTCAAAGCCGACCTTTTCCAGGTTCAACGCCATGGCATCGCGGATCTCTACGGATTGGTCATACGGCGCAGTAGGGAAGTAGCCACCCTTGGGGCGGGTCTTGTAACCAGGATTGGGTAGACCGTCGATGGTGGTTTCCTTATCGGTGTTCCACCAACCCTCGTCTGAATCCACCTCATAGAAACCAGCGTTGCTCGAGGTGTCGAAACGCACCTTATCGAACAAATAAAACTCAGCTTCGGCGCCGAAGAAGCAGGTATCAGCGATGCCGGTGGATTTCAGGTATTCCTCAGCCTTGCGCGCGGTGGTGCGTGGATCGCGCGAGAAAGGCTCACGAGTAAACGGATCGTGCACAAAGCACTTAATGTTGAGAGTCTTGGTGCTGCGGAACGGATCAACCACTGCAGAGTGAGGGTCCGGCAACAGCATCATGTCGGATTCATCAATGGTGGTAAAACCGCGAATCGAGGAGCCGTCGAAAGCTAGACCTTCTTCTGCTGCCTCCTCAGTAAACTCCGAGGCGGGGATGCTGAAATGGTGCTCTACACCTGGAAGATCGGTAAATTGAATGTCGACGAATTTAATGTCTTCATCTTCGATATGTTGGACGACATCCGAAATGGATTCGAAACTCAAGGGAACTCCTCGTTTTGGGTGCAACTGTGCAGTCGTGATTCCCACTATACCGACTAAGCGTGATTCATTTCTGAGATTCGTGGCACTGATTGCTTTGCGGCTTTGATTGATGCACCGTTGTGAATCTAGAGTAATTCCCGCCGGAGATAATCAGCAGCATCTGGAATCACGAAATCCAGCTCGTGTTCTTGGGCACCAGAAAATCTGCCCAGCACAAACGAAGAAGCATCCATTTTTCCGGGTGGGCGTCCAATCCCGATGCTCAAACGGGCATAATCTTTCGTGCCCATTGCTTTCGTAATCGATTTCAAGCCGTTATGGCCTTTATCGCCGCTGCCGTGTTTCAGGATAAAAGACCCAAAATCACGTTCCATATCGTCGTACACGGCGATGATTCCCGCCGGGGCGATACGATAGTACGTTGCTAAGGCATTAACCACGCCACCAGAGGTATTCATTGGCGTGGCGGTACGCGCCAAAATTAGCTTCGGAGCCCCGGAACCTAGCGCACCGGCCGGCATTTCAGCGACAAAAGCCCCGGTGCGTTTATGCAAACTAAAAGGCACCGGTTGAAAAGCAGTAGTTTCTGCTAATTCCTGCACAACGCGGTAACCGATGTTGTGCCGGGTGTCTGCATAACGAGCACCGGGGTTGCCGAGCCCAACCACAAGAACGCTGGAATGCTGAGAAAAAGCAGGTGCAGCAGGCATGGTCGGGGCTCGGCTTTCGTGTTTATTTGTCGACGCTACTCGGCGTCGATCTTATTCGGCGTCGATTTTAGTTATCGTCGGAGGACTCGGTGTCAGGGTCCAGACGGTCTGCAGGGGTCTCCTCGTCGGCTTCCTCTTCGGAGTCTGCACCAGCATCGGCGCCGCCTTCTTCGGCAGCGGCAGCAGCAGCCTCGAGCTCTTCGTCTTCCTGTGGCTCCATGACGGAGACGATGACGGTGTCTTCTTCCGCTACCAGCGTGGTGTTGCCAGGCATATCCAGCTCAGCTGCAGTAATGACGGTGCCGTCTTCTGCGCCTTCGATGGAAACTTCGATCTCTTCCGGAATGGAAAGAACGTCGGCCTCAACCAGCAGAACGTCGTTGTCCTGGATGAACATCAGGCCTGCAGCAGGCTCGCCGGTGATGGTAACTGGAACTTCAACCTCGACCTTTTCGCCGCGCTTAATCGACAGTAGGTCTACGTGGTCAACGTCGAGGGTCAAAACGTTCTGGTCGACGTTTTTCACCATGGACAGGTGCTTTTCGCCATCCACTTCCAACTCCAAAACGGCGTTCAAGCCGTTGTAACGAATCATGGTCTGCAGTTCCAGCAGATCTACAGAGAAGTGGATTGGCTCGGTGTTGGAGCCGTACAGAACGCCAGGTACGCGCCACTCACGGCGCAGACGGCGGGCAGCGCCCTTACCGAATTCGGTGCGTGGTTGTGCTGCAAGAGTAGGGGTCTTTTCAGCCATAATGGATAACTCCTCAGTGCGGTGAAAAATTTATACTGTGGACAAACGTGCACAGGCAAGGGCACATCCACGACCGGGGAGCTACCGGGTTAAGTGTAGATCGCGTCGATAACGGCCAAAAATGAATGGCCCTCGCCGAGACGAGAGCCATCATAGCAAAAAGCGTGCTAGCTAAGAAATACTGCGTCTGGCACGCGCCATCCAGTAACCGCGCAGTTACTGGTCAGGCAGCGCTGCATTTGGGCTAGACCGCAGTGTATCCGCCGTCCACAGTCTGTGCACTGCCGGTAATAAACGAAGCATTGGACGACAGCAAGAACAACACCATCGCTGCTACTTCCCGTACAGAGCCCAGCCGACCCAATGGGTGATCGTTGATCAGCTTGGTCAGCTCATCTTCATCCATGAAGTTAGCCAACAGGGCATTGCGGATATAGCCTGGGCAGACCGCATTCACGCGAATCGCCTTGGAACCGTATTCCACAGCAGCAGAACGTGTCAGACCAATGACACCGTGTTTGGCGGCAGAATAGGCCGCCTTGCCCTTGGCGGCAACGAGACCGTGTACCGAGGCGACGTTGACGATGGAGCATTCTGAAGTCATGTCCATGTCCAAGAATTGATCAATTTCATAACGCATGGCGTAGGCTACACCGTTCAAGTTGAGGTCGATCAAATCGCGCCATTGTCGGCCGCTCATCTTCCCAGTGTATTCACCTTCTCCACCGTAGCCTGGCGAATTAACCGCGTAGTGCAAGCCACCGAATTGCTCCACGGCGGTTTGTACCGCAGCCTTGTAGTCCGATTCGGCAGTCATGTCGATGTCAATGGCATAGGCCGAGCCTCCGTCTTCACGGATCTTTTCCGCGACGGCGGACGGTGCGTGTTCTGCGGTGTCGGCGACCACCACGTGGGCGCCTAATTCACCCAATTCATAGCAGATTTCTTCACCAATACCGAAGCCACCGCCGATGACCAAGGCTACTTTCCCACGGAATTCGTCAAAGCTTTTCATTAGGCAGACCCCTCGAACAGCGTCGTTACCGAACCGTTTTCAAAGATTTCATTGATGGTACGTGCCAGCAACGGAGCAATGGACAAAACGGTGAGGTTGTCCCAGCCCTCGGTTGATTGCGGGATGGTGTCAGTGGTGATGACCTCTTCAGCGCCACAGTTCGAGAGCTTCTCGCGGGCTTGGCCGGAAAATACGCCGTGGGTGCAGGCTACAACGACGGATTTGGCGCCTTCATCCTTCAAGATCTTTGCGGCACCCGCGATAGTTCCACCGGTGTCAATCATGTCGTCGACCAGGATGCAGTCTTTACCTTTGACATCACCGACGACTCGGTTTGCAACTACCTCGTTGGCAACATCGACGCTGCGGGTCTTGTGTACGAACGCCATTGGGGCGCCGCCGAGAACGTTCGCCCATTTCTCAGCGACCTTGACACGGCCCGCGTCCGGAGAAACGATGCACATGTTTTCGGTTGGGTAGTGCTCTTTGATGTAGTCAGTCAGCACAGGCATCGCGTGCATGTGATCCACCGGACCATCGAAGAAGCCCTGGATCTGGTCAGTGTGTAGATCTACCGAGACGAGGCGGTCAGCACCGGCAGTTTGCAGCATGTCGGAGATCAGACGGGCAGAAATTGGCTCGCGACCGCGGTGTTTTTTATCCTGACGTGCATATGGGTAGAACGGCAAGATAGCGGTGATGCGCTTGGCGGAACCACGCTTGAGCGCATCAATCATGATGAGCTGTTCCATCAGCCACTTGTTCAGATCGCCGCCCTCGACGGTTGCGTGAGATTGCATGACGAAGCAATCTGCGCCGCGGACTGATTCCTCGAAGCGCACGAAGATTTCCCCGTTTGCGAAGTCTTCAGCGCGCATCGGGGTGATGTGGGTGTCGAGTTCTTTGGCGACGGCTTCGCCAAGATCTGGGTGTGAGCGGCCATTGAAGACCATCATGTTCTTTTGGTTCATAGCGATCTTGCCAGTCATAGGATTAACCCTTCTGCTTTGGTGTCTACGCTTGTTCGGAACCCTGGTCACTGCCTGCGTCGGTGCTGCCGTTAGTGGCCTCGCCATTGTCAGCGTGGCTCTGTTCGGCAGCTCGTGCGGCCTGCGCAGAGGAGGTGTCGGGACGCTTTTTTGCGACCCAACCCTCGATATTGCGCTGTCGACCACCCGAGACGGCCAGTGCCCCTGGAGGAACATCGTCTTTAATCACTGTACCTGCCCCGGAATAGGCGCCATCACCGACGGTCACCGGTGCGATAAACATTGTGTCGGAACCGGTGCGCACGTGATCGCCCACCACGGTGTGATTCTTGTTCACGCCGTCGTAGTTAACGAAGACCGAAGAAGCACCAATATTTGAGTGCTTGCCGATTGTCGCATCACCCACATATGTCAGGTGCGGGACCTTGGAACCTTCACCGATCGTGGCTTTTTTGGTCTCTACAAAGCCACCAAGCTTGGCGTTATTACCCAAGTCTGTGCCCGGACGAAGGTAGGTAAACGGTCCGACATTTGCTTCTGCACCAATGCGCGAGCTTTCTGCGTGGGCACGGACCACACGTGCATTCTTGCCGACGGCAACATCTGTGAGCGTGCTATCAGGCCCAATCTCTGCGCCGTCCGCGATGGAGGTTTTTCCCCACAGCTGAGTGCCCGGGTGGATGGTGACGTCTTGTCCCACGGTGACACCAGCACCGATCCAGGTGGTGGCAGGGTCGACAATGGTTGCACCCCCGAGCATGGCTGCTTCTACGGTGCGGCGGTTGAATTCCTTGCCCGCTTCTGCCAGCTGCACGCGGTTGTTGACACCAGCGAGCTCGCCAGCGTCAGCTGCGACATAAGCACCGACTCCATGGCCCGCCTTGCGCGCAATTGCCAGGACATCAGTGATATACAGCTCGCCCTGTGCGTTATCCGTGTTCAGTTGTGTGAGCGCATCGCGCAGAACGGCGGCGTCGAAAGCAAAAACCCCGGAGTTGATTTCTTTAATTTCGCGGATCTCTTCCGAAGCATCCTTATGCTCGACAATTGCGGTGACCTGCTTATTATCATCGCGCACGATGCGGCCGTAGCCGGTGGCGTCGGCAAGTTCGACGGACAATACCGTAACGCCAGCTCGCGCGGATTCATGGTGCTCGCGTAGGTGATCGAGGGTTTCTGTACGCAGCAGGGGGACATCGGCATTGGTGACAATCACGGTGCCCTGGAAATCTTCCAACCCAGCCATCGCACATTGCACCGCATGTCCGGTGCCAAGCTGTTCTTCTTGCACGGCGGTGGTCAGCTCTGTGCCGAGCTCGTCGGCAAGCGCGTCGACGGCCGGTGCTACCTGCTCACGCTGATGGCCGACGACCACTACGACATTGTCTGGCTCTAAACCAGCCGCAGCGTGCACACTATGGGAAAGCAGCGAGCGCCC
Source organism: Corynebacterium propinquum DSM 44285 (assembly GCF_000375525.1). Lineage (GTDB taxonomy): Bacteria > Actinomycetota > Actinomycetes > Mycobacteriales > Mycobacteriaceae > Corynebacterium > Corynebacterium propinquum. The sequence goes on from NZ_AQXC01000002.1 coordinate 11,728, forward strand.
GCCAATTTCATGCAGTGTTTTCTGGGTCGCAGATTTCATCCGCGTACCGGCGCCGGCAGCTAAGACGATGACCGCGCAGGAAGATTGTTGAGCCACAGCGAGAATTCACTCCTGAACAAATGGGGGTTAACTAATGGCATCAATCATAACGATGTGTTCGCACACGCGCGGTTGACCGCGGGGCGGTTAGCTACCTTGTGAGACTTCCGGAAGCTTGCGAGCGGCCCAAACACCGACGAAACCGATAAGAGCCAAAAACACTAATGCCCAGGCAGGGCCTTGGAGTGCGATGACCGACGACAATGCGCCGACACCTAACAGAATTACGCCCATCAGTGTGTTTGCGGCACCGGTATAGCGGGTGCGTTGGTCGTTTTCAGCCATATCCACGAGATAGGTCGAACGAGCCACGCGTATGGCGGCGTGGCTGAGGGAAACTAAGAAAAATCCCAGTGGAAATAGTACGGAATTCCAGCCGGGAGGAAGAGTCAGTGAGCTTGCTACCAGCAGCAACAGCACCAATGAGGCCGTGCCAGCGGCGACGGACATCACGGTCTTGGAGGAACGATCAGACCAGATCCCGGAAATCCTTCCTGCAAGCAGCGCTGAAAGGCCAGAGACAAACACGAAAGCGCCCAAATCGGCGAAACTGCTGTCGTTGCGCGCGCTCAGTGTGACGATAAAAGCGGTGGAGAACGAAGAGACCAAGAGTAGAGAGCGCACGATGACGAATTGTCGGAAATGGGCGTCGTTAAGCAATAACTGCCAGGTATCGCTATACCAGGGAAGTGTGGTGCTGGGAAGGGCTGATTGCGCAGCATTCTTGGCCGGTCGAGTGCTGAGGTTTTCGTCGACACGCGCGAAAGATAGCGCTGCCACACACCAACCGAGTGCACCAATGCCAATGAGGACTGCACCGACCCAAACAGGAATTGGGGAGGGGACGAACAACAGCACGCCACCGACAGCGATAGTGACGATGCCCGATAACGTGGTTGCGGTGCCGGTGACCGCGCCGCGTTGTCCTTTGCTGACAGCCCGGCCCAAAACGTCTTTCCCGGAAAGTGAACACAAGGAACGAAAAATCGCTAGGCAGGCTAAAAGCGCCACGATCGCAACCCCCAGCGAGGTTCCGGTCAGTACTAATGCGGCAATTGCCATGAGTGCAGCACAGAGCGCTTGACCTAGTGAGCCCAGTAGCCAAATCCGTTTCCGGGATCCTTGAGATGTGACCCACCCCCGCAGTGCAGCCTGTGGGAGCATGGCTAAGGACTCGCGAACCGGCACCAGCAAACCAGAAAATGCTGCTGGCACTCCAGCAGCGGTAAATAGCCAGGGCAAGACAGTTTTGGCTGAGGCCGTCTGGTCACCAATGTTTTGTAGCGCGTTGGCGATGGCAATGTGGCGGCCATTGCTCTGCTGCTGATTGCGTGCGGTGCGCGGGGAGCCGAGATTCATAGTTCAAGGCTAATGATAATGGCGAGTGCGGGGCGAAAAGTCCTGGCTGTGTGTTGTATGGCCTGTTGTATGGAGCTTTGTGTGACCGGTGGTTTTTATTTCTTCACCTAGTTGTGTAAGATTGCAAGCCGTTGGTGCACAACTGCACATTCGTCTCGATGTCATCATCTGATGATGATTATCCCGAATGGCAACGTAATGATAATGCAGTAGCGCTGACGTTTCCCCATGGTGTAATCGGCAACACTACGGTTTTTGGTACCGTCATTCTAGGTTCGAGTCCTGGTGGGGAAGCTTTTTCATATCAAGGGGTAAGGCTCCAGCCACCAGCCATTTCAGTCAGGAGAATGATCCCGAAGTGAATATGCTCGCCGGCCTATTAAAAGTTGCTGCCAGCGATCCGAAACTCAAAGGGCTCATCAATCATGTTGGTGAACCAACCCTGCACATCACCGGCATTACGCAAGCTCGGCCCTGGGCTATCGGCACCCTGGCGCACCATGCCCCGGTGGTAGTGCTCACAGCCACCGGCCGTGAAGCTGAAGACCTACAGGCAGAATTAGCTGCCATGCTGGGTAATAAGGTCGCGATGTTTCCCGCGTGGGAAACTTTGCCACATGAGCGTTTGTCTCCGGGGGCAGATATCGTCGGTAAGCGTGCTGACGTGCTGCATCGCTTAGACGAGCTGGACGTTATCGTGACCCCAGCACGCGGATTGGCGCAACCAGTGCTGGAATCTGTCGACGGCCGGGTGCCGATTAGCCTGGCTGAAGACCAAGAATATGACTTTGACCAGCTGGTTGCTGAATTAGAATTCCGTGCATATTCGCACGTCGATATGGTCAGTAAAAAAGGCCAATTCGCCAAACGCGGCGGCATCGTCGATGTCTATCCCACGACCCTGGACTATCCAGTGCGCATCGAATTCTGGGGTGATGAAATCACCGATATCCGCCAGTTTTCTGTGGCAGACCAACGAACGATCTCTGAGATCGAAGTTGGCAAAGTTGCTATTTTCCCGGCTCGTGAACTGCCCATTACCGATGCGGTAGCAGCGAAAGCGGAAAAACTCGCACGCGAGTATGCTTCCAACGCGACGCTAGCGGAATTGCTCACCAAGATCTCGGAAAAGATCCCATCGGAAGGCATGGAAGCGTTGCTTCCGGTGCTGGCGGATACGCCGATGGTGTCGCTGTTGGACCTGGTGCCTGATAACACGCATGTTCTGGTCATGGACCCAGAAAAGGTGCGGCGTAGGGTAGAGGACCTGCACGATACCGACGCAGAATTTTTGGCCGCGAGCTGGGAAGCAGCAGCCATGGGGGCGGATGGCCCGGTGGCCCACAACAAACTTGACTTGTCGGCAGCAAACTACTTGTCCCTGGAACAATTAGAAGACATCACCCGGGAACGTGGCAGTTCCTGGTGGACGTTCGCCCCTCCAGGAATGTTTGCCGCAGATGAGGCCGCGACGTTGCCGCTCGAATTTGAGGCTGGTCCGCAGCCAAAAGGCGATGCCAAAGAAATCGAAGCGATGATGTCGCAGCTTCGCGCCCATTGCCAGTCGGGTGGACGCGCAGCATATATCGCCCCGGCAGCCGGTGCTATCAAACGCATGGCGGAACGATTCCGCGAAAACGGCATCTCGGCGCACGTGGCAGAGCCCGGCTGGCAACCCAACGCTGGCGAGATCACGCTGTATCAAGCATTGAGCCACGCCGGATTGGTCTTTCCGAAAGTCTGCAACCAGCACGACGGTGCGACACTGCCGTTGGTCGTGGTTACCGAAACCGATCTGACCGGTAACCGTGTCGGCGATATCGCCGGTGCCAAACGTCGACCCGCCAAACGGCGCAACCGAGTGGACCCGCTGGCACTGAAAAAAGGCGATTTCGTCGTCCACGAAACCCACGGCATCGGCAAGTTCATCAAGATGGCTGAGCGCACGATCAATGCTGGTGGGGAAAGCTCCCGCCGCGAATACATTGTGCTGGAATACGCCGCTTCGAAGCGCGGACAACCCGCAGACCAATTGTGGGTGCCCATGGAATCACTGGACCTGCTGAGCAAATACACCGGCGGGCAAGCACCGACGCTGTCGAAAATGGGCGGATCGGACTGGAAAAACACCAAGAAAAAGGCGCGCGCAGCGGTCCGCGAAATCGCTGGCGAGCTGGTGCAACTTTATGCGAAGCGCCAAGCCGCGCCGGGATATTCTTTTGCCCCGGATTCTCCTTGGCAAGCGGAGATGGAAGATAACTTCCCGTTCGTCGAAACCGAAGACCAGATGCTGGCCATCGAAGCAGTGAAAGCGGATATGGAATCGTCGGTCCCGATGGACCGTGTTGTCGTCGGCGACGTTGGCTATGGCAAAACCGAGGTTGCGGTGCGTGCTGCTTTCAAAGCGGTGCAAGATGGAAAACAAGTCGCGGTATTGGTGCCGACCACGCTGTTGGCACAGCAACACTACGACACGTTTGCTGAACGCATGGCAGGCTTCCCAGTTGAGATGCGGGTGCTTTCGCGGTTTAGTACCGCGGGAGAAGCCAAGCAGATCATTAAAGAGCTTGCCAACGGCACCGTCGATATCGTGATTGGTACTCACCGGTTGCTGCAGACCGGCGTGCAGTGGAAAAACCTCGGCTTGATCGTCGTGGATGAGGAACAGCGCTTCGGTGTCGAGCACAAAGAACACATCAAAGCCTTGCGTTCATCCGTCGACGTACTCACGATGTCTGCAACCCCAATCCCACGCACCCTGGAGATGTCGATGGCGGGTATCCGGGAAATGTCGACGATCCTTACCCCACCGGAAGACCGGCACCCGATCCTGACGTATGTCGGTGCCTACGAAGACAAACAGGTTGCGGCTGCGATCCGCCGCGAGCTGTTACGCGATGGTCAGACCTTCGTGATCCACAACAAGGTCGCGGACATCGAGAAAAAGGCCCGGGAAATCCGCGAACTGGTGCCTGAGGCTCGCGTCGTCGTCGCCCATGGGCAAATGAACGAGGACCTGCTGGAACGTACCGTGCAGGGGTTTTGGGATCGCGAATACGACGTGCTGGTATGCACCACGATCGTGGAAACCGGCTTGGATATCGCCAACGCCAACACCTTGATCGTGGAAAATGCCCACCAGATGGGGCTGTCACAGTTGCACCAGCTGCGCGGTCGCGTCGGACGTTCCCGGGAGCGCGGGTACGCCTACTTCTTGTACCCGCAAGGAGCCACACTTTCTGAGACCAGCTATGACCGCTTGGCGACGATTGCGCAAAACAACGATCTCGGTGCCGGTATGGCAGTGGCCATGAAAGACCTGGAAATGCGCGGAGCCGGAAACGTGCTGGGCGCCCAACAATCCGGGCATATCGCAGGCGTCGGCTTCGATATGTATGTCCGGTTGGTCGGCGAAGCTGTCGAAACCTTCAAAGCGCTTTCCCGCGGTGAGGCACTGGATGCCACAGATCAGTCGCCGAAAGAAATTCGTATCGACCTGCCGGTGGATGCGCATATCCCGGAACACTATATTTCTTCGGAACGCCTGCGTTTGGAGGTCTACCGCAAGTTGGCGTCGTCGCAGGATAATAAAGACCTACGCCTCGTCGTCGAGGAAATGGAAGACCGTTACGGCCCGATTCCGGAAGAGGTCGAGCGTTTGCTGGCCGTGGCACGCCTGCGCCACCAGGCACGGCGCGCCGGGGTTACCGACATCATGGTGCAAGGCACCCGGATCAAGGTCGGGCCGGTGGAATTGCCGGATTCGAAACAGGTACGACTGAAACGCACGCATCCTGGTGCGAATTATCGTGCCGCCGCCAAGGCTATTCAGTTGCCATTTCCGAAGGCTGGCCGCGGCAACGTGACGGACCCGAAGCTGCGCGATGTGGAACTTTTGCAGTGGATGGCGGATTTCCTGAGCGAGATGTTTGACGTGGAAGCCACCGATGTTTCTGGTGGCAAGAAACCGAAGGCACCCGTGCAGGATTCCGCTGGCGCCAGTTCCGGTGCCACCGGCACAACCACGACGCGGCGTAAAGGCTCGGCTAAGACTAAGACGCGGGCGCAAAAATCCGGTGGATCCGTGTTCTCCCTCAGTGAATAGGTGGTAGCGCGACGATGCTGGATTTTGGTGCAGACGCAGATGTCGTTGCTCCACAACTATTGGGCTGCACGTTGTCCTATGGACCCGTGGCGATTGAGATCACGGAGGTGGAAGCCTATCTGCATGGCACCGACGAAGCTGCGCACAGTTTCCGCGGCAAAACGCCTGCCAATGTTGCATTGTGGGGGCCGGGTGGCCATCTATATGTGTATATCTCGTATGGAATTCACCGCTGCTGCAATCTGGTGTGTGGGCCAGACGGCACTGGTCAGGGATGTTTGATCCGCGCCGGACGCGTGCTTAGCGGCGAGGAAGAGGCGCGTAGCCGCAGGGGTGAGGTGAGTTTTGCACGGTTAGCCTCTGGTCCGGGTAACGTAGGCAAGGCCTTGGGGCTGGGCACCGAGCACAATCATCTTCCCGTGCACCAGATTCCACACGACGCCCCGGACACGCATATTTACGCCGACGCACCGATGCATCCGCGACTTGAGGCGCGCTCGCAGGAACCAGCATGGGTGGCTGGGCCACGCATCGGCATATCCAAAAACGTCGATGCCCCGTTGCGGTTTTGGATTCCGGGTGATCAGACTGTGACCAGCCCGAAGCGCCCGCCGAAGAAGTAGACCGGTTTCATAGGGCCGGTGTACTAAGATAGGGCGGAAGAAAAACACCCCAGCACAGGCATAGTGACCGACTGCCTGATCCGCTCCGAGAAAGGAGCCGCACCAGTGCGCGCAGATGCCCAAGCAAACCGCGAAGCCATCATCCGGGCTTCTCATCGTCTGTTCCGGCAACAAGGGATTGATGTGACATTTCGCGCCATCGCTGCAGAGGCCGAGGTTGGCGTGGCCACAGTGCACCGGAATTTTCCGGACCGGTGGGCACTAATTTTGGCGGTCGGTGATTACGTCTACGCGCAACACCGTGAAATCATCGAAAAATATGATGCGCGCTGGGATGACGACCCGTGGCAAGCGTGGACCAATGTGGTCGTTGAACTCGTGGAACAGGGGATAGGTCCGTTGAGCGAGCAGGTCTCGCGGTATGCCGAACGCGAAGACCTTGTCGAACAATTCGCCAGCGTGGTGCGCAACCGCGATATGCAACCATTCGAAAAATTACTGGCAAAGGCCGCGCACCACGGTTTTGTGTCGGAGGATCTGCACGCCAAACGATTTATTATCACCATCGGCGTGCTGTCCCGGAAACTCACCAGCGTGGCCAGCGATATTATGCCTGACCACCAGCGGTGGATGACGCAGCTGGTGCTTGCAGGCCTTGCACAAGCACCTACGACTGTGGAGTTGCGTCGGGTAGATCCCGAATAATCGCGTGCAGGCTGCGTGCGGTGTGATCCGTTTCTTGCAGCATCAGTGGATCCGTTCCCGGCATCGGGGAAATCGTGGTATCAGGCATCTGCGCATGCGTAGGAATACCGATGATGTGCAGCCGAGAATCCTGGACGCCGTCCGGGTGAATCGTCCGGCGAGTATTGGTGTCAGTTTCCGGCGAACCAGTCTGGACACCGTCGACCACAAACGGACGGATTCGACCAGAAGCATACAACGACTGGCTGAGCAGATCCGCGGGGAAGCGGATATCGGGCTTCGGCAACCAAGCGTCGACAAGTGTGGCGGCACTAGCCCGGCGCGCAGTAACCCCAGAACCGCAGGTCAGCGTGAACTCGTCTGCGCTGATTTCCAGTTGTGGATAAGCCCCGAGGAATTCCACCAGGCCGGCGTCGACAAGCGCAAGCAACTGCTGGGACCGAAATAGTGGTGGTCCTGACCCCACCATCTGGCCCAAAGCCATGACCTCTTGCAGGCTGGGTGATGCGGAATCCGGGGTGAATTTGCCTTGGCTACCGGCAATGCCGACGTGTTTGCGACAGGAGGCAAATACCCACAGGGCGGCTTTGATCGGCGAATCTGTGCCCTTGAGGGCCTCGTCGATATCGCGGGCCAGGGAATCTGCAACCTGGCTGGTCGATTCTGCGCGCGGATGAAAATACGGCTGCAGATCACAGAAATCCGAAGTATGCCGTGCCAATGCGCTGTGGACACCGTGCGAGTCCAGCAGCACGTGCACCGGGGTGGAATCAATGACCGAGACAATCTCATCCAGACTGGTCACAATCGTGTCTGGGCGCACGTGTGCCAGGGTGCGGTAAAAAGCTTCGAACGCATCACGGATAATCGACGGGGCGAAATCGATGGAGAAATCAATCCGTTCCCAGTCTTGCGCTGCCGCCAATGCGTCCTGCAGCCGCGGCATCTGTGCCTTGGGTGGGAGTGATCCATAATCCGACTTGGGTAAGAAAGGATAACCCCGCCGGGAAGTCACCACGAACTGCGGCTCAGTGCCACTAGCTCGGTACCGTAACCCGGAACGGCTGGTGGGGTCCACCTCAAAGAAGCCGCCGCGCCCCAGGGTGCACAATGCCATGAGATCAAAAAATCCCATGCCCAAACCACGCACGAGCACCGGTTTCCCGGCAGGTATCGTCTCGACGGGCTGTTCCACAGGGTTATTTGGGCCGATCCAGCGTAGGTATTCCGACTGGTTGGCAGCACGCAATTGGTATTGTTCGTCGTTATCTGCGTTTAGTACCCAACCGGTGGCCAGCACGGTGGCGTGCGCGGAAATGGTGGTGCCGTCGGCCAGCGTGATGAGGTCATAGTTCGGGCTGCCAACATCTGCGGCGTCATAGTCTGATGCGCTGTCCGCGTTGCCAGCCTGCGCATCCCGGTCGGCCTGTTGGATGTCGGCCTGCTGGATACTGATAGCACGCGAGTTGTGCTCGACAACGTCCACGGAATCCGGCAATTGTGCCACGGCGACCCGGTATACCCAGCGTAAATACTCGCCATAAAGTGCCCGCGAAGGATTAGATTGTTCCACGCTGCCGGCTAGTTCCTCGCGGTAATCCTCAGCTATGCCATCCCGTGGTGGGTGCTGGCGGAAAAGCTCTTGTTTCGCTGCGACTACCTCGGCAGCAGTATCATAATTCAGAGAGCCGGCCTCGAGTGCTGCCAGCAGATCATCTCCACGAAGCAGGCGAATCCATTCGTAAAGCGTTGGCCCGGACAATACGGGTGCGCCGACCGAGGAACCGGGCTCTGTGAACAATGTGACGGCATCTGCCAGTGTGTTCATGCACAGCGTGCGGGTTTGGTCGGTATCCCAGACGCGCCCGGCACCGATTTGTGAATCATCGATGATGTGGACGGTAACGCGTGGGGCGCTCGGCTGCGCGTGCCCTGGCCGGGAGTGCTTGCCAGACGCTTCCTGCAGATACGCCGCTAGACGTTCTAGCACGGAGATTCCGCGCGGGCCGGCGCCAATAAGCGCGATGTGGGTTGTGCTCATGAAAAATCCAATCCAATATCCAACACGCGCACTGAATGGGTCAGTGCACCTACCGCAATATAATCAACCCCGGTGGTGCCATAGTCACCGGCCTGATCTAGCGACAAACCTCCGGAGGCTTCCAGCTTGGTGGCAGGGCTAAGCTCTTGCCGACGCGCTACGGCGGCGTGGACTTCAGCAGGAGTGAAATTATCGAGCAACACGATGTCTGGGTGCAGCGGTAGGATGTCGTCGAGTTGTTCCAGGGTATCGACTTCTACTTCGCAAGGAACACGCGGGGCGTGTTCGCGCACCAGGCGTAGCGCCTGGCTGACACTACCTCCGGCGGCGTGCACATGGTTGTCTTTGATCATGGTGGCATCGCCCAGGCCCATGCGGTGATTACTGCCACCACCAGCGCGGACCGCGTATTTTTGCAGCTCGCGCATTCCCGGCAAAGTCTTGCGGGTATCGCGGACACCGGCTTGCGGAATCACGGTGTGGTGTGTCGCTTTGTGGGCCGCCGCGTGCTCGATTGCACGCACCCACCGGCGGGTTTCCGTTGCAATACCGCTGGCGTGCGAGATGATATTGAGCAGTGTGCGTTCGGCAGCGAGTACCAGACGAGTGTTCGCAGTAATCGTCGCCAAGCGCTGCCCCGCGGCAACCTCCGTGCCGTCGCGGCATTCCAGCGTCAGGCGGAAAGCCTGTGGTGAGTGAGCATCGGCACGGCTATCGTCTGCGGGTGCGTCGGCAAGCGAGATGCCCAAGCTGGCTAGCCGCTGGGCGGTAGCGGAAAATACTGGCTCGATTAGCCCCAACCCAGCGATGACTCCATCCTGGCGCGCATTCAATTCGGCGGTGCAGGTGGCATCAGCGGCTACCGTCGCCACGGTGGTGTGGTCTGGCCCGTACGCGAAATCTTCTTCTAAGGCTCTGGTGATTAGGGCAGAGCAATCAGGTAACTGCAGGTGCGCCATTTACTCGGCACCACCGGGGTTGCCGATGGAGATCATGGCCTCGAGGGATTTGCGCGCAGCATCCGCGATATTGGTGTCCACCGTGACTTCGTCGGTTTCGGTTTCCAGGCAGCGCACTAGGGCTTCCGGCGTGATCATTTTCATGTATTTGCACTCAGCGCGGTCGTTGACGGCTTGGAAATCAATGTCCGGTGCTGCCTGGTGCAGTTGGTGCAGCATGCCGGTTTCGGTAGCCACAAGCACCTTGTTGTGCGGCTGCTTTTGTGCCTGCGTGATCATCTGCCCAGTAGAAAGCATGTGCACACGCTCCTGCGGCACCAAGCCTTCGTTCGCTAAGTACAGCGCGGAATTCGCACAACCACATTCGGGGTGGATATAGAGATCAGCCGAGGGGTTGTCCTGGGTTTGTTGCGTTAATTGTTCCGCACTGATCCCGGCGTGCACGTGGCATTCGCCAGCCCAAATGTGCATATTTTCTCGGCCGGTTTCGCGTTTGACATAAGCGCCCAAAAACTGGTCTGGGCAGAAAAGAATTTCTTGGTCGGCAGGCAGGGAGTTGACGACATCGACGGCATTCGACGAGGTGCAGCACACGTCGGTCAGGGCTTTTACATCAGCGGTGGTATTGACGTAGCTGACCACCAGTGCATCGGGGTGCTCGGCTTTCCACTCGCGAAGTTGTTTCGCCGTAATCGAATCGGCCAAAGAACAACCAGCGCGCGCATCCGGAATCAACACCTTCTTGTTTGGCGAGAGAATCTTCGCGGATTCTGCCATGAAGTGCACACCGCAAAACACGATGATGTCTGCGTCGGTTTCTGCGGCCTGGCGGGACAGCGCCAGTGAATCACCCGTGTGATGGGCGACGTCCTGGATTTCTGGAATTTGGTAATTGTGCGCCAAGATCACAGCGTTGCGTTGTTCTGCCAGCTCGCGCACCCGGTTGGCCCATGCGGTGTAGCCGCCTGCAAGGCTCCGGTTTGCGGCGGTTGCGGTCTTGTGCGGTGCGGCATTGTGTTCCGCAGTAGTGCTGGCGTCGAAATGAGGATCAGAAACAGTGTCAGTAGTAGCAGCGTCAGTAGTTGGACGCGTGAGATGCGCGCTGGTACGAGTCACAAAAGCTCCCAAAAAGAAGTCAAAGTCACAGGAAATAGTCACAGGAAACAGTTGTACATACCGTACTAAAAACCTTCAGCGAACTACCAGCTACGGCTAATTCGCGACCAGCGCACCCAGGGCATACAACACCGCAGAATTACAGCTGCAGCGAACCATTCGCCAGTCCCACGGCAGCGATAATCGCAGCGACGAAGACCAGGACCACGATTGACCACTCAAAACCGTTGAATAGCTTTTCCCGGCGCGAGATTCGCGTGAGCACGTAGGGGACAATTCCGGGCACAACTGCGAGTGCGCCGAAAAGAATATAAACCGGATCGGCGGCATAAATGAGCCACATCGAATAAATAAAAGCGACGGCGCCGATGAATAAATGCTTGCGGTTTTCCCGCCGGGAAATCTCGGGCCCGGAGAGATCAAACCTGGTGCCTGCGTGCGGATGGGTGATGCCTTTGCCACGCAGAGCCAGCAGCAATAGGTACAGCGAGGAGAAAATATAGGGCAGCAGGTACATGACGGTGGCCAGCTGCACCATGGAAATATAGGCAGTTTCGTTCAGGAAGAATACGATGACGGCGAATTGAATGACCGAGGTGGAAATCAACTGTGCCATCCATGGTGCCCCGGCCGCATTGATGGATCCGGTGCGTTTGGGCAGCAGGCCGTCGATAGCCATCATGGTCAGGGGTTCAGCACACAGCATCTGCCAGGAAACATAGGCACCCAGCACGGAAATGCACAATCCGATCGAGATCAGCAGCCCACCGACCGGGCCAATCGCTGCTTCGAGTACTGCAGCCATGGAGTTATCGGGCAAGGCGGCTAATTCCTCTTGGCTTAACACACCAAAAGACAGCGTTGCCACCGATACCAACAGCACGAGAACGGAGACAAAGCCCAGGACAGTGGCGCGTCCGACGTCGGTACGCTGCCTAGCCTGCTTGGAATACACCGAGGCGCCCTCCACACCGATGAATACCCAGACGGTAAACAACATGATGCCTTGCACCTGCTCGAACACAGAGCCTTCGCTGGAGTCATGGCCCCAAAAATCCAGGGTGAAGGTATCCCAGCTGAACCCAAAGAACAGCAGCAACACGATAAACGCCAGGATGGGCACCAGCTTGGCGACGGTCACTACGGTGTTCATGATCGCTGCTTGTTTCACCCCACGGCTCAGCAGGGCGAAAATCACCCAGGTCATCACACTGACCGAGAGGAAAGAGGCCCACCGGTTGGACTCGTGAAACAGTGGAATGTAGTGGCCGATGGTGTTGAAAAACAGCGTGGCGTAGCCCACCTGGGCGATCACCGAGCCCAGCCAATAGCCCCAGCCTGAGGCAAAGCCAATGAAATCGCCCAACCCAGCGCGCACATACGAATACACCCCGGAGTCCAAGTGCGGTTTGCGGTGCGCCAGAATCTGGAACACAAACGCCACTGAGAGCATGCCCACACCGGCGATTGCCCACCCAATGAGCATCGCGCCGGGCGCGGCAACCGAGGCGATATTTTGCGGCAATGAGAAGATGCCGGCGCCAACACAGGAGCCGATGATCAGTGCCACCAGTGACCACATTGTCACGGTGTGCTTGGATTTTCCCTCTCCTGAGTGCTGCGAATCTGCGCCGGTGGGGGATGTGGCTGCAGCCCCGCGTGAGGTTGCGGTGTTCGAAGTTCTCGCATGTGGCTCGCTGTGCATGATGGTAAAGCTACCCTGGAAAACTCTGGATGCGAAAGGTGGGGTGGGTATAGCGGGCATGGTTGCTTATAGGATTGTGGCCATGACTGTTCTGCTTCTTGATCCTCGTTGGCCCGAACAAATCCCGTTGGAAGTATTCAGTGGTGTCTATGGGCCAGTGAGTTATACCGAGGAAGTGCCTGTGTCGGTGCGGTGGACCCTCGGCGACATCATCAGTGGAACAGACCCTGTTGGCCAGGGTCTTTTGGTGAGTACTAACGAGGCAGATCAGCGAGTACTGGACCGACTGGATCGCGGCGAGCGTGTGATCGCTGCTCGTTCACGCGATGATCAGCTGCATATTGCCCGCCAGGTGATGCAGCGAGCCCGCGATATTGGCGAGTTTGAACTGCTGCAGACGCATAAAACTCTCGTGCCGTATTTGCGGGAGGAAGTCGCTGAGCTTGCCGACGTTATCGAGTCTGCCGACACCAATAGCGATATTGACGACGGCCAGCTGGTGCGCGAACTCGGGGATGTCCTGCTGCAATTGCTGTTTCATGCGGAGCTCGGGCGGCGTCGGCAAGCGTTTAGCTTGGATGATGTGGCAGCGAGTTTCATCGCGAAAATGCGTTCACGGGCGCCGTACCTTTTCGATGGCACCAGCACTGTGGTTTCGCAAGAAGAGCAAGACCGGCTGTGGGCAGAGGGTAAGCGTGCGGAACAGGCGCGAGGGTAGGTTTATTCCACCATGGATTATTCAGTGCAAAGTGGGAGATCAGGCTGCCTAAAAGTCGGTTGTGCTTCAGTGCTGGGGATCGTGTTGATCATCTCTGTGGTGCTGTGGCTACTGTCATTTGTTGATGGACCGTCGGTGACCCGCCAGTTGCAGCCGGTGCCGGATAACGTGCCGCCGGCGGCTGGGCAGGAAGTGCCCTCGATTGACGTGCATAGCGAAGGACGTACCGCCGATAAGCTCACCTACTGGTCTGATGGGCTTGCCGACGACACCGGGATCCCGGAGCAGGCGTTGCGGGCGTATGGCAACGCGGAGTTGATTGCCCGCGATGCGTGGCCGTCGTGCAATCTGGATTGGACGACGTTGGCGGGCATAGGTTGGGTCGAAACCCGCCACGGCAGTTATGCCGGTAACTGGTTCGATAGGCCTTCCATTGGGCAGGACGGCCGGGTAGATCCACCGATTATCGGGATCGCGCTGGATGGCACCAATAACACTGTGCACATCCCGGATACCGACGGCGGTGAATTTGATAACGACGAGGTTTATGACCGTGCGGTTGGTCCAATGCAGTTTATTCCGCAAACCTGGCACCGCTATGGTCTGGATGCTTCCGGGGACGGGTTTGCGGATCCACAGCACATCGACGATGCTGCGCTGGCAGCTGCGAAATTGCTGTGCACTGATGGCCGAAACTTGGATGATGCCCAAGCATGGACCGAGGCGATCCTGTCGTATAACAACTCGAATGATTATGTCCTCAAAGTCCGCGATGCCGCGAATTCTTATGCCATTGACCAGCCCGCATCCCGCTAGTGCGGGGTGCCTGTTACAGCTGGGAAGAAAATCTGGAACAATTAAGTGTGTTCACTGCACCTGACAAGGCGCACGACTGCGCATTAATTCTCTGAGGAGGCCCAGCCAGTGGCTGATATCATGCACGTTTTCGCTCGCGAGATCCTGGATTCGCGAGGCAACCCTACCGTGGAAGCAGAAGTTGTTCTAGACGACGGCGCCCATGGCCGCGCCGGGGTACCGTCTGGAGCTTCTACTGGTGAGCACGAAGCCCATGAGCTGCGCGACGGTGGCACGCGTTACCTGGGGAAGGGTGTTCTGCAAGCGGTCGAAAACGTCAACGAAGTCATTGCTGATGAGTTGGCTGGCCAGGTAGCTGATGATCAGCGCCTGATCGATGCAGCAATGCTGCAGCTGGATGGTACCGAGAACAAATCCAAGTTGGGCGCCAATGCGATCTTGGGTGTATCCATGGCAGTGGCCAAGGCTGCCGCTGATTCTGCAGCGCTGCCGCTCTACCGCTATATCGGCGGCCCGAATGCCCACGTGCTGCCGGTACCGATGATGAACATCCTCAACGGTGGCGCGCACGCGGATTCCGGTGTCGACGTGCAAGAATTTATGATCGCACCATTGTCTGCCACCAGTTTTGCCGAAGCGTTGCAGCAGGGCGCTGAGGTCTATCACGCGCTGAAGGCCGTGCTGAAAGAACGCGGTCTTTCCACTGGTCTCGGTGATGAAGGCGGATTCGCGCCGTCCGTGGAATCGACCCGCGCTGCCTTGGACGTGATCGTCGAAGCCATCAAGAAGGCCGGATACCAGCCAGGTAAGGACGTCGCACTGGCACTAGACGTGGCATCGTCTGAGTTCTACGACAACGGCTCGTATAAGTTCGAAGGCTCTGAGCTGTCCGGCGAGGAAATGGCACAGGTCTATGCCGAACTGATCGACGAGTACCCAATCGTGTCGATCGAGGACCCATTGGATGAAAATGACTGGGACGGCTACGTTAACCTCACCCGCGAGATCGGCGACAAGGTACAAATCGTCGGTGATGATTTCTTCGTCACCAATCCGCAGCGCTTGCGTGAAGGAATCGACAAGGGTGCAGCGAATGCGCTGCTGGTGAAGGTCAACCAAATTGGTACCCTGACAGAAACTTTCGATGCGGTGGAACTGGCACACCGTAACGGCTATCGCACGATGATGTCGCACCGTTCCGGTGAAACCGAAGACACCACCATTGCCGATTTGGCGGTTGCACTATCGTGCGGTCAGATCAAAACGGGTGCACCGGCCCGTTCTGAGCGTGTAGCCAAGTACAACCGTTTGCTGCGTATCGAAGAAGAACTCGATGCTGCAGCACGTTACGCTGGACGGGACGCATTCCCACGTTTCCGGGGCTAAAACCTGCGCTGGATGCTAATTCGAGGAGATCATGACTGAGCGTAAAAAATCTACGCTGCGGACACGGACCACCGTGCCCGTTTCTTCTCGTACCACCGGGCAGAATGGTGCTGCCCGGAATCCAAAGGCCACGAAAAAGCTGCACCAGCGATTCGATCTGGTCAGCATCGGCGTGATGGTCTCTGTGGTGCTGGTGATTTTGGTCTCTGTGGCAGTACCACTGCGCAATTATTATGAAGGCAGGGCAGAAATTGCCCGTTTGGAAGATTCCATCGCCGCGAAACAGGCCGAAAAGTCGGCGCTGGAAGAAGAAATAGAGCGTTATCACGACGAAGATTTTGTTCGTGAGCAAGCGCGACGCCGCTTTGGCTTGGTAGCACCTGGTGAGACTGCTTACCGTATTTTGGATCCACGTATTACCGATAATGATTCGGTCACGACTTCACGGCAAGACTATGAAGAAGCCCGGCCGTGGTATGAGGTGTTGTGGGATTCGATCACGGAACCACCGCAGGCAGTAGAGCCACCTGAGGCACCGGAGCCTGCCGGTGCGGGCGAAAGCTCGGATAATCCGGAAGAGCCGGGCGCTGAGTCAGCCCCGGATGCTCCAGAGCCAGCAGAAGAACCCGCCCAGTAAGCGTACTGGTACCGGTTGCGCGTAGCGAGTCGTTTCATGCGAGAATAGGCGGCATGAGTGTTTCTTCCGCCGAGCTTGCTGTCGTCGAAAAACAATTGGGGCGGCGACCACGCGGCGTCGTCGAGATCTCTTATCGCACCCCTGATGGTCAGCCCGCTGTGATTAAAACGACGCCGAAACTTCCCGACGGCACCCCGTTTCCCACGCTGTTTTACCTCACTGATCCGCGTCTTACGGCGGAGGCTTCCCGTCTCGAGGTGGCGCACGTGATGAAGTGGATGGAATCACGGTTGGCCGACGATGACGAGCTTGCCGACGATTACCTCCGCGCACACGAGGCCTTTTTGCGTGAGCGCAACGAATTGGAAGATCTGGGCACAGATTTTTCTGGCGGCGGTATGCCGGAGCGAGTGAAATGCCTGCATGTACTGATCGCCTACGCGTTGGCAAAAGGCCCAGACCACTTCCGCTTGGGGACGGAAGCTGTGGCCATGGCGGCAGATCATGGAAACCTGCGCGGGATTGCTATCCCGGTGGATTGGCCCTCGTGCGAAGCTTTGGGGATCAATCTCGACGATTTTGATTTCAGTAACGCCTAAATAACGCCAAGACGAAGGACTTTTATGACGCGCATTGCAGCCGTGGACTGTGGCACGAACTCGATCCGTTTGCTGATCAGCGATATCACCCGCACGAGTAGTGCGCCGTCGGGATTTACGGCTCACGAAGTCACGCGCCGGATGGAGATCGTGCGCCTGGGGCAGAGTGTGGATGCTACTGGCGAGCTTGCCCCGGATGCGATTGAACGTACTCGTAGAGCCTTGCGGAATTACGTCAACATCATGAAATTCGAGAATGTGGAAAAGGTGCGCATGGTTGCCACGGCCGCGGTGCGTGATGCGAAAAACAACCGCGAGTTTTTTGCCATGACTGCGGAGTTGCTCGGTGAAGTAGAAAGCGGCGCGCAGGCCGAAGTTATTACCGGCGAGGAAGAAGCGGAGCTGTCCTTTTTGGGGGCTGTGCAGGATCTTGCCGACGATGCCGGCCCGTTTTGCGTCATTGATTTAGGTGGTGGCTCGACAGAATTTATCGTCAGTGAAAAGGGCGAAGAGCTGCTTGGCGCACATTCTGCAGCAATGGGCTGCGTGCGTATTACTGAGCGTATGATGCCGTCTGATCCACCGAGTGAGACGGAGATTGAAATAGCTGATGATTTCGTCGCCGAGCGCATGTCTGAGGTGGAGAAACTGGTTCCGATTGACAAGGCACGTACCGTCGTTGGTTGTGCTGGAACCTTCACGACGCTGTCGGCGCTGGCACAAGGCCTGGAACACTACGAGCCGGAACAGATCCATGGTTCGGTGTTACGCTTTGCAGCGCTGCGAGTGTTGTTGGAGCAGGTAATTCATACTTCTGCTGCGCAGCGTGCGCAAAACCCCGTGGTGCACCCTGGCCGTGCCGATGTACTTGGTGGTGGGGCAGTGGCTGTGCGCGGCATCATGGATATGATTGAACGTCACAACGGAGTGCGTGAGTTCGTGATTAGTGAAAAAGATATCCTGGATGGGGTGATCTGGAAACTAGCGGGAACGCTTCCTGTGCTAAAGTAAGTATCCGTGCCACCCGCAGCTCGTAGTAGCTGATGGCGTGGTATTTGCCCCCATAGCCCAATTGGCAGAGGCGGTGGACTTAAAATCCATACAGTGTCGGTTCGAGCCCGACTGGGGGCACCATGACCAGCGGAAACTCTGGAGACGTGGGCACTAAAACGTGGTTGGTGTCCATGTAGTGTCCGTTATTAAATCACCCTCCCCATGACACCCCACAATATCCACAATGATGAGACGCACCGGTGATCAGGCACACCGCTGATAATTCATTCATGATTGTGGGAACTATTTTGCCTTTCGCATCGTTACACTAGATGAGAAACGTACAACCCATGACACGAAAGGCACGGGATTTCTACAGTGCGTAACAGCAACCCCGTTATGAGCAATTTGTCTGCTGGGGCCAATGGAAATGGCAACAGTGCTGGTTTCCAGCAGCAGATGGACTACAACGCTTACGATAATTACGGCGGGCAGGGCGGCTACGCCCCAATGAGCCAGCAGCAAGAAGCTGACCGCCCGATGACTGTCGACGACGTCGTCACCAAGACTGGTATCACGCTGGGCGTAATTATCTTGTTTGCCGTCGTGAACTTCGGCATCGGCATGGTGAATCCACAGATCGCGATGATGGCAACGTTTGCCGGTGCCATTGCCGGATTTGTCACCGTGTTGGTCGCTTCCTTCGGCAAGAAATGGGGTTCACCGGTTGTGACCCTGCTCTATGCCGTTTTTGAAGGCTTGTTTGTCGGTGGTATCTCGCTGGTCTTTTCTGGCATGTACGTCGGCGAAGCCAATGCGGCGAGCCTGATCGGTCAGGCCGTCCTGGGAACCGTGGGTGTCTTCTTGGGCATGCTCATTGTGTATAAGACCGGCGCAGTGAAAGTTACCCCGCGTTTCAACAAGATCCTGACTTCCTGCATCATTGGTGTCGTTGTTTTGATGCTGGGCAACTTCCTATTGGCGATGTTTACCGGCAATAACCCGTTGCGTGATGGTGGAATCCTGGCGATTATCTTCTCGCTGGTCTGCATTGGTTTGGCCGCTGCATCGTTCTTGACGGATTTTGACGCTGCTGATCGTATGATCCGCGCCGGTGCACCATCCAAGATGGCCTGGGGCGTTGCATTGGGTCTGGCTGTGACCTTGGTCTGGCTCTACACTGAGATTCTGCGTCTGCTGTCGTACTTCCAGCAGCGCTAGATGGTCGACTATTCGTAGCTTTCGCACGGGTAATTACCGTGCGAACAGTGGAAAACTCCGGTGGGCGTGTGATTGCTAATAAGCAGTCCGGCCCACCGGAGTTTTGTGTGTGCTATTCAGCGGCTACGGATTAACAGCGGTTATGGAGTAACCAGTTGTCCGTCGACCCAGATTTCTGAAAAGACGGTGCCCTGTGCAGACTCCACAGGGCTGCGGAGAACTAACGTCACGGTGTTATTGTCTGCATCTTGTGCGCTGGCTTTCGCCGAATCGGCATCCCACGAATCCCACTTGAGCTTGGTTAAGCGGTCGTCGGGGTGCGCGCAGTTCAACACGATATGGTCGGGTTTTTTCTCAGGGGTTCCTAGGCAGTTGATGAACCCGATTGTTTTCCCGGTGGATTTGCGCGGGCCAGTGGTTTTCGTGGCCCCTGCAGAACCCCTCGCGGAATCTCCAGAGGCCTTGGCTAATTCAGCGTCTTCGTCGTCGTCCAGCTCGGACTCGGTTCCACCGATGACGGTTTCCGTGGTCTGTACGGATTGACCGTTTCCACTGGTGCCAGTGCCTGTGGTGCTGTCGGTAGCAGTGGTGCCAGCTTCAGCGGTCTCAGTGCCCGTAGGGGCGCTGGAGGTTGGTGCCTCGAAAGTATTACCAGTTTCGACCTTCTGATCCGAAGGGTTTTCATTCGGAGGGGTGCAGGCAGCCAATGCGAGGGCTGCTGCAGAAACTCCGGTCACGGCGAATTTACGGTAGTTAGTCATGGGAAATTCCTTACTTATTTTTCGTCGCGTGGGGTAGCGTACAACGCGGAGTCATAAGGTGCGGCCGAGTCAATGGTGACCTTGATGACGTTGCCGTTTGGTGCGGAGTACTGGCGGGTTTCGCCTTCTTCGGCGCCCAGGATTGCTGCACCGAGCGGGGATTGCTCCGAGTAGGTTTCCAAGTTTTCGTTGTCGGTGGCCGCGGCGCGGGTACCGATCAAGAAGGTTTCTTTGTTTTCTGGATCCTCGTTGTAGTGCACGTGGACGACGGAACCGACGTTGGCAACACCTTCTTGCACACCGGTGCGCTCGGTGGTGGAGTTCGCGAGAATCTCCGAGATGTGCTTGATGCGGGCCTCTTCCTGGTCCTGCATCTCACGCGCAGCGTCGTAGCCGGCGTTTTCTTTCAAGTCGCCTTCTTCGCGGCGCTCGTTAATCTCAGCAGCGACTACCGGGCGGTGGTCGATCAGAGCCTGCAGTTCCTCTTCCAGCTTTGCCTTGGTTTCTGGCGTAATGTACTGCTTTCGGTTTTCAGCCATGTCCGTGTGAAGCCTTCCTTAGATTCTTCTGGTTGCGCAAATGGTTGTGCAAAAATTCTGGTGTTTGCACTCGCTGCGTTGCGACGATTCTGCCTAGATCTTAACGCATATGCCCGTGTAATTTTGCCCAGGGCTTCAGATATTCTGCCCGCACCATTCTCTGCGTAGTCTCCGTGCAAAGCCTTCTCGACGTACTCGGTGCGTGCGATGAATTACGGTAGGGTGTCTCCGCACTAGCTAATCGCTATCTAGTAACGAGCTAGTCACCGAGTTTCAGATGGGCTGGGATAGTGCCGGAACAACCATAGACACCACCCGCCACGGCTTTTTCGCCTGCGCGTACCGGTACATCGACGCTGAGGCGTTCAGTGCGTTTCTCACCGGGGGCCATGGGGATTTCTACACGACCCACCTCGGCCTTTTCATAGTTAAACGCTTGGACGATGCAATACGCAGGTACTTCCGGGTCATCGCGGGTGATATCTACCCATACCCGCAGCGTGTCATCATCGGGGTATTCCTGGCTTAAAAGCGTGATTTCGGCGGCGGGTGTGTCGGCATTAAATAACCGGAATAGCCCCCAGGAACCGATTGCCAGCATCAGCACTACAAGGGCCACGAGAATTTTGCCGGTGAGGTTGTTCCCGGAAGTAGTAGAGCCAATTGAGCCCTTCGAGCCATTCGGGCCTGTGGAGCCACGTGAACCGTACCGTGCGCGCTTGCGAGTGCTCATTCTTCGCATCTTAAGGCAGGTGTATCGGCCAGTACAATTAGGTAATATAATCAGTTCGAGCAAATATCTAGCGACTGTGCGAAAGGACCGATGTGAGCTACCGGTTGCTGTCTATCCATGCCCACCCCGATGACGAGGCATCAAAAGGCGCAGCGACGACCGCGATGTATGCGCACAATGGTCACGAGGTCATGATTGTCACCTGCACGGGTGGTGAGCGCGGCGATATTATCAACCCGGCAATGGATAAGCCCGGGGTGAAAGAAAACATACAGGCTGTGCGCCATGAAGAAATGGCCGAGTCAGTGCGTGCATTGGGGGTGCAGCACAAGTGGATGGGCTATGTGGATTCAGGCCTGCCGCAGGGGGACCCGATGCCGCCGCTTCCCGACGGCTGTTTTGCTCGTGAGGACAGCATGAAGGTCGCCACCGAGCTGATTGAAATCATTCGTGAGTTCAAGCCGCACGTCATCATGACGTATGACGAAAACGGCGGCTACCCGCATCCGGATCACTTGAAGGTCCATGAGATCAGCATGATCGCGTGGGAGCGCGCTGGTGATCCAGAGTTTCTTCCGGAAGTTCCTGCCTGGGAACCACTGAAGCTGTATTACAGCCACGGCTTCGTGTACCAGCGCATGGAAATGTTCCATAACCGGCTGTTGGCACAGGGGAAGTCCTCGCCGTATGGTCCGATGATGGAACGTTGGGATCCGCACTTGGCGGATATCATGTCGCGTGTGACCACGCAGGTGGAGTGCAGCGACTATTTCTCGCACCGTGAGGCTGCGTTGCGCGCACACGCCACCCAAATCGATCCTGCGGGTGCGTTCATGGCTACTGATGTGTCCACCCAACAGGAACTCTGGCCCACTGAAGAATATGAACTGGCGCGCAGCAGGGTAGCAACCGAGTTGCCGGAGACTGATTTATTCGCCGGTTTGGAGGGGACCGACTGATGCAGATTTCACTGCAGTCACTGCCGTCGACGTTGCATGCCTCAGTAACGCACGTCGCCTACACCGCCGATGAGGTATTTTACTGGGCACAAAACCAGGTGCACGAAGGCCCGATGGGGCCAGAGTTTGGCAAAGCCTCGCCGATCGGTTTGCTGGTTATCGTGTCCTTAGCGGTCGCGATTATGGTTTTGGGCTGGTCTTTTCACCGTCGCCAGTCGAAGTTCCGCCGTCGGCGCGCGTTTGCGGAAGATCATGGTTTGGATCCTTTTGACGTCGAGGCTGTTGAGGCTGCAATGCGCGAAGCCGGCGTGCACGATCGGCGGTAGAGATGAAACTGCGGGAATTGGTCTATCCAATTTATGAAGCACGCATTCGTCGTGGCCTGAAAGGACGCCCACAGCCGAAACACGTCGCGATCATGGCCGATGGAAACCGGCGCTGGGCGCGCGAAGCCGGGTTTACCGATATCAGTCAGGGGCACCGTCGTGGTGCACACAAGATCGCCGAATTAGTCTCATGGTGTGCAGAGACCGAAGTCGAGGTTGTTACCTGCTATTTGTTGTCCACGGAAAACCTGCGGCGTGCCCCAGAAGAGCTAAATCTGCTTTTCGACATCATCACTGACGTTGTGGTGCAGCTTGCACAGGGGGAACCAGATTGTCAGGTTCGCTTGGTGGGCCATTTGGATCTGTTGCCAGACGAGGTGGCCCAGCGCATGGAGCAAGCAGCGGCAACGACCCGGGACAACACAGGTGTGATCGTCAACGTGGCCGTGGGCTATGGTGGCCGACAAGAAATCGTGGATGCTGTACAAAAACTGATACGCGCCGAGGCGAACAAGGGGCTATCTGCCGACGAAATCGCAGAGGCCGTTACCGCGGAATCTATTTCGCGCCACTTGTACACCAAAGGTTTGCCCGATCCGGATTTGGTGATCCGAACTTCGGGTGAGCAGCGGTTGTCGGGTTTTTTGCTGTGGCAGGCAGCGTACTCGGAAATCTGGTTTACCGATACTTACTGGCCCGCGTTTCGCAAAATTGATTTCTTCCGCGCACTGCGCGAATTCTCGCAGCGTTCACGACGATTCGGTAAATAGGCAACCACGCGGGTAGATTCCCGCACACAGGTGCGGCGGTTATAGTTTGCGTAGCCGCACCTTTTCTACCAGGTGATCCTGGTTTTTTCGTAGGACCAACGACGCCCGCACGCGCGTCGGCAAGATATTTTCCACCAGGTTGGGCAGGTTGATGGACTGCCAGATCTCGCGGGCTTCGCCGCGTGCGGCAGCTTCGTCTAAATCCGCGAAGTGGGCAAAATGTGCGCCGGGCTCCCGGAATGCAGTGCGTCGCAGTTTTAAGAATCTCTCGATGTACCAGCTCTCGATATCGTCGATATGAGCGTCGACATAGACGGAAAAATCCACAAGGTCCGAAACCATGAGCGTGCGCCCGGTTTGCAACACGTTCAGGCCCTCAATGATCAATATGTCTGGTTGGCGGATGCGCTGGACTTCACCAGGCAAAATGTCATAGGCGGTGTGGGAATATACCGGTGCATGGGCCTCAGGTGCGCCGGATTTCACCTCTGTGACAAAACGCAATAACCCACGCTGGTCATAGGATTCTGGGAATCCCTTGCGCTTCATCAACCCACGCTTCTTCAATTCTGCGGTGGGCAACAAGAAACCGTCGGTGGGCACGAGGTCAACGCGCTGGTGTTTATCCCACTTTTGCAACAACACCTGCAGCAGGCGGGCGGTAGTGGACTTGCCGACGGCTACTGACCCCGCGACTGCGATGATAAACGGCACCTTTTCTGGTGGATGCCCCAAAAACTGCTGGGCGGCATCGTTGACCCGGCGGTGGGCTTCGATCTGGAAATGCAGCAGACCAGCCAGTGGCAGGTAGACGTCGGCGACTTCGTCGAGGTCGATATTTTCCCCGATCCCGGCAAGTTCGGCGACCTCATCTTCCGTCAATAATTGGGGAACGGATTTACGCAGGTTACGCCAGTGTTCGCGGGAAAAATCCAGGTAGGGGCTGGTAGTCATAGTAGGTATTGTCTCATTGCTGCTTGGTGTTATTGTTATAAGCATCATAATCGCCACCTGCGTGCAGAAAGGCCCGCTTTGATGTTTGAATCCCCGCTGTCTGAGTTTGACCCAGAGGTAGCTGCTGCCATCGACGGAGAAATCTCCCGTCAACGTGGAACCTTGGAAATGATTGCCTCGGAAAACTTCGTGCCACGCGCGGTGTTGCAGGCACAAGGTTCGGTACTGACCAACAAGTACGCTGAGGGCTACCCGGGTCGTCGCTACTACGGCGGTTGCGAGCACGTCGATGTTATTGAAGATCTTGCACGTCAGCGCGCCAAGGAACTGTTCGGAGCGGAATTCGCTAACGTGCAGCCACACTCCGGTGCACAGGCCAACGCTGCGGTATTGGCATCGCTGATCAAGCCAGGTGACAAGATCATGGGCTTGTCCCTGGCACACGGTGGCCACCTCACCCACGGTATGAAGCTGAACTTCTCCGGCAAGCTGTATGAGGTTGCTGCATACGAGGTGGATCCAGAAACCCACCGCATCGATATGGACAAGGTCCGCGAGCAGGCTCTGGCAGAAAAGCCACAGGTGATCATCGCTGGCTGGTCGGCGTATTCGCGTCGTTTGGATTTCGAAGCCTTCCGCTCCATCGCCGATGAGGTGGGCGCTTATCTGTGGACTGATATGGCGCACTTCGCTGGTCTGGTGGCTGCGGATCTGTACCCATCGCCAGTTCCACACTCCGATATCGTCTCTTCCACCGTGCACAAGACCTTGGGCGGCCCACGTTCTGGTCTGATTTTGGCGAAGCAGGACTATGCTAAGCAGATCAACTCCGCTGTATTCCCGGGCCAGCAGGGCGGCCC
This sequence comes from Corynebacterium propinquum DSM 44285, assembly GCF_000375525.1. GTDB lineage: Bacteria > Actinomycetota > Actinomycetes > Mycobacteriales > Mycobacteriaceae > Corynebacterium > Corynebacterium propinquum. Next base: position 36,712 of record NZ_AQXC01000002.1, read on the forward strand.
ATTGATGCATGCTGTGGCTGCGAAGGCAGTGTCTTTCAAAGTTGCTGCTACTGAAGAATTCCGCGAGCGCCAGCAGCGCACCATCGACGGAGCGCGCATCTTGGCGGAGCGCCTGACGGCGCAGGATTGCTTGGATTCTGGTATTTCCGTGCTCACCGGTGGTACTGATACCCACTTGGTCTTGGCTGACCTGCGTAACTCGGAACTAGACGGCCAGCAGGCAGAAGACCGCCTGCACGAGGTAGGCATCACCGTCAACCGCAACGCGGTGCCGAACGATCCGCGTCCACCAATGGTGACTTCTGGTCTGCGCATTGGTGCCTCGGCGTTGGCCACCCGTGGTTTCGACGAGAAGGCATTTGAAGAAACCGCTGACGTTATTGCCCAGGCATTGCTGGGCAAAGATGTCGCACAGCTGCGTAGCCGCGTTGAGAAGCTCACCCAGGACTTCCCACTGTATGAGGGCCTGGAAGACTGGAAGCTGGTTTAGTAATTGAAGGTAGTCCTGGTTGATAACCACGACTCGTTTACCAATAACCTGGCTAGTTATGTGCGCATGGCCGGCCAGGAGGTTGTGGTTATTGCCAATGACGCTGATCTCGGCGGGCTAGATTTCGCCGCTTTCGTGCGTCAGGCCGGCTTCGGTGCAGTGATTATTTCGCCGGGGCCGGGAACACCGGAAAACCCGTCTGATCTGGGGCATTCCGCAGCCGCGTTACACGTTGGGTTGCCGGTGTTGGGGGTGTGTTTAGGCCAGCAAGCCATGGCCTGGGTGGAAGGCGGCTCGGTGGTAGGTGCACCCGAGCCGTTTCATGGTCGCCGGAGTCGGATTACGCACGATGGTACCGGGTTGTTTTCCGGTATTGACGTGGATTATCAGGCGGTGCGTTATCACTCGCTGGTGGTGGCCGACGACGTTAACAATCTCGTCCCGGACTGTTTTCGTGTCACCGCGCGTACCGCGGACGCGGATAAATTAGTGATGGGTTTGGAGCACAAGCACAAGCCGTGGTGGGGCGTGCAGTTCCATCCAGAATCCATTGCTGATGCGCATGGCATGGGCATCGTGCGTAATTTCTTGCAGCTTGCTGCGCGGGATAGTTTTCCTGGCGGTAGTGCTGGTTGCGAGAGCACGGGTTGTGAGCGCACGTATTTCGATGATGTGAGGTGCGATACAGACACAGATACAGATAGAGATACAGAGTGTGCTGATTTCGCCGAATCGAATGAGCATGGCATCAAGCCCTGGCTGATTTCCCGAGCTTTTCCGGCAGAAGCGCTGGCCACCGACCCGATGCGTGCCTATGAGCATTTGCATGGGCAGCGCTGGTGGATCGAAGACGGTTCCGGGGCACTCTGTATGGGGGATGATTCTGGCCCGCTTGCTCGGCATATCAAAGCTTCTGTTGCGCGCGGGGAAGTCGAAATCTCTCGCCTTGGCGATGCGGGGGAACAGGAAAGCCCTGCACTACACCGCGAGTCCGTGTTCGCTACAATCGAGCGCCTGATGCAGCACTATTCCGCGGTGCAACCACCGGTGCCTGGGTGCGAATTTAGCTTGGGGCTAGTGGGCTATTTGGGCTACGAGCTCAAGGCGGATTGCGGCTATTCTGCTCCCCATGCGCGTGAGGATTTTTGGGATGCGCAGCTGTTGTTGGCGGATCGGGCGCTCATTCTTGTCGACGGCCAGTGCCATGTGGTGGCGCTGTGTGAGAATGCAGAAACGGCTGCTGTACAACAGGCGTGGGTGGATGCCATGGTTGCAGGATTACAAGAAGCTCAGGTGTTCAAGACTGCAGACGCTGGCGTCTCTGTTCCTGGTCCGGAGCACTCCCTGGCTACTGAGCAGCAAGGCGCACCACAAGGCGTCGCGCAGCAACTACATTCGCGTGCGGAATACCTAGATTTGATTGCGCAGTCCCAGGAACTCATTGCAGCCGGTGAGTCTTATGAAATTTGTTTGACCAACCGGCTGACTATGCCAGCTGCCGGGCATCACCCGAAAGACGCGTTCGCGTATTTGCGGGCCAACCATGCGTCGCCGCGAGCAGGGTTGCTGGAATTTGCTGATTTTGGGTTGGCGTCGACAAGCCCGGAGTGTTTCGTGCGCATCGCAGGTGGTGTGGTTACCAGCAAACCGATTAAAGGGACCCGCCCGCGGGGAGCGAGTGATGTTGAAGATACGGCGTTGCGCGAGAGCCTCCAGAAGGCTGAAAAAGACCGCGCGGAAAATCTGATGATTGTGGATCTGGTGCGCCACGATATGAACGCCGTTGCGGTGCCCGGCAGCGTGGAGGTGCCGAAATTGTGGGATGTGGAATCATTTCCGAGCGTGCACCAGCTCGTGAGTACGGTGTCGGCGCGGTTGGGCGCGGTCAGCCCAGTTGCGGCCGTGCGTGCGCTGTTTCCCGCGGGTTCGATGACCGGCGCGCCGAAAAAACGCACGCTTGACATCATTGACCGGCTGGAAGGCAGCCACCGCGGTGCATACTCCGGTGCCTTTGGTTATTTTTCATTTCATGGGGCAGTGGATTTGTCCATGACAATTCGCACCCTGATTTTTGAGGGCAGACAGGTGACTTATGGCGTGGGCGGAGCGATCGTGTCCTTGTCTGACCCGGAGGACGAATACACTGAGACCCAAGTGAAGGCCCGGCCATTGTTCGGGTGGCTACGCACATAGCCAATTCAGGTTAGGCTGTGTTAATATAGGCGAGTTTTGTTGGCTGCACCACGCTAATTGGCAGATTTCCTGCGCTATGGTGCTCGAACTAGGAGAAACTCGTGAGATTTTTGCGTATTCGACAAGCCTGCGCGGCACTGGCTGGTGTTGGAATGCTGGCCGCACTGACAGCATGTGCTACTGAGCAATCTGAGCCCGAAAGCAACTCAGCGGATGCTGCCAGCGAGGAACGCGTGGTTGTCCTGAATACGGGACAACTGGAAAATGCCCTGCAGCTTGGAGTGGTTCCGGTAGGTGTCGCCGTCGCTAAAAATGCAGAGGCGATCCCGGAATTTGTGCACGAAGAATATGGTGATGAGGTTGACCTGGACGGAATCGAAGTCGTTGGTGAACGCGCGAATCCGGATATTGAAGCCATCGCAGCACTGAAGCCAACGCATATCTTCGCTAACGAGCGCACGGATTCCGAGATTGTGAAAAAACTAGAGCAACTCGCACCCGTGACATTGGGTAAAGGCGGCGGTGAAAATTGGAAAGGTGATTTCAAGATTCTTGCCGACGCGCTCGACAAAACCGAAGAATACGACAAGTTTATGAAGAACTACGAGAAGCGTGCAGATGCATTGGATGCCGCAATCGACGATGGCGTCGGCACGATTTCTCTGTTACGCCCGAAAAATGATTCCTTCAATATTTTCGGTGTCGAATCCATGGCAGGAATTGTCGCTGCAGATGCCGGATTACAGCGGCCGGATAGCCAGCAATTCACGGATAAATCCAGCCACGATATTTCTGCCGAAGAACTCGGACTCGCCGACGCTGACTGGATCTTCTACGGCGTAGTACCCGGCAGCCCAAATCCCACGGAAACCTCTCTGTGGGGAAGCCTGGGTGCGGTACACAAAGACCACGCTGTTGAAGTGGACAATGATGGCTGGTACCTGAATGCCTCGTGGCTGTCGGCAACGCTGATTCAAGACGGCCTGGCCGAGCATCTTGCCGACGGCACGCAGCTGCCCGAACGCGCTTCGTAAAACGTCGGGGCTTAGCAGTTCCGCTGAGTGCGTAGGCGAGATGGAGACTCTGGCATAATCGGGCAGGCGATGAAGATCCTGGATTCTTACCTCATTAAAGATGGCCGCGTGGTTGGCCGTGAAGCCCACGAACACCGGTTCAGCCTTGGCGCGCGCGAGGCCGGATTAGACCAGTGGGATATCGAAGCGTTCCTGCTGCGGGTGCGCGATGAACTGCCCAGTGATGGCACATATTTCCCGAAAATAGAAGCCGATGCACGCGGTGCGCTTCGATGGCAATTGCGGCACCCACCTGTATTACGAAGCACCACGGAGTTGTATATCCCGGCTGAACAGGATCAACGCATGCACCCACGGGTCAAAGGCCCTGATCACGACTACCTGCAGCAATTGCGTGAACGCGCTCGCACCGTCGGGGCCGACGATGCGGTGTTGCACCGCAACGGGAAGGTGCTGGAGGCAGCGAATGCCGCGATCATGTTCTTTCCGGATTGGAAATCGGGTAGGCAACCGGAACTGCAAGAGAAAACTCAGGACACGGCACCGGACAAAATTGCCCTGCTGCCACCGGAACAAGCCCAAGTCCTGGCATCGGTGACAGCCCACAGTAGCGTCAGCGTCCTGCAAGAGGCCGACTGGCAGGTCCACCGCGGGGTGTTGAGCTTGGCAGAAGCTTTGCAAACACCAGCCTGGGTGGGTAGCTCATTGCATGGCTGGACTCGTGTAACCGCGTGGCGCACTGATGCCGGGCGTCGGCAAGCGGTTGCAGCGCCTGATCCAGCCCCGATTAATCAGGCCTTGTGGGAGCGCGCTCGCTAGTCAGCACGCCAGAACCAGCTAGTTATACGTTAGAATCAGCGTCGTTTCCCGGCTTTGCGTTTTCCCTGCGAGATTCCGCCAGCTGGGTGCGGGCTTTGGATAACCATTCCGGCTGATCTTGTAGTAGTTCCTTGATTTCTGCCGTGGTCAGCGCCTTATCCAAGTGAGTTTTTACCGCATTGACGGAAATGCCGAGCTTGCGGGCGACTTCAGCACGCGGGTGCGGGCCTTCTAAACGTAACTGCTGCAGCCACTGCGGTGGCTCGTGCTGCAATGAGCGCAGCTGCGCATGGCTGATGCCGCCGTTGCGGAATTCCGGCGGGCAGGCTGGCAGGTGGATGCCGAGCTTTTTCGCCGCAGTCTGCGGTTTCATGGCTGTGCTGGATGGGGCGGCAGCATCGGCACCGCGGACCGTAACATCAGGGGTATCGGCGGCCTCGGTGGTGTTGTTGTGGTTAGCGCTTGCTTCCGAGTTATTGCTTTCGTTCACACCTGCACACTACAACACTGGGGACAGATCAACCCAGCAACCATGAAGACACCCAAGCGCCTAGCCCAGCACGCAGTCGCCAATGAGTTTATCGATCGCGCGTACATCCAGCTTACGGCCGATCTTGATCTTGATGTGTCCGGCGCGGGTCCACAGCTCAATCTCGGCGTTGAAATCCAGGCTGCCAGCATTTTCTGTTGACCACATATTGATTGCAGAATAGGGCAGCGAATACATTTCTACCTTCTTGCCCCGTAGTCCTTGTGAATCCCGAACGATTAGTCGCTTGTTGGTGAAAATGGCGCTGTCGCGGAAGGTCTTGAAAGCGACGTGGGCATGCTCACCAGCGGTCAGTAGCGGATAGACGTCATCGGGGATGGGCGCTTCTTCGAATAACGTCCATTCGGCAATAGCTTTAAACTCCATGGGCAGTGTCCTTCTTTTTAGTTAGTTGCAGACCAGTGTGTCAGCGTCGGCATTGCCAGAGCTGATATTGTCAGCGTCAAGATTGTGTGAGTTCTTTTACTATATGCCAGGCGCGGTAGCATTGCCGTCATGTTGCACCTCGCATTCGCCACCGGCACAGAACCAGGCAAATGGTTCCAGCGATTCCAACGCGATACACCGCACGGCCTCGACGCGGCGGCCGCAGATGATCCTTTCGCAGCGCTTGCCGACGGCGCGGGCGCTGCCGGTGCAGATGATGCCGGTCCTGCCGAGCTGGCGCTGATGCGCCTACCGGATTCGCGTGTCGACGAAGCGGCAATCGGGCACCAGTTGCACGTCGTCAAGCTTTATACCGAACAATGCGGGATCGCGGTGCCGAAAGATAGCGTGTTCGCGGAAGTCGGCGAGGCCGTCGGCCCGGCGGACATCGACGGCGAGATCATTAACTTCGTGGCAGAAAAGCAGGGCCCGATCAACGTCGACAAGCTCCGGGAAGCTCTGCAAGTAGTGGCCGCCAATGTGGGGGTGGCGATTGGGCCGCTGCCGTTGCTGAAGATGCTGTCGAAAAACCAGATCAGCGTGCTGCCGTACCACGGCGAGTATGTACCAGAAGCAGGGGAGCACTCCGGGGAAAAGACTGCCGTGCCGCAGTCCGAGATCGCCTTGGTGTGGAAAGTCTCCGCGGACGGGGATGCGATTCAAGATTTCGTTGGGATCGCGAAAGGGCGCAAATCCGGATCAACGCGGCATCGGGCGGTCAAAGAGACGCGGCACAAAGGCGGGCAGAAAAGCGTCGGCAAGCATAAAAATGCTATGCATAAAGGCAACAAACCGAAGCACGCAGGAAAGGGAGCGCGGCCACGCGGGAACGCGCCGGGAGGGGTGCGCAAAAAGAAACGCTAGTAAAACCGGGTGCATAAAACCGGGTGTAAACTGGGCGGCTGATAAAGGCGAAATGTACTTCACGCATTGCTGCGAGTCGTACCAATCTATTTAGTGAACTCGACTTTTCAGTGAATTCGACACAGCTACGGAAGGACCAACAGCAATGTCCGATGACTTCAACCTGCGCCCCATCCGGCCAGACGATTACCCACAGGTGCGCGAAATCTACGAACTCGGCCTTGAGACCGGCCATGCTACTTACGAGACAGAAGCGCCAACCTGGGAGCAATTCACTCGTTTGAAGGTCATGGAAACCGTCTTCGTGGCCGTGGAAAAAGACAACGATTCCAAAATTTTGGGATGGGTTTCTGGCGCGCCTGCTAGCCACCGTCCGGCGTTCCACGGTGTGTTGGAAGATTCCATCTATCTGCACCCGGATGCGCAGGGGCGCGGTGTGTCCGGAGCGCTGTTAGATAAGCTGATTGAGGTGGCAGAGGACCTGCACAAGTGGGCCATTCACGCGTGGATTTTCCCGGAAAATGAGGGTTCTGCGAAGTTGCATGAATCTCGTGGCTACGAGAAGGTTGGAACGTTTAGTCACATGGCGAAAATGACCTACGGTGAGCGCGCCGGGGAATGGCGCGATACCGATGTTTGGGAAAAGCTGTTAACGAAACCAGACGAGAAATAAGCGTGCTGGCTGGCTGGCGCTAGTGTGTAACCCGCCAGCTGGCGCTAGTGTGTAACCCGCCAGCTGGCGCTACTTTATACCCCGGAACGTCACGATCGTGCCGGGGCTTAATTGTGCCATCTTGTCGACGGACTCGCTGGTCAACACCCCAATGACTGGGTAGCCTCCGGTGATTGGGTGATCAGCACCGAAGGCCACCGGGTGCCCACTGGGTGGAACCTGCAGGGCGCCGCGCAGCGCTCCCTCGGAAGCCAGCTCACCGTCGTGGGCCCGCTGCAGTGGTCGAGTTGCCTCAAGATTCACACCGATCCGGTCGGAGTCAGACGAGACCCGGAAATCCTGGTTAAACAGCTCGGCGGCATCTGCGAACCAATCCTGGCGCGGCCCAAGCACCACCTCGAGGACCTCGCGTGCCTGCGGCACGAACTGAGCGGGTAGGTGCTTGATTTGCGGTAGGGCAGGGGTGACGGTGCTAGTATTCGTCGGCAAGTTTGCGCCAGGTTCGATGGGGGCAGGACCGATGCCAGAAAGCGTATCTGTGGCGACTGAACCCAGCACCGGTTCGACCGCAAAGCCACCGGCGACCGCTAAATAAGCGCGCAGCCCGTTACCGACGTCCAATCGCACGGTCTGGCCTTTTCGAATATCAAGAACCGTGTTGGTACGCATCCGCCGCTTGTCGACGAAGACATCTGCATCTGTGCCAGTAAACACGATGCGTACCGCCTGTTGAGCGGTGACCTGAAAGCCGCCGAACAGGATCTCGACGACGGCAGCGTTGTCATCGTTACCGAGCATGCGGTTGGCACGCCGGGCAGCACCACGGTCAAATGCGCCGGAAGGGCCGACACCCAATCCGGAATATCCACTGCGCCCGAGATCCTGAAAAGTTGCCTGTGGTCCGGTTTCTAGCACCTTTAGCATGTTTTCTCCTGGAATCGCACGGTATCTCCGGGTTGTAGCAGAGCTGGCTGGTCGCGGTCTAAATCCCACATGCGCTCTTCGGTAGAACCGATTAACTGCCAGCCGCCCGGTGAACTTTGTGGGTACACGGCGGAAAAGCCTCCCGCCAGCCCTACAGAGCCGGCCGGAATGGAGGTTCGTGGTTGGCTTCGGCGAGAGATATCGGCAAACACCTGGGCATGTGGGCTTTCTTGGTCTGGGCGCAAGTATAAAAAACCTGGTGCGAACCCGGCGAAGGCGGCTGTCCAGGTGGTTTCTGTGTGCGCTTTGATGAGCTCAGCCGGGGTGAGGCCCAGGTCGTCGGCAAGTTCGTCTAAATCCGCGCCGTCGTAGGTGACCTCGATGGTGTGTGCAGCACCAGTTTCGCTTGTCGACGCCGCGCTATCGAGTTCGGGCAGCGTGATTTCGTTGGGGTTGCGGTCGAATGCGATGAGCAGCGTGTGTGCTGCAGGAATCAGATCAACGACCGCGTCGAGGTTGTCGCGTTCCAGTTGTGCCTGGTAAGCGAGTACCTGGCCGAGAGGATCATCGTGGTCGCTGAAATCGATCAACAAACCGCGGTCGCCATAGGGGATCAGCATATGGTGATTCCCTCCTTTTTCAGCGCTGCGATGATAGCTTCGACGATTTCCAGGGCTTTGGCGTTGTCGCCGTGGACGCAAATAGATTGGCCCGCAACCTGGACTGGGTTGCCGTTGACAGACTGGAAAGGCTGCCCGGTGGCAATGGCAAGGGCTTGGTTGACGACGGTGTCGACGTCGTCATGCACTGCACCTGGTTGTTTTCTGGGAACCAGGCGGCCTTCGTCGGTGTAAGCGCGATCGGCGAAGGTTTCTTCGATGACCTCGAGCCCGGCCGCGCGAGCTTCACCGACGACCGGGGTGCCGGACATGGCCATGAGTTTGAGCTGTGGGTCGACGGCCAGTATTCCGCCGATGACGGCCTCTGCCTGGTAGCTGTCGGTGGCCATGCGGTTATAGAGCGCGCCGTGTGGTTTGACGTAGCTGACTTTCGCGCCGACGACGGCGGCTGCGGCTTTGATAGCGCCGAGTTGGTAGATGGTTTCTGCTAGTAGCTCTTCGGCGTTGTAATCGATGAAGCGGCGGCCGAAGCCGGGGAGATCCCGGTAGCCGATGTGCGCGCCGATGCGGACGTCACGCTCGTGGGCGGCTTTGACGGTATCGAGTAATACCTTGGGGTCACCGGCGTGGAAGCCGCAGGCGATATTGGCGGAGCTGACCAGATCCAGTACGGCATTGTCGTTGCCCATGGTCCAGTTGCCGAAGCTTTCGCCGAGGTCGCTGTTGAGGTCGATGTGCAGTCCGGTGGTGTCGGATGCATGAGCCATCGTTGTCATCTCCTGACAGTGTATTGCTGTGTATTGCTGTTTTTGGGGTGCTGTTGCGGCCGTTACGTACCAGGCGCAGCGATCAGTGAATGTCTAGAACACGAAGTCCCAGACGCCGCCGAATGAGCGAATGGCAAGGAACCAGGCGATAACCACGCCGATCATGCCCAGTCCGATCAGCCAGCGTGGGTAGTTGTATCCGAACAACAGGTCTTTCTGGCGGAACACAGCGACGTAGATGATCATCGTGAAGCCAACCGGAAGCACGAGTCCGTTGAATGCGCCGGCGAATACTAGCAGTGCAGCAGGGGCGGAATCGACGAAAGCGAAGGTGGTAGCTGATGCCACGATGAAGACGATAGTGACAATGTTCTGCGCTTTACGCAGGTGATCTTTCTTCGGGATGATAAACGTCGCCGAGGTATACGACGCGCCGATGACTGAGGACAACGCCGCAGCGAAGAGTACGGCGCCGAATGCGCGCATTCCGAAATCACCCGCGGCGGCCTGGAAGGCCTCTGCTGCTGGGTTGTCGTCGATGTTCAGCGCGATGCCACCTGCGACTACGCCCAGGATGGCCAGGAAAAGCACGAAACGCATGACGCCGGTAAGCACAATGGCGGTCACCGATGCGCGGGTGACAGCCTTGACATTTTCCGGGCCGGTGGTGCCGGAATCAAGCATCCGATGTGCACCGGCGTAGGTGATATAGCCACCGACGGTTCCACCGACCAGGGTGGTGACTACGACCCAGTCGACGGTTTCTGGCCAGACAGTTTGGGTTAGAGCTTCGCCAACTGGTGGTTGGGAGACGAAGGCGACGTAGATGGTCAGCGCAAACATGACGACGCCGAGAACCACCAGGATTTTGTCCAGGGCGGCACCCAGGCGCTGGATAGAGAAAATGATGATGGCCAGGCCTGCGGTGATCAAGCCGCCGATCTTGGCATCAATGCCCAGCAAAGCGTTCAGCCCCAGCCCGCCACCGGCGATATTGCCGATGTTAAACACGAAGCCACCGATGCCGATCAGTGCGGTAAGCAGGTAGCCAAGACCTGGGAATACGACGTTGCCGAGTTCTTGGGCGCGGAGGCCGGAAATGCCGATAACGCGCCAGACGTTCATCTGTACTGCGATGTCAATGATGATCGAGACCAGAATCGCGAACCCAAACGCGGCGGCGAGCTGGTTGGTAAACACGGCTGTTTGGGTCAGAAAACCCGGGCCGATGGCAGAGGTAGCCATCAAGAAAATCGCACCCATCAGGATGCTGCGCGTGGATGCGGTCGCTGCTGCCTGTTTCAGGTTTGGCTGAGGTGCGTTAGCACCCCGCTGCGAGCCGGAACCGGCTGCTGCGGTGCCAGCGTTGCTTGATGGTGACATGTCTGGATCCTTGCTCTTCGGAGGTGGATTTGTGTGGCATAGATCAGCGTTGTTGATGATTGTTGAACAACGATAGCATAACTGTGTGTTAACTCACGAAAGTAGTATATGTGGCGTCGGTGCGTCGGTATGCGATCTTGTTCCGGCCCTCACCGAATGCGGGAATACCAGCACAGTAAGGTGCTAGCACCAGTTTGCTAGCGCCAGTAAAGTCGATAAAATTACTATGCATGATCGCTGATTCTTTGGCGCGCGAGATTACTCAGCGCATCACGCGCGGGGATCTCCGCCCCGGCCAACGTTTGCCCGAAACCCGCCTTGCTCAACAGCTGGATTGTTCCCGGAATTCCTTGCGTGAGGCTTTTCGCTTTCTGGCTAATGACGGGCTTGTCGTACACATTCCCAACCGGGGAGTATTCGTGCGCACCCTGACGGCCGAAGCAATCAGCGAAATATACACCTACCGCCGGATTGTCGAATGCGCCGCGGTCGCAGAATCCGATTTGGATGCCATCGACCTGTCCAGCCTGGACATGATTATTACTGAAGCGCGCCGGGCTGCCGAACATGATGATTGGCATGTTGTCGGCAGCCTTAACGCACAAGTGCATTTGGAATTGGTAGCACTAGCAGGGGTACCCCGGCTAGTGGAAGATATTCGCCCGGTGATTGCCCAAGCACGCATCGCCTTTTTGTCGCTGGCACAGCGCGATATTCACGAACCATTCATTTCCCGAAACGAGGAAATCATCGAATTGCTACGCAAGAAACAGCGTGACGACGCCGTCGTTGCGCTGCGCAACTTGCTGAATACCGCGCAGCAACACGTGCTCGAACGCCTGGAATCCTAGATGCCGTTACACTAGGTACATGATGTTCCGACGCTATCGCCAAAACCGCCTGTTGCGGCAGCCGGACCTGTCGTTTCCTAGCTTGAGCCGGAAAGATGCCGATCAGTTGCGCTCGTCGCTGCGTCGCCAGTTGGCAGCTGAGGGCGCGTCGATTCGCTTCGACGGCATGGCAGCGACCATTGAACACCCGCGACGGGGGCGGATGTCGGTGCGCCTGGATGATTTGGTGCGCCAAGTTGCAAGCTCACAACACCCGAAAGCAATCCCGAATTTGGCGGCATCGTTTATGACTGGATTAGACGACGATACCTACATGGAACAGCTGGATACCGCGTCGTTGTATTCGCGGTTGCGCCTGCGTTTGGTCTCGACGCGGGATTTGAGCGCAGAAGAGCAAAAGGTCATTGACGCGGCCACGCTGTTTGATTTCACCAATGACACTTCCGCAACGATTGCGCTGGATACCGCATCTTCCATTCAGACGATTGCGTTAGAAAAGTTGGCTGAGATCGATGATGTCGATGCATTGGAGCGTGCCGCGCGGACGAACCTGCGTGAGGAATTACGCAATACTGACATTGACGTGCAGTTTCATAACGGCCCCGTGGAATCGCCTGGCGCGTCGGCGTGGACGTTTGAATCGAGTTCGCACTATCTTGGCTCGGCGCCGTTGTTGCTCGAGGAATTTATCGATATGTGGGCCCCAGAGATCGATACTACCAATGGTTTGTTGTTTTCCATGCCTACCCGGCACCTGTTGCTGGTCCGTTCGGTGACCGAGGGCACGGACTTGCTGGAAGGTATTTCCCGTATGGCGCCGGTGGCTGCTCAAATTGCGGATAGTGCAGAATCCACGGTGTCACCATTGGTACACGTTTACGACGACGGGGAGATCACCACGATTTCCAATTGGACTCCCGGCAGCCAACAAATTGAGATCGCGCCTAATACGCACATTATGAACCAACTGATTAAAGGCGGTTTTGACCCACAAGCGGCGATCGAATCAGGTGGTGGCGTATGGGAATCTGGCGAATTGCCACCATTGCCGGATGATTTTGAGCTGCCGGATACCCCGGCCGATATTGATGAAGTCGATGGCGATGACAATGGCGAACCCGGCTTCGGTGACGATCGTGGCTTCGGCAACGATCACCCGCGTCGGGATACTTAATTGCCACCATCAAAAACTGGTAGCACCCGCGAGGACATATGTGGCCGAAAAGGTTAAACCCGAAGCCAAAACTCACCTCTGCCCGCGGTAGAAAGCACTGGGGATTGCCCGCTGGGCAAGCAAAGGACCTGGAAGCAGAGCTGGAGACGACTCTCGGGGTCGCCGGGATAGCGATGCAGACTACTGGGCGTAAGATTCACCTGCGGTGGCGGGAAGGCCATGAAACGAGCAGGGATTTAGCGCCCTTGCTAGAAAAGATATCGGCCGGTGCGCCTGTGCAGGCAACCGTGGATGTTTTTGTGTCGAATATTATTCGCACCGAGACCGATACGGTGGCGCGTGGGCTGAGTCTGTCTGAACTTTATCGTGGGGCGTATCTACACCTGGATGCCAAGCGTGGTGGTGAATGGGGAAGTTTTAGTTTCGACCTGGCGCGGTATCTGGTGGTTGGTAATGCGGGTAGTTACCTGCGGTTGCCAGCACACGTCGTACGTGAGATTGATGATGATATTCCCACGATTTTGGGTATTGCTCGGCGGAATCTTTTCCAGGCTTTAGATAATGCCGAGGTAGACGTACAACGTCGGCGCAGTGGGCCTGGTGGGGAATATGCCTATGTGCTGCGTTGCTCGAGCCCGCACTGGTCGTCTGCTCCGATATTTCTGGATTGGTGTGTGCAGCGTTTTATCCCCGGTGAAGATTTCAGTGCGGGGATTTTATTCGCCGTCCCACAGCCAGATATGGCGTTGTTTCGCCCGGTGACCTATGGCGATGATCTGGCAGAGGGAATGGCCACGATGGCAGGCGCGGCGTTGACACTTTTCGCTTCTGATAAGCGGGGTATTTCACCGCGCCTGCACGTCAGCGTTGAAGAAGAGATTCATACGATTTCTGATGTCACAGATAACAGTTACCTGCTGTACCCAACGGATTACCTAGTTTCCCGAATTAAGGGGACCTAGGTGTGAGTGAACTGGTGTGCACAAGACTGTTGGTTAGTCGCGCACCCAGGCACCAATGACACCGGGTACTACCGGACGACGTTCACCAAGCAATGCTTTTTGGTTGCCTTCGCGCTCGACCGCGGTGGTGACAGCTTTGGCCCGGCCTTGTGTGGAGTTGTTTCCGGAACCGGATTGCGGTTGCCCAGCACCACCCATCATCGGCATCATTCCGCGCCCCATGTGCCCGGAGTTAGAGCGCGAAGAGTGCCCTGACTGGGAACTACCATTGCCGGAAGCAGAATTTCCGTGTGGATTATGCCCGCTGTGGTTGCCAGATCCGTTGCCGGAGCTGCCGTGGTTTCCAGCCCCATTATTGGATCCATGAGAACCGCTGTTTGCGCCTAGGCCACCATGCGCGTTGTGACCATTGTGTGCTCCTGGCGTGCCGGATGCTCCGGGATGTCCGGCTCCACCGGATCCTCCAGCACCGCCAGCATAAGGAACAGTGCCGCCCGAACCAATAGGGCGGGCACTGAAAGAGTCACCGTGGTTAGTTCCGATAGCACCGGTTTGAGGTAGTCCTGGTGCGTTTATACCGCGTGAACCGGCACCTAGTGGCGTACCAGAATGACCGCCTCCACGACTTACACCGTTGCCGGTGGCGCCGTTTCCAATACCCTGTATCCCTTGTCCGCCGAGGTTTGTGTTTGCCGCACCCACACCACCGACAGCGGATGGGTTGTGTCCGGCAGCTCCCGTAGTAGTTGGGGCAGAAGTGTTTCCGGCACCTAAAACACGAGATGCACCAGCATTCGGGGAATTGTTTGCTGGCATTGTGCTTGGTGCGCCGTCAAAACGATTGAGTCCTGGTGAAGCCGTGGGGCCGTGTCCAGGAGAAGGCGCTCCTGCGTGCTGGGCATTTACTGGATTCGTGGCTGCTGTGTGGGAACCAGCACCGGTTGCAGGTCCATTGGTAACCGCGGGATTGGCGGTGGCAGCAGCATTGGTGTGGGCATTGGATTCGCCAACGTTGGAAAGCTGAGCTGCACCGTCATCTGCTGCGGCAAATGTTGCCTGGTTTGGTCCGTAATCCGCCACAACTTGCTGGACTTCACTGGGAAGTTGTACTGCATTGCGCGCTTGTTCTGCAGTAGAACCTGCAACTTCTGGTGCGATCGCTTCGTTTTCGCCGCCGCTTGCTTCGAGATGTGGAATGCTCAGACCAAGCAAACGGGGGACGGCTGGTTGTAGCGCGGCACTGAATTGGGCAGGGAATAGGTTTAAGTACGCTTCTTCGATCGCTTTACCATCTGCCGATGCTTGTTTCAGATTCACCGTGGTTTGCACAATTGTAGTGGTTTTTCGCGTGGTCTCAATGGCATTGGCCAGGTTGTCGATGGTTCCCTTCATGATGTGGGAGTTGGCGTTGAGGATGCGACCAGTTTCTGCGAAGCCGCGGAGTTTTTCTGCTCCGGCAGAAATGGATTCTCCATAGTTGTTGGCCTCGAGCTCTGTAGCTACCTCTTCTAACCCATCAGAAATCTCGGAAGCCGTATCGCCAAGTTTTTGCCAGAGGTCGGCGTCATGATGCGCAGCAGAATCAACTGTAGATGAGAAATAGCTGGCCAGGAGATTGATATCTGGTACGCGGCCGATGGCTGGACTATTGATTCCCACCGGGGCTGATTTGGCGGATGGCTCAGCTGCAGTGAAGAAGTTGATATGTCCGCCGGGCCGGCCGGAGTACATGTGGGTTAAGCTGCTTGAAAGAAATTCGTCTTGCTCATAGACAGCATCTGCCAAATTGTGCAGATTGTTAGCGGCCCAAGCAATTTTTTGCTCTAGCGCGTTGAATTCGTCTACCGCAGAACCTGGATTGCCTGCAAGCGTCCTTCCGTGTTCTGCGGCGAGGAAACCGAGGCCAGGGATCTGTGAAAAGGCTGTCGATAGTTGTGAACGCCCAGAATCTTGACTTGCGTAGAATGCCAACTTAGACAAGTTCTTTAACTTTTCCTGACTAGTCGACAGCGAATCGATTGAAATATTGAGTCCCATAGTGCATCCCCCAGTTCAAGTTTATTTAAGGACGATTTTTTCTAAGTAATTTAGGGCAAGTGCGCAGCTTTCTTGCATCGATAATCCTCGGAATTTGCCGTGATCACCGATGTCAATTCGGCCCTCAACTGTTTCGATGCCAGCGGTGCACTCATTACTATGAATTAATTCTCGGAAATGAACATCAGGTAGTACCGATTCCAATGGCATATCGATGAGTTCACCTCTTTCTCCGATATCTGTCTTCGAATGGTTATCGACCGTGATAGTTATACTCCCTGCTTCACCCCTATGGTGTGATTCGTTTTTGTCTGCCGATCGTCCAAGCGAGCAGACGTTAAATGATCCATACTCACGCGTCTCTGAATGGTCCGGGTGAAAATGCAGCCCGGCTTTCTCCCACACCTCATCGGGTGCTTCGTCGCAGAGGTTGAATAATTCGAAGCCTGGGGCAAGCCGGTCGGTGGGACCGCGCTCTGGTACCCAGTCAGCGAACTCCACGTTCTGTTCTGAAGAGTTCTGAGCTGAATCCTCTCGTGCCGCAGACCCGGTGTCTGCAGTCTTATCTGAATCATGGCTTAATTCATCTTGTGCGTCAGTGGAAGCACCATTTGGGCTGCACCCGGCAACCAGGACGCCGGTTAGCACCGTCGTCGCCAAGCCTATTCGGTTCCAGCTCATCGAATTCCCCTTTTCTTTCACAACCGCGTGGCCTTGGTCATTAGCGGAGTAGTGGTCTCACAATGTGGTTAGACTTTGTGGTTTGGTTCAGGGTTCCCAAGAAAAGAAAATATTTCAGTTCCTGCGGAACCCCGGGTATACGCGAAAGCGCCCCAGACCAACACCGTGGTGAGATCTGGGGCGCTCTCGCGAACCAAACGCTATGGAATTTTCTAAATCAGCCGGATTCCGGCCCGAGCAATCGATGCGGTGCATTGATTGCTTTAAACCCCCTGTGGGCCGGAATCCTGTCGCCTTCTGGAAAGCGCCCCCGAAAGCGCTTTCCGAGAGCACGCTGGCGATACACGAAATAGCCCCCAACGTGTATCCGCTGAATAGGCGGTCCCGGCCGCAACCACTTCTCGGGCCTCCTTGGTCTTCGCAGGCTGTGCCCGAGCAATTGATGCAGTCCTTGACCCCGAGACGTGCCAATCAGCGAATAAGCCTTGGCCACCGCGGTTAGCAGCGTTCCCCCAATACACGCTAGCCACGCCAAAGCTTAACGCTGAATCGGTCGCCTGCATGAGGCCGTTCCGGAGTAACTGCATCAATGATCCCCCGCTTATTGCCGGTGATTACAAACGTGCTCTCAGCGAATGATCAAGCGATTGTGATCCGTTCGCCAGGATTTATTGTGCATGAAACCCCGTGATTTGTCCCACCAGGGGCAGTGCTGTGAGATTATGTGATTAATCAACAAAGTTCGATAAGTATCAAATATAAATATTGGTTCGGGGATGTGTTCGAAGGCAATTTTAAATGTGAAATTTTTGTTAAAAAACAACTGGTTGCGGTGGGTTTTGCTATGTACATCCATTCGAATGTTTAGTATTTTCCAAGGGCAGTGTCATTAAAACGGACAATCTACAGTTTTCCTATGGTTTGAGCCCAGGGCGGTTCACGGTGGAGCTGGAGGAGTAGCGTGCCCCGTGAATGATTTTCGAGGGGCGGGAGCCTGTTCGAACCAAGGGGTGACCATCACTGTCAGAAGTGCCGCTGATGGGGAGATGTAACGGCTCCCGGTTTTACCCTAATTTGGGGGTCCGAGCGCTGCAGTGGATCTTATCCAAATTGGAATAAAACGCTTCTCAAGCGGCACCGAATCTGAGATTTTAAGACTTCTTTACGACAGCTGGCTTCAACGTCATCGCGCCGAAACCATCGATCTTGCAATCGATGTTGTGGTCTTCAAGGCCCGTCCCAGCATCGAAATTGAGCCGGATATTACGCACTTTTGTGCCAGACTTCAGCGCCTGCTGAGCGCCTTTGACCTTCACAGTTTGGGTAATCGTAATGGAGTCACCGTCGGCAAGCTCATTGCCCACGCTGTCCTTAATAACTGAGTTGGAAGGCGTCGTGGCCTCGTCATGTGAATCAGTGCTTGGGTTCCACTCGTGTGCACACTCGGGGCAGACGATCATGGGTGGGAGTTCGTAGGTGAACTCGCTGGTGCATTTGGGGCAAGCTGGCAAAGTCATTGGCTAATAATAACTGGCAGATCCCCGAACACAGGAATTAATAGCGACCAAAATTAGCGGCCATGCACCGAATGAGCTGTCGCTGTTGCAACGGCCCTCTGAACTCAAGAGACACTAGCGGACGCAAAACGCCCCGGGCAGTAAGCCCGGGGCGCGACATCGATGCAACGCTGCGAACATAGCGGCGCTACGTAGGTGGTGCTGCGTTCACAGCTACCTACATTAAGAGCTGGAGTTGGGAGCCAGCGGTGCGCTAGAAGCGATCGCGGTCCGTGTTCGCCATGGCCAGAACGTCGAGACGCTTGTCCAGCTCTTCTTCAGACAAGTCGTCGCCAACGAAGCCCAGGTCAATGACGGCCTCACGGATGGTGATTTCCTTGGCGAGTGCGTGCTTAGCCACCTTTGCGGCGTTCTCGTAACCGATCGCCGAGTTCAGCGGGGTCACAATCGATGGGGAAGACTGCGCGGAAGTCTTCATTATCTCGCGGTTTGGCTCAATGTCATCAATCAGGCGCTCAGCACATACGCGGGAAGTATTTGCCAGCAGGCGAGCTGATTCCAGAACATTGCGGGCCATCATCGGGATAAAGACGTTCAACTCAAACTGACCCTGGGTACCACCGAAGGCAACAGCGGCATCGTTACCAATGACCTGGGCGGAAACCTGGGTAGCGGTCTCACACAGAACCGGGTTGACCTTACCCGGCATGATGGAAGAACCAGGCTGCAGATCAGCCAGACGAATCTCGCCCAGGCCAGTCAGTGGACCAGAACCCATCAAGCGGATGTCGTTGGTGATCTTGTACAACGAGCCAGCGACGACCTTCATAGCACCAGAAAATTCCACCAGTGCGTCGCGGTTGGCCTGTGCCTCGAAGTGATCGACGGCCTCGCGCAGTTCGTCGAGATCTGTCAGCTTATTGAGCTCCTCGGTAACCTGTGCACCGAAGTCAGCGGACGTGTTCAGGCCGGTTCCGGTAGCAGTACCGCCGATAGGCAGTTCACCCAGGCGTGGCAGGGTGGCCTTGATGCGCTCGATGCCCAACTCGATCTGGCGAGCATAACCGCCGAATTCCTGTCCCAAGGTGACAGGCACGGCGTCCATCAAGTGGGTGCGGCCGGACTTCACGACGTCCTTCCATTCCTTGGCCTTATTCAACAGCGAATCGTGCAGCTGTTGGAGACCAGGGATCAGATCTTTCACGGCAGCTTCGGTTGCTGCGACGTGGGTAGCCGTCGGGAAGGTGTCGTTCGAGGACTGGCCCATGTTGACGTCATCGTTTGGGTGGACCTCGGTGCCAGCCTGCTTTGCCAAGGAGGCGATGACCTCGTTGGTGTTCATGTTCGACGAAGTGCCGGAACCAGTCTGGAAAACGTCGATTGGGAATTCGTCGTCGTACTTGCCGGACGCAATATCCTTAGCAGCGGCAATGATGGCATCGGCCTTGTCGGCATCCAGCGAGCCGTTGTTCTTATTAACCTGCGCACAGGCAGCCTTGAGAAGCCCCATCGCGCGGATCTGTGCAGACTCTAGCCCACGACCAGAAATAGGGAAGTTCTGCACCGCACGCTGGGTTTGTGCACGCCACAAAGCGTTTTTCGGAACCTTAACTTCGCCCATCGTGTCGTGTTCGATGCGGTATTCTTGCTCGGTCATTTTCTCACCTTCAACTCAATACGTAAGTGCGTAATACGTGCAAATGTGCATCTGTGTAGTCATGCACCGGGCCAAGCTGTGAACGTCAAGCCGTGAACTTGAGGCATAAGCTTAAGCCCGTGCTTCCTACCAGTATTCCAGCGTTTGGGAATTATTTCCCGTAGAAGTTACTGATTATTTGCCGCTGTAATCGACCACGGAGTATTCCTGCAGCTTAGCCAGTTGGTGAATTGATTCGACATAACGGGTGGTGCCGGATTTCGAACGCATGACCAAGCTGCGGGTCACTGCACCGGCAGGTCGGTAGGACACCCCGCGGACCATGTCGCCGTCGGTGACACCAGTGGCAGCGAAGTAGCAGTTGTCGGAGGACACCAAGTCATCGGTGGTCAGCACCTTGTCCAGGTCGTGTCCAGCAGCGCGTGCCTTTTCGGCCTCTTCCTCACTCTGCGGCCAGAGTTTGCCCTGAATTTCGCCACCCATGCACTTCATGGCACAAGCTGTGATGATACCTTCCGGGGTACCGCCAATACCCATCATCATGTCCACGGTGTTTGAATCATGCGATTGTGCCGCTGCAATAGCGCCTGCGACGTCACCGTCCATGATCAAGCGCACTTTGGCACCTGCCTCACGGATTTCTTTGATCAGCCTCTCGTGGCGTGGACGGTCCAGCACGACGACGTTCATCTCTGCGATCTTGATGCCCTTGGCCTTGGCGACGGCGGCGATGTTGTCTGCCACGGATGCGTTGATGTCGATCGCACCACGTGCTTCTGGGCCAACTGCGATCTTGTTCATATAAAAGACCGCGGATGGATCAAACATGGTGCCGCGTTCTGCAGCGGCAATCACGGAAATAGCATTTGGGCGGCCTTCCGCCATCAACCGGGTGCCGTCCACCGGGTCGACGGCGATGTCAACCTGCGGACCTTCACCCGTGCCGACGTTTTCGCCGTTGTAGAGCATCGGAGCTTCGTCTTTTTCGCCCTCGCCAATCACGACAACGCCGTCCATGTGCACCGAATTAATCAGGCTGCGCATGGCATCTACTGCGGCACCGTCGCCCTCATTTTTCTGGCCACGACCTACCCAGCGGCCCGAGGCCAAAGCAGCAGCTTCGGTGACGCGGACCAGCTCCATGGCAAGGTTGCGGTCAGGAATATACGAGGTGGGAGCGGACATGAATCCTCCTGTGTCATGAGCCTTAGCTCTAGTACGGTTCAAGTGTTTTTCGTGTGTGCGCGTTCTAGGCAGCTAGCACGAGCACAAACATTATTTCCATTGTTCCACTAAATTGGTCAACTGTTGTGGGGCGCACCCTATAGAGGGCTAATAAAGGCGACAAAATGCGGTAGTCATGCCATACTGTTGAACGTGGCTGGCGAATCTAAAAAACCCGCAATTTTTCAAGGTGGCCGAGACATGGTGATCTCTGTCGCCGTCATTGTTATTGCCATGATCGTGGTGGTCGCACCGACCGGCCTCTGGTCATATAGCCCCGGTGAACCGGAGTTTGAGCCTGTTCATGAGGTCGACCCGCAGGCTTTTATCGACAATGAAGCTCGCGCCGCCGACTATGACATCTTTTTTCCAGACACGCCAGATAATTGGGTGCCGAATTCCGCACGACGGAAGCTGATCGATGGTGAATCGTCGACCGTCGTTGGCTGGGTTACTGCAGAACGCGGCTTCATCCAAATTGCGCAGACTGGTGTTCCCCTCGACCAGGCACTACAAGCCTTTGATAGTAAGTACCGGCCGCATGAGGAAACCCGGCAGGTCTCTGGCCGCGAGGTCACGCTGAAATTCGCCGATGATGATTCGGTGAGCAGGTTGTGGGGCGTAGAAAAAGACGGCACGACGGTGCTTTTCGACGGAGTGGCATCGGATGACGAATTCGCCACGATCATCGAGGCAACCCTGCAGGCTGAGGCTTATCAGCCTGCTTAATCGGCTCGCTGAGCGCTAGCCAAGGAAAGCCTAGGAAAGCCTAGGAACCATTACACGTTGTAATACAGCTCGAATTCCTTCGGTGTTGGGCCTTTACGCAGCGGCATGATCTCTTTGTCGTATTTCAACTGGATGTGTGCGTCGATCAGAGAATCACTAAACACCCCGGTTCGGGTGAGGAACTCGCGGTCGCTATCCAATGCTTCCAAGGAACGCTCTAGGGAATACGGCACGCGCTTGACGTTCTGGGCCTGGTCGCTGTCGGCAGCAGATAAATCGAAATCTGCTGGTGGTCCTGGATCAATCTGGTTCTGAATCCCGTCCAGCCCAGCTAACAACTGCGCGGCAAAACCCAGATAGGGGTTACCCGAAGGGTCTGGAGCACGGAATTCTAAGCGCTTGGCTGCCGGGCTGTTACCGGCTGCTGGAATTCGAATCGCTGCCGATCGGTTTGATTCCGAATACGCCAAGTTAACCGGAGCTTCAAAACCGGAATACAAACGTCGGTAGGAGTTCGCTGTCGGATTGGTAAAAGCCAACACTGCACCTGCGTGTTTGAGCAACCCACCGATATACCAGCGCCCCAGATCCGAGAGTCCGGCATAGCCGTCGCCATAGAACAGCGGTTCGCCGTTTTTCCACAGCGACTGGTGCGCGTGCATGCCGCAACCGCCGTCGTTTTCCAATGGCTTGGGCATGAACGTCGCGGTTTGTCCCATCGCTTCGGCGGTATTTTTCACGATGTATTTGAACGTTTGCAGATCATCGCCGGCTGCTAGCAAGGTGTTGAACTTGTAGTTGACTTCTTGCACGCCGCCAGTGGCAATTTCGTGGTGAAATCGCTCAACCTCAAAACCACAGGTGGTGAGGTGGTGTGCGATCTCATCGCGCACCGCGATGGTTTTGTCGTACGGGGCGACGGGGAAATAGCCATCATTGATTTGGATTTGGTTTCCCCGGTTTGGTTCGCCATTAACCATGGTCTTTTCCCCGGAACGCCACCAGCCCTCGTCGGAATCAACGTGGTGGAATGCAGAGTTGACCGCGGTGGAATAGCGTACGGAATCGAAGACGAAAAATTCCGCCTCGCAGCCGATATAGCAGGTATCAGCGATGCCAGTTTCTTTCAGATACTCCTCAGCATGCCGTGCAATACTGCGCGGGTCTCGGGAATATGCTGCACCATCGGAATCCGGTTTGTGCACGAAAAACTTCATATTGACGGTCTTGCGTGCCCGGAAAGGATCGATATAAGCGGTCGAAATATCCGGGTGCAGCATCATGTCGGATTCATCGACTGTTGCGAAGCCGTCGATAGAAGAACCGTCAAAGGCAAATCCTTCATTCGCCGCCTCTTCGGTAAATGCGCTAGCGGGAATAGTCAGTGCGTGTTCTATGCCTCGCAAATCAGTAAAGCGCATGTCCAAATATTCGACGGAATGGGCTTCAAAATAGTCCAATAACTCGGTCACAGTAGTGACTGCCATGGCTGCTCCTCGCAGAATTATCGATGTTCAGCAGAAGTAGAAGTATCAATAGTAAGAGGGTTGGTAACAAAAATTGGTAGCAGACGCGTTGCTTGGAAGGCGTCTGCGCAAGCGCGGAGTGCTACTTCAGCGCCGGGACATCCCACAAGTTAAGTGAGGTGCCAATGCCTTTGTCCACCGCATTGTGGTACACATCCGTTGCCCAAGCGACGTCTTCGACCGGCATACCGCCCACCGAATAACAAATAATCTGCTCATCGTTTTCCCGGCCAACAGCCTTGCCCGAGGCAATATCACCCATATTGGTGATCTGTTGTGGATCCAACCGCGACTCTTTGATCATGTCATACCAGTGGCTGCCAATGATGCCGAGTGATTTATACGTCTGGCCTGGACCGTTTTCCCGATACCACTCGTCATACAGGCCTTCATAGTCCCAGACCAGGGTGCACTCGTCAGACGTTAGGAAATCTTCATCCATACGCGCTGCTGCAGGGCAGAGCAACAAGGCACCTGGTTTGATCCATTCTTTTTTGAAATACGGATAAGCTTCCGGGCCATCTGCTGATGTCGTCGTTGCGGAAATGCAGATATCTGAACCTTCAATGGCCGCTTGCTCGGAATCAACGACAGTGACCTTGACGTCGTAATTGTCACGGATCCAGTCCGCAGCCTTCTCTGTAGAGCCAGCGCTGCGGCCTTTCAACTTCACATGTTTAATGGATGGCCGCTGCGAAATAGCAGAACCGAGGATGGTCCGGGCCATCACACCAGGACCAATGATGCCCACGGTTTCTGCATTCTCCACCGCTAAGTGCTTGACACCAACGCCTGGGACAGCTCCGGTGCGATAGGCCGAAAGCAGGTTCGCCGACATAATCGACAATGGAGCACCGGTATCGGCGTCGTTAAGAACAAAGACGTGAATGGAACGGGGCAGATCTTTCTTCCGGTTTTCTGCATTTGAGCCGTACCATTTCACGCCAGTATTACGGAAACGGCCCCCGAGATATGCCGGCATGGCCATGAAGCGGCGATCCGGACCGTCGGCAGGCATGGACTTGTGTTCAGGATTAGTCGGAAAACTAATCTGCGCGCCGTGCGAATTCGCAGTAGCCCCAGCCATGCGGTAATCGCCTTCAGCGAGCAAAATAAGAGTTTCTTCCATCGCCTCGACGCACTGAGCAGAGTCAGTAACCCCGGCGTCGATCATGTCCTGCTCAGACAAATAGAGAAAATCAATTCGAGTATCGTTTTCCGTGCTCAATGGTATTCCTTTCCAGAAAATCGCCCTGCTACCGGTACTGGCCACAGTGGCGTCATCCACGCTACACAGAAATGATATGCCGCGTTCGAGGCGAGAGCTTCTGGACGGCAACCAGGCTTAAGAATCGCCGTTCACATCAGTGTCAGTATCAGCATCGTGGTGATCCCGACCGCCCCGGGCATTCATCGCCTCGTCGACGCGTTTACTGGCGCGGTCTAAATGCTCTTCACAACGCTTAGCCAACGCCTCGCCGCGTTCCCAATACTTCAGTGATTCATCCAGACCCATCTGTCCCAGCTCCAGGATTTTCACCGTTTCGATGAGTTCGTCGCGGGCTTGTTCATAGCTGAGGTTGTCGACAGGGGTTTGCTCGCTCGGGTTTCCGGTGCCAAAAGAATCGTTCATGGTGCAACCTTTCTTGAAAATAATTTGCTCACTGGCTAACTCGCTCAATGGCTAACAGCGATCACGCTTGTCAACGGACTAATCCGCGCGTTGGGTTCCCATGCCCGCCGCGGTGATCGAGCCATCAGAGACACGAATGCGTAGCTGGGAACCAGGAGGCGACTGGTCGATGGTGGTCACCACTTCCGCATCACCGTCACGCGGAAGCACCTGCACGATGGAATAACCACGTTCCAAGGTCGATGCCGGACCCAACGCCGAAACCTGTCCGCGTAATGCAGCCACCCGAGAAGTCTCTTGACCGAGCACATGCCGCATCTCGCGCCGAATTGAACTCAGTGCAGTGTCGAGCTCATCGCGCCGGGCATTAATGGGCGTGCGTGGGTCTGCCAGGACAGGACGAGAACGCAACGAATCCAGATTGTTCCGTTCCCGGGCCACCCACTGACCGACGGCTTGTGCCATGCGGGCGCGTGCTTCGTCGAGAAGCGCGTGCTCCTCGGCAACATCCGGGACCACCCGTTTGGCCGCATCTGTTGGGGTTGCTGCGCGCAGATCAGCTACATTGTCTAATACCGGGGAATCAGGTTCGTGCCCAATCGCCGAAACCACCGGGGTGCGTGCGGCAGACACAGCACGCTGCAGCGCTTCTTCCGAAAACGGCAAAAGATCCTCGACACTGCCACCACCGCGCGCGATGATGATGACATCCACCTCATCATCGGCATCCAATTTCTCTAGCGCTTCTATCACCTGGCTGACGGCTTGGGCACCCTGCATGGCGGTGTTGAGAACCCGGAAATTAACCTGTGGCCACCGGTCGCGGGCGACAGACAACACGTCGCGCTCTGCCGCCGAACCGCGGCCAGTGATCAAACCGATGGTGCGCGGAAGATAGGGAAGTGGCAGCTTCCGCGAGGCGTCGAAAAGCCCCTCCGCAGCCAATGCCCGCCGCAGGTTTTCGATACGGGCCAGCAATTCGCCGACCCCGACATGCCGGATTTCGGTGACCCACAGCGAAAATGAACCCCGGCCGGCATAAAACGCGGGCTTGCCATAAACCACGATGCGGTCGCCGTCTTTGATCGGGGTCGGTAAGTTTTGCAACAACGCCGTCGAAGCCGTCAATGAGACCGACATTTCTTGGTTCACATCGCGCAGGGTGAGGTAGGACAGCTTCCACGAAGGCTTCATATTGATTTGGGTGAGCTGACCTTCCACCCACAAATAGCCAAGCCGCTCAATCCAGCCTTTGACCTCGGTATTAACAGTGCTGACTGACCATGGATTCTCGAATGTTGCGGGTGGTCTACTCAACAATGATCCCTTCGCTTCACGACGAGTGTGTGCTGGCCGACCTGAAGAAGCCGTCCTAATGCTCGCCCATTGTACTGGGTGTTGACGTATTGGATACCCTGGAAGGCATGACTGAACAGGCTGTGCAAGAACCCAATGTTCTCCTCGCGGCACCCCGCGGATATTGCGCCGGAGTGGACCGTGCCGTTGAGACGGTGGAAAAGGCCTTAGAAAAATATGGCGCGCCCATCTACGTGCGCAAAGAAATTGTGCACAACAAATACGTGGTGCAATCTTTTGAAAAGAAAGGCGTTATTTTCGTCAATGAAGCCGAAGAAGCGCCTGAAGGTGCGCACTTGGTGTTTTCTGCGCACGGAATTTCACCGGCTGTGCGCGCCGAAGCCTCGGAGCGTAAGCAGCTCACGCTGGATGCAACCTGCCCGCTGGTGACCAAGGTACATCGCGAGGCGGAACGCTTTGCCCGGGATGGTTACCATATTTTGCTTGTTGGTCACGAAGGCCACGAGGAGGTCGAAGGTACCGCTGGGCACGCGCCAGAAGTAACGTATCTTGTCGACGGCGTCGAGGGCGTGGATCAGCTTCCGGAATCACTGGTGGATGAAAAAATTGTGTGGCTTTCACAAACCACGCTGTCGGTCACTGAAACCATGGATATCGTGAACAAGTTGCGCGAGCGTTTCCCACACCTGGAAAACCCACCGAGCGACGATATCTGCTATGCGACGCAAAACCGCCAGGAATCGGTACGCGCGATTGCTCCGCATTGCGAATTGATGATCGTGGTGGGCTCCACCAACTCATCGAATTCCAAGCGTTTGGTTGAAGTCGCGCTTGATGCCGGTTCCACAGCGTCGTATTTGGTGGACTTTGCCGACGAGATCAAAGAAGAATGGCTGGATGGCGTGAAAACAGTCGGCGTAACCTGCGGTGCTTCGGTGCCGGAATTATTGGTGCGTGACGTCGTCGAATGGTTGGATCAGCGCGGTTATTCTCGTGTCAAAGAAGTGACGACGACTACCGAAACCATCCAATTTTCACTGCCCCGCGATCTGCGTCCAGCGCGGAATCGTAATCGGAAAAAACCGGCCCACAATTAAGCTACTAAGCCCCATTTAATCGGCCGCGTTATTCACTAACTGTGTTAATAACGCGGCTGATTTGTTCTACGTTGCCGCGTTGTGCTGCTGGAATTATTATCTTGTGCGTCAGTCGCAGACTGCCGGTAAGTAGACCGCCGGTTAACCGTACGCCGTGGTTCTGCCGGCCGGATATATTCTGTCTGTCCGTTTTCGGTCTCCGCATTTCGACGCTGTTGTTGTGGTTGTCGTTGCGGCTCTGGTTGTGGGCGCAGCCGATTTCCGGTTTGCGATTGTGGCAAACGCGAGGATCGAATAGGCGAGCGCGTAGCGTTATCAGCGCGATTGCGGGCCATGAGCTCTTCCACCGTTACCCGGTTGGTGCGCTCGCGGGCCCGGGATGCTGAGCGGATATTACGGCGGTCAGATTCCCGCTGGCTGGAGCGTCGCTGACGATGTGAGCGGTCATGAATCTTGGCCTGCCCGCGCAACAGCATGAGACGTACAACAGCGATGGCTATCGTGAGCACCGTGATCAGTGCGAGTGCTGGGAAGTATTCGACCACCGCATAAATTGATGTCCACACCATCGTCCGAGAAGCCCAATTGGCCCCGTCTGGCGCTGCAGCTGCGTTGCTGGCCCACGAAGTGAAAAACGCGAAAATACCAAAAAATAAGGGCAGTGGTGCCACGGTAAGAAACAGCGATTCTGGCTCCACAAACAGTGTGACAAATGCTGCAGCGACTAAAAAGCACAACAAAAACGGCCAGCCGAGGCCATTAGCCAAAATACTCAGCAATAATCCTGTCACGCTGGCGGCCAGCACTAGTACGAGTGCAAGCGGCAACGACAGGCCGGTGAAACCTGGCGCGGGGGACCTTCGAGACTGGGTAGACACAATCGATTATCTTAGCCCAAGTTAGGGCCGCGATAGTCTGCGACATCTGGGTTTAGCGGGGTGGAGCTTACCCCCAGTTCTCCGTCATCAGTGTACGGATTTGCGACGCTGTGCCGAGCTCGCTGTGCAGCGTGGTACGGCTTGGTTGCCTCTCGTGAGCTCACGCCCATCCCGGCGAGTCGCCGTGCCGTGACCATCACTCGGGAATCCAGCGAGGAAAGCGTTGAATTATACGCTTCTACTGCTTTGTCGAGGCTTCGGCCCACGCGATTATAGTGCTCTCCGACGGTATTCAGCCGAGAATACAATTGTCTGCCCAGCTCGTGAATTTCTTTTGCTTTATCGGAAAAATCTTCTTGGCGCCACCCCAACGCCACCGTGCGCAGCAACCCGAAGAGACTGGTCGGCGTTGCGATCACGATATTGCGCTCGAAAGCGTATTCCAGCAAGTCTGGGTCGGTATTCAAGGCAGAATCCAGAAATGGATCTGCGGGCACGAACATGACGACGAACTCCGGGCTCGGCTGGAAAGCATCGAGATAAGGCTTGGCGGAAAGATTCGCCACGTGTGTGCGTAATAAGTGCGCGTGCCGACGCAAATAGCCGGCGTGTTCTTCTGGATCATTAGTATCCAGCGCATCCAGATACGAAGAAAACGGTACTTTGGCATCAACGATGATCTGCCTACCACCTGCCAAATGGATGATCATGTCGGGGCGCACGATTTTCTCACCCAGCCGCGCAGTTGCTTGCGCACTGAAATCGCAATGCTCAACCATGCCACCCAGCTCGACGACGCGCTTGAGCTGCATCTCACCCCAGCGCCCGCGTACGTTTGGGCTGCGTAACGCATTGACCAGCTGATCAGTCCGTTCGTTCAAGTGGGTGGAGGTACGAGATAGCGCTTGCATTTGACTGCTCAGCGAAGCCGCGGTGTGGCTGCGCTCTGTCTCCATAGCGCGCAACTGCCCGTCGATATTTGCAAGTGAGCGTTCGACGACCGCCAGTGACTCCAGGGCAGGCGTTAGTGCGGCCGGTTCCGGGCCTGCCGGAACTGAGCCGTCTGGGGCTGCTGCTGTATCAGAGGCGCCGACAAGCAGCCGCTGTGTGTTGTGCGGTTGCCGGCTGCCATGGGCAAACCACCCGAGCGCGATGCCCAAAAGAAGCGCGATGATCATGCCAACGACGGAGGCGGCGGAGATAGTCATGAGATTACTCGTAGATCTTCGTGTTGCTTAGGTTTTCTCGCTGCTGTCGCGGTCGGTTGGTCTGGATTGCGACAGCTTCGACCACCAACGTTCCAAACGTTCGGTGGCAAGACGGTGGTCGTGGCGTTCTGGATTGTTGTTTTGTGGACGTGCATCCAAATCGATGCGTTTTTCTAAGTGATCCTCGAGATCGTCGTCAAGATGGATTGTGGCTTCTTTAGTGTATTTGGCGGCATCCTCGTGGGCGTGGGCCTGCGAGCTGCCATCTTGGCGCCAAGTACGACGCAGGCTGCGGCCATTATCTTCGGTAAATTTTGCAGCGAGCTCACCGGCGATGGTGACAGAAGTGATATCGCGGGCGCGGCGTTCTCCAGAATCCAATGTCAGCAGATCCTGAATATAGCGGTAGCAGACCGCGACCATCGCGGCGACAGGTACGGCCAAGAACGCACCGATGAGACCAAACAAGGCGGCGCCGGTGATCACAGAGATCAAAACGACGACTGGGTGCAGGTTCATCGCGCGTGCCTGGAACCACGGCGATAGGATATTGCTTTCGATTTGTTGGACAGCAACGACGACGATCAACACAATAATCGCCTCGGTGAAACCGAGACTCACCAGCGCGATCAGCGTCGACAAGGCGCCTGCGGTGATAGCACCGGCGAAGGGGATGAATCCCGCCATGAAGGTGATGATCGCAAGAGCTAAAGCCAGTGGCACGCCGATGATGACTAAGCCGAGGCCGATGAACACCGCGTCGATCAGCGATACTAACGCTTGTGCGCGGATGAATCCGCCGAGGGTGAGCCATGCGCGGGTGAACAGCTCGGTCAAGTGCCAGCCGGTACGACGTCCGGTGGCGCGGCGTAGCCAAGGCAAAAATTTATGTCCGTCTTTGAGGAAGAAAAACGTCAAAACTAAGACCACGAAAATAGTGATAACCACCGATGTTGCGGTCTCTATACCAGCGAATACGCCGCCGACAATGGTGTCGGCCTGTTCCTGTAACCAGGTGAATATTTCTTCAATGACGTTGGACAGGTCTTCACTATTGAGATGCAGCGGCGGACCTTGTAGCCAGACCTGCACGCGTTGGATGCCTTCAACCGTTTGTAAGTAAAGTCCCTGGGATTGACGCACAAAATCCGGCGCAATATAAAAAATGGTGCCGCTGACCAGACCGACGAATCCACCCAACGTCACTAATGCCGCGAGTGCACTGGGAAAACCCGCTTTGCGTAAGCGGCTCGAGATAGGGGCCAAAACCGTGCAGATGATCAGCGCAAAGGTGATCGGAAGTACGCCTGCCCAGAAACGACCGAGGATGCGGCCCAAAAAGTAGACAAAAGCACCCAAAATAATAAGGCGCAGCGCCCAGGTGGCGGCCTGCTTGATGACGTGGCCGAGCACCACTGAACGATCGACTTGATCGCCGGGTGGGTGCGGTGTGATTTCCGACCACTCGATATCCTGCGGAGCAGACTCCGCTTCTACGGAATCGCTTGCTCGGTTTGGCTTCGTACTCACGTCTATTATCATGCCTTATTCACAGCAGTGAGGCGAGAAAGCCCAAAGGTCGAAGCTTGTGCAGCTAATAAGTTAGGATGAGCGCTGTGAGTCTTACTTTAGGAATCGTCGGATTGCCCAACGTCGGCAAGTCCACTTTGTTTAATGCCCTGACCCGTAGCGAAATTTTGGCAGCGAACTATCCGTTCGCCACCATCGAGCCCAACGTTGGCCAGGTGGAATTGCCGGATCCGCGATTGCGTCGTTTAGCAGAAATCTTTTCCTCAGAACGTATTCTGCCAGCCATCGTGTCTTTCGTTGATATTGCTGGCATTGTGAAAGGTGCCTCGGAAGGCGAAGGCATGGGCAATGCTTTCTTGTCGAATATCCGCGAGGCTGATGCGATCTGCCAGGTGGTTCGCGCCTTTGCTGACGATAACGTGATTCACGTGGATGGCAAGGTGGATCCCACCAGCGATATTTCGATCATCAACACTGAGCTGATTCTCGCGGACCTGCAGACACTGGAAAAAGCGCTGCCACGGCTGGAAAAGGACGCGAAAAAGAATAAAGATTTAGGCGAGGTTGTCGAAGCAGCGAAAGCAGCTCGCGCAATTCTGGAAGATGATCGCACCCTGTATGCAGCGGCCAAAAACGGTGAAATTGAACTAGCTCCACTGCGTGAGCTGCACCTGATGACCACCAAGCCGTTTTTGTACGTCTTTAACTCCGATGAGGGAGTACTGACCGACGAGGCGAAGCGCGCGGAATTGGCGGAACTGGTTGCACCAGCAGACTGTGTGTTCTTGGACGCGAAAACCGAAACCGAGCTGTTGGAGCTGGAAGAAGACGAAGCCGCTGAGCTTTTGGAATCTGTCGGACAAAATGAACCAGGACTGAATACGCTGGCTCGTGCCGGCTTCGAAACCTTGGGATTGCAGACCTACCTGACGGCAGGGCCGAAAGAAGCCCGTGCCTGGACCATCAAAAAAGGCGCTACCGCACCACAGGCAGCTGGCGTGATCCACTCCGATTTCGAAAAAACTTTCATTAAAGGCGAGATCGTGTCGTTTTCTGACTTGGATGAAGCTGGCTCGATGGTTGCTGCCCGCAACGCAGGTAAGGTGCGTTTGGAAGGCAAGGACTACATTATGCAGGACGGCGACGTGTGTGACTGGAAGACCGGCGCGTAACCGCAATGGCTACTAATTCCGCAGAACCGCTGATTGATCAAGCAGATAAGAAGTCCACAGCGAGGTATATCCCAGTCCGTGCTGGGTTATACCCGATTTTCGTAGCGGCTTTTGTTGTGGTGTTCGTAATTTCGAATATCACGGCCAGTAAAGGCGTCACCATCGGCCCGTTGGTGACTGATGGTGCGTTTTTCTTGTTCCCGATCGCCTATGTCATTGGTGACGTGTTGGCAGAATGCTATGGCTTTAAAGCCACTCGCGTTGCGATCTGGACAGGTTTTACCTCCGCACTGGGCGCGGTCATCGCGTTTTATATTGCTATTTGGTTACCCGCGGCGGATTTTTACGAAAACCAAGAAGCGTTTTCTACGGTGCTGGGGCTGGTGCCACAGATCGTCGCAGCGTCGTTGGCTGGATATGCCGTTGGCCAGTTGCTGAATGCCTGGGTGTTGACGAAGATGAAAAATCGTGACGCCTCGGCACCGTTGTGGCAGCGGCTGATGGGCTCTACCGTGGTTGGCGAATTCGGCGACACCCTCGTGTTTTGCCTGATCGCTGCTACCGCGATCGGCATTAGTACGCTGCCTGATCTCATCAATTACGTCGTTGTGGGGTTCGTGTGGAAGACCGCGATGGAAGCGATCTTATTGCCCGTGACCTACAGCGTGGTTGGTTGGGTGAAAAAGCGCGAACTGTAGTAGCTGAGGTCGGTGCCAGCAATCGGGCGGCATAATGGGGTGCATGAGCACAAAACGCAATCACAATCATTCGCATACCCGCCAACACGGCGGCAACAGTGGCACCGCACTTGCACCGCTGGAGCTCACTGACATCACAAAGGTGCTGGTGGTCGTTGCACACCCGGATGATCCGGAATACGGTCTCTCGGCGGCATCGCATGCTTGGATCCAGCAAGAAGGCATCGAGGTCGGTTATTTGCTACTGACTTCTGGCGAGGCAGGTATTGCTTCGATGGCCCCAGAAGAGTGCGGCCCATTGCGTGCCGATGAACAGCGGCATGCGTGCCAGGCAGTGGGGGTGGATTCGTTGGAGATTTTAGACTTCCCGGATGGCCACTTGGTTTATAACCTCGAACTACGACAGGCCATCGCACGCAAGATTCGCCAGTTCCAACCTGATGCCATCGTGACGCTGCCCATGGGGATGGAATTGCCGGGTGGGCTAAACCAAGCTGATCACCGAGTAGTAGGGCTTGCTGCCCTGGACGCCACGCGAGATGCTGCAAACCCGTGGGTATTTCGGGATATGGACGAACCAGCGTGGTCAGCTCAGCAATTCTGGATCGTCAGCGATATAGACTCCGACCACATTTATTACGTCAGTGATGACGACGAACAGGCAGCGATTTCCTCGCTGGCCTGCCACGAACGCTACCTAGCTGAGCTGGAAGATCACCCGGCGGCGAATGATTTCATTCCCACGGTATTGCGTGGAAAGGACCGTAGTGGTCCGCCGCACGTGAAGTTTAAAGTTTATCGTCTGTAGGTGCTTCATGAAGCGGAGTTTCCGGAAGCACCGGTTGGTGAATAACGCGGTTACCGTGCGGTAACGGTTGAACGATCGCCGCGGCCGGGTAAATATCTAATGGCTGTGCTAAAGCCGGTATTTCCACGAAGCGTGGCGTACCGGTAGGTAGTGCCACCACCATCTGCCCGTCTGCACAATATGTCCGTACGTTGATTGGGGACTCAACTGGCTCTGGCAGCGCAAGCGTGCCTAATTTATTGCCATCGAGAAACACGCTGGTCCCTGCAACAACCGCATACATATGCGAGGTGCCGTAATTACGCATGTCATATCCCGACTGCACCGGGAAATACCGTGATCCCACAACGACTGGGCCTTCGGGGTTGTTCACCGCTACGATCCACGGAGCGATGGGTGCGAGGATTTCGACCCGGATCCGGCCGGTGCTGAGACTGATTCGTGCAGTCGCCGAAATTTTCACCGTGCGTAGCGGCCGCAGGGCGTCGACGTCGGCAAGCAGGGCAATAACGCCCGTGGCTGCATGGACGCGCCAAGCTCCGTGGAAGGTCATAGTGACGGGAAGTTCTATTTCGACTGGCTGCCCGCCAGTTTCACGTGCATGTCGGCCTTGCGGCTGGTCTACCTGCACCATGGGCAGGCTGAGTACGGCTGCACTGAATGCGCGCTCGGCCACGATCGGGTCGCTGATGTGGACGGCGCTAGCTGGCAGCGGAAAATTCTGCACTTGAATCACCCTGACTGTCGCGCAATGTGCACGGCACGTTTAACATGCTTGGTAATAGATCTTCGCCAATGACGATCTGCAATACCACTCTGCAATACAACACCGCTTAGTTTAATCAGTCACCGACTTTCGGGAAACGATGTACGACACTTCCACGATCTTATTCGCGTTCGCACTCACACTTGCCGCCGGGCTTTCCACCGGAATCGGCGGCGCGATTGCAATTGCCAAAAGACGCCCCGGTCCAGCGTTTATGGCCGCCTCATTAGGGTTATCTGCTGGTGTCATGCTCTACGTGTCGTTCGTCGAAATCTTACCGAAGGCCATGGAATCTATTGGTGGTTGGGCGGTCGCGGGATTTTTTGCCGGAATTCTCATGATTCTCATCATCGATCGGTTGGTTCCCGAAGACGTGAACCCGCATGAGCCGTTACAGCTGCAAAATGACCCGAGAGCTCGATTTCTTAAGACCGGGGTGTTTACTGCCGCAGCGATTGCCATTCATAACTTCCCGGAAGGCTTGGCGACGTTCATCGCTGGCCTGGAAGAGCCTGGTATCGCTGTCGGTGTGGCGGTAGCGATTGCTATTCACAACATCCCGGAAGGCATTGCGGTTGCGATCCCGTTGCGCGAAGCACTGGGTTCTAGGTGGAAAGCGTGGGCGGCAGCAACCTTGTCGGGCTTAGCAGAACCACTCGGTGCCGTCGTGGGGTTTGCTCTATTAATGCCGATCATGGGGCCTGCGGCGTTGGGAGTTGTGTTCTCCGCGGTCGCCGGCGTGATGGTGTTTATCAGTTTGGATAAACTCTTGCCGACGGCCGAGGTGACCGGGCGACACCATGCCGCCGTATACGGGCTGATAGCGGGCATGGCGATCATGGCGGTGTCACTGTTGCTCGGTGCCTAGCTGCTGGGAGCCTAGTTTTGTAGTGGTGGGGTGAGCTCAATAGTTGCCGGATCCGCCCAGGAAATGGGGATGTTCAAAGAATCCAGCCAGGCGAGGACATTATCATCGTGGCGAGTAATGCCTTCTACCGCGCGTAGCGTGGCCTCGATGGCGTGTTCGGCATCCTCGGCACTGATGAGGCCTTCGGCGGTGGCCTCTGCGAGTTCGTCAATATCGAGTACGTCGACTTGCTTCCCAGTTAATGAGACGATGTCAACGTATAAATCCCGGGTGTGCCAAGCACGCGTTGTTTCGGCGGATAGTGATCGCGGGATGGTGGAGGTAACTGCGTCTAGGTTGCTGATATCGGCTTTTTTGATATCGGCATTGTTGATATCGACCCTGCTAATATCAACAATGTCAATGTAATAGTCTTGCGGCCTTTCATAACCTGGGCGGTAGTGAAAAATGCTCACACGCAGGGAAAGATCTGGCAGTAGCCACGACTCCAAATAACCGAATTGTGGATGATCAGCGCCCCGGGCCATGTACAAACCGAATCGTGTTTCACGGTAAGTATCGACCACGCGGTGGAAGCCTTTCGGGTCGATATTGATGCCGCATTCGGTGGCGAAAGTTTCTTGTTTAACTGGGTGCATGATCTCAACGAAGTTTAACTGGTGATGATGGCTGCGGTGGGGAAATAGTTGCACTTACTGTGTTCTGTGTGCACGCTGCCTTCCAGCAGGGCCACGATGGTTCCGCGACCAGTATCGGCGACGCCAGAAATGGTGGCTGGGCCTTCGGGATTGATGCCGTGATTGCCCAAGGCGGCAGTACCGTATTTGCCATTGCTCAGGTTGAACCAATGCGCCCGCATATCTTGGCTGTGGGCAGCTGGGGCGGTTCCTAGTGCAGTGAACAGGAAGGCGGTTTCGTGGGCGCGCGCGCCCGGAGCTGGAATCTCCGCTGGCCCCGGTACTGCTATTGCTGTGCCGACGCTGTTGTGTGTGCCGTTGATGCATGAGCCTGCCACCGTTGGCCAGCCAAACTGTGTGAAATTCGGGCCTTGTTGTGGCAGGTCTGGCCCACCAGTTTCACCGGCGCCGATGGCGAAATCGAGTGCCTGCAAGATTGCATCCCGTGCTTGGGGTGGTATCCACGGTTGGTGGGCGAAATCACGGATTTGTGTGGCTGTTTTCGGAGTGGGACGCCCCAAATGGTCAACCGGAGAGTAGCGCTCGAAAAAGTCATTGAGCTGGTGCTCAATTGTGGGCGTCGACGGCAGGCTGGAAGGCATCGGCGCTGCCTGAGCCTGCAGGGTCGATGCTGCGATGAGGGCGCAGCCAGCGGTAATGCTAGCCATAATGGTGCGTGGGCGAATGGCTGCGGCCATGTGATCCTCCGTGTACCGGGTTTGGGGATAAAGTCTGCCTGCGGTCAGTGCCTGAGTGTAACGGCTGTGCAGGTATTTCTTTGCCTCTGGTGATGCTTACTTGGTATTTACTATTGTCACTCTAATAACAAACGCAACATCTGTCACAATTTTTATAAGGTTAGTGGCCCACAGTACTTAACGCAATGGTTAATTCCCGGGGTGTTTGCTGGGCTGTTTGTCAGGTTGTTTGCCGTATTGGGGATTGTGCTGTTTTCGATTTACGGGGTTGGGGTTGGAGCTCGCGGGGGATGGGGCGATCAAGAAGATGCATGTCGGCTGCAAGGCGAGTATCGTTGAAGCGTTAAAACCCACAATCTTTCAGGAGTACTGTGAACACTGAGTTCCGCAACGTCGCAATCGTCGCACACGTCGACCATGGCAAAACCACGCTCGTCAACGGAATGCTCGAACAATCCGGTGCGTTCGGTGAACATGGCGAAGTCAATGATCGCGTCATGGACTCGAATGACCAGGAAAAAGAGCGTGGCATTACGATCCTCGCGAAAAACACTGCGGTCCGTCGTAAGGGGCTGGGTAAAGACGGCGCCGACCTTATTATTAACGTCATCGACACCCCGGGCCACGCTGACTTCGGTGGTGAGGTCGAGCGCGGAATCTCGATGGTTGACGGCGTAGTGCTGCTTGTCGACGCCGCCGAAGGTCCACTGCCACAAACTCGATTCGTTCTCACCAAGGCTTTGGAAGCAAAGCTGCCGGTGATCATCGCCGTCAACAAAACGGACCGTCCAGATGCCCGCATCGACGACGTCGTGCAAGAATCCCAAGACCTACTCTTGGAAATCGCAGCTGGCCTCGAAGACGAAGAAGCTGCCGCGGCAGCCGAAGAACTGCTGGATCTGCCTGTCCTGTACGCCTCTGGCCGCGAAGGCAAAGCCTCGACGGAGAACCCGGGCGATGGCAATGTGCCAGATTCTGAGGATCTGCAGCCATTGTTCGATGTTATCTACGACGTTTTGCCGGAACCATCCGCCACCGTTGATGCTCCACTGCAAGCGCACGTCACTAACTTGGACTCCTCGGACTTTTTGGGACGTCTCGCGCTACTGCGTGTATACGCCGGTAAGATCACCAAAGGCCAGCAGGTTGCGTGGATTCATTACGACGAAGACGGCAATGAAAAGACCACTACTGTCAAGGTCGCAGAGTTGCTGCGTACCGTAGGTTTCGACCGCCAGCCGGCGCAAGAAGCAATCGCTGGTGATATCGTCGCTATCTCTGGTATCCCGGAAATTATGATCGGCGATACCGTCGCTGATCCAGAATCTCCGAAGGCACTGCCACGCATCGCTGTCGATGAGCCAGCAATTTCTATGACCATCGGCGTGAATACCTCGCCATTGGCTGGCCGCGGCGGTGGCGACAAGATGACCGCCCGCTTGCTGAAAAACCGCCTGGACCAAGAACTGATCGGTAACGTTTCGCTGCGCGTGCTGCCCACCGAAAAGCCAGATGCTTGGGAGGTGCAGGGACGCGGCGAAATGGCGTTGTCTGTCTTGATTGAATCCATGCGCAGGGAAGGCTTCGAACTGACCGTCGGCAAGCCGGAAGTTGTCACGCAAACCATTGATGGTCAGGTGCACGAGCCTTACGAGATCATCACTATTGATGTCCCGAGCGAATTCCAGGGTGCTGTGACCCAGCTGTTGGCTGGTCGAAAAGGCCAGATGCAATCCATGGACATCAAAGAAGGCGACTGGGTCCGCATGATCTTCCGCATTCCGGCCCGTGGTTTGATTGGTTTCCGCACGCAATTTATGACAGAAACCCGCGGTACCGGTATCGCGAACTCCATGTCCGATGGCATGGACGTGTGGGCCGGACAGATCAAGTCTCGCGCCACCGGTTCGCTCGTTGCGGACCGTTCCGGCAAGATCACCCAGTTTGCGCTGATGTCGCTGGCTGACCGCGGCAACTTCTTTGTGGAACCAGGCGCAGAAGCCTACGAAGGCATGGTTGTTGGTGCCAATAACCGTGATGAAGACATGGATATCAACATCACGAAGGAAAAGAAGCTGACCAATATGCGTGCAGCTTCTGCGGATACCACCGTCACCCTGGCAAAAGCCAAGACTCTGTCGCTGGAAGAAGCACTGGAATTCTGTGGCAACGACGAATGCGTCGAAGTTGCGCCAGAGGTACTGCGCGTGCGCAAGGTAGAGCTTAACGCTGCTGAGCGTCGTCGCGCTGCATCTCGTGCGAAAAACCAGAAATAGGCAGACAGCCACGCAAGCCAGATAGCCCAGAACTCTTGGCACTTAAGTGAGCTAAGAAGAATACTTACAGCCATGATGCGCAGACACGAAACAGCCGCATTGCCTGCGGAAGACACAGATGCTGGTTCGGGAAAGACCCGGCGTCGTCGAATGTTTCCTGGTGCCATCGTGGCTGTTGCTGGTTTGTTGACCGCA
Organism: Corynebacterium propinquum DSM 44285; assembly: GCF_000375525.1. Taxonomy (GTDB): domain Bacteria; phylum Actinomycetota; class Actinomycetes; order Mycobacteriales; family Mycobacteriaceae; genus Corynebacterium; species Corynebacterium propinquum. Next base: position 75,634 of record NZ_AQXC01000002.1, read on the forward strand.
TGTGTGGCTAATCCTGGCCCACCACCAATTGAGACCGGGCAAGAGGCTGAATCCAGCGCTGCTGATGTTGCTCGCGGAGACAACCCATCGGCGTCAGAAGCCGGAGCAGGGCAGTCTCGTCCAGGTGAATCCGACGCGGAAGAGCGCGAGCATCGCCGAAATCCAGCGGAAAAGTCCCAGGTTGGTGTCGGCATCGACCCGATCCATTTTGGTTTGAACCCGCACCTGAAAGCTAACCAACAAGCCGTCGTCGACGATATCGCCGCGCTTGTGTTGCCGTCGGCGTTTGTCAACGGTGAAATCACGGAGCTGTTAGATTCCGCAGAAGAAGTTCCAGTGCGTGAACACCACACCAGAAGCGACGAGCACCAGGCCGAATCTGAGTCGTCGGGAGGCACATCCACGCAACAGGTGGATCCGGCGGACCAGCCCGTCGTCCAGAAGGTACGCTATGAAATCTCACCCCAGGCACAGTGGTCCGATGGCACCCCAATCACGGGTGAAGACTTTATTTATTTGTGGCAGCAGATGACGTCCACGCCGGGGGTGGTCGGTGCTGCTGGCTATTTCGCGATTTCGAACATCACGACTACCGCCGGTGGCAAAATTGTCGATGTGGAGTTCTCGCAACGTGTCAATGACTGGCGCGAATTATTCCACTATTTATTACCTGCGCATTTGATGAATGCGCCGTTTTCGGCAGCTCGGGAAATCCCTGCTAGCGCAGGCCGTTATCACATTGACGGCGTTGATTGGGCTCGCGGAAAGGTAACCTTGCACCGCAATGATCGTTTCTGGGGTGCTGATCCTGCTCGGATCGACGTGCTGGAATTGACCGAGATTCGCAATCCAGCGCAAGGACTTAATCTCATGCGTTCCGGGCAGATTGCATTCGCTGATCTCACGCCCGGAGAAACGACATTTTTATCGTATAGTGCTCTACCAGGTACCCAGGTGTTCCGTTTGAATACTTCGCGACAGCTGCAGGTGGAGCTACTGAGCCAATCCCCAATTTTCCGGGACCACGACATGCGTGCAGAGTTTGCGCGTGCGCTCGATATTTCTTCGCTCGCGGTGCAGGCGACTGGTCGGCGTACTGACCTTCGGGTTCCTGGACACTCGGACGATGCCGCCAAGACGGTTGGTAGCGATGGGGGCGCAGTAGGCGATGGCACGATGGGGCCCGGGGAAGTGGCTGAGCAGCACGTAAGCCTTTTGCGGCAACAGACGAGCAACCGGCGCCCGCTTCGGATTGCAGCAGATCCGGCCGATACCGTGGCCAATGCCGCCGCGAGCGTTCTCGTGGATCGGATGGTAGCAGCCGGTGTAGCCGCGGAAGTGGTGGCCGATGATTTTGTCTCAATCAGCGAAGAATTGGCACCAGATGGTGCTGTCGATGCGGTAATTAGCTGGAACGATACAAGCACGACGTCATTGAACATTGCCGATGAGTTGCTCTGTCGTGCACCAGCGACCAACACTGCATATGCTGATTGGTTACCGCAGTGTGCACCCGAGGTTGAAAACGCGTGGGCAGACGTGCTTAGTGGGGCAGTAGATAATGATCGAGCGAGCCAATTGGTTTCGACGTTGGAATCGGATCATATCCTGCACATCCCGGTGCTCGATGAGCGACGAATTCGGATTCTCGGCAGCGGTATGGTGGGGCCGGAACCAGAATTAGGCGACTGGCCTGCCGGGTTAAAATTGGCCCCATATTGGGATTTGGCAGGTCCAGCAGATCCAACGGGTTCCGCTGATAAGCGGGCTGCAGCTCCACTGACCGCGGAACCGGATATCCCAGAACCTTAACTAATAACCGCATGCTGCTGATACGTTGAACTGATTTATAAACCCATGACACCCCGTGCATCGGCATGAGACAGAAATGTAGCTGGAGGTAGAGCAATGAAGGTGTTGGCGGTACACGCGCACCCGGATGATGAAGCAATATGGACAGGCGGCGCCTTGGCACGTTTCGCTCGGCAAGGTGCTCAGGTCACCGTTTTGACGTGTACGAATGGTGAAGAAGGCGAGATTATTGGGCGAGCGGAAATCGTGGAGGATTTAGCCGAGTTTCGTCTGCATGAATTATCCGACGCCCTCGATATCTTGCGAGTACGTGGCCAAAGAATAAATCTTCGTGATTCGGGTATGGCAGGGTCGGAGTCTGCTAAACATCCACGGGCATTGGTCAATAACGTCGATAGTGCAGCCACTGCCGTCGAGAAGTTCTTGCGGGCAGAACAACCCGATCTGGTAATTACCTACGGTCCTGACGGAGGATATGGGCATCCGGATCACATTGCTGCGCATGATGCCACACATGAGGCGTTATCCCGGGTGCATGCCGACGGCATCGACCCCGAAGTCTGGTGGACAGTTTTGTACCGCGACGGGGTTGTGGAAGGCCAGAAACGATTCGCTTTGCCAGCAGGCTGGCAGTGGCCCAGCCAGGAATATTTATTCAATGGCACTGACGAGATTACCGATGTGGGTTTGGAACTATCTGAGGCGGAAGTTACAGCAAAACGCGAGGCCATGGCTGCCCACGCCACGCAAGTGTGGCTTGCCGACGGCCGGGCCTCGGAAGTTAATCCAGAGACCGTGACGACCACCCACGATGACGCGCTCGCTGGGGTTTATGCCCTGTCAAACTTGTATGCCTACCCGATAACTCGCACCGAGCATTATCAGCTACCGTTTGGTCCTGGGCCGATTGCGCGTGCACAGGAGCAGCATCGGTGGGTAAACGAGTAATACGCACCGAATTCAGTCGCGGAGAGGTTGTCGGAGCCCTCGTCTGGCTGAGCATTTTCGCTGCAGTCGGTGCAGTTTTTTGTCTGCAGTATTTGCCCGCTACCATCGAACTCAAGGTTACGAGCCTGCCGTGGACTATCCCATTAGCCTTCGGCTGGTGCCTGGTTTTGGTGAAAACCGCCACGTTGTGGTCGTCGAACTACCTTGTTCAGCTACTTCCCACGGTAATCTGGATGGGTGTGGTTTGGCTGATGTTGCCCACGTCAGCTGCGGTTGCGTACGTGGTGGGTTTGGTGTGTGCCGTCCTGGCAGGAGCAGCTTGGCCGGTCATTGCTTACCACAAACACCAAAGAAGAAGCCGTCGTACCGAAACAGCACAAAGTATTCAGGAGAACCCATGACCTATATCATTGCCCAGCCGTGCGTCGACGTGATGGACCGCGGCTGTGTGGAAGAATGCCCGGTTGACTGCATCTATGAAGGCAAGCGCATGTTGTATATCCACCCGGATGAATGCGTCGACTGCGGTGCTTGTGAGCCAGCTTGCCCGGTAGAAGCAATTTTCTATGAAGACGATACCCCGGATGAGTGGGAAGAATACTACGATGCAAACGTTGGCTTCTTTGATGACCTTGGATCTCCGGGCGGAGCTGCGGGCTTAGGACCACAAGATTTCGACCATCCGATGATTACAAAACTGCCTCCGCAAAATCAGGACGTCGAGATTTAAATCTCCGGTGGCATCCAGGGGCGACGCCAGCTCGCCTGGGATAAAATCGGCTGTACACGACCGATTAAGGATAAGAAACGATGATGCGCACACCTTCGCTCCCAGATTTTCCGTGGGATAGCTTGGCCGAGGCCAAGAAAACGGCAGAATCCCATGCCGACGGGATCGTGAACCTGTCTGTAGGTACACCGGTTGATCCGGTCGCTCCAGGCATTCAATTGGCATTGGCAGAATCTGGTGCAGCACCCGGGTACCCGCAAACAGCAGGCACCGAAAAACTCCGCGCATCCATTTCTGCTGCCTTGCAGCGGCGTTATAATATGCAGGCCGAATCCGTGCTGCCTGTCGTTGGTACGAAGGAAGCGATTGCCTGGTTGCCCACTTTGCTGGGAGCGAAGTCCGTTGTCATTCCAGAATTGGCATACCCAACGTATGAGGTTTCTGCGCGGTTGGCGGGTGCGAATGTGTTGCGCGCAGATTCGCTTACCCAAATTGGTCCAGCAAAACCAGATTTGTTGTATATCAACAGCCCGTCGAATCCGACAGGCAAAGTCTTGGGCATCGAGCACTTACGCAAAGTAGTGGGCTGGGCGCAGTCGCGTGGTGTCATCGTCGCCTCGGACGAGTGTTATCTGGGATTAGGTTGGCAAGGCGAAGACGAAGATCAACCCCTGTCTATTCTGGACCCACGGGTGTGTGATGGCGATACCACTAACTTGCTTGCTATCCACTCGCTGTCGAAAACGTCAAACCTGGCGTCGTACCGGGCTGGTTACCTGGCCGGCGACCCGGAAATCATTTCGGCGCTGCTGCAGGCACGCAAGCATGCAGGTCTCATTGTGCCTGGGCCCATTCAAGAGGCAATGGTGGCCGCTCTGGATAACGATGCTCACGAACTGGAGCAGAAACAGCGTTACGCGCGCCGTCGCGCACAACTATTAGGTGCGCTGCTGGACGCTGGTTTCCGGATTGATAATTCTGAGGCCGGATTGTATTTATGGGCGACCCGCGATGAACCATGCCGTGACACCGTTGATTGGTTTGCTCGACGCGGTATTCTTGTCGCGCCCGGAGAATTCTACGGCCCGAAGGGTAAAAACCATGTGCGCGTTTCGTTGACTGAAACCGATGAACGCATTGATGCAGCCGTAGCCCGGTTGCGCGCAGAGCAGTAGCTTTTTGCTGCTGTTTGTTTCTTGTTCGGTCGTCGAAAGGGACTGTGTGGTCGAATCTTCACCCAAGACGGTGCAGGCGCTTGCGCACTTCCGCCAATTTATCCAATTTGGGATGGTGGGCGGTTCTGGGGTCATCGTCAATCTCACCGTGGTGTATCTCTGCAAAAAATTTGCTGAGGCGGCCTTCGCGCTCAATGAACGCGAAATTTTTCTGCCCTTGTTAAACACGGATTTTAATATTCGTTGGTACAACGTGTTCACCATAGTGGCGTTTGTCGTTGCGAATATTTGGAACTACCAACTTAACCGTTCCTGGACATTCAGAGGTGTTTCCTCCGTCGGGTGGCTCCGTGGATTAGTACCATTTATGGTCACAGGGCTTGGCGCACTGGTTGTTTCGCAAATTGTTTTGGTATTGCTGATGAACCCCGAATCGCCCATGGCATTGCCAGAGCACATCTTTGATGATTCTACTGGGTTGCGTACAAAGTTTTATTGGGCGAGCGCCATGTCAATCCTGGTTTCGATGCCAGTGAATTTTGTGATCAATAAAGTCTGGACGTTTCGGAAAAGCCCAAAGGGGAGCCGAGTGGTCCTCGACTCCCCAGCAACTTAGCGTTGTACAACTAGTTTGTCACTAGTTGTTGTGCAAATCTTCGTTGAGTTGTACAGCAGAGGCTTTCCATTCCGTAGCCTCGACCGAGCCAGATACCGAATTCCGGCGGAATAGGATTCCGCTGGCGCCACTGAGTGTGCTGGCTTTGACCGTGGAACCATTCGAGACCCCGATGGCTTCTGCCACGGAACCGAAGACGGTTAATTTGGTACCGCCGGTGATGTAGAGTCCGGCTTCTACTACGCAGTCATCGCCCAGGGAGACGCCGATTCCAGCGTTAGCTCCCAGCAGGCAGCGTTTGCCCACGGAAATGACTTCTTTGCCGCCGCCCGACAAGGTGCCCATGATCGAAGCGCCGCCGCCGACATCCGAACCGTCATCGACGACCACGCCGGCCGAAATACGGCCTTCGACCATGCCGGAGCCCAAGGTTCCGGCATTAAAGTTGACGAAGCCTTCGTGCATCACGGTGGTGCCTTCTGCGAGATAGGCGCCTAGGCGTACGCGGTCTGCGTCGCCGATGCGCACACCTGATGGGACGACATAGTCCACCATTCGTGGGAATTTGTCGACGGAGTAGACGATTACTGGCCCGCGGCTGGCCAATCGGCCCCGCACCATTTGGAAATCATCCACTGCGCATGGTCCGTAGTTCGTCCAGACGACGTTGGCCAATAGGCCGAACAGGCCCTCGAGGTTTTGTTCATGTGGCTTGACCAGGCGGTGGGACAGAAGGTGGAGACGCAGATACGCATCGTAGGTGTCTTGTGGTGCCTGATCTAAGTCTGCGATCTCTGTGCGTACGGCGATCCGAGCGACTCCGCGCTCTTCGTCTGGGCCAACGAGATCAGCAAATTGCTGTGGAACCTCATCCAGTTTGTTTGTTGCGCTGGTGGAGACGGATTCTCCAAGTTTTGGCGCTGGATACCAGACGTCGAGAACCGTGCCATCGTGGGTAACAGTGGCAAGTCCGCGTGCCGATGCTGAAGTCATAGAAAAGCTGCAACCTATTCTTTATCGGGGACTGTCATCACGAGCCACACTTGTGAGTGAAGTTATAGTTGTGACTCGCCTTTGCTGACACGAGCATACCCGAAAAAGATACGCTAGTTTAGCGCCCTCGACGCTTATTTCTGGGCCACGATTATTGCTTGACGACGTTGGACAAACCTTTACGTTTGCGGTTTTGCCCGACGAATACTGCCGCAACCAGCAAAATGGCAACGAGTACAGCGACTGCTACCAACTGGCCGCGAGCTCCGGCGTCGGTGAGCATCAAGATGATGATTCCAGCCAGCGCTGCCAGTGAGATGTATCCATCCCAGGGGTAGAAGCCGGCTTTGAACTCATCGAGTTCGCCATTGCGTTTCATCACTGGGTGCAGCTTCAGGTACGACAAAATTGTGAGGATCCAAATGACCAGCAAGCATCCGCCAACGGCGTTGAACAGGAATGCTAACAGTCCTGGAGGATTCCACCATTGCAGTGCAACCGAACCGAAGGCAAAAATCACGGACAAAATAACTGCATTCTGCGGCGATGAGGCCTTGTTGGTATGGGAAAACACTGCCGGGGCGTTGCCATCTCGGCTCATATTGAACACCAGACGTGAGGTGGCATAAATCTGCGCATTAAACGCTGACAACAGCGCAATGACGATGATCAATTCCATGAATCCGGCTGCGCCGGGGATATTAGCCAGTGAGAGGATCTGGGTGAATGGTGACTCTGCAGCAACGTCTGCATCCTGGATGGAATCAAACGGCAGCAGCAGCGTGATCACCAGCACTGAGCCGATGTAGAAGAACAGAATTCGGAAAATAATCGCATTGACCGCAGTTTTCACGTTTTTCGCTGGGTCTTCCGACTCAGCAGCCGCGATGGTCACCAATTCGATACCACCGAATGCGAAGGCTACTGCCAATAAGCCAGCAGCGATTCCGGAAAGCCCATTCGGGGCGAAGTTCTCGACAAATTCACCGGGGTTTGCGCCGTCTGCACCCGGCCATAGACCGAAGATCATCAACAAGCCGATGCCGATGAATCCCACAATGACCACGATTTTGATGATGGCGAACCAGAATTCGAATTCGCCAAAGCCGCGGACATTAGCGAAGTTGACCAAAGCAAAAAATACGACGGTGATCAATGCCGGAATGACTGGAGCTATACCGAACCAACTGCCGATGATGGCGGAGGCACCAGTGATTTCTGCGCCCATGACCATGACGAGCATGAACCAGTAGATCCAACCGTTGGTGAATCGTGCCCAGTTGCCGAAGGCCATGCCAGAAAACGTCGAAAAGGAGCCGAGGGAGGGGCGAGCGGCGGCCATTTCACCCAACATGCGCATGATGAGGGTGACCAAGATTCCGGCCACGATATAAGACAATAAAACTGAAGTACCCGAGATTTGGATGCCTAGGCCGACTCCCAGGAATAATCCCGCACCCACGGCAGAGCCGAGTCCCATCATGGTCAGGTGTCGGGTTTTCATCAGGTTCCCACCCTGTTTTTGTGCCGGAGATGACCCGGCTTGCGGTTGCGTCATGATTAGCGCCTTTCTCGTCCTCGCAGAATATAAACACCCTAGCCCAGAACGTTTGCTGGATCACGTCTTGGGGTGTAATAAATGCACGTTACGGTTTGCAGGCTGGCACCACGTGGTTGGCAATACCGCAATCTATGAACACCATCCTGAAGCCCTCGCGAATATTGGAAAAATCGCGGTAGGCTAGGTGACTGTGAATACACCAGAAGCCCGAGACACTCAACCACGCACGGAACAAGCAGAATCTGCCCAGCCTTCTGGCAAACAATCCCCTCAATCCGCTCTGCGCTTGGATTTTCACTCTGATCCAGTAGCGCTGACCGCGGCGTTAGTGGATATTGCGTCGCCATCCCATCATGAAGACACCATTGCCGATGCCATCGAGATGGCATTAATAGATGTACAGAAGCAAGCGGCTGTAGATATCGAGGTGCAGCGCTATAACAACACAGTGTGTGCAAAGACTAATGCGGGGTTCGATACCCGCGTGGTACTCGCAGGCCATGTGGATACGGTTCCGATTGCCGATAACGTTCCGCATTCTATTGCTCACGATGCTGCGGGGCAGTTAGTAATGCATGGGTGCGGCACGACAGATATGAAGTCTGGTTTGGCCGTGTACCTGCATGTTTTTGCGCAGCTAGTGCATCACGGAAATCTGTCGTGTGATCTGACGATGATTGCCTACGAGGGCGAAGAGGTCGCTACTCAATACAACGGTTTGTACCATCTGCAGCGTGATCACCCGGAATGGCTATCCGGCGATTTCGCCCTGCTAGGAGAGCCGTCCGGCGGAATCATTGAGGCCGGTTGCCAGGGGACTTTGCGGCTGAAAATCGGGGCGCGCGGGCACCGAGCGCATTCGGCGCGGTCATGGTTAGGTTCCAATGCAGCGCATATTTTGGCCCCGGTCATGGTGAAGGTTGCAGACTATCAAGCACGCGAGGTGGTCATTGATGGTTGCACGTATCGCGAAGGTCTGAATATCGTGCACCTGGAGGCAGGCGTGGCAACCAACACGATTCCCGATGATGCCTGGATGTTTGTGAATTTCCGCTTCGCGCCCGATCGCAGCGAGGACGAGGCATTAGCGCACGCGCTCGAGGTATTGGGATTGGATGATCTTGCCGACGACTCGCCCCTGTATGTGGAGGTTGATGACAGCGCTGGCGCTGCACTGCCAGGACTCGGAGCGCCCGTGGCTCAGCGTCTGGTTGAAGCAGTGGGCGGTAATTTCCGTGCGAAACTGGGCTGGACGGATGTGTCCCGGTTCAGTGCGATGGGCGTACCGGCGGTGAACTTTGGTTGCGGCGATCCAGGTTTTGCACACAAACCCGATGAACAATGCCCGACGGCGCAGATTACCCAGGTCGCGGATCAACTTATTGACTACCTGAAGAAAGAAGAAATACCTTCCTAGTTATGGCTTCTCACATGGCTGCAGATCCTTCCCACACTGGTGCCACAGGCGGCTCGTCGGCGTCGGCACGTAGTACGAACGCAGAACCCACTGCGGACCGTTCGCCGCGGCGTGATGCTAGCATGCGTGGTCCCGTGATCACGCGTAATGAGACCCAGTCTCAATCGACCTATGACCAGCGGTTACTGGAGCGATCCGCTGATCACGACTGGATGCACGCGGACCCGTGGCGCATTTTGCGTATCCAAGGCGAATTTGTTGCTGGTTTCGACGCTCTCGCCAAGCTCCCGAAAGCCGTCACTGTGTTCGGCTCAGCTCGGATCCCGCGGGGCCACCAATACTATGACTGGGGTGAACAGATCGCGGCGCGACTCGTGGAACGCGATTATGCCGTGATCACCGGTGGCGGTCCAGGACTAATGGAAGCAGCTAATAAAGGCGCATTCGAGTCGGACGGGCGATCCGTCGGGCTTGGCATCGAACTGCCCTTTGAGCAGAGGCTCAATGACTATATTGGGCTGGGAATTCACTTTCGCTACTTTTTTGCTCGCAAGACGATGTTTTTGAAGTATTCGCAAGGCTTCGTCTGCTTACCAGGTGGGTTGGGGACCCTCGATGAACTCTTTGAAGTGCTGTGCATGGTGCAAACCAAAAAAGTCACGAGTTTCCCCATAGTGTTGGTTGGTAAGAAATTCTGGTCGGGATTGGTGGATTGGTTGCAACAGCGCTTGTTAGCCGAAGGCATGATTGATCACGCTGATATGGATCTGTTTATTCTTACCGACGATGTCGAGGAAGCCGTTGAGCACATCGTTTCCGTGCACACGCGCATTGCAGAGGCAGATGTGCATGACTGAGATCATGGCGATTATTAATCGCACCCCGGATTCGTTTTATGACAAAGGAGCGACCTTTGCTGAAGATTCCGCGCTGGCACGAGCAGATCAGGCCATTGCCGACGGTGCGAGCATCATTGACGTCGGCGGAGTGAAAGCAGGCCCCGGCGAAGAAGTCACGGCTGCAGAAGAAATAGATCGCGTTATCCCGACGATTTCTGCTGTACACGAACGTCATCCAGAAATCACGATTTCTGTTGATACTTGGCGGGCCGATGTTGCCGACGCCGCTATTAGAGCCGGCGCTGGATTGATCAACGATACGTGGGCAGGCTATGAACCCGAATTAATCGAGGTTGCTGGGGCACACCAAGTGGGATATGTCTGCTCGCACACGGGGGTTAATACACCCCGTACCCGGCCACACCGGGTTCACTATGACGATGTGGTTGCCGATGTCATTAAGCAGACCACAGCCCTGGCCGAACGTGCAGTATCGTGTGGGGTCCCAGAGCACAAAGTTTTTATCGATCCCACTCATGATTTCGGAAAAAATACCTTCCATGGCCTGGAATTGCTGCGGCGCTGCGATGAGCTCGTTGCTACCGGCTGGCCAGTGCTGATGGCATTGTCGAATAAAGATTTCATTGGCGAGACCCTGCAACGTGCCCCGCGTGAACGAGTAGTGGGAACGCTGGCAGCCACGGCCTGGGCGGCGGCCCGTGGAGTAGCCGCATTCCGCGTACACGAAGTGGCAGAGACTTTAGACGTCATCAAAATGACTGCTGCAATCAGCGGCGACCGAGCACCCGATAACACCATCCGTGGGCTGTTATGAGACCACGGCAAGGCTCAGACGCTCACGATCGCGTCTTTCGCGGGATCGACTTTATGCGTCACGTGAGTGTCGTCATCCCGGCGCTGAACGAAGAAAACACTGTTGCCTCGGTGGTTTCCGCCATCCAGGACGAAGCACCAGGTGAAATCATCGTCATCGACGCGGATTCCACCGACGACACCGCAACGCGTGCTAGGAGCGCGGGGGCACGCGTGGTCAACTGGCAGGACGCCGCGCCGGGGCGTGGGGTTGTGCCTTTGCCGGGAAAAGGAGAATCGCTTTGGCGCGGGGTAGCTGAGGCACGACACGACTTTGTGGTGTTCGTCGATGCGGATCTGGTCGATCCACCTGCCGGATTAGTGCGTTCGTTGGCGCAGCCGTTAGCCAACGATGCCAGGTTGCAACTCGTAAAACCCATCTATCGCCGCGGCTTCCACGGCGCGAGCGACGGTGGAGGCCGCGTTACAGAATTAACCGCGAAGCCGCTGCTGCGGCTATTTTTTCCTGAATTAGCGCAAATAGCACAACCGCTGGGAGGAGAATATGCGATTCGCCGTTCAGCAGCGCTGCAGTTGCCGTTCGTCGGCGGTTTCGGTGTGGAGGCTGGATTGCTCATTGATACCGCAGAAAAATTCGGGGTTCCAGCGGTTACCCAGGTAGAACTTGGTACCCGCCATCACCGAAACAAACCATTAGCCGAACTTGCACCGATGGCAGATATTGTCGCGACTACGATTAGCCAGCGCGCCGGCCTGGTGCCAGATTCTGTGCGAAAAGACTGCGCATTTGTAGAACGTGCGCCGTTACACGATTATGGGGTGCAATAACAGTGACGATCTTTTTGTCATGGATTTTTCTGCTCATTATTACCGCGATCATCGTGATATGTGGGGTCGTGGCGTGGGCCAAACTTTTCGGAACCGATGGTGCCGATGATGCAGCCGCCCGAGTCAGCGGTGCGAGCAACAGCGATGCGTATGCAGATTACGCACACGCGGAAAATTGCAGTGCGATTGGGCTAGCGAATCGGCAGGCAGTGGCTGCGGGAGACCTTGACGCCGTGGAATTTTCGGTGGTTCCACGCGGATATCGTGCTGATCAAGTCGATGCTGTTTTAGCCGAATGCCAGCGTGAGCTCACGAGATTACGCAGCGAACTGGAACATTTTCAGCAGAACGACGCCGATGCCGGAGGGCCCGCAGATACGGCTGCTGACAAGACTGCCGATACGCAACAGCAGACAGCTGAACAACCAGAAGAAACACGCGGGATAAACGAAGGATAATCTAGCACCATGCTTGCTGAGGTAATTGATGTACTCGCTGACCCCAACGATGGCACTCCACTGCATGGAGACAACGACTTTCGCCGGTTAGTGTCAGAATCCGGACACAGCTTTGACGTCGCTAAGCAAGGCTATGTCAGTTTGCTTGCCGGGGCGGGAAGAAAACATGATGGCGATAGTGCTGGCATGATCCAAGCCCGGGAGACGTTTCTTGCCGGAGGGCATTTTGCGCCGTTTGTTGAAGCGGTCACCGAGGCGATGGTGGCGGCGACGGAATCGTCACTGGAATCTAGCCAAGATTCGGCACCAGTCATCATCGAATCCGGCGCGGGCACAGGATATTATTTATCTCATAGCCTCGACAGCATCTCCGGTGCTCGCGGGGTCGGATTAGATATTTCGACGCCTGCGGCAAAGCAACTAGCGAAATGTCATCCGCGGGTTGGAGCGGTGGTTGCTGATGTTTGGCGCAGGCTACCGCTTGCTAATGACTGCGCTGATGCACTTTCGGTCGTGTTCGCACCACGAAATATGCCAGAATTCGCCCGGGTATTAAAACCTGCCGGGCAAGTGGTAGTACTCACACCAGATACCGGGCACCTGGATGAGCTGCGGAAACCACTGGGGATCGTGTCGGTGGAAGAAGACAAAATCGCGCGGTTATATCAGCAGGCACACGGGATTCTCGAGCCAATTGGTAGCCCGCGCACGATTGAATTCGCCATGCGGTTAGAAAAAGCCTCGATCGCCGCCCAGGTGAAAATGAGTCCGTCTGCGCGGCACATTAGCGCTGAAGAATTAGAGCACCGGCTGGCAGGCTTACCAGAAACTATGACGGTGACCGCCCGGGGCAGGATCGACTGTTTCACAAAACCAACCGCGCCCAACTACGCCACGAGCAGGTAACCGAAATTATTGGCTAGTGCTCGTGGCCACTGCGGTGCCAGTCGCGCTCGATCTTGGCAGCACCGGTGGTGGAGGCGTCGATTCTCGAGCAGCCGCCAGCGAAATATACCCGCGAGGTCATAGCGACGCAGCCGCCATCGGCAAATACCTCCACCGTCGAGCCATCAACGATGATGGTCAGTGAATCACTGTCGCTGTCGGCAAGTTCTGCGGTGGCTGGTGCCTCATCCCGATAACGATCACTAGGGCCGACACTACGGTCGATGCTGAGCGTGTGACCAGTATGCGTGATGCGGGCGGTTTCGTTGTCATCGGCGTCGAAAAGCGAGACTGTCAGTGCAGAGTCTTCATCGGAAGGGACCTCGCAAAGCACGGTATAGGCGTGGGCGCGCTCCGATGACGTAATTGCTTCTGGCAGGCCTGCTGGAGGGGTTTGATATAAGCGACCATCTTGCAGTGAAATCATGCGTGGCAGCGTGAGGGCGTTGGCCCAGCCTTCTTCGACAAGCGATGGATGCTCGGTGGGGTCATCATGGCGGCCGATGCCATTAATGAAACCGAACAACGCCGCCTCGGTGTAATAATCAGCCGGATTGTGTGATTTTATGGTGGACCCACGCACCGTGGTGCCTTTGGTGGTGTTTGTGTTACGTGGACGAGTGAAATCATGACCGTGATCAATACGGCGGAACGCACTGCGTACATGGAAGGTGGTGCCGCGCAACGTGCCGACCAAATAACCGGAAATATCGATGCCTGCGCGCTCCAAGGTCAACAGCAAAATATCGTAGATTTCTCCGTCGACTTCATCACGCAAACGCAGAATACGCGGTGCGACGATTGTCGACAGTTGGCCTTCCTCCGGGGACAGGTCCAAGCCAATCTCGCCATCGAATTCCAGTGCGCCTTGCAGGTCCCAGGATTGGCCGTCCTGAGAAGTGGCAATAACCGGAGTGGGGGTTTCCGCATCACCGGTCAGGGCAAGCATCAACCAGCCCGCATGCCCTGCTTCGCGGTCCACCGGGGTTTCCCAATTTGGTACAACGCACGGGGAACGAAACCGTTGGAAACCTTCCTGTGTTTCCAATACCGCCGAGACCCGGTTAACCGCCGGGTTTAATGCTGCGCGGTCTTCCGACAGTGGACAATCTGCGGTGAGCTCCCGCATTTTTGCGAGCTGAATATTGGTGCCGCCGGAGGTCACTGAGGTGAAATACAGGTTGGCATCCTGCTCACCTTCGCCATCGATAGGCACGACGGAACCGGCACGAACAGTGAGCTCACCGCCGACTGGTGCGAGGACATCATCGCATTCAAACCATGAGAATGGGTCGCCCTGAGAGACAGTATGTGCCCAGCGTGCGGGGCCCGGAACCTCTGGGCGATACTGGTAGAACACGTGCCAATCATTGCCGTCGAGCAGAACTCCAGCGGGGGCATCAAGTACACCGTGTTCCGGGGTGATGTGGAGTTCCGGTCGATGGATTTCCGTCATGATTTCTCCTTGCGTCATTGAACTCCCGACCAGGGTAGTGATGTTCGCGCCATCGTGCAGGAGTCGGTGAGTTGGGGCTAAGAGTTTGGCGAATAGAGCCTTGTAGTTAGAGCTTTGTGATTAAAGCTTGGTGACCAGCGTCAGCCCAGACCCCAGCGGGAGCCGGGTGACGATCGCGCCATCGAGTTCGCGACAATACTCGTCGGCAGCCAGCGCAGCCTGGGTAGCACGGTCATTCCGCGAAGAATCAGCCACCGTGCCGTCGAGAAGCGAATTAGCTAAAACTAAGGTGCCGCGTTGCCCCAGCAAAGGCCAGGCGAGTTCGACGAGCTTCGGTAGGTCGGTCGGCGTGACATCGGCATAAATTACCTGGTAGGCAGCAGTGGCTAACCGGCCCATCACGTCGAGCGGGCGCGAGGGCAAGAAGCGAATCCGTGATGGTCCATACCCGGCTTCACGAAAAGCTTGCTTGGCGTGTTGCTGATGTTCCACTTCAGGGTCAATGCAGGTGAGCACACCTTTGTCTGGCAGCCCCTGCAGAAGATACAACCCAACGACGCTCGATGCCGGGCTGACTGCAATGACTCCGGCGCTTTTTGGATTATCCGGATGCGTCGCGCTGGCGGTAAGCGTGGTCAATAATTGGCCCACCGTCGCATCAGGGGCTGGTAACGAGTATTCCGCGGCGTGGGCATGCGCTGCCTGCAAGCCTTCAGAAACCACGGCAGTGGAGTTGATGTATCCAAGCATTGCTGACACCGACGAAGTGTACGGGGAATTTTCTGAAGTAGACACACCAACAGTCTAAATCAGTCTTTGTGCTTTGTCCTTGTAGCGGGGAAGGCTGGGCCAAAATCTAGGCTGCTACGTATTCACAGTTAATGCTCAGCAACCGGGCTGGCTTTATTGAGAGACGTGTAGCACAATAATGAGCATGACGTTGCCGGAGGGTGTCCAGTACAGCCAGTACAGCCAGTACAGCCAGTACTGTCAGCACAGTGCAGAAAACGCAGGAAAGCCAGAAAACGCGAAAAATACCAAAGGCGCGGAGCCTGCTGAAAAATTGCGCGGAACAGAAGCTTTCGACGAAGGCGTTGGAGCTATGCCTAGCTGGGACGAGCTAGTTGCCGAGCACGCTGACAGTGTGTACCGACTCGCATTTCGTCTCGCTGGTAACCCGCAGGATGCCGAGGACCTTACGCAGGAAACGTTTATGCGCGTCTTTCGTTCTCTGCAGGATTACCAACCCGGCACTTTTGCTGGTTGGCTGCATCGCATTACGACGAACCTATTTTTGGATATGGTACGGCACCGGTCGAAGATCCGGATGGAATCGCTCCCGGAAGATTATGAACGATTTGCCGGTAATGGGATAACCCCCGAACAAGCGTATAACGTCGCCAATTTGGACCCAGCATTGCAAAAAGCGTTGGATGAGCTAGCCCCGGATTTCCGTGTTGCCATCGTTTTGTGCGACGTAATGGGGATGAGCTACGAGGAGATCGCCGCTACGCTGGGAGTCAAAATGGGTACCGTGCGCTCGCGGATCCACCGTGGCCGCTCCCAATTGCGTGCCCGCCTAGAAGATGACGCGGTACACAACGAAGAAACGCAGATCCTTTTGCGCACCCGCTAAAATCGTGGGGCACAATGCACAGTAGTTACACAGGAGGCGAAGCAATTTTTACGAAGACGCCTTCGACGCAGTCTGGTTCAGACAAACCTAAGCGCGCCCCGAAGACCCCAAAGACCCGGCGTCGCTTTGACCACTTGGGCCCAGAAGCCGTCGCTGCTTTTGTTGATGGCGAGATGTCCAGCAAGTCTGCTCATAATGCCCGGGTGCACTTGGTATTGTGCGAAAACTGCCGTGACGACGTGCACAAACAACGGCACGCGGCGCAAGCCCTGCGCAGCTGCAACGGGAATGATCAGGTGCAAGTTTCGGAATCGCTACTGAACCGATTACGCCGCATCGCCGGTGATGCCAGTGGTGCTAGTGACGCTAGCGCTGCAGCAGAAGACAATTCAACAGAAGGCAATAGAGGCCAAGCCGCTGAAGTCTCGGAAATAGGGGGAAAAACTTCTGCCTCTGCGGGAAATCCCCGAGCTGAGCATGCTGAGCGCTCCCAGAAACAGCCTGATCTGCTCGAGCGTTTGGAAAAACTTGCCCGAGCGGTGCGCCGCAGTAGCAACGGTAAATAGCAACCGAGAAATAACGGCGCTTAGACGTTAAGATAGATTCGTGTTTTCCAATATCGGTTGGTCGGAGATAGGCGTCATCATTGTGGTGGCGATCATTGTCATCGGTCCCGAACGTCTACCCGGGTTGCTGCAGGACGTCCGCGCAGCGGTTTTTGCGGCACGGAAAGCGATCAATAACGCGAAACAAGAACTCAATGGCGAGTTTGAGGAACTTGGTTCAGAATTTGAACAATTCCGAGAACCTATTCAAAAAGTCAGCCAGCTTAGTCGCATGGGCCCGCGTGCAGCCATCGCGAAAACGCTGTTCGACGAAGATGATGATTTCTTCCAGCAGTTTGATCCGCGCACGATCCTGAAAGACGAAGGCCCTGCATCGACTGCTTCGCGCGGGCCAGCAGCTAATCCAGCTAAGCCGCAGTCACACAACCAGACTCCACGAAACCAACAGTCACAAGCGCAATCACACGTGCAGTCACGACCGCAATCACAAGCACCGCGGGGAATGCACTCTCCGAATAGTGGTGGAGGAAAAGCCGAATTTAGCTGGACCGATGTTATTTAGTGCGGTGAATTAATACGGCTAGCAGCCAGCGCGGCGTCGTAACGCAACGAGGCCGCGGTCAGCCTGAATAAGACTTAATTCACGCCCAGGCTGAGTGGTTTACCGGCCAGGGAATTGCGTCGTTTCGCTAGGCCATCAGCAATTTTGGTGATCTCTTGTGACGAAGGGCTGTCCGGCTCAGACAAGACCACCGGGGTGCCCTGATCACTGCGGGAACGCAGCGAAGGATCTAGCGGAACCTGCCCTAATAACGGCACGTCGGTGCCGACCAACGTCGTCAAGCGCTGCGCCACGATCTCGCCGCCACCGGAGCCGAATACATCCATAGTGGAACCATCAGGCAAAACCATTGCGCTCATATTCTCGATCACACCTGCCACGCGCTGCCGAGTTTGCTGCGATAACGAACCAGCACGCTCCGCAACTTCTGCGGCGGCTGCCTGAGGGGTGGTAACCACCAGCAGTTCGGCATTGGGAATCAACTGCGCAACCGATAACGCGACATCACCGGTTCCCGGAGGCAGGTCCAATAGCAGGATATCGAGATCGCCCCAGAAGACGTCGGCAAGAAATTGCTGAATTGCCCGGTGGAGCATAGGGCCACGCCACACAACAGGTGCGTTGCCCTCAACGAACTGACCAATGGAAATAAACTTCAGGTTATGTGCCTGCGGCGGCAGCAACATATCGTCGACAACCGTCGGCGCCTCGGTAGAACCGAGTAAATTTGGCACCGAATGGCCGTAAATATCAGCATCAACAATGCCGACCTTCAACCCTTGGTTTGCCAACGCGGCACCCAGGTTGACGGTCATAGAAGACTTACCGACGCCGCCTTTACCGGAAGCCACCGCAAATACGCGGGTGGTGCTTTCTGGTTTGGCGAAAGGGATCTCTGGTTCCCGCTGCGAACCGCGCAAAGAATTACGCAGCTCTCGGCGTTGCTCATCACTCATGACATCGAGCGAAACCGAAACATTTTCCACACCATCGATGTCCTCGACGGCGGCTTGGGTATTGGACTGGATGGTCGATTTCATCGGGCACCCAGAGATTGTCAGATAAACTTCGACGTTGACGTCGGCGCCGTCGATGGCAATGGATTTCACCATGCCGAGATCAGTGATTGGCTTTCCAATCTCGGGATCTTCGACGCGCGCTAATGCTTCGCGGACTGCAGTTTCTGTAATGGCACTCATTAGTGTCCATCTTAGTCCTGCTGGTGAATCTGTAAACTGCACAGCGTGGCTACCATTAAATACGTGAGAAATCGCTCGCTATCAGCAGCATGTGCAGGCCTAGTCCTGCTGCTGGCGGGATGTACGTCGGCTGACGACACAACTGGTGCTGTGGGAGCAAGTACTCCTGGGCAGGCGGGGTCTGGATTCGGTGCTTCGTTGGACGAAAACCACGCAGTACGTATTACTGCTGATAGTTCTTCGACTGAGCAGGTGCTCTGGGCTTATATTTATCGTGACACGCTGCGCGAAGTTGGTCGAAAGGCGCAGGTGATTGCTGCCGAAGGTGCAACCACCGCGGAGCGTTGGGAATTGCTGCGCACGGGTGAGGCCGATTTGATGATCACATGCACCGGTACTTTCGTGGAAGAACTTCACCCCGCGTTGGCTAAACAGCTTGTCGACGATGTGGATGGGCAAGAACCGAATACCGCAGATATTCATGAACAGATGCATCGTGAAGTGATGGGGCTGCTCCCGCCGGATATTGTGACGACTGCACCTTCTTCTGCTGAAGGATGCGCGCACGCAGGCGATGCGCTGCCGCAGGATTTCACTCCACTATTTAGCTCACGGCTATTTGATCGAGATACGACCGGTGAAATTCAAAAGGTCACTCGGTTAGTCGATGACCGTGCTTTAGAAGAATTGGAAGAAAAACTGGCCGACGGTCTCAGCATCGAAGATGCTGTAGGCCAATGGGCCAGCGTCAATGTCACGGGTGAGTCACCAGACTCCGTTAGCGATGATGCGTAATACGGGTAGTATTCGCAATAGTTCCTAGCCCGTCAATGGTGATCGTGACGGTTTCGCCATCGCGGATAAACCGTTGCGGGGTTCGCGCAAACCCGACGCCGTCTGGGGTTCCGGTTGCGATCACATCACCTGGCCGCAGAGGGTATATCTGCGAAATGAAAGAAATGAGCTCCGCCGGTGGGAAAACCTGATCGGCTAACGGAGCCTCTTGCATTAACTCGTCATCGAGGTAGGTGCGCAGGCTTGCGGTGGAAAAATCAAAGTCGTCCGGGGTCGTTACCCACGGGCCAAAACCACTGCTGGCACGGAAAGATTTGCCTTGGTGCCACTGGGGCGTGCGCCGCTGCGCGTCCCGCAAAGTGTAGTCATTAAAAACCGCGTAGCCGGCAATATAATCTTTGGCCTCAGCAGCGCTCACCTCATTAGCGTAGTCGCCGATAATGACGGCAAGCTCGCCTTCAAAATCGAGTTGCGTGGCTTTGTCTGCAGGCACCTCGACATCCGCATAGGGGCGGGCTAGTGCTTCGGGAAACTTTGTGAACAGCGTCGGATAATCCGGAAGATCACGACCCATCTCGAGAATGTGCTCGGCGTAGTTAAGGCCTTGACAAATAATCTTGCCGGGCCAGGGAATGACAGTATCGAGCTCACTCTTGGCGATGTCTACCGGATCACCGGACTCGATCAAAGCTTCGTTGAGATGCTCACGCCATCCTGGGATGGCTAATAATTCCCCGACGTTGCGTACCGGGGTCTGCGCAGCAGAAAAGCCATGCAACGGCCGGACTGTCACGGCAGCAGAATCAAGAAAATTCCTGGATTCTGCGTCGTCGACAATCGCTACGTAGTGATCTCCATCGGGGGTTGCTACAGAGGCAAGTCGCATGGCTGTCGGGCCTTTCTCCGGTGGGGTACTGTGTTGTATCCCACCGTAGTCGTATTAGGCTCCGAATGTTGCTGGAAGTGAGGGGCTTCCTAATCAGCGCTAATCAGCGCTAGTAAGCACCGGGAACACTAGTCGGCGAAAGCTTCGTCGATAAGCTGCTTTTGCTCCAACTGGTGCACCTTGGCGATACCGGTGGCAGTCGAGGACTGCGCGCGGCGAGAAATGCGGCGCATCCGTGGCATATCCGGAAGCAACTCGTGCAGGTGCTCGTTGTAGAACGGCCATGGGCCCTGGTTGGCTGGCTCGTCCTGCACAAAGCGGACTTCTTCCATGTTCGGGAAGTTATCGAATGCTTCCGACAGGCGGTTGAACGGAATTGGGTGCAGCATTTCGATGCGTACGATCGCGATGTCATCGCGCTCGTCCTTCTGCCGACGCTTCTCCAGCTCGTAGTAGACCTTGCCGGAACACAGCATCACGGTTTTCACCTTGTCTGCATCGCCGATGACGTTGTTGTTGGCATCAACCAACCGTGGGTCATTGATGACGGAGCGGAACGAGGTGATGTCGGTGAATTCCTCAACCTCAGAGGTTGCCGCCTTGGCACGCAGCATCGACTTTGGCGTGAAGACCACCAGCGGACGAGACATGGTGCCCAGCGCGTGACGACGCAGCAGGTGGAAGTGGTTTGCCGGGGTTGATGGCTGGGCGATGGTCATGGAGCCTTCTGCAGCCAGTTGCAGGAAGCGTTCGATGCGAGCAGAGGAGTGGTCTGGTCCTTGGCCTTCGTAGCCGTGTGGCAACAGCAAGATCACCTTGGACAACTGGCCCCATTTGGCTTCACCTGAGCAGACGTATTCGTCGATGATGGTCTGTGCACCATTGACGAAGTCACCGAACTGAGCTTCCCAAGCGACAACAGCGTCGAGGTTTCCGACGGAATAGCCGTATTCCACGCCCAAGCCAGCAAACTCAGTCAGCGCAGAGTTGTAGGCTTCGAAGCTACCGCCATTACCGGCTTCTTGAGCCAAGGCATCCAGCGGGTTGTACTGCTCGGCGGTATTCGGGTTGTAGGTGACAGCGTGACGCTGGGTGAAGGTACCGCGCTTGGAATCCTCGCCGACAAGGCGTACTTGCTTGCCTTCGCTAGCGAGCGAGCCCAGAGCGATCAACTCGCCCCAGCCCCAGTCGATGCCGCCTTCGACAGCGGACTTGGCGCGCTTTTCGGCGATTGGTGCCACGCGGTTGTGCAATTCGAAGCCTTCTGGCAGATCCAGGTAAGCTTCGCCCAACTCGCGGAGGGTGTCGGCAGAAATCGACGTGTCCAGCCCACGCGTAAGTTCCTGGGAAGCAGTGATACCGGTCTGTTCTTGTGGACCGTTTTCTTCTGCTTCTTTGACTTCGTTGAATACGGATTCCATCTGGTCGCGGAAGTCGCGGGCAGCTGCCTCAGCGTCTTCTTCGGACAGATCACCACGGCCGATGAGTTCGTCGGTGTATTTCTGACGCACGGAATCGCGGTTACCGATGCGCTCGTACATCAACGGTTGCGTCATTGATGGGTCATCAGCCTCGTTGTGGCCGCGCAGGCGGTAGCAAATGAGGTCAATAAAGACATCTTTGCCGAAGCGACGGCGGTATTCGGTAGCCAGCTGACCAACCCAGACCACTGCCTCCGGGTCATCGCCATTGACGTGGAAGACCGGGCAATCGAAGCCCTTAGCCAGGTCAGTGGAGTACAGGGTAGAACGTCCAGAATCCGGGGTAGTGGTGAAGCCGACCTGGTTGTTCACAACGACGTGGATAGAGCCGCCGACGTTGTAGGCATCCAGTCCCATCAGGTTGATGGTCTCTTGGACGATACCCAGGCCTGCGAACGAAGCATCGCCGTGCAGCAGCAATGGGACGACGCGTTTGTCGTGGCTGCCTTCTACACGGTCCAGAATGTCCTGCTTGGCGCGTGCAATACCAACGACTACCGGGTTGACTGCTTCCAGGTGCGATGGGTTGGCGGTCAGTGTGACCTTGATTTCACCATCGCCGAACATCTGCAGGTGTTCGCCTTCAGCGCCCAAGTGGTACTTCACGTCACCGGAACCGCCAGCTTGGCCGCCCTTGTAGTTGCCATCGAATTCGTTAAAGACTTCTGCCAGTGGCTTGCCGACGATGTTGAACAGCACGTTCAAACGACCACGGTGTGGCATGCCGATAACCACTTCGTCGAGGTTTTGGCCAGCGGCGGTGTCGATGACGGAGTCCATCAGTGGAATTAGTGCTTCTGCACCTTCAAGGGAGAAACGCTTCTGGCCGACGTACTTCGTTTGCAGGAAGTTCTCGAAAGCCTCGGCTGCGTTGACCTTCTGCAGAATATATTTCTGTTCCGCATTAGTTGGCTTTGGCATCCCGGCTTCGAGTGCATCACGCAACCATTCACGCTCGTCGCGATCCATGATGTGGGTGAATTCCGAACCGACCTTCAGCGTGTAGGCAGCGCGCAGGCGAGAAAGTACCTCACGCAGAGTCATGGATTCCTTGCCGCCAAATCCGCCGACGTGGAAGGTCCGGTCCAAATCCCACAGGGTCAGACCGTGGGTGCGGATATCCAGATCGCGGTGGTCCGGTGCTGGCAAACCAGGCTGCTTCCAGCGCAGCGGGTTGGTATCAGCAATCAAGTGACCACGGGAACGGTAGGCCTCGATGAGGTTCATGACACGGGTGGACTTATCAATTCCGGTATTCGGAATGTCTTGTGCCCAACGCATTGGCTCATACGGGATTTCAAGGTCGTTAAACAGCTCATCCCAGAAGGCGTCGTCGACAAGCAGCTGCGACATGGTGCGCAGGAACTCACCAGATTCGGCGCCCTGAATCACGCGGTGGTCATAGGTGGAAGTCAGGGTGACCAGGCGGCCCACACCGAGTTCTGCCAAGCGGTCCGAGGAAGCGCCTGCGAATTCAGCAGGGTAGTCCATCGAACCAACACCGATGATAGTGCCCAACCCCTTGGTCAACCGGGCAATGGAGTGACGGGTACCGATGCCACCCGGGTTAGTCAGGTTGATCGTTGCGCCCTGGAAATCAGCCGCAGTCAATTTGTTCTTGCGGGAACGGGCAACAATGTCGTCGTAAGCTTCAATAAATTCTGCGAAGTTCTTATCCTGCGCCTTCTTCAACGCGGCAACGACAAGCGCGCGGGAACCATCTTTTTGCGGCAGGTCGATAGCCAAACCCAGGTTGATGTCTTCAGGGTGGACTACGGTTGGCTTCTTACCGTCGACCAACTCGTAGCGCACGTTCATGTCTGGGTGCTTTTGCGTGGCCTTGACCAACGCATACCCAATAATGTGGGTGAACGAAATCTTGCCACCACGGGTGCGCTTTAAATGCTCATTGATAAGGGAGCGGTTTTCCCACATGAGCTTGACCGGAATATCACGCACAGAGGTAGCGGTAGGAATCTCGAGGGATTCGTCCATGTTCTTCGCGATAGCTTTGAACATGCCCTTGAGCGGCTTGGACTCGCCGCCGTCGTAATCCGGAAGATCATCCAAAGGCGATGGTGCCTTCTTCGGTGCCTTCGGGGCGACACCGCGCTTGTCGGCGCCGACCTTACTCTTAGCCTTCTGCGCAGACTCTTCCACGACAGATTCACGCTGTTGCTGCTTATGCGCCAGCGATTTCTGGGTTGGCGGGGCAATGTCTGCGGCTTCCTTACCGCCTTGGGCTTTAGTGGAATCAGAAGCTGATGCAGCGGACTCCGATGATGCCGCGATATCGGATGGTGCGCCGTGCTTGTCAAATAATTCGCGCCATTCTTTATCTACCGACTGCGGATCTTTTTTGTACTCCTGATACAACTCGTCCGCTAACCAGGTGCTCAAGCCGAAGGGATTGTTAGTGCTCACGGCAGGTGCTCGCCTCTTTCCGTTGATTTGCGTGCATTTGTTCTATCTGCGCTTTTGCTGTCATATCGACGCTTTCACCAAGCCTAATAGACAGTTTGCATTCATTCTACGCGCTTATTGCTCTGGATTTGGCACATGATATTCCTTGGTGTGGTCACTAATCTGGAATGCTATGGAAGAATCAGCGCATGTAACGGCAGACTACCCGCGTGTGCGCGTTAGCGGCGGCGAGATTCAAGGAGAAATCGTTCGCGATGGCACCATCGCCACATGGAAAGGCGTGCCATTCGGTGCACCGACCGGCGGCAAAGCCCGCTTCCGGCGACCGCGTCCCGTTCGTGGGTGGCTAGGAGTTCTGGATTGTACCCGTTACCAATCGCCGGCTCCGCAGCCTAATTATGGCCTAAACGATCGGCTAATTGGTGATGAAGACTGCTTGCACCTGGACATAGTTCGCCCACACACCACGGAAAAATTGCCCGTTGTGGTTTATTTTCATGGTGGATCATTCCTGATGGGGGCAAGCCACCAAAACATGTTGCGTGGGCACCGGCTGGCTGAAGCAATGAACGTGGTCTACGTATCGTTGAATTTTCGTCTCGGGGTTTTGGGATATCTTGACCTGCGCAGCCTTGGCGGCGATTGTGTCGCTAACCCTGCGTTGTGGGATCAAGTTTTAGCACTGCAATGGATCCAGGAAAACATCGCCAAGTTTGGTGGGGATCCAGATTCTGTGACGATCATGGGAGAATCTGCAGGTGGAGCCGCGGTACTTGCCTTATTGTGTTCTCCACCGGCACAGGGGTTGTTTCATCGGGCTATTGCACAATCGCCACCGATCGGACTGATCCATTCCAAAGCGCAATCCCAGTTATGGGCGCGCCAATTGCTTGCGCGATTAGGGATGGTTCCGGAAAGTACGGTAGAAGATTTACGCCAAGTCAGTGCGGATGAGCTGGTACGCGCTGGCATGTCGATGATGTGGCGGGGTGGAGAACTACAGTTTTTGAATTCCACTTTTGGCCCGACAGTGGAATCGGAATCCCTGCCAGAACACCCAATGGTTGCGTTCCAACAAGGCAAACAAGCTCGGGTGCCGCTCATGTTGGGCACCAACCTCGATGAAGCTGGGATAACGCGATATTTCTTTCAGCGCAGTACCCGCCGTGCAAAAGCTGGACGGCGCTTGCTGTATCCGTACGATCCAGAACATACCGATACGGTGCTAGAAGCGTATGGCGGTGCTCGTACGAGAGCAGAGTTTGCGGATTTAGTGACGGATGCTTTGTTTTGGGCGCCGACTATTCGTATCGCCAGTCATCACAACGAGTATGCACCGACGTGGATGTATCGGTTTGATTTCGCGCCCCAGCTGATGCGGAAATTGGGGATCGGAGCTGCGCATTCTTCGGAACTATCGAATGTCTTCGGCACCCCCGAAGCGTCGAAAACTCGGATGTTGGCAAAATTCGGCCGCGATGAAGCTGCCATGCAGAAATTGACCGACGAAATGCAGCGACACTGGGCGAGCTTCATTCGTAACGGAGCACCTGGATCAGATTGGCCACAATATAAGCCGCCAACTGAGGAACATCATTCACGCCCGACAATGATTTTTGATGCTGAGTCACATGTTGAATATGACCCGAAAGCAGAAAAACGCCGGGCCTGGAAAGGCTATGACGTCTTAGAATGGGGAGCTGGCCGGCCGGAGTTGTTGCGGGATTTGGGATTTTCCGTCGGTGATTAGCTTTGCCGTAGTACATTAGCGGTTATGAGCTTCTTCGAAGATATTGCTTCCGCACTCGATGCTGAAGGTATTGAATCTCGGGTTAATGGCGACGTTTTGTTCGTGCCAATAACATCAGATGTAGAAATTCAGTTTGTCGAAATCGATGCGGTTTTGCCTGCGGCAAATGTGTATATTGCAGCAGCTGATGTTGACGAAGATGATGAATACTTTGATGCAGCATTAGTATCGGTGGCATTCTCCGTGGATGATGCGGTCGCGACCGTAGCGGAACACATCGCTACTGATCAAGTCGTGACCGTGCTACGGGATTTGCTTGACGGACACGATGACCGCATTGCGGACCTAGAATTTGAGCACCACTATGTCGATCCCGGCGTGGTTGTGGCGCAAGTCGCGAGCTATTCACAGTTGCGGGTGCTCATCGAGGTCGTGGACGGCGATCCTACAGCGAAGCTGTCATTTATCACCTTCGATTCCGAGATGATAGAAGCTTGGTCACAGAATACTCAGGAAGGCACTGTGAGCGATCAAGCTGTAGAAGAATTCAACGAGGCAGCGTTTGCTCCTGGTGAGTTGATTCATGGTTATGAACCCGAGATTTTGGAGTTAGGTAGCTATACCGACTTTGACCGCTTGTTCGACGTGTTGTCATTGTGCGCGGACCAGGCCGAAGATTGGGAAGCGCGGCTGACACCGTGTGACGACGGTATTGAGCTTTAGCTCATTGCGCCGTAGTCCACTGAGTCATAGCCCAGTTGTCAGGCGGTGCTAGGCAGCCCTGGAAAAACCAGCAAAAATCGATGCTGGTGAATGCACAGGAATATAGTTGGCGTCGACAAGCCAGGCATATATCGCTGCTGTTTCAAAGTTGGTATCGATCCGGTGGACCGCGTTAATGAACTCTCGTGGAACGAGTGCGCGGATCCAGGCTTCAGCCAAAGGTGCGGACGGGGCAGCGCCGGATGGGTCGGTAATGCGTACGCTAACAACATATGCAGGGGTGCGTTGCTCGCCGTAGCCCCGAACGCGAGATTGTGCTAGAGGGCCTACTCGATAACGTGAAAGCGCTGCGGTTAATGCCTGGTGTTTACCGGCAGTGAGCCTAGCTTGCGGTGGTCGCCAACTAGCCGTGGGGCGTGCTAGTGAACGCGGATGGCGCAGGATTGAGCGTACTGCAGTGAGCTGATCCTGGGCAGTGGTGTGTAGCTCGGTGACGATTTTATGGATGTCGTGTGTAGTGCGGCCAAAATCCGATAGATAATTGTGTGTGCTCATGGCATAGACCGTAGAAAAGCAGGCTCACATACAAGCCTCTGTCATCGAACATGTATTCGCCATGATTCATGGGGGTGCATACATCTCGGGCCAAAAATCTGAATCGAGGAGTAGGCTCGCAAGAACTATGCCTATTGCTAACTCCAACTCGAACGATACAAATACTCAGGAATCCGAAAGTCCCGACCGCGAACAACCGAAGATCCCCAAAGAAATCTGGGTCTTGGTCGCGGCGTTTTTCTTGGTTGCTTTAGGTTATGGACTGATCGCCCCATTATTGCCACAATTCGTGGTGAGCTTCGACGTTGGAATGGCTGCTGCCGGTGCTGTCATCTCTATTTTCTCGGTGTCCCGCCTGATTTTTGCCACCGGGGCGGGAGTCTTGGCAGATAAATTTGGGGTCCGCAGAATCTATATCACCGGTATTTTGTTGGTAGCGATCAATACCGGGCTGATCTCCATCGCCCAGGAATACTGGCAGATTCTGCTCTTAAGATTCTTGGCTGGCATCGGATCGACGATGTTTACGGTGTCGGCAATGGGCTTGATCGTCAAACTTGCGCCACCGGAAATCCGGGGAAAGTGTTCAGCAACGTATGCCACCAGCTTTTTGCTCGGTAGCATCTTGGGGCCATTGGTTGGCTCTGCGCTTGCATTCTTAGGCTTCCGGTGGCCTTTTTTCATTTACGGAATCGGTTTATGTGCTGCGGCTGCTGTGGTCTGGCTGCTGATGCCCAAAACGAATACTTCAGCGAACCAGTCTGCAGACAATGCGCAATTCACCTACGGTGAGGCATTCAGGGATTCTGCATTTCGTAGCGTGCTGGTCTCAAATTTTGCCCACGGATGGGTGAATATGGGCGTACGCGTGGCCGTGATTCCATTATTCGCGGCAGCTGTTTTTGCTGATAGTGGTGCCGCCGCCGGCTATGCGCTGGCCGCGTATGCCGCGGGAAACGCAGTTGTATTGCAGTTTTCCGGCAGGCTTTCGGACCGCATCGGCCGCAAACCAATGATCATGACCGGCTTCGCTGCTAGCACTCTCTGTGTAGCGCTGTACAGTACTGCTGACACGTTGTGGCTTTTGATTATCCTCTCCAGCTTGAGCGGTGCAGCTGCAGGTATTGCTGTTCCCGCACAACAGGCCACGCTTGCCGACGTCATCGGCAACGACCGCTCGGGCGGAAAAGTACTGGCAGGATTCCAGATGTCGATGGATCTGGGAATGATCTTCGGCCCATTGGCGATTGGTGCGGTTGCTGATAACTGGGGATTCACCTGGGCATTTTTCGGGAGTGCTGCGGTGGCAGCGCTGGCATTTCTGGCGTGGATTCCCGGGCGCGAGACCTTACACACCAGAGATACCAATATGCATGAAATGCCGGCAGAATCTAGCACCGCAAGGCACGCTAACGGGTAGAACTACCAGTACTCCCGCTGGCAGTGCGTTTCACCAAAAATTACTATTGTAGCTTGGCGTGTTCGTTGATCATGTCGTCGAGAAGACGGGCGGCAACACGTGCGGTGCGGCCATCGACGTCGTAGTACGGATTCATCTCAGCAACATCGACCAGCCGTAATTTTCCGGTAGCCGCTAAGGCCTTACACATTGCACGCATCGGTTCAATACCAATCCCGACTGTGCATGGGGACGATACGCCCGGGGCAACGGCGGGGGAAATGGCATCCAAGTCGATGGTGACGTAAAGGTCGTCATGGACATCAGAAATTTCCAGGGCACGCTCGGCGGCCTCGCGCGGGGTCATGTTGTGGATTTCGTCGTCAAGAACGATTTTGGTACCAAGCTCCTCAGCGAAATTAAACAGCTTTCCGGTGTTATCCGCAGTGGAAACACCGATGACTGAGTAATCGAAATCATCGCCGACCATCTCGGCCACCTGAGTGAACGGGGTGCCGTGGGTTGGGATTTCGGTCTGTCGCAAGTCTAGATGTCCGTCGAAATTCACGATGGAAATGGGGCGCTGCAAAGCTTTGTGTAGGCCAAGGTAGCTGGCGTAACCTACCTCGTGCGAACCTCCAAGCACGACTGGCAAATGCCCGGCGTTGACTAGATCTTTGATGCGTTCAGAAAGCTCTTCCTGAGCACCTTCCATATCGGTACCGTTGACGGTCACTGTGCCAGCGTCGTAGCGAGGCAGGTCGTTGTGGACAGGAAGATTAGCCAAAGCCTCACGCAGAACATGGGGGCCTTCGGCAGCACCGTGGCGGCAGCCATTACGACGAGCACCTTCATCGCAAGCGAAGCCCAGGACTGCGGCGCCTGGCGTGTTTTGCACCGTGTCGATGACCGAATGCCAGCGGCGGAATTCAGATCCATCGCCGTCGTGCCGGCCATCCCAGTGATGTGGAGTACGTGAAACAGGGGAATGTGAATTCTCGTTAGCCATGTCACCATTATAGGCATAATTTATGTGTGTTAGTTCACTATGTATCGGGAGGTGTAAAAATAGCTCCCCACTGAATGGTGTTTTTCTCCGCGCTCCCGTAGTGTATGTCAGGCAATGAGCATTACCGATTACGCCACCGGCGGCGACAACGAGCCGGATAATTTCAGTCAGTCTCCATCGACTATGTCGGAATCTCAGGAAAATTCGCAGGGCAATAACACGGCTACCGCAAGTGCCGTTGCCGAGAGTGGCGAAACTTCTGAGCACACCGACGCTGCAGCGCAAGCTCCAGCCAGCGACAGTCCTCAGGGTTTTTCCAACCTCGACCTGCCTACCAACGTGGTAGATGCGGTTACAGCCGTAGGTTTTGAAAAACCATCCCCAATTCAAGAACAAACCATCCCGATCCTTATGCAGGGCCGCGATGTGGTTGGTCTAGCCCAAACTGGTACCGGTAAAACCGCCGCCTTCGCGTTGCCGGTGCTGGCCCAGCTGGACCCAAAGGAACGATTCCCGCAAGCATTGGTTTTGGCGCCGACTCGTGAGTTGGCACTGCAGGTTGCAGACAGCTTTGAATCTTTCGCTAAGCACCTCGGCGGAATTGAAGTGCTGCCGATTTACGGTGGCCAAGCCTATGGAATTCAGTTGGCAGGCCTGCGCCGCGGTGCGCAGATCATCGTCGGCACGCCAGGCCGCGTCATTGACCATCTGGAGAAGGGCAGTCTGGATATTTCCAAGCTGCGGTACCTCGTGCTGGATGAAGCCGACGAGATGCTGAACATGGGCTTCCAGGAAGACGTCGAGCGTATTTTGGCGGACACGCCAGAACAGAAGCAGGTTGCTTTGTTCTCAGCGACGATGCCTAATGGCATTCGCCGTCTTTCAAAGCAGTACCTGAACGATCCTGCTGAAGTGACGGTGAAATCGCAGGCGCGTACGAACGAAAACATCACCCAGCGCTTCCTTTTCACTCAGCACCGCGCGAAGTTCGACGCTTTCATTCGCATTTTGGAAGTTATCGACTACGACGGCATGATCGTGTTTACCCGCACGAAGCACGAAACTGAAGAAGTCGCGGAGAAGCTGCGCGCCGTCGGCTACAGTGCAGCTGCTATCAATGGCGATATTGCACAAAACCAGCGTGAGCGTACGGTGGAGCAGCTGAAGTCGGGGAGGTTGGATATTCTGGTCGCGACCGATGTTGCCGCGCGAGGTCTGGACGTCGAGCGCATCTCGCACGTCATTAACTTCGATATTCCTGGCGATACCGAATCTTATGTCCACCGTATTGGACGCACAGCACGCGCTGGGCGTAGCGGTGAAGCGATCCTTTTCGTTACCCCACGTGAGCGCCGCATGCTGCGGTCGATCGAAAAAGTCACTAAGGCAACGCTGGAAGAAATGCAGCTGCCGACGGTCGACGAGGTCAATGAGGTGCGCAAGAAGAACTTTGCCGAAGGCATCACCGGGGCCCTTGGTGCCAAGGACAAAGATTTCTTCCGCACAATGATTCGTGAGTACTCGAAGAACCACGATGTGGCGATGGACGATATCGCTGCTGCGCTTGCTGTGAAACTGCAAGGCGACAAAGATTTCTTGTTGAAAGAACAGCCAGTCGATAAGCGGAAAGATCGTTTTAACGATAAGCGTGGCGGCCGCGATTTCGACGACCGCGGCGGGCGTGATGGCCGGGGCCGTGACCGTGGTAGCCGTGACCGCGGCGGACGCGGGGGCCGAGACGCTAATTTCCAGCCATACCGTTTGGCGGTGGGTAAGCGTCAGCACGTGCGCCCTGGATCAATCGTTGGTGCGCTGGCAAACGAAGGTGGCTTGAACAGCAAGGACTTTGGTCGTATCAATATTGGTGCCGATCACACCATTGTCGAACTGCCAAAGAACCTGGATCCGGCTGTATTGGACCGTCTGTCGGATACCAGAATTTCTGGTGAGCTGATTAAGATCCGTAAGGATCACGGTGCTCCTAATCGTGGCGGATTCCAGGGTGGTGGACGCCAGAACCGAGGTGCCAGAAAAGGCGGAAAATTCCGCGGCTAGAGGTGCCCACGCATTCTTAACAGCTACTATCATGCGGTAGCGCTAGCGCAATATGGGCACACGGCAAAGCCCGGGGCAGGATACTCATCCTGGACCCGGGCTTTGTGCTTTGCTACGAGCGTTGAGCTCGTCGTGGATGGTAGCTATACGAACATCAAGATCAATACTACGATCCAGAGCAAGTTGAAAATTCCGCCGTACATGGATAGTTGCTTTTTCAACTGGGTCCAATTACCCACTTTATCTTCGTCCGGCGATGCTTCGCTTTCTGGCAACATGCCTAATGCGCCGAGTGCAGTGCGCTGGCGTGGCAAAATAACCACGAGCAAAATAACCCAAGCGATAATTGCGAGCAGAATGGATGCATGGAATTTGCCTTGGCTGCCGTAAGTATCCATATCGCTCAGGAACAAGACAAGTCCGAGCAAAGGAACCAGTGCGGAGAGGAACCCGTAGACTTTGGTGATGCGATAGAGTACCGATGCTGCGCCTTGTGCAGTGGTGTTACCCGATTTCGCTTCGAATATTTGTGCAGGAAAGGCCGAGGTAGCCACCATAATTGGGCCAATGAATAACACGGCAGCTGCGATGTGTAGGACAAGCATGAAATCTGTCATGGAAAATCCCTTTCGGTAGAGGAAATTAAATAGGGACAAAAGCTCCGTGTGCCACTCTACCAGCGCATACCTAGCGTCCAAGAAGGCTAAACAGCGTACATGCCTCAGTCATTTTTCGTGCGTCTACCTCGGGGATTTTAAGATCGTACAGCACTGCTACGAACGCGACCCTGCGTGCATACCAGCAATGTGCGGAGTCATCAGATGGCATCCAGGCTGCTGGTAATGAGTCTGATTTTTCTCGATTGGCACTGGCGTCTGTGGGAACGAGGTTTCGGCCATCATTGGCGAATTTTCTGCGCTGCTCGTGGTCCCATGAATGTGCGCCTAAATCCCAGGCAGCAGAAAGCGGAAAAATATGGTCGATATCAATCTCGCGCGGAGAATCTGTAATGGGTATGGGGGTCCCGGCATATTCATCCCAAATCTGGGTATCAACAATTGTGCATGCTGCTAAATCCGTTGGTTCTGGAAGTTTTCCGGTGCGTTGCGGTGCAGGTTGTGGGGTTGGCTGGGCGTACTGAGTATCGCTGTAATCCTCAGCTCTAGGGGAATGATAGGTGGTTGCAGCAGAGAGCAAGGCGGCTTCACGGGTAGTACAGACGCCTTTTCGTCCCCAGCCACTGCCGAATTGTTCTCTTTCATATCCGGGGATGCGTTGGCGCTGTGGTGTTGTTTTGAGTTGTGTTGACAGCGCATCCCATGATGGAAGATTCAGGTTTTCGTCGTATGTTGTGGGCTTAAGACGCGGCCATGCAGTAGCGAGTGCGATTACAACGGTAACTATGGTTAACAGGAAAATATACCAGCGAAAGATGCGCCGCTGTATACCACTGGTTGGCCCCGGGAGATAAGACTGCATGCACTATAAGACTGCATAAGCGCCTTACGGGTTCCGGGGTCGACCAGCTTTGCACATGAGTCGTGAACTCAGCGTTGTGAAAACAGCGACTGGCAGTTTGGCCGAGGCCACAGCTACTTGACTTTGCTGGCTGCCTGGTCGAAATCGAGTCCACCGGCGTCGGCAAGGTTATCCAGTTTGGCAGCCTTGTCGAATTCTTGTTGGATTTCTTCACTCGGCGCCTTGGTAGCTAGGGTGACAAGAACCAGTGCAACGGTAGAAGCTATGAAGCCCGGAACCATTTCGTAAATGATACCGCCGAACCAGATACCCCAGACAATAGAGACCACCGCTCCAGTGATCATTCCGGCGATCGCGCCTGGTGCGTTCAGCCGCTTCCAATACAGTGCGAACAGCACAAGGGGACCGAAGGCAGAACCAAAGCCTGCCCAGGCGAAACCGACCAGTCCGAGGATAGTATCACTTGGATTAACCGCAAGCAGTGCACCGATTATGGCGATGACGACGACTGCGGTGCGTGAGAGATTGATCAGCACGAATTGGGAGGGGTGCTTTTTCGCTAGCCCCATGTAGATGTCTTCGATGAGGGAAGAAGACAAGATCAACAGCTGAGATGACATCGTAGACATAATGGCGGCCAGCACTGCTGTGAGTACTAATCCGGCTGGCAGTGGATGGAACATGACGCGCGCCATGTCCAAGAAAACCGTTTCAAAGGCGTCTTGGTCGGTGATGCTGTGTCCAGTCTGGGTGAAAAAGACGGTGGCGATCAAGGCCACGAATGTTGCCCCCGCATAGCAGATTGCCAGCCAGAAAACGCCGTAATTGCGTGATGCTTTGGCATCGGCGGGGCTTTTCAGCGCCATAAAGCGGACGATGATGTGTGGTTGGCCAAAGTAACCGAGACCCCAAGCGGCGTTGCCAATAATAGTCGCAATACCGGCAGCGGAAGCGACGTTGAACAAATTAAAGAAGTCAGGGTTAGCTTCGACGACGCCGTTTGTGCCGTAATCATTGTTGGCTGCAAAGCTGAAAATATCACTGGGTTGGTCTAGTGCAAGCAATGCCATGATGGGCACGATGATCAACGCACTAAACATCATTAAGCCTTGAACCATATCGGTATATGAGACCGCGAGGAAACCGCCGACGAAAGTGTAAGCCACTGTCACCGCCGCAACAATGAGCAAGCCGACTAGGTAATCACCGTCAAAGGTTGATTCGAAGTATCGTCCGCCGGCCACCATGCCAGATGAGACGTAAAACGTGAAAAAGAAAATAATAATCGCGGCCGATACCATGCGCAGCAGCCGTGATTTATCGCGCAGACGATTTTCGAAAAACGATGGAATAGTGATGGAATTTTCCGCAATCTCGGAATATGCGCGCAATCGGGGAGCAACCCATTGCCAGTTCGCGATCGCGCCGGCAAACAAACCGAACACGATCCACAGCTCAGAAAGACCAGAAAGAAACAAGGCCCCCGGAAGACCCATTAACACCCAGCCGGAAAGATCTGAGGCTCCAGCTGATAACGCTGCGACGAATGGTGGCAGGCCTCGGCCGCCAAGGACGTAGTCGTCATATTCCGAAGTTTTGGTATAACTCCAATATCCAATCGCCAACATCGCCATGAGGTAGGCGATAATCGCTATCACAAACCAGGTTTGTTCTGACATTACTGCTCCGCTCCCTTGAAGTGCGTAGATTAATCGATCTAGGCCAGAATTTGTGATGTGACCCACTTTGTAGTGACAGTGGCCAGGTTAGCGCAAAAGCTGAGAGATGTCAGATAGATAACAAAAAATCCCCTGTGGATGAGCTGATCCCATCCACAGGGGAGTGGCGCACCGCAGAAATGCATCTCCTGCGGTGTTAAGCGCCGAAGCTGGTTAAGAAACTTACTTCTTAACTTCTTCCGCGGCCTCGTCGAAGTCAACGTCTTCGTTTTCGGTCGCGATGTCGGTTAGCTTGGCAGCCTGATCAAACTGCTTCTTGACCTTGGTGTCTGGTTCCTTGGTTGCCAAGGTGACCAGTACGAGGGCAATAACAGCTGCTGCGAAGCCAGGCACGATCTCGTAGATGATGTCGGAGAACCATACGCCCCAAACTACGGAGACGATGGCACCGGTGGCCATACCTGCGATGGCACCTGGTGCGTTCAGACGCTTCCAGTACAGCGAGAACAGGACGACAGGACCGAATGCGGAACCGAAGCCTGCCCATGCGAATCCGACCAGTCCCAGGATGGAGTCGCTTGGGTTGACTGCCAGGATAGCGGCCAGAACAGCGACGGCAACAACGCAGGTGCGGGACAGGTTGATCAAAACCTGTTCTGCTGGCTTGCGCTTCGCGAACATCTTGTACAGGTCCTCGATCAGCGAGGAAGAGACAGCCAGCAGCTGGGAGGACATGGTGGACATAATCGCAGCCAGAACTGCGGTCAGAACCAGGCCTGCGATGAGTGGGTGGAACATGACGCGGGCCATGTCCAAGAAGACGGTCTCGAAAGCGTCCTGGTCGGTAATGGAATTGCCGGTCTGGGTGAAGAACACGGTGCCGACCAGTGCGACGAAGACGGCGCCGATAACGCAGAGCAGCATCCAGCCGATGCCCCAGAAACGACCTGCGCGGGCGTCGGTGGAGTTACGCAGGGCCATGAAGCGCACGATGATGTGTGGCTGGCCGAAGTAGCCCAAGCCCCAGGCGAAGTTACCAACGATAGCGGCAACTGCTCCGGCAGAAGCTACGTTGAACAGGTTGAAGAACTCTGGGTTGGCCTCGACGATGCCGTCGGTGCCGTAATCGTTGTCAGCTGCGAAGCTGAAGATGTCCGAACCACTGTCAAGAGATACGAACGCCATGATTGGGACGATCATCAGCGACAGGAACATGATAATGCCCTGGACAGTATCGGTATAAGACACAGCCAGGAAGCCACCGATGAAAGTGTAGGCAACAGTGATGGCCGCGACGATCAGCAGGCCGATCAGGTAGTCGCCATCGAAGGTGGACTCGAAGTAACGACCACCGGCCACCATGCCGGAGGAAACGTAGAAAGTAAAGAAGAAGATAATAACCGCTGCGGACAGAACACGCAGGATGCGAGATTTATCTGCTAGACGGTTTTCGAAGAAGGAAGGAACCGTAATCGAATCGTCTGCGATCTCGGAATATGCACGAAGACGTGGTGCAACAACCTTCCAGTTCACCCATGCACCGATCGTCAGACCGATCGCGATCCACAGTTCAACCATGCCGGATGCGAACAAAGCGCCCGGAAGGCCCATGAGCAGCCAGCCGGACATGTCCGATGCTCCGGCAGACAGCGCGGCGACAAATGGCGGAAGGCCGCGGCCTGCGAGGACGTAATCGTCGTATTGATCTGTTTGCTTATAGCTCCAGTAGCCAATCGCGAGCATCCCGAACATGTAGATGATGATCGCGATGACAAACCAGGTTGATTCAGTCACCGTTTCTCCTTGTAAGTAGACATCTGGCGCACCGGGAAGTGCGCATAATTTGTGCATTGCCTGGCATGTGGTAGCCGGGCGATACAGTTTGTCGAGCTCTGCTTACCACTTGAAAACTCAGCGACCTGCTGTTCGACGTTGCCATCGCGAATACTTAATCAGTAGTCACAGTGGCCTATCCGCACAGCAAAACGACTGGTTTTAGTGGACCAATGATTTACCGTAGTGAGAATTCGCAGCTCACCCAAATGTTACCTGCGTCAAACTCAGCTAAATTTCAGGTTTTTTAGGCTCTTAGCAGGCAACACTGCGGAGTATAACAGGATGATAACAATTAGATTTCGGCTCTGGTGCAAACTGGTAGTCTGTCCCTTATGTCTTCGTTCCTTCTGCACGGTCTGTGGCTGCCAGTTTCCGGGTTGAGCTTATGGATTGAAAAGGTGGAAGGGCGGAAGATTGTTCTGCCGGAACAGGTTCCATCCGGGACTTTTCCACCGATCGTCGAGTCCTTATTGCAGCGGCGTAGCTTCCGAAACCGTGCCCGCATTTCCTTGCGTACCCCCAAAGGCAAAGACGTCTCGCTTATGGTGCCCATGGGCCTTTTCGCTCCAGAAGATTCTGTGAAAATACTGAGCGAATTAGAATTTTTAGATAATTCCTCCCCGGCAGCAACGGAGTCCCAACGCAACGCGATCGCACCGGATCTTTATTGGTTGATTCGCATGTATACGGGACTAACCCAATTTGTCCGTGCCGGGCGAGTTACTGTTCGTCTGAGCTACCAGGCGGGTGAGTGGTTCCCCCAGTGGCATCTTGCCACGGGGCTGGCGGAACGTGGTTGGCTTAGCGAGATGATTGCGGCTTGCCCCGGAATTCTCACGGTCAATAATCGCGATCTTGCCGACGAATTAGCTCATCACCTGGTCCACTGGATCACCATCGCGCAACTGCAATCACTAGCGGCAGAACCCAGGCCGTACCCGTGGCATGAATTTTCCCAAGCGTTATTGAAAGGCCAACCAATTCGGCGCGGTAAGGGAGCGCTGTTGCGTGGGCTTAATGAGTGGAATGACTCGATCACCTCGGTTGATTTGCAACTGGTTATCATCGTGAATGAACCTCCGGATGAACCGCATGCGCACTGGCCTATCCGGGTGCAGGTGCGCTCTGGTACTGACTCGCCGCAGCCCATTCGCACAGACCAGCTTGACCAGTCGAGTGTCGAGTCTCTTCGTAAATCGCACCTGGAAGCAATCCGAGTGTCGCCGATGCTGGAACCGAACCTGGACCCGGTAGAGCGCATGCGTCGTCGACAAGAAGATGCTAACGCAGGTGATTGGGACGTCTACGTCGATACCGAAGATGTTGTTGCCTTCGTGAGTTCAGATATTACTAATCTTCGTGCAGCAGGGTTTACTGTCATGCTGCCACGTGCCTGGTCGCAGATGGAAACCACCGCCAAACTAGAAACCCGCGAGGTCAATGAGAAAGCGACCCAATCGCAACTGGGCATGGATAAGCTCGTCCAATACAACTGGCGGCTTTCCATCGGTGACCAGGAATTGAGCGACGAGGAAATGTCGGATTTGGTCAACTCGAAATCTGGGTTGATCAAGCTGCGCGGTAATTGGGTCATGGCGGATACCCAAGCACTGAGTCGAATCAGTGAGTACATGGACCAGTTGTCCGAAACGGCGTCGAAACGCGCGAAAAAACGGATGGAAAAAGCCGCACGCTTAGCGGAAATGGCACGCTTGGCGGAGTCCCCCGACGCTGACGAACTGGCTGCAGAAGCCGAAAGATTGCGGCAGGCCTACAACGATGCTGTCAAAAACAGCGCAGGTGCCGCCGACGCAGATGGCGCAGCAGGCGAGGGGGCGTTTACAGCTCAGGAAGTCACCGTCGGTGACCTCCGCGAGCTGGCGCTGCAGTCTATGGCCGATGAGCCCATCGAATTTACCGGATCGAACTGGCACGCGAGCCTGCTCGGAGGCATGGAAACGCCAGCGCCCCAGAGGGTAGAGATCCCAAATACCGTGCATGCGCAGTTGCGTGATTATCAGCGCCGCGGCGTGGATTGGATGTACTGGATGTCGCGCAACAACCTGGGGGCCGTGCTTGCCGACGACATGGGCTTAGGAAAGACACTGCAATTGTTGTCTTTGACTGCGATCGAAAAACACCGCGAACAATCGACTGGTCCCACGCTCGTCGTAGCGCCGACCTCAGTGGTAGGAAACTGGGCCCGGGAGGCAGCGAAATTCGTCCCTAGCCTACGAATCTTGGTGCACCACGGCAGCCAGCGTGCCACCGGGGATGAGTTTGTTCGTGTGGCGACAGAACGCGATCTCGTTATTACCTCGTATGGCACTGTGAGCCGCGATTTTTCTGCTCTGGGACGCATAGAATGGGATCGCGTAGTGCTGGATGAGGCGCAGGCTATCAAAAACGCGTCGACACGTGCGTCGAAAAGCGTTCGTTCTCTGCCTTCTCGCCACCGCATCGCTTTGACGGGTACCCCGGTAGAAAACCGCCTGTCCGAGATGCGTTCTATTGTCGATTTCACCAATCCGGGTGTGCTGGGCTCGGCAAGCTTTTTCCGACACCACTTCGCGAAACCAATTGAACGCGATAATGATGAGGAATTAACGGATCGTTTACGACGTTTGACAGCACCGTTTATTCTTCGACGCCTGAAGACAGATCCCGCCATCATCGATGACCTTCCAGAAAAAACAGAGGAAGTGCTCACCGTCACGTTGAGTGATGAACAAGCTGCCCTATACAAAGCTTTAGTTGATGACGTGCAACGCCAGCTCGAGACCAAAGATAAGGGCATGGCGCGCCGGGGCATGGTATTGGCCAGCCTGACGCGGATGAAACAGATTTGTAATCATCCGGCACATTACTTAGGCGATGGCTCACC
The DNA here is from genome assembly GCF_000375525.1 of Corynebacterium propinquum DSM 44285. Classification (GTDB taxonomy): domain Bacteria; phylum Actinomycetota; class Actinomycetes; order Mycobacteriales; family Mycobacteriaceae; genus Corynebacterium; species Corynebacterium propinquum. The sequence goes on from NZ_AQXC01000002.1 coordinate 115,164, forward strand.
AGTGACGTTGAAAGGCCAACATCGCTCAGGAAAAATCGAAAAGCTCATGGAGCTAGTGGATCACGCCGTGCAGTCGGGCCAGCGCATGCTGGTATTCACGCAATATCGGGCATTTGGGGAGATTCTGCAGCCATATTTGAGTGAGCAACTCGGAGAAAGCGTGCCTTTTTTGCACGGTGGCGTTCCGCAACAAAAGCGCGACCGGCTAGTGAGTGATTTCCAGGCAGACGATGGCCCAGCCGTGATGATTCTGTCGTTGAAAGCAGGCGGGACCGGGTTGAATCTCACTGCGGCTTCGATGGTTGTGCACATGGACCGGTGGTGGAACCCAGCGGTGGAAAACCAAGCGACTGACCGGGCTTTCCGCATTGGCCAGCAAAAGAATGTGGCGGTATATAAGATGATCAGCGCCGGGACGATGGAGGAATCCATTCAGGATATTCTCGACGGAAAGACGCACTTGGCAGGCGCCATCGTGGGTGAAGGTGAAGGCTGGATTACTGAACTGGAGCCCGAGCAATTGGCCGAATTGATGAGTTACCGTGAGCAGTAATCTGGCAGGAAAGCAGGCACGACACACTACAAGCTATGGACAATAATCGTATGCAAGGCGGTCGATCCAAAGGCGTGAAGAATTCCGAATCGGATAACGTCATTTACGCGAATTTCGGAGCGCGGAAGCGAGTCGACAATGCTGCAGACCTGGGCCCGGTTCAGGACTCACGAAAGTTATCCCGTTCCCGCCCGCTGCAAGGCTCGGCTGGCCTAGAACTGCGCAGCATGGTGCTCGATAACGCGGATGGCGGACGCTATAAGCGTGGTATTGACTATGCACGTGGTGGTCATGTCGTCGATATCGATATTCACAACGGTGCTGCGCACGGGAAAGTCGCGGGTTCGCAAAACCAGCCATTTTCGGTACTGATTCAGCTACCACCTCGTTCTGTTTCAGAGCTGAATTCGGTGGGAAGGCTGTTGGCGGAAACTTCCGGGGCGATGGAGCGGGTGCGTGCAGGAGAGCTTGCCGACGATGTCCTCAAAGTATTGCTAGCAGACAGCGATAGAGATATCCGCTGCTACTGCGATTGCCCCGATAGCGCGTGGATCTGTAAACATCTCGTGGCGTTCACTGAAGAATTGGGTGCAAAACTGGATGCCGACCCTGCTGCGGTCTTTCATCTCCGCGGAATCTCACTTCGGCAACTCGAAGAAATGATCGCAGCTTCGGCACAGGAAGTTGCGCGGAAGGCGACCGAAGATGGTGCAGAAACGTTCTGGACCGGCCGAGAATTACCGGCAGTGCCTAGCCCGAAGATTGCGCCTGCGCTGGATGATTCAGACCCAGATTTGCTGCGCAAGGCGTTACGCGCAGTTAGCCACACGAATATCGATTTATTGCGGGCCGTTTCTGATATCGAAGATATGTACCATTATTTAACTCACGAGAAATCCTAATGTGAGAGAGTTGTGTTAACAATGTAGTCGTGAAGCATTCGAGCACAGAACTCAACACAGACCAATCCGTGAAATTCCTGCATACTTCCGATTTTCAAATAGGCATGCATCGACGGTTTCTCGGCGGTGATGCCGGCGCACGTTTCGAAGAATCGCGATTGACAGCGATTGAAAGATTAGGCGAACTCGCCGAGAGCGAAGGCTGTGCGTTTATCGTTGTCGCGGGCGATGTTTTCAACGACAATTCCTTAGAACACCGCACGCTAGACCGTGCCCTAGAGACAATGCAATCGCTCCCAGTACCGTTGTATCTTTTACCCGGCAACCATGACCCGTTGGTGGCAGATTCCATCTTTTTCCGTGCTCGCGACCATTCCAATATTCATGTCATTGATAGCGCCGAGCCACAGGTAGTGGCAGAAGGTGTAGAGCTGGTTGGGGCACCGTTTTTGGTGAAAAACCCAGATCATGACTTGGTATCTGCTGCGTTAGAAGACCTGCAGCCGACGAACTCTATCCGCGTATTGGTCGGTCACGGGCAGGTAGAATCGCGTGGTGATGACATCAAACCCGATTTGATTGATCTGGACCGCGTGGAAGCTGCGCTTGCTTCCGGTGTGATTGATTATCTCGCTCTTGGTGATACTCATTCCACGGCTTCACTGGGTAATACCGGCAAAGTATGGTTTTCCGGAGCGCCGGAAACCACGGACTTTCATAAACTGGCGGATTGGGGATTTCCTGCCGACGGTGGGGAAGTCGATTCGGGAAATGTCTTGGTTGTGAGCATCAGCAAGCCCACAACGAACCCAGTGATGCAAGCAGTGGTAGACGTCGACAAGCACGCTATTGGGCAGTGGCAATTTCACGCGTTACGACCAGAGCTCGACGATGCCGCCAGCGTCGATGGCTTCGTGAACTACCTGCGTAGTTATGAAAATAAACGCCGCATGGTGGTGAAGTATTTTCTCCGCGGAGCGCTCAGCTTGACCGATACCATGCGCCTGGAACGCGAGCTGGCGGAACTTCGCCCGAGCTTTGGTGCACTGTATGAATCACAGTCTTCGCCGGGGTTGAACCTACAGCCAGAAGCAGGAGAACTAGAAAATCTTGAGGTTAGAGGGTATGCCCGTGCTGCGTTAGAAGAATTACTCAATGCAGCCGAAAACGATGGTACGGCGCGTGATGCTCTCCAATTACTGTTTAAAATTATGAAGGAGAATTGATGTTGCGTATTCATTCAATACAGTTGCAGAATGTTCGCGGAATCAGACGTCTGGATATCACAAATCTCCCGGACACTGGCGTCGTAGTGATTCACGGGAACAATGAAGCAGGAAAATCCACTATTATGGATGCTTTACATGCATGTTTGAACTACAAATATACAAGTATTGCACAGGAGATTAGGTCCCTGGTGCCTTATGATCGAGTAGGTTGGCCGGAAATCCGGTTAGGTCTCACAATTGGGTCAAACCACTTTGAATTATATAAGGAATTTAACGATAAGAAAAAGTCTGGTAAATGTGTGCTCCAGTATTTAGATGAGAAAAAATTAACTTTGTATAATGATGAGGCTGAGAACAAACTTCAAACACTCATCAACGAATATCTCGATACTAAATTATTAGATACACTTTTTGTGCGGCAAGGAAAACTGACTCATTCTCTTGCTGTAGCCGGAATTCCTAGTGTCGAAAAATCCTTGCATTCCGGTGTTGTGAACGACGCAGACGATTCGGCTGCGGATGCAAGGAACCTCGATTCTGTGTCGGGTACCAGTTCCGGTGTGGAAGACGCACAGGAAGAATCACGGCTACTTGCGGCCGTAAACGCGGAATACGCCCGGTATTACACCGACAAAACTGGCAAGCCAGCCAAGGAACTGAAAACCGCGGAAGAACGACTTGCGGACTCTCAGGAACAACAAGATGAGGCGAAAGCCCAGCTCGAAAAGGTCTCCGAATATGTTACCGAATACGAAGAGCTGAGTGAACGAGAAAAACAGGCTGCCGATGAGATTCCGGAAGCCGAAAAAGAATTAGCCGCCGCGGAAACCACGAAGAAGAACGCGCAGACGGTATATCAACGATTCGATGATGCCGCCGAGGCAGTCGGTAGAGCTGCGACGCAGAAAAACCTGGAAACTAAATTGCTCGAAGAGCGCAGTGGACTTGTCGACGAACTCAAACAAGAACTAGCGCGCCGGGATGAGCTGACAAGACAACTGGGGGAAGCAGAGGACGCAGCACAGCGGGAAGCAGAATTAATTGCAGAACTACGAGCAGCCCAGCGACGTGCTGATGCGGATTACCGGAAACAACGTGAGCGGCAGAAAATAGCCCGGGAGGCGGCGCGGGAGCTGCACAATGCGCAGCGTGCCCACGAATTACGTGAGCTGGTCAACAAAGTGACCGCAATCGATGCTGAAATCGGGGCAGTCCGTGAACAGATTGCGGCGTTGCCGTCCTATATTGACAAGGATGCCTGGCATCATCTGCGAGAACTCCACGATGACGTGGTCGTGGAACAAAAACTTGCCGTTGCGCACTCGGCTCGCTTGGAATTACGAGCGGAATCTCCGCAGACGGTGGTAGTCAATGATGGCACCGGAAGCCGTGAGATTTGTCTTGGTCAGGACTCGCACGCCGAGGAAGTAGACGAAGCCATCACGCTTGCCGACGGCACTGCACTGCGTTTCGGTGATATTATTGCGGTTTATCGCAGTGCACAGCAGGAGCGTACAGGTGATGATTCCCCAGTGTCTGCGTTAGAACAAGCACGGCAACGCCTGGAAGAAGAACTTGCTGTTTTGCACTGTTCGGATATAGCACACGCCGAGCAGGTATATATGAAATGCAACAACGTCGATGAGAAAATCACGGCGTTGCGCAATCGACGTGCCGGTGTTGTCGGTGACAAAGATATCGAAAGCGTGAAACAGGAGTTGTCTGATCTACCCCAGCACGAAGGCGGTAGCGACATTGGGGATGCTGATGAGATTGCAGCAGAACTGTCTGCTGCTGAGGCAGCTGAAGAACAAGCTCGGCAACGCCTGGAAGTATCTGCCGGTAAGCTCGCTGCTTATGACGGTCGGCCCGCTGAATCCGCAGCACTGCGTGTACGGGAACGGCGTAGCCTGGCGGAAGAACGTGTGCATGAGGCCGAGGTGAAAGTAGCGGACCGTGCAGATGCTGCGGCGATGGAGAAACTACGTGAAAACGTTGAGCTAGCGACTCGGAAGTGGGAACAAGCAATCGCTGAGCGGGACATTGCCCAAGCCGCTGTTGATGAAGTGGATCTGCCTATGGCAGTACGCAATTGGGAAGGTGCGCAGGCTCATCTTAACCAGTTGCAGAATACAGTGCGGGAAGCGGAAAACCGGAAACTCGCATTAAGCTCGCATATTGAAGCTGCTACTGGTGCTGCTGAGCGCTTGCAGAAAGCACAGGCGCACCTAGAAAACCATCGAGCTGATTACGCGGTTGTTGATCGCCGAGCCCAAGCGGCAGCGCGCCTGCGCGAGACGTTGCTGCAGCATCGAGAAGCAGCGCGCCTGCGGTACATGAAACCGTTTGCCCGCGAACTGGAACGTTTTGCGCAGGTAGTTTTTGGTCAGTCTGTCAGCTTTGAGCTCGACGAAAGCCTTGCAATTTCGAAACGCACGATCGGCGGCGCTGCGTTAGAAACTGAGCACTTATCCGGTGGAGCCCAGGAGCAATTGGCTCTGCTGATTCGGTTTGCTGTTGCCGCACTTACTGCCCGTGGACACCAGAGCAGTGCAGACACCAATAAACTCCTGGCTACAGATACGCTTTCGGACACTGACACGCTTCCGGCTATTCCTGTGCCCGTCATGGTTGATGATGCTCTGGGTTCTACTGATGCACACAGGTTGAAGCTCATGGCGACATTGTTTAGCGAAATTGGTCGGCAGACGCAGGTGTTTGTCTTGACATGTATGCCGGAGCGCTATTCCCGGGTGGTGGGCGCGCGGCGGTATTCGATGCGTGAATTGACTTCCAATTAGCTAGCTGAGTAGCCAGGTGCATAGGCATCTGGTTAACGGCTGGTTCGGTGAAATCTGACTTGTCAACAAAATTCGTTAGTATATGTGCATGGCGGAACCAGTACGTTGGCTTGATGATCATGAACAAGACCTGTGGCGTAGCATCTTGCAGGCAAACCGTAAGATCAATCGCGTTTTAGATGAGACACTGCTGAATGCTAGTGGATTGTCGACTGCGGAATACGGGGTGCTTGTCGTTCTTTCGGAAGCGCCCAATCACTGCCTGCGCTTGTGTGCGTTATGCGATGAATTGGTGTGGGACCGGTCCAGAACTTCGCACCAGATCACGCGTATGGAAAAGCGGGGGTTGCTACGTAAAGAACGCTTCAGCGGTGACGGCCGCGGCGTCAGCGTGGTGCTCACCGATGACGGTATGCAGCGGCTGCAAAAAGCAGTGCCTGATCACGTGGAGTCTGTGCGCAGGTTGATTTTCGATCACTTACATGAGGACGATAAACCAAGCATTCAACGGTTTATGAATGCCGTGCTCGCGGTGGACAATATCCCTGGATATGAAGCAGCCGATGGTTGTCCACCGTCTGCACCGTCTGCTCCCGGGCAGGATAATTAACAGGCTTATGTGCGATAGAAAATGAGCTAAACGACGAAAGTCTCGAGAACATCGTAGAAAACAACAACGATGTCTCGAGACAACACAGCGTGCCCCCGAAAGGGTTCGAACCTTCGACCTTCGGTACCGGAAACCGACGCTCTAATCCGCTGAGCTACGGGGGCAATCCGGCGGAATTTACCGCGACCTAAATACTAACACCTCATCGCACATTGGCAATAATTAGCAGGTCGCGGGTGGTTCTGTGAAAAATAGGGCTGGTTATTGCTCGAAGTAGCCCGGTGCATCGGACTGCTGTGGGGTCTTGCCGGTCCGAAGGTAGTCTACGACGATATCGTCGACGACTTTGTTGCCGTTGCCCACGTGACCGTGGCCTGGGCCATGAACGGTGAGAACGTGCGCGTTCATGACGTCGGCAAGAGCTTCATGGTCAGCATAGACAGTTTGTGGGTCTCCAGTGGCACTGACCTGAAGCGGTTGCACGTCAAGTTCGGCACCATCCAAGTGAGCCACTCCGGTAATCGGTGCCGCACCGTTGCAGGTGTGGCCAGCCGCCAAGCTGTAGGAATTGGCAGTAGGAATATCACTGACGACAAAGTTTGCCCACAGGTATTCCGGCAGCAACGCAGGGTTCGTTGGCGTCGTGTTTTCATTGCAGACTAATAACTGCTGTGTCGCAATCGTGGCAACTTGCGCTTGTTGGATCTTCTCAATTTCTGCATCACTGAGTTCGGTAGGCTGTTCCAGTTCAGCAAACATATCCTCGCTGCCATTGATATGTTTCGCGAGCTTGTCCCATTGCCGTGGTTGCGGAACCAACTGGTGGGTGACGATAGCGGTCAAGGATTGATCGAGGCTGGCGCCAGGAGCGAGTGCGGAACGCGTTAAATGTTCCAGCTGGGCAGAACCCTGACTCGTGGCATTGATAATTTCTGTGCCGATTGCGCCGGACCATTCCAATCCTGCTGGTAGATCACCAATTCGGGCAGCTGGGGGCAGATTGGTGGGGTTTACTCCGGATTCCTCCAAAACCTTGTGCGACCATGAATTATAGGCGGCTAGCGGAGTGGTGCCGAGGCCATAAGTGTCATTGCGGTCAGCCACATAGGTGAAAAAATCTGCGTAGGCGTTGTCGTATCCCCGTTTTTGTTGCGTGAGTACACCACCCCACGAAGCATAGGGGTTCATGGCGGAATCGAGGATTAACCGATCTGTATGTTGTGGGTACGCGCTTGCGTATGCAGACCCCAAGTAGGTGCCGTAGGACAGGCCTAGAATCGAGATTTCGTCGTATCCTAGAGCCTGGCGTACCCACTCCCAATCATGCGCGGTGTTCTGCGTGGTCAAGGAATCGGTGTATCCCGGTGTGGAATTCTCGCAGGTATCTTTCCAGAATCCGCCAGGGTGGGTGATGGGATTATTGGCAATGACATCTCGGGGTTCATCGCAGCGCACTGGCGTAGAACCCGGTAGGCCGCGTGGCTGGACGACGATACGGTCCCATTCTTGGGTGATGCCTTCCGGCCATTCGAACATGTCACCGGCGAAGTAAGAATAACCGTCTCCGCCAGGTCCGCCCGGGTTGCCGAATAATGCACCGCGCGAGCTTCCAGAAGCTTTCTGCCGGACAAAGCCGACGGAGATGGTGCCAGCTTCTGGGTTGTCGTGGTAGGTGGGAACGTCGATGCGGCCGCATTCTGCGTTGTCGTCGGTAACCTGCGCGGGGCAGTCTTCCCAGGTAATTTCCGCATTGCGTGCGGGGTGTTGTGCGATGCCGGCGTGTGCTGTTAACGGTTGGAACAACGCAACGGAAGCGCCCAGGCAAGCAACGCTGGCGATAGTGGTACGGCTCCGTTGAAAAAATGGTATCGAGCGCACTGGCAAGTCCTTCCAAGAAGTGACGAAAGTGAAAATAGTTACTTCATGCGATGCTAGCGGTTTAAGTTGTGCGGGGTGCCGGGAAACGCCGGGCACCTCACGATCGTTCTGTGTCTGTCGAAAAATGTTCAAATTGCCTGGTTTCTTTAGCCAGGTTGCTTGTCTATTACACTAAGGAGCTATGACTCCAGCTGATCTTTCCCAATTAATTAAAGACACCGCTACCGCCGTAATGACAGAGCGTGACTTGGACTCGTCTGTGTTGCCTGAGGTGGTAACAGTGGAGCGGCCACGCAACCCGGAGCATGGTGATTACGCCAGCAATGTCGCTTTGCAGGTGGCGAAAAAGGCTGGAGCTAACCCGCGGGAATTCGCTAGCTGGTTGGCGGAGGCATTAGCAGAAAATGCGGCGATTGACCACGCTGAGATCGCGGGGCCCGGATTTCTGAATATTCGCCTAGCTGCCGATGCGCAAGGTGAGATCGTCGCCAAGATTCTGCGCGAAAAAGACACTTTTGGAAATTCGGATCTGTGTGCTGGACAGCGTATCAACCTCGAATTTGTTTCGGCAAACCCTACAGGGCCTATCCATCTAGGTGGTACACGTTGGGCTGCCGTCGGCGATTCCTTAGGTCGTGTGTTGGAGGCCAGCGGGGCAGACGTTACCCGGGAGTATTATTTCAACGATCATGGTGGACAGATTGACCGTTTCTCGCGGTCGCTGGTAGCGAATGCCAAAGGCGAGCCGACCCCAGAAGACGGCTACGGTGGGGACTATATCCACGAAATCGCCAGCGCGGTGCTTGAGAAAAACCCAGCTGCGCTCGACGGTGAGCCAGCTGAAGTGCAAGAAAACTTCCGGGCACTCGGCGTGGACATGATGTTCGAGCAGATCAAAGCTTCGTTGCGAGAATTTGGCGTGGAGTACGACGTGTATTTTCACGAAAATTCTCTGTATGAATCCGGTGCGGTAGACAAGGCAATTGCCACCCTGAAGGAGAACGACAATCTGTACGAAGCCGACGGCGCGTGGTGGCTGCGGTCAGAGAAATTCGGTGATGACAAAGACCGTGTGGTGATCAAATCTGATGGCGATCACGCATACATCGCTGGTGATATCGCATATGTTGCCGATAAGTTCGACCGCGGCCATAACCTGGCAATTTATATGTTGGGCGCCGACCACCATGGCTATATTGGACGTTTGCGCGCAGCTGCTCAAGCCCTGGGATATGAGCCGGATAACGTGGAAGTGCTGATCGGTCAGATGGTGAACCTGCTTCGCGATGGCAAACCGGTACGGATGTCTAAACGCGCCGGAACCGTCATCACCTTGGAAGATTTGGTCGAAGCCATCGGCATCGATGGCGCGCGTTATGCGTTGGTTCGCTCTAATGTGGATACTTCGGTGGATATTGACCTGGAGCTGTGGACTGCGCAGTCAGCTGATAATCCCGTGTACTACGTGCAATATGGCCACGCCCGGCTGTGTTCGATTGAGCGGAAAGCCGCAGAGCTCGGAGTGGATGCGGAATCTCCAGATCTGGGCTTGTTGGTCCATGATAAAGAAGGCGACCTCATCCGCACCTTGGGTGAGTTCCCAGAGGTGGTGGCAACCGCCGCACAACTACGCGAACCACACCGCATTGCCCGCTACGTTGAGGACCTAGCGGCAACCTTCCATCGTTTTTATGATCAATGCCAGATTCTGCCGAAAGCAGGCGAGCAGGCGCAAGCTATCCACAGTGCGCGTTTAGCATTAGCGCGTGCGACGCGACAGGTATTACACAACGGCTTGACCATGGTAGGTGTCAACGCACCAGAACGGATGTAGTTGTATGAGCATGCACCTTTCTGATTTCAATGAATTGCCTAGCCATGTCTGGCCACGGAATGCGCGTCGCAACAACGACGGTACGGTGACTATTGCAGGCGTGGCCTTGCCAGACATCGTCGCGGAACATGGCACTCCCGTCATGGTTTTCGATGAAGACGATTTTCGCTCGCGGTGCCGCGATATGGCGCAGGCTTTTCACGGGGCTGAAAACGTGCATTATGCCTCCAAAGCGATGCTGTCGACACGCATCGTTCGGTGGGTCAAGGATGAGGGCTTGTCTCTCGATGTAGCTTCACTCAACGAGCTTCTCATTGCATTGCGCGCGGGATTTCCAGCCGAACGCATCACGGTGCACGGTAACACCAAAAACCGGGAGTTCTTGCACCACTGTGTTGCCGCACGAGTCGGTCACGTGGTCTTGGACGCTCCCGGCGAGCTTGTGGAGCTCAATGAGATTGCTGCAGAAATGAATCAGCACCAGTCTGTCTTCGTGCGCGTAACCCCGGGCGTGGATGCGCATACCCATGAATTCATCGCGACCAGCCATGAAGATCAAAAATTCGGCTTTTCCCTCGCTGCCGGTGATGCGTGGCAGGCCGTCGTCGATGCGCAGCAAGCGAGTAATTTGGACTTGGATGGCATCCATTGTCATGTAGGCTCCCAGGTTTTTGATGCCGATGGTTTCACACTCGCCGCCGACCGCCTATTGGAATTGTTCGCGCGGGTGCATCAAGAGTTGGGCGTGCAGCTGCCGATTTTGGATCTCGGTGGCGGCTATGGTGTGCCCTATCTTGCCGACGACTCCGAGTTGGATATCGCGGGCATTGCCGCAGACCTGATCGCGGCGGTGAATAATAAAGCGGCATTTCTCGGGATCGATCCGCCACAAGTCGTCGTAGAACCTGGTCGTGCGCTTGTTGGTCCTGCTGCTGTGACGATCTATGAGGTCGGTGCGGATAAAAACGTGCAAATCGATGACGACCGCTACCGCAGGTATCTCGCGGTCGACGGGGGAATGTCGGATAATATTCGCCCAGCGTTGTACGGTGCTGATTACGACGCGCGCGTGGTCTCGCGGTTTACGGATGGGCACCAGAAATCCACCCGTTTGGTGGGGGCACACTGCGAGTCCGGCGATATTTTGATCCCAGATTTTGCTTGCCCAGCGGATGTGCGCACCGGTGATTTGTTGGGGCTGGCAGTAACCGGGGCTTATTGTTACCCAATGTCTTCGCGGTATAACGCCTTTACCCGTCCTGCGGTGGTCTCAGTCCGGGACGGGCGTGCCGAGCTGATGCTGCGACGGGAAACCATCGAAGACTTGTTGAGCCTCGATGTGGAACCGGATGTACATTAAGCCATGCTCTCCGTGGATTGCGGGATTAGGCTGCCGATCCACCGTGGCTGAATAAATTTCGCCAAGCAAGCTAAATCTGCCGCTAAAGACGGTACGATTGTCGGCAGAAAACTGTGAAGACCAACGACGATCTACGAAGGAATGCGAAACAACATGGTCGCTAATTCACCTGCCAATACCGACAACAATGCTGGCAAGCCGGTCGGAATTGCGGTATTAGGAATGGGTACCGTCGGTACCGAGGTCATTCGCTTGCTGGCGGAAAATTCCGAGCACTTCCGGCAACGCGTCGGTGGCCCATTGGAATTGCGCGGCGTGGCAGTTGATGACACCTCGAAGCCACGCCGTGGTGTAGATCCAGAGATGATCACCGGTGATGCGCACGCGCTGATTGAGCGTGATGATGTCGATGTCGTCGTCGAGCTCATTGGCGGTATTGATTATCCGCGTGAGCTGGTGCTTGCTGCGTTGCGTGCTGGTAAATCGGTGGTGACCGCGAATAAAGCTCTCGTTGCCGCGCACGCTGATGAACTTGCGCAAGCTGCAGAAGATTCTGGAGTCGATCTGTACTTTGAGGCCGCCGTGGCTGCTGCGATCCCAGTTGTCGGCATGTTGCGTCGTTCATTGGCAGGTGATCAGATCCGTCGTATCTCTGGAATCGTCAACGGTACGACGAACTTCATCTTGGACAAAATGATCACTGAGGGCATGGGCTACGATGAGGCCCTGCAGATTGCTACTGACTTAGGGTATGCGGAAGCAGACCCTACTGCCGATGTCGATGGCCACGATGCGGCCTCCAAGGCTGCAATTATGGCATCGCTCGGGTTCTATACTCGCGTTAACTTTAACGATGTGCACTGCGAAGGCATCCGCGACATCACCGCAGCCGATATCGCTGCCGCAGACAAGGCGGGATACGTCATCAAGTTGTTGGGAATCTGCGAAAAGATCACCGACGATCAGGGCAATGATGCAGTCAATGCGCGCGTCCACCCAACTTTGGTGGCTAAGGATCACCCGTTGGCTTCTGTCAACGAGTCCTACAACGCTATCTTCGTGGAAGCCGAGGCCGCTGGTTCACTGATGTTCTACGGCAACGGTGCGGGCGGTGACCCAACCGCGTCGGCAGTGCTGGGGGACTTGGTGGGAGCTTCCCGCAACAAGGTGCATGGCGGCCGCGCACCAGGTGACAACACCTACGCCAACCTGCCCATCGCCGACTTCGGCGAAGTACGCACCCGTTATCACATTGACATGGAAGTAGTAGATCGCGCCGGTGTTTTGTCCGATCTTTCTGCGACATTCGCACAGCAGGGTATTTCTTTGCGTACTGTGCGTCAGGAAGAAAATGACAATGGCGTTGCTCGCCTCATCGTGGTTACCCACAGTGCGAAGGAATCCTTGCTGCATGACACCGTCGAAGCACTGAAGAAATCGTCGGACGTTAAGCAAGTGCATTCTGTGATCCGTTTGGACGTATAAGGAATTAGGGGAGCAACGTAGTTCATGAGCACCGAACTAGAAATTGGCACGAAGGCGACGGTCAGAGTGCCCGCATCGTCGGCTAACCTAGGGCCGGGTTATGACACACTGGGCCTGGCATTGGGCATTTACGATGTCATCGAGGTTGAGGTCACTTCCTCTGGCCTAGAGATCGAAATTTATGGTGAGGGTGAAGACGATCTGCCGCGGGATGGTTCACATTTGGTGGTCAAGGCTCTGCGCTCCGGGCTGAACGCGGCTGATGCGACTGCACCGGGGCTGCGAGTTACCTGCACTAATGCCATTCCACAGTCGCGCGGACTGGGCTCCTCGGCGTCGTCAGCGGTTGCCGGTGTGGCTGCCGCGAATGCGTTGGCTGGGTATCCATTGTCGGATAACCAGGTGGTGCAGTTGTCTTCCGCGTTTGAAGGCCACCCGGATAATGCTGCGGCCTCGGTTCTTGGCGGAGCGACGGTGTCCTGGATGACGGTTCCGGTTGATGGTCGCTCAGCCCCGGAATACAAGGCTGTGAGTATTGGGGTGCACGAGACCATCCGAGCGACGGCCATCGTACCCGATTTTCATGCCTCAACCCCTGCAGTTCGCCGGGTGCTCCCCAGCCACGTTACGCACGGTGACGCCGCATTCAACGTGTCCCGCGTGGCTGTGATGACGGTAGCTATCCAGCATCACCCAGATTTGCTGTGGGAAGGCACCCGAGATCGTTTGCACCAACCGTACCGCGCTGACGTGCTGCCAGTGACAGCGGAATGGGTCAACCGCTTGCGGAACCGTGGTTATGCTGCGTACCTCTCCGGCGCGGGCCCGACAATCATGGTGCTGCACACCGAAGATATTGCGGAAGGCCTGCTTGCCGACGCCCGCGAGCAGGGATTGAAGGTCGTCGAGTTGGGGGTTGCTGGTCCAGTAGAAACGAGCGTTACTCACGCCTAGCGGTTGTTTGAGACGCTGAAGGTGCTAGCCGCATTCGGCTAGCACCTTATTTGTGTCCTCCTAGTTGCTGTTTGGTTGGTTCTGCATCACTGTCCTGTCTTCGGCAGCCAATGCTGTTACAAAGATCTTCGCTGGGTCGATGCCCCAGGTAATTTGTTCGTCGAGTTCTAGCCCGAGTTCGTGGGCATCTTGTGGTGAGATGGTGATATCAACCTGCTCACCGTGTGTATCCACCGTGACGTCGCAGACCGTGGGGTGGGGAACGGAAAGATCAGTAATCCGTCCGGTCCAAGAATTGTCCTGGGTACCCGAGTTGCTGGCCGGTTCGTGTTGCGATAACCAAGCATCGGAAGGAAGCCATGTCGCTAGTACCTCAGTGCCGTGCGCCGTTCTTGCTGAAGCACCGTCGCCCCCCAAGGCAAGGCCCTCGGTGGCTACTTTGAGTGAGAACTCACCACAGTTAATCTGCGTTGATGTATTCCCAGCATTGTCTGTGTCCAGGCCAGGCATAATGTGTGCTGCCACCGCGTTGAGTCCCAAGGTCGTTGCCAAAAATTTTGTACTTGGGGCAGCGGTGAGTTCTGTCGTTTTGTCATAGGCAACGATTTTTCCGGAGGCAATGGACATGACGTAATCGGATAGTGAGGAAATATCATGCCCGTTATGCGTGACCAGCAGTGTGGTGCGTTGCTGGGAAGTGGTGCGGAAATATGCCTTCCATTGGGCGGCAATCGAGCTATCGAGGCCCGCGAATGGCTCATCGAGGATCAAGACCTCGGGGCTGGCGGCAATAGCCCGGACGATGGCAACCTGGCGTGATTGCCCTCCGGATAACGCTGGTACAGGCACAGCTTGCAGTTCACTAAGACCAGCAGCAGCTAATAATTCCTTTGCTCGGTCTGTATCCCGGGTCGCCATGGTGACCGCCTGCAACACGGTAGAAGCAGGAGGCAATGCGGGATTTTGGGTCAAAATAATGACTTTTGGCTGCTTGCGGTATTCGTTTCCGTTATCGTCCACGAATTCCACATCAGCTCCGCCGAGGCGGCCAGCGATTGCTTTCATGAGCGTGGTCTTACCAGCGCCATTGGAACCAACCACGGCAGTGGTCTGTCCTGCTTGAACGTCGCAACCGTTGACCTTGATTCCCACCGGCGTCGTGGTCGCGGCCGTGAGCACACTAAGGCGTTGCCGGTTGAGACCAATATTTCGGCTTACGCGGTGCTTGTGACGCTTTTTTAATACTGTTGGCAACCCGGAAAGACACAGCACAACGATGGCGATGAAGATCAACAACGCCGCTTGTACATAAGCGATATCTGCGTCGACTTCGCGGTTGAGGTAGATCGCCAATGGGAGAGTACGAGTTTCGCCTGGCAACGAACCCGCAAAGGTAAGCGTGGCGCCGAATTCTCCTAGTGAACGAGCTAGTCCTAAGCCTGCACCCGTAACGATAGCGGGCAGAATCGTCGGCAAGATTACTCGCCAGATCACCCGCGGGTAGCTCATACCGATGCTGAGTGCGGAATCAATGATTTCTTGGTTAATCTGGCGCAACGCAGAATCGGCCGAGACGATGATAAATGGCAAGGTAATAAACACGTGTGATGCCACTACGCCGCTAAAGGTAAAAGCGATATCGATACCGAGCGCATCCAAGATCCCGGAAGTATAGGAGCGCCGACCGATCGCAGCTGTGAGCGCTAGGCCTGCGACTACCGGTGGCATAGCTAGTGGTAAGACGACTAATAACCGAATAAACCAACCGCTTTTGCTGTTCTGCAACAACCACAACGACAGCGGGATTCCGAGCGCTAACGTAATGGTAGTGGATAAAACAGCAGCGTAGAGCGATAACTTTAATGCTTCCAGGGTAGAAGCTTCCGTGGTGATTTCAACGAATCGATCCCACGGTACGCGGAAAATCAGGGCCGATAGTGGGCCCAGCACCGTCACCACGGCAATTGCCGCAAGAAACACCAGGGCAATTGGGTTTTTCGGTCGAACTGGGTGCGGGGTCCAATCGGCAGAATGAGTGTGTGCCATGGTGCGGTGCTTTCAGCCGTTATTTAATTGGGGCCGTTATTTACTTGGAGGCTGCTGGCAAGAATCCAGCGTCTTCCCATACCGAGCGCATTGCTTCACTGCGCAGTAACTCGAGAACGGCCTGTGCAGCCTCAGCATTGGCAGCGTTCTTCAGCACGGCAGCTGGGTAATCATTCACAAAATCCTCAGCGTTCGGGATTTCAATGACTTCGATTTCGTCACCGGCAGCAACAGCGTCGGTCTTGTATACCCATGCCGCATCAGCCTGACCGGAGGTGACTTTACCCAGGGTGTCGGTCACGGAGTGCTCCAGTGAGGATGGGTGCAGGTCGAGGTTGTTTTCTTCGGCCAGCTGCTCAGTCAGGTTGCCACATGGGACCGAGGGATCACACAGAACCAGGGTGGTATCTTCAGTGAGATCTTCGACGCTGTTGATGTTTGCTGGGTTATCAGCTGGAACCACCATGACCAGAGTGTTCGCTGCGACCATGTCGGATTCTTCTACGTCGCCGTTTTCTTTGGCCTTGTCCATCGACTTGGTGTCGGCGGTCAGCAAAACATCTGCTGGTGCACCCTCCTTGATCTGGTTGACCAAGTCGGTGGAACCGGCATTGTTGATGGTCAAATTAACTGGTGGGTCCAGTTTCTTAGCTTCCTCTACTAGTTCATCACCAATCACACGGGTGGAAGCAGCGGCGAACAGGGTAACGTCCTGTGCGGCAGCAGATTCGCCAGTGGTTTCTGCTGCGGAGCTGTCGGTGGAGCCACCGTCGGACTGGCAACCAGCCAGTGTGAGGGCGCTGGCTGCGAGCGCACCGGTGGCGATGCGACGAATGGTGGTTGCGCGGTTCCGAGGAAGCATGGAATCTCTCCTTTTAAGTGTTCCTAGTCAATACCTTCCAAGCTTCCATTATACAAATTAAAACGATTTTCACGGGTGAATCCGCTAAGAAAAAATCCCGTTTGACGTGCAAGTTCGACCGCTAGTGATGTGGCAGCCGACACGGCAACCAAGCCAGAGAATCCAGCCAACACGGCTTTTTGCACAAGCTCGAAGCTAGCGCGTGACGTCATGACCAAATACATGTGTTCCGCGGGTAATTGGTCGTCCATCACCATCGCACCGATGACTTTGTCCGCAGCATTGTGTCGGCCAACATCCTCTCGTATAACGACCAGATTTCCGTCGTGGGTTACCGCGCCAGCTGCATGGATACCGCCGGTCCGGCGGAAAGCATTTTGATTGTTGTGTAATAACCCCGGCAGAGACAAGATGAATTCTGGCGTAGGACGCACCGGGGAAATGGGATACGAGCTGCGCTTGGCGACGTCGTCGATAGAAGTGGTTCCGCAGATGCCACAGGCTGAGGTAGTTGCCACCGAGCGCACCGGTAGCGACGAGGACGTGATCGTCGCACGGAGCTCGACGTCGATGGTGTTATACGTGTTATAACCATCGGATCCAACTGCGCCACCGCAGTACCGCATGGTTGCGACGTCAGATGCGCGGCTGATGATACCTTCTGCATGCAAGAGCCCGTGCACTAATTCAAAATCATTGCCCGGGGTGCGCATGGTGGTCACAAAATCTCTGCCATCGATGCGGATCTGTAGAGGTTCTTCCACCGCGAGGGTGTCTACGCGTTCGGATGTTGAGACCTCATCGGTGTGAGGTGCAACTGTGGACTCGGCACGTGCTGCGGTGGTATCCCGGTATACCCGAGTAATAGGAGTGCGGGATGTGAGCCGTTGGGCCATGGTGAAAAACCTACTTCGTCGTGCGTGCCAGGTCAGTAATATGCGTGAGCTGTAGCCAGCAATAACCGGAATTCAAGCAGGCAGTTTTTCTAACCACCCGCGAATGGTGGTAATACGTCAACGCGTTGGACGCCTGCCAAAGAAGCCGAGGGAGTAGCGGAGGCACCGTCGAGAAGAAAACTACAACGCGGGAAGATATCTGCCAGTCCCATGCCAGAATCTGTGGTTCCACTGTGTTGTTGTGCGCGGGATTCCAGGAGTTCGCCCAAAGTTGTGAACTCAGTTTCCGTAATATCTTCGCGGGCAGTTCCCGCTGCAGCGCGGGCTGCGGAAAAATAGTGAATGCTCAGCATGATGCATACCATTCTGCCTGGTCGGATAGCGGAAATGCAATTTCTCAGGATAGGTGTCTATCGCGGCAAATTTTTCGGACTACCGCGGCCACAGCGAGACGAAAGTGCTTAAATGGAGCCATGAATAACCGCGGGCAGACAGCATCAGCAACGCCAGGAAACACAAAACCGACACCGGAAGAGCACTTGGCTGCGATCACCGAATTAATCGCACAATGTGGAAACTGGCCGTCTATCGAAGAAATTGCCGTCGTCGATGCCTTAGGCCGTGCCCTCGCCACGTCCGTACCAGCACCGTATGATTCGCCGCGGTTTTCCAACTCGCAAGTCGACGGATACGCACTTAGTCACGCCGCGCTTGAGCGGTTGCCCGGTGTTTTCTCTGTTGGTAATGATATCCCCGCCGGTACCGATCCGGCCGCGGTGTACCCACAAGGCATAGATCCGGAGAATACCGGTGAGATGATCGTGCCCATCATGACCGGCGCGAAAGTGCCCGAGGGCACTGCTGCGATCGTGCGCGTCGAAGACGCTTTACCACCGGAGTTTCCAGGCACGGTGGTGAGAGAACCTGCCGAGGCAACTGGCAATAGGGCTGCCACAACAACCGACAGCGGCGAACCCGCGTCCGCGCGCCGGGAAATTGTTGCAGCGCAGGCCGGTCAGTTCGTTCGCCAGCAGGGCATTGATAGCAGCGCTGGGGACATTATCGTTGAGGCTGGCGAAGTGTTGACGCCCACGGCGATCGCCGCTCTAGCGTTTCAGGGAGTGCCGACTGTGCAAGTGCGCGCACGCGCGCGGGTTCTGATCGCGACCGGTGGGGCAGAAGTCGCAGAGATCGGCGAGCTGGATACTGAAGCTGGATCTGCAATCATTCCGGATGCAAATTTCCCCATGTTGGCAGCACAAGCGCGGCGCTACGGTCTGGAACCGGTTGGCCGGGTGCACATTGATGACGACGTCGACAAGCTTGCCACCAGCTTGCAGCGGGCAATCGAGGAATATCATCCTGACCTCGTTGTTACCTCCGGCGGGATTAGTAAAGGTAAATACGAGGTCGTGCGCCAGCTGCTTGCCGACGGCAGCGACGCTTGGTTTGGTGCGGTTTCGCAACAACCTGGTGGGCCGCAAGGCTATGGATCATTCGCTGGAGTGCCGTGCGTGTGTTTGCCGGGCAATCCGGTTTCTTCGCTCGTGAGTTTTCGGTTGTTTGTCGCTCCTGCCGTGGGGGTGGCTCCGGACCCAATCGAGGTCATTGCCACGGAACCGTTGACCGGGTTGGCTGATAAGGATCAGTTCTTGCGTGCCCGGCTTGAGTATTCCGGCGGGCACGTTCGGGCGCGTATTGTGTCCGGCCCTGGTTCGCATTTGTTGCAGCAGGCGGTGGCCGCCGATGCACTGGTGCGGGTTCCCGCGGGTGCCACGATTAATGCGCGCCAGCGGGTGTGGGCGTACCCGTTTTAGCTGATTTTAAAGGCCCCGGTTGTTGCAAGGGTGGCCTGTTTTCTGAGACCTGAATCGCCGTGATCTATTATTTTTAACACACTAGATATAGTGAGATAACACACAAAAATTATGGGGAGACGATCATGGCAACGGCCACCTCATTCTTTTCGCGGACTAGGATCATTGCGCCAAAAGAATTTAATCGCTGGTTAATCCCACCAGCTGCCCTGGCAATTCACCTATCTATCGGCCAGGTTTATGCCTTTTCGGTATTTAAAGCCCCGCTGATGGAATTTTTCGCAGTCCGCGAAGTGGCCGTGGGCTGGATCTTCTCCCTTGCGATCGGCATGCTGGGGCTTTCTTCTGCCGTTGCCGGAAATTGGGTAGAAAAGGTTGGCCCGAGAACGTCCATGGCTACCGCAGGGCTGTTCTGGGTCGTTGGCTTTTTCGTCGCCACGTTTGGCCTGGCCATTGGGCAATTATGGCTGGTTTACGTGGGCTATGGCGTCATTGGCGGTATTGGCCTGGGCATCGGGTATATCTCTCCAGTTTCCACGTTGATGAAGTGGTTTCCCGATAAGCCCGGCCTTGCTACCGGAATGGCGATCATGGGCTTCGGTGGTGGCGCTCTCATTGCGAGCCCAGCGTCGAATACCTTGATGGAATTCTTTGGCGGTGGCACAGAAACCGCCGATCTTGCCGATGGTCTTTACGGGACTTTCCTGACCTTGGCCATCTTGTATCTCGTGGTTATTGCACTAGGTTCCTACGCGATTCGCTTGCCGCACCCAGATTGGACACCAGCGGGATTCAAACCGGAAGACAACTCCGGGAAGAAGCTGAAAACCACGGGCAACGTCTCTGCGAATACCGCCATCCGTACCCCGCAGTTCTGGCTGCTGTGGGTAGTGCTGTTTGTCAACGTCACTGCGGGTATCGGAATTCTGGAAAATGCTGCACCGATGGCACAGGATTATTTCCCGGAAATCACCGCGGGCGCTGCCGCAGGATATGTGGGTTTGCTATCCCTGGCCAATATGGGTGGCCGTTTTGTGTGGTCCACGGTCTCGGACTGGATCGGTAGGAAGAACACTTATTTCCTGTACCTCGGACTAGGTTTGCTGTTGTACCTGGTGGTTGCTACTTTCTCCTCGGCCTCGCTGGCGATCTTCGTTCTCAGCACGTTGGTGATTATTTCGTTCTATGGTGGTGGGTTTTCCACGGTTCCGGCCTACCTCAAAGATCTCTTCGGGGTATATAACGTTGGTGCCATCCACGGTCGGTTGCTCACGGCCTGGGCAGCTGCTGGCATCGCTGGCCCGCTTATCGTAAACACTCTGGTGGAATCGCGTGCCGACGCCGGATTGGACGGTGCTAACCTGTACCGCGCCAGCCTGTTGTTGATGTGTGGTCTTCTGGCGGTTGGTGTGATTGCTAACTTCCTGATCCGGCCGGTCGATGAGAAGCATCACGTTGACGTGAACGTCGTCAAGGAAAAAGAAGCTGCCGATCGTAAAGCAGTCGATGATGCAGAGCGTGCCGCGAAACAAAGCGGGCAGGCAAAAGGCAATTCGAGCGTCGTGCACAATGCGGTCTCATTGATCTTGGGAGTTTTCATCGGTGTCAGTCTGGCTTTCGGACTTTGGGACACGATGGTGCGCGCGGCAGGGCTGTTTACCGGATAGCGCGATCACTAACACAAAGCGTCTAAGCGTGTGAGATTTGCACAAAATATCGCGGTATGCGGGTTGTCGAATAAGATTAGGGGAGAAAATCCATATAGATTCTGCGGTGGATGAGCGAAGACACCGCAGCAGAAAGGCCAGCATGGTGCATACCGATTCTGCAGGCACCCAGGATTCTGGGCATCCCCAACCCTCCCATGACCACCAACACACCCAGGGCAGTGATCAGCCGCAACGCACAGGGCTGGTGTTGGTGTCCTCGACTCGCGCAGCCGCCGGGGTCTATACCGACGAGTCTGGTCCTATCGCAGTACAATTTTTGCGTGACAAAGGCTTTCATACCCCAGATGCGCGTGTAATCGCGGATAAAGATATCTCCCGAGTGATCGAAGAGATTTTCGCTAGCCCTGATAGGCCCGATGTTGTTTTAACCTCTGGTGGAACGGGCATCAGCCCCGATGATCGGGTGATTGAGTCGATTCAGCCGCGCTTGGATAAAGAGATTCCTGGCATCGCGCATGCTTTCTGGTCAGAAGGGCTGGCTAAAACACCGACCGCTGTTATTTCCCGCGCGCTTGCTGGCACGGTGGGAGAGACGTTCGTGATGGCTATGCCCGGTTCACCTGGAGGAGTACGTGACGGGGTGAAGGTCCTGGACGGTATATTGCTCCATGCACTCAATTTGCTGAAAGGACGGCAAGTCTCCAATCATGGCAAACACCATTCCTAATTCGCCCGGTTCCCATATGGCTGATGAAAACCCGGTGGTCACAAGTGAGGCTAACGAGCGCATCGTTGGAACCGTACTTACCGGCGAGCCATTAGAGCCGCTACGCGAAGAAGCTAGTCGGCTCGTTCCGGATGCCACAGCTGGTGCTGTTGTCACTTTCGACGGCATCATCCGCAATCACGATAATGGGCACTCGGTTGCTGAACTGGTGTATTCCGCGCATCCTTCCGCGGCGGAAGAATTATCGCGCGTTGTGGCGGGTATTGCCGCCGAGTTTCCGGATGTACGTCTGTGGGCCGCGCACCGCACAGGCAAGCTCGGGATTGGGGAACTGGCTTTCGCCGTTGTGGTGGCAAGTGCACATCGCAAGGAAGCATTTGCCGCATGCGCTGAATTGGCTGATCGTGTCAAGGCCACCGTGCCGATTTGGAAAGAACAATTTCTTGCCGACGACTCCGCCCAATGGGTCGGCCTGGATTAAACACAACACACCAAGTTTATATCTAGCCGAGCTGAACTGGAGGGGATGAGGGCATATGGAGTTTGATCCACGATGGGTTGCGCGCTATCAACGGCAACTCAGCTTGCGCGGTTTTGGACGGCAAGCGCAGGAAAAACTAGCTGGTTCTCACGTCGTGGTGGTCGGCGCTGGTGGGCTTGGTTCTCCGGTACTGCTGTATTTAGCCGCTGCCGGGGTCGGTGCGCTGACCATCATCGATGGTGATGAAGTCTCGCTGTCTAATCTGCACCGGCAGATCATTCATACCACCGGTGCGATCGGCACCCCGAAGGCGGTCTCGGCGCGCGAGACCATCAAAGCACTTAACCCGGACATAGCGGTTGCCGTGATCAACGCTGATCTGGATCGGGAACATGCCCGGGATATTTTCGCGGGTGCTGATCTGGTCATTGACGGCACCGATAATTTGGGGGCGCGTTATCTCATTTCGTGGGCGGCGTTGCGCAGTGGAATTCCACATATTTGGGCCTCGATTCTGGGCTTTGATGCACAAATTTCGGTCTTCGGCTTGGGAGATGGCCCGATTTACGAAGACGTTTTTCCCACACCACCACCAGCTGGATCGGTTCCTTCGTGCGCACAAGCCGGGGTACTGGGGCCGGTGGTTGGAACGGTGGGCTCAGCCATGGCTCTCGAGGCGATTAAAGTGCTCACCGGTATTGGAACTCCGCTATCGGGGCGATTGGGCTATTTCGATGCGCTCTCTGGTGAATGGGAATATATCCCAGTACAAGCCAACGCTCGGACCCGAGAGACCGTGCTGTCTTCTGGTCCTATCAACGCGGATACCACGGAAGAACCAGGGGATCGTGTTACTACCACGGCCCACAACATTGACGAAAGCTGCAGCGTCGATGGAGTTTGGAGCGTCGATGATATTCCCGAAGATGCCGTGGTTATCGACGTCCGGGAACCAGAGGAATATGCAGAATTCGCGATTCCCGGGGCGCTGAATATTCCGCTGTCAACTTTTAACCGTGCTCAAGCGCAGGCTAGTACAGAGGAGAAGACTGTAGCGGGGGACACCGAGGTTGCCGGTGAGGAAGCCATCGCGCGCGTCATCACCACTGTGCGTGCGCATAACCCACAGCATCCGGTGGTCATTTATTGTGCGGCAGGCAAGCGTTCAACCCAGGCCATCGCTCACCTGCACAAGGCGGGCGTTACGGGCCTGGGAAATTTGCGCGGTGGCATCGACGCCTGGCTCGCACGTCAGACGGATGAAGGCTAAGGCAGCTCGACTGCACCGCGAGCCTGCAACTCCGCAAGGCTGTCGTAATCGACCTCGAGCCCAGCACCGTCGACGGCCACCCAATCCGAGTGGCGTACCAAAGCGCGTGCGGGCTTGTTGTGCGTGTCGCCGATCTCGGCGAGGCTGGCACGCAAGCTGTCTGACAGCCACACCGAGCACAGTGGATTCGCGATTCC
This sequence comes from Corynebacterium propinquum DSM 44285, assembly GCF_000375525.1. Classification (GTDB taxonomy): domain Bacteria; phylum Actinomycetota; class Actinomycetes; order Mycobacteriales; family Mycobacteriaceae; genus Corynebacterium; species Corynebacterium propinquum. Next base: position 138,736 of record NZ_AQXC01000002.1, read on the forward strand.
AGCATCGTCTTTAATGATCGCTGCATCTCGCTCCGCATTGCGTTCTAGCGCCGAAGCGAGGTCGGGCAGCAACTGCCATGAGTCTGGCGCATCGACGCTAAAGATCGCCACGCGCTTCGCAGAATCCGGGATAACGGACAAGCTCGCGGCAATTCCGGCTAAAGGACCACCGTACGCCGGTTTTTCTGCGGTGTGGGTAATTCCAGCTGCCAGGTGCTTGGTGGAAACAATCACGATAGATTTTTTCCCAATACCCAGTGATTGCACACCGGCGAGTTGATGATCAATTAACCGCGTGCCATTGAGCCGAATCGTGGATTTATCAATCCCACCCATACGTTCCGACCGGCCACCGGCCAAAATGACGACTGTGAGGTCGTCGAAATTGGGGGAATCGTCGGCAAGAATTTTCTGCTCAGCTGCTTTGCTCATAGCTTTCCCGGGTAGTGTTTTGGGTGTTTTAGTGGGGCTCGGGGCGGGACCAGTCGCCAGAACGACCGCCGGATTTCTTGATGATCGCACAATTGGTGATATATGCGCTGCGGTCCACGCCCTTGACCATGTCAATGACGTTGAGCGCAGCAACGTTGACGGCGGTCAGTGCTTCCATTTCCACGCCGGTGCGATCCGCAGTGCGTACGGTGGCTTCGATCCGGAGGTGATCATCGTGCACATCGAGGGAAACTTCGCAGCCATGGACCCCGATCGTGTGCGCTAGTGGCAGCAATTCGGGTACTTTCTTCGCAGCAGAAATACCACCGATGCGGGCGACGGCGAAGACATCGCCTTTGGGCACGGTCCCGTCGCGCAGCGCCTGCAGGATTTCCGTAGAACACACGACAGAAGCCACTGCGGTTGCAGAGCGCACGGTGGGTTTTTTCTCTGTCACATCGACCATATATGCATTTCCGGAGCTATCCAGATGTGGGGGTTGTTTCATGTGCTTTCGCTTCCTCTCGAAGTATTACCGACACCAACCGAGCACGGTGACCATGCCGGTAGGACCATTCTGCTCTGCGTGTTCTGCCTGCGGGATAATTGCTAGCCCAGCTATTTCTGTCAGTGCACTGACGAAATGTGAGCCGGGCTTGCCGACGGTAGTGGGTACCGCAACCACCCCGGAATCAGCAGCTTCGATCCGTACTGGGACCAACTGGGTTTTTCCGGGACGCGGTCGGGGCAGTGCGCGGTGGGCTGCAAGTTGTGCTGCCCGGTGTGGCCACCATGTGTTTGCCTGTGTGTGTGCCTGTGCGTCGTTTTGAGTGCCGTTCTGAGCGTCGCCGTGTGCAGTAGTAGTGGCTGCCGACGATCCCGTGCGTCCTTGCAAAATATACAGGGCCGCGAGTGCGTACACGGTGGCTGACACATACGCAGCAACTGGATTGCCCGGTAGTGTTACGACGGCCACCCCATTCCAGAGCCCAGCGCCTTGTGGGGAACCTGGCCTCTGCGCTGCATTGCCAAACCAGAAATCCGCATTCGGAGATCGTGTGGCAGCGGCCTTGACCACATCAAATACGCCCTGCGAAATCCCGCCGGTGGTAACGATGAGATCCAGTGGCGGTGCCACCGATGAAGTGAGTTCGTCGAAAAGCGCAATAAGTTTTTCGACCCCATCGCCGACATGGAAGCGTTGAATATCCACCGGACCATGCTCAGCTAATAAATTCGCCACCATGGGGCCGTTGGAATCTACGATCCGGTAATGTACCTGCTCGTCTGAGCTGCCACGAGCCTTAGAACCCGCGGCGTCGATGGTTGCGGATGCAGCACGTGTGCTCGCAGGGTTGGCGGTGGAAATAAGCTCGTCGCCAGAAGAGATCACCGCAACCCGGGGGCGGCGATACACAGAGACTTCAGTGACTCCAGCCGTCAGCAAAAACGCGAGCGTACCGGCGTCGACAAGCGTGTGTGCAGCTGCGATTTCTGTGCCCGGGGTGATTACTTCACCGCGCAGCCGGATATGGCGCTTGCCCGGTAACTCGTGGATGGTTACCTGCTCAGGCAATTGTGACGGGCCCAGCTGGGCATTGGTTAATTCCGACGGAACCACCCGTAATGAATCGGTATCGCCACAAATCGGTGCCCCCGTCATGATGCGCAGGGCCTGGTGCGGGGCAAGCTCTTGTGGGCTTCCACCTGCGGCAACTTCACCGACTACCGGAACCGTCCATGGGGCGGGGCCGGAAAGATCTGCCTCGTGGAGCAAAAAACCATCCATTGCAGAATTATGAAGCGACGGGATGGGCTGCCGTGCCTGTACCGGATCTGCAAGATAACATCCGTGAGCTTCCTGTACCGGCACAAGCTGTGGGTGAGGTGGCTGCACAAGCTCGCAGACGCGAGCCAGATGCTGGTCCACCGATACGGGAGAGGTAGTCATTGTCGTAGTGCTGCCTTATCCACCGATAGCAGACATCGTGCGGGCAGGCTGTAAAAAGCCTTCGTCGTTAATATCGTGTCCAGGTAGTTTCTCCCACATGGCGCCAGCCCAGATTGTGGCTAGTTCTTCGTCGCTCGCGCCACCGCGGAGCAGATCCCGCAACTGCGTTTCACTGTTGCTAAACAGGCAGGTACGAATCGCCCCGTCGGCGGTGAGTCGAGTGCGGTCACAGTCGCCACAGAACGGATAAGAAACCGAGCTGATAATGCCTAAGGCCCCGCGGCGCATACTGCGATCTGCATCCTCCCAGACATCCCACAACGCCGCAGGTGCAGAACCGCGCGGTTGTTTCGCTGGTGTCATAATGAATGCGGATTGCAGCTTGGCCAGGATCTCGTCGGCGGTGATCATATCTTCCCGGGACCAGGCTTCGCGCGGGCCCAACGGCATCTGTTCAATAAAACGCAGTTGAGCGCCTTTATTCAGGGCAAAATCGGCAAGACCGACGACATCGTCTTCGTTCACGCCTTTCATCACCAGAGCGTTGATTTTGATGGGATTTAAGCCGACTTCGGAACATTTATCGATGGAGCGCAGCACGTGGTCCAGGCGGTCACGACGGGTCAGCGCCGTGTATTTCTCCCTATCAATCGTATCGAGCGAGATATTGATGCGATCCAGTCCTGCGTCGGCAAGGCTTGCTGCGCGCTTATCGAGCCCCAGTCCGTTGGTCGTCAATGCGATTTCTGGCGCCTCGCCAGTATCCGTCGTCAAGGCTTTGGCCCGTGAAATGATGCTGGGTAATGATTTGCGCAGTAACGGCTCGCCACCGGTGAAGCGAAGTTTGCGCACCCCAAGTTTCTCCACGGCGATACGCACCAGGCGAATAACCTCGTCGTCGGTCAGCACTTTGTCATTGTGCATCCATTGCAAACCTTCGGCGGGCATGCAATACGTGCAGCGTAAATTGCACTTATCGGTCAGGCTGACGCGAAGATCACGCGCGATGCGGCCGTAGCGGTCTGACAGCTGACGTGTGCCGTCGGCATTGGCGGCGGGCAGATCAGAGGCAACATCCTGCGCAGATGGAGTCGACGGGATAGTTGGTTTCGGCAGCGTAACAGGTGTGGACATATTAGTTCCTAGTTTAGTAACCGTGCGTGACAGAAACAATGAATGCAGAAACATTGAATTCGGTAGCGGGGCTGATCATGGTGCGTCCTCCGTGGAATCGGTGCTGGAGGCCGTTTCTGTGGAATCCGTGGAATCCGTGGAATCCGTGGGGGCGGCGGCATCCGCGTGCGCGGAATCCTCACCTGGGCCAGGTAGGGCAATGATGTCTAAACGGCCTGCCTCCAGGTGTTCGCGGAGGTCTTTTTTGTCAAACTTGCCGACGGAGGTTTTATCGATGGAATCGACGAAAGCCCAGTATTCGGGTGTCATCCAATTCGGCAATGATTCGCGGAGGAAATTACGCAACTCGTTGGCGGTTTCCTGGTCTCGTGGGATATCAGTATGCAAGACGGTGACCGCCAATGGGCGCTCGTTCCACTTTTCATCCGGATAGCCGATGACGGCGCATTCGACGACCTTGTCCGAGGCCATGACCATGTTTTCGAGACCGACGGAATAAATCCATTCGCCACCGGAGCGGATGACATCGCGGGCGCGGTCGGAGACTGTCAAAAATCCGTCTGCGGTAATCGAGCCGACGTCACCGGTGCGCAGCCAGCCGTCGTCAGTAAATTTATTCTGTACCGCGTCAGTGTCATCGGAGACGTCATGACCCCGAAATTCCGTCGCTGCCCCTTCATCGTTTTCTGCGACGGAGCGGAAATAAGAACCGGTCACCAAGTTGCCGCGAACCTGAATTTCGCCTTCGTTTCGGTCGGTGTTGGGGACGATCTCGCCGTCGTTGACGACTCGATATTGCAACATCGAAGGGAAGCGGCCCTGCGAAATGCGATATCCCCAGCGGGTTTCGCCCGAAGCACCTGATGGTGGACGGGAGACAGTTCCGATGGTGGTGGTTTCTGCCATACCCCACACGTGCACGACATCGACACCGTAGTGTTCTTCCCAAATCTTGATCAAAGAAGGTGGCGCAGGGGAGCCGCCGGCAAAAATCTCAACCAAAGACATGCGCTCTGGTGGGTATTTTAAGTAATGCACGATCAGTTGGATCCACAGCGTCGGCACGCCATTAGCACGACGGGGATGGGTCGCTTCGATGATTTTCGCGAGGGTGGGTGCCGAGGTATCGGCGTCGGGAAGCACTAACGGCGCACCCGAAAGAAACGCGGCAAATGGAACACTCCAACACAGCACGTGATAAATAGGTATGCCACATAGGAATGATTCACCGTGGGTAATTGCAATGGAATCCGTGGTACGCAGCTGCAACGCCGCCAGATAAATCGCGCGGTGCGAATACACGACACCTTTCGGCGCGCCTGTGGTTCCTGTGGAATAACACAGTGCTGTGGCTTCGTGCTCATCGACCTCCGGCCAGTCGTAAGTAGTAGGTTGGCCATCGAGCAAAGATTCATAGGAATGGATCTCGATATGCTGCGGCAGGATTTCCGCGTATTTGGCAAGCTCGTGGGGAGTGGGCAAGCCGATGAAGGCGACTACTCGCACGCACGGGGTTTGTGTCGTGATATCACGCACCAGGTCAATCATGCGCGGATCGACGACGAGGATTTCCGTGTGGCTGTGGTTGACAATATGGATAAGCTGATCAAGCATGAGCTGCTTGTTCAGTGGAGCAAAGACCGCGCCCTTCGACATGACTGCGAACATGACTTCAAGATGCTCTGCGCAATTAGTGAGCAACGAACCCACACGTTGATCACCGGTAATACCCAGGCGGTTGTGCAGAGCGTGCGCAAAAGCACTGGCGCGGGCAGCGATTGCACGAAAGCTAGTTTCCTGTGGTCCGTCGGGCGACCAGGTGGTGACCTTCGTCGTGGCGTGCGCGCTGCGGCCGTATTCCAGAATTCGGGACACGGACAGGGGCAGGTCCTGCATCGTCGAGAGCATAATTCTGATTTTAGCGTCGGCGATCGTACAGCCCTAGCCACGCAACCTCGGTTGCAATACGGGCCTTGCCACGATGGGGGAGAACTGGGGAATCTTTTAGAAGTGCGCTACACTATAAGGGAAATCGATAGGCAAGGACGTGAGCTTTCCGCGAATTGTCTAGGCGATTATTCTAAAGTCTCACGAAAATGATGGCGCGGTGTCACAGTAGGGTTTGTGAAACCAACTACTACTTGCATCAGTCGTTATTGGGGCGTGTGCCGGAGTAGGTACATGCTGAATATTTCGTAATGAGACTTTCACCCTTTATTTACAGTTGCAGTGCTGTGACTGTGCGCGCAGCTGCGAGTGGATTGCTTGACGACGGACGCGATCTGCAGCAATCGCAAGTTCGTACTCTTTGCCGTACGAGGTGCTTCGCGCAGCACAGGCAGGACTGTAGCCGGGCAACCCGAATCCACGGGGCAGCCTCAGTTACGCGAAAAACGACGCGAAAGGATATCCGTGAGCACAACGGACAACCCAGATCTTTACTCCATGAAGCTTCCTGAACTCCGGGAGCTTGCTATCGAGAAGGGGTTGAAAAGCATCACTGCTCTGCGTAAGGGCGAGCTGATCATGGCTATTGAAACAGGCAAGGTTCCGCGTAAATCCACGGAGAAGCCGCTGCCGCGGATGAAGAAGTCTGAGATGCTAGCTCAGCGCGCGGCACGCCTGGCGTCTGGTGAATCCGACACGAATGTGCGCGACCTGCAGGACGATGCGCAGCAAGGCGTGACCGAGAGCTACACAGAGCGCTCATCAGAGAGGTCGAATGAGTCACGTCCAACGGCAGAAAACCTTGGCGACGATACTCCATCGCCAGCAGCAGCTCGGCGTGCACGGCGCGCTCGTGTCAAAGCACGCGCGAACGAAGAACACCAAAACAACTCCGGAAATGGTGAGGTCCGGAACACGCACGAGCAGCGTAGCGAGCAGGATGCCGCAGCGGATCGCACTGAAACTGGTGCTGATGATGTGCAGTCGCTGCCTGAGAGCAATGATGAGCAGCGTCAGGCCGGAAATACCCGCCGCGGGCGTCGTGGTCGGCGGGTTCGTCGCTTGAGCGATAGCAAGCAGCACCAGCACCGCGAGCAAGAGCAGAACTTCGATAACGCGGGTGATCAGGATGCTTCAGATGATGCCGCAGATTCTGCTGCCCACGATGAGCACGCTGAGCGTTCCGATCGCACTGATCGGGAGCAGCGCAATCGGGGCCCACGTGGCGGTCGGGATGATCGTGACAACCGCGACAGCCGTGATAACCGAGATAATCGGAGCCCACGGGATAACCGGAACAACAACGACAGTCGGGGCGGCGACAACCGGGGTGGCGGCGACAACCGCAACAACAACGATGGCCGCAACAATGGACTGCAGGAAGTTGCCGGTATCTTGGAAGTTGTTGACGGTAACACTGCGTTCTTGCGTACCACCGGCTACCGCCCAAGTTCGCTGGACGTATTCGTCAACACCAACCTGGTGCGTCGTTTCCACTTGCGTACCGGTGATTACCTCACCGGTAAGGTGAAAATGACCGGTGGTGGGCAGTCGCACGGCAAAGGTCGCAACCGCAAAAAGTACAACCAGATGGTTTTCGTGGAAACCGTCAACGGTTTGCACCCAGAAGAAGCCAAGCAGCGTCCGCAATTCAGCAAGCTTACCCCGCTGTATCCAAATAAGCGGTTGCGTTTGGAAACTGAGCCGAAGATCTTGACCACCCGCGTGATCGACTTGATCATGCCGATCGGTAAAGGTCAGCGCGCGTTGATTGTATCCCCACCAAAGGCGGGTAAGACGACGATCCTGCAAAACATCGCGAATGCGATTTCAACGAACAATCCAGAGTGCTATCTGATGGTCGTGCTTGTCGACGAGCGCCCCGAGGAAGTCACGGATATGCAGCGAAATGTCAATGGTGAAGTCATTGCCTCGACGTTCGACCGTCCACCGTCAGAGCACACCGCGGTCGCTGAGCTCGCTATTGAGCGTGCTAAGCGCCTGGTCGAACAAGGCCAGGATGTCGTCGTCCTGTTGGATTCGATCACTCGTCTGGGACGCGCATATAACAACTCCTCACCAGCCTCGGGCCGCATCTTGTCCGGTGGTGTTGATTCCAATGCGTTGTACCCGCCGAAGCGTTTCTTGGGTGCTGCCCGCAATATCGAAGATGGCGGTTCGTTGACGATCATTGCCACTGCGATGGTGGAAACCGGTTCTACCGGCGATACCGTGATTTTCGAGGAATTCAAGGGTACTGGTAACGCTGAGCTTAAGCTGGACCGCGGGATCTCCGAGCGCCGCGTATTCCCAGCCGTCGACGTCAACCCGTCAGGTACGCGTAAGGACGAGCTGCTGCTGGTTCCCGAAGAAGCTCGCATCATGACGAAGTTGCGCCGTATTTTGTCGGCGTTGGATTCGCACCAGGCTATCGATCTGTTGATCAAGCAGCTGCGGAAGACGAATTCGAATGGCGAATTCTTGATGCAGGTTGCGTCGTCTGCTCCGATGGCCGCGGCGCTTGAAGAAGAGGATTAATTCATGGCTAATGAGGTATCGCTTGTCGACGATGTCGTCTCCGAATACCGCGGCATCGAAGCTCAGATGTCGGATCCGTCGATCGCTGGTGACCAGGCGCAATTCGGCAAGTTGTCGAAGCGATATGCTGAGCTGCGCCCAATTATGCTCACCTATGAAGAGCTAACGGCCGCCCAAGAAGACTTGGAAGCTGCGCGTGAGATGGCCTATGAGGACCATGATTTCCAATCGGAAGCTGATGAGCTAGCGGACCAGGTCGAGCAGCTGCAAGAGAAGCTGGCTGATTTGCTGGCGCCACGTGATCCGCAGGATGCCGAAGACATCATCATGGAGATCAAAGCCGGTGCAGGTGGAGAAGAAGCTGCGCTGTTCGCTGCGGACCTCGCCCGTATGTATGAGCGTTTTGCTGATAAGGCGGGCTTTGCCTGGAACGTGCTGGCGCTGAATGAGTCTGATCTAGGTGGTGTGAAAGATATGACGATTTCTTTCCGCGCGAAAAACCCTGGTCGCGACGGTGCATGGGCGTTTTTCAAGTATGAAGGTGGCGTGCACCGCGTGCAACGTGTCCCGGTCACCGAATCTCAGGGACGTATCCAAACTTCCGCCGCGGGAGTGTTGGTGTACCCGGAGCCTGACGAGGTCGAATCCGTCGATATCAACGAAAAAGATCTGCGTATCGATGTCTACCGTTCCTCCGGTAAGGGCGGCCAGGGCGTGAACACCACCGACTCGGCTGTGCGTATTACGCACTTGCCGACGGGACTGGTAGTGACGTGCCAGCAGGAACGTTCCCAGATCCAGAATAAGGCTCGTGCCATGCAGGTATTGCAGGCGCGCTTGGATCAGATTGAGCGCGAAAAGGCCGATGAAGAAGCTGGTGAACAGCGTGCTTCGCAGGTGCGTTCAATGGACCGCTCTGAGCGTATCCGTACCTATAACTGGCCGGAAAACCGCATTGCGGACCACCGTATCGGTTATAAGGCCAGCAATTTGGATAGCGTGTTGAACGGTGACATGCACGACTTGATTAAGGCCTTGCAGGAACAAGAACGCGCAGAGCGCCTCGAGGCTAAATAGGCTGCGGTGTGTATTCGGTGCAGGTACAGGAAAATCAGTCGGTGCTCCACGAAGCGCTTCGCGACGCCACGCGTCGCTTCCAGGAAGCTGGCATTACTAATGCTGCAGGTGAGGCACGATTGCTTGCGGCGCACTACCTTGGGGTGCCTGCGACTGAGATATTCCTGCACCTGCGTGAACCCGCCCCGGTAGGGCTGCTGACTGCAATCGAACGCCGTGAAGGCCGTGAGCCGTTGCAGCATATCGTCGGCACGGCCCCGTTTGGCCCCCTCGAGATTCTGGTCGGGCCCGGGGTATTCATTCCGCGGCCGGAGACCGAGGTGCTTGCGCATTGGGCTGTGGAAAAGCTTAACTCTGGTATCGTTCGCCCAACTGTGTTGGATCTCTGCACCGGCAGCGGAGCTTTAGCAGCATATATTGCGTATGAAGTTCGGCATGCACAGGTCATTGGGGTGGAGTATGCGCAGCGCGCGTTCGAATGGGCTGAGAAGAACCGATTAAATCTCCACGCTCAACACGGTATCCGCTACAACATAGTCCGCGGGGACGTGCTTGACCCTATGTTGCTTACGGAACTGACAGGCAAGGTTGATCTCATCGTGTGTAATCCACCTTATGTTCCGCGTGATGATTCGTTGGATCCAGAAGTCTATGCAGATCCAGACGATGCAGTTTTTGCGGGGGCGACAGGGATGGACGTCATCAACAAACTTGGACCGCAGGTCTCGCGGCTATTGCGTCCTGGTGGCGCGGTAGGGATTGAGCACGATGACGCGACTTCCGTTCAGGTGCAGGAAGTAATGAAGACAGAACCAGAGCTGTACGATGTGCAACCATTGATGGATCTGACTGGCCGAAATCGGTTCGTTACGGCCTTGAAACGATGACGTCGATGTACACACTGGCTACTCGGCATGAATACGAGCGTAAAATAATCGCATGATCTCGTTGGTGCCAAGCACCGGCGACATGAAAACCACAGGGATAATGGGTTCGAAAATGAGGAAGGGCTGCGAGGACCGGAAATGAGCACCACGTACTCCTGCGATGATAATTCTCAGCGTACGGCTGGCGTCACAGCAGCAGCCGCCGCTGCGCGGGCTGGGGAACTGGTTGTCATGCCCACGGATACGCTTTATGGCTTGGGCTGTAACGCTTTTGATAATGATGCGGTTGCCCGGTTGCTTGCCGCGAAACAACGTGGCCGCGACATGCCAATTGCCGTGCTCGTGGGATCGTGGGCGACGGTACAAGGGTTGGTCCGTGAATTTCCTGAGCGCATGAAAACATTGATCGAAGCATTTTGGCCTGGTGGTCTTTCTCTGATCGTGCCTCAAGCCCCATCGTTACCATGGGATTTAGGGGATACCCGGGGTACTGTGATGCTTCGCATGCCATTGCACCCGGTGGCGATTGACCTTTTGCAAGAGGTCGGCCCTATGGCGGTATCGTCTGCGAATATCTCTGGGCAAAAATCACCCACATCCGTTAACGAGGCTGAAAGACAATTAGGCCGCGCCGTCTCGGTGTATCTGGACGACGGTGAATCTCCGGTAGGCGAGGCGTCCACCATTGTTGATCTTTCTGGACCACACCCGGTGGTTTTGCGAGAAGGCGCGATTAGTACGGAACGTATTGCGGAAGTACTTGAATTGCCGGCGGAGGCGCTACGCAGAGAGAATAACTAATGGGTGCAGCAGGAATTCCCTTACGCGAACTTGGGCTGGTGCTCTTGGTGGCAGCCGTGGTCACGTTTTTGGTGACTGGCGCAATCCGCAGCGTCATGGTGCGCTCTGGCCGTATCGCAGAAGTTCGAGCGCGGGATGTGCACACTCAACCGACGCCCCGGTTGGGTGGAGTAGCGATGTTCAGTGGTTTTTTGCTTGCTGTCGCGCTGGCAATGCAATTGCCTGCCCTGAATCGCGGATTTATGCCGGTGACTCCAGAAATGACAGCAGTGCTCTGGTCAGCGTTCGCGATTGTGCTGGTTGGCGTACTCGACGATTTGTTTGACCTTAGTGCAATCGTCAAACTAGTCGGGCAAATAGTTGCTGCCAGCCTCATGAGCATGTTGGGATTGACGTGGACCCTGCTGTTTCTGCCGATTGGCGACGGCACGACTGTAGTGCTTGATCAAGTTCAGTCGCTGGTCTTGACTGTATTTTTTACAGTTATGCTCATTAACGCAATGAATTTCGTTGACGGACTTGACGGATTAGCAGCTGGACTTGGAATGATCGCGGGCGGTGCGATTCTGGTTTTCTCGCTTACCGTTCTCTATGACCAGGGTGGGGCAGTTTCAGCCTATCCTCCTGCGATCATCGCCGCCGGTCTAGTTGGGATCTGTGCGGGCTTTTTGCCGCATAACTTTGAACCGTCTCGGATTTTTATGGGGGATTCAGGTTCAATGCTGATCGGTACGCTATTGGCTGCTGCAGCGACCTCGGCAAGCGGAAAAATTAATATGGCACTATACGGGACAGCGGATATTCTGGCGCTAATATCTCCGTTCATCGTGGTTTTGGCTGCCGTATTTGTTCCAGTTCTAGACTTGATTCTTGCCGTGGTCCGCAGGTTAGCGCGCGGACAATCGCCCATGGCAGCGGATAAACAACATATTCATCATCGATTGTTGTCATTAGGCCATACACATCGTCGTACCGTGTTGGTACTTTATTTGTGGGTGGCCGTGGTGGCATTTGGAGCAGTGAGTTTTTCGGTCGTACCGGCATGGCTGGCGCTTGGCGGAACAGTCCTCGCGCTACTCGCCGCTGGGGTTGTCACAATGATTCCGCTGCGCGCGGGAAAGATTGGACGAAGCGAACCACCATTGAAGTTCGTGACTAACCAGCCGCCTTTTTAGCGTCAACTATATTTCTCCGTTTTTACGTTGCTAATTATCAATAATGAACAGGAAATCCATGACTAGCCCAAATGAATCTGCACACGAATCTTCCACACGCGACGACGTCGGTGAGTCGGTGTCACCATATGAGGATCATTCGTTGCCGCTTAGGCGGGGACTGAAATTAGGCTCCCGTGCCTTAATCATCGCGACTCTAATCTCACTCGTCGTCTGGGGAGCGGCAGCTGGACTACCTGGTTTGTCAGGTGTGGTTTTGGGTGCAGCAATTGGCGGAAGCTTCGTTCTGTTGACTGCCGTGAGTGTTTTGCTGACTTCGCGCAGCACGCCTGCAACGACGATGGCTGTGGTTTTGGGCAGTTGGCTGCTCAAAATCGTCGTCCTGGTTATCGTGCTGTTTGCTATTCGGGATTTGGATTTCTACCACACGGTATCTCTATTCGTCACGGTCGTGGTGGTCTTAGTACTGACATTGGGGACAGAGGTCTGGGCAATTGTGACCTCGAAAGTAACCTTTGTGGGATAAGGACTCACACAATTGGCGCTGGAAATTCCACCTTCAGGATTAACCAGGGGTGGTATGACTCAGGTGAAAATGTTCTGCCTATAGAAAGCCTTCGGCGCAAGAAAACAACTGATTGTTTTTGTCTAAAAATAAGTTGTCATTTAAGCAGCTAGAACTATATAAAGAAAAATTCACCCCCACGAGGCGACAGAATCGAAATACGCTGATAGTATACTGCACGGGTAACCGCAATAGTGGTGCGCCTTTCACAGGAAACTGTAAGGGTGTGACTGAAATGCTGCGCTGTTTCCCCTGCTGTTACCGCGCTGATGTGCGACGGAGTCCGTGGTAATGGCAGCGAGTTTGAAGACGTCCATCGCACCGTATGAGTAATTCATGCGGCCCGAACACGGGAGAGAACGCTGAGCGTTACAACTATGGCCTTTCGAGGTGAGTTCCACTCGCCTGAACTGGACCCAGAATTTTTCCCGGGGCAATACTATGGCCACATCATCCTTGATGATTTCTTGGGTGGTTGGTTCGCGCTAGACCGCTTGATGCTGGTCCGCCTTCTCATGTTGGCGATCATGCTGGTGGTCTTCCTCGTCGCCTTTAGGAGCCCCAAGCTGGTTCCTTCAGGTTTGCAGAACGTCATGGAATACGCGCTGGATTTCGTTCGGATCCATATCGCGGAAGATATTCTGGGCAAAAAAGAGGGTAGGCGGTTCCTGCCAATTCTGGCAGCAATCTTCTTCTCGGTTTTGTTCATGAACGTCTCGACGATCATTCCGGGTCTGAACATCTCCGCAAACGCACGTATCGGAATGCCGATCGCCCTTGCATTACTGGCTTATGTCACCATGATTTATGCCGGTGCAAAACGCTACGGTTTCGGTAAATTCGTGAAGTCTTCGGTGGTTATCCCGAACCTGCCACCAGCGCTGCACCTTCTGGTCGTGCCGATCGAATTCTTCTCGACGTTCATCCTGCGTCCGATCACGCTGGCACTGCGTTTGATGGCGAACTTCCTTGCAGGCCACATCATTTTGGTACTGCTGTTCAGCGCCACTAACTTCTTCTTCTGGCAGCTTAATGGTTGGACGGCAATGTCCGGTGTGACGGTATTGGCAGCGATCCTGTTTACCCTGTACGAAGTCATTATTATCTTCTTGCAGGCATACATCTTCGCATTGCTGACTGCGGTGTATATCGAATTGTCCCTGCACGCAGACGCACACTGACAAACTCGCGAACCACGCGGCTAATTACATAACCCCACAGCAACTACACTCTCGGTAACTATTTCCGAGAACCACGAAAGGGATTGACTTTCACATGAACGAGATCATCTTGGCACAGGCAACTGAGTCCTCCATCGAGCTGGGCGCCATCGGCTACGGTCTGGCAACCATCGGACCTGGTTTGGGTATCGGTATCCTGGTTGGTAAGACCGTGGAAGGTATGGCTCGGCAGCCAGAAATGGCCGGCCAGCTGCGCACCACGATGTTCCTTGGTATCGCCTTCGTCGAGGCTCTTGCCCTTATCGGCCTCGTTGCAGGCTTCCTGTTCTAAAAAGAGCGCGGAAACCACACCACACTTTTTAAGACTGGAGAGCCTATGAACGTCACTTATTTGCTAGCGGAGCATGGAGAGGAATTGCCACTCGAAGGTGGCAATTCGCTCCTCACGCCTGCGAACTACGACATCGTCTGGTCGATCATTCCGCTTGCAGTTGTCGTCTTCCTCTTCGCAAAATTTGTGATCCCGAAGTTCCAAGAAGTCCTCGACGAGCGCGAGGACCGGATCAAGGGCGGAATGGACCGCGCTGAAGCTGCACAGGCGGAAGCAAAAGCTGCGTTAGAAAAGTACAACGCACAATTGGCCGATGCACGTGCTGAAGCGGCGTCTATCCGTGAGGACGCACGTAAGCGTGGCGAGCAGATAGAAGCAGAGCACAAAGCGAAAGCTGAAGAAGAAGCTGCTCGTATCATTGAAGCCGGAAATAAACAGCTTTCTGCAAACCGCGAACAGGTTGTTGCGGATCTGCGTTCCGATCTGGGACAGAATTCGATTAACTTGGCCGAGCGTTTGCTCGGTACTGAGCTGTCGGATGCTACGAAGCAGTCCGGCACCGTAGATTCGTTCTTGTCCGAACTCGACAACGTGGCACCAGCCGCAAGGAAGTAGGCAAGCATGAAAGCAGCGAGCCGCGAAGCACTGCAGCAATTGTTTGCAGTTGTTGACGAGACATCGTCTCAGTCGACTAATGCCGTCGAAGTTGACTCGCAGACCGGTTTAGAAATCTTCGAGGTCGTCGAAGCGATCGAAGGCGATCGGCCCTTGCGGGTTGCGCTTGCCAACAATGCAGCCCCTTCTGAACAACGAGTCGCGTTAGCGGACGAAGTGTTTTCCAAGCACCTAGCCGCGAGCGCGTTGACTGTTGTGAAAAGAGCGGTTGAGCTGAGTTGGTCAAACCCACGCGATCTGCGGGTCGGTTTGGTTGCTGCAGCACGTCGCATCATTTTGCGCGGCGCGGAGAACAACAATCAACTTGAGCGCGTAGAACAAGAATTGTTCGCGTTGTCTCGCGTACTCCATCGAGAAGGCGAGCTTTCGATGCTGCTTTCCGATCGCCGAGTAGAAGTTTCGAAACGACGCTCACTGCTTGCTCGACTCCTCGAAGGTAAGAACGTCACGATGTTTAGTGAAGCACTTGCGCTACAGGCCGTGGGCAGGATCGAAAAAGATCCCGCTAGCGATCTTGTGGCTCTCGCTGAACAAGCAGCCGAATTACGCGGGTATAGAATCGCTCGTGTGGTCAGTGCTGGAGACTTGACCAGTGAGCAGTCCGCGGTGCTCGCAGAGAAGCTTCACTCTATTTATGATCACCGGATGTCCATCCACAATGAGGTTGATGCCAACATCCTCGGTGGCGTGCGCATTCACGTTGGCAACGAAGTAATTGATGGTTCGACTAAAGCAAAGCTGGAGCGCATGCGCACAGCATTAGCAGCCGGTTAACCATCGTGTGCACGTTGTCACGTACCGACGATCTTTGTTAAGTAATTGCTGAAAAACACAACCGAGAGCAGGAAGAACATGGCGGAGCTAACGATCTCCTCCGACGAGATCCGTAGCGCGATTGCGAACTACACCTCGAGCTATTCCGCGACGGCCTCCCGTGAGGAGGTCGGCGTGGTCATTTCGGCAGCCGACGGTATTGCCAACGTTTCTGGCTTACCGTCCGTGATGGCGAATGAGCTCCTGGAGTTTCCTGGCGGCGTTATTGGCGTCGCGCAGAACCTCGACACAGATTCCATTGGTGTCGTTGTTTTGGGTAACTTCGAATCACTGGCTGAAGGTGATGAGGTTAAGCGGACCGGAGAAGTACTGTCCATCCCAGTCGGCGAAGATTTTCTTGGCCGCGTAATTAACCCCCTGGGCCAGCCAATCGATGGCCTGGGTGACATCAAATCTGATAAAGAGCGCGCGCTCGAGCTGCAGGCTGCCGGCGTCTTGGACCGTCAGCCGGTCGAAGAACCAATGCAGACTGGCATTAAAGCTATCGACGCGATGACTCCAATTGGCCGTGGTCAGCGTCAGCTGATCATTGGTGACCGTAAAACCGGTAAGACTGCTCTGTGTATCGACACCATCCTGAACCAAAAGGAAAACTGGGAATCCGGCGACCCGGATAAGCAGGTTCGGTGCATCTACGTCGCAGTTGGTCAAAAGGGCACCACCATCGCCGGCGTTCGTCGCACACTGGAAGAGCACGGCGCTCTGGAGTACACCACCATTGTTGCCGCACCAGCATCCGATGCTGCAGGCTTCAAATGGTTGGCACCATTTTCTGGCGCTGCTTTGGGCCAGCAGTGGATGTACGAAGGTAAGCACGTTCTGGTCATTTACGATGACTTGACCAAACAGGCCGAAGCTTACCGTGCGATTTCCCTGTTGCTGCGCCGTCCACCAGGACGTGAAGCCTACCCAGGCGACGTTTTCTACTTGCACTCTCGCCTGCTGGAGCGTGCTGCGAAGCTCAATGATGAACTTGGTGCTGGATCGATGACGGCTCTGCCGATTATCGAGACCAAGGCGAATGACGTTGGCGCCTTCATCCCGACCAACGTTATTTCGATTACCGACGGTCAGGTTTTCTTGCAGTCGGATCTGTTTAACCAGGGCGTGCGCCCAGCTATCGACGTGGGTATTTCTGTTTCTCGTGTCGGTGGTGCAGCACAAACCAAGGGTATGAAGAAGGTTGCTGGTAACCTGCGTCTGGACTTGGCCGCATACCGCGACCTCGAGGCTTTCGCTACCTTCGCATCTGACCTCGATGCAGCGTCCAAGCAACAGCTTGACCGCGGTCAACGACTGGTTGAGCTTCTGAAGCAGCCTGAGTCCAGTCCTCAGAACGTGGAGTACCAGATCGTTTCGATCTGGCTGGCTTCCGAAGGCGCCTTCGATAACGTTCCAGTGGAAGACACTCGTCGTTATGAAACAGATTTGCACGAATACCTGCAGGGTGAGGTTCCTCAGGTTTATGAGCAGATTCAAGGCGGTAAGCCACTGGACGATGACTCCAAGGAAGCTTTGCGTAACGCGAATGAAGAATTCGCTAAGGGTTTCCAGACCACCTCGGGTGAGCCTGTGATCGACAACCACGAGGAAGCTTTGGAAGAGTCCGAAGTGGAGAAGAACCAGCTCAACGTCTCCCGTAAGAGCGTCAAGAAGTAACTTGCTTAGTTACTCTGATTGCTTCGAGATAAGGAAAGAAGGGAGGGAAGGAAACCATGGCTACTCTTCGCGAATTACGCGACCGTATTCGGTCAGTGAACTCTACGAAGAAGATCACTAAAGCGCAGGAAATGATCGCCACCTCGCGCATTAACAAGGCCTTGGCACGTGTCGAAGAAGCGCAGCCTTATGCCGACGAGATGCAAGAGGTTATGGAGCGTTTGGCATCAGCAACAACGTTGGAGCACCCAATGTTGCAGCCACGCGAGAACGTCAAGACTGCTGCAGTATTGGTCATTACTTCGGATCGCGGCATGTGTGGTGGTTATAACTACAACGTGCTGAAACGTGCCAACGAGCTTGAGAAGCTTCTAGAGGAAAAAGGCTATGAGGTCAAGCGATATGTCGCCGGTGGTAAGGGAGTTGATTTCTACCAATTCCGTGGCGTCGACATCGCTGGACAGTGGACCGGTTTTTCCCAGGACCCAAGCATGGAAGCCACCCATGATATGCGTCAGCATCTCATCGAGGGTTTCCAAGCCAGCTCAGAGGGCACTGCGCCGCACCGCGACGGAGTTAACGTCGCTGAAGACGAGGACTTGTTCGGATTCGATTCAGTTCACGTTGTACACACTGAATTCGAGTCGATGCTCGTCCAAGAAGTCAACGTTCATCAACTGCTTCCCATTGAGCCTGTTTACCAGGACGAAGAAGTCATCGATGAGGACTTCAGCACCACGCATGGTGACACCGAAGCACAGATGGAATTTGAGCCGGATCCAGAAGCATTGCTGGAATCCCTGCTCCCGAAGTACGTCTCGCGTATTCTGTACGCAATGCTTCTGGAAGCATCGGCTGCTGAGTCTGCCGCACGTCGTACGGCAATGAAAGCCGCGACGGACAACGCTACGGATTTGGTCAATGACCTGTCACGTGTTGCTAACCAGGCTCGTCAGGCACAGATTACCCAGGAAATCAACGAGATCGTCGGTGGCGCTGGTGCGCTTGCCGGCAGCGGAGAAAGTGACTAAATCATGACTACAGCTCTTGATGAGCAGAACACGCAGCAAGGTAGCGCGAACGCTACCGGCCGCGTCGTGCGCGTCACCGGTGCGGTCGTCGACGTGGAATTTCCGCGTGGAGCGATGCCTGCTCTGTATAACGCGCTGACTGTCGAGGTCACCCTCGAGGCAGTCGCCAAGACCATCACGCTTGAGGTTGCACAGCACCTCGGCGATAACCTGATCCGTACCATTGCCTTGGCTCCGACCGACGGACTCGTCCGTGGTGCCGAGGTGACCGATACTGGCAGCCCAATCAGCGTTCCGGTTGGAGACGGTGTGAAGGGCCACGTGTTCAATGCACTCGGTGAGTGCTTGGACGAACCAGGCTTGGGCCGCGACGGCGAACACTGGGGAATCCATCGCGATCCGCCACCATTCGACGAATTGGAAGGCAAAACCGAGATTCTGGAAACCGGAATCAAGGTCATTGACTTGCTCACGCCTTACGTGAAAGGCGGCAAGATCGGCCTGTTCGGCGGCGCTGGTGTCGGCAAGACCGTGCTGATTCAGGAAATGATTACCCGTATTGCCCGAAACTTCTCCGGTACCTCCGTGTTCGCTGGAGTCGGCGAGCGCACCCGTGAGGGTACTGACCTCTTCCTGGAAATGGAGGAGATGGGTGTGTTGCAAGACACCGCGCTTGTCTTCGGTCAGATGGACGAACCGCCAGGGGTTCGTATGCGCGTAGCCCTGTCCGGCCTGACCATGGCGGAATACTTCCGTGACGTCCAAAACCAGGACGTTCTGTTGTTCATTGACAACATCTTCCGCTTCACCCAGGCTGGTTCCGAGGTTTCGACCCTGCTGGGCCGTATGCCATCTGCTGTGGGTTATCAACCAACCTTGGCCGACGAGATGGGTGTTCTGCAGGAGCGTATTACCTCGACTCGTGGTAAGTCGATCACCTCTTTGCAGGCTGTGTACGTTCCTGCCGACGACTACACTGACCCAGCCCCAGCGACGACATTCGCGCACTTGGATGCAACTACCGAGTTGGATCGTTCGATTGCTTCCAAGGGTATTTACCCAGCCGTGAACCCATTGTCGTCGACCTCTCGTATCCTGGAGCCAGGCATCGTTGGTGAGCGCCATTATGCAATTGCTCAGCGCGTGATCAACATTTTGCAGAAGAACAAGGAACTGCAAGACATCATCGCCATCTTGGGTATGGATGAGCTGTCCGAGGAAGATAAGGTCACCGTTCAACGTGCCCGTCGTATTCAGCGTTTCTTGGGCCAAAACTTCTACGTTGCTGAGAAGTTCACAGGCTTGCCGGGTTCGACTGTTCCTCTGGAAGACACCATCGACGCTTTCGAGCGCATTTGCGATGGCGAGTTCGACCATTACCCAGAAATGGCCTTTGACGGCTTGGGTGGTCTCGACGATGTCGAGGAAAAGTACAAGAAGATGAACGAGAAGTAGGAAGTAGGCGACACACATGGCTGAATTCACCGTGGAACTCGTCGCGGTCGACCGTAAACTTTGGTCAGGCCAGGCCACCATGGTCACTGCTGAGACCACCGATGGTGAGCTCGGCGTGTTGCCTGGGCACCAACCCCTACTCGGTGAGTTGTTGGACAACGGTGTGGTTACCATCACCGGGTCCAACGGCGAACGCGTCGTCTTCGGCGTACAGGGCGGTTTCTTGTCCGTATCCAAGGAAAAGGTAACTGTACTGGCAGACTGGGCGATTACCTCCGATGAGCTGGATCCTTCGGTAATCGAAGAATATGAAGCTTCTGACGACGAGTATGTGCGTGCGCACGGTACAACCGCTCGGCGCGCACAGCGCCGCATGGAGATGATTTAATCTTCTCAGATTACTACGGTTTGCGCCCGGGCCTAACTATCATTGCTAGTTAGGTGGCTATAAAACCAGAAGAAAGGCTCTTCCCGAATGTTTCGGGAAGGGCCTTTCTGCGTATAGTCTTCACCTCGGTCTATTCGGTGAATCCCGGACGCTCTTCCGCAGCCTTTCTATCGTGCTCGGAGCACTCGATATTGGCACGCCGGTTTTCTGACAGGCGGTCGCAGCGGGTTCCTTGTGAATTGGTAGAGATATTTCACAAATACCTTGGTAGGTACTAAGATAATCCGAAATCTCTTCTGTTGGTTAAGGTGGCAGCTTAATGCAGGATTTTATGGGTAGCTTTTTACCATTATGCGGACTAGTAGCGCTGGTAATTGTCGCAGGATTGGCCGCATGGAAATTTTTCACGCTGCGATCTAAAGGAAACGCCGTTATCGCTCGTCGGCTCCCAGCGAAAGGGACGCATGGCTGGCGGCATGGCCGAGTAGTGTGCAATGGCCAGCAGCTCAACATGTATAAACTTCGCTCCTTATCACCCTCTGCAGATGTGGTACTTGAACGCAAAGAATTGACACTTCACCGTCAGCGTTCGGTCACAGATGCCGAGGGTTCTTTTATGTCTCCAGACTTGCAGGTGCTGGAAGTCTCGACGGCGGACGATCATTTTGAATTGGCTGTCGATACTTCTGCGGCTATGGCGATTACATCCTGGTTGGAATCTGCACCAGATAGCCGTCAAGAACGCACGGCGCCAAAGCCACAGCAATCGCGTAAATAATACGCTGACTGTGCTGGCGTACTGTACGCTGCGCTAGGGTAGTGGGCATGCGTTTAGTGATTGCCCACTGTTCTGTCGATTATGTCGGCAGATTGGATGCCCACTTGCCTGCTGCAGACCGTCTTATCATGGTAAAGGCTGACGGTTCCGTGTCGGTGCATGCGGATAATCGCGCTTATAAGCCGTTGAACTGGATGACCTCGCCATGCACGCTGACTGAATCCGCGATCACCGATATCGACGGTGACGACACAGAAGAAAAACTATGGGTGGTAGAAAATCCGCAGGGTGAGCAACTGCGTATCACTCTTCATGCAATCCACCATGACACGAACCACGAGCTTGGGGAGGACCCAGGGCTGGTCAAAGATGGCGTCGAGGCGCACTTACAAGAGCTGCTTGCTGAGCACATCACGACGCTTGGCGATGGTTACTCTCTTGTGAGGCGGGAATACCCCACGGGAATCGGGCCGGTTGATATTCTGGCTCGTAACGCCGATGGTGAGACCGTTGCCGTGGAGATTAAACGCCGCGGTGGTATCGACGGCGTAGAACAGCTCACGCGATATTTGGAACTGTTGAATCGAGACAGTTTGCTAGCGCCGGTGCACGGAATTTTTGCTGCTCAGCAAATAAAAGAGCAAGCCAAAACCTTAGCTCGTGATCGCGGAATTAGATGTGTGACGTTGGATTATCAACAACTGCGTGGTCTCGAGCCTAATGAATTGCGGTTGTTTTAAATGGCCGCGAAAAAACGACGCGGTGCGTACGGACATAGTCGGGGTGCGAAAGGAAAAAAGGCTGGGAAAGCACGACGGGCACAGTATTCGCCTTCGAGCATTCCTTCCGATGGCGGATCGCTATTTGGCACCCAAGTGGCAGAAGGCCCGAGTTGGGATTTCGGCAGACCTTACGAATACCGGCAGATCGCGGCAGTTCGTGCGGTGAAATACTATGTGTGCCCTGGTTGTAACGTTGATATTCCACCGGGTGTGGCGCACATTGTTGCATGGCCACGCGATTCTGGTGGTCAAGGTGACGACCGCCGCCATTGGCATTCCCGTTGTTGGCAACAGCGTTAACAACAGCGTTAACACTGTTGCCTGCAACGTCGAGGATCACAGCGTTGTAGAAAGCTCGTTCTGGTGACACCTTCAGACGAAGCATCATTGGTAAAACAGGTAGCCTAGATTCTATGATTGTGGCTTTTTCTGTTGCACCCACGACCACGAATGAAACCGGCGAAATGTCGGAAGCAGTTGCCGAGGCGGTTCGGGTAGTACGCGAATCAGGTCTGCCGAATGAGACTAATTCGATGTTTACCCTCGTGGAAGGCGACTGGGACGAAGTTTTTGCCGTCGTGAAGAAAGCGACGGCTGCGGTGGAAGCAGTCTCGCCGCGGGTTTCGCTTGTGATCAAGGCGGATATTAGAAAAGGCGTAACTAACGGCCTTACCGCCAAAGTTGAGGCTGTAAACCGTCACCTTTCATAAGAGCAATTTGCATAAAAACATCGCATTAATCGGCACCATAGAAAATCAATGCGCCGATGCTTTTCTAGGAGGACACAACTTCGATGACTCATCCACAGCAACCGGGGCAGCCTGGCCACGAACCAGCTCGATTTGCTGCCTCAGCAGTAGATTTGGAGCAGCTAAAAAATCGCGCCCAGTCGGGGCCACAAGCGTCTGGTGGCCAACAGCCCGGGCATTCCGGTGCCGCAGAACCGGCTGGCGGGACTATCTCGGCGTATTTTGAGATTACTGATCAGAACTTCGAGGCCGATGTGGTTCGGCGTTCGACTGAGGTGCCGGTTGTTGTGCTGTTGGGCACGTCCCGCGCGGCGGAATCTGATGAGATGAAGCGGAATTTCGAACAACTCGTCGTCGGCGATGCCACACTCGGCAAAGTAGTTTTCGGTTATGTCGATGCTGATAAGAATCCCGCCATCGCACAGGCATTCCGTGCGGATGCGGTGCCTACGGTGGTCGCCTTGGGGCAAGGGCAGCCGTTGACACAGTTTCAAGGGGCTCAGCCAGCCGAGGTTTTACAGCAGTGGGTTGAGACACTCGTCCAACAGATTGGTCCGAAGTTGTCTGGTCCTTCGCAGCCTATCGTTGATCCTGCCCGGGGTGCAGGCAGTGACGATATGGCCGATGCGGGTGTTGATCCGCGCCATGACGCTGCCGAACAAGCGCTTTCGGCGGGCGATTATGCGCAGGCTCGCGTGCACTACGACGCGATTCTGGCCGATGATCCAGCTGATCAACAAGCCAGTGTGGCGCGCAAGACAGTCGAAGTTATCGAACGCTTCGACCCCGCGAATCGCAGTGGTGATGCCGTCGCAGAGGCAGATGAGGCCCCGGATGACATCGACAAGCAACTCGACGCGGCCGATGCGGAAGTCTTGGCTGGAGCGCCGGAAAAGGCGTTTGCCCGGCTGATTTCTACGATGAAAACCACTGCTGGTGATGATAAAAACCGTCTGCGTACCCGCGTGATTTCTTTGTTTGAGTTGTTTGATCCAGCAGACCCGCGGGTGAAACAGGCGCGTACTGATCTAGCGAGTGCGTTGTTCTAAAGCTCGGTAAGTGAGTGCTTTAAGCTAGTAGGTGGAACCTCACCGAGACCAGCGCCGACGGACAGAGCCGATGAGCCTAGGGCCCTGTTGTGGGCTTGAAAGTAACCGGTTTTGTCTGCATAGCGTGAGAAACGTCAAGAAAGAGACGATTGAGATTATGACTTCTACGTCCGGAGCCACAGAGCCTACTACCAGCGAGGATTTGCTCATTGATTTCCGCGATGTCGCCTTGCGCCGTGGCGGGAATACGTTGGTGGGGCCGGTTAATTGGCAGGTCGAGTTAGACGAGCGCTGGGTAATCATCGGGCCGAATGGCGCTGGAAAGACTTCGTTGGTGCGTATGGCGTCAGCGGAGGAATTCCCGTCAGCGGGAACAGCGTTTGTGATGGGGGAGAAATTTGGTGCCGCCAATATGCGCGATGTCCGCGCGATGGTCGGTATTTCTTCTGCAGCGTTAGCGAATCGGATCCCGGCTGGTGAGCGTGTCGACGACCTGGTGGTTTCGGCTGGATATGCGGTCTTGGGGCGCTGGCGCGAAGACTATGAATCGCTCGATTTCGAGCGGGCCTACGATATTTTGGACCAGGTGGGTGCGTTTCACCTGATGAAACGCACTTGGGGCACGCTGTCGGAAGGTGAGCGCAAGCGTGTGCTGCTGGCCCGTGCGTTGATGACTGACCCGGAGTTGTTGATTCTCGATGAGCCATCAGCCGGAATGGACTTGGGCGGACGCGAGGATCTGGTTGGGTATTTGGGGGATCTGGCGATGGACCCGGATGCACCAGCGATTGTGATGATTACCCACCACGTGGAAGAGATTCCGGAAGGCTTTACCCACGCATTGTTGTTGGATGAGGGAGAGGTGGTCGCCCAAGGTTTGCTTGACGACGTTCTGACCTCCGAAAATCTGACGAAAGCCTTCCACCAGCCGATTCAGGTGGACCGGTTGGGCTCACGCTTTTTTGCCCGGCGTGCTCGCCGGGGCCGTGGTTCGCACCGCGCAGGCTAGTAGCAGCGAGGTGACACAATAATGCCGGAATTTCCTGCGCATTCGCAGTTTCATTGTCAGCACCAATCCGATCAGGTGGATGCCATTAACCCGGAAGATATGACGGGTTATCAGGGGGCACGGCTGGCAGCCACCGTGTTATTGGTCCGGGATGGCGTGCAGGGCCTCGAGGTATTTGCGCAAGAGCGCGTGTCCACGATGCGGAATTTCCCGGGGATCACAGTTTTTCCGGGCGGAGGGGTGGATTACCGCGATTTCCCCGCCCGATCGTGGAATTCCGGTGAGCATTGGTGTGGCCCGTCGGCGGTGTCGTTGGCGCGGCGGATGGAGACCAATAAATATAAGGCACATGCGCTGGTTTTTGCTGCAGTCCGTGAGCTATTCGAAGAATCTGGCGCGTTGTTGGCGGTGCATGGCGACGGTGCCCCGATTGCGAATGTGGCTCCGTATGATTATGCGCGGCGCCGCTTGGAATCGCACGAGATTGCGTTGTCGGATCTGATGCAGGAACATGATCTCAAAGTGCGCTCGGATTTGCTGCTTCCGTGGGCTCGTTGGGTTGGAAAATCGGATCGTACGCAGTTGTGGTTCGATACGTTTTCTTTTGTCGCGCGTGTGCCGGATGGGCAGTGCCCGGCACCAGACCCGGGCGGGGAAGCTGAGGACGCGAATTGGTTTTCGCCGCAGTTGCTTCTCGACGGCTGGCGGGCAGGTTTGGTGCGTTTTGTCTTGCCGACGTGGGCGCAGCTGCGCAAACTCGCTGATTGCGCGACGGTGGCCGATGTGATGCAGATGGCGCGTGATACCGTCATTCATCCTATTGTCGGGAAAGGTTGGCAGGACCCGGCGTATCGTGAATTCTTGGAGTACCAACCGGAAGATCGTATTGGCAGGATGGTGTGAGACCGCATGAATCTAAACTATCCTGATCTGTCTAGGAAAACTAGACTGAGTGGTACAGTTGCGCTTGGTGGTCTGAGACACCTTAATAAACGGAACAAACGACATACACGAAATACATAACGTGCGCCTTCGATTCGTTGACGCACGAAACGGCAAAGAAAGGTAGGTGGCAGAAAATGCCCACCATCGTGGTTTTGGTGAAGACTGTGCCGGATACCTGGTCCACGAAAACGCTACGTGATGATGCCCGCTTGGATCGGGAATCCGTCGATGTGATCGTCGATGAAATTAACGAATTTTCGGTGGAACAAGCGCTGCGCATTCGGGAGGATGCAGGCAAGCAAGGTACCGAATACCAGGTGGTTGCGCTGAGCATGGGCCCAGCACACCACGAAGAAGCCCTGCGGAAAGCCATCGCGATGGGTGCCGACGATGCCGTGCACGTGAGCGATGAGGCTTTGGGGGGCAGCGATGCGTTAGGAACCGCATTTGCTCTGCACAGCGCATTGGAATCGATTGATGACGTGCAGCTGATCATTGGCGGTAATTATTCCTCTGATGGTTCCACCGGTACGGTGCCAGGGTTGGTGGCAGAATTCCAGGAGATTCCAGCGTTGACCGCGGTGCATGAGCTTACTGTCGACGGTGGCACCGTGTCTGCAACCCGCGAAGATAACCGTGGCACCTGGCAGCTCTCGGCGAACCTTCCTGCTTTGGTTACTGTGACAGATAAATCCGCAAGCCCACGTTTCCCGAAGTTTAAAGGCTTGCGCCAAGCAAAAAAGCACGAGATTACCACCGTCGACATTGCTGGTATTGGCTTGGATGCGGATATGGTTGGCGGCGAGAATGCGACCACGCGGGTACTCGAGCATAAAAAGCGCCCACCGCGAACCGCCGGTGCTGTGATTGATTCCGGTAGCCCGGAAGAGCAGGCCCGCCAGATTGCCGACTACTTGGCCGAAAACAACCTTATTTAACGACGCGACTGAGGGAGTATCACTGCTATGTCACACGTGTATGTGCTGGTAGAACACGAAAATGGGCAGATTAGCCCGGTAACGCAAGAACTGTTTACCGCAGCTCGTGCGCTGGGATCGGTTCGCGCGGTTGCCGTGGGTACACCGGGCAGTTGCGACGGACTTGTCGACGGACTGGCCAGCGCCGGTGCGGAAAAGATTTATTGTGCGGAAGTCGCAGATTATGACCAGCGATTGGTTATGCCAGAGGTGGAAGCGCTGAGCGCGCTTGCTGCTGCGGACCCGGCGCCGATCGTGGTCTCCGCGAATTCTGCGGGCAATGAAATCGTCGGCCGGTTGGGTGCGCGCTTGGCTTCCGGGATTCTTGCCGACGTCGTCGGAATCAATGCCGATGGTTCAGCCGTGCACTCGATTTTCGGCGGTTCGGTTGAGGTGCTCGCCCAAGCCGAAGGCGATTGTCCGCTTTATAGCCTGCGCCCGGGTGCTGTCGACGCCGAGGCTAGCCCGGCGAAGGGCGCGGGCATCGTCGAGAAATTCTCGGTGGATGGTGCTGCCGACAACGAGGTTCGCGTGGAATCGTTTACTCCGGCTGTCAAGGGGGATCGCCCAGATCTGCTGCAGGCGAAAAACATTGTTGCCGGTGGCCGGGGTGTCGGTTCCGCGGAGAATTTCGCCGAAGTCATAGAGCCGCTTGCCGATAGCCTGGGTGCTGCAGTTGGCGCTACCCGTGATGCCGTCGATGATGGTATGTATGCGCCTGCCCACCAGATTGGCCAGACGGGTGTGACTGTGAGCCCGAAGCTGTATATCGGTGTCGGTATTTCCGGAGCGATTCAACACTTGGTGGGTATGCAGACCGCGGAGCACATCATCGTCGTCAACCAGGATGCCGATGAGCCGTTCTTTAGCGTCGCCGATTTAGGCGTGGTAGGCGATTTGCACGAGATCGCGCCGGCTTTGACTGCGGAATTGCAAGCCCGCGCACGCAGCTAATCCTACATGGCGCTGGCACGCGTTGAGCTAGCAGCTAGGCTGGGGTCTATGACTTATCTCGATCATGCTGCCACAACACCCATGCGTCAATCAGCGATTGATGCGTGGGTGGAAGCCTCCGGTGCATTGAACCCGAATGGCCAGTATGCGGCGGGACGGCAGGCCCGCAGCGTGCTGGATTCTGCCCGCGAGACCGTCGCGGAGCTTTTGGGTTGCGAGCCCATCGAGGTGATTTTTACTGCTTCTGGCACGGAGTCAGACAATATCGCACTGCAGGGGTTGTATGCGGCGAGTGAATCCAATCGGATCATCGTTCCGGCCGCGGAACACTCGGCGGTTCGCGATGTCGCTGGCATGCTCGCGGGCCGTGGAGCGCAGGTTGTTGATCTACCGGTCGACGGTGCTGCCCGCGTGTGTGATCTTTCGCCGCTAGATACCCCGGCTGCACTTGCGACGTGTATGTACGCCAATAATGAGGTCGGCAGCATTCAGCCGATTGCAGAAATTACCCAGCGCGCGGCAGCGGTGGGCACTCCGGTCCATGTTGATGCAGTCCAAGCCGTCGGCAAGCTGCCGATTAATTTCCATGAGTTGCAGGCAACGACTCTCGCGGCTAGCGCGCACAAATTTGGTGGCCCGCGCGGTACTGGTCTGTTGCTGGCTCAGCGCACTCCGGCGCCGAAACCGGTGTATTTTGGCGGCGGCCAAGAACGCGGGATTCGTCCGGGAACAGTCAACGTTGCAGGCGCAGCAGGTTTGGCGGCAGCGTTGCAGGAATCATTGCGGGAACACGAACGCGAAGCTGCCCGTCTGGCGCGCCTGCGCGACAAATTACGCACGTTTATTACTGCGCACATCGACGATGTGGTGGTTAACACGACGGAGCCTGCTTTGCCGACGCATCTGCATGTGTCTTTCTTGGGCACCGATGGCGATAGTCTGATCATGCTCTTGGATCGCGCGGGGGTTGCGGTCTCGACTGGTTCGGCGTGTGCAGCTGGTGTGAACCGCGTAAGCCATGTTCTTGAAGCGATGGGCGCGGATGATGCCCGCGCTCGCGGCGCGCTGCGCTTTAGCCTGGGGTATACCACGACCGAAGACGACATCGATGCTGTTTGTCAGCAACTACCGGAGATCATCGAGACAGCGCGCAAGGTTTCTGAGCTCTAACCTGCTATTCCCGCGACCAGTTCTGAGTCTGGTCAGCATCGAGGTACTGCGCAGGGACTGCTCCACGCAGTAGCACGCTGCGTAATTGGTCAGCAGCCGGACTGCCTGCCTGTGGCAGCTGTGCATCCGTAGCTACCAGCACCATATTGCCCCCACTGCGCCCCTGTAGGGTTCCAGCATCACTGATCACAGCCACCTCCGCGAAGAACTCCTGCAATCGCGCAATCTCGGCGCGTGCGTCGTGAACCCCACTGCGCGCACCACAGTTTGCCAGATATAGTCCGCCGGGGGTCAGTGCCTGATAAACCTGCTGTGCAAACTCCGTGGTGGTGAGCGCCGACGGCGTGCTATCACCGGAAAATACATCGCGGATGACGATATCGCGGCTTTCAGCGGTAAAACTTGCTGTAACTTCTGCAGCATCGCCGGGCCGGATTTTTACCGTTGGTGAGCGCGGAATATCGAACCAGTCGCGTACGTATTCGCCCAACCGGGTATCGAGTTCTACCACGGTATGCCGGGATTGCGGCCAGCGCCATGCTAAATAGCGTGCCATGGAACAGCCAGCCCCGCCCAGGTGGGTGACTCGGAGGCGGTTGGTATCCCACCCGTGCCTGCCAAGAAAATCCTCGATGGCTGCAGCAAACCAACGCATGTACGCAAAGTCCAAATATTCAGGTTCTCCGATAACGACGTGCGAGCTGGGAACTCCATTGACGTAGAGGTAAAAACCATTGTCGCGGAAGGCATCGGGTTTGATTTCTGCATGCCCTGTGTCGATTACGTACCGCCCGACGATGGAGTCAGTATCCCGCACCTGATTTTTTGCCCGCTTGCGTCCCATAGCGCGCTATTCTACGGGGCTTGTCGACGTTCGAGCTAAGCCCGGCTTTGACACTGGGCTTACACTATGAAACATGCGAGTTTTGGTAGCAATGTCCGGCGGCGTCGATTCTTCAGTGGCAGCCGCACGCGCGGTTGAGGCAGGCCACGATGTAGTTGGCGTTCATTTGGCTCTGCATCAAGACGCCCAGCAAACCCGCGAAAAAGCCCGCGGTTGCTGCTCGTTGGAAGATGCTGCTGATGCCCGTCGCATTTGTGACAAGCTGGGCATTCCGTACTACGTGTGGGATTTTTCCGAGCGCTTTAAGGAAGAAGTTATTGATGACTTCGTGGAATCCTACGCGATCGGTGAAACCCCGAACCCATGTTTGCGCTGTAATGAGAAAATCAAGTTCCGCGCGCTGTTGGAAAAGGGCATGGCCTTAGGCTTTGATGCTGTTGCCACCGGGCATTATGCCACCATCGACGACGACGGCTATATGCGCCGTTCACCGGACCAGAACAAAGACCAGTCCTATGTGCTGGGCGTCATCAGTGCCGATGAATTGGCGCACTGCATGTTCCCGGTTGGTGATACCCCGAAGCCGCAGATCAGAGAAGAAGCAGCCCGCCACGGGTTTTCTACGGCATCCAAGCCGGATTCCTACGATATTTGCTTCATCCCGGACGGGAAGACGCAGGCTTTTTTGGGCCGTTCGATTGGCATGCGCCCTGGCATGATCGTCGACAAGAATTCTGGCGAACAGCTGAAAGAGCATGATGGTGCTTGGAATTATACGATTGGCCAGCGCAAGGGCCTGGATATTAAAACTCCGGCCGCGGATGGTCGCCCGCGCTATGTCACCGATATTGATGCTGAAACCGGCACGGTTCTGGTGGGCTCGCGCGAAGACTTACGCATTCACACCATCGGTGCAGACCGGCTGAAATTCCTGCATCCAGCGATGGATGGTGAGCTGGAATGCTTGGTACAGGTGCGCGCGCATGGTTCGGTGGTGCCGTGTCGCGCGGTCATTGACCGTGAGGCCGATTTCATGCGCCTGGAGCTGCACGAGTCTTTGTCAGGTGTAGCGCGTGGCCAGGCTGCCGTGCTGTATTTACCGACTGATGATGGTTTGGGCGATATTGTGTTGGGCTCGGGCACGATCTGCGACACGGCCGCCTAAGGTCGTTTCACATTGTGGCAGCGACGAGTAAGTATTCCATGAAGCAGATGAATCGAACGGGGTATTGGGGGCTTGGTCCGCTGGCTGGCACTTCGATGGCGGCAGCGGGGGATATGGTCATCAGCGAATTCGGTGATCGGCTGCATCTACCCCAGTTGCCGCAGCGTGGCTTGGGTTCTGATGCGGTGGGCTATACTGCCGCGTTGCTGGAATCGCTGAGCGTGGATCGGGGAGCGCGCCGTTGGCAGTTGAAAGCTCGTCCGCAGCGGTGGTCGTGGTTTCTTCGCGATCTGCGGGCCCGTGATGCGGATGTGCTCGAAGAGGCCTGGCAACACCCGGGCGGGGTGATCAAGGTACAGGTTATGGGGCCGGTGAGTTTGGCTAGCCAAATTGAGCTGGCTGGCGGCCACCGGGTGCTGAGCGATCGTTCCGCGTTATTCGATCTTGCCGACGCCTTGGCCGTTGGCGTTGCCAATTTTCGCGCAGATATCGCCCGGAGATTTTCTGCTTCCACTGTGCTCCAGCTCGATGAGCCGTATTTAGCTCGCTGTGTGCGTGGTGCTATTCCTGGTGCTACCGATTATCACCAGATAGCCCCACTTGCTTCCGATGATGCTGCGGCGTTGCTGGCACGGTGTGCAGGCGGAGCAGTGGATTATCTTAATGTCTCGGATGCGGATCATGGTCCGCTACGCCACGTGATTGCTCAGGTAGTTCGCGAACATCGTGATCAAGTTACCGAAGGCGCGGCAGCTGGTGGAGTTCGTGAAATCATCGTGGACCAACGCTGTGTGACTGGTACCGCGAAGCTGGATCAGCTTGCGGAGTTGGTGGAATCTGGCATGCGGGTGGGGTTGGCATGCGTACCGGCAGACATGGTCTGGGATGACCGGGGAGAAAATCCCCGGAGGCAAGCGATTTCTGTTGCGCGCTTGCTCGATACCCTTGGTATTGATCGGGTTTTTGGTGCAGGCGTACTTGATATCTGCCCACAGCCGGGGTTACCGGGAGATAACACCCTGGATTGCGCACGCACTTACCGGCTGACCGCGGAAATCGCGCGTATGCTTGCCGACGATAGTGGCGACCTGTAGCTGCGCGCTGCTGAATTTAATTGCGCGACGTTGCCGATTTTTTCTCAGCACGAGCCCCTGCGTTGGCGCCCACCGATTGGCGTTCCAGCATGTGGTAGACGATAAGCGTGACCGACGCTGCCATCAGCGCAGCCAACCCCCACCAGACCCAGATGGGTACCACGGAATTCCAGGCGACGACGTAGGCAATGAACATCGTCAATCCGATATTGATCAGCAGGTTGATGATTTGGATGGAGATGGCGCCCGTTTTCTCCCGTGCCTTCCATGCGGCGAAGCCCCAGTTGAAGATCAGCAAAAATACCAGGATGAGGTTGATAATTGCGGACATTAGTGCACTTCCTCTCCTGCTAGCTGTAATCCGATTTGTTCCACACCACGCGGGGTATTACCTGCGACAAAGGCAGCGCGGCCCGTTTCTGGGGCAATGACCAGCATGCAGGAATAGCCACCGGTTTGCCCGTTGTGCCATCCTGCGTTGTTGTTGCTGTTGTTGCTGCTGGCGTTGTTGTCGTTGTCGCTATCCTGTGCCGAAGCGGTGCGGGCCCAGCCGTAATCTGGTAGCCCTTTGTCCAGGAGGTATTCGGCGAATCGCGCCATATCGGTGGCGGTGGAGCGCACCATGCCCGCGGGTGCGTAACCTTCCGTTACCCATGGCTGGGCGTGCCGCCCATTGTTGAGTAGCCCGGCTGGTTCATCGTCGGGAAGTGGTTCATTGGCTACGAAAGTATTGTGCATACCTAATGGCTGGAGTAGCACATCGTGCAGCATCTCCTCGTAGGTGGTGTCGGCATTTTCTGCTAGTGCCCAGCCGAGTAGCGCGAAACCGAGGTTGGAGTATTGTTCTTCTCCGCGGTTTTCTAACTCTTCTATGCCATTGGCGGCAGCAACAACGTCGTCACGCCCAATGCCGTCGTAGGGGTTGGTACCCAATACAGAAAAGCCCAGGTTTGCGGTAAATCCGACGCCCGCGAGCCGGGGCAGCCCGCCAGTGTGGTTGACGGCTTCTTCTAGCGTCACCGACGCCACTGGATCAGCGAGCTCGTCGATTAGCTCACCCAGCGTGGTTTCTAATTTCACCGCGCCGTTGTCGATTTCGTGACGCAGTAGTTCAGCCGTCAACATCTTCGTGACCGAACCAATTTCCACCTCGGTCTCGTTATCAGCGCCCCAGCCGGCATAGTTGGTGACACCGTCCTCGATGGTCATAGCCGCAAGCTGGTTGTGCCCGGGAACGGAGAGCTCAGCTAATTCGGTAGCTAGTTGTTCATCGCCGGTTGCTTGGTTCGCCAGTGCAATACGTTGCGGGCCCAGCATAATGGCACCCGCCAGCACTGCCGCCCCGGCAATGAGCGCGGTCACGAGTGATTTTTTCATGCTTACCAGCCTAACCTTGCATCGGCCATGACGTCGCTACCGACGAGGCATCCCGGTCGCGCGAGGCCAAATAGCGTTTGAACTCAGTTTGCATCTCGTAATAGCCCACGGCTTGATATTCCATCAGCTCGCCATCATCTAGCTTCGCCAATTCCGGAAAGCGTTGGTTCACTTGCTTCCAGGCAATCCGGGCCGCAGCCATCGCATCGGCGGTGGCCTCGTGCGCATTATCCAATGGCACGCCGTATTCTTCGCAGACTTTGCCCAACGTGCGCGGGCCTTTGCGGTATTTATCCTTCAGCTTGTCGACGACGAACGGATCAAACACCGGCCCAGTCACCGTGAAATCCTGATCCAAACTCCGCAGCACCGTCAAGTCATAATTCGCGTTATAGACAACCAATGTTTTGCCTTCTTCCCACCCTTTTTTGATCGCCGCGATGGTATCTGCGAGCACTTCGTCATGGTTGCGGCCATGCTCCCGGGCATACTCGGTGGTAATACCATGCACGTCGACGGCTGGTTGTGGAATCTCGATTTCCGGATCCGCCAGCATTTCCTGCGAATCCACGGTTGAGCCTTCGATCGAGACCAGGGCAGAGGTGACAATCCGGGCCTCCTGCGGAATATTGGAGGTTGTTTCCAAATCGAAGGCTAGCATGCGGGAAGCGTTGAAACTCATGACTTACAGCCTAGACACACAGGCGCACACACCGGCGCACTGGTTCGAACACCCAGCGAAACCACAGCATCTATTAGACGCCCATGAGACACCTATTAAACTAGGCGCACGTGAGTGATTTTGATGAAGCAGGATTGCGTCGCCGCTGGAACGAGCTTGCCGACGAAGTGCGCTACCACCGCGAACGCTATTACAACGAGCAACCAGAAATCCCAGATGCGGAATTCGATGCGTTGCTTCGTAAGCTTGCAGAATTAGAAAAGCAGCACCCGCAACTCGCGGTGCCCGATTCACCAACCATGGAAGTCGGCGCACCCGTCCCGGAAGAATCCAGCTTTGCCAATGTTGATCACCTCGAGCCGATGCTCAGCCTGGATAATGCTTTTACCGACGACGAGCTCCGTGATTGGCTCGCGCGTACGCCAGCTCCTGCGTATCTGACCGAACTGAAAATCGACGGTCTGTCGGTGGATCTGGTCTACCGCAACGGGCAGTTGGAACGCGCAGCCACCCGTGGCGATGGCACCACAGGGGAGGACATTACCGTCAACGCCCGCGTTATCGACGATATCCCACACGAGCTCACCGGAACCGACGAATACCCGGTCCCGGAACTTATCGAAATTCGCGGTGAGGTTTATATGAACCCCGAAGACTTCGCCGCCATCAACGAAGAACGCGTCCGGCTCGCCGAAGAAAAAGGTAAGAAGCCAGAGACGTTCGCTAACCCGCGCAACGCGGCGGCCGGTGGGCTGCGCATGAAAAACACCGAAGAAGTGAAAAAACGTCGGCTGCGCATGATCGCCCATGGCCTGGGCGCCCGGGAAGGCTTCGCGCCGGGCTCGCAGTGGGATGCGTATCAAGCGTTGGAGGCGTGGGGGCTTCCGGTTTCGCCATACACCAAACGCGTGGAAACGAGCGCCGAGGTACTTGAGCAAGTCTCGTACTGGGGTGAGCATCGTCATGATGCTTCTTTCGAGATGGATGGCCTGGTAGTCAAGGTTGATGACTTGTCTACACAGCGTGGTCTGGGCGCTACTTCGCGCGCTCCGCGATGGGCAATTGCTTATAAGTATCCACCAGAAGAAGTCACCACCAAGCTATTGGGTATTGAGGTGGGCGTCGGCAGGACCGGACGTGTCACTCCTTATGCGGTGATGGAGCCGGTCTTTGTTGCGGGAACCACCGTGTCGATGGCGACTCTGCACAACCAAACGGAAGTGAAGCGCAAAGGGGTGTTGGTCGGCGATACCGTGGTCATCCGCAAAGCCGGTGAGATTATTCCGGAAGTGTTGGGTCCAGTGACCGCGCAGCGCGACGGCAGCGAATACGAGTGGTCTTTTCCGAAAGAATGCCCCTCGTGCGGCAGCATCCTGGCGCCGCAAAAAGAAGGCGATGCTGACTGGCGGTGTCCGAATGCACAGTCGTGCCCGGCGCAGCTGGGTGCGCGCTTGGAATACCTGGCTTCCCGTAAAGCTTTCGACATCGAAGCACTCGGCGAAAAAGGCGCCCATGATCTGATCGCCAGTGGTGTGGTGGTCGATGAGTCTGACCTGTTTGCTATCGACGAAGTCGCGCTTACGAAATCCAGCGTCTACACCCGGCTGGACAAAGAGGACAAGACGAAACGCGTGGTCAACGCGTCCGGCGAGAAGCTTCTGGAAAACCTCGAGACCGCACGCCAGGCGGATTTCTGGCGCGTGCTTATCGCGCTGTCGATCCGCCACGTCGGGCCCACTGCGGCGCGGGCATTGGCGACGCGCTTTGGCTCCATGCAGGCGCTGCGGGAGGCCGACGTCGACAAGATCGCTGATGTGGATGGCGTTGGAATGACGATCGCGAATTCGTTGCAGGATTGGTTCGGTGTCGAATGGCATCGTGCGATCGTGGATAAGTGGGCCGAGGCCGGTGTGACGATGGAAGTCGAGGCTGACCAACGCGTGGAGCAGACGCTGGAAGGCCTGACGATTGTGGTTACCGGAACGCTGGAGGGCTTTAGCCGCGATAGCGCGAAAGAAGCCATCGTTTCCCGGGGTGGAAAAGCCACCGGTTCGGTCTCGAAAAAGACCAATTACCTGGTGGCTGGGGAAAATGCGGGCTCGAAAGAAACCAAGGCGCGTGATCTGGGCGTGCGAATCTTGTCGGAAGCAGAATTCGTGCAGCTTCTCGACGGCGAATTAATCGATTAACTTTCCCAAGATATTGCCCAGATGCCCAAGGTGAACCACTTCGCTGGCCAAGTAATCTGGGCCGCCAGCTCGGCCGATAATTAGTACCAGGCCACTGTCGCCCAGTGGAGCGCCGGCGAGTGCGGAATCGAGGATGCGCCAGGAATCTGGGATCCAGTCTTCACTCTCGGCAATCAGCACTCGGGCCGCGGTGATGTCAATATCGGCGGGGATGGAGCCATCATCTTCCGGCGCCGCACTCGAGGCGGCCACACGTGTGATCTCGTTCGTGGTATCAACGATGATCGCCCAGGAAGAAGTCAGGGCTTTGGGGAAAACTGAGACGAAATCTTGAAGCGAGGTGCGTAGGCTTCCACGGCTGGTTGCCAGCTCTGACAGCATCTCAATTTGGCCCCGCCGGTCTACTCGGCCGGAAAATGGGCGAATCGAATCGACCTCCACACCATCCACGGAATTGGCTGCCGTGATGAGGGCATCGGCCATGACTCCTTGGGGTAAATCGACAACGATATCGTCCATGACCGCATCAGCGGAAAACGATTCGATGATGTCGACGGACTGGATATTGCCGCCAGTTTGGCCGATGGCGTCGGCTAATTGTCCGAGCGCTCCGGGGGTATCCGGGAGCAGGACACGGATCAAAAACGACATGAGTTGTTGCCACCACTTTCTGAGCGTCTAGTTCGCTGTCACTATCCTAGCAATCTGGCACGTCACTTTGGGGGCAAAAACAGTGCTTTGCAGTCTCACGTACCAGACTCGCAGGCGTTGGTTAATCGATGGGTCCAGTGGCGTAGCATAGTACGGAAGAAAAAGGATTCACGGATATCGAAGGATTGAATCGACTGTGTCAGAAATTTCCCGCGAGAAAATTGAGCACTTGGCGAAGCTGTCCCGCCTGGCTTTGAGCGATGCAGAAATCGCTACTTATGCAGAACAGATTGACGGCATCGTCGATGTGGTATCAGCAGTACAAAACGTGGACACCACCGGAGTAGAACCAATGAGCCACCCGCATTCGGTGGACGCCGCGATGCGTCGCGACGAAGTAGTGCGCACACTGAATTCGGAGCAGGCCCTGGACCAAGCTCCGGATGCGCGCGACGATCGTTTCGTGGTTCCGAAGATTCGTGGTTAGTTCAGCGCACGAATACGAGCAGCTGACAAATTCTGAAAGAGCGACAGAGGTAGATAATTAATGACTGAATTTACGCGTCCACACGATGGCACCACCTCGGAAACCGCAGCGGATTTGGCGCAGCGCATCCATAATCGCGAGATCACCTCGCGGGAGGTTACCCAGGCATACTTGGACCGCATCAGCGAAACCAACGAGACGCTGAACTCGTTTTTACACGTTGGAGCCGACGAAGCGTTGGCCGCCGCCGATGCCGTGGACAAGGCTTTGGACAACGGCGAAAAGCCCGCTTCACCATTGGCGGGTGTGCCGCTGGCGCTCAAGGATTTGTTGGTGACTACCGACGCCCCCACCACAGCTGCCTCCAAGATGCTGGAAGGCTACCGCAGTCCATATGATGCGACCGTAACCCGGCGTCTGCGCGAAGCTGGGATTCCGATCCTGGGTAAAACCAACTTGGATGAGTTCGCGATGGGGTCATCGAATGAAAACTCGGCTTTTGGCCCAGTTCGAAACCCCTATGACACAGAACGTACTCCTGGTGGTTCCGGCGGTGGTACCGCGGCTGCGTTGGCATCCGGCCAGGCACCGTTGGGCATTGGTACGGATACCGGTGGTTCCATCCGCCAGCCGGCTGCGCTGACCAATACCGTCGGTGTGAAACCTACCTACGGCACGGTGTCGCGTTATGGCTTGATCGCGGCCGCATCCTCGTTGGATCAGGCTGGCCCGTGTGCGAATACCGTACTGGATACCGCGCTGCTGCATGAGGTCATCGCAGGTCACGACCCACACGATGCCACCAGCATCAACAAACCAGTTCCGGATGTCGTTGCCGCTGCCCGCGAGGGCGCACACGGTGATGTGACAGGCCTTAAAGTTGGCGTCATCAAGCAATTTGAGCGCGATGGTTGGCAGACTGGCGTGATGGATCAATACCGCAAGGCGGTGCAGACGTTGGTCGATAATGGCGCGGAAGTTGTTGAAGTTGATTGCCCTCACTTTGACGACGCATTGGCCGCGTATTACCTGATTATGCCGTGTGAGGTCTCTTCTAACCTGGCACGTTTCGACGGCATGCGTTACGGCAAGCGCGTTGGCGACGACGGTGAGAATTCCGCGAACCGTGTGATGGAGCTTTCCCGCGAGGCTGGTTTTGGACCAGAGGTCAAGCGCCGGATTATGGTCGGCACCTACGCGCTGTCCGTGGGCTACTACGACGCGTATTACCTGCAAGCACAGCGTATCCGTACGTTGGTGGCGCAGGATTTCGCTCGCGCATACGAAAAAGTCGACGTGTTGGTCTCCCCAACGACGCCGACCACGGCCTTCCCACTGGGGGAAAAGGTGGAAGACCCGACTGCGATGTACAACTTCGACTTGTGCACGTTGCCGTTGAACCTGGCTGGTGTGTGCGGTATGTCCGTGCCATCCGGCATGGCGGCCGATACCCAGTTGCCGACCGGCCTGCAAATCATGGCCCCGGCCTTCGCCGACGATCGTTTGTACCGCGTCGGTGCAGCCTATGAGGCTTTGACGAGCAACTAGCTTGCGTCGTTATTTCCTGTCGGAGATGGCGTAGGCCGCCCCAGCGGTAGCTGCGGTGACTACGCCTACTGCTGGCCAGGAACCGATTTTCTTTGCCAGTGGGTGTGATAGACCGAAGGCGGCCACGTAGCCGCCGAGTAAGCCAGCGGTGGTAGCTGGGCTGGTTTTTGCGGCCCAGGAACGAGCTGCCCAGTAGCCTGCAGCGCCCAGTACGACGCCGCCGAGTGGTCGGATTCCGGTTTGCACGGCGGTGAGGTAGCCGCCCACCAGGCCGAATGCGGTCGTGGTTGCGGTAGATACTTCCTGTGGGGATTTCTTATCAATAAGTGCCATGCCTTTTAGTCTAGGCCTCTGGGCAGCGCGGTGCAGTCTGCACTGTCGTGGTCGCTGATTGGTGTCATAGCGATAGCAGATTCACACTGTTGCAGCAGCTGTTCCACGCTAGGATCGGCGGGGTGACTACCTCGCCCGATCCACGACAAGCATCTGTACAACCACAGAATTCTGCACACCAAATGACTTCTGCACAGCCGCCCCGTTCTGCTCCTGCAGATACGGTGCTTCCAGAAGCTCAAGCGTGGAAGGCAATGTTCGCCCTCTCGTTGGGCTTTTTCATGTCTTTGTTGGATCAGACTTTGATCGCGGTGGCAATTCCGAGCATCCGCCGGGCGTTCGATGCCACGTTGGCAGAAACTTTGTGGGTGTCGTCGGGGTACCTGTTATTCGTCGTCGTGCCGTTGCTATTTACCGGTCGTCTGGGGGACCGTTTCGGGCAACGCCGCTTATTCCGTATTGGCATCGCGGTTTTTGTTATCGGGGCGGTGGCTTCTGCTTTAGCTCCCACGATCGAACTATTGATTGCCGCGCGGTGCCTGCAGGGGCTTGGTGCTTCCATCCAAATGCCGCAGACGATGTCGGTGATCAACCGGGTATTTGCCCGGGAGCGTCGTGGACGTGCACTCGGCGTGTGGGGCATTATCGGTTCGGTTGCAGCGATAACCGGCCCGGTTTTGGGCGGTTTTCTAGTGCAATCTGCATCGTGGCACGCAGTTTTTCTGATTCAAGTTCCTTTCGGTGTTATCGCCATCGCCTTGGCCACTATCTGGGTGCCTCGGATGCCGACCTACGCACGCAATCTCGACCCGGTTTCTGTCGTGGTCTCGTTGGTGTCAATGCTGTTGGTCGTCGGTGCGATCCAACAAGCACCGGAAGCCAATTGGGCGTGGTGGATTTGGTTGCTGCTGGCTTTGGGCATTGCGGGATTGTTTGGCTTTATCAAGCTGCAAGGCAGTGCACAGGCGCGCGGCGTGGAAGCGATGATCCCGCTGTTTTTATTCCAGAATCACAATTATCGCCTGGGCATTATCATTATTTCGTGCATGGGATTTATGGCTGCTTCTCTGATGTTGCCGATCATGCTGTGGCTGCAAGATGGTCAAGACTTAGATTCTGGAACGGCCGGCCTTGTCATCGCCCCGATGGCATTGACCTCGTTGTTTGTCTCGCCAATCGCGGGCATTATGGCCGATAAATTTCACCCACGCAATCTGGTGGTCGCTGGCTTTAGCGTCATGTTGGCAGCCTGTGCGGCGTCGTGGTGGATCATGGCCCATGAACAACCAGTCTGGTGGCTGGCGATTGTTGTGAGTTTTTTGGGAATCGGACAATCATTTATTTGGGGCACGAATTCTGTGACGACGATGCGTGATGTGGAAGCTCCCATCATGGGGGCAGCATCAGGGGTATATAACACCGCGCGGCAGTTGGGTTCGGTGATGGGAGTATCTATCTTGTCGGCGCTGATGCAGATTACCGTCGCCGCGCAAGGCTTGGCCGTTGGTACCGCGAATACCGTGTTGTTGTTGGTCGTTGTGCTTGCCATTGGTTTGGTGACCTCGCTGTTTTATCGCAAGACCATCTAGACGATTGCGCCTGACTAGACACTGAGCTCATTGAGCTATCAGCTAATTCGATGCTGAGCACCGTAGGGAAGCCCACCACTTACTGACACCACGTCGCGGGTTGCCTACAGTAGAAGCATGCGCATTGCCACATTGACCTCGGGAGGCGACTGCCCGGGTCTGAACGCCGTTATCCGTGCCATCGTGCGCACGGCGAATCAAGAGCATGATTCCACCGTTGTCGGTTACCGCGATGGTTGGTTGGGGTTATTAGATGATGATCGGGTCGATCTCTACGACGACGATGCCATCGACAAGATCCTTGTCCGGGGCGGCACTATTTTGGGGACCGGTCGCCTGCACCCTGATATTTTCAAAGCCAATCTGGAAACGATTAAGGCGAATCTTGCCGACGCCCGCGTTGATGCCTTAATCGCAATTGGCGGGGAAGGCACGCTCAAGGGGGCAAAGTGGCTGGCGGATAATGGGGTGCCGGTGATTGGAGTGCCCAAGACCATTGATAACGATGTACTGGCCACCGATTACACCTTTGGGTTCGACAGCGCGGTAGCCGTTGCTACCGACGCGATTGATCGGCTGCACACCACCGCGGAATCGCACAAGCGGATTTTTCTGGTCGAGGTCATGGGGCGCCATACCGGGTGGATCGCTTTGCATGCGGGTTTGGCCGGCGGTGCGCATCATATTGTGATTCCGGAAGTGCCTTTCGATGTCAGCGAGATCACGAAGTCGATGGAACGGCGCTTTCAGATGGGCGAGAAATACGGCATCATTGTCGTCGCCGAGGGGGCGCAACCGCGACCTGGAACCATGGCGGTCGATGATAAAGGCGTCGACGAATTCGGCCACCGTCGCCTCGGCGGGATGGGGCAGTTAATTGGTGAGGAAATCTCGCGCTCTACTGGCTACGACGTGCGCACCACTGTGTTGGGGCATGTGCAACGCGGTGGCGTTCCCACGGCGTTCGACCGCGTTCTTGCCAGTCGGTTTGGCGTACATGCTACGCGTGCGGCGCACAGGGGCGAGTTTGGATCTTCAGTGGTGCTTCGCGGCGAATTTATCGAGACTGTTCCTTTGTCAGAAGTCGTCGCCAAGGTAAAAACTGTGCCGATGCAGCGTTATGAGATTGCCGAGGCGTTATTCGGCTAGCTTGCAGTCGGCTTGCTTGCGTTCGGCTAGATTGCAGCAACCCGGAAACCCTGTGCACGAAAGCGAGACAGAAACCATTACCATGGTGGCTATGACTGCTGCGATGTATGACTTGCTGGACTATGACGAAGTCCTAGAAAAATACGACCCGGTGATGGGCATGGAAGTTCACGTGGAATTGGGTACGGAAACCAAGATGTTTTCGACCTCTTCGGCCCATTTTGGTGATGAGCCTAACTCCAACGTGGATCCAGTTTCGCTGGGATTACCTGGCGCTCTCCCCGTCGTGAACGAGAAGGGAGTCGAATGGGCGATCAAAATTGGCTTGGCGCTGAATTGTCAGATTGCAGAATCGTCGCGGTTTGCCCGGAAGAATTACTTCTACCCGGATCAGCCGAAAAATTACCAGATCTCTCAGTATGACGAGCCGATCGCGTACGACGGCTACCTGGACGTGGTGTTGGATGATGGCACCGAATGGCGTGTTGAGATCGAGCGCGCCCATATGGAAGAAGATACGGGCAAATTGACTCACCTTGGCGGTGTTGATGGTCGTATCCACGGTGCTACTGCCTCGCTGGTTGATTACAACCGTGCTGGCATTCCGCTGATCGAGATCGTGACCAAACCAATTGTCGGTGCTGGTGAACGTGCCCCAGAGGTGGCCCGTGCTTATGTCACCGCCCTGCGTGAACTCGTCGCTGCGCTGGGGGTTTCTGATGCTCGCATGGACCAGGGGTCTATGCGCGTGGATTCCAACCTTTCGCTGCGGCCAAAGGGCAGTGAAGAATTCGGTACCCGCACAGAGACGAAGAACATCAACTCGTTGAAATCAGTCGAGCAGGCCGTGCGCTTCGAGATGCAGCGCCAGGCGTACGCACTGGACAACGGCGAGGAGATCGCTCTGGAGACCCGTCACTACCAGGAATCCGATGGCTCAACCTCCAAGGGACGCCCAAAAGAAACTGCCGAGGATTACCGCTATTTCAATGATCCGGATTTGCCTCCAGTTTCCGCCCCACGTGAATGGGTCGAAGAGATCAGGCAGACGCTGCCAGAAATGCCGTGGATTCGCCGCGCGCGTATTCAGGAAGAGTGGGGGCTCAAAGACAAAGAAATGCGTGATCTGGTCAACGCTGGGGCGTTGGACTTGATCATTGAAACCACTGAGCATGGTGCGAGTGCCGACGAAGCACGTGCCTGGTGGGTGTCCTACTTGTCTGGCAAAGCCAATGAAGCTGGTGTGGAGTTGGCAGCGTTGGAGATCACCCCGGCGCAGGTTGCTCGCGTCGTGGAGCTGGTTAAGGAAGGCAAACTGACCACCAAGTTGGGTCGCAAAGCCGTGGACGGAGTGCTGGAAGGCGAAGGAGACGTCGACGAGGTTGTCGCCAAGCGTGGCCTGGAGGTCGTGCGTGATGATGGTGCGATCGAGAAGGCCGTGGACGATGCGCTGGCCGAAAACCCGGATATCGTCGAGAAATACCGCGCTGGAAACACAAAGGTCACCGGTGCCATCGTCGGTGCCGTGATGAAAGCGACCCAAGGCAAAGCCGACCCAGGTCAAGTCAATAAATTGATCGCGGAAAAGCTTGCACAGTAGCTAATAGAGGCGAAAACAAAAACACACAATGCTGTGATGCGTGTATCGTAGGAACGTCAATCATCCGAAGACAGTTTTCTTAAGCAAAGAAAGAGCGATAATTCGGTGTCCTATAAACGCATTACAGGTATTGCCTTGTCCTTTGTGGGCCTCGTTGTCGGTGCGGGATTCGCCACCGGCCGTGAGGTCGTGCAATATTTCTCGTCCTATGGAATGTGGGGGCTGGCAGGTGCTGCGATAGCTGGCATCGTGATGGCGCTTGCCGGAACAGTTTTCCTGCAGCTGGGCAGCTATTTCCACGCCCGTGAACACCGGCTGGTGTTCAAGCGTACGACGCACCCAATCGTGTCGATCCTGCTGGATATCTCCGTAGTCATCACGTTGTTCTCCATTGGTTTCGTGATGCTCGCCGGCGCTGGCTCCAACCTGGAGCAGCAATTCGGTTGGCAGCCATGGGTTGGTTCCACCGTCATGCTGGGGTTGGTGCTTGTCGCCGGCATGCTGGATGTCAACAAAGTATCCCGAATCATCGGGCTGCTCACTCCGCTGATCATCATCGCGATTCTTGCCGTAGCGGTGTACACGTTCGTGAACTGGCCAGATGATGTCAACCTGGTCGCGCAACGGTCGGCAGAAATTGAAAGCCCTATTAGTAACTGGCTGCTGTCCGCGCTGAACTATAACGGCTTGGCGCTGATCTTGGCTGTATCGATGACGCTGGTTATCGGTGGCGACTACTTAGACCCACGTGAAGCCGGCTGGGGTGGCCTGTTCGGTGGTATTGCTTATGCCATCATGCTGGTACTGGCCACGATGGCCATGCTGTTCAACGCTGAATTGATCGACGGCACGTCGATCCCAATGCTCACCCTGGTTGCTGACATCAACGAGAACCTGGGCTTGGTCATGGCGCTGGTGATCTTCGCGATGGTCTTCAACACTGCCATCGGTATGTTCTACGCGCTGGGTAAGCGCTTGTCCGCTGGCCGTGAGAGTCAGTACCGCGTCATCTTCATCGTCGGGACCTTGCTGGGCTTTGCAGTCAGCTTCGTCGGCTTTGACACCTTGATGGAATACGTCTACCCGGTATTGGGCTACATGGGTATGGTCATGGTCGTCATCCTGGTTGGTGCGTGGGTTAAGTCCTTCGCACGGATTCGCGATGAGGCCACCAAGCGTGCTCGCCTGCGTCAGCTGATGTACCTGTCGTTGCACCCAGATAAAGAGCTGGAGAAGAAGCACAACGAGGAGATGCAGCAGTTGGTTGCTGAGTCCAACT
Source organism: Corynebacterium propinquum DSM 44285 (assembly GCF_000375525.1). Taxonomy (GTDB): domain Bacteria; phylum Actinomycetota; class Actinomycetes; order Mycobacteriales; family Mycobacteriaceae; genus Corynebacterium; species Corynebacterium propinquum. The sequence continues at coordinate 183,197 of NZ_AQXC01000002.1, forward strand.
TGGGTGATAAAGAGCTCTACAACTACGTCTCTGACGAAGTTGCTACCCAGCTGGATGAAGACGAAGACGTCGAGTTCAGCATTGGCGAGGACTACAAGTTGCTTGCCGACGAAAATCAGTTGGAGGCCAAGGAAGAAAAGAAGGCTGACACTTATGCGGATTCCCGTGCCCAGGATTCCGTCCGCCCGGCCGATGAGTCTCCATCCGAAAAGGATGAAAAGCAAAACAAGGCTGATAACAGCTAGCGTGCTGTAAAGAGTGCACGTGATGCCAGCGGCTAAACGTGCACGGTGTCGTGGTTTGTTCACTGGCTTTTAGCATTGAGCTCTAAGCCAGAAAAACAGGAACGCCCTGCGAGGATATATTCCTTGCAGGGCGTTTTCGCCATCTCGAATGGGGAATTAGTTGAACAGTTTCCGCTGTATTTGGGTGGGATTTTTAACTCGTTCTGTTTCTGGCACTGTCCCGGGCAGGCTAGTTCCTTCTGCGAATGGTGCGCCGGGAAGGTGATCGCGGCCGTGTGGTTGCGCCAAGCCGGAGATATCTGGCCCTGCAGGCACGGTCTGCATGGGGTTTACCTCGCGGTGCACGAGGTAGTAATGCTGCTTAATTTCGGTGAAGTCGGTGGTATCACCGAAGCCCGGCGTTTGGAATAGCTCACGCAGGTAGCCGTAGACGTTGGGCATCTCGCTGATTTTGTTGCGATTGGTTTTGAAGTGACCGTGGTAAACGGCATCGAAGCGGATGAGGGTGGCATACGCGCGGATATCGGTTTCGGTGATGTGCTCGCCCATGATGAACCGCCGCGTCGCCAAGCGCTTTTCCAACCAGTCGAGCACCTCGAAGACATCAGAATATGCCTTTTCGTAGGCATCTTGTGCCGCGGAGAATCCGGCGCGGTAGACGCCGTTGTTGAATTTCCGGAAGATAAATTCGTTGATTTTTTCCATCTCATCGCGTTGTTCTTCCGGTGGCAACAAATTGGGGGCACCGGTGCGGTGATAATCAGTCCACTGGGTCTGGAAATCCCGGACCATCGAGTTGAAATCGTTGGTTACTACCTTGCCGCTGGATTCTTCGACCAGTGCAGGCACCGTGATGCCGCGCGGGTAGTCCGGGAAACGCTTGAAATAGGCGTCTTGCAGGCGCGAAATGTGCAGCACAGGGTCGACTTTGCCGGGGTCGAGGTCAAAGGTCCAGGAACGTTTGTCGTGGGTTGGTCCTGCTAGACCTAAAGAGATGACATCTTCTAGCCCCAGCAGACGGCGCACGATCACCGCGCGGTGTGCCCAAGGGCAGGCGCGGGCAGCTACCAAGCGGTAGCGGTGTGGTTGTACCGGCCAATGTAGCGTCTCGTCGTTTGTGGCTTGCGGTTGTTCGGCGGTGACGGAGGCAACGACGCGATCTGCAATGTAGCTGGTATCGCGAGTGAATTCACCATCGGTTGCAGCATTCTGGGCATCGCCGGCCCAGTCGTTGTCGTTTTCTGCTGCCACGGTATTCCTCCTTGGCGTATCGAAAATATATGATGCATCAACTATATCATTGTCGTGTATACAAGCGGCAGCGCATGCGATGTGCTCAGCCATGGTTGGGCGAGGTGTTTCAGTGCTGTCTCACCGTTCCTGTTGAAACCCGAGCTTGTGCTACTGTGTGCAAATTATGTACGCAGGTAAAAAACTCACCGGCCTCGCTCTTGCAGGCATAGTCTCGGTTTTCCTCGCTGGTTGTTCGGATGTGGAATCTGCGCACGGCGATGGCTCACATGAGTCAGCGGTCTCCATGGCCACAACGGTGTCGACGGTCTCAACGACGGTTACAACCACTCAGGGTGCCCAAGCAACTGATGGGGCAGAAGAGCCGAGTGCACCTACTGCACCTTCAGCAGACAAAGACCTGAAGGATTCCTTCCCGCACGCAGAGCCGGGCGTGTATACCGATGACAGCCTCGATTACCGCGCCATGCACGCTGCACTTGAGATCAAAGGGCGGGCACCGAACTCGGATTATGACCGTGCTTTATTTGGCCAGCCGTGGAGCGATGACGTTAACGTCGCAGGCGGGCACAATGGCTGCGATACCCGGAATGATATTCTGCAACGCGATTTGGACGAGATTTCCATCCGCAACGGGACCCGGGGGTGTTTGGTCGAAAGCGGTCGGTTGGTCAGCCCATATTCCGGCGAGACCATCAATTTTCACCGTGGCGATAATCAGGTAGATATCGAGCACGTGGTTGCGCTTGGCGACGCCTGGGTGAAAGGAGCATTCCAGTGGGATGAAACCAAGCGCCGCGATTTCGCCAACGATCCGATCAACCTGCTGGCTGTCGATGCTTCCAATAACCGCGCGAAAGGTGCTGCTGATGCTGCTACCTGGCTGCCGCCGCACAAGCCGTTTCGCTGTGATTATGGGCGTATACAGGTCCACGTGAAATATGTTTATGATCTCTGGGTCACAGAAGCGGAGCATCAGGCGCTGCGTAACCTGTTGGACCAGTGCTAAAACAGGGAAAATCCCATCGTAGGCGGGTTGGTACCGGTTATACGCTGGGCTGTCGCATAAATTGGGGCCATGAGCGATGGTAAAAATAACCCAGATAAATCGAAGGCTAAGAGTAATTTCGCGCCCCAGCCCGACAAAGCGGATTTTCATGACGACGAGTTTGATGTTCCCACTTATAAGGGGCCGCAAACATCACAGAAAAAGTCTGCAGCAGATTCCGATGCTAAAACGGAAGTGAAAGCAGACTTTAAACGGGATGCCGAATCTGCATCGGAGGGACAACGCACCACGATTTTCCAGCGGGCCGGTCGAGCGGCGCCGCAGACCATTGAGCCGAATTCAGGTGCTAGCAGGAACCGTGCTGACAGTACTGGGCCTGGTAACGATTCCGAACCGACTACCCAATTTGCGCAGCAGAGTTCTGCAGCCGGAGTAGGTAGTTCGGAAAAGGCTGCGGCTTCTAGCGCTAATGGCGGTCCAGACGGTAACGACAACCAAGTAGACGCTGATTCGCAGCGTCCGGAATACCGAGACGAAGATTTTGCAACTACCGAGGTTATTGACCCTGCAGGAAAGCAGACTACGGTGCCGGTGGCGGCATCCGCTATCCCAAACCAGGCCGCACAATCGAACAACACACCGTCGAACAACATGCAGCCGGGACCTACCCAGCCGGGACAGCCGCATGATGGCCAGCAGCAATTCCCGGATGATGTGCCTTATGCGCAGGGCAATGGCATACCAAACGAAGAAGCAGCAGGTGCAGGTGCCATGGAGCACGCTGAACTAACCGAGACGCGTCGCGGCACTATCGACTTCGGGTTGTTCTTATTGCGTATTGTATTTTCGGCCTGGCTGATTATTCAGGCAGTGGGGACGTTTTTCTCCTTGGGCAACCACGAGGGCATCGCGGGCTTAGAATCCGAATTCTCTGCTTATAACCAGGACCACTTGTTGGCTATTTTGGTGCCGGCGCTGCAGCTGGCTGCTGGTATTTTCTTGCTGCTGGGTCTATTAGCACCGATTGCTGGCATGGTTGCGGTGACAGTGAGTGGTTTTCTGGCTGTGCACCAGCTTGCCGACGCGCAGGTTGGCCTCAATATCTTTAATTGGGAAGAAACCCTGTGGGTACCGGTCATGGTTGCCGCGATCGCGGTGGTTGTACAATTTACCGGTCCCGGTTTGTATGCGCTTGATGGTGCCCGTGGGTGGGCACGACGTCCGCTGGCATCGTCCTGGATTTTCGCGATCCTCGGAATCGCTGCTGTGGTTGCTGCGTGGTGGCTATTCGCAGGTACCAACCCGTTGGCCAGCTAAACACCCAACTCTTGCGGTTCTGGTTCTGGGTGCACCGCGTGCTTACATATCGGCGGGTGCGTGGTGCTCCGGGGCCTGGTGGTGCAGACGTCTACGGTCCCGAGCGCCGGACAATTCCCAGCCAAGGATAAGCAGGGTGGCTAACCCCAGCCAGACAAAATCACTGATAAGCAGCTTCGGCCAGAAGCTGAGCGCGTGTACGTCGATGGCGTCGCCGTACCACCACTTGGGTGGCTGCTCGAGGAAAACCAAGACGGAAACCCAGGCACCGACGACTACGGTGAGAGCATAACTACGCCATGTCAGGGCTCGCCAGAACCATACCGGGACGGCGACGGCCAGCCAGACCCAGTGGTGGGACCACGATACCGGCGAGATCAGGAGCATGATCACTGCGTTGATAAGCCAGGCGTCGACAAGATAGCCACGGCGTAATAGCTGGACCATGAGCCAGGCGCCACCGGCAATCGTGAGGATCACCAGCACTGCCCACAGTGCAGTGACGAGATTTCCAGAGTCTTCCAATGCCTGCTCGCTGGTGAACCAGCGCTGGATCATTCCGCGCCAGGAGCTATTGGATTGGTATGAGGTGTTTACTCCGAAATCGCCGCCGGAGCCCATTCCTAGCAGACGCGCACCGTAGAACTCCCAGGTGGCATCAAAACGCACGAAAGCTGCCAGCAGGGTTGCCAGTGCCGCAGAAGCCCCCGCTGTGATAATCGCGCGGATGTCTTTGCGCACCAAGAAATACAACAGCATCGCCAGTGGTGTGAGCTTGATGGCTGCTGCGATGCCGATCAGCCAACCCTGCGGAAGTGTGCGCTTCCGGGGAACTAGATCGAGTACCACCAGCGACAGCAAAATGACGTTGATCTGGGCAAAACCATGATTGAGCTCGACGGGTTCGCTGATCAATGCCAGCGCCCAGCTGGTCGCGGCGGCAGGCAACGCCCAGCGGCTATTCTGCAGTAGCCAGCGCCAGACTAGCCAGAGACACAACAGCAGTAGCGCATTAGAAATCGCAATGACAATGCGCCCAGCCAGGGTGTCATCAATACCCGGAATCACATTCAGCGGTGCCATAAACAGCGCGCCGAAGGGTGGATAAATAAACGGCAGCGCAAGATCCCCGGCGAACATTGGCTCGGAGTACATCTCGCGGCCGTGTAAAAACGCGTCGACGCCTTGCCGGTAAATCACCATATCCACCGGCGATGTCGTCTCAGCGATGCGATAAATTGTGGCAGCCAGCCCCGCAAGTAGCCCGATGATGGTCAGCATAGGGGCACTGTGAGGGGCACTGAGCTGCCGCAGCGCAGCGTTCGTGCTAGTCAACTTGGCGTACGGCCCCTTTATCTGCGCTGGTGGCCATCTTGGCATAAGCACGCAATGCCTTGGTGACGGTGCGTTTGCGTTCGGTTGGGTGCCAAGGTTTCTCGCGGTTTTCCATTTCTTGCCGACGACGCTCGATCTCCGCATCGTCGAGCTCCAAAGTCAAGCTGCGTTCCTTGACGGAGATGCGGATGGGGTCCCCGTTTTTAATGAGACCGATCAGCCCACCAGCTGCGGCTTCGGGGGAAATATGGCCGATAGACAAACCGGAAGTGCCGCCGGAGAAACGGCCGTCGGTGATCAGAGCGCACTTTTTACCCAGTCCGGCGCCTTTCAAAAATGACGTCGGGTGCAACATTTCTTGCATCCCAGGGCCACCTGCGGGTCCTTCGTAACGGATCACGACGACTTCGCCTGGTTGTACCTCACGCTTAAGAATCGAGCTGACGGCTGCTTCTTGGGATTCGAGCACACGCGCTGGACCGCTGAATTCCCACAGGCTTTCGTCCACACCCGCGGTTTTCAGCACTGCGCCATCTGGTGACAGGTTGCCACGCAGAACGACCAAACCGCCGTCGGCAGAATGAGCGTGCATGACATCGTGGATGCAGCCGGTTTCGGCGTCGGTATCTAGCGATTCCCAGTGGTTCGTGCTGGAAAATGGCTCGGTGGTACGCACGCCACCGGGCGCGGCATAAAACAAATCTTCGGCATCGGTAATGGCTTTGCCGCCGCGGATATCCCAGTCATTGAGCCAGCCATCCAGGGTGTCGTACTGCACGGTGTGTACGTCTTCGTTGAGCAGCCCTCCGCGTCGCAGCTCGCCCAGGATCGCGGGAATGCCACCTGCGCGGTGGACGTCTTCGACGTGGTAGATGCCGTTGGGTGCGACCTTCGACAGACACGGCACCTGGTGCGAAATCTCTTCGATGTCGTGCAGGTCAAAATCCACCTCACCTTCCTGCGCAGCCGCCAAGGTGTGCAGGATTGTGTTCGTGGAACCACCCATGGCCATATCCAGCGCCATGGCGTTGCGGAAGGCGTTTTTTGTGGCGACATTACGAGGCAGCACGGAGTCGTCCTCGTTGCCGTAGTAGCGCTCGCACATATCGACGATGAGCTGGCCAGCTTTTTCGAATAGTTTTTGGCGTGCCTGGTGCGTAGCCAGTGTGGTGCCGTTGCCGGGCAGGGACAACCCGAGTGCCTCGGTCAAACAGTTCATCGAGTTTGCGGTAAACATGCCGGAGCACGAGCCGCAGGTTGGGCAGGCGGATTCTTCGATTTTCGTCAGCTCGGCGTCGGAAACCTTGTCATTGGCGGATGCCGAAATGGCGTCGACAAGATCCGACGAGGTCTGTGCGACACCGTCAACGACGACGGCTTTACCAGCTTCCATCGGGCCACCGGAGACAAACACGGTGGGGATGTTGAGGCGCATCGCCGCATTCAGCATTCCCGGTGTGATCTTGTCGCAGTTGGAGATGCATACCATCGCATCAACGGTGTGGGCGTTAACCATGTATTCCACGGAATCGGAAATGATTTCACGCGAGGGGAGAGAATACAGCATGCCCGAGTGCCCCATGGCGATGCCATCGTCAACCGCGATGGTGTTGAATTCCTTTGGTACTCCGCCTGCTTCACGCACCTGCTCGGCGACGATATCGCCGACGTCTTTCAAGTGGACGTGCCCGGGAACGAACTGCGTGTATGAGTTCACGATCGCGACGATTGGTTTGCCGAATTCGTTGTCGCGGGTGCCGGTGGCACGCCATAAAGCGCGCGCACCTGCTGCATTACGACCAACGGTCGTGACTTTCGAGCGAAGAGGATACACTTGTGCGTCTTTCTGATTGGATTGTGATTGGCGATACTGTAGGGAATAGCAGATATAGAGAGTCAGACGTCAGAGTCAGCAGTCGGATTTTATCCGCCGTTATCGCGGGAGCCACGGCGCGGTTGTGGCCGTTGGTGTTTGTGGGATGCCGGGTGCGATTCGTAATGCTGGGCGGCAACACCGTCGTATTTTTCAAATTCCTCACGCGTCATCATGATGCGTTGGCCATCGCGGTGCGTGATCACGACTTTGTCGTCGGCGGCTTCTTTTCCTTCGGTGAGTACGTCGCGGATGCGCCCGTGGGATGCTGCTTCCAGTTGGGGAAGCGACTGGAAGGTCACTCCGGGCAAGTTGTGTTGCTTGCCGTCCTTGGTGCTGGCAAATACGCGGGCGCGTTGAAATCCGATGCCCTGGAAATCATCCCAATTAATGAATACATCGGACTTAAAAGCGTAGGTGATGGCAATACCTGCTGCAGTAACTGTGGTTTTCGCGCGCACGGTCCAGTAGATAAAAGCTAGTGGGAATATTAATAACCAGCCAAGCACGAGTGGGGCCCAAGCGATGCCCATGATTGCGATACCGATGATGAGTACAGCGGCAATGATGTGGGTGCGCTCTGGGCGGAAACTTGTGCCCTGGGCAGGTTGTTCTGCAACACTCATGGCGACCATGCTACGGGATGAATGAAAAATCTTTAATTCGTCGATACCTTCAACGTCGTTTCCGTGGCTGGCGGTGCTAGTGGGCCGTGGACCAATTCACCATCGATCTCGATACTTGAGCCAAGTACTCGCACGACGAGCAAGGCAATAAACAACAGGGACAGCCCCGTCGTCGATGGGCGCAGGTTGCCGTTGAAAGAAAATAGCTTGCCGACGAGCGTGCGCGGGTCAAACCTGCGGTAGTGCTCGGAATCCTGGGCGGTTAGCTCTGTGATTTCTTGGCTGTTTTCTTCCGGGGTGTTGGTACCTAGCGAAATGTCGACCCACGGGTTTTCTGTATAGGCACCTGAGGTATCGGTGTTGTTGGTGCCGGAGGGGTTTTCTCGCAGCGAGATTTCGCCTTGCAGGTCGCCGCTGATAGTGGGGGCTGAGCCGTATTCGCTCCAGAATTCCTCCATAACGGAGAGCCGGATGGCGCGTTCGACCATCCATTGCATGCCTGCTTCGGTCAAAATCATGGCGCGGATATTGACCGTCCAGGGCATCCCGACGACTGTCGGCGGATTGACGCCATTGCCGACGGCCGGGTGGATCTCTAATTCGCCTTGTAGCACTTCAGCGATCTCTGGCACTTCTAATGCACGCTTGGTGGCTTTTTCGAATCTTTCGACGGCTTGCCACGGGCTTTTGACTTCCAGCAGTGGCACCGGCATGACGACGACGGCAGAAGACCAATAGTGCGAGTGGTTGATGCACACGCGTGCGGTCGAGTTGGGAATGATGATGGTTTCTTCATTCAAGGTGCGGATGCGGGTTGCTCGCATCGTGACCTGAATGATGGTGCCTTCGACTTCGATGCCGTTGCCTTCGAATTTTACCCAGTCGCCGATGCCGTATTGCTTTTCCGAAAGGATGAAAAACCCGGCCAGGAAGTCCGCGATGATCGATTGTGCGCCCAGACCTACTGCAGCTGAAGCTGCGGTGGCCGGGATTGTGGCTCCTACCAGAGAAAAGCCGAGTTGTTGGAGGAAAAAGACGAACAGCACAAAATAGGCGATGAGTTGCACGATATAAATCGCTACGCCTGCGACGGCCAAGGAAGATTTAGATTCATCAAAATCAGCGATGCGTTGTGAACGGTGTTGTGACCAGCGGTGGGCCAGGCGTCCCGCTCGTGGAACCAGCAGCGCGGCGATGAAAAGTAACGCGAAATCTACGCCGCGTTCGATCGACCAGCGCCAGATCTGTTCCAGCACGAAATCTAGCGTCATGTCGGGTAATTCTAGACTCCACGGACGTGCTGTTGTGAGCCAGATGGGGGTGAAATCGAGTTTTCTCACACCGTTGTGTAATGTAGGTCTCGTGATCAACGAGATTCGACTTCAAGTAGTAGTGCCCTAGGGGGCGTGCCCGAACGGGACACACTTGCAGCCGTATTAACGCACGCCTCCGACAGCACCCACCACAGTGCACATGTCGGGGGCTTTTGTTGTGAGAGGACCGCAATAAAACACCGCAGCTTTGCGCCCTCGCCCTGATCACCCGAGCGTGAAACAGAAAAATCTTGATGGAATGGAGACCCACAACGTGTCGGCCACAAACCAGCCCAGCCCGTCGGCAGGTGCTTCCGCCGCCGGTTCGAATGCCGCTAGTGTGCGCATGATCGGTGCAGAAGCCATCGTGAAGACCTTGGAAGACCTCGGTACCGATATTGCTTTTGGTATTCCGGGCGGTGCGGTGCTTCCTCTCTATGATGCGCTGTACAACTCACAAAAGCTGCGTCACGTGCTGGCTCGTCACGAGCAGGGCGCTGGCCATGCCGCAGAAGGCTATGCACAAGCAACTGGAAAAGTCGGTGTCATGGTCGCAACCTCCGGCCCTGGCGCGACGAACCTGGTCACCCCATTGGCGGATGCCATGTTGGATTCCGTCCCTGTTGTGGCTATCACCGGACAGGTGGGCTCGAAAATGCTGGGTACGGATGCTTTCCAGGAAGCTGATATCCGTGGTGTCACCATGCCGGTAACCAAACACAATTTCATGGTGACTCACGTCGAAGACATTCCAGAGGCAATCGTCGCCGCTTTCCACCTGGCCTCGACGGGACGTCCAGGCCCGGTTCTGGTAGATATCCCGAAGGACCTGCAGGTCGCCGAGATGGATTATGTCTTCCCGACGACAGTGGACTTGCCAGGCTATAAGCCGGTGACTAATCCGCACCCACGGCAATTGACGGCTGCAGCAGACCTGATTTCGAGGTCAGACAAGCCAGTGCTGTATATCGGTGGTGGTGTCATCAAGGCTGAAGCCCACCGTGAGCTTCGTGATTTCGCAGAATATACCGGTATCCCGGTGGTCACCACATTGATGGGCTTGGGGTCGTTCCCGGATTCGCATGAGCTGCACATGGGAATGCCCGGCATGCACGGTTCCGTGCCAGCTGTGGCTGCTCTACAGCGTTCCGATTTGCTGATTACCGTTGGTGCGCGTTTTGACGACCGCGTGACAGGTGATACGTCTACCTTTGCCCCGGATGCCAAAGTGATTCATGCTGATGTAGATCCAGCAGAAATTGGGAAAATCCGCGCGGTGGATGTGCCCATCGTCGGCGATGCTCGTGAGGTGCTGCTGGGGCTGCTGCGCGCATTCCAGAACAATTCTTCCCGTGCTGTCCGTGATTTGACTCCGTGGTTGACTTATCTTCGTGGCTTGCAGGAACGCTTCCCGCGCGGCTATGACGAACAAGAAGATGGTTCGCTGTCGCCGCAATTTGTCATCGAGCAATTGTCGAAGGCTGCCGGCCCTGATGCGGTCTACGTTGCTGGTGTGGGACAGCACCAAATGTGGTCGGCACAGTTCCTGGATTTCGAACAACCGCGGTCGTGGCTGAACTCGGGTGGCTTGGGAACGATGGGTTATTCCGTCCCGGCTGCGATGGGTGCGAAAGCTGGCTGCCCGGACAAGGAAGTCTGGTCGATCGACGGTGATGGCTGTTTCCAGATGACTAACCAGGAGCTGACGACCTGCTTCATGGAAGGCTTCCCAATCAAGGTGGCGCTGATCAACAACGGTAACTTGGGCATGGTGCGTCAATGGCAAACCCTGTTTTTCAATCAGCACTATTCCAATACCAAACTGAAAAAAGAAAACAGTGATTACGTCCCGGATTTCGTCGGTTTATCCGAAGCGATGGGCTGCGTTGCGCTGCGGGTGACTAAAAAAGAAGATGTGGCACCCGCTATTGCGAAGGCGCGCGAGATTAACGATCGCCCTGTGGTCATCGATTTTGTCGTCGGAGAAGACGCGCAGGTATGGCCGATGGTGTCCGCGGGTGCATCCAACTCCGATATCCAGTATGCAAAGGACCTGCGTCCGCTTTTCGACGAAGATAACTCTGCAGGGGAATCGCCTGCAGAAATCCACGAGACCGTGCAAGAGCACCCGGAACAGGAGAACTAACCATGGCTGAAAATGAGACCACCCGCCACACGTTGTCTGTCCTGGTGCAGGACGTCGACGGTATTATCTCGCGCGTCGCGCAGCTGTTTACCCGTCGTGGTTATTCGCTGATTTCTCTAGTTTCCGGACGCACCGAAAAATCAGGTATTAACCGATTGACTGTGGTTGTGGATGCAGATGATGTCGTGATCGAGCAGGTTACCAAACAGCTGAATAAGCTGATTGAGGTTCTGAAGGTCGTTCGGCTGGAAGATGCGCAGGCGATTGCGCGCCAAATCATGCTTGTCAAGGTCTCTGCGGATGCGTCGAACCGCCCGCAAGTGGTGGATGCTGCGAATATATTCCGTGCCCGGATCGTGGACGTGGCAAAAGAATCTGTGGTCATTGAAGCCACGGGCACTTCGGGCAAGCTTCGCGCGTTACTCGATGTACTGGAGCCGTTCGGGGTGCGCGAGCTGGTTATGGGTGGACGTATCGCCTTGGCGCGCGGACCAAAGACGATGGCACCAGGAAAATAACTCGAAATCTCATACAGTGACTTACCTGTCCCATACCGTGATACACACTGTGGTAAATTGAGGGCGGGCTAGGTGCTTATTACTATAGAATCCGTAAGAAAGGATCTGTTATGGCTATTGAAACTTTTTATGATGATGATGCGGACCTGTCGATCATCCAAGGCCGTAAGGTAGCCATCATTGGCTACGGTTCCCAGGGGCATGCCCACGCGCAGAACCTGCGCGATTCCGGCGTTGAGGTTGCCATTGGTTTGCGCGAGAACTCCAAATCGCGCGCCAAGGCAGAAGAGGCTGGTTTTGAAGTCAAGACCAACGCGGAAGCTGCCGAGTGGGCAGATGTCATCATGGTTCTGGCGCCTGATACCGCTCAGAAAGACCTCTACAACAACGAAATCGCCCCTCACCTGAAGGATGGCGACGCTGTCCTGTTCGGTCACGGTCTGAATATTCACTTCAAGCTGATTGAGCCAGCCGACAACATCACCATCGGTATGGTCGCACCGAAGGGGCCTGGTCACCTGGTACGACGCCAGTTTGCAGACGGCAAAGGTGTACCGTGCTTGATCGCTATCGAGCAGGATCCAAAGAAGGAAGGCCACGACCTCTGCCTGTCTTATGCTGCAGCCATCGGTGGTGCTCGCGCGGGCGTCATCCCAACCACCTTTGAAGCGGAAACTGTCACTGACCTGTTCGGTGAGCAGGCTGTGTTGTGTGGCGGTACGGAACAGTTGGTCAAGACTGGTTTTGAGGTGTTGGTTGAGGCGGGCTATGAGCCGGAAATGGCGTATTTCGAGTGCCTGCACGAGCTCAAGCTGATCGTGGATCTGCTTTTCGAAGGTGGCCTGACCAACATGAACTACTCGGTATCTGATACTGCTGAGTTTGGTGGTTACCTGTCCGGCCCTCGCGTGATCAACGACGAGACCAAGCAGCGCATGAAGGACATCCTGAGTGATATTCAGGATGGTACCTTCACCAAGCGTCTCATCGACAACGTGGAAAATGGCAACAAGGAGCTGGAGGATCTGCGTAAGGAGACCAACGAGCACCAGATCGAAACCACCGGTGCTAAGCTGCGTGACCTGATGAGCTGGGTCAAGAACCCACTTGATGCCACGGCGTAACCCTAGCTTGGCGGTAACAGCTGTTATCGCCGCAAGCGGCATGGTGGTCGCTTCATGCAGTTCGGTGCAGCAAAACTTTGAATCGCGGCCGTTCGAAAAGACCACCGCCGCCGTACCCACTTCAGTTAATCAGGCCAGGTCAGAAAACCTGAACCGCTTCGTCGATGACGCATATCCCAATAAGGTGCAAATCATCGCCGAAGATTACGGATTGGACACTGTGCGAGAATTCTTTGCACAGTCACGCACCCTGATCGTGGTTGAAAATCGTGCTGGTGCGATTGCCCGGGGCGCCTCCATCGCCATTGCACAATACGCGCCAGTGGTGATTTATGATCGCAGCGTGCACCGGGATATCAACGAATTGATTGCTGATCTCAACGTGGAACGTGTGCTTACCGTCGGCAGGGTGGGAATTGCTGATGCCAAGGGTGCAGTGGAGGTCTTTAACGATCCCGGAACTGACCAAGCCTTAGCTGATTTCACCGCGCATGAATTTGAACAAATTGAAGTCAAAGACCCGGCTAACCTCGTGCACGCGCTGTCGCAGTTAACGCCGGGAGGTTCGCAAGAGGTCGTCGCTACCTGGGACCCATTGGAAACCCGAGAGCACGATAAGCTTCCGGCAGTGTACGCGCAATCGCGTCGTGACAAAGAAATGGCCCCGGTGATGGTGGCCACGAATGAATCACCAGCTATTTCGGTGGCCAATGCTACGGCGTTCGGCGCCAAGGTACGCGTGATGCCGAATCCCGATCCGACGCAGAACTCTGAGTCGCTGTCGATGGTGGCAGGTCTTGCCGACGGCCCGCTGGTTGCTTTCGGGCGTCAATTCGGCACGGAACGCGAATTCGCTCATCAAATTCGGGTCGCGGAGCTTTCCGCACAACGCGCTGAAGATACCGCGAAATCCGAGAAGAAGACCTCTAAGGCGAAGTCTCTCTAAGATCAAAGTTTTCTTCGGCTAAGTCTGCGGACCGCTTACTCGGCACCCGGTGCACACCACAACGGGCGCTGTGCGGCCACCAATCCGCGAATTTTAATCCCGGTAGAGCTCGTAGCATCGAGCCTACCGGGTTGTATAATCCAAACCACATCCCAAGTTCATAGCAACTCTATTCAACCCAACATCTTTTGCAGGAGAGTATTTCAGTGACCAAGCCGGTGGTTTTAATTGCAGATAAGCTAGCCCAGTCCACGGTTGACGCCTTGGGCGATGCCGTCGAGGTGCGTTGGGTCGACGGGCCAAATCGAAAAGAGCTACTGGCTGCTGTGGGTGAAGCCAATGCACTGCTCGTGCGTTCGGCAACAACCGTGGACAAGGAAGTCCTCGAGGCTGCACCAAACCTCAGCATCGTCGGCCGCGCGGGCGTGGGCTTGGATAACGTCGATATCGACGCTGCCACCGAGCGCGGTGTGATGGTGACAAACGCTCCAACCTCGAACATCCATTCGGCTTGTGAGCAAGCGATTGCACTCCTGATGGCCACTGCCCGTCAGATTCCTGCTGCTGATAAAACTCTGCGCGATGGCGAATGGAAGCGCTCTTCGTTCAAGGGCGTCGAAATTTTCAATAAAACCATCGGTATCGTCGGCTTTGGCCACATCGGCCAGCTATTCGCCCAGCGCTTGGCCGCATTCGAAACCGAAATCATTGCCTATGACCCATACGCAAACCCGGCGCGCGCTGCGCAACTCGGTGTGGAATTGGTGGGCTTGGATGAGTTGATGTCGCGGTCTGATTTCGTGACTATCCACCTGCCAAAGACTAAAGAAACCGCCGGCATGTTTAATGCTGAGCTGTTGGCGAAGGCGAAAAAGGGGCAGATCATCATCAACGCGGCTCGTGGTGGCTTGGTTGATGAAGCTGCGTTGGCCGAATCCATCAAATCCGGCCACCACCGTGGTGCTGGTTTCGATGTTTACGAATCTGAACCATGCACTGATTCGCCGCTGTTTGACTTGCCAGAAACCGTCGTTTCGCCGCACTTGGGTGCGTCCACCGTGGAAGCGCAGGATCGTGCAGGCACTGACGTTGCTGCGTCTGTGTTGAAGGCCCTGCGTGGTGAATTCGTTGCCGATGCTGTCAACGTTTCTGGTGGACGTGTCGATGAAGAAGTCGCACTGTGGCTCGAGTTGTCGCGCAAGCTGGGTGTTGCTGCTTCGCGCTTGCTCGATGGCGCGCCAGTGTCATTGGAGGTTACCGGTTGTGGTGAGCTGTCGACCGAAAAACTTGATGTTCTAGGTCTGTCGGCTGTCCGCGGTCTGTTTAGCGGCGTCACCGATGAGGCCATTACCTTCGTGAATGCACCGCAGGTTGCTGAGCAACGCGGTCTGCAGATCAACGTGGATAGCCAGACTGAGTCCGCATATCACCGTTCGTCGCTCCAGGTGAAAGTCGTCAACTCCAATGGCGAGTCGGCCACCGTAGTTGGTGCGCTGACCGGTACGGAACGTATCGAAAAGATCGTGCGCATCGACGGCCGGGGCGTCGACATGCGTGCGGAGGGACGCAACCTGTTCTTCCAATACACCGACGTGCCTGGTGCCTTGGGAATTGTTGGTACCGAGCTGGGCAGCGCCGGCATCAACATTGAGGCTGCTGCTTTGACGCAGGCAGCTAAGGGCGATGGCGCAATTCTGATTCTGCGTGTGGAAGCGGAAGTACCGGCGGAGCTGGAGAAGACGATTGCAGACAAGCTGTCTGCAGAATCGTTCCAGCTGGTTTTCTAAAGTTAGTTTTTAGGCTTAGTCTTTGCGGCATCTCTGCGGCGCCATCCAAGGTTTTTGAGCGTTGTACCGAACTCGGCAATATCGTCGAGTTCGAGCGTGGCCATCGCGGTAGCACGCAAGATGGCTTGCCCGCGTGCCACGGTGGGATAGCGAATAGCAGGGACATGAAAGCCGCGCTGGGCTAGGGCTGCTGCCAACTCCATCGCGGCAGATTCCGCGCCGACGGGCAGTGGAATAATCGGGGAGTCCGCGGAGACACTGTCACTACCGTTACTCCGGGTGCCGGCGATCGTGCGCAGTGCAGCGACTCGTTGTTGCAGGCGCACCACCGGGTGGTGGTCTGTCAGTGGCTGCTGAATGATGCGTAACGCTGCGGAGATGGCAGCACAATTGGGTGCGCTACACGCGGTGGAATACACATAGCCGCGCGCCTGATTGCGTAGCATGTGTGCCACCGGTGCTGAACACGCGGCGAAGCCGCCTTCTGCGCCGAGCGCCTTGCTCGCGGTGACAATCAGGATATCGGGGCGCGTGGCGTGTACCTCGATGGCACCGATTCCATGCTTGCCGACGGTACCGATGCCGTGCGCATCATCGATCATGAGCCATGCACCGTGGCGATCGCAGATCTCACGCAGCACAGCGAGATCCGCGATGTCACCGTCCATGGAAAATACTCCGTCGCTGACCACTAGTTTGTGTGGACTAGTGGATTTCGTTAGTTGTTGTTCAAGTGCGGCGTAGTCCAGGTGCGGGTAGATGCTTTTCTGCGCGCCGGAGGCCCCGGCTAGGCGGATACCGTCGATCAGACTGGCGTGATTTAAAGAATCAGAAAAGATCTGTAGATCCGGTGTGGCTAGTGTCTGTAATACGGAGATATTGGCTTGATAGCCGGTGGCAAACAGCACGGCGTCGTCAAAGTCCACAAACGCAGCGAGATCTTCTTCTACTCGGCGGTGCCAGGTGGTAGAACCCGTCGTCAAGCGGGAACCACCCGAGCCGGCACCGAAGGTTTCTAGCGCAGATCGGGCTGCAGCAATGACTTCTGGGTGGGTGGCTAGGCCAAGGTAATTCGACGACGACAACAAGATACGTTTGTCGGAGTGCCCGTGTAGTCGCGCTCGTCGGTCCTGCGGACCAGCAAATTCCACGGGGGTGCGTAACAACCCTTGCTGCTTCCAGCTTTCTAGCCGCTGGGTGGCGAGGTCGTTGAGCTTCATCCGACGATCACCGCTTGGTTTTCCAAGTACTCTGAAATTTCGGTGAGTGCGTGCTCGTCGGAGCGGTCAATAACGATCACGCGGGTTCCTTGGTTGGTGCCTGCGGCTTTCATATGCGGGATGCGGTGATACCGACCTTGCACGCAGGCATAGCCGGTGGTGTAGTCCGGGTCGTCCGAAATACAGATTTCTGCCACCACGTGCGGGCACGAGGCAACCTTTGCGGCGAGCACGCGCGCCTCGTGGACATAATTTTTATTGCCAGGTTGGGCTCTGGCGTCGAGGTCTAACGAACTGCGGTGATCCATCGTGCTGGCGCGCACCCCGCGGTGCATATCCGGTTCCACACGGTGCCCGGTTTCGGCATCGACCAGCATGGCCCCGCGCATTCCGGTCACGGTTTCCAAATAATTCCAGATGGTATCGCTATGCGGGGTGATCTCTGCGAGCAAATCCGTCACTAGCTCGCTGGCCTGGCTGGGGGTGGCACACAGTAATTCGGTTACGGTGAGTTCTGGCAGATAGATAATGTCGTCTGCCGCAAGTGCCGTGGTGGTGACCACGATGGAATCTGGGATCCCTTTCGGGTGACCCAGTGCGCGGGCGTGCAAGTTCTCGCTGACCTGGCCGACGAAGCGGGCAGGCACGATGCGTTCTGCCCCGGAAATATGGGCCCCGGCGCGGCTGGCTCGCATTTTGATGGAATACATGGTCTCCGGCATGGGTGTATTTTAAACCATCACGACGCGTGTTGCCCGCGTTTTAGGGCCGTGAACTGCATTAAACAGTGTTCAAGGGTGTGTAGTGGTGCCTGCTATTAGGCTGGGGCTATGGTTGAAGCACGTAACGAGGATCAAACAACCGGCGAACCTAACAAGGGCACGCGTGACGACGTGGGTGCTGGAGACGTGCGCGATAAAGACGTGCGCAATGGTGTTGGTAGTAGTGCAAGTGTGAACGCGCGAGTGCTCGCGATTTTTGATCCCACCGTCCTGCGTCCGGAGGAGGTGCGCGCTGTCGACATCCCACCAGCGGCTATCTCTGCTGCAGATGCAGGGCTCGGCCAGCTCAATGATTCCCTGCAGGTGGTCGTCGGCAAGCTCGGTGATATTACACCAGCACCCACAGTGACCGCCCTGCAACCGGGTCTCGCATTGGTAGCGCTTGCCCCGGAGCAGGAACCGACCGCGATGACCAGCATCTTTCAAGCGGTGATCCCGAAGGGACTGGGACTGGTGGATATAGACCGCGATACGATTTTGGCCTATGGCGATGACCTGGTTCGTTACCCCATGACCACGGCGCAGTACACGTTGGGGTGGTCT
Organism: Corynebacterium propinquum DSM 44285; assembly: GCF_000375525.1. Taxonomy (GTDB): domain Bacteria; phylum Actinomycetota; class Actinomycetes; order Mycobacteriales; family Mycobacteriaceae; genus Corynebacterium; species Corynebacterium propinquum. Next base: position 201,232 of record NZ_AQXC01000002.1, read on the forward strand.
TCTCCTTCAGGGATGAAAGATGTACTGGCGGCGATTCAGCGGCAGCAGACTGATACCGCGTATTCACGCACGGATTATGTGAAAATCATCGATCGCAAGCCTGCGCACACCGCGCACGCCGGAAATCAGCAACCCGCCGATGAGTCCACGCAGGAAGCTGCAGCAAGTGGCAAGTCGCACTCGCAGTGGGATACCCAGCATTATATCCAGAGTTTTTATTCTGCTACCTCGGGTTCGGTGGGCACGCAGGGCAATATCATGGCTGAAGAAGGCTTCTGGATTGAAGTGCGCAACGGCGCCGCGGAGCTGCATTTTGGCATCGGGGGATTGGACTTACCGACGGCTACCGATGTCTTTCGTCGCTGGTTGGATGGTGAACGGAAGTTCCCGGATGTCGGGCAGTGGCAAAAGCTAATTATCTAGCGGGTACGCTAAGAGAAAACCGCATTTTTGAGAAAGGATACCACTGTATGAGACTCGCTGTTATTGCTGGCGACGGCATCGGCCCGGAAGTGACCGCAGAAGCCTTAAAGGTGCTGCAAGCCGTGCGTGACGACGTCGATGTCACCCATTTTCACCTGGGCGCAGACCGCTACCTGGAAACCGGCGATACGCTGACCGATGAGGATCTTGCTGCCTTGCGCGAGCACGACGCGATTTTGCTCGGCGCGATCGGAGATCCCCGCAAGGTGGCCTCCGGAGTATTGGAACGCGCATTGCTGCTGAAGCTACGGTTTGCTTTGGATCATCACGTGAACCTGCGCCCGTCGAAGCTGTACCCGACATCGACGACTCCGCTGGCTAATCCGGGCGAGATCGATTTCGTGGTGGTTCGCGAAGGTACTGAGGGGCTATATTGCGGAAATGGTGGGGTGCTGCGTGAGGGAACTCCGCACGAGGTGGCCAGCGAGGTTTCGCAAAACACCCGGTATGGCGTCGAGCGCGTTGTCCGCGATGCTTTCGAACGCGCCAATAATCGCCGTAAACATCTTACCCTGGTGCACAAGACGAATGTGCTGGTCAATGCTGGTGGTTTGTGGATGCGCACGGTACAAGAAGTCAGCCAGGAATTCCCGGATGTCACCGTCGATTATCACCACATTGATGCTGCCACCATCTACATGGTGACTGATCCTGCGCGTTACGACGTCATCGTCACTGATAACCTGTTTGGCGATATCTTGACCGACCTGGCTGGCGCAGTCACCGGAGGTATTGGGCTGGCAGCCTCTGGCAATATTGATGCCTCGGGTACCAACCCGTCGATGTTTGAGCCGGTGCATGGTTCTGCACCTGATATTGCAGGCCAGGGTGTAGCTGATCCGACGGCGGCGATTTTGTCGGTGGCGTTGCTGCTGCGACATCTCGGTGACGAAGATAACGCCAGCAAGGTGGAACAAGCTGTGGCCGCGGATATTAGTTCTCGTGGTAACCAGGCTATTTCGACCACCGAGGTGGGTGACCGCATCGCCGCAGCGGTGAATGCATAGGATAGTAAGCATGAATCCTCGCTCAACGCTTTCGAAAGCACATCTGTCACGTTCGGTACTCGGCGCCGCCGCTCCGACGACGACGCCACGCTCGACGCCTTCTCGTGCAAAGAAGGCAGCCGGGCTGAGTACTGCGGCTGTGATGGCGTGCGCGTTGGTAGCGTGTGCGGACGCTGAGGAGGATTCCTCGCCGCTCAGTTCTGCGCATGAGCAGGACGTGGCGGGTGACGGCACAGGTGGTGACAAAGGATCTGGACCACCAGTAGCCACCGCATTATCGGATGGCAACCGCACTGGTGATGTCACCATTGATGATTTCTACGATGATTTTTCCACGATTGTCGTCGCCGCAGAGGAAGAAGGTGCACAGCGCACCGCGGCCACGGTTGCAGTAGAAGAATCTGCGCCGATGATTGCCACCATCGCTGAGTTTGAGATGGACGTGGTGGAGTTTTTTGAGTCGCATGATATCGACAACATCATCACCGTCGGTAACCCGGTCGCTCCCACCGGCCACGAGTGGTCAGAGTGGTCGGATAGTGTAGAGGCACATGCCCCTGCGCAGCCCGGGGAGCATACCGCACCGATGCCATGGGCCTACGACGGCCCAAAGATCGCTGGGCTGCTGGAGCACTTGGAAAGCAACGGAAAGCTTCCGAAAAATTCCGCCAAAGAGGCCACGCCGATTTATGTCAGCGAACAGACCGCACTGGCTTCTGTGGCATCGGTTGTGGCCGCGGGCAACGAAGTGACAGTCTTGGATGCGCCGGATATCCGCGCAACCCCGGAATCCATGGAAGCCGCACTCAACGGCGACATCATCACCTTGGGCGCGGCATTCGGAGACCAGGATTATGTTGACCGCACGGTGGATTTGGCCGAAAACGGTGAGCTTCCTGGCGGCGGCGGGCTGGTGTTCCCGGGCCGTCGCATGATTGCTCTGTACGGCCACCCGGCTGGCCCGGCTTTGGGCGTGATGGGGGAGATGCCGCCAGAAGAAGCCATCCGGCATGCGCACGATCTGGCCGACCAATATCAGCACTTGGATGACCAGCCTGTGATCCCTGCCTTCGAGATCATCGCCACGATCGCAGCTGCCCAGCCAGGCCCACACGGCTTGTACACCAACTACACCGATGAGGCGGAGCTGCAGCCTTATATTGATGCTGCGGTTGCGGATGGCGGTTATGCGTTCTTGGACTTGCAGCCGGGCCGCGAAAGCTTGTTGGAGCAGGCGAAGCATTACGAAGAGCTGTTGAAACAGCCTTATGTCGGCCTCGCATTGGATCCGGAATGGAAGCTGGGGCCTAATGAAGAGCCACTGCAGCAGGTGGGGCACGTTGATGCGGCAGAGATCAATGAGGTTGCTGATTGGTTGGCAGAGTTGGTGCGCGAGAACAACTTGCCGCAGAAAGGCCTGATGGTGCACCAGTTCCAGCACCAAATGATCCGCAACCGTGAAGCGGTAAACACCAACCACCCAGAGCTGGGCTTCGTGCTGCATGCAGATGGCCACGGCCCTCCGGAAGAGAAGTTCGCTACCTGGGACATGGTCCGCAATGATCTTTCCGACGGTTGGTACATGGCCTGGAAGAATTTCATTGATGAAGATACCCCGACTTTCACCCCTGAGCAGACCTACGAGATCAACCCTCGTCCGTGGTTTGTGTCTTACCAGTAAGTCTGTGTGAAACACGCTACTTTGACGCTTCACTCCAGTAGTCTGGGAGCATGAGCGTTGAAGTAGAGGAAGTCACCGGCTTTTTGGCTGGGCATGAGCCATTTTCGCATTTGCCGCCAGCTGATCTGGCGGCTATTTCTGCGTCTATGACCATGCGCTATATCCGGCGTGGCACCACGATCATTACCTCGGGCCAACGCAATGACACCTTGCATGTCATTCGTTCTGGAGCCGTGGATGTGTTGGATTCCGACGGCGGGCTGTTGGACCGCCGTGAGCCGGGCTTGAGCTTTGGCTATTCAACACTGGTGGCTAATCCGGGTGTTGCTGAATCACGCTATACCACCGTGGCGGTAGAAGACAGCCTGGTGTTGGAGCTATCGCGCGCAGATTTCCAACACGCGATTGCTGAGCACCCCGATATTGAGCGTTTTTACTCTTTGCAAACCCGGCAGATCCGCAGTGCGGCCCAGGAGCTTGCCGACGACGCTGCCACGGGTGTGTTGCGCACCCCTTTGCGCGATGTCATGATCGTGAACCCACAGGCCACCACGCCGGATACCAGCATTGCCGCGGCAGCGAGGCAAATGCGTGAGCAAGTAGTCTCGTCGTTGTTGATTACGGATAACGGTGCGCTGTGCGGAATTGTTACTGACCGCGATATGACCGGCCGTGTGGTTGCGCAATCGCTGGACACGTCGTTGCCGGTCAGTGACGTGATGACGCGGGACCTGCGCACCGTTACTCCGGAGACTCTCGCTTTTGAGGCGATGCTGATCATGGCGGAGTTGAATATTCACCATTTGCCGGTACTGGAAGCAGACAAGGTGGTTGGTGTAGTCGCGGGTGCGGATATTGCGCGCTTGCTCCGCGTGAACCCGATTTACTTGACCGCCGATTTTTCCCGACGTAGCTCCCGCGCGGAGTTACGTGATGCTTATCGGGATGCGTGCGCAGTCATCGCGCGCTTCTTGGATCGCAGTGGCGATTTTGCGGAAGCCGCGCAGATGATGACCATCGCCGCAGATGCCATCGCCCGCAGGCTGTTGGAGCTGGCAGAAAAGGAATTGGGCCCGGCGCCGGTTCCGTTTGCCTTTGTGGTTTTGGGATCGCAAGGCCGTCGCGAGATGGGGCTGTCCTCGGATCAAGACAACGCGATGGTGTTGTCTAATGACTATGACCCAGACGTACATGGTGAATACTTTGCGACGTTGGCGCGCTGGGTGTGCGAGGGTCTCGCCGAGGCCGGACAGGAGTGGTGCCCGGGCGATATGATGGCGACGAATCCGCAGTGGCGCCAGACAGCCCGCGGTTGGGAAGATACCTTCCACACCTGGATTACTGCACCCGATGCCGATGCTTTGCTGCATGCGCAGACCTTTTTCGATTTCCGCCCGATCTATGGCGATAGTGCGCTTGCCGACGCCGTCCACCGCACAGCGGTGCGCATGGGTGGCGAGTCCACACGTTTGCATGCGCATCTGGCAAGCCTAGCTGCGCGTCGTGAGCCCCCGCTGACGTTTTTCAAAGGCTTGGTGGTGGAACGTTCCGGGGAGTATGCGCGCACGCTGAATATTAAAACCGGCGGCACGTACAGCATCGTGCAGATGGCCCGGCTCTATGCCATCGCATCCGGGGTTGATGCCGTCGATACTGCAACGCGGCTAGAACACGCGGCTGGTTCCGGTGTGTCCAGAGAGGGGGCGCGCGATCTTGCCGACGCTTTCTATTTCCTACGCACGCTGACCTTGCGCCATCAGGCGCGGCAACTTCGTCATGGTGAGCAGCCGGATTATCACGTGGATCCGAAGCGGCTCTCGAAAATGGATCGCGAGCATCTCCGAGATTCTTTCCGGGTGATCAAGCGTATGCAATCCGCGCTGGGGAATAAATACCCCGTGCGCAGTATTTCTTAAACAATAAGCGAAACAATAGGTGGTGCTTGTGAGTTTTCGTTCTGCTATTTCTGCCATCTCCGGGGGCCTGTGGGGCCAAAAAACCTTCGATATTGCTGCGCCTGCGGATGATACCGCGTTGGATGAGCTGCCGATACTCGCGGTAGATATGGAAACCACCGGGATTAAGCCTGCCCGCGATGCGATGCTCTCGATCGGCTGGGTGCCACTCAACGGCCGCAGCATTGATCTATCTGGTGCGGGTTATGTGGTGGTCGCTGGGGCAGAGGTCGGCGAGTCTGCCACTATCCACGGGCTTACCGACGATGAGGTCGCCACGGGTGTCTCGGCGGAAGAAGCGATCGAGCAGCTGTTGCAGGCACTACAGGGCCGTGTGCTGTTGGCACATTTTGCCGCGTTAGAGACGGGCTTTGTGCACAAACATTGTCGGCAACTTTACGACGGCGCGGTCCCGGATCTCGCGGTCGTCGACACGTTTAGCCTCGAGCGGCGCCACATGGAGTGCATGGCAACCTACCCGCGCGGGGAGGATCTGCGTTTACCACGGGTTCGTGAGCGTTATCACTTACCGTATTACACCAGCCACAATGCTTTAAACGACGCGCTGGCCTGCGCAGAGGCGTATCTCGCGATTACCTCGGTGAGCAGTGTGCGCACCTTAAAAGATATTAAGGAATAGGCCTTGTACAGTAGAAAGCATGCGTTTTGGACGAATTGCTCACCCAGAGGGTATGGCTTTTGTCGTCATCGAAGGTGATGATGAGCTGGTTGCCCGCGAAATTTCTTCCACCCCATTCACTGAGCCGGAATTTACTGGCAAGGAATGGAAGTTGGATGACGTAAAACTCTTGGCTCCGATGCTGCCATCGAAAATTGTGGCGCTCGGACGCAATTATGCAGACCATGTTGCGGAGGTGTTCAAAGAATCTGCAGAATCGCTGCCTCCGACACTGTTTTTGAAGCCTCCAACAGCGATTACCGGCCCGGGTGCCCCGATTAAGATTCCGGATTTTGCCACCCGCGTGGAATTCGAAGGCGAGCTAGCGTTGGTGATCTCTCGCCCGTGCAAAAACCTGAAGGCCGAGCAGTGGAAAGACGTCACGTTGGGCTTTACCATCATCAACGATGTTTCCTCGCGTGACCTGCAGTTTTCCGATGGTCAATGGGCGCGTGCGAAGGGTATTGATACCTTCGCTCCGCTGGGCCCATGGATTGAGACAGATGTCGATAAATTCGATCTATCGGATCATCCGATCAAGGCTTATCTCACCCACGACGGCGAGACTAATATCAAGCAGGATTCTTCTACCGGACAGATGATCAATACTGTTGGCCAGATTTTGGAAAAGATTACCGCGTCGATGACGCTGCTTCCTGGCGACGTTGTGTGTACTGGTTCTCCAGCTGGCACGGAGGAAATGGTGCCGGGTGATTTCATCGAAATTGAAATCCCAGGTTTGGGCAAGTTGGGTAACCCAGTAGAGCGTGCCTAATTTTTTATAACCCCAGCGAACGCAGAATGGTTTGCAACTTCGCTGTGGTTTCTGCCAATTCTTGCTCGGGGTCGGAATCGGCCACGATGCCGCCACCGGCCCAGGTACGTCCCTGGCGGCCCCAGATTTCCGCGCAGCGGATGGCCACCAAATACTCACCGTCGCCGGTGTTATCGCACCAGCCAACCGCACCGGCATAAAACCCGCGGGCAGATTCCGCGGTGTGGATCAAATGATCGGCCGCTGCGGTTGGGGTGCCGCAAATTGCGGGGGTGGGGTGGATACGCGCGGCAAGCTCCAGCGCGCTTAACTGCGGCTGTTTCAGCTGCCCGCTAATCGGGGTTGCCAGGTGCCACATCTCAGTGGTTTTGATCAACTGTGGCTTCGTCGGAATGCTCAGCTGTTCGCACAGTGGGGATAGCGCCGCACGCAGGTGATCCACCACAAAGGCGTGTTCGTGCAGGTCTTTTGCAGAATTTTGCAGCTGAAATCGCGCATTTTCGTCTGCCACAGGGTCTGCCGAACGTGCAGCAGATCCGGCCATGGGGATGGCGCTGACAGTAGAGCCCTGGCGTTTCACCAACACCTCTGGTGATGACCCCACCAGCATGTGGCCTTCGCGTCCAGCAGGAGAGAGGTCAGCGATGAAACCGTCGCGGTGCGCAGAATTATCAATCAATCGGGCAGCAACTAACCGGGGGTCGACGTCGGCAAGAAATTCGAAATCGACTGCCCGGGCGAGCACGACTTTTTCTAAACGCGACGAGATGATCGTGTCGATGGCGGCTTCCACCCGGCGCAGGTGCTCCTGTGGTTCCGGATCCACCGAGCTGATCCGCGCGCGCAACTCACCCTGGCGATAATAGGCGGGTGGTTCCAGTGGGCCGTCTTCCCGAATGATGGATTCCGGCACCGTGAGTGCAGCACGGTCATTGGGATTAAAGGGCAAGGCGCCGACGATCATCTCGTGCTCGCCGTCGGCAAGCGCCTTGATGGCCCGATCAATGTCGGTGTAGGTGTCCACACAACCTTGGGTACGCACAGATCCGTGTGCTCGAGAGAGCAAAAAATCCGGTGCGGTGGCAGGGCGGGACGATTGCATAACTGTCGATAATACCGCCCCTACAATGCGGTGCGATAACTGGGCTACCATGGCTGCTATGAGTGATGTACGCGTACGATTTTGCCCTTCGCCCACCGGAACTCCGCACGTCGGACTGGTGCGCACGGCCCTGTTCAACTGGGCCTACGCCCGGCACACCGGTGGCAAACTGATTTTCCGCATTGAAGATACCGACGCCAAGCGCGATTCGGAAGAATCCTACCAGGCCATTATCGACGGCCTGGATTGGTTAGGCCTGGCCTGGGATGAAGGTATCAACGTCGGCGGCCCGCATGAACCATACCGGCAGTCACAGCGCAAGGACATCTATGCAGAGGTGTTGAACAAGCTGATTGCTGCCGGCGAGGTGTATCCGGCTTATTCGACTGCCGATGAGGTAGAAGAGCGCCACCGCGCCGCTGGGCGTGACCCGAAGCTGGGATACGACAACTTTGACCGCGACTTGACTGAGGATCAGATTGCCCAGTTTGAGGCGGAAGGCCGTAAGCCAGTGTGGCGTTTGCGCATGCCGGATCAGGATTGGGCCTGGACCGACCTGGTGCGCGGCGAGGTGGAATTCAAAGCTGCGACGCAGCCGGATTTCGTCGTCGCCCGTTCCAATGGCGAGCCCCTCTATACCTTGGTTAATCCTGTCGACGATGCGCTGATGGGTATTACCCACGTGCTGCGTGGTGAAGATCTGCTTTCGTCTACACCGCGGCAGTTGGCGCTGTACGGCGCGCTGCAGCGCATTGGCGTGGCCGAAGCTACCCCGGAATTCGGCCACCTGCCGTTCGTGATGGGTGAGGGTAACAAGAAGCTGTCGAAGCGTGATCCACAGTCGGACCTGTTCAACCACCGCAGCAACGGCATCATCCCAGAAGGCATGTTGAACTATCTGGCTTTGCTGGGATGGTCTTTGTCCAGTGAGCAGGATATCTTCAGCGTTGATGAGTTGATCGCGGCTTTCGACGTTCAGGATGTGCTGGGAAATCCGGCACGCTTCGACCAGAAGAAGCTCGAAGCCATCAACGCCGATCAGATCCGCCGCCTAGATACTGCGGAATTCACCCGGCGTTTGCGGGCTTTCCTGAGCGAATTTACGGATTTCCCGGCAGATTACCCAGAAGACAAATTCGCTATCGCTGCTGATTTGGTGCAAACCCGCATCAAGGTGCTTTCTGATGCCTACGACCTACTGAAGTTCTTGGTTACCGCCGATGCTGATCTGCAGCTGGATGAGAAATCGGCGCGTAAGAACCTGAAAGAGGAAGCCATCCAGCCGTTGGATGAGGCCATTGCTGCGCTTGAGGCCGTGGAAGCTGAAGAGTGGAAAACTGAGAAGCTGGAAGCGGTGTTGTCCAAGGCGCTCATCGAAGACCTTGGACTGAAACCACGTAAGGCTTACGGCGCACTGCGTGTGGGAATCTCCGGTGCTGCGGTATCGCCTCCGCTGTTCGAATCCATGGAGCTGCTGGGGCGCGAATCGACGTTGACGCGGCTACGCGCTGCACGCGCCCACACCCCGTGGGAGCAGGACGCAGGGCGTGGTTAAGCCGCCGAAAAAGTCGTAAAAACTGTAGTTGCGCTGCTGATTTGGTGGAATATCAGAGTGGTGGTTATAGTATATAACCGTTGCACAGAGCGACACGGAAGAAAACAAAATACGATCAGTATTGATCATTTTCCTCCGTAAGTTTTGCGGCAATGGCCTATGGTGTAATTGGCAACACAGCGGTTTCTGGTACCGTCGTTCTAGGTTCGAGTCCTGGTAGGCCAGCAGTGAGACTGCTGAATGGTTTCACTAGTTCTAGCCCCGTTCGTCTAGAGGCCTAGGACGCCGGCCTCTCACGCCGGTAACACGGGTTCGAATCCCGTACGGGGTACAAATAGCGCGCAGGATGATTCTTACGGATCTCCTGCGCGTTTGCTCTATGCCATCTAAGCTTGGAACCTATGGGTAATAAAGAAAAACTGCAGAAGTTTTGGGCGAGGTATTTGGAGCTCAGTGACGAGCTCGGAGAGGCCAAGGATTGGAATAGTCTGAGCCCCCAGGCTAAGCGCTTGGTGCTCGGCCTGGTGGGTTATGTTGTTTTCGAAAAGGCGTTTACGTGGCACCATGTGTACCACACGCCAGAAAAACGGTTGCGGGGTAATCGGAAAGTCTGGTTTGTAGTCACCTGGTTAGCGGACGTCGTGGGTCCGCTTGCATTCTTTCTGTTCGGGCGGAAGCCGAAGGAGAAGAAGCGCAAGCCCAAAAACTAGAAGTAGTGGATTGGTCCTGCAAAAACGGCGCAGAATGAAACGTTTGCTGCTAAATTAACGATGCATATATGTGGCTAGAGTGATTCTGGTGGCTGCTAGCGTAGCCATGTGCTGAAGAGTCATACAGTAATGCAGAAAAATCGTTAAAGGGGTTCTATGAAGTTCCGTAAAGTACTCGCAGCCGCGGCTGCGGCAGTAGTGGGAGCAACCGGTATCGTAGCGCATACGCCTGCGGCGGAAGCACAGCAGCGTAACGTGGTGCTGTTCGGTGACTCTTTGTTGGCCAACCCACCGCACGGTTTTGTGGACTTCGTGAACCCCGGGTTTACCACGGGTGTCACGCTTGCAGAACACAGCAGCTGCCCGAAGGGTATCGACCGCGTCGGCGTGGAGCTGGAGCGTCGACACGGCGCTCATGTGTCTGATTTTTCGTGTTCGGGTGCGGCAACCTACGGAACCTTGAATAATCACAGCCCGCTGGCGATGCAAGTTGATCAAGCGTTGCAGTCCCAGCAACTAAATCCCGGCACCACCAACGTGCACATGCAGATTGGCCTGAACGACAATTTCAAAGGCTTTGGAATTTATGCTCACCAAAAGCAGTCGTACCGTGACTACGTCGGTCACCAGATCGATCGTATCCGCCACGCTGCACCGAACGCGCGAATTCAGATTCTGGGCTACCCAGAAATGATAGGTATGAATGACTTTGTCTGCCCAGTCCACTTCAACCAGGTAGACCTGAGCTTCCCGTTTGCGCCGTTGGGTAATTCCTTACGTGCGGTGACAGACTGGCAGAAGACCGTTGCTGCGGACAAGAACGTCGAATACTTCGACCTCAACCGTGCGACTCATGGCCATGGCCAGTGTGCTCCGAAGCAACAGCGCTGGGTATCTGGATTCTTGGACAACCAGTCTGATCCGTACAACATGACCTTCCACTACACGCACGAAGGTAACCGCCATATCGCCGATATCATCGCTGGTACCTGGTAAAACGACATCAATTTTGCGTGCGCTGCTCGGGCTTTAGTTCGCTTCTGCGTTATTAAGCCAGTGCGATAACTCGAGTGCAAGGCGCACCTCGGCGCCGTTGATATCACGTGTGCCGAGAGCGTTGCGGAACTTGCCGACGTAACCGGTCTGCCTGCGAATGTGCATTTATCGGCTGCACACTGTTCAGCAGAATCTTGGGGAAGTGCTTTCGGGCGGCGGCTGCTGGCAACAAAATAGTGAACGATCGTGGGCAGATCTCTTCCGAACCAGAAAGAATGAACACGATGCTGTCACTTCCTGGAGCCATTGGTGTGGGCGCAATTGTGCCTGTGCAAACGGCTGTCAATACGCGTTTGCGTGCCGACGTGCGCGACCCTGTCGTCACGGCACTGTATTCGTTTCTCGTGGGTACTGTCTCGCTGTTGCCGGTCGCATGGGTTTTGACGGGGCAGCCTTTACCGGAATTTTCTTCGCTTGCCGATGCTCCGCTGTGGTTATTTCTCGGCGGCCCGCTCGGGGTGCTATTTATCGTCGGCAATATCTTGTTGTTCCCACAGATCGGGAGCGTGCATACCGTCATCATGCCCATTGTTGGTCAGATGTTGATGGGCCTGCTTATCGATCACTTTGGGCTCTTTGGATATGATGTGCTTTCGATTTCGCCGTTGCGCCTGTTCGGTGCACTTATTGTCTTGGGCGCCACCGCGGTGGTGCTTGATATCGGTCGAGGCCGCCTTTGGGAGGGACATGCTCAGGGGCTAGCCGCCTGGGTGTGGCGCGGGTTTGGTGTCGCGATTGGCATGGGCTCAGCTACCCAAACTGCTGTGAATGGGCGTTTAGGGGCAATCATTGGATCGCCAATTCACGCAGGTCTGCTTTCGCTCGCAGTCGGTGTTGCGGTGCTGTTTATCCTGAGTCTCGTTCTGCCTGGGCGCTCGCGAGTATTCCGTCCCATTCCGGCAGGTCCGTGGTGGAAATGGCTCGGCGGTGTTCTGGGCGCGTTTTTCGTTGTCGGGGGAGCGCTGTTTGCCCCGATTCTGGGTACCGGGTTGATGGTCATCGCGGCGTTATCCGGAACCATTACGGCAGGTCAGCTTCTGGAAACGCGCGGTTGGATTGGGGCGCCGAAACGTCGCCTGACGGTACGGCGAGTTTGTGGATTGGTCGGGATTTTCCTCGGCGTCGTTGTAGTGCGCATGAACTAAGCCAGCAGCAATGTCCGTATTTTTCTAATACGCCTTACGAAGAAGGAACGTGTGTATACGGGGCAGTACCGGTAAGTTGGTGCTGCGTCGTAACGATTAGTGTGTACGGAATTTTCATGCTCTGACGGTGATGCGGTTTTTGTGTATCCTCGGCTAACACAATCGATCCATACAGATCGGTTCGTGACAGATGATTCGTTTATACGTACCCGAGTAATCGGAGGAAGTAGTAACAAATGTCCATCCCATATCGCGTACAAAACCCGGCCACGAATGAGGTCGTCGAATCATTTGATACGGCGACAGACCAGGAAATCCAGGATGTTTTGAGCAAGGCTCATGAGGCATTCCAGACTTGGCGCAACACCACTTTCGCAGAGCGCGCCAAGATTGTGAACAAGGCTGCGGATTTGCTGCGTGAGCGTAAAACCGAGCTAGCAAAGATCGCTGCAGAAGAAATGGGTAAGCAGATCCCAGAGCTGGAAGGCGAGGTTGAGTTCTCCGCTAACATTCTGGCGTTTTACGCGGATCGTGCCGAGGAATACTCGGCTGACATGCCAATCGAGGTACCTGGCGGTAAGGCAGTGATGCGTCGTCTGCCACTCGGTGTGCTGCTGGGCATCATGCCGTGGAACTACCCTTATTACCAGGTTGCCCGCTTTGCTGGCCCGAACTTGATGAACGGCAACGGCATTATTTTGAAGCACGCCGAGATCTGCCCGAAGTCGTCGGCAGCTTTCGAGAAGATCTTCCTCGAGGCTGGCCTGCCAGAAGGCGTTTTCAACAACGTTTATGCTAATCACGACCAAATCTCCACGATCATTGCCGATAAGCGCATTCAGGGCGTTTCCCTGACCGGTTCCGAGCGTGCAGGTGCCGCGGTTGCTTCACAGGCAGGTAAAGCACTGAAGAAGTGCGTGCTTGAGTTGGGCGGTACTGACCCATACATCGTACTGGACACGAATGATGTCAAGGACGCAGCAAAGGTCGCTTGGGAAAAGCGCATTGACAACACTGGTCAGGCGTGCACCTCGAACAAGCGCATCATCGTCATGGACGATATCTACGACGAGTTCGTTGACGAGATGGTGCGTATCGCAGAATCCTACAAGCCTGGCGATCCACTCAACCCGAACGAGGGCGAGTTCTACCCACTGTCTTCCCGCGATGCTGCGGAGAAACTCAACGACCAGGTACAGCGTGCGGTGAAAGAAGGCGCCAAGCTGCACACCGGCGGCGAACTGCACGAGTCCGCTGCGTACTACAGCCCAGCTGTGCTGACAGACGTACCGGTTGGTTCCGAGTCCTACTACGACGAATTCTTCGGCCCAGTTGCCGAGATCTACTCCGTGAGCTCGGAAGAAGAAGCCATCGAGCTGGCTAACAACTCGAACTACGGCTTGGGCGGCGCAGTCTTCTCGGAAGACAAGGAGCGTGCCAAGAAGGTTGCCGACAAGATCGAGTCCGGCATGATTCACGTCAACCTACCACAGGCCATGACGCCAGTGCTGCCATTCGGTGGTGTGAAGAACTCCGGCTTCGGTCGTGAGCTTTCCGTGCTGGCGCTTGATGAGTTCGTGAACAAGCAGTCCTTCTACGTCAACGACTAAGAAGCGATTGACAAAAGTGACTGCGTAATAAGCTAGTTATTGACTAGTAAGCTCAGTTGGCTTTCACCCGCGGTCCGTGTATTCGGCCCGCGGGTGTTAGTTTTTTACCTCGTCGTAAGCCGCTAAGGCTTGGCGACGGGATTCTTTTAGATCCACCAATGGCTGCGGATACATCGGAGTCCCAAACTCCGGAACCCAGTGCCGGATATAACGGTAATGAGGATCGAAGCGTTTTGCCTGACTATCGGGGTTGAAGATTCGGAAATACGGTGCGGCGTCATCGCCACAGCCGGCCGCCCACTGCCAATTGAACGGGTTCGATGCTGGGTCAGCATCTACCAGGGTGTCCCAAAACCAGGCCTCACCGTGGCGCCAATGGATGCCGAGGTTCTTCGTTAAAAAACTCGCTACTACCATGCGCACTCGGTTGTGCATAGTGCCGGTTTCCCATAATTCCCGCATCCCGGCATCAACCACCGCAATCCCGGTTTGCCCCGCACGCCACGCCGAAAACACTCTTCGAAAATCATCGGCCGGAAGATCTTCTGTTGTTTCCGCACAGCGCGGATCCCGGTACGTGGTAGCTACGCGTTGCGCTTCTGTCTCATCCCAGTGCCAATCGAAATGATCGAACTGTTGCCGCACGTTGCGCCGGTGCAGCTCCGGCAAATGGTAGAGCCGATGCCACGCAAAATCGCGCCACAATAATTCACTGAGAAATGCGGAAGCATCCTCACCAGCAATGCGCCCAGTATCACTCGCTTCGGTGACCAGGGCCCACAGGCGGTGGATGCTAATCTCGCCGAAGCGTAAATACGGTGAAAGCCGGGAAGTTGCCTGCTTATCTAAACGGTCACGATCAGCAGCATAGTGCGGTGCTTGTTTCCGCGCAGCCGCAGCTAATTGGTCCAGAAACTCTTCGGCGACCTTCCAACCTGCGTTTTCGCCGGGTAGCCAATGCTGTGCAAGCGTGTGCGTCCAGTCGGGCTCGTTCCAGTCAGGCAGCGGGGATGAGGCAGGAAAATCTGTGCCCGGTCCTGCGAGCCCAATTGGGCCTAGTTCATCATGGCTTGTCGGCGAGGGGTCTTGATCATTGGCATCGTTGAGGTAGCTGGCAACATTATCTTCTGCAATAGTGCGGGCGGTTTTCGCAAACGGAGTGTAGACCTGGTACTGCTTTCCCTGTTGCGTCAGTACTTCCCAGGGCTCGGTTAATAAATGCCCGGCAAAGCTTCGCGCCGTTACCCCGCGCTCATGCAGCATCTGTTTAATTTCTGCATCCAGTTCGCGCAACGGCTCGTGATAGCGTCGCGACCACCCCACCGCGGATACCCCAAATTTCTTAACAATTGCGGGAATGATCTCGCGCGGATCGCCTGAGTGATATAGCAGCGGGACCCCGTGAGCAGCGAGGCTGTTCTTAAGCTGGTGTACGCTTCGTTGCCACCACCACCGTGCCGCTGCGCCTAGCTCCCGGGTACGGGTTGTTTCTGGATCTTCCTCGATGACAACGGCAATCACAGGGCCTTGCTGTGCAATCCAGTCGAGCGCGGAGTTATCGCGCAGCCGTAAATCGTCACGAAACCACATCAATGCTGGTTGCAGGGTGCTCATTGTATTTGGCATCTGTATATCAGTCGTTTTTACGTTTTCCGCAGTAATGTTAGCTGCAACCATGTCGGCTGCTAGCTGCAGCGCCGGTAGCAATGGCCCGCGTTAACGTAGCACGACGAGTGCGTCACTGCCGCGGTGCCCAAAACGGGTAAACGGGGGCCAGGGGAAAGGCGCATAGAACTATCTTAAGCCACCCCGAAACTAAAAAATGCCAGACTTATAGTTGCGCACTGAGGTCGTGTGCTGCCTGCTGCACAATCTCGGCATAGCACGCTGCCGGACTGGGTTGCATGCGCTCGGTGGACC
The DNA here is from genome assembly GCF_000375525.1 of Corynebacterium propinquum DSM 44285. Taxonomy (GTDB): domain Bacteria; phylum Actinomycetota; class Actinomycetes; order Mycobacteriales; family Mycobacteriaceae; genus Corynebacterium; species Corynebacterium propinquum. The sequence goes on from NZ_AQXC01000002.1 coordinate 216,910, forward strand.
CGGAAACGGAAAGCACTGCGACCAGAGAATCAGTGGCATCAAATACCGGTGCCGAGATGCTGGCTAGGCCTGGTTCACGTTCGCCGATGGATTCCGACCAACCGCGTTCGGCGGCCTCGGTGACGTCGGCAAGCGAATAGGAGGCGGTGGCAAGGATTCGGTCGCGCTCATCAGGGGTGACGTCGGCAAGTAAAACCCGGGCGGCTGAACCTGAGTTCAAAGTCAGCGTCGAACCTACCGGCACCACGTTGTGCAGGCCAGAAGTTGGTTCGCAGGCGGCGATGCAGATGCGCTCGTCGCCGCGGCGCTGGTAAAGCTGCACGGATTCGCCGGTTGCATCCATCAGGTTTTCCATGAATGGGGTAGCTGTGGCCACCAGTTTGTCCTGGGATCCGGGAAGTTCTGGGCCCGCACCCCAGCGGCCGTCAGCCCGGCGCGCCAAAATCTGGTGCATCTCCAACGCGCTGGCCAGGCGGTGTGCAGTGGCGCGGGGAATACCGGTGTCGGTGCACAGCTCGGAGAGGTTCATTGGGGTATTCGCGGTGGCTTTCATGATCGCGACCGCGCGATCGAGCACTTTGATTCCCGAGATTTCGCTATAGCGTCCCATACCATGATACTATCTTCCTAACATATGGGATAACAAGTGAGGTGGAAACCATGACAGAAAAACTCACTCTTGCCGAAAAAGTATGGCGTGATCACGTCGTCGTCGAAGGAGAAGGCGACAAACCAGACCTGATCTACATCGACTTTCAGCTGCTGCACGAAGTCACCAGCCCACAGGCTTTCGACGGGCTGCGGATGAATGGTCGTGCGATGCGACACCCGGAGCTGCACCTGGCCACCGAAGATCACAACGTGCCAACGCAAGGTATTACCAAAGGTAACCTGTTGGAGATCAAAGAGGAAACCTCCCGTACCCAGGTGGGCACGCTGCGCAAAAACTGCGAAGAATTCGGCATTCGCCTGCATTCCATGGGGGATAAGCAGCAGGGCATTGTTCACACCGTCGGCCCGCAGTTGGGTATTACCCAGCCGGGCATGACCATCGTGTGTGGTGACTCGCATACTTCCACCCATGGTGCCTTCGGTTCGATTGCGATGGGTATTGGCACCTCTGAGGTAGAACATGTCATGGCCACGCAGACGCTGTCGCTGAAGCCTTTCAAAACCATGGCCATCGAAGTCAGTGGTGAGCTGCAGCCGGGCGTGACAGCTAAGGATCTGATTTTGGCGATTATTGCGAAGATCGGCACCGGTGGCGGTCAAGGCCACATTATTGAATATCGCGGTGAGGCCATCGAAAAACTGTCGATGGAAGCACGCATGACCATCTGCAATATGTCCATTGAAGCCGGTGCGCGCGCCGGAATGGTCGCGCCCGATGAAAAGACCTTTGACTACGTGCGCGGCCGCGAATTCGCCCCAGAAAACTTCGACGAGGCAGTGGAATACTGGAAGACCTTGCCGACGGATGAGGGAGCCGAGTTCGATACCGTCGTGGAAATCGACGGCTCTGCGCTGCGTCCATTCGTCACCTGGGGAACCAACCCTGGGCAAGGCCTGCCACTGGATTCTGTGGTTCCGGACCCAGAAGACTGCACCGATGATAGCGACCGCGCAGCCACGGAAAAAGCCCTGGCCTACATGGATTTGCAACCGGGCACCCCGCTGCGTGATATCAAGATCGACACCGTTTTCTTGGGCTCGTGCACCAATGCGCGTATTGAGGATCTGCGCGCTGCCGCTGAGGTAGTCCGCGGCCACAAACTGGCTGCGGATACCCGCATGATGGTGGTGCCGTCCTCGGCGTGGGTAAAACAGCAGGCCGAAGACGAAGGTCTGGATAAGATCTTTACCGACTTTGGAGCGGAATGGCGCACCGCAGGTTGTTCGATGTGTCTGGGCATGAACCCTGATCAACTGCGTCCAGGCGAGCGCTCGGCGTCGACGTCAAACCGTAACTTCGAAGGCCGACAAGGCCCTGGCGGGCGCACCCACTTGGTTTCGCCAGCCGTAGCCGCTGCCACCGCGATCAAGGGCACCTTGGCTAGCCCGGCGGATTTGTAGAGCAGCGAGGATAAAGAGGAGCACAACCCATGGAAAAGTTCACCACACACACCGGCGTTGGTGTGCCGATGCAATACTCCAACGTTGATACTGACCAGATCATCCCGGCGGTGTACCTCAAGCGCGTTTCGCGGACGGGGTTTGAGGATGGCCTGTTTGCCAACTGGCGCAAAAACGATGACTTCGTGCTCAACCGCGAAGAATTCCGCAACGGTTCCGTGCTGTTCGTCGGCCCGGATTTCGGCACCGGTTCCTCTCGTGAACACGCAGTGTGGGCACTGGGAGATTACGGTTTCCGTGCGGTGTTTTCGCCGCGATTCGCCGATATTTTCCGCGGTAATGCCGGTAAGGCCGGGCTGTTGGCAGGAATTATGGAACAATCCGATATCGAGCTGATTTGGAAGCAGCTGGAAGCAGAACCCGGCACCGAGGCGACGGTGGACCTGGAATCGCGTTCGGTGGATGTCGGCGGAAATGTCTATCCGTTTGAGATCGATGATTACACCGCGTGGCGTCTGCGCGAAGGCCTGGACGATATTGGGCTGACGCTACAGAACGACGACGCGATCAGTGATTTTGAATCACGCCGTCCACGCTTCAAGCCACAGGTGCGCTAGCTAGCGCACTGGCAGTGGTGATGCCAGATAGTCGGCACCGACGAGCTTGCCTTCACGCAGCGCAAGCACCCAGGTGCCGGCTTTTTTAAATTCCCGCGGTGCGATGTCAAAGTCGGCCTCAGCCGCTAAAGTCTCGATGATCTCTGGCATCATCCCGCCCTGCGAGACAATCACCGGAACCCCGCCGCCGGAAGCAATCTCGCGAAAGCGCGCGGTCGCCGCCGGAAGATCATCTAATCCGGCATCCCCCACAATCCGTTCGGTGGTCACCGGCAGGCTCAGCGCATCGGAGAGCGGAGCAATGGTGGTTTGGCAGCGTGCCGGTTCTGCGGAATACAGCGCGGTCGGCTTGTATGCGCGCAGCATCGGTACCAGCAGTTCCGCCTGGCGTCGTCCCTTCTTGTGCAGCGGGCGCAGATTGTCATCGCCGCTCCAGGTTTTGCGGTCATGCGCTTTGGCGTGACGCACATACAGCACGCGCGTGTCGACGGCGTCGTCATGCCGGATGGCTGCTTGTTGCAAGACCCGCCGGTCGGTGTCGTAGGTGAGTTTCTCGTGCGCCTCGTCTACGTTGAGCCAGCGCAGTTTGTTTACTTCCTCATTTTTCTGGAATTTTCCGCCGGTGATATTCGCGTTCCAGTAAAAAACCACCTTCGTGCGTCCTTGCACGGGGTAGTTGACCGATCCCAGTAGTGAGCCAAGCTGGACTTGATAACCTGTTTCCTCGGCGATTTCGCGCACGCAGCAGCTGGCCAGTGATTCGCCAGGGTCAACCTTGCCTTTCGCCAGTGACCAGTCGTCGTACCGCGGGCGGTGAATCACCGCGACTTCCCAGGCACCATTTTCACCGCGGCGCCACAGCACGGCACCAGCTGCCAGCGTCGGCTTAGGGTAGTCGGCACCTGGATTTTTCCCGATTTGGTGATAACGGGCGGAGAGGTTAAATCCGCTTTGGTTATCTTTATCGGCTTCGCTCATCTGGGATTTTTTCACCATGCTGTCTATTTTCCCGAAAACCACCGCATTTTGCATAACCAGCGTGCGCCCAAACGGTAGGCTGGTGGGGATGTATTTCAAGGAGGCGCAATGAGGGTCGCGGTCATGGGAGCTGGTTCGTGGGGTACCACGCTGGCAAAAGTTTTCGCCGATGCCGGAAATAACGTCTGCTTGTGGGCGCGGCGGCAAGAGCTCGCGGAAACCATCAGCAACACCCGGGAAAACCCGGATTATTTGCCGGCCATTACGCTTCCCGACGCCCTGGAAGTCACCACGGATATCGCGGCCGCACTGGGCGGTGCGGAAATCGTGGTGTGTGGCGTGCCCTCGCAAACTCTGCGCGATAATATCGGCGCCTGGGCGCCGCTGATTCCCAGCGATGCCACGGTGCTGTCGATTTCGAAGGGCATTGAGCGCGGCACGTTGAAGCGCATGACGGAAGTCATCGTGGAAGCCGGTATCGAACAAGACCGCGTCGCTGTTCTATCGGGGCCGAACCTGGCGCGCGAGGTTGCTTTGGAACAACCCGCGGCTACCGTGATCGCTTGCGTGGATGAAAACCGCGCGAAGCTGGTGCAGGCCGCGGTGGCGAATCACTATATCCGCCCGTATACCAATACCGACGTCATCGGCTGTGAGCTCGGTGGGGCCTGTAAAAACGTCATCGCGCTGGCCTGCGGCATGGCCACCGGGTTGAGTCTGGGGGAAAATACCCAGGCCACGCTGATCACCCGCGGGTTGGCAGAAATTACCCGCCTGGGCAACGCCCTGGGTGCCGACGAGCGCACCTTCGCGGGCCTGGCCGGTTTGGGTGATCTGGTGGCTACCTGTAACTCGGAGCTGTCCCGCAACCGCACCTTCGGTAAGCGGCTAGGTTTGGGAGATAGCTTGGCGCAGGCGAAAGCCGCAACGAAAGGCCAGGTGGCGGAAGGCGTGATTTCGTCGAATTCGATTTTCCAGCTCGCGCAGGACCATAACGTCGATATGCCGCTGACCCAGGCGGTGTATTCGGTGTGCCATAAGGATCTGGCCGTATCCGACATGATGGTTTCGCTGATGGGGCGGTCGAAAAAGTCCGAGTAGACCGGGATAAGCCGCAGAAACGCGATGTGCCGGTGGTAGCATGACGCGCATGACAAACAAGACGCGCGTGGCAGTATTTTATGGTGGCCGGAGCACTGAGCATTCGGTTTCTTGCGTATCCGCTTCGGCGGTCATGGCTCACTTGGACCGGGACCGTTATGAGGTCATTCCTGTCGGCATCACTAAAGACGGTGTGTTCACGGTAGGCGAGCAGGGCTTAAAAATTGTCGATGGCCAGTTGCCGGAAGTTACGCTGCGCGACGAGCTTGCATTATCGCTGAACCCGCAGCGTCGGGTGCTGCACAATCTCACCACCGGTAAAGTGCATGCAGAGTTCGATGTGGTTTTTCCTGTCCTACATGGCCCGTTCGGCGAGGACGGCACCATCCAGGGCATGCTGGAATTAGCCGATATTCCGTATGTGGGCACCGGTGTGTTGTCTTCGGCGGCGAGCATGGACAAGGAGTACACGAAAAAGCTGCTGGTTGCCGAGCAGTTGCCGGTCACACCTGAGGCAGTCGTTGGGGCAGGCGAAGTGCTTGCCGACGACGACAAGCAGCGCTTGGGCCTGCCGGTGTTTGTGAAACCGGCCCGCGGTGGCTCCTCGATTGGGGTTTCCAAGGTCACTGATTGGAAAGATTTCCCGGCGGCTCTGGATGCCGCGCGCGATGCGGATGTGGCGGGCAAAGCGATCGTGGAAACCGAGATCGTTGGTGACGAGGTTGAGGTTGGTGTTTTGCAGTACCCAGACGGTCGCATCGTGGCATCGGTGCCGGCGAAGCTGAACAATATTGCTGCCAGCGAAGAGGGCTTTTACGGTTTTGAAACTAAGTATCTTGCCGACGTTGTCACCCCGACAATTCCGGCCCCGTATGACGATGAGGTTACCGGCCAGCTGCAGGACATGGCGCAGGCCGCATTCCGGGCACTTGATTGCCAGGGACTGGCACGGGTGGACTTCTTCGTTACCGCATCCGGCCCGGTGATCAACGAGATCAACACCATGCCAGGTTTTACGCCGATTTCGATGTACCCGCAGGTATTCCAGGCCAGCGGTGTTGCCTACCCGGAGTTGCTGGATACCATGATCCAGACGGCGCTGGCGCGCTAGCCGCTAGTTAGGTCGGCCCGGCGCGCTAGCCGGCATTGGGGGCGGCCGCAGTGTGTTGTTTCAGCAGCTCCGTGATGCGTGAGAGTGATTCTTGCGCAGCCGCCTGCGGCGTCGATACTGCTACCGCAACTTCCCGGCCCAACGGGTACCAGGTGGAGGCAGTAGTGCCGTCGGCAAGCACGGTGTCTTCAAACCACGGCACTTCGTTGATTTGTTGCAAACGCTCACCCAGGGGAACGTCGGGGTCGGCGATGCCGCAGCGCAGCACGATCGGCTCGTAGCCCGGGTGCGTCCAGGCGATGGTGTCTTTGGCGGTGTCGTCGTACAGTTCGTAGCCTTCCGCCGGGGTGAAACCATCCTGGGCGGCGCTGATCAGTGACTGGCAGGCAGCCAGGTCTTCCGGCGTGCCGGAGGCGAGTTCAGATAACGGGGCCGGGTGCGGTTGGTGCTTGCGAAGTTCTAAGGCCTCTGTTGCCCCGGTCAATTGCGCGATGGCTTTGTGGGCCTCGCGGGAAGTGGCGGCAGCGCTATCCTGCTCTGTATTTTCTCCGGCAGCGTCAGTGCCTGCACCGTCATTTCCGGCAGTGCCATTACCCGCGCGGTCCACGGTGACCGCGACCGTCGGAAAGCGGTTGGTGGAATACCAGGTGGTTAGCGTTGAACCTGGGGTTTGGTCTTGTACCTCGAGCCATTCGGTTGCTGTATTACCGTCACTAGAGCTGCCGCGCGTGCTATCACTAGAGCTAGCACCGTCGGCTTCAACCACCTGCGTGTGTGAATATTCGCTGTATTGGAACGGAGTGTCCACGCCACACCGCAGGCTTACTTGGTCGCGGTAGTTTCCGCCAGCACCAGAACTTCCGGCGGCCCAGGCGGCCACACCGGCGGGGGCGGGCTCGGCGATTTCTGCGCGTGGGAGGTCAGCGACTTCGTCGGGAAGCGAGTCGATAAGCTGTTGGCATTCGGCAGAATCTGCGTGTTCGGCGGGCAAATCCGATAGTGTCACCGTCGGGGCACCACCACCAATGATGCGCGCACCCGCTAATACCACTGCGACCAGGCCTAGTGATAAGCCCAGCGAGGTGTAAATGGGGGCGCGGCCGATGCCTTCCACCGGGTCGGTAGCTGCCAGCTCGTTGTCTGGTGAAGCGCCATCTGCGCTATCTGCATTGTTGGTGGGATCTGCAGTCATAATCGAAAGTCTAACGAACAGCATCGAATGAAAGGCTATGAGTGAGCGATAAGCCAACCCAGCCAACCCAGCCAGCCCAGACAGTCCAGCCAACCCAGTCAACTCGCCGTACCCTCGGCGAAGTCAGCGAGCGTGAGGTCATCCAGGCTATTACCGATGCTGCGCCGTCAGTGATTAACGGCGACGATGCCGCGGTGCTATTTCCGGGCCAACCCAACTCGCGCACGGTAGTCGCCACCGACACCTTGGTGGAAGGCCGACATTTCCGTCTGGATTGGTCTAGCCCGGAAGAGGTGGGGCAGAAAGCCATCCTGCAAAATTTCGCCGATATTGAGGCCATGGGTGCGCGCCCGACTGCGGCGTTGTTGTCGCTGTCTGCCCCGCCGGAGACCCCGCTGGAGGTCGTGCGGGGTATTGCTGCAGGCATTGGCACCCGGGCCCGCCGGTACACTGCTGAGTTGGTCGGCGGTGATGTCACCAAGTCGAACCAGCTCATCGTCACGATTACCGCTGTGGGTTCGTTGGGCGGTTCCCGCAGCCCGCTGACTCTGGACCGGGCGCGCGCCGGGCAGCAGCTGGTTGCCCATGGCCGTCTGGGGTGGTCGGCCGCTGGGCTGGCGTTGCTAGAGCGGTTTGGCCGGGCGGATATTCCCCGGGAGCTCACCTCGCTTGTCGACGCCCACTGCGCACCGTGGCTCAGCCCCAACCGTGGCATGATCGCTCGTGCCGCTGGGGCTTCGGCGATGACAGATAACTCGGATGGGTTGCTTCGCGAACTGCAGTTGTTGTGCCAGCGTTCTGGGGTAGGCGTCGATCTGGACTTTGCCGCGCTCGCCCCGGATGACTTGCTCGTCCACGCCGGTCAGGTGCTCGGCATTGACCCCTGGGATTGGGTACTCGGAGGGGGAGAAGATCACACTCTGCTTGCAACCACCGCGAAATCCGCGCCGTCCGGCTTCCGGCGCATCGGTGATATCACCGCCGGGACGAAATCCGCGCAGCACAATGTCTGTATGGATGCCACACCAATCCAACTCAGCGCAGCCAACCAAGGATGGGAGTCTTTCCAATGACCGATACTGAGCTTGCAGCTAACCACGACAGCACGGGTAACCAAGCAGGCGCCGAGCTTGCCCAGAAACTCTCCGCCTGGCCCGGCCTGCTCAATCGCGTCGACAAGTCCTGGTACCCAGTACTGGCCACCGTGAGCGACGAGATCGTCGCCGCCATGAGCTATGCCAGCCAAGGCGACTACCTGCCAGCAGAAGACGACGTCTTCCGCGCGCTGTCCCTACCTCTGGAGAAGGTCCGTGTGCTTATCGTCGGCCAAGACCCCTACCCAACACCCGGCCACGCCATGGGACTGTCGTTTTCCACCCACCCGGCAGCCACCGGAGCCCCGCCGCGCTCACTGGCGAATATTTACCAAGAACTCGCCGCCGATACCGGGCATGCTGTTACCGCCGACGGCGACCTACGCCCTTGGCACGAGCAAGGCGTGCTGCTACTCAACCGGGTGCTTACCGTCGCGCCGGGCCAAGCGGGCTCACACCGCAAGCAAGGTTGGGAGGCCGTGACTGAAGCCATCTTGCGTGCCCTACCGGCAGAAAACTTGGTGGCCATTCTGTGGGGCAAACAAGCCCAGGAATGCGAGAAATTCCTCGACTGCCCAGTGATTACCAGCCCACATCCGTCACCACTTTCGGCACGCCGCGGCTTTTTCGGCTCCCGTCCGTTTAGCCGCGCCAACCAGTACCTGACAGACCAAGGCTGCCAGCCAATTGATTGGCAATTATAAGATTGTAAGCTAGAACATCATGTCTTTGCGCCCAGATACTCTTGCCGACGCCACCGCACCTGCCACCCGCCTCGACGGGGCAGGTCTGCGTCGTTGGGCGCAGCGCGCAGCTACAGAGCTGCAGCGTCGGCGCAGCGAAATCAATGGGCTGAATGTGTACCCGGTACCGGATTCCGATACCGGCTCGAATATGTCGTTCACCATGGATTCGGCTCTGGCCCAAGCCAGCGAAACCCCAGATAACCACGTTGCTACTGCACTAGCCATGGGCGCTGCGCGCGGAGCACGCGGCAACTCCGGGGTGATCCTGTCGCAAGTACTACGCGGCATTGCCGATTCTTGCCCAGATAGCTGCCTGGAGGCCCCACAGTTGCGTTCCGCACTGCACAGCGCGGTGGAATTATCAGAAAAAGCCATCGTCTCCCCAGTAGAAGGCACCATCATCAGCGTGCTGCGTGCGTGCGCACAGGCAGTGGATCCCACGGCAGAGACCGAAGCTACAGAGACAGACCTACTCACCACCGCCTGCGACGCACTGCACGCCGGTGAACAAGCACTCGCCGCTACTCCTTCGCAGCTGCCAGAACTCCGCGCAGCCGGCGTCGTCGATGCCGGGGGAGTCGGACTACTAGTGCTGCTGCAAACGCTGGTGGACGAACTCGAAGGCCGCACAGAACCACACGCCAGTGCGCTGGCCACCGATACCTTCGTCTCGCACGCCGACCAGAACCGCAGCCACCACCTGGAAGTGATGTTCTTTTTCACCGGCGACGTCGACCAGCTCGAAGCTGGCATCGCACCACTGGGCGATAGCCTGATCATCGCCCGTGTTAACGACACCGAGGCCACCGTGCACATTCACAGTCACCGCGCCGGGGCAGTGATTGAAGAAAGCCTGGAACATGGCCGTCCGAGCGATATTCGCCTGGAGGTGCTGCCAGATGCTCAGGCCGATGCCCAGGCAGATAACCTGTCGGCTGCATCAGCACACGGCGACGGCGCTCATCGAGAAGACGGAACCGGGGCCACAGGTAATGCCATGGACACTGCCACTGACGATGACGATGACGATGGCACGGCTGCTCGCACTAAACCTCGCACCAAACCGCAGACTAAACCTCGCACTAAACGCCGCACTGAGCACCGACAGTTAGTGGCCTTGGTGGACGATTCCAAAATCGCGGAACTATTCGCGCAAGCCGGTGCGCACGTGGCAGCGCCGCAGGAATTCGTAGAACAATACCGTGGTGTACTGGGCTCTGCTAAGACAACTGCCACCAATACCTCGCACACGGGCGCAGCTACCGCAACCGCGCCCGTAAACCTGTCGGAATTGACTGTGCTCAGCAACGGTTACACCAACGCCCAGCAGCATCAACGCTGGCGTTCCCAGGGCGCCGAGGTCATCGAGACCGCCTCACTGTGCGCGGGCATTGCCGCGATTTCGGTGTACGACAAAACCCTGCCCGCAGCCGAAGCCACCGAAACCATGTGTGAGGCCGCTCATGCCATGCGTACAGCAATAATCGAAAACCCAACCGAGTTCGGTGATCAGCTCGGCCCCGAAGTACTACGAGTGGCATCCAACCTGGTCGGTGACGACATCGAACAAATCACCATACTGACCCCGTTTCCGGCCGCTATTGACGCCGAGGCACTGGCCAAGCTGGGCGTAGAAGTCATCGTATTTGCCACGGAAACAGGGCCAATTGAACTAGGGGTGGAATGACGTGCTGGGCTGGCGTGATGACCGGGACCTTGCCGACGTCGTCGGTGAGAAAGAAGCCAAGGCAATTGCCAAGGCCCTGGAGATCAACACGTGCGGCGAGTTAATCACGTATTTCCCCCGCGCTTTCTCGCGCCGGGATGACATCATCACGAATGAGGATCTTAATTCTGTCGACCCGATTACTTTTATCTCGACGGTGGTGAAAGCAGACAAGATTGATACGGGTAAGAAACGCACCGAGATTACTCTTAGCAACGGTGTGACCTTGGTGTTTTTCCACCACCAGGTTTTTGGGGTGTGGAAAGGTGCGACGATCATGGTCACTGGTAAGGTGCGGGTTTTTCAGAAGCATCTGACTGTTACGCACCCGCAATGCTTGGTGTTTAGCAATTCTTCTACAGGCCCTGATGCTAAGCCGAAGAAAACTTTCAGCAGTGGGGCGATGAAAAAGCTGGAGCGCTATGAGGGGCTGACTACCTATCTTGCGGCCCAGCCTTTCATTCCGATTTACCGGCAAAAAGGTGGGCTGGAATCTGCGCGGATTTTAGGCGCGATTTATGAATCTTTGCGCACGATGCCGCTGTTGCCAGATCCTGCCAATGGCGGTATGACGCTGAATGAGGCGTTGTGGGATCTGCATTTTCCACCTTTTCTTGGCAATGGCCCGGCTGTGGAAACATTGAAGGACAAAGAAGCGCTCACCCTCGCGTTGGTGATGGCGCTGCGCCGGTTGGATGCGCAAAAAGCTAGTGCCAACCCCTTGCCGCCGGGGGACAAATATCGCCAGCTTGTCGACGGTTTGCCCTACCAGCTCACCGAAGACCAGGAATCGGCGTTATCTGAGATCAGCGGGGAAATGCAGCGTAATTTCCCGATGTCGCGAATGCTGCAGGGCGAGGTCGGCTCCGGCAAAACGGTGGTCGCCCTCGCGGCGATGTTGCAGGCAGCGGATAACGATAAGCAGGCTGCGTTATTGGCGCCGACGGAGGTCTTGGCGACGCAGCACGCCTGCAGCATCACCGCTACTTTGCGCGAGGTCGGGGTAGAGGCAAACGTCGTGTTGTTGACTGGTTCCATGCCGGTGAAAGCCAAGCGTGAGGCGTTGCTGCAGATTGTTTCTGGTCAGGCTGATATTGTCATCGGCACGCATGCTTTGTTGGAAGACACGGTGCAGTTTTGTGAGCTCAGTTTGGTTATCGTCGACGAGCAGCACCGGTTTGGTGTCGAGCAACGCGATAAGCTGCGCGCGAAGACCTACCCGGTGGCGCACCTGTTGGTGATGACGGCGACGCCAATTCCGCGCACGATCGCGATGACGGTGTTTGGTGATCTGGCGGAATCGACGATCAAGCAGCTCCCGCGCGGGCGTCAGCCGATTAGTTCCTCGGTGGTACAGCATGAGCAGCAGGGGTGGACAGATCGCATGTGGCACCGGCTGGAAGAAGAACTCGCGGCCGGGCGCCAGGCGTATGTGGTGACCCCACGCATTGATGGTGCGGGTGGGGTGATTGAGTTCGCCCTGAAGCTGGGTGCGGAGATCCCGCCGGTGGCTATGCCGAATTCCGCCCCGGAAGATCTGGCAGAGGCAGACCCGTTCGCCCGTTATGGCGAGGATGAGCGCCCACTACCACAGGATGGGTTGTTTGCTGCTTTTGAGCCACCCAAGCGTGAGGTGCTGGACGATGTACCCACGGAGATTGCAGGCGCGCGCATTGGTGTGTTGTTCGGCCGGATGAGCGGGCCGGATAAAGAAGAGGTGATGCAGAAGTTCGCTGCTGGTGAGATCAACGTGTTGATTTCCACTACCGTCATTGAGGTGGGGGTGGATGTGCCGAATGCCACGATGATGATCGTGCGTGAATCGGAGCGTTTTGGTCTTTCGCAGTTGCATCAATTGCGTGGCCGTATTGGCCGTGGCACCCAGCCTTCGGTGTGTTTGTTCCACACTTTGGCTCCGGAGGGCCACCCGGCGAATGCCCGCTTGCAGCAGGTAGCGGGTACTAACGATGGTTTCGCTGTCGCCCAGATTGATCTTGCGCACCGCAGGGAAGGCAACGTCTTGGGTACTGAACAGTCTGGGGTGCATTCGCAGTTGAAGTTGTTGGATGTGCAGAATGATTCCGCGCTGATTGAGCAGGCGAAGGTGCAAGCCGCAAGCATCATCGAACACGATGTGGCGATGGCGCGCGCGATGGTTGCAGGCATTGACGATGATGGCTATGAGTATTTGTCTAAGACCTAGCTAGGCTAGCGCGGTTTGCCAGGTTTTCGCCGGTTACACTGGTGGGCATGACTCGGATTATTGCAGGCAGTGCCCGTGGCAGAAAGATTGCGGTGCCCGCAGAAGGTACTCGCCCGACTAGTGACCGCGCCCGGGAGGGGCTGTTTTCTGCGCTGAATGCGCGTTTGGAGTTTCCCGGCGCGCGGGTGCTGGACTTGTTTGCTGGTTCCGGCGCGCTGGGCTTGGAGGCTGCCAGTAGGGGAGCAGACCGGGTGGTGCTTGTCGACGCCAGCCAGGAGGCCTGCGAAATCATCCGTGGCAATGCTGCCGTGTTGGCTGATGTAGACGCCCAGATTGATGTGGTTGCGGCACCCGCGCTGGATTACATTTCGCGTACCGGCGAGCGCTTTGATCTGGTGTTAGCAGACCCGCCCTATGCGGTAGGCAACGACGAGCTGGCAGAGCTGTTGGATCAGCTACCGCGAGTGCTGAACCCGGATGCCATGGTGGTGATCGAGCGGGAAGTGCGCTCAGCGGAAGCTCCGTGGCCAGAAGGCTTTGTTCCGACCACGCAGAAGTTGAAACGCCGCACCTACGGCAAAGCGCGGATGGATATGGCCAATTACCGTGGAACTGAGAACGACGGCTGATATCTATAAGCCTGCTACTAACACCCCGAAATTGAAATTTCGGACCGAAAATTCCGGGGCCTTGGCTTTCCCAATACCCAGCAACACAAGGAGAAGCAATGAGCGATAATACCCAGCAGAATAAACGCACCACCGCAGTGTGCCCGGGATCGTTTGATCCGGTGACCATGGGGCACGTGGATATCATCACCCGTGCTGCGCGGTCTTTTGATCACGTCACGGTGCTGGTGACAGCTAACCCGAATAAGAAGGGGTTATTTAGCGTCGAAGAGCGCATGGAGTTGATCCGGCGTTCTGTTGATTGCGATAACGTCAGTGTCGATGCCTGGAGCGATCTACTGGTGAAATATACCGATGAGCACAACATTGATTGTTTGGTCAAAGGCCTGCGCAGTTCGTTGGATTATGAATATGAGCTGCCGATGGCGCAGATGAACAAGCGGCTTTCTGGCATTGATACTTATTTCTTGCTCACCGATGAAAAATACGGCTACACCTCTTCGTCGTTGGTCAAAGAGGTGGTCCGCTTTGGCGGTGATGTTTCGGATCTGTTGCCGGAGCCAGTTTCCAAAGCCATCGCCGAAAAATTTGGTTAAACCTGTGCCTTCTTTTTTGCTTGTGTGCGGTCGGCGATAACGAAGGCCGCCACAATGACCGCGCCAAGCAGCATCATCAGGATGAGCGTCAGGAAGTTCGCGTCACCGTCGCCTTGCCAGGGCCAAATCGCGCGCAGTGAGCCGACCATCAGGCCAGCCATGGCCACTAGGGTTAGGGTGCGGTGTTGGTCCAGCAAGTAGTTGATGACCTTCACGAAGGCTACCAGTCCGGTCAGTGCGCCAGCGGCGAAGACAGCCAGCACGGTGAGGTCGCGGTCGGAGACCGAGCCGATGACGAAGTTGTACAGGCCCAGGGTCAGCAAGATCAGCGAGCCGGATACACCCGGCAGCACTAGGGCGCAGACCGCAATAGCTGCGGCGAAGAAGACCGCGATCAGTGACGGGTCCCGGTTCGGTTCGGAGGTAAACCCGGTAACGAATGCGACGAGCCCGGCGGCGATCAGGAACGTGATGATGGCCGGGCCTTTCTTTTTGCTCAGGTCCTCGTCAATCATCATCAGCGGCACGATGATGGAGACCGCCACCATGCCGAAGAATAGAGCGCGGGCAACATCTGGGGTGCCTTCCACGAAGGAGCTCAGGATGCCGGATAGGCCGAATACGGCGGCGAACATGCCGACGCCGATGGTGAGCAGGAAGATCCATTCGACTTCGCGGAATTTTGCTTTCAGCAGCAGATTGGCGTTGTGAAGGGCGCGTTCATAGATGCCCACGATCAACGCGACGGTTCCGCCGGAGACGCCGGGAACCAGTTCTGCGGAACCGATCAGCGCACCGCGCAGAATGTTGAGGAGATGAGTAACCATGCGCGCTATTATATGCATCGCCTGGCGCCAGTAATGGCCAGACCGGGAAGTGTCGGTAATTGGTGGCTGCTGCCATTCGATAAAGGTCACGAAAATAGCTTATGAGCAGCTGATTAGTTAATTACGGGGATGGTGTTATAGGCTATTTAGCGCACGCCCCAGTAGCCCAATTGGCAGAGGCAACGGATTCAAAACCCGTCCAGTGTGAGTTCGAGTCTCACCTGGGGCACCATAACCAGCGGAAACGCCGAAAATGGATATTAAAACATGGTTGGTGTCCATTTAATGTCCATAATTAAACCAACCTCCCCTCGTTATGGCGATAGGTCTGGAATGACCCACCTCATTATTATTCGAATATATATTCGATAATAAGTATTTAAAGAGAATCAAGCCTCAAACATGAGTGAACACTGCTTTTCTTAACGTTGTCACCAGTTGGGCCAAGGGGTTTTGCTTGGTCATCTCCAGTTGGGTCATGGTATGACGTGCTCCCCACTAGTCAGAAACTGTTTTCTCAGTCCAATTAATTGGGAGCACGTCAAAGGGGCAGGGTCTTTGAGGGCATTCGTTGCCCACACCAGGTTTTGAAACGTCGAATGTGAAACGAAATGGTAGGGTACGATGGCATCAGAATTGGTTAATCAGATTGAATATGATTTGTGGGATGCAGTTGCGCCCCTAATGCGCCCTGTCGTTTCTGAGTTTAGTTGGGTTGATGCGTTTGAGGACATGGAATATGGCGGTTACCCAGCGATAGGTGTTGCAAGTTTGCTGAATGCAGCAAATGCGCCTTTGCCTGAGGAAGCTGTGGAAATAATTGAACGGTTTATTCCGCGCCTACAAGAATTCAACGGTGATGCGTCTATTGTCGCTGCTTTTTTGGTAAAGGCGAAGCAGCGCGTCGGTGTGTCTGCTTAGCTTTGCGTAATTGAGATGGCGCCACCTTGGTGGGTGTTTGAGTAAGGTTTGATTCCTTACTGGTGTACTAGAAACCCCTGTTTCTGGGTGCCCGTTTATGGGTGCTTGGTGGCGGGTGTTCTGCCCAGATCTTTATGGGCTGTCCTGTAAGAGGGATCGTGAAATTCGTATGAGGAGATGATTTGCCGGTTAAGGGTTAATCATTTTTGGTTGGTGCGGTGCGCTGTTCCCAACGACGATTGTCAGCCATTTGGTAGTTCCGGCGGCCTGGCCTCACATAGTGCCGCAAATTGCTACAAGGATGAATAATGATAAGGATTCATTTATGAGTCTACGGCGTTCTGAAGAAGGGACCATCCTTATAACGGCGGTGGCTGTGTCTATGACGCCGATCTCATCGCGATGTTTTGGGAATACATGGAAAACGGTGGGAGCAGGTCAAACTGAAGGAAATAGTTTGCGACGTTGTCGTATATGTGGAGGTGATCGGTCAAGATGTCTGATCGGTATAAAGAAATGGGCTTAGAAATGCTGCCGAATAAACATTACGCAGCATGGTCACATGAGCCGCGCGCCGGAATCGTATGGGTTTACTGTACCTCAGGTAAGGTAATTCCTGTCCTTAGTGACCAAGAAAAAATACTTCTTTGTGCTGATGGAGACGTCGACGCTTCTGACTTTGATTGGGAGCTTGGTAAAAACCTGCAACGTTTAATCATTGATTGCGCGGATAATGATCTTACGGTGCCTGAAGCATTGGCTGTCATCCGTGAAAAATGGGGCCAACCCGATATTGAATTTCCCGTTGCTGATGTCAACGATGCGAGTCCAGAGCTTCGAGCCGCTTTAGGTACATAAGCCTGTTTAGATACTCTAATCTTTGGCCACCCTGTTTTTATGGGGTGGCTTTTGCGCTATCTGGTGACAGTTCGTTGAGGTTCGATTCCTCTTTAGCGCGCAACCCCCACACCACATGGTTGGTGGCGGGGGTTTTTTTCATGCCCAAAATTAGATAACCCAGGAGGTTACGCAATGGCAGAAGAAACCACCGCCACCAATGACGGACACAACGAAGCCGCCGAGGTGGCCCAGCAGGACTCCACCCAGGAGGAGGGGCACTCAAAACCAGAGCGCACCACCGAGTCCTACCAGCAAGAGCTTGAAAAATTACGCAAGGAAAACGCGAAATACCGCACCGAACGTAATGAGTACCGAGCCGACGCTGAAAAGTTCCGTGAAATGCAGGACGCCGAGAAGACCGAGCTGCAGCGCGCCCAGGAGGCGCTGGAAGCTGAGCGTAATAAAGCTACAGAGTTCCAGGTGGAGCTTGCCCGGTCGAAGGCACTGTCAAAGTACGGAATCTCGGAGGACAACGCAGATCTGCTTGGCTTGAACCCGGAGACGTTCGACGACAACGCGAAGCGTCTTGCCGAGCTACAGGCGCAGGCTGCTAAGCGTGCCGCACCTCCGTCAGATTACCCGGTGGAGAATTTGAAGCCAGGTGCTTCTTCGAAGGAAGAGGCCTCGGATTATTCGTTTCCTGATGTGTGGCCGGTGCACGGCAAACTCGTATAGCTAACAAGATTCCTTAAGGAGGGATTTTTGTAATGTTCACTTTCCTGGGGCCTGGGCATGTGTTGTACAGGTGGGAGATCGGCCTACGAATAATGGCGATATGCCGTTACATTTGGCCTCGACTCGCGCGGGCCATGGGCGGGATTCTCGGTATTCTGGTGCGTCGAAGTTTCCTCGGAGGGTCAGATCAAAAGATTGTTGATGCCGTGCGTGATCTTTTAGAGTTTGAGAAGGTCAAACCAAGGAAGAATGGAGATAAGCGTACAATTCTTGGTCAGGTTGATGGTGTAAAGATCCGGGTTGTGTACCAGATTAGGGACAATGAGCCGTATGATATGACAGCCTATTTCGTTTCAGGAAAGTGGGTTACCCGTAATGAATGGGCCGTACGGTTTAGTTAAAGAACGTGACTTGTTTGAGTGGCTAGTGGATAAAGTTTCAGCTCCCCAAGATGCTGTTGAGGACGCGAAAGTTGATAACGAGTTTAGTTATCCGGATATTGCGCTAGCTACGTTATTCGATACGATAAATGCTCCTCTCGCTCGCGAAGTGGTAGATGTTGTCGACCGCTTCATCACTGATCAAATTCGGGGTGAATTGTGGGTGCGTTTTTATTATGAAGCGGTTGATAGGTTTGGCATTGCTGGTGACAATGCGTCAACTTAATCAATTTGAAGTGCCCCGGGGTCAGACCCAACATGATAATCGATCTGCATAGAACTGAATTAACTCTCGAAGAAGCGATTGCGCAGGTGGATCGAGCGCAAGCACGGTATGATCGTGTTCAGGAAGTGATTATTATTTCACAGGATAATAGGGTGGCGAGAAGGAAACGTGGCTGAGAGTATAGCTTTCGTTACTGATGCTCGGCTGGCTAAAGTAATTGAGGTTTTTGATGCCGCTGGGGAGTGCCTTAATTTAAATCCTGATGATGATTCCCTGGAGACTTATAGATTCAGCACTCCGGGCGGTGCTTATGTAACTGCTTTTTGGGATTTGAAACCAAATATCGACGAATACGAGATGGTTATCGACGTTTACGAGCAAACTGATGCTGGAGCGGCTGCACGACTTTTTGAGGTAGTTGCTAGCTCAGTAGAACAAAAAGTTGTTCTGTTTGGTGCTGATTCTGATGAAGTGGTTGCCGAATCAAACGGCCACTAACTAAAGGTATTCGCTTATCTAAAAATCAATTTCAAGCACCCTATTTTAACGGGGTGGTTTTGTGTTATCTGGTGACAGTTCGTTGAGGTTTGAATCCTTTTTAGCGCGCAACCCCAACACCATTTGGTTGGTGGCGGGGATTTTCATGCCCAAAAAATAGATAACCCAGGGGTTTTCGCAACGACGCGCAACCGTGGCCGGGGAACCGTTTAGAACGAAGCACCGCTAACAACTGGGAAAAGATTGGAGGATAATGCTACTGGCATAGCTGAGCCGGAGACCCTGGCCGGTTCGCGTGGCACTCCCGCACCTCGTCTGTCAATCACAGTCGCGTGCGGCCCAAAATCGTAGTCACGTGTTCTGGGATGCGATGGTTGGCGGAGTAGTTACGCCACGCTGCGTAGCTCACTCCACTGTGGTCGGCTCAGATTGCGCCGACCACAGTTCTTGGCCAGTGTCCACGTTAATAATTTTAGGCTGCATGGTGTTGCCTTTCTAGCCAATGCTCGCGGGTATCCAGGGCTAAGCAAACGGTCGTGGCTGTAAGTGCTGTGGCGGTAGCCCAAACTGGAGCTTTAGTAATGATGAATGATGCACTGATAAGTGCGGTGATGATTGTCATCTTGTAAGTCCTTTCTGTAGTGTGAGGGGGTGACCCCCGGCTGGGTAATTAGCGTATCCAGCCGTGGAGGCTTTCTAATCCCACTGGCTGTTTACTTATTCCACTTTAGTGGATCTGAGGCTTTCCGGGTGTTGTTCCACTTGCTGAACACCCCAAGTTGTTCATGGTGAAGGAAAGTGACAATCGACCGCTTTTGATGGGAAATTCAGTCGAATTCATGGTTTGAGAGGGCGCTAATTCTTCCCTGTTAAGCCGCGATCTTTAACTGTAATTCAACTGCTCGATTAGGTGCCTGTTCAATTGGGATGTCGAGGACTCCTAACTGGCGCCAAATTTTCTGCGCGCGTTCTAGTGCTTTGAATTGTTCTTCACGGGGTGGGGACTGATAGAAAGCGAGAATTTCCGTGTCATCGTCAATCGTGAGCTTCGCATCGTCAGAAACCAAAAATGCATTACTGTGCCTGAGCTTATCAATTCTTAATGCCCAATTTTCTGCACGCGTGAACGCGGCCTCGGACTTTTCGGTCTCAAAGTTGAATGCATCATTGAATTCGAAGACGACGTCGTCTAGCACTACCGCACAATTAGGTTGCAGCTTGTAGCCTGAGAATTGCACGCTAGAACCCGTTCTTACCGCTTTTTTGAGCGTTGGAAGTCGTTGGTAAGCTTCTTTGACTTGGGCATGTAAGCTAGAAGCGGTTATTCTATGCTGCTTTTGCCGTTTCGGGGTGATGAATTCTTGGAATAGAAGATCACACGCGTTTGCTAAAGAATCCGATAGCACTGACTTTTCATGGTCGACTCGCAACAAGTTATTCCAGTGATTTGAACACCAGCTGAGGTAGTCAGGGAGTGTTTCCGATCCACGAATATCAAGCATCAATCCTGATTCTCGTAAGCCTTTGAGCCGGTACTGAGCTGCCTCTTTGCGCTCTTTACAGCATTCCCTATCCCGTACATTCCACGGTAATCATCGTGGAATTTCCACAGGGCTTCGCCGTTGTCAGGATTCTGTACGATCACGCCGAACCCAATCGACGTAATCGCGAGTGGGGATGGGACCACGCGAACAGTCCAGTATCTGAATCGCATAGCTACTCCCTTCCTAGCGTGGCCCGGTAGTCTTCTAATATCGATACCATGAATGGTTTTCGGGTGAGAAGATCGCGAACGAGAGCATCGACTTAATCTTTGCTTACGTGCCATTCATCCGGCATTGGGGCTGCCTCCTGAAAATGGACACATCGGGGTAGCCATGTTGATTTAACCAGTGTAGCTAACAAGCGAGCGTCAAAACATCAGGAGTCAAAAGATTGCACCTGGAATGCCGCCTGCGTGTGGCGCAACGCCTGCACCATTGAAAGGCTTTGTTGCGCAGATGATCGCACGGCGACGTTTTGGGAACGCATGGAAAATAGCGTGAGCAGGTCTAGCTGTCTGAGATAGTTTGTGGAGTTTCCGGGACCGGAGGCTAACGCAGAACGCACCCGTTCAATCTGGTTTTTGCAGGGCGGATCTACTTCCTAGCGCGTAAGTTGGTAAGGAAGTAGTGGGGGAATGAATGATTTTTTGACTACGACGAATATGCGGAGGTGATCGGCCAAGATGTCTGATCGGTATAAGGAAATGGGCTTAGAAATGCTGCCGAATAAGCATTACGCAGCATGGTCGGATGAGCCGCGGCCTGGTCTTGCTATGGTGTACCGCACCCGGGATAAGGTTATCCCGCTTATTTGCGATGAAAAGCGGATTTTTACCTGTGATGATTCGCCCGTAGATGCTTCTTATTATGACTGGCGTCTAGGCAATGACCTGCAACGTTTAATCATTGATTGTGCGGATAATGATCTTACGGTTGCCCAAGCGCTGGCTGTTGTCCGCGAAAAATGGGGCCAACCCGATATTGAGCTTAAGGTCGATGATGTCAATACCGCTGGCCCTGCGATTCGTGCAGCATTAGGGATGGGGACTGCTTAATCGGGATCCTATACAGGTTCTAGCGAATACCGGGGCTACCACTATTTGCGTAGTTGATGGGGAGACCCGGGCCGGTTCGCGTGCCACTCGCGCACCTCGTCCGCAAGCCACAGCCGTGTGCGGCCTAAAATCATGGCGACGTGCTCTGGGGTGCGGTGATTGGCTGAGTAGTTACGCCACGCTGCGTAACTCACTCCAATGTGGTCGGCGCAATCCGCGCCGGTCCAGAGTTCTTTCCCTGTGTCTGCGTCAATGATCTTAGGCTGCATGTTTCCGCCATTTCTGCACGATCTGGACGGTCTCAATTGTGAGCGTAACCGCAGTGGCGCCCATGACCATCCAGAATATTGGGGTATCTCCTATGGTGAGTGCGATAAGTATCGCGAGCACTATTAGTGCGCTGGAAATTGTAGACATGATGTCCATGATGTGTCCTTTCTGGGTTGTGGTATTTTGAGAGAGGGTGGGCACCCCGGGAGCTGAGTACTTTCTCTATTCAGCTCCCGAGGTGCTTAGCTATCTAGCTCCAGCTTTTTCATCTCAATCCTATGATTTGAGATGAAAAAGCTGTCTCTATCGATAGTCGCCAGGGGGTCGCTCCGAACCAAGCATCGCTGATAACTGGAAAACGGTTGGAGGATAACGCTACCGGCGTAGCTGAGCCGGGGAGCCGGGCCGGTTTGCGTGCCAGTGCTTAATATCCTCGGCAAACCACAATGCGCTACGGCCATCGAGCATGGCGACAGGGTCGGGTGTGCGCCCATTCGCATAGTAGTTTGCCCACGTGCGAGTGGTGATGTCGCAGTGTTTGGCGCACTCTACGGCGCGCCAAAGCTCTTTCCCCGTGTCTGCGTCAATGATCTTAGGCTGCATGCTTTTTCCTTTCGTTGCTGTCGATGGCGATACCGACGGCAAGGAAAGCAGGAATGAAGAACGCGCTAGCACCCGCCAAGGCCATGATGGTGGCTGCAGCGGTGGAGATGAGCGTAAATCGCATGATTTTCCTTTCGTGTTGTATGGTGAGGGGTGCCCGGCCATCCTATTTATGGCCGGGACTTTTGTTAGTGGCTATTCGGCACTACTTGCGAGTGTCGAGCCAGATCAAAATCATTACGATCAGTGTGATTGTCGCAATGATGTCTGTGTAGCTGACATTTTCAGTTCTTCTATTTAGTTGTTGTAGCGCCTTTTGGTCTGACAATAATCATTCTACCGCACTGGTACGGTATTACTAAACTGGAATTAAGTTAAATTTATGTCATTTTCCAGCACTCAAAACACATTCAAAATAACCCCTGGCCGCTACCAGGTTGGTCGTTAATTTTATGCCAATAGGCAGGCGAAAATGAAAGATTGTTACCAGGTACTACCTGTTAAAATCTGGCTACTGCAAATGATCTGTACCCCCCCCTTTGTCGCATATCCCTAATTCAACGCCCCGCTCAATTATCTGGTTGAACGCAGCCTGGCGTGTGGGGGCGACCAGGCCTAGTCAAATGAATAACGGTGTATCCCATTCCGCAACGTCATGCGGCTAGCCGCTTGCTTAACTCGGTTGCGCGCGATTCCACAGCGTCAATCGGCAGATATTGCACTCGCGAAGCATCCCAAATTTCTCGCGCGCGCTTAAAGGTATCAAATTGCCCGTTAGTCTGAGGTTCGTAGTAGAAGGCTACGATGTCTGTATCCTTGCCGATTTCGACTCGGGAATTTGCAAATTCTAGCTGTGAACTCGTGTTTTGCATTTTTTCGATTTTTAGTGACCAGGCTTCCACATTTGCGAAACCAGCATTCGGATTCGCAGTCGCGAAGTTGAATGCTTCGTTGAGTTCAAGCACTGTGTCTGCTTTCACGACTGCACAGTTTGGGTTCAGTTGATATTTCGCAATGATAAGAGTCGAGTCAGTTTTTATTGCAGTGCGAACAAGTGGCTGATTTTGATAAGCCTTTTTGATTTTAACCCGCAGATTGCGCACATCATTTGCTGGTTGGTTCCTTGCAGGGGGTTCTATTAGCTGGCTGAACAAGAGAGCGCACGCCTCTGTCAGGGAGGCCGCGTGCATGAACTTCGCAGCATCAACGCGCAATAGATTGTTCCAGTGATCGACACACCAACCAAGGTAATCGTTAAGCGTCTCGGTGCCCTCGATGTCTAACGCGTGGTTTGCATCTTGTAGTTGTTTGAGCTGTGTTTCCAGGTTTTTCCGTGCGGTTTTGACGGCACCTTGTACTGCTCCCATTCCGCTGTGGTCATCGAGAAATTGCCATTCTGATTCGCCAGTGGATACGCATTGGACGATCACCCCATATCCGAGGGACGTAATCGCTAATGGTGAGGGGACTATGCGGACAGTCCAATATCTGAATTGCATTGTCACTTCCTCCCATTGGTATTGCGGTATCGCTCTAGTCTTGACAGTGTAAATGGTTTTCGAGACAGTATATAATTTACTAGGTTAGATACTTCATTCTTATCGACGGCCCATTCTGGAGGCAGTTGGTCCAAAATAGTCGCGAAGAGATTTTTGTCGAGAGCGTCGACAGCTGCGCTGGCTTTATCCCAGCATTCCTGAGGAATATGCGCCCTTAACATCGGCAAGTCTGGGGTAGCACCTTTCGCCTCTGGAGGGCCGTACCCCCAGGGTTGTTCGAATGAATCGAACCAGAAACCGTGGTCAATAGACCACAGCTGATTATCCGCATCGCAATCAATAAGTAATTGGTGATCGTCGTGAACGCAGCAGAGATCCCACAAAGCCAAGATTTTTGGAATGTGATTTATGTTTGCGTCGTCGGTGACATGGGGAATAACAGCCGGAGAAGTGCAAACGGTGGATGTATGTAAATTCAAAGAACCGAAAAGAGGCAATTTGCCGATTCGATAACGATCAGTACGGTTATGGTCGCTGGTGATCAAGGTATCACTCAAAGACTGCGGTACATGAATTATTTGCCACGGGCGTATTTGGGCACCGATAGTCTCACCAGTAATGCTTGCGACAACTTCGTTAATGACGGCTTCGTGCCCATGAGGATTCTCGAACCGTTTGCACCAGTAAGAATTTCCGTCACTAGCAAGACCAAGGAATGGTTTAGAACCGGAGTTTGCCATTTGACGCGGCAGAACCAATTCAATCCGCTCTTGGCGTTTTCTGTGCGCGTCGAAGTCTATTACATTTTCGTTGGAGTTCATTTAATTCATTTCAACTATGATGCTGGTCGGTCGCTTGTAAAGTTGATTCTACTGTAACTTAAGACACAGATCGATTATGCGGGCGTTGTTTCGGTGGAAGCCATCAGTGCAGTGCGCAGGACGGAGCTGTCGCCGAAGCTTTGCCCCACCAGGACTATCTGCCTGCTGTTGATGATGATCGCCGGAAGTTCGGTGGCCAGTGTGCTGGCGAATGCTTGAGAGGCGTACTCCTCGCTGCGGTCATCGTGGCGTGCGGTGCACCGTATGACGAATACCTTCCGGTCGATGGATAGGTATGCCCCAAGATGCACATATCGACGGTGGGCATCGATTCGGTGAGCTCGACGTCCGAACGGTAGGGGACCGTGAAGACGAGGGCATCTGCGTCTGTGGGCACCGAGATTCGGTGAACGGTGGTCATGTCCGGGGAATCTGTCATGGAAGTTGCGCTACTTTCATCATTGACTAGATAGGTAAACATAAGCTAACATTCACTGTATGCGAGTTGCTGTTTCCGGCTATCAGCCGTGGGGGCACCGGACGTTGTCTACGGTCATCAGGGTTGGTCATGAAGCAGTTTTGGTAGTTGCGCACCCCGCCAGCGATCACCCTTATGAGCAAATGTGGGCAGACTCCGTTGAGGAGCACGCCAGTGAGCATGGGCTCCCGGTGTGTGTCATTGAGCGCGCGGGGCAAGACGTCATTGAGGCGTTACATGATGCTGCATCAGACTTACTTCGAATTCCGAGGTTAGCGCGTCCACGTGCGTTCCGCGCACGTCTCGCAAGGTCGCTTCGGCGGAACCCCTTGCCGAGTCACCATCCCTCACGAGGGAGGAATCGCGATGGTCTGCGGATCGCGCGTTGCCGACGTGCCGGCGCCGGCGATTGTTCTGGACCTTGTTCGTCTCGACGACAACTCGGAACTGCCCGCGACCGAAACCAATAACAACGGAGAAAAATGACACTCAAGAAGATTCTCGTTAGCACCGCTGCTGTGCTGACCTTGGGCGCAGCACTGACCGCGTGCTCGACTGATGACAAGTCCGGAAACTCCGGGGATTCCCAGGCAGTCAACGCCGAACAGGGCGCATTCCCCACCACCATCGAGCACCGCTACGGCTCGACCGAAATCAAGGAAGCCCCACAGCGTGTGGTCTCCTTGGGCTACACGGATCAGGACGCACTGCTGGCACTGGGAGTTACTCCTGTCTCCGTAAACTACTGGGACGGAATGACCCCGGATGGTCAGGCTGCGGGCAACTGGTCCAATGACAAGATCGCGGGCGAGACTCCTCGGATCGACAAACACGCAGAGGTTAATGCGGAAGCTATCGCTAAGGATAAGCCAGACCTCATCGTGGCCGTTTACTCGGATATCGATGAAGCCACGTACAAGAAGCTGTCTGGGATCGCCCCTGTCGTCGTACAAAAGGGCGAATACGAAGAACTACAGCAACCATGGGACGTGACCACGGAAGAGATCGGGCAGGCCGTGGGCAAGCCTGAAGAGGCAAAGCGCCAGGTGGAGCAGGTCAAGGAGAAGTTCGCAGAGCTCAAGGCCCGCCACCCAGAGTGGGCCGAGAAGGAACTCGGTGTAGCCACTGTCTCTGACGAGAATCTGGCGGTCTTTGCCGAGGGTGATCCGCGCAGCCGCTTCTTCACCGAGCTGGGATTCAAGATCAACCCGGCCTACGCGGGCATCACCAAGGACAAGTTCTACGGCGAGGTCTCCAAGGAAAACGCAGCCAAGATCAATTCCGACATATTGGTCTGGGATCAGCTGTCCTACTCTCCGAAGCAGAGCAAGGCTTCTGTGATCGAGGATCCGATCGTGGGCGAGCTGCCTGCCGTGAAGGACGGACGCAGTGTTTATTTGGAAGGCGACTTGGAAAAGGCCTTCGGGTGGCAGACCGTGCTGAGCCTGAACTATTTGCTGGACAAGATCGAGCAGCCGTTGGCAGACGCCACGAAGTAGTCTGAATCAACTTCTGAGCCGCCCCGCGCGAAAGTGCCGGGGCAATCTTGCTGTCGTTGAAAGCTCTTAAATTCCACGACAGGTCATGCGGAAAATCTCTCCAAGATTTCGTCCGCATGCCCTTTCGCGGGGCTCCGTCGAGTTGAGATGTCGAAACATGCCGAATCTCCAGTCCCAGTGGTCCGAGTTACGGGGAAGTACCCCCTTCAGTCATCCATCCTGCGGTACAGCAGACCGTTGAAGTGAACACGGGTACGGGCGAGGAGAGAGGTTTCTACTTTTCAATTAGACCGCAACTTTCAGCCCATCGCGCAGCATGCGATAAACTGCGTCAAGAGCGGTAGCGGTAACCGTCAAAAATGGTCCTTCGAAGACAACGGCGCGGAAGATATTTGCTGACCTATAGGGGAGACGAGCCAAGTCTAGCTACAGTACAGTTTTCTGAGGGTTCCAGCAGTAAAGAAAACTTCGGTTTATATAAGTCGACGTGGGTTCTATAAGTGGCCAACTACAGAACGATACTAGTTAGATGCAGACATACAATAGATACGATTCATTTGGGGAACCAAAATGGGATTTTCAAAGCTCTGTAGAGGTCCCATTCCCAGATATATTCCCTTACGATATTAATGACGGTGGTTGCCTCGCTACGCTTAGTCGGAACTACTCGTATGCAGTAGAAGTACGGATGGAGTCCTCCATTTTTCCACCGTTAGGTGACAATAGAGCCTGTACCTGGCGGGAAGTGGGAATGGCCCTTAATCGACCAGTTCTCCCTGCTCGCTCTTTCCGAAATGCTTTCGGAAAAATGAGCGAAACTCAATTCAAGTCTGAGATAGCAAACAAGGTGTCATGGCCCTTCGATACGAACCTAAGCCTCTTATGGTATCCGCTTCGCGCCGAACTTGGAAGGCCTGAATATTGCTGGTACCTCCCGGAAGGCTATGAGATAGGCGACTGTGAAGAACGAGAATTAAACGGATGGCATTACGTAGCTGGCTCACTAATCGAGGAGACGCACAATGATTCTGAAGGTGTCGTTATGGCTACCGCAGCATGGCATTCAGATTTGTGGCTTATGTTTTTAAATGAATGCAACTCGCGGGTGATTGTTACCTTAAACAACCGCGATCAGGCGCGTCGAATACTAGAGAATAATGTCATTGAATCGTATTTACTCTGGGGGAACTGCTAACACTCCCATAAGGCTATTCGGAATAGTACTGCAGGCCCATTCGCTTCGATCATTAGGGACCTGACCCCCGACGTGTCCACTTTCCGGGGGTCAGGTCCTCTTTTCGATTCCTTGTTGGACTAAGACTTTCGGGCAGCAGATGCTGATTGGTGGTGGAGAGGACTCCGTGGGTACTAGTTTTCCAACCCATCAACAATCCGCACGGTTTCCATCGCCACCCGCGTGACCTTGCCAATCAGATCCACGATGTAGCGCGGGTTGCCCACCTCATCGGCCCAATCATTCGGATCATTCACAATCCCCGAAGCTTTGTCCTTCTTCACCTGGTACCGATCAATCAACCATGCCACCGCGGAACGCGAGCCCAACATGTACTCATCCGCCTCTGCCGGAATACCGGAGATGGTCACCTGCTTGTTGTAGATCAGCTTGGTCACGTCATTGACGTTCTTGCCCGTTTCCGGATCCTTGCGCCTAGCCCACTTCATCTTCTGCACACGCCAGGTCTCACGGTTGGACTCATCACCCTTGACCTGAATATCTAACGGCCACGGTTCCACGGACTCATAATCCACGTGCAACTCCATGAGTTCCTTACCAGCTGCAGCGAACTTATCGAACTCAGCACGCGACGACGGCGTTTCAATATGCGGCAGCATCTTCTTCAAATCTGCCGCATACTGCGTGCGATAACCCGGATCATGCAACTTGCCGTACACAAAGTGGAAGATGCCATCACCCGTGACATCACCGCCCAACGCATCCCGGTAAATCTGCTTAATCTCATCCGTGATGTTGTCCACCCGCACATACCCATCAACAACCTCACCGACTTGGCCGTAAGCACTGGTCTCACCTTGCTTGACGACGTTCCCTTCACCGAACAGACCACCATCTTCGGCATCGACTGGGGTCCAGGTGAAGCGGGTAAAGAACTGGCCAGTATACGTGAAGAACGACAGATCTGGGATTAGTTCTGTAGCTAGCACTGCAAATTCAGCTGCATCGCGAGGGGCCATAACGATGAAACCGATATTGGAGTGCTCTGGGGTCGGAAACATTGAAGGCAGTTGGTACCTACGATGGTTCAGTTGTTCGTCGAAGTATACATATTGCTGGCAAAATGGTCGATACTGGCTCTTTGTTCGGTAGCCGTTTCGGTTAATATCTACTCTCCGATCCAGCTGGGCTTGGAGACTTGAAGACCATTTACTCCGGACCGGATTTACGAACCATGGCTCGCTCTTTAAAAACTCTTCCGCATTTTGTTCGGGGTGAATCGTTTCCAGGGCTTGAGTGTAAGTCGATTTCAGAACTGCGACATTTTCTCCTATAGCCTTTGTTGAAAATGAATACAGCCAAGAATCTCTGGCTGATTCTAGGCCCCTAGAGAATATATTAAAGAATGTAGTCGAACTTCCCTTTTTGTCACCAATAATCGGCCACGTCTCAAACTCTTCAGATCGTTGATTTAGCCAATCGCCTTCTTTGTTAGGTTCGATAGTTTGCCAAATAAGGGTTTCGATTGATGCGCTTGTAATTGCACTTATCTTGTCAGCTTTAGAGGAATAGTCCGGTAATTCGGCATAGTGCAAGTCAAAGGATTGCTTCGACTCATCCTTGATCCCTATAGCAATGGAAACCCCAACCCGGATGTCAAAAACATTTCCGCCTTCACGTTTGGCGTGTTCGCCAGCGGTACGAGAATTTCCACGAAGATTAAAAACGTAGAGATCTGTAAAGTCTTCGGCCATCGACAAGCGCACACCGGCACCGGCATTGCCGTCGATCCACCCATTATTTGATACGAATGCCACGATTCCTTGGTCGCCGATGCGGTCCGTAGCCCAGCGGAAAGCGCGCAGGTAGGAGTCGTACAGGGAGTTTTTATTGGTGGCCGTGGACTTGGCCGCGTAGGTGTCCGCGATGCGCTTATCTAGGCTGGGGTACTTCTGGTTGGCATTGAGGTCGTTCGCGGACTTTTGGCCGACGGAATACGGCGGGTTACCAATGACCACATTGATGGGCGCATTCTTCTGCCGCTCAATGGTGGCGTTGTTTTCGCGGAAAATGTTGAGGTCTGGAATATCGCCGTCTTCGTGGACTTGGAAGGTATCGGCAAGCGCGATATTCGTAAATGACACGTAGTCCGGTGTTGGTGCACCGTTGCGCTGCGCGGCTTCCTCACGCAGGGCGTTGTAGGTGGTCTCGATATTCACCGCAGAGACGTAGTACGCCAGCAGCATGATTTCGGTGGCAAACAGCTCGTTGGCATATTTGCGTGCCATGTCTTCTGGTTTGATCAGCCCAGACTGCAGCAAGCGCACCATGAACGTCGAGGTCCCAGCGAAGGGATCGAGGATGCTTACCCCCTCATCGCTTAAGCCCTTGCCAAAGTGCTTGCGGGAGACCTCATCGGCAGCGCGCAGGATGAAGTCCACGATTTCCACCGGGGTGTAAACAATGCCGAGGGCCTCTGCCTGTTTCTTGAAGGCCTTACGGAAAAAGCGCTCATACAGATCCTTAATCACCTGCTGCTTACCCGACGCAGAGGTCACTTCAGACGCACGCACGCGCACGGAGTCGTAGAATTTCTCCAGCGATTCCGTTTCGCTGTCCAGGTGTGCGTCCTGCAGCGCATCTGTCATACGCTGCATTACCTGGGCCACCGGGTTGTTCTCAATGAAGTCGTGGTTATCGAACAACGCGTTGAACACTGGAGCAGTGATCAAGTGCTGCGAAAGCATCGAGATGGCATCGGCTTCACCAATCCCGTCGTTCAGGTTATTACGCAGGCCATCGACGAAATCATCGAATTCAGCGCGCAAGTGCTTATCCGCGCCGTCGACAAGCTTAGTAATGCGGGTGACCTGGTTTTCGGCAATCTTGGCGACGTCATCGGCCCAGTCTTCCCAATACGTGCGCGAACCAACCTTATCCACCAACTTGGTGTAGATGGCTTCCTGCCACCGCTCCAAAGAAAACAGCGCGATCTGCTTCGCTGTGTCTGCATCAGTGGGATTATCGGTCGGGGAGGGAACAGGATCGACGATCGGCTTTTTAGGTTTCACAACTGGATCCACGACAACTGGCAGCTCGTCTGGGTTGCCTTCGTTTAACGCGATGGAGTTGATCTTCGCATTGAAGCGATCATCGTGGGCACGCAGTGCGTTCAGGATCTGCCAGACCACCTTGAAGCGCGTGTTGTCGTTGAGCGCCTGCGATGGGCTCACCCCAGGAGGCACCGCGACCGGCAGAATAATATAGCCATAGTCTTTGCCCTCTGCCTTACGCATCACGCGGCCGACAGACTGCACCACATCCACCATGGAGTTACGCGGTTGGAAGAAGATCACCGAATCCAGCCCAGGCACATCCACGCCTTCCGACAGGCAACGCGCGTTGGTCAGAACCCGGGATTCCGTAGGCGCAATGTCCGCTTCTAGCCAGTTAATCCGCGAAGAGCGCTGCATCGCGTTCATGGTGCCGTCGACATGCTGGGCTACCACAGCCACATCCGTGTTGTGCAGGCTGATGTCTTCCAGCGCGGCGTGCTCGTGCAGCGATTCCTGGTGCGCAGCCACCAAAGCAGGGAAGGAATCTGCGATCTGCTTTGAATGTTTGATGTCTTTCGCGAAAGCCACCGTGCGTTGCATCGGCTTGGCATTAACCTCGAAGCCGTCCTTGGTGCCCTGCAACTTGCCGGAGCGTTTCGCCAGCGCATTCCACGCGCCGATGATTGCTGAAGCCGTTGTGAGGTTCACTAATTGTCCTGGGGCGTTGGCAAGGGCTTCTGCGGCGACGTCCTCGTCGACCGTCATCACCAACACCTTGTAGTCGGTAAGCAACCCGCGCTCGACGGCTTCGCCAAAGCCTAACCGGTGAAACTCCGGGCCGTAGACACCTTCATCATCCATCGATGCCAACTCAGCCGAGTGGTCTGCGGCTTTGTCTTTCACATCGTCGTCGAAAAGCTTGGGTGTGGCCGTCATGTACAGGCGCTTGTCGGCTTTGATGTAGTCGGCTTCGTGGATGCGCACAAAGTTCGAGGCATCCTCGCCAGCCAGCGTCACACCCGTGGTGCGGTGCGCTTCATCGCAAATAACCAAGTCGAAATCGTCAAGGCCGTTGTGCTGCGCGTCGTGCACCGTCGGTAGCGACTGGTAGGTGGAAAAGACCACGTGCAGGCCGGCAGAGTGCTTGCCGGTATTGAATACTTCCGCTAGGCGCTTACCATTTGTAGATACCGGAACTTCTAGGTCATACGGCGCAATATCCTCGGCGCCTTTGCCCACCT
The DNA here is from genome assembly GCF_000375525.1 of Corynebacterium propinquum DSM 44285. Lineage (GTDB taxonomy): Bacteria > Actinomycetota > Actinomycetes > Mycobacteriales > Mycobacteriaceae > Corynebacterium > Corynebacterium propinquum. The sequence continues at coordinate 248,724 of NZ_AQXC01000002.1, forward strand.
TGGTATCTGAGCACACCGCAAAGCTGCGCATATCGACCGTTGCCTGTGCGGTCCACTCACGCAGGGTTTGTGAGAGCAGCGCGATAGACGGAACCAGGAATAAAACCCGGGCTTTACCCCCCCCCGTTTTCGCGGGCGAACTGTTCAGCCAGGCGCAGCGACGTAAATGTCTTGCCCGTACCGCAGGCCATAATCAGCTTGCCGCGGTCATGGGTAGCGAAACCAGCCAAGGCTTTTTCGATTGCCTCAGATTGGTGTTTGCGGGGTTGGAAAGCTTCCTTACGCTCCAGTTTCACCTGGATCTCTGAACCAGGGAATGCCACATCCCAGTTCACCGGGGCAGAGGCAATGTCTGCGATACCGATACGGCTGGTTTCAATGATCTGGTTCGCCAGCGCGGCCTCGGCATTCGAGGACCACTTATCCGTCGTCGAGATGATATAGCGGTGCGAGAAATGTTCCCGGCCGTTTTCCGTTTCGAAGGATTTGCCAGAAGCCTCAAAGAAGGAGTCGATGTGGCCTTTTTGGATACTGGTGGTCGGCCTATAAAACTTCGCCTGGATGGCCACCCAGCTGTCATCGGCCACGCGGTGGGCCACCATATCGATGCCCGTGTCGGTCTGGCCGTTGTTATAGCGCCAATCAGACCAGCGGCAGACCTCATCGAACTGCTCGGCCAGGGAAGGAGTAGTGCGGAAGAAGTTCACCATGAGTTTTTCGAAGGCAATACCGTACTTGCCCTGCGGTTGATTCTCACGTAGCTGGTCCAGAACTTCTTCAAACGTAGCCATGCACCGATTATGCCTTATCGGGGTTGCGGGGCGAGGTTCTTGGTGCACTTTGCCCAGCCTATGGTTCCTGGCCAGTGCCCGCGTTAATGATTCTATGCTGCACTGTCTTCCTTTTTGGAGGAAGCGGCCGTCGCTAAGTTGTAGCCAGATAGTGCCGCGAGTGCCACGACTATCCCCCAGATCGGAGAATCAGCAATTAAAGGCAGCGACGAACTTGGGAGCTGTACAATCACAAAGAATTATTGAGTACAGAGAGAATGTTTACGAATGTTCGAAACGTTCCGGGGTATGAGAACACTGGATTGGGAAACCTGTTAGCTCCTTCCACAACTAGTATTTGATATATGAGCATTGAAAACTGGGTATCAGTCTTGTCAGCCGGTATTGCATTAGCTTCCTTCGTGTTGGCCTCGTGGAATGCAATGCAATCTCGCAAATCAGAGGAGAAATCTGCCCAACAAGCTAAAGAAGCCACACTAGCAGCCAAAGCGGCTGCGAAATATCAGAGCGAAATTGCCAAAGCATTGAGTAAGCTCGAACCCAAGAATGGAGCTCCCTGGGAAATCAAACTAGATAAAGGTAAAAGTTACATTCTAACCAATATATCGGGAAAAATACTTCAAAACGTTCATATCGAGATTGGAGATTTATCTAGAATCAACGGAGGTGATCGACGTTTAAAGGTTGGCCCTGGTGAGCAGATCAGCTTTATCTACGGTGCGATTTTCGGTTCGAACAATCCTTACCAGTTGCATATTTCGTATGAAGCGCAGGATGAGGAAGGGCGTCAAGAATGGACGGGGGTGACTCCCCGACCGGAAAATTTTAAATAACGAGTGCTTCGGCAGTTAAGATCAATCGCCCGTAACCGTGTATTCCGAGAGCGTTGAGGTGCAGCGGGATGTTTCCCGGTGCTGGAGGTGCAACGTCAAAAAGGTTGCGCCACCAACGTTGCGGCGAACACATATCGTGGCCTGCAGAGGCAGGCCACGCGTCGATAAAGGTGGCCCCATTGTGCTCAGCTACCTCACGCAGGTTGTGCTGCAAATGCTCTTCCGTAGCGGCAATGAGGGGAGTAGTGATAGGCAGCTGGTCAGAAGAATGCAGCCCACTGTTCGCACACGTTGTGCCATCGCTTGTGACACGGGGATATCCAACCACCACAATCTTGGCATTCGGTGCGTGCTCGTGGATAACGTCGATGGCGTTCTGCAAGCCACTACGGACCGCGTGATCAACCGCCTGCGTATCGAGTCCGTAACGGTAGGTATCGTTAGCCCCCGCAACAATAACGACGTTTCTCGTGCTCCGGGTGAGATCGCCCTGTTCTGCAGCTGTGCGGAGAGTATCGTCAATACGAAGCTCACGACTAGCTAACGAAGCACCAGAACATTGATACTGATCCACTCGAGCGGCGCCGGACGCCTGACGAATCTCGTCGGCAATGGCGCCGTCGGTAACGCAACCGACACCGGTGGCCATGATGTCTTTGCTACTACTGGACGTATCAGTGGCGCTACCTGACGAAAGCGGCATGTTATTGCGCACAACATCGAAAGGTACGGGGTTGGCGACCAAACTGTCACCGGCCAATACGGTATTTCCCGGAGGTGCCGTGTGAGCTACAGCAGCACCAGCAGTAAGAGATGCAGCAGCGGCCGTGATGGCAGTCAGTAGAACGAGCCTAGTGCGTATAAGTGTCCTAGCGGAATGAAAATGGTTTTGCGTTACACCTTAGTCGAACTTGTCGAACTTCCATTCTCGCAGAACTAGAATGCCAGGGAAGAATACAGCGAAAGGTAACACCCCAATGCTTAATCCCTACCGCGTAAACCTGGATTGGCTCTGGGGTACACCACCCGGGAACGACGGCACCCCAGCTACCGTGCGCGCAGTCGTTACCGGGGAAGAGGCCTGTGCCCTGGCCGCAGCCTGGTTAGAGAGCCTGTCCGCCGACGAAGACGGCAACCGCGGCGAAGGCGGATGGGGAGCACAGCTAGTACACGCCGAGGAATATTCGCGCCGGGCCATACTGGCGATCACCTCTGCCGGAGAAGACGTCGCTGACGGCATCGTAGACGGTACCGATAACCTGTACTGCTTCCTCGCCGAACAGGTGCGCGGTGTGGCAGAATCCGATCTCAACGTGGAATGGCAGGAGCTTGACCGTCGGCAAGCGTAACGGGGCAGCAGGCCACGGTGGGTGTAGCGCTTGGGCTCGAGCATGGTAGCTCTAGCGCTGTGGCTGTAGTGTGCTGCCGGTGGCGGCTAAAGTGTAGGGCATGAAACGCCTCTTGCTCATCGACGGACACTCCATGGCCTTCCGTGCTTTTTACGCACTCCCGGCAGAAAATTTCTCCACCGGCGGCGGCCAGCACACCAACGCGGTCTACGGATTCCTCACCATGCTTACCGGCATCGTCGGCGATGAAAAACCCGACCACATCGCAGTGGCCTTCGACGTCGGGCGCAAGACCTTCCGCACCGAAAAATTCCCGGATTACAAAGCCCAGCGCGCAGCCACGCCAGAAGAATTTAAAGGCCAAGTCGAGCTCATCCGCGAAGTCATTGAAGCACTCGGCATCACCACGCTCTCAGTCGAAAACTACGAGGCCGACGACATCCTCGCCACCCTGGCCACCGCGGCCGGGGCACAGTCCGGTGAATACGAAACCTTGATCGTCACCGGCGACCGCGACTACCTCCAACTGGTCAACGACACCACTACCGTGCTGTACCCCATGCGCGGGGTATCCAAGCTGCACCGCTTCACCCCGGATGCCGTAGAAGAAAAATACGGCTTGAGCCCGCAGCAATACCCGGACTTCGCCGCGCTACGTGGCGACCCATCCGATAACCTGCCCAACATCCCCGGCGTCGGCGAAAAAACCGCACAAAAATGGATCAAACAATACGGCAGCCTCGACGAGCTGATCGCACACGCCGACGACATCAAAGGCAAAGCCGGCAACAGCTTCCGCGAACGCATCGAACAAGTGCGCCTCAACCGTGAACTCACGCAAATGATCACCGATATGCAGCTTTCGCACAGCCCGGATGATCTTTCCTTTGCCGACGTCGACGCCAACCAAGTGGCCGCCCATTTCGACGACCTCGAATTCGGCCCCAACCTGCGCGACCGCGTACTCGGCGTATTTGGCGCTGAAGCCGAGATAGACGACACCCCCGAATTACCCGCCATCACACACGACGAAGCCACACTCACCGACTGGCTCGCGGAGCACACCGAAGGCGTCGCCATGTTCGTCGACGGCAACGGCGCGCCGGGCCAGGGTGATGCTACGGCGATCGCGCTCGTCGACACGAACCGGCAAGGCATCACGGTGGTGCTGGAAGATCTTTCCGCCGACGAAGACAAAGCCCTGGCAGAATGGCTTGCCGACGACAGCGCCAGCAAATATTTGCACGAGGCCAAAGCAGCCTTCCACATGCTGGCAGGCCGTGGCTACCAGCTGCGCGGCATTAGCCACGACACCGCGATCGCCGCATATCTGCTGCGCCCAGGCCAGCGCGGTTATGATCTGGCCGATGTATACCAGCGCCACCTACAGAAGACCTTGCCGGGCGGGGAGGGGGAAACCCAGCAGTTGTTGGAAAAAGCCGGGGCGATCCTCGAGCTGGCGGAGCTTTTGACCACCGAGCTGCTGAAGATCGAAAGTTTCGAGCTGTACCGCGATCTCGAGCTGCCGCTAGTGCAGATCCTCGGAACTATGGAAGCCACCGGCATTGCCGTCGACCGTGAGGTGTTGGACGAGCAAGCCGAGACCTTCGCCGAGATGGTGCGCGAAGAACAAGACGCCGCCCGTGAGCTGGCCGGTGATGAGAACCTGAACTTGAATTCGCCCAAACAGCTGCAAACCGTGCTGTTTGAGACCTTGGATTTGCCGAAGACGAAGAAAACCAAAACTGGTTATTCCACCGCCGCCGGTGAGATCGAGGCTTTGGCGGCGAAGCACCCGCACCCATTTTTGGACCGGCTGCTGGCACACCGCGAATACCAGAAAATGAAGACTACCCTGGAAGGCTTGTCCAAAACCGTGCAAGGCGATGGGCGCATTCACACCAGCTTCCACCAAACGGTGGCCTCGACCGGCCGGTTGAGTTCGTCAGACCCGAACTTGCAGAATATCCCGGTGCGTACCGAGGCTGGGCGGAAAATTCGCTCAGCATTCCAGGTCAGTGAAGGTTTTGAAACGCTGCTGAGTGCGGACTACTCGCAGATCGAAATGCGCGTGATGGCGCACTTATCCGGCGATCCGGGGCTGATTCAGGCCTACCAAGAAGGCGAAGACCTGCACAATTACGTTGGTTCGCGCGTGTTCGACGTGCCGGTGGAAGAAGTCACCCCGGAACTGCGCCGCCGCGTTAAGGCGATGTCCTACGGCCTGGTGTACGGCTTGTCTGCTTACGGTTTATCGCAGCAGCTGAATATTCCACCGGGGGAGGCAAAAAAGATCATGGAAAATTACTTCGCCCGCTTCGGTGGGGTGAAGCAGTATCTGGATGAGGTCGTCGACAAGGCCCGGCACGATGGGTTTACCTCGACGGTGTTTGGCAGGCGCCGCTATTTGCCGGAGCTGAACTCGGATAACCGCGTGGCCCGGGAAAACGCGGAACGCGCAGCGTTGAATGCGCCGATTCAGGGCACGGCGGCCGACATCATTAAGGTAGCGATGATTCGTGTCGACGACGCGCTGCGGGAAGCGAAGTTGCGGTCCCGGGTGCTGTTGCAGGTGCACGACGAGCTGGTCGTGGAAATCGCAGAAGGCGAGTTGGAGCAGGTGCGCCAGCTGGTCGAACACGAAATGGATCAGGCGATCACGCTGACTGTCCCGCTGGAGGTCTCCACCGGTTCCGGCACGAACTGGCAAGCTGCCGAGCATTAAGGTTTAAGTGAGGAACTCGAAGACGCGGTAGCCGTCGTCGTCTAGCGGAGCGGAGCCGTTCTTGCCGACGGTCGGTGCTGGCAGCCCCGCGCGGCCGAAAAGGTAATACAGCTCTTCGACGCTGCGCAGCTGGTCGCCGTAGAGCGCGAAGGTAATAAGTGCGCGCTCGGCACTAGAGCGCGCGGCGGCAGAACGTGACGCAGCAGACTGTGCGGAGCCACCGGTTTCACCAGTGGAATCCGGCAAGCGGCACTGGCAAGCAAGACGCAGCGAATCCGCCCCTGCTTGTTGGCGCGTGCGGTAGAGATTGCGCAGATACTCAATTGCTGCGCCATCGTCGCGTCGGGCTAGTTCCGCGGTTACCGGGATGACCGCGTTATTAGCGGTCTCTGAGTCTGTGGCGTCTGCCACTGTGCCTGGTTCGCCAGCTGTTGTGTTCAGTGCCGCGGTTGTTATTGAGGTGCCTAAACCAGGGGATTTCTGGGCCGCATCCGCAACTCCCGGGTGATAGCCGTCGACAAGCGCGGCACGCAAATGCACCAGGGCCGCCAGAACTGCGTGATTGCGCTGATTATCAGCAGACAGCCGCTCGATGGTGGTGTCGTCGGCAAGAATGCGGCCAGAATCCGTCAACTGCCACTGTGCAGACGCGACAGGCAGCACCATGCCCAGGGTTTCCAGGTACAGCAGCAGCTTTTCTAGCCCTGCCGGTTGGGTATTGGTGGCTGCGGCAAGCTCGTGCACCTCGCGCGGTGCAGTGGCCAAAGCAGTGCCCAGTCCCACGGTCACGGCCGTGCGGATAGCAAACGCAGCAGTGAGATCGCTCAGGGCAGCAAATTCCGCATGAGCGTTGAGGTGTGATGCAGAATCTTCAGAATGTTCAGAATCTGCGTACGGCTGTGGTTTCGCTTGCGTTGACTCGAAAGCCTTCGTTGCGGTGGTGCGCGTGCTCGGGTTGGCCAGCGTTTCCGGTTCCCGGCGTGGCGCCGTGGAACGGTGCTTCATGCGGGATTTCCAATAACCAGAAAAATGCATCTGGTGCTTGCGCAGGCCCTTGGTATCGTGCAACCAGCGGCGGATCGGTTTCAAACTCGCAGATTCACCAGCGACCCAGGCGAAAACTTCACCATCCCACCATTCGGTGGCGGAGATAGCGTCGTAAAGCGTGTCCCCTTCGCTGTGGAATAACCAGGTGATCTCCACGCCATCCGGGCAGGGGAATTGCTGGCGGTGCGAATGTTCATCGACCACAATGAAAAACTTGCCGCGTTGTCCGGCGGGCCATTCTTCCAGCCAGCGGCTCAGCGCGGGCAGGGCGGTGGCATCACCGGCGGCCAAGATCCAGTCGACGCCCTGCGGCTGGGACGAGGTCGATTTCGGCCCCGCTATTTGCACAGTATCGCCAGGTTGGGTTTGAGCAGCCCACGAGGTGGCAGGCCCGGTGCCGTGCAGAACAAAATCTACGTCCAGCTCGCCGTGCTGGCTATCGAAGCGCCGTACGGTGTAGGTCCGGCGTGGCGAAGACGAGGATTTTGCAGGCCAAGCTAGTTTGCCTTCACGCTGTGTTGGGCCTACCGGTTTTTCGCCGGGAGCCTGCGGCAGGATGAGCTTGATGGAATCGTCGAAATTATCCGAACGAAATTCCGGGACCGCGCAGCCGTTATCAGCCACATGGGCGGCGAGTTGCGGGCCGCCCAGGGTCACACGGCGCATGCCGTCGGTGACATCCTGGACGCGCAGGACCTGCAGAAATCGGGTGCTCGCTGGGTATGGGGTGCGTGTTCGGGACATAATCCCATTTTAGCCGCATGATTCGAGCTGGCTGCGTCGTTGTGCACCCCGCACCCTAGGTGCCTAGCCTTGCTGCAGACCAGACCCCAGTTTGATGGACAGGCCCGGAACCGAATTGATCAGCTCCTTGGTGTAATCCTGCTGTGGATCGTCGAATAGCGTCTCTGTCGGGCCGCGTTCGACAATCTGCCCGTTTTTCATCACCACGACGTTATCGGCAGTCTGGCGCACCACCGCCAGGTCGTGCGTAATGAACAGATACGACAAGCTCAAGTTCTGCTGTAGATCATTCAGCAGCTCGATGACCTGGTTTTGCACAAGCACGTCGAGGGCGGAGACGGCTTCGTCGAGGACGATAACTTCCGGTTCCAGCGCCAAGGTGCGGGCAATTGCGATGCGCTGCCGCTGACCACCAGACAGCTCGTTCGGGTAGCGACGCATGGCAGAAGCTGGCATGGCAACCATGTCCAACAACTCGGCGACGCGCTTTTCACGCGACTTCCGGTTGCCAACCTTGTGCAGCACCAGTGGTTCCTCGATGGACTTGTATACCGAATACATCGGGTCCAACGAGCCATACGGGTTTTGGAACACGACTTGCAGTTTGCGCCGCAAGCGGAAAATTTCTTTCGCCGACATCTTCTGCACGTTTTCGCCCTGATACAGAATTTCGCCCGAGGTTGGTTCCAGCAGGTTCAGCACCATATTTGCCACAGTGGATTTACCAGAACCGGATTCGCCGACGACAGCTAGCGTCTCACCCTTGTTCAAGCTGAACGAGACGTTGTTGACCGCCTTGAACATCTCTCCGCGTTTACCACGTACCGGAAATTCCTTGGTCAGATCCCGAACCCGGATAATCTCCTGCGAGGCAGCTTTGTCGTGCGCTGCCGTGTCATCTTGTGCGGCAGTTCCATCAGCCTGCTTGCCGATGCCTACCTGTGCTGTGGTGTGCGTGCGCTGCGAAGCCATCAGCGGTGCGGCGTTGACCAATCGCTGGGTGTACGGGTGGTGCGGGTCTTCCAAGATTTCCCGGGAAGGTCCTGACTCTACGATGCGTCCGCGGTGCATCACGATCAGGTGTTCGGCGCGCTCTGCAGCCAACCCCAGGTCGTGGGTAACAAAAAGCAGGGCAGTGCCGTGCTGGTCAGTCAGCGTTTTCAGGTGATCCAGGATCTTTTTCTGCACGGTCACGTCCAACGCGGAGGTCGGCTCGTCGGCAATGAGCAAACGCGGGTTCGCTGCCAGTCCGATACCGATCAGTGCACGTTGCCGCATACCACCGGAAAACTCGTGGGGGTACTGGTTCGCCCGCGCTTCTGGATCCGGCAAACCGGCTTCTGCCAGCAACTCGTTAACGCGTTCTTTCACCTCGGAGTTGGCGACGACGTTGTTTGCCTTGAGGGATTCTGCGACTTGCGTGCCGATCTTCCACACCGGGTTCAGGTTGGACATGGGGTCTTGCGGGACCAAGCCGATTTCTGAACCGCGGATTTTCTGGATCTGCTTTTCGCTCATGTCGTTGATGGTCTGGCCGTCGAAGATGATTGACCCGCCAGTGACAGATCCGTTTTCGGGCAACAAACCAAGAATTGACATCGCGGTGGTGGATTTACCCGATCCAGATTCGCCAACGATCGCGACAGATTCACCCGGATAAATATCGAAGCTGACGCCGCGGACTGCTTCGACGACACCGGTAGACGACTGGAAGGAGATCTTCACGTCGTCCATGCGCAGCAAAGGCTGTAGTGAGGCTGCAGTCGAGGTAGCTTCGCTGGTTTTTGCGTCGCTGGAGTGTTTCTCGGAAGAACTCATCGTTTCCTCGCTTTCGGGTCCAGGGCGTCGCGGACGACATCGCCCATGAGGATGAAGCTCAGCACGGTAATTACCAGTGCTCCGGCCGGGTAGAACAGAATTTCAGGTCGGGTACGCAATGAGCTTTGTGCCGAAGAAATATCGCCACCCCAGCTCACGACCTCTGGCGGTAACCCGATACCCAGGAAGGACAAAGTCGCTTCGGCAACGATGAACACACCAAGTGCGACGGTGCCGTAGACGATAATTGGAGCCGCGGCGTTGGGCAGGATGTGTTTGGTCAGCATGGTCCAGCGTGACGCACCCAGCGAGCGGGAAGCGGTAACGAAGTCTTCGTTTTTTACGCTCATGACACTGCCGCGGGCAATACGGGCGATATTTGTCCAGCCGAATAATGACAGCACCAGGACCACGGACCAGAGTGAGCGTGATTCGCGGAACATCTGCATGACGACGATGGCTGCCAGCAGCAGCGGTACGGCGAAAAACACGTCGGTAAAGCGAGAGAGCACCGCATCGATCCAGCCGCCGAAAAAGCCGGCGGTTGCGCCAATAACGGTCCCGATAATCATGACCATCGCGGTTGCAAGAATGCCCACGGCCACCGAGGCGCGTGCCCCGTATACCGTGCGTGCGTAGATATCGCAGCCTTGGCGGTCAAAACCGAACGGGTGGCCAGAGGTTGGTTCGCCGAGCGAGTTGGATAACTGGCAAAAACGTGGGTCCGTTGAAGTAAACAATTGCGGGAATAGCGCCAGGGCAATGGTGAAAAGGATCAGGATTGCAGAGACCCAAAATAATGGCCGCTTGCGCAGGCTAACCCATGCTTCGCCCCATTGGGAGCGCGGTGGGCGGTCGTCGTTCACGGCGTCGACTGCGCCCAGGCCCTGCTCATCGGTGTCGGCGACGTAGCGTTCCAGGCGCGGGCGTTGGAAATAGTTTTTATTTGTCATAGCGAATCCTTGGATCGAGCACGGCGTACATCAAATCGACCAGCAAGTTGGCGATGATGTAGACGATGACCAGCACGGTGGTGATGGATACGACGGTGGCGGGTTCACCACGGATAATCGCCTGGTACAGAGTTCCACCAATACCGTTAATGCCGAAGATTCCCTCGGTAATGATTGCACCGCCCATCAGAATGCCGAGGTCGGCGCCGATAAAGGTAACCACGGGAATCATGGAGTTCCGTAGCACGTGGCGGGTCATTACTGAGCCGCCCGACATGCCTTTGGCACGAGCGGTGCGGACGTAATCTGCCCGGAGATTTTCCGATACTGATTGCCGGGTTAAGCGGATGACATAGGCCAGCGATACTGCACCCAGCACGATGGCGGGCATGAGTAGCTCGAGGAAGGTTTCATTACGACCGACCGTGACGGGTAACAAGCCCCACTTCACACCGACGAAAAATTGCATCACGAAACCGATCACGAAGGATGGGATTGCAATTACCAGCAGAGACAGCACCAAAACGGTGGAGTCGAAGATTCCGCCGCGGCGAATTCCGGCGATGAAACCGAATAGCACACCAAAAATGGTTTCGAACACGACAGCCATTACTGTCAGTTTGATCGTCACCGGAAAGGCGTTGGCCATAAGCGATGAGACTGACTGGCCAGAAAAAGTCGTGCCAAAATCAAGGGTGAAAATCCCTTTGAGGTAGAGCAGGTACTGCACGAGGAAGGGCTTATCCAGGTTGTATTCTTCCTGGATACGCTGACGGGCAATATCACTGAGACCGCGGTCGCCGCCGAGGGCTTCGACGGGATCACCTGGCATCAAGAACACGAGGGCAAAAATCAAGAATGTGGCTCCGAAAAAGACTGGAACCATTTGCAAGACTCGGCGCCCTATGTAATGCAACATAGGTTTTTCCTTAACTTATAACGGGCGAAATCCGGTCAGTCGCATTCGGACTGACCGGATTGACGTCGCCTTAGTGTAACCTATCTGAGTGTTTTGTAACACTCATTAGGGCTTCTTAAGACTTGGTGATGGCGTAGAAGACCGGGATTCGGTTCCATGCGAATTCCACGTTTTCGACAGCTTCGGAATATCCAGCTGCAGCGTTGGAGTACCACATTGGGATTGCTGGCAGGTCCTTAAAAAGGATCTTCTGTGCTTCCGAGTAGAGCTTGGTAGCTTCTTCGACGCTCTCTGCCTGCTGTGCTTCAGCCAATTTGGCATCGAATTCTTCACTGGAGTATTTACCGTCGTTTGAGCTACCACCGGTGGCAAAATTCGGTTCCAGGAAGTTACCCAAAGATGGGTAGTCGGCCTGCCAGCCGGAACGGAAAGCGGTATCGATGCTTCCGCTCGTAATGTCATCGCGCAGACCCTTGAAGTCAGGGTATGGGTTGCCGATCGCATCGATGTCGAGGTTATTCGACAACTGGTTGGTGAGGGCATCAACCCATGCTTGGTGGCCACCATCGGCGTTATAAGCGATTTCGAATGTGCCGTTGAACTCGCTGATATCGTCGGCCTGCTCCCAGAGTTCCTTCGCCTTTTCAGGATCGAATTCAAGCACCTCATTGCCCTCTAGGTCTTCTTCATAACCAGGGATAACTGGGGAGGTGAAGTCCTTGGCTGGGGTGACGGTGTCACGGAAAATCGTCTTGGAGATTTCTTCCCGGTCAAAAGCGAGGGAGATGGCTTGACGACGAAGTTTGCCTTCTTCACCCTCGAAGTGCTCCAGCTTGCTCGGGATGGTGAATGCCTGGAAAACTGCGGATGGCTGCGAGACTGCCCGATCGCCCAGCTCGTCTTCAAACTGGGACAATGCGGATTCCGGAATGGAGTCAATGACGTCGAGGTTTCCGGACAGCAGATCTGCATAGGCGGCATCCTGCTGGGTGTAGATGCGGAAGTCGACGCCGTCGTTTTGTGCTTTGCGGTCGCCTTCGTATTCCTCATTAGGAACGAGAAGGATGTTTTCGTTGTGGTTCCACTCAACAAGTTTGTATGGGCCATTAGCGATCGGTTTTTCGCCGTAGGCGTCGATGTCGTCAAATGCTGAAGGATGCAGTGGTTTGAACGGGCCGTAGCCGAGACGCTGCTCAAAGTCAGCGGTTGGTTCGGAAAGCTCAATGGTGAAGGTCTTGTCGTCTTCGACGGTCAGGCCTTCCATGGACTCTGCGCCTTCTGCATAACCTTTGATTAGTGTGAAGAAAGACTCCTGGAGTAAAGATTCCGAGACTGTGTAGTTCCAGGCATCGACGAAGTCATTTGCGGTAATCGGGGTGCCGTCTTCCCACTTGGCATCTTTCAGCTTGACGGTATAGGTGCGGTCGCCGTCGAAGTCGATGCTTTCAGCGAGGTCATTGTGTGATTCGCCCTCGGCATCGTAGTAGGTCAGTCCCGAATAAAGGAACTGAATTGCGGTTCCGCCACCAGCCTCGTTGGTGTTTCCTGGAACCAGCGGGTTTTGTGGCTCTGTGAGGTTGGCAAGCACGTAGTTGGTGCCGCCTTCAGCACTGCCGCCAGCACTGGAGCTTCCAGAATCGTCGCTGCAGGCGACCAGTGTCAATGAGAGCCCGGCAGCTGCCAGAACTCCGATGGACTTCGTCATCTTCATTACATTCTCCTGTGAGTGTCGAATTCAAAGCTCCACGCGATGACGTCAATCGGCGACTGAAATATCACTGCAAGTACATGTAAGTAGTTTTGCCTAGGTGAGATCGCGGGATTGCGCAAAGTATAGCAGTGACTGTACTCTCACTGAAATTTTCGTGTGTTTTGATTCACCAGTTATTTAGCCGAGCCTAAATTGTGGAACTAGCTTGGGGTAATAGGTTGCAGTGTGGTGTGTTTTGACCTGTCGGGCGTATTTAACAACAGGGCAGTGTTGGGGTGTCATGTCTGGCGATTGAGTCTTAACAACGTCCCCTGCTCTGAACGGATAATAGAGCACAAAAGCTTGCATAGCTTGGGTGATGGGTTTATGCTTTAAAGGGCACGTCTATGCGTTAGAAGTGTGTGAACTCTGATAGGAAGTTTTACGCACTTGTGGCGCGAGATCGTGAGCTTGCATGACGGGCTGAACTGTTCTTAGGTTCAGTGCCTGATGTGAAGTTCGTGAGAGACTGCAAATGTACACAATCGATTTCCTATCCATTTCGGAGCACGCAACAATATGACAGCTTCTAAGGCCCCTCAGGTAGCCGTAAACGACATCGGCACCGCTGAGGATTTTCTCGCCGCGATCGACGAGACCATCAAGTACTTCAATGACGGTGACATTGTAGAAGGCACCGTCGTAAAGGTCGATCACGACGAGGTACTGCTTGACATCGGATACAAGACCGAGGGCGTAATTCCTTCTCGCGAGTTGTCCATCAAGCACGACGTCAACCCAGATGAGGTTGTTCAGCTGGGCGACCAGATCGATGCCTTGGTTTTGACGAAGGAAGACAAGGAAGGCCGCCTGCTGCTTTCCAAGAAGCGCGCCCAGTACGAGCGTGCTTGGGGTGCTATCGAGGACCTCAAGGAAAGCGATCAGCACGTTACCGGTACCGTCATCGAGGTCGTCAAGGGCGGCCTGATCCTGGATATTGGTCTGCGTGGCTTCCTGCCCGCTTCCCTGGTGGAAATGCGCCGCGTTCGCGACCTGGAGCCATACATTGGCCAGGAGCTTGACGCCAAGATTATCGAGTTGGACAAGAACCGTAACAACGTTGTTTTGTCTCGCCGCGCATACCTGGAGCAGACCCAGTCTGAGGTTCGTTCCGAATTCCTGCACCAGCTGCAAAAGGGCCAGGTTCGCAAGGGTGTCGTTTCCTCCATCGTCAACTTCGGTTCCTTCGTGGACCTGGGCGGTGTCGACGGTCTGGTACACGTTTCCGAGCTGTCCTGGAAGCACATCGACCACCCATCCGAGGTTGTCACCGTCGGCGACGAAGTCACCGTCGAGGTTCTGGACGTGGACTTGGACCGCGAGCGCGTTTCCCTGTCTCTGAAGGCAACCCAGGAAGACCCATGGCGCGTCTTCGCCCGCACCCACGCTGTGGGCCAGATCGTTCCGGGCAAGGTCACCAAGCTCGTTCCATTCGGTGCGTTCGTTCGCGTCGAAGAAGGCATCGAAGGCCTGGTTCACATCTCCGAACTGGCTCAGCGCCACGTCGAGGTTCCAGACCAGGTTGTCAACGTTGGCGAAGAAGCCATGGTCAAGGTCATCGACATCGACCTCGAGCGTCGTCGCATCTCCCTGTCCCTGAAGCAGGCCGACGAGGACTACACCGAGGAATTCGATCCTTCCAAGTACGGCATGGCCGACTCCTACGACGAGCAGGGTAACTACCTGTTCCCAGAAGGCTTCGACCCAGAGACCAACGAGTGGAAAGAAGGCTACGACGAACAGCGTCAGGCCTGGGAAGCTCGTTACGCCGAATCCGAGCGTCGTTTCCAGCTGCACACCGCGCAGATCGAGCGCAACCGTGCCGCAGCTGAAGCTGCTGCAAACAGCGACGAATCCGCGAACTACTCCTCCGAGTCCGGCGTATCGGATGCCGCTCCGTCATCCGAAGGCACCACCGAGGACGCAGGTTCGTTGGCTTCCGACGAGCAGCTTGCTGCACTGCGCGATAAGCTGGCCGGCAACTAAATCAGCCAGCGCGCTTAACTAGCCACGCGTCGGCTAGTACCGCATAGCCGCAACCCACTTCTTTCTGCCCCAACCAGGGCATTGAGAAGTGGGTTTTTGCATTCTACACTGGGCCTATGAAAATCATCGGACTTACCGGAGGGATCGGCAGTGGTAAGTCAACCGTCGCCCGCGCCCTCAACGAACACGGATACCCCATCGTCGACGCGGACCGTATTGCACGCGAAATCGTCGAACCCGGCCAACCGGCACTGCAAGAACTAGCCGAAGAATTCGGCGCCGACATCCTCGATGCCGACGGCGCACTTGATCGCGGGCTGCTTGCCTCACGTGCCTTTGAAAACAAAGAAACCACCGCGCGACTCAACGAAATCACCCACCCGCGCATCAACCAACGCACACAAGAACTTTTTGACGAAGCGCGTCAAAACGGGGCAGAAGCAGTCATCTACGACATGCCACTGCTCATCGATAAGGGCCTGCACAAAGACATGGACGCAACCATCGTTGTGCATGCCGACGAACACCTGCGCGTCGAACGGCTGACTACCAAGCGCGGTCTCGACAGCGATGACGTCCGGCGGCGCATCAACGCGCAGATTGACGACGAGACACGCAAACAACACGCAGATATCCTCATAGACAACAACGGCAGCGAAGAAGAACTGCAACCACAGGTGGCACACGCCGTCGACAAGATTCAACAGCTGGCTGCTCGGTAGCTCGCACTTCGCTAGCTTTCGCGTGGCAGTCG
Organism: Corynebacterium propinquum DSM 44285; assembly: GCF_000375525.1. Lineage (GTDB taxonomy): Bacteria > Actinomycetota > Actinomycetes > Mycobacteriales > Mycobacteriaceae > Corynebacterium > Corynebacterium propinquum. Next base: position 264,393 of record NZ_AQXC01000002.1, read on the forward strand.
GCAGCACCTCAGTAGCGGGTTGAACCAGATACAGCAGAGTAGACTAGAAGCCATGGCTTTTGCTGCTGAGTACCCTGTTTTATCTGAATCCGAACACCGCCCAGTCGGCGAGGTCGAACGCCGGAAAAAGACCTTCGAGGTCGTCTCCGAGTACCAACCGGCCGGTGACCAACCCACAGCAATCAAAGAGCTAGATCGGCGCCTCAAAGAAGGCGAATCTGACGTCGTCCTGCTTGGTGCCACCGGTACCGGTAAATCCGCCACCGCAGCCTGGCTGATTGAACAACAGCAGCGTCCAACCCTAGTCATGGCGCCGAACAAAACTCTGGCGGCCCAGCTGGCCAACGAATTGCGCCAACTCCTGCCGCACAACGCGGTAGAATACTTCGTGTCGTACTACGACTACTACCAGCCGGAAGCCTATGTCGCGCAGACCGATACTTATATCGAAAAAGACTCCTCCATCAACGAAGACGTCGAACGCCTGCGTCACTCTGCGACTTCCGCGCTATTATCGCGTCGTGACGTCGTCGTGGTGTCCTCGGTATCTTGCATCTACGGCCTGGGAACGCCGCAGTCTTACCTAGATCGCTCCGTGGTCATGAAAGTCGACGATGAAGTAGAGCGTGATCGGTTCCTGCGCTTGCTCGTCGATATTCAGTATGAGCGCAACGATGTTGGCTTCACCCGCGGTGCTTTCCGCGTCAATGGCGATACTGTCGATATTATCCCTGCCTATGAGGAGCGCGCAGTGCGAATCGAATTTTTCGGAGACGACGTCGACGCGCTGTACTATATTCACCCTTTGACCGGAGATGTCCTCGAACAGGTTGATGAAGTTCGCATCTTCCCAGCCACGCATTACGTTGCCGGGCCCGAGCGCATGGAAAAAGCCATTGCGGACATCAAAGAGGAGCTACAACAGCGTCTTACAGAATTGGAAAACCGGGGAAAGCTCTTAGAAGCCCAACGGCTGCGCATGCGCACCGAATACGACCTGGAAATGATTGAACAAGTCGGCTTCTGCTCCGGAATCGAAAACTATTCGCGGCATATCGACGGGCGAGAGGCTGGCAGCGCGCCAGCAACATTGATGGATTATTTCCCAGAAGACTTCCTCACGATCATTGACGAGTCGCACGTGACCGTCCCACAGATCGGAGGCATGTTCGAAGGCGATATGTCGCGCAAGCGGAACTTGGTGGATTTCGGCTTTCGCTTACCTTCCGCGTTGGATAACCGCCCGTTGACATTCGATGAATTCGAAAAACGAGTCGGCCAGACCGTTTATCTCTCTGCGACACCTGGCGACTACGAAATTACTGCCGCAGGCGGTGAATACGTAGAGCAGGTCATTCGCCCGACGGGGCTGGTGGACCCGAAGGTCACCGTGAAACCGACCAAAGGCCAGATCGACGACCTTATCGATGAAGTCAAGACACGAACCGAGAAAAACGAGCGTGTTTTGGTGACTACGCTCACTAAACGCATGGCCGAGGACCTCACCGATTACTTGCTGGAACACGGTGTCAAGGTGCGCTACTTGCACTCTGACATTGACACCTTGCAACGTGTGGAATTGCTGCGGCAGCTGCGGTTGGGTGAATTTGATGTGCTTGTTGGCATCAACCTGTTGCGTGAAGGCTTGGACCTGCCAGAAGTTTCCCTGGTGGCGATTTTGGATGCAGACAAAGAAGGCTTTCTGCGTTCGACAACCTCGCTTATTCAGACCATTGGTCGTGCGGCCCGTAACGTATCCGGTGAAGTCATCATGTATGCCGACAAGATCACCGAATCGATGCAAAACGCCATCGATGAGACGGAACGCCGCCGCGAAAAGCAGATTGCCTACAACACTGAACACGGCATCGACCCGCAGCCGCTGCGGAAAAAGATCGCGGACATCCTCGACCAGGTCTACGAGTCGGACGACGGCGGGGATGCGGCAAGCAACTCGGAATCCGGCGATGCGGCGCTCGTCGACAAGCCAGACGTGTCATCCATGGCAGAAGGCGAGATCCAAACTCTTATCGACGACCTCACGAAGCAAATGAAGGTTGCCGCCCGGGATCTCAAGTTCGAGTTGGCAGGCCGATTGCGCGATGAGATCGCGGATCTGAAAAAGGAGTTGCGTGGGGTGAAAGAAGCCGGAATCTAGGCCCCGCTGATACCGGGCGCTGATATCGGGCGCTGTTACCGGAAGCTGATACTGGAAAGGCGAAGCGAAAAACTTGCCATAATCGGTTGAAGTTAGGTTGGTCTCCTTATAGTGTGATGTTCACAACCGTGAGATGAGGAGGCCGTCGCACTATGCCGAATAACCCCAGCACACCAGGACAGGAATCATTCCTCGGCGCTGTTGACATCACCCAGCTTGATTCCCTGTTTTCTGCGGAAGAAAAAGACGTCGCGCTGCGCGTGCGTGGCTTCGTTGATGAGCACATTCGCCCCAATATCAGTGAGTGGTTCGACAAAGCACATTTCCCACTAGAGATCATTCCAGAGATGGGCAAGCTCGGTGTGCTGGGTATGCACCTCGATGGCTATGGCTGCCCGGCGCGCAGCGCAGTGGAATACGGCCTCGCGGCCCAGGAACTCGAAGCCGGCGATTCCGGTTTGCGCACCTTCGTGTCTGTACAAGGTTCGCTGGCAATGTCCGCGATCCACAAGCACGGCTCCGAAGAGCACAAGCAGGAGTGGTTGCCGAAGATGGCGAAAGGCGAAGCAGTCGGTTGCTTCGGTCTGACTGAACCAGACGCAGGATCGGATCCCGCCTCTATGACAACCGTCGCTAAGAAAGATGCTAGCGGTGACTGGATTCTCAACGGCACTAAGCGATGGATTGGCCTAGCCAGCGTCGCCGATGTCGCGATCATCTGGGCGCAGACCGGTGAACACGGTGATGCGCGCGGCGTGCGTGGCTTCGTGGTTCCCACCGACACCAAAGGCTATTCGGCGCAGGTTATCGAGCCAAAAATGTCCATGCGTGCTTCAATCCAGTGTGAAATTCACCTGGATGATCTGCGCCTACCGGAATCAGCGATGTTGCCCGCAGAAACCGCAGTGGGGCTTGGCGGCCCTTTCCGGTGTTTGAACGAGGCCCGCTACGGCATCATCTGGGGAGTCATGGGCGCTGCGCGCGACAGCTTCAACGCCGCATTAGAGTACAGCCAACAGCGTCGGCAGTTCGGCACTCCATTGAGCAATTTCCAAATCACGCAGACCAAACTGGCTGATATGGCCGTCGGCATCAATCGCGGTTACTTGCTCGCGCACCAGATCGGTCGGCTGAAAGATAGCGCGAATGCTAGCGCAGGTGCCGCGGAACATGCCACCGGGCTGCCCCACGGTTCGCTATTGCCGGCGACAATTTCCACCGGAAAGCTCGATAACACACGCGTCGCGCTCACTATCGCACGCGAAGCTCGCGCGATGCTGGGTGGTAACGGCATTTCCCTGGAGTATTCCCCGCTGCGCCACGCGAACAATCTGGAATCGGTGCGTACTTATGAAGGCACCGATGAGGTACACCAGCTCACCATCGGCCGTCACCTGACAGGCGTCGGCGCATTTCACGCACGGTAAAAGGGTAAAAGGAAAGGCCCAAAAATTTATGCCATCGAGGACACCGACTACCCAGAAGGAGCGATCTGTGCCCGATAGCTCCGCGCGCGGACCACTGGCGGGAATCGTCATCGCAGATTTCTCCCGCGTATTGGCTGGCCCTTTTTGTACCATGCTCTTGGCAGACCTCGGAGCGCGAGTGATTAAGGTGGAAGCACCGAGCGGTGATGACACTCGTCAGTGGGCGCCGCCGGTGGCCAACGACATGAGTACCTATTTCATGTCGGCCAACCGAAACAAAGAATCCATCATGCTGGACTTGCACGATCCTGCTGATCGCGACACGGCCTACGAGATTATCGAACGGTCCGACGTCCTGATCGAGAACTTTAAACCAGGAGGGCTGCAGAAATTCGGCCTGGACCCAGCACAAACCACTAAGCGCTGGCCACGGTTAATTCATGCCTCGATTAACGGTTTTGGCTCGGACAAAGGCGCCCATTTGGCGGGCTATGATTTGCTGATCCAAGCATTGTCCGGTCTTATGCACGTGACCGGCGAAGCCGACGGACCACCACAAAAAACCGGTGTGGCCATCGTCGATGTGTGCACTGGTCTGCACTGTGCGGTCGGCATTTTGGCCGCGCTACTCGAACGCGAGAAATCACAGGCAGGGCAGTCACTTGAGGTCAATTTGTTGTCCGTGGCGTTGTCGAGTTTGGCTAATCAATCAGGCGGTTATGCTGCGACCGGGCACGAACCCATGCGCATGGGTAATGATCATCCAAGCCTGTTTCCGTATGGCCCATTTGCCACCCACGACCAGCCGCTGATTATTGCCTGTGGCAATGATGCACAGTATCGCAAGCTCGTGGAAGAGCTCGGAAAGCCGCAGCTTGCCGACGACGACCGTTTCGTTACCATGCAGGATCGCAATAAGCACCGTGAGGCACTGCGCGCGGAGATCGAAGAAGTACTCCAGCAGAAATCGGCGCAAGATTGGTATGACGAGTTGCTTGCTGCCGGGGTGATGTGCGCCCCGATTAATTCTGTGGGGCAGGGGATCGAATTTGCGGATTCGCTGGGATTGGAACCCGTCGTTGCCATTCACAGTGCTGAAGGCTCCACCTACCGTACGATCCGCAACCCCGTGCAGTATTCCCGAACGAAAGCCGAGTATCACACCCCACCGCCACGGCTCGGAGCAGACGGCGATGCAGTGCGTTCGTGGATTGCGCAGACGGACCCGCGAGCGTGATAAGCGCATCATATTTATTGACGGCGGCGGTGCTTTTCGGGTGGGAGCTATACCCAGGCGTTAGAATCACACTAACGCCAAGCTCGGAAGGAGCACCCCGTGGTTGCATATTCCACCATCGTTACCGGATCTGACGGATCGGATTCATCCCTGCACGCTGTGCGTGCGGCCGCGAGTCTGGCACGAGTTTACGACGCGCGGCTGATCATCGTGTCTGCTTATTATGAAAAACACGGGTTAGTCATTGACGCGAAAGCTGATGCTCATGCGTTGCCTGTGATCAACCGGGACGCCGCCGAGGACATCTTGCGCGAGGCGCACGAAGTTTCTGTCGCCGAAGGCGCAAAAGATATCGAACTCCGCCCGATCAATGGCGGCCCCGTGGCAGTGCTGCGCACCGTCGTGGAAGATTCCGCAGCGGATCTCGTTGTGGTGGGTAACCGTGGGCTGAAGACGCTATCCGGCCGCGTGTTTGGCAGCATTCCGAGTGAAGTTACCCGCCGTTTTGACGTCGACGTCTTGGTTGTCAACAGTGACGGTGCCGCAACTTCTGCCAGCGGCAAGGCATAGGGCAGCAGGGTAGCGGATACGATGACTTCGGAGACGGCGGAAACCACCGATCCACATAGCGCTGATTATTCCAGCATTGTCGTTGGCAGCGACGGCTCACAGTCGTCCATGTTGGCGGTGCGTCGCGCAGCACGGCTCGCGGCTGCCTTTGACGCACAGCTGCTTATCGCTTGCGCATACTACGAACCCGGTCAAGTAGCGGGCCCGCAAGAACCATTGAGTGATCACCCTGTTGTAGGTGCGGAGCAGGCTGAAGCCATCCTGGAACCAGCAGTAGAAGAAGCCCGTGCTTTAGGTGCAGAAAAAGTAAGCAGCGCGGTACAAACAGGAAGCCCCGTCGCAGCATTGATGAGTATCGTCGCCCAGCACGATGCCGATGTGCTCGTGGTAGGCAACCGCGGTATCAATACGTTGACGGGGCGATTATTAGGCTCTGTACCAGCAGATATTGCGCGGCAATCCGATTGCGACGTGATCATCGTGCACACCGTCGCTTAGCCGGACTGTCGCACCTGTCGCTATTCGGCTAAATCCAGCTCGCCGATAATGCTCAGCGTCTGCGTCGCGCGCGTACATGCGACATAAAGATCCTGCCAACCACGCGGTGTGGCCGCGATGATCTCCGCAGGTTCAACGACGATGACGTGGTCATATTCCAAGCCCTTATGCTGGGATGCGTTCTGCGCGGTAATGATTGCACAACTGCGTTGTTGCTCGTCGGCATGCAATTGCTCCCGCACTGATTCCGGAGAAGTCCCACTCGGCAACCACCGCACCGCAGCCTCCCGGTTCCGGATCGCTTGGGCCACCGTGGCATCCGGTTGATACTTGCGGACAATCGTTTCTGCTAATTCTGCGATCTCCACGGGGGTGCGGTAATTGATCGTAAGCTGATGTTGGCGATAGCGCTTGCCGACGAATGGCTCGAGCGCCTCACTCCAATTATCGCAACCGGCCGGCGAGCTCGTCTGTGCAGGATCACCCACTACCGTCATCCAATGATTTGGGCTGCGACGGAAGACCATCCGCCATTCCATCGCGGAAAGCTCCTGTGCTTCGTCAACCACCACGTGGCCGAATGCCCAGGTGCGGTCGCCTTCTGCACGCTCGGCAGTCGTGCGATAATCGCGGGCCTGCTGGCGTCGCGCTAGCGTTTCCGCATCGATTACGTGGTGCGCGGAAAGAATCTCCGAATCAAATACGTCATCGTTATCGGTGGATTCTGACGTAGCCAGAATATCCAGTGCACCCTCGGCTTCTTCCAAGGCTTCCTGCCATTCCCGCTCATCTGCAGCAGCTTGTTGCTCGTCATCACCGCTGCCGAGCAATTGCGCGAGCTCGTCCAAGAGCGCGGCATCAGACTCTGCCCAGCTGTGTGCGGAGGAGTCTGCATTACGCAACAATGCGGAAACGAATTCCTCGCCTCCATTAGCGCGGCAGGCAGCGTGCAGCGCGGTGTGGTTAGTAAGCAATTCTCGAAGTACCTGGCGGGGTCCTAACTGCGGCCAGAATTCGTCGACAAGTTCCTCGATGATGGCCTCGTCCGAGATATCCTCGCGCAACGCGGCGATATCCGTGCTATCCAGCAGGTTGCCGCCATCCAGCGGATCATGGCCGATGATAGCTGCCAGTCCATGCGCCAATTCCGAGCGCAGCTGCTCGGTAAAGACCTCGCGTGCCTCATTGTGCGGTTTCCGGGAACGGCGTGCCCGGGTCCGCGCAGTTTTCACCATCGCTGGGGTCAGCTCTACCCGGGTGCCTTCCAACACCACGTCGCGGTTGTGCTTCGGAACCTGCTGATAAGCCTTGACCGCAGCCTTCAACACGTCGACCATCTGCTGTGAGCCTTTCACCCGACGAGTCTCTGCGTCTTCGTGCATCGTGGGCCGCAAACCAGGGTAGAGGCGCCCGATCGTGCTCAAAACAACACCGGTTTCTCCCAACTCGGGCAATACCTGCGAAATATAGTTCAAAAACGTTGGATTGGGCCCGATAATCAGCACACCGGTGCGTGATAGTTGTTCACGCCAGGTATAGAGCAGATAGGCCACACGGTGCAAAGCCACAGCGGTCTTTCCAGTACCGGGCCCGCCTTCCACAACAAGTACCCCGCGGGTGGCACCACGAATAATCGCGTCTTGTTCCCGTTGGATGGTTTCCACGATCGACTGCATGTGTTCACCGCGGGCGGTATTCATCGCGTGTAGAAGAGCGGCTTCTCCGGCCACATCCGCGCGGGCGGCATCGTCCGGTGCCGTGCCAGAGAGCAATTCGTCGTCAATATCTTTGACTACCCGGTCCGCGGTGCGGATATGCCGCCGCATGCGTACGCCTTCCGGGTGTGCTGTGGTTGCCAAATAAAACGGGCGTGCCATGGGCGCGCGCCAGTCGATCAACAGTGAGCGGTAATCGTCGTCACGGTCCATCAGACCAATGCGCCCGATATAACGGCGATCTAAGCCATCTGGTGTTGGGTTTTCGCCGTCTGCATCGACATCGATGCGTCCGAAGACCAACCCGATCTGCGCGAGGTTTAGTTGATCTAGTTTTTCTTGCAGCCGGTGGTATTCGGTTTCCCGGCGCAGCAAAGCGTCGGAATCAGCATTGGCTGGATCAATGGTCAATTGGGCGTCGGCAAGACGCTGTCGTGCATTGGAGACATCAGAATCCAAAATGCCGAACAAAGCATCGAGATAGCTTTGTTCGGCAGCAAGCTCCGCAGAAAACTCTGAGTGATGTACTCTTTGGGCTTTCTGCGAAGCCGTGGATTCGTGTCCCCGAGAAAAACGGGGAGACACTGTGGGGTGGTTTCCTAAATCTTAAAAGTCGATCTTCTTGTCTAGCTTCTTCATTGCCTTAGACAGAGCCTTGTCTGCCTTGCTCTGAATCTTCTCGGCGTTCTTACGTGCCTTCTTGGCTTTTTTGCCGTGCTTCTTCTCGGCATCCTTCAGAGCATCGTTGGCCTTGTCCTGAGCCTTCTGGGCAGCCTTGACGGTGCTCTTCTTGGCAGTTTTGGCGTTCGAACGCGCCGCATCGAGCCATTCGTTGGCTGTCTTGGACCAATCGCCCTTGTTGTCATTGACATAGGCCTGGGCCTTTTCGCTGGAATCCTTAATCCAGTCACCAGCCTGGCCGGTGAAGTCGCCTGCCTTTTCGCGGGCCTCATCCCACATCTTCTCGGAGTCGGACTTGGTTGGCAGTGCCTGCTGCACCTTCTTGCCGGCCTGCTTGGAAGCATGCTCCGCGCGCCACTTCAAACCAGGCTTGCCCTCAGTGTCCTGGGAGGCGATGAACAAGCCGCCCAGCAGAGCAGACGAGGTAGCAAAGTTGTTCAGACGAGCACGACGTTCGCCTTCTTCGTCCGCAGCCCAGAACGCATCACGAGAAATCAGCGTCGGCAGGGTAGTGACAGCCAAAGTAGCGGCAGCGAAACGCGGTGCCTTGCCAATAGCGAACAGGGAACCAGCGCCCACCTTGGTGCCGCCCAAGATGCGGGCGACAGTCTTTGGGCTGTCTGGAATAGCGTCCGCGATGTCCGCTGGGACAAACTTGCGCACGCGCTTGATCAGGTCTTCGGTGGTGTCAACGCGCTCGTTGGTCTTACGCAGCGCATCAACGCCGTCGAGAATAAAGACCGAAGCCAGCATTGGTCGTGCAATCTTGCGGATCATAGCTAGTAATGCTCCTTGTAATAGTAGCTAGAAGTACTAGAGGTTAATTCTACGCCATAAGCGCGCACAATGTGGCCGGTATTACTGGCAGAAAACCGTGAGCAGCCTCACGGATTCGACGCCGAGCCGTGCAGGTAGTTATCGCGCTTTAGTGCCGGACGGTGACCACCCAACTGCTGCCCAAATACGGGCTTACCAGCGGCGTTCCCACCATTCTTCCAGTTTGCCGCGCTCTTCGCCCAACGTCGTCGGATTTCCGTGTCCTGGCCAGACTTTGGTTTCGTCAGGGTACTGCTCGAAGATACGTCCATTGACGTCATGGAACAGGCGCACAAAATCGCCCTCAGAATCTGTCTTTCCCAGACCACCGGGAAACAGCGAGTCGCCGACAAACAAATTCGGCACACCATCAATCACAGCGGCCAAGGCAACTCCGCCAGGAGTGTGGCCGCGCAGAATAATCACCGGGTATTCCTCGCCGGCGAATTCCACAACATCACCGTGGTGCAGTTCGACGTCGATCTCCCCCGGAATTGCCGGGGCATCCAGATGCGATGCGTAGTGTTTCGCTCCGGTCTTTTTCAGAACCTCTTCCACGGCACGGGTGTGATCCCAGTGCCGGTGCGTCGTCAACACGGCGGTGATGGTTACGCCGAGTTCTTCCGCGAATGCCAACAACTTCGCGGCATCGTCGGCGGCGTCGATCAGCAACGCTTGGTCGCCGTCGACAAGAAAATAACACTGATTGTCCATCTCGGACACGGATAAAGAATGTAGCGCGAGAGTGCTCATACCCACAGTTTACGGATACTGCATCGAGATAGCTGTTTCTGCCTGCGGCCTGGTAGTTTTAAAGAGTCTAATTCTTATATAAATCGGTTTTTACAGCTAAATTTGTGGGAAGGCTTGGTGGCTCCGTGGCAGACCGTTTAGTGGTCAAAGGTGCGCGTGAACACAACCTGAAAGGCGTGGATATTGATTTGCCGCGCGATAAAATGATCGCTTTTACCGGGCTGTCTGGCTCGGGTAAATCGTCGCTGGCGTTCGACACCATCTTCGCCGAGGGGCAGCGTCGTTACGTGGAATCGCTGTCATCGTATGCCCGGATGTTTTTGGGACAGATGGACAAGCCGGACGTGGAGTTTATTGAAGGTCTATCGCCGGCGGTCTCGATTGACCAGAAATCAACCAACCACAACCCGCGTTCCACCGTGGGCACCATCACTGAAATTTATGACTACCTGCGTTTGCTGTTTTCGCGCGCGGGCACCCCGCATTGTCCAACGTGCGACGCCGTGATTGAGCGACAAACCACGCAGATGATCGTCGACCAGGTGCTTGAGCACGAAGAAAGAGCCAAGTTTCAGGTGCTAGCGCCGGTGGTGCGTACTCGCAAAGGTGAGTTTGTGGATCTGTTTGCTGACCTCGCGGCGCAGGGATTTTCGCGTGCTCGCATCGACGGCGAAATCTATCAGCTCAGTGACCCGCCGACGCTGAAAAAACAGATTAAGCACGATATTGACGTCATCGTGGACCGTTTGCAGGTGAAGGCTTCGCAGAAACAACGGCTGACTGATTCGGTCGAGACGGCGTTGCGGCTTGCCGACGGCCTGGTCACGATTGATTTTGTGGATGACCCGGAATCCACGCGGATGTTTTCTGAGAAATCCGCCTGCCCGAATGGGCACGCGTTGACGATCGACGAGTATGAGCCGCGGTCGTTTTCTTTCAACTCCCCGTATGGTGCCTGCCCGTCCTGTGATGGATTGGGTTCGCGCCATGAGGTGGATCAGGATTTGTTGATTCCGGACCCGGATGCCCCGGCGAATAAGTCTGTTCAGCCGTGGTACGCCAGCCCGAACCAGCGCTATTTCATCAAATTGGTCGAAGGCTTAGCGAAGGCCCTGGATTTTGATCCAGAAACACCGTTTTCGGAGCTTACTAAGCAACAGCGCGATGCTCTGGTCAACGGCACGAAGACTGAAGTTCGTGTGCGTTACCGGAACCGTTACGGGCGCCAGCGGGATTGGACGGCACCGTTTGAGGGTGCGGCAGGTTATGTCCGGCGCAAGCTCGATACCGCGGAATCCGACTCGCAAAAAGACCGCTTCATGGCTTATACCCGCCAGGTGCCATGCAAAAAGTGCAAAGGCACGCGTTTGAAGCCGGAGATCCTCGCGGTGCGGTTGGCGTCGACCTCGCATGGTGAACTCTCCATTGCTGGGCTGGCCGAGCTGCCAATTGAAGAAGCCACGCAATTCCTGGATACGCTGCAGCTGGATCACCGCAACGAAATCATCGCCGGTGCCGTGCTCAAAGAGATTCAAGCGCGCCTGCAATTTCTTGTCGACGTCGGCTTGACCTATCTCACGCTCAATCGCGGTGCATCCACCCTTTCTGGCGGTGAGGCGCAGCGCATCCGCCTGGCAACACAAATTGGTGCAGGTTTGGCCGGTGTGTTGTACGTGTTGGACGAGCCGTCCATCGGCTTGCATCAGCGTGATAATCATCGCCTGATTGCCACGCTGCAAAGGCTGCGCGATTTGGGTAATACGCTGATCGTCGTCGAGCACGATGAGGACACGATTCGTGCCTCCGACTGGATGGTGGATATCGGCCCTCGTGCTGGCGAATACGGTGGTGAGGTGGTCTACCAGGGTGAGCCTGAGGGAATCGAGAGTTGCTCTGGGTCATTGACCGGTGATTACTTGTCCGGGCGCAAGGTCTTGGCGGTTCCGGAGTCACGCCGCCCAATTGATAAGGAGCGGCAACTCACCGTCGTCGGTGCCCGAGAAAATAACCTGCGTGGCATTAACGTCACCATCCCCCTGGGTGTTTTGTGTTGCATTACCGGTGTTTCCGGCTCCGGTAAATCCACCGTTGTGAACGGAATCTTGGCAAAGACTTTGGCCAATGAGCTCAACCGAGCCCGCCAGGTTCCCGGCCGGGCTAAGCGCGTGGAAGGCATCGAAAACCTGGACAAAATGGTGCAGGTGGATCAGTCACCGATTGGGCGAACCCCGCGGTCCAACCCAGCGACCTATACCGGCGTATTCGATAAGATCCGTAACTTGTTTGCTGAAACTCAAGAGGCCAAGGTGCGCGGCTATAAGCCCGGCCGGTTCTCCTTCAACGTCAAGGGTGGGCGCTGTGAAGCCTGCCAGGGCGAAGGCACGCTGAAGATTGAGATGAACTTCCTTCCGGACGTGTTCGTGCCGTGCGAGGTGTGTCAAGGCGCGCGCTATAACCGTGAGACGCTGGAGGTGCACTACAAGGGCAAGAACATTGCTGAAGTGCTGAATATGCCAATTTCCGAAGCCGCGGAATTCTTTGAGCCGATTACTTCGATCCACCGTTATCTGGACACGCTTGTCGACGTCGGCCTGGGCTATGTGCGCCTGGGGCAGTCGGCAACGACGTTATCCGGTGGTGAGGCGCAGCGCGTAAAGCTTGCCTCCGAATTGCAGAAGCGCTCGCACGGACGCACCGTTTATATTTTGGATGAGCCGACGACTGGCCTGCACTTTGAAGATATTCGCCGCTTGATGCTGGTAATTCAAGGCCTGGTGGATAAAGGCAACTCCGTGCTGATCATCGAGCACAATCTCGATGTGATCAAGGCTGCGGACTGGATCGTCGACATGGGGCCGGAAGGCGGTTCCGGTGGTGGCACCGTGGTAGCGCAGGGTACCCCAGAAGATGTGGCGCAAGTGGAAGCTTCGTATACTGGGCAATTTTTGGCGGAGATACTCAATGCTTAAACAGCGATGAGTCAAAAAGGCGATGAGCCAAAACTGTGGGGCTGCCTGTCGCGATTTGTGTTGGCTCAGTGCATATGCTAACTTTCAATGCACTACCACCTAGGGTTCCGTCCAGGAACTTAGGTCACAAGTGGAGTCTCCTCCCACCTCATGCCGCTGCTTAAGTTGGCTACGGGTAAAAGGTACATACCGGTACCACGGCAACATATGCCGACTGTCCCGGTATGTGTTTTTCTCGGGGAGTACTCCTATTGTGGCAGGGTAGACGTTTCATTCGCCCCTTTTGAACTTAGGAGTCACACATCAGCGCTGAAGCTCGCATTAATGAGCGTATTCGAGTACCGGAAGTCCGTCTTATCGGTCCTGAAGGTGAGCAGGTTGGTGTCGTTCGTACCGACGATGCCCGCAAGGTTGCTTACGAGGCCGATCTCGATCTAGTTGAGGTTGCCCCAAAGGCAAAGCCACCTGTCGCCAAGATCATGGACTACGGCAAGTTCAAGTATGAACAAGCCCAAAAAGCCCGTGAGTCCAAGAAGAATCAGCAGCAGACCGTCGTCAAGGAGCAAAAGCTCCGTCCGAAGATTGACGACCATGACTATGAGACCAAAAAGGGCAATGTTGTCCGCTTCCTGGAAAAGGGCTCCAAGGTCAAGGTAACCATCATGTTCCGCGGTCGTGAGCAGTCGCGCCCTGAACTTGGTTTCCGCTTGCTGGAACGGCTGGCCAACGACGTCGAAGAATATGGCGTGGTGGAAGCAAAGCCGAAGCTGGATGGTCGCAACATGACCATGGTGCTTGGTCCAGTACGCAAGGGCAAGAAATAACGAACCGTCAATTAAGGAATTAAGGAAACTCCATGAAGCAGAAGACCCACAAGGGCACAGCAAAGCGATTCAAGCAGACTGGTTCCGGCAAATTGCGTCGTGAGCAGGCGAATCGTCGCCACCTGCTGGAGCACAAGCCTTCTAAGCGCACCCGCCGTCTGAAGGGTGACGTTGACGTTGCACAGGCTGATCAGAAGCGCATCAAGCGTTTGCTTGGCAAGGCCTAAAGGCCCACTCGTTTCATCCCACATCAGTACCAACAACAAGATTTAAGGAAGTATCACCGTGGCACGAGTAAAGCGGTCCGTTAACGCCAAGAAGAAGCGTCGCACAATCCTGAAGTCCGCTAAGGGCTACCGGGGTCAGCGTTCCCGCCGCTACCGCGTAGCAAAAGAGCAGTGGCTGCACTCCATGACTTACGCTTACCGCGACCGTCGCGCGCGTAAGTCGGAATTCCGCAAGCTGTGGATCCAGCGCATCAACGCTGCAGCCCGCATGAATGACATCACCTACAACCGTCTGATCCACGGCCTGCGTCTGGCCGAGATCGAGGTTGACCGCAAGATGCTCGCAGAGCTGGCTGTCAACGATTTCGACACCTTCTCCGCATTATGTGAGGCTGCCAAGTCCGCACTGCCTGCCGCCGTCAACGCACCGGCAAACGCTTAATTTCCCGCGCAACACCGTACGTATGCGCCACACGCCCTCGGAAGATTCCGGGGGCGTTGTGCTGTGCTCACACCGCCTTAGATTCCGCGAGGCTGTTGCCGTAGACTTAGCCTCCATGACGCTAGATTTCTCTGAGCCGTTTACAGAGCGCACCCCACGCGTATCCCGCGCTGCAAAACTACACCGTGCAGCCGCTCGCAAAAAAGAACAACGCTTCCTTATTGAGGGAGAAAATGCGGTAGATGCTGCAGTATCGACGGGTGCGGCTACTGACGTGTTTGTTACCGAATCTGCGGCGAAGCGCTTCGCGCACATCGTGACCACCGCTGGGTTTATGGACGTTTATCTCCATCCCATCACCGATGGTGCCGCCAAGCTGCTATCAGAAACCACTACCACGCCCGGTATTTTTGCCGTGTGCTTGCCGGTAATGTTTAGCGCTGGCAAAATCATCAAGTCCTCGCCCAGATTGCTGACGGTTCCGGTAGAAACCTCCGAACCCGGCAACGCCGGCACATTGATTCGAGTCTCGGATGCCCTCGGAGCAGATGGCGTCGTGTTTGCGGGAAACACCGTCGATCCGCACTCTAATAAGGTCGCGCGAGCCTCCGCAGGTTCGCTATTTCATACCCCGGTTGCCCGCGAGACGGGAATCAATGACGTGGTAGGCCAGTTGCGCGCTGCCAATCTGCAGATCCTCGCTACGGCTGCCGATGGCGAGATCAGCCTAGAAGAAGCAGAAGAAACTGGCATGTTGGTAAAACCTACGGCGTGGTTGCTGGGCAATGAAGCGCACGGACTTTCTGACGACGTCGCAGCCCGAGCTGACCACCGCGTGTCCATCCCAATTCGTGGCAACGCAGAATCGCTGAACTTGGCGACAGCAGCATCAATTTGCCTATACGAATCCGCGAAAGCGCAGAAGCGAGCCCGCTAGCGGGAGTGGTGTTGCCTCGTTTAGCGCGAGCGCGCAGGCTGCATATATAAAATTGATGCCGCTAACCGTTGTGTCATAACGGTCGCTAGACTGGCATGCGGACGATACTGAAATTTCACCCATTAATACTAACCACCTGACGATTAGCGCGAGGATAGCCGACGTGTCGAATGCACCTGATAACGGAACTGACATTGATTTGAGCCAGGAAGCCCTGGACGCTGCTGCCGAGAAAGCGATCGCAGATTTCTCTGCGGCATCCACCATGGAAGAGCTCACTGAAGCTCGTCGGCAACATCTTGGTGATGGTGCTTATATTCCGCGTGCTCGGCAATCGTTGGGCTCGTTGCCGAAGGATCAGCGCAAAGACGCCGGTAAAGCTGTGAACATGGCGCGCGGCAAAGCAGAGAAGTTTTTCGCAGGCATTCAGGCGGAATTAGAAGAGCAGGAACGCCAAGCGCAACTGGTCCGCGAAAAAGTTGACGTCACCATTCCAACTACGCGGCATCAGACCGGTGCTTTACATCCAATTACTGCCTTGTCTGAACGCATCTCGGATATTTTCATAGGTATGGGGTGGGAGATTGCCGATGGTCCCGAGGTGGAAGCCGAGTACTTTAATTTTGATGCGTTGAACTTCAAGCCAGACCACCCAGCTCGTACGCTGCAGGATACGTTCCACGTCGGCAAGCCAGGCTCACAGCAGGTGCTGCGTACCCACACTTCGCCGGTGCAGGTGCGTTCGATGCTAGAGCGCGACGTGCCGCTCTACATCGCCTGCCCAGGGCGTGTGTTCCGTACCGACGAACTCGACGCCACTCACACCCCGGTCTTCCACCAGATCGAAGGATTGGCCGTCGACAAGGGCCTGAATATGGCTCATCTCCGCGGCACCTTGGATCACCTGGCGAAAACGCTGTTCGGCCCAGAGACCACGACGCGTATGCGCACCAATTATTTCCCGTTCACTGAGCCTTCCGCTGAAGTTGATGTCTGGTTCCCAAACAAAAAAGGCGGTGCAGGTTGGATCGAATGGGGTGGCTGCGGCATGGTCAACCCCAACGTCTTGACTGCCGTTGGGGTAGACCCGAACGAATACACCGGTTTTGCCTTCGGCATGGGCCTGGAGCGTACCTTACAGTTCCGTAATGGCCTGTCAGATATGCGCGACATGGTCGAAGGCGACGTTCGCTTCACCCTGCCATTTGGAATCCACGCTTAAGTACCAACCCAGAATAAGGAGCCGCAACTATGCTGATCACCCAGAACTGGGTTACCCGTCTACTGAACCAGCACAATCCGGAATGGGCCGTCAGCCCGGCCGACTTCGACGGTGGTTACGTCCGCGTTGGATTCGAAACCGAAGGCTATAAGGCAATCGAAGAGACCACCGGCCCATTGGTATTCGGGCGGGTAGAAGAAATTGAAGAACTCACAGAGTTTAAAAAGCCGATCCGTTATTGCCAAGTCAACGTTGGTGAGGCAAATGGCACCGGTGAGATGCAGGGAATTATCTGCGGTGCCCGGAATTTCGCGGAAGGTGATCTTGTGGTGATCGCGCTTCCCGGAACCGTGCTCCCGGGTGGTTTTGCCATCGGCGAGCGTAAGACCTATGGAAAAATGTCTCGCGGCATGATTTGCTCTGTGGCTGAGCTGGGTCTCACCGATAAATCTGACGGCATTTTGACTCTCCCGGCTGCTGCCGGTGAGCCAGGCGAGGATGCCCGTGGTTATTTGGGCTTCGATGATGTCATCTTTGATGTCAACATCACTCCAGACCGTGGCTATGCGTTGTCCGCCCGTGGATTGTCGCGCGAAATCGCTTCGGCGTTCAATCTGAAGTATGTGGATCCCGCAGTCGACCCGACCGTCGCAGGGTTGAGCATCGACGGCGTGCCTGCTGCCGACGGTGAAACCCTGTCCGTCAGCATCGCCGAGGACACCAAGACCCGCCGTTTTGGGTTACGCAAAGTCTCTGGGATTGACCCAACTGCGCAGTCACCATGGTGGATGCAGCGCGAACTGATGCTTTCCGGCCAACGCCCGGTCAACGCAGCCACGGACATCACGAACTACCTGATGTTGCTGTTGGGGCAGCCGATGCACGCTTTCGACGCCGACAAGATCCAGGGCGGGCTTACCGTGCGGTGCGCAGAAGAAGGCGAGAAATTTGAGACGCTCGATCACATCAACCGCACCCTGAATGCGAAAGATGTTGTGATCTGCGACGAATCCGGAATTCAGTCCATGGCTGGCGTGATGGGCGGAACCACCTCTGAAGTCAGCGATGAGACCACCGACGTCTATTTCGAGGCTGCAAATTGGGATCCGATCACTGTGGCTCGCACTTCACGTCGGCACAAGTTGTCGTCGGAAGCCTCCCGTCGTTTTGAACGTGGTGTCGATCCGGCACTGGTCGAGGTCAGCCTCGATCTGGCCTGCGCGCTGCTGGCAGATATCGCTGGCGGCACCGTAGAAGCCACCCGTACTGTGCACGGCGATGTTCCTGCCATGCCGGAAATTTCCATGGACGTGAATTTCCCATCGCAGATCGCTGGCGTCGACTACCCTGAACAGTCCGTTATCGGCCGTGTAGAAGAAATTGGCGCGGACGTCGTCAAGGATCGAGACCAGTTGCGTGTGACTCCACCAACCTGGCGTTCTGATCTCGGGGTTGCCGTCGATCTGGTGGAAGAAGTCTTGCGCCTGGAAGGGCTGGAAGATATTCCGACGATCTTGCCGACGCCTTCGGCAGGCCGTGGCTTGAGTCCCGCGCAAAAACGTCGCCGCGCAGTTGGCCATGCTTTGGCGTATTCCGGTTATGCGGAGATCTTGCCGACGCCGTTTATCGCCAATGACACCTTCGATATCTGGGGATTGGCCGCTGACGATCCACGCCGCAATACCGTTGCGGTACAGAACCCGCTGGAATCTGACCACGCAGTTTTGGGCACCACGTTGTTGCCATCGATGTTGGATGCGGTACGGCGCAACGTCGCCCGGGGCCGTGATTCGGTTGGTTTGTTTGGTCTCCAGCAGGTGAGCTTTGCCTCTGCGGACTACACGCCAATGCCGTCGGTTGCCAACCGGCCCGATGATGCCACCGTGGCGAGTGTCGTCGATAGTTTGCCGCGCCAGCCTTTGTACGTGGCTACCGTGGGGTCAGGTGAACAGGAATTTACTGGACCGTGGGGTAGTGGTCGGCACTATACCTATGCAGATGCGATTGAATCTGCGCGTATCGTGGCGCGTGCCTGCGGCGTAGAACTTGAAATTGCGAATGCAGAATATTTGCCATGGCACCCGGGACGCTGTGCGCAGCTGAGTGTTGCGGGCACCGTGGTTGGTCACGCCGGTGAGTTGCACCCACAGGTTGTTGAGGCTCTCGGATTACCGGCGCGTACGTGCGCTATGGAATTGAATCTTTCCGCATTGCCGTTGGACGAGTCCTTCCCGGCACCACGGTTGTCGGCATTTCCTGCTTTGCACCAAGATTTGGCGCTGGTCGTCGATGATGAGGTTCCAGCCGAGACTGTGCGACGGGTTGTCGAATCCGCGACTGGTGAGTTGCTGGAGTCCGTGGAACTGTTCGATGTTTTCCGCGGTGAGCAGGTCGGAGCAGGCAAGAAATCACTGGCTTTTAACCTGATTTTCCGTGCTGCTGATCGGACGCTGACCGACGAAGAGGTTAATGAATACCGTGTACAAGCTGCAGAGAAAGCACGAGTGGAGCTGGGAGCACAGATGCGCGCTTAGCGTGCTCAATCCTTGGATCAGTGCTTAGCCGCAGAAGAATGGATTTCTAGGTCACAGTATTTCACTGAAATTTGGTTTAGTGAAGTACTGTGATCAGACATCATGAAACACCGAAGACGCTCGTTGAGTAGGGGTTAAGCAGCAATCTGCAGATACACAAACGCGCACTACCAGGATTGGTAGTGCGCGTTCACGTTAGGTGCTCTCGTGATTGGGCAGCCTATGGCTGCACCTAATTTTTAGACCAGGGAAGGAACTTCTGCGACCAGCGAGAAGAGATCCTTTGGGTCTTCGGGGTTGGCGATCAAGTCAATGTCGGTCTCAAGCTCGGTACCGGCCACATCATCGCGGAGGTAACGCAGAGCAGAGAAATCGTTGATGGCGAAACCAACGGAATCGAACAAGGTAATCTCTTCATCCGAGGAACGACCCTTTTCCTTGCCGGTGATGACCTTCCAGAACTCAACTACCTCGTAGTCGTCTGGCTTCTGCTGGATCTCACCTTCGATGCGGGTCTGCTCAGGCAGTTCGACGAAGACGGTGGACATATCCAGGATGCCTTCAACCAACTCGGTCTTGCCAGGGCAGTCGCCGCCAACGGCGTTGATGTGTACGCCCGGCTTGACGTGCTGGGTGCCCAGAATCTGGTTCTGTGCCTTATCCGCGGTGCATGTGGTAATGATGTCTGCACCCTCGACGGCTTCTTCGGTGGTGGAGCAGACAGTGATGTTGAAGCCCAGAGGTTCCAGGTTGCGGCGAACCTTCTCTAAAGCCTCGGGGTCTACGTCGTAGATACGGATGTCTTCGATGCCCAAGTTGCCGCGGAAGCCGAGTGCTTGGAATTCAGCCTGTGAACCGGCACCGATCATGGCCATGGTCTTGGAATCTGGGCGCGCTAGCTTCTTGGCCACCATGGAAGATACCGCTGCGGTGCGCAGTGCAGTCAGCAGCGTCATTTCCGACAAGAAGGTTGGGTAACCATTGTCGACGTCGGCTAGCATGCCGTACGCGGTCACAGTCTGGAAACCACGTGCCGGGTTGGATGGGTGGCCGTTAACGTACTTGAAGGAGTACTCTTCGCCGTTCGATGTTGGCATCAGCTCGATGACGCCGAATGGGGTGTGGCTAGCAACGCGAGGGATGAGGTCGAAACGCTCCCACTCGGAGTAATCCTTCTCCAAATAGCTGACCATACCGGTGATGATCTTTTCGACACCTTCGCGCTGGATCCAGCGTGCCATGTTGTCGACATCTACAAATTTGACCATGAGTGTGTGGTCTCCTTTCGTACTGAGTTTGTTGTTTCGAATCGGTTCCGACGTGACTACTTGTGTGTCACTGAGTTCAAGCCGGAAGATCCGTTGTGAACTTTATTTACTCGCCAGATTCCTGGCTGTTGCTCCCCTGATTGTACGCTTTCATGCGCGATTGACGAGCTTCCAGCTGTGCCATTACTTCTGGTTTACATGCCTTCCAGCCAATCCAGAACATCGGGATGAGCAGGAGAGAAGCGGCCAAGGTATAAGTTCCCACCGGCCAGTCGAAGGCCATGAGAATGATGACAACTCCGATGAAGATCACAACTGCGATATCGCCCCACCCGTTAAATGGGCTCGCATAACTAGAGCGTTCGTATTCTCCAGTCTTCGACAGTTTGACGAACTTCCAGTGCGCCATGCTGATCGCCGCCCAGCTGGCCATGGTGCCCAGTGCTGCCAGGTTCAGTACGATCTCAAAGGCCATTTCTGGAACCACGAAGTTCAAGAACACACCAGCGAATGCGATTGCGCCCGCGAGCAAGATTCCGCCATACGGCACGCCGTCTTTGGATAGTGCCTTGCCGAATTTTGGACCAGAACCGGAAATCGACATGTTGTACATCACGCGGCCGGTGGAGTACAGGCCTGCGTTCAAGGAAGACAAAGCTGCGGTAATCAGCACCAATTGGAAGATGGGTGCAGCGACGCCGATGCCAAAGGAATCAAAGAAGGTCACGAATGGTGACACACCTGCAATGTATTCGGTGTGCGGCAGAACCAGCGTGAGCAGTAGTACGGAACCGAAGTAGAAGAAGATGATGCGGAACAACACCGCGTTGACGGCCTTCGGGATGATCTTTTCGACGTTTTTGGTCTCACCCGAGGTGGTGCCGACCAATTCGATACCGGCGTAGGCGAAAACCACGCCCTGGATGACGACGATTGCAGGAAGCAGGCCGTTCGGAAGCCAGCCGCCACCTTCGCTGATCAGTTGGAAACCAGTGTCATAACCCTGTGGGTGGCCAGTGAGTACCACCCAAATACCCAGTGCCATGAAGACTAACAGTCCGAGAATCTTGATCAGAGAGAACCAGTATTCCAGTTCACCGAAGATCTTCACCGAAAGCATGTTGAAGCCCAGAATGAAGACCACCACCCCGAGGGCTAGCGCCCATTGTGGGATCGCATCCAGAATTGAGGTGTAACGGTCGAACCACAATATATAGAGAGCTACGGCGGTGGAGTCTGCGATGATGGTCATTGCCCAGTTACCCCAGTACAACCATCCGGTAACGAAGGCTGCCTTTTCGCCGTAGAACTCACGAGCATAAGAAACGAAAGACCCCGATGACGGGCGGTAAACGATGAGCTCGCCAAGGCCACGCAGGATGATGTAGCCAAAGAAACCACAGACCAGGTACAAAACAGCCAGGAATGGGCCGGCCTGTTCCAGACGGCTACCGGTACCTAAGAGCAAACCGGTACCGATCGCGGAACCAATGGCAATCATTTGCAACTGGCGTTGACCCATTCCTTTGGACAGGCCTTGATCTTCATCAAGATAGGATTCACGCCTTCCATTTGTTGTCGGCCCCATTGCGCCGCCATGCGGCTGGGGAGTTTGCTCTGACATATGACTTTCTCACCTTCTGTTCAGTGGAATGCAATGCATCGCAGGCCTAAGTACCTGGCAGCATCACATGTGGCAAATGTGACACGGGCTACGCCCAAGTGTTATTAGAATAAGTGACTGAGGTTATAAAAACAACCAACATTGTTGAACAGAAGTTGTTGCCCACATTACGACTAGTGCGAAGAGAAGGCCGTTGCGAGAATAACTGTTGCGAAGAATTTATCGATGTGGGGACCTATCGGAGTGGTGTGAGGTGGAGCAAACCCCAGTAGGGGTACCGCTGTAGGGGACGTCGGCAAGAAAAACGACCAGCACGACATTGGAATGGCGTCGTGCTGGCCGCGGGGAGCAATCAGCTTCCTGATTGCTTGATTGTTGGGGACTCTGAGAAATTTTACTTCTTGAACTTGTCCGGCAACGGTCCGAGCTGTGGACCATCAGGATAGTATTTCCAGCCGTCCTTGATTCGGACCTCATCCGCCCATGGCACTTTGTACTGGCCTTTGGCAAGATCATCGATCCAGGTGAGGTAGTTTTCGGTCGCGCCGCCTGGTACTGCAACGTAGCCGCGATTGCCCAAGTTGAAGATGTTGTTTTCTAGGCCCCAGTTGATGCGAGCCTTATCGGCAAGCGCCGGGAAGATCTCGGCGGTGACAATCTCGTCTGGGTTACGGTGACCTTCCGCGATGAGGTTTCCGTCGTAGTTGCACACATTGCCTTCGCCGAAGTAGTAGAAGACATTGTCATACCCTGCCAAGTTGACGGACGCGGTGAACATGAGGTTCTGGAACGCATTCGTCTTGTTGGTCATGATCCACTGGTCCTGCACTTGCGTGCTGTAGCCAGAAATGCGGATGTAGACGTTTGCACCTTTGTATGCTGCTTCCCGGGCCAGTTCCGGGAACATGCCGTCGTGGCAGATATTGACGGCAAGCTTGGATCCTTTGGGTCCGTCGCATACCGGCATTCCGAGGTCGCCTGGGGACCACGGTTCAATAGGGGTCCATGGCTGGAGCTTACGATAATGGAGTGCGAGATTACCGTTGTTGTCGATGATGATCGCGGTATTAAACGGTGGCTTTCCCTCTTCGTGGTGCGGTTCCATGATGGAGAACACGCCCCAGATGTCGTTGTCTTTGCACGCCTTGCGGAATTTGTCGACCTCGGGAGAATCAACCGCAATGAGGAATTCATCGTAGGACCAGATTGCGGTATTCAGGCCGGAAGAGGAATATTCCGGGAACACAATCAAGTCAAGGTCCGGATAGCCCGCCTTGGTGGAAGCGACACGGCGGCAAATTTCGTCAACGTTGTTCTGTACGTCTTCGGGTTTTTCAACAATGGGGACGCGGTATTGGACGAGGGCCATCAATAAGCCGTCGGGTGAAGCGGAAATCGAACCAGTGCTAGACATGGGTCACTCCTTTGGGTGATGTGAATTACGGTATGCACACCACTGTACGCCCAAGGGAGGTTGTGCCACGATTTTCCGCGAAGTCGGGGCTGGTAAACATTCATGAATGAATAATTTGCATTTTGTTGCATAAAGTTTGCTAGGGTGGCGCTATGACGATTTCAGTTGCTGTAGCAGGAGCCACCGGTTATGCAGGCGGTGAGATTCTCCGCCTGTTGCTGAACCATCCGCGTTACCACAGCGGCGACCTGCGAATCGGCGCGCTGACCGGCCACTCGCACGCCGGTGAGCCGGTTTCACAGCAGATGCCGCATCTGCCGCAGCTTCGCGATCGTATGATTGAAGACACCACAGCCGAGGTGCTGTCCGGTCACGATGTTGTTTTCTTAGGTCTGCCGCACGGGCACTCTGCAGAATTGGCGAAACAGCTGCCAGACGACACCAAAATTATTGACTGCGCGGCTGATTTCCGGCTGCAGAAGAAAGCGGACTGGGATGCGTATTATGGCGGGGAATATGCGGGCCAGTGGCCGTATGGTATTCCAGAAATGCCAGGGCATCGCGCTGAAATTGCAGCAGCAAACAAGGTAGCTGTTCCTGGGTGTTTTCCCACGGGAATGACGCTTGCTTTGTTGCCCGCCGTAGCGGCAGCAGTAATCGAACCAGCAATCAATATTGTTTCGATTACCGGTACGTCCGGCGCTGGTAAAAAGGCAGCGGTCCCACTGCTGGGGTCCGAAACCGCTGGCAACCTGCGTGCTTATAACACCTCCGGCAAGCACCGCCACAACCCAGAAGTGGTGCAAAACCTCCGCGAAATCCGTGAGCAGAACTACCGCATCAACTTCACGCCGGTGCTGGCACCAACCACCCGCGGAATTTTGACCACGGCTACCGCACAACTTGCGACACCGTTGTCGCAAGAGGAAATCACCGATATCTTTCATGATTTCTATCGCGATGAGCCATTCATTCAGGTACTCCCTGCAGGTCAGCAGCCGGAAACGCAACATGTTATTGGCGCAAACACATGCCAGATACAGGCCGAGGTCTACGAAGCAACCAACACTTTGTTGATCACCGCAGTACTCGACAACTTGACCAAAGGTACCGGCGGAGCGGCCGTGCAATGCATGAACCTGATGGTGGGATTCGAGGAAGCCGCCGGGCTGACTCATCCAGGTTTGGCGCCGTAAACCGAAGAGGACAGACCGTACATTCGCCGAGATAAACGTTTTAGCCAACATAACTACGAGGATTTCCTATGACCAACCCAGAGATCAGCGCAGACAACTCCACGACACAGGCAGCCGCGAATACGCAGTCTGCCCATCGTGCCCGCGGGGTTACCGTGCCGCAGGGGTTTCGGGCGGCGAGTGTCAAAGCGGGAATTAAGCCCTCCGGCAAGACTGACCTAGCGCTCGTTGTCAATGATGGCCCTGAATTTTCCGCGGCAGGAGTTTTTACTCGGAACCGCGTGGTGGCTGCGCCGGTCAAGGTCTCGCGCGAAGCTCTT
Organism: Corynebacterium propinquum DSM 44285; assembly: GCF_000375525.1. Lineage (GTDB taxonomy): Bacteria > Actinomycetota > Actinomycetes > Mycobacteriales > Mycobacteriaceae > Corynebacterium > Corynebacterium propinquum. The sequence continues at coordinate 289,225 of NZ_AQXC01000002.1, forward strand.
GCCGACGGTCAGTTGCGCGCAGTGCTGTATAACGCCGGCAACGCCAACGCGTGCAATGGTGCACTGGGGCTTCGCGACGCGCAGCAAATGCAGGCTGAACTCGCGCAATTGCTGAATTTCGACCCCAATCACGTCGCTGTCTGTTCCACCGGGTTGATTGGCGAGCCGATGCCGATGGACAACGTGTCCGCTGGTATCGAAAAGCTACCTGATGTATTAGGAGATACCCCAGAGCATGGCGAGGGTGCAGCACGAGCGATCATGACCACCGATACCACGGTGAAACAAACCCTGGTGAATGGCGATGGGTGGAGCCTCGGTGGAATGGGCAAAGGCGTCGGCATGATGGCACCATCGCTGGCCACCATGTTGGTGTGCTTGACGACGGACCTGTCCGCCACTCCAGAACAACTCGCTATCGCGTTGCAGAAAGCAACGGCGCTAACTTTTGACACCCTCGATGTGGATGGATCGACTTCCACGAACGACACCGTGGTACTGATGGCCAACGGGGCATCCGGTGAAACTGCCACGCAAGAAGCGTTGAATGATGCGGTTCTCGCGGCCTGTGCTGACTTGGCAGACCAGTTGCAAGCGGATGCTGAAGGCGTCACCAAGCGGGTGAAAATCACTGTCGAAGGCACCACGAATGATGCGCAGGCGCTTAATGCCGCTCGCACGTTGGGCCGCGATAACCTCTTCAAATGCGCCATGTTCGGTTCAGACCCCAACTGGGGTCGCGTTTTGGCCGCCGTCGGTATGGCTGATGCGGACATGGATCCGGATAACATCAGCGTCTATTTCAATAACCATGCGGTCTGTAAAGCCACCACTGGTACCCCGGCTGCACGCGAGGTCGACTTGACCGGGGCTGATATCGACGTCCGAGTAGATCTTGGCACCGGTGGCCCGGGTAGCGCTTTCGTGCGCACCACTGATCTATCCCATGACTACGTCGAAATTAATTCGGCATACAGCTCATAACGCATGCCCAAGACAGAAACTAGGAAATAAGGAGCCGGTGGCAATGTTGGAACACCTGAGTAACCGCGACCGAGCAGCAGTGCTGTCTGAAGCATTGCCATGGCTACAACACCTCCGCGGCAAGATCGTCGTCGTCAAGTATGGCGGCAATGCCATGGTGGATGACGAGCTAAAAGCAGCGTTCGCGAAAGACATGGTGTTGCTACGGACAATCGGGGCTCGCCCCGTCGTCGTCCACGGTGGTGGACCGCAGATTTCGGAGATGTTAGAGCGTCTCGGCCTTGAAGGCGAGTTTAAGGGCGGCTTTCGGGTTACTACTCCAGAAGTCATGGACGTCGTACGCATGGTGCTGTTTGGGCAAGTTGGCCGTGACTTGGTGGGTCTTATCAACTCGCACGGGCCGTATGCGGTGGGAACCTCTGGTGAAGACGCTGGGCTGTTTACCGCAGAAAAGCGCTACCTGGATATCGAGGGTGAACAAGTAGATATTGGGCACGTCGGCGATATCGTTAGCGTCAATCCGGAAGCCTTGATGGACATTATTGCTGCCGGGCGCATTCCTGTGGTTTCCACAATCGCGCCGGATCACGACGGCGAGGTTTACAACATTAATGCCGATATTGCTGCTGGCGCACTAGCTTCCGCGATTGGCGCGGAGCGCTTGCTGGTGCTGACCAATGTGGAAGGGCTCTACAAAGACTGGCCGGACCGCGACTCGCTGGTTTCCACCATTGAAGTTGATGAACTCGACGCCTTGCTACCGGGGCTGGATAGCGGCATGATCCCGAAAATGGAAGCCTGCCTGAATGCAGTTCGTGGCGGTGTTAATGCAGCCCACGTCATCGACGGTAGGGAAGCGCACTCCGTGGTACTGGAGCTGCTCACCGAAGGCGGTGTGGGCACCATGGTGTTGCCAAATAATCACCGAAGCACGGATTATCCCGGCGGAACCGTGCTGCGAAAGGATGATCACGCATGATGCAGAAAACAGCAAACGATTGGTCTAGTGCACTGATGAATAATTACGGTACCCCCGCTATCAGCTTAACCGGTGGGCAAGGTATGTATCTCACCGATACTGAGGGCAAGCGTTATCTTGACATGCTAGCTGGCATCGCGGTTAATGCTTTAGGGCAAGCGCACCCGGATATTGTCGAGGCAGTCAGCACGCAGATCGCCACACTGGGGCATACCTCAAATATCTTCGCCACCCCGCATTCAATCGAGGTCGCAACCGCGCTGAAACAACGCTTCGCTGGTGGCAGCGACGACAGCGCTCGGGTGTTTTTCTGCAATTCCGGGGCGGAAGCGAATGAGGCTGCGTTCAAGATTGCCCGCCTGACAGGTCGTGGCCGGGTCTTGGCCGCAGAGGCCGGGTTTCATGGGCGCACTATGGGAGCACTCGCGCTGACGGGACAACCAGAAAAGCGGGCCCCATTTGAACCCCTGCCAGGTGGTGTGGACTTCTACCCCTACGGCGACGTGCAAAAATTGCGCGAAATCGTTGAAGAAGATCCCGACGGTATTGCCGCAATTTTCGCCGAGCCGATTCAGGGCGAAACTGGAGTTATACCTGCGCCGGAAGGTTTCCTGGCTGCAGTGCGCCAGTTGTGCGATGACTATGGCATTCTCATGGTCGCTGATGAGGTACAAACCGGGGTAGGGCGAACCGGAAAATTCTTCGCCCACGAGTACGCCGGAGTGGTGCCAGACGTCGTCACCATGGCCAAAGGCCTCGGTGGTGGTCTGCCGATGGGGGCAGTGCTTGCTCGCGGCGCAGCTGCACAATACCTCCAGCCTGGCCAACACGGCACCACGTTTGGTGGAAATCCCGTGGTTTTGGCAGCGGCCCGCACGGTGCTTAACACTCTGGATGAAAAATTCTTGCAGCATGTACGTGAAATTGGTGCGTATCTTCGCGGCCAGCTGCAGCAGATTTCCGGGGTCTCGGAAGTTCGCGGCACCGGGTTGATGCTCGGAGTGGTGCTCGAGTCAGCGGACGCGAAAGAGGTCGTCGCTGCGGGTCTCGAGCGCGGCCTGATCCTTAACGCTCCCAGTGACAAGGTTGTACGCTTGACTCCGCCGCTGATTATCGAACGACGCCACGTCGATGAATGCGTAACAATTCTGCAAGAAATACTCGATTAAGGACTTTTATGACATCGCAAGCACAATCTTCACAGCTTCGCCATTTATTGGCGGATGATTCGATTACTCCCGCTGAGCAAAAAGAAATTCTTGCTCTCGCTGCCGAATTGAAAGCGGACCCGCTGAGCCACCGCCCATTGTCCGGCGGCCGCAGTGTCGCCGTCGTCTTCGATAAGACTTCGACTCGTACTCGTTTTTCTTTCGATGCCGGAATCGCTCAGCTGGGAGGAAGTGCCATCGTCACTGAGGCCGGCGCCTCCCAGATGGGCAAAGGCGAATCAGTTGCCGATACTGCGCGGGTGCTCTCGCGCTATGTCGAAGCAATCGCCTGGCGGACATACGAGCAAGCAGGCTTGGAAGATATGGCGGCACACGCCACCGTGCCTGTCATCAACGCGCTTTCGGATGATTTCCACCCATGCCAAATCTTGGCAGACCTGCAGACCATGGTGGAATCCCTCTGCCCAGACAAAGGAGTGGCAGGATTATCCGGCAGGAAGGTTGCCTACCTGGGTGACGGCGACCAGAACATGGCTAACTCATACATGCTGGGCCTGGCGATGGCTGGTATGAATGTCTGGATCATTTCACCCGAAGATTTTCAACCGCAGGTGAAATTCGTTGATCGTGCTCGTCGGCAAGCAAAAATTACCGGGGGCCGCGTGACCGTGAGTGCGGATCCAGCAGATGTGGCGGGCGCGGAAGTTGTGATCACTGATACTTGGGTGTCCATGGGGCAAGAAGACGACGGTAAAGATCGCACCACGCCATTCGTGCCGTATCGGGTGACGCAAGAAATCATGGACAAGGCAGCAGACAACGCGATTTTCCTCCACTGCCTTCCGGCATACCGTGGTAACGAAGTCACCGCCGAAGTCATCGATGGCCCAGCTTCACGTGTTTTTGATGAGGCAGAAAACCGTCTGCATGCACAAAAGGCCGTGCTCGTGTGGTTGCTGGGCATAGCCTCTGGTAATCCAGTAGCGAAAGCGAGGATGCTATGACACACACCTATTCCCGTACCGGGCGCCAAGCGCGAATCGTGGAATTGCTGGAACAGACGCGCATTTATTCGCAGGCGCAACTATCCAAGCTCTTGTTGGCCGAAGGCTTCGAAACCACCCAGGCCACGCTGTCTCGAGACCTCGACGAGCTCGGCGCTCGGAAGATCAAACCCACAGATGGGCGCAGCTTCTATGCGGTCGGTGATGCTGAATCACTACAAGTACCGTCTGCGTCTGGGCCGCGGGATAAACTCCGCAAAATGATGGCCGATCTCGTGGTTGCCGCTGATCACTCGGCGAACACTGCGGTGCTGCGCACCCCACCCGGTGCCGCGCCCTACCTTGCGAGTTTCATTGACCGAGTGGGTATTTCTGACATCGTCGGCACGATTGCTGGTGATGACACCGTCTTTGTACTTGCACGTGATCCGCTCACTGGAAAAGAACTCATCGACTCCTTGGCGGATGGGGCAGCGAAAATTGGGCCCGAGTAACCCCCGAGTAACCCCAGTTCGAAAAAGACCCTAAACCCCGAACATTGTTAAACAATGGCGGGCTTCTACACTGATTCCGGACGGTGTTGGCTCCGTACCAACGGCGGGGCACGCTTCCCGTCGATAGCGCCCGGAACAACCGAAAGCAACAAACAACAGTAAAGGAACGAACATGAAAAACCGCATCGTACTTGCGTATTCCGGAGGTTTGGACACCTCGGTAGCTATTCCATACCTGGCACGTCAGACGGAAGGTGAAGTCGTCGCCGTTGCTCTGGACCTGGGACAGGGCGGTGAAGACATGGAATCGGTTCGTCAGCGTGCATTGGATTGCGGCGCTGTCGAGTCCATCGTCGTTGACGCCCGCGACGAATTTGCCGAAGAATATTGCTTGCCGACGGTGCAGGCTAACGGCATGTATATGAAGCAGTACCCACTGGTGTCTGCGATTTCGCGTCCGCTGATCGTCAAGCACCTGGTACAGGCTGCCCAGGAGCACGGCGGCACACATGTCTCCCACGGATGCACCGGTAAGGGCAATGACCAGGTCCGTTTCGAAGTCTCTTTCCGCGCTTTGGATCCAACCCTGGACATCATCGCACCTGCGCGTGACTACGCCTGGACTCGTGACAAAGCCATCGAGTTCGCCAACGAGATCGATTTGCCTATCGAGCAGTCGGAGAAATCGCCATTCTCGATCGACCAAAACGTCTGGGGCCGCGCTGTCGAAACTGGTTTCTTGGAAGATCTGTGGAACCCTCCAACAAAGGATCTCTACGCCTACACCGAGGACCCAGCGCTGGGCAATGCCCCGGATGAGGTCATCATCTCTTTCGAAGCCGGGCGCCCAGTCGCTGTCGACGGCAAGAAGCTTTCGCCGCTAGAGATTATTGAAGAACTTAACCGTCGTGCAGGCGCACAGGGTGTGGGCCGTCTGGACATGGTGGAAGACCGTTTGGTGGGCATTAAATCCCGCGAAGTCTACGAAGCCCCAGGCGCGATGGTGTTGATCAAGGCCCACGAGGCCATTGAAGATGTTTGCCTGGAGCGCGAGGTTGCTCGGTACAAACGCAGCATTGATGCTCGCTGGTCTGAGGAAGTCTACGACGGCCTGTGGTTCAGCCCGCTGAAGAAGTCGCTGGATGCTTTCATCCAGTCGACGCAGGAGCACGTCACCGGCGATATCCGTTTGGTACTGCACGCCGGAAACATCATCGTCAACGGTCGTCGCTCGAACCAGTCGCTGTATGACTTCAACCTGGCTACCTACGACACCGGCGATACCTTCGACCAAACCGCCGCGAAAGGCTTCGTTCAGTTGCACGGCCTGTCCACTCAGATTTCCAATAAGCGTGATCGCGAGGCAAATAACTAATGGCTGGAATTCAGGCGCATTCTACGAACGAAGGCGCACTGTGGGGCGGCCGCTTTTCGGGCGGCCCGTCCGATGCCATGGCTGCGCTGTCTGTGTCGACGCATTTTGACTGGGTGTTGGCACCCTACGATGTGTTGGCTTCCAAAGCACACGCCCGTGTATTGCACAAGGCAGGATTGCTGTCGGATGAGGATCTGGAATCGATGCTCAACGGCCTGGATCAGCTTGGTCGCGACGTTGAATCCGGTGAATTCACCCCAGATCCAGGCGATGAAGATGTCCACGGTGCCATGGAACGTGGCCTGATCGATCGTGTTGGCAAGGAACTGGGTGGCCGCTTGCGCGCAGGCCGTTCCCGCAACGACCAAGTTGCCACGCTATTCCGGATGTGGGTCCGTGATGCCATTCGTGATGTTGCCACGCAATTGGTGGATCTTATTGACGCGCTGGCGGCGCAGGCAAAAGCACACCCTCGTGTGATCATGCCGGGCAAGACTCACTTCCAGGCAGCTCAGCCAATTTTGTTGGCGCACGGTCTGCTGGCACACGCACAACCGTTGCTGCGAGATCTTGATCGTCTCCGTGATTTGGATAAGCGATTGGCGGTTTCGCCTTATGGTTCCGGGGCCTTGGCGGGCTCGTCGTTGCAGCTGGACCCAGAAGCGATCGCCGAGGAATTGGGCTTCGATAGCTCCGCGGAAAACTCGCTGGATGGCACCTCGTCCCGTGATTTCGCCACTGAGACCGCATTCGTATTGGCACAGATCTCCGTCGACATGTCTCGCTTATCGGAAGAGATCATCGCTTGGTCGACCCCAGAGTTCGGATACGTCACGCTCAGCGACGAGTGGTCCACGGGATCATCGATCATGCCGCAGAAAAAGAACCCGGATATTCCAGAGTTGCAGCGCGGTAAGACTGGTCGCTTGATTGGCAACCTGACCGGGCTGTTGTCAACGTGCAAAGCCTTGCCCTTGGCGTATAACCGGGATCTGCAAGAAGACAAAGAGCCGCTTGTCGACGGCTTCGCGCAACTCAACCTGGTGTTGCCTGCGATGACTGGGTTGGTTTCCACCTTGGTTTTCCACGAAGACCGGATGCGGGAACTTGCACCGCGTGGATTCACGTTGGCTACAGATCTGGCGGAATGGATGGTGCGCCAAGGAGTGCCGTTCCGTGAGGCCCACGAAGCATCTGGCTCGTGTGTCCGCTTGGCTGAAGAATCGGGTGTCGATCTGGTTGATCTCACTGACGAGCAGCTGGCAAGCGTCGACAAGCGATTGACCCCAGAGGTACGCGATGTTCTGACCATTGATGGAGCAGTCGCATCGCGGGCCACCCGTGGCGGAACCGCTGGTGAGCGTGTCGACGAGCAGCGCGAATCTGTGGAAAAAGCAGCGGCCGAGTTTCGGGATTGGGCCTCGATCACTGTCGCGGATAAAGCAAAGCGATAAGCTAGCCGCATGAGCCTTGATCCCCGGTTATTGGAAATTTTGGCCTGTCCACAAGACAAGGGCCCATTGAGCTATCGCGAAGCAGATAACGTTCTGGTTAACGAGCGGAAAGGCATTGCCTACCGTATCGACGACGGCGTGCCCGTCTTACTCGCAGAAGAAGCGATGGAATGGTCAAATGATTGCCAAGGAGAGAACTAACCATGAACAATATCGTTGATGAGCTGCAATGGCGCGGGCTGATTAACCAGTCCACCGATCTCGATGAGTTGCGTGAGGCGACGTCGAAGCCCATCGCGCTGTATTGCGGGTTTGATCCAACCGGGGATTCTTTGCATGCTGGGCACCTGGTGCCGATGATTATGTTGCGTCGTTTCCAGGAAGCTGGACACAAACCGTTCGCGCTGGCTGGTGGCGCCACTGGGTTTATTGGTGACCCGCGTGACGTGGGGGAGCGCTCCATGTTGAGCGAAGAAGAACTAGAAGCGAATGTCGCTGCTATTAAAAAGCAGCTGCGCCAATTCATTGACTTTACCGGTGACAATGCCGCCACCCTGGTCAATAACGCTGATTGGACGATGGGGATGTCTATTGTCCAATTCTTGCGTGATGTCGGGAAAAACTTTTCCCTGAACACGATGTTGGATCGCGATACCGTCAAGCGGCGTCTGGAATCTGACGGGATTTCCTATACCGAGTTTTCCTATATGTTGCTGCAAGCCAATGACTTCGTGCACTTGAATAAGGAGCACGATGTGGTCTTACAAATCGGTGGTTCGGATCAATGGGGAAATATTATCTCTGGCGTCGATCTGAACCGGCGCGTTTCTGGTGCTAAAACCCACGCGTTGACCGTGCCATTGGTGACTGACGCGAACGGCAAGAAATTCGGCAAATCGACCGGCGGCGGAAAGTTGTGGCTGGATCCAGAAAAGACCAGCCCATACGCGTGGTATCAGTACTTTGTGAACTCCGGCGATGCCGACGTTGTGCGTTATCTGAAGATGTTTACGTTCCTCTCCCAAGAAGAAATTGCAGCGTATGAGCGTGCCGTAGCAGAAGAACCGCACAAGCGGGCTGCCCAGCGACGTTTGGCGGAAGAAATGACCGATCTGGTCCATGGTGTGAAAGCCCGCGAGGCGGTGCAACTGGCATCGCAAGCTTTGTTCGGTCGGGCTGACTTGGCGGAGCTGGATGAGGCCACCTTGCAGGGGGCGTTGCAAGAAACGACGGTTGCGGAGATTGGCGTCGCGGATCCGCGAACGATCGTCGACCTCTTGGTAGCTTCCAGTTTGGTTGATTCCAAGGGCGCTGCTCGCCGCACCATCAAAGAGGGAGGTGCCTACGTGAACAACGAGCGCATCGAATCCGCGGAATGGGAGCCTTCGGCAGACGATCTATTGCACGGAAGTTGGTTAGTACTGCGCCGCGGGAAGAAGAATTTCGCAGGCGCTAAGGTAGCCGTTTAACTCGAGTTATAGAGCGTTTGTAACTCGCAGTTTTTGCCCATTAACCTGGCGATTTGTGAACAATCTATAACGTGTGTAAATTAATCCAAGTCGCCGCGAGGGGCTGACAGAGAAAATAACTTCACAGGATGTTGTTTCTGGTGGTTGTTGTGCTTTGTTTGTCTGGCGGGGATGGATGATAATTTTATAGGGCCGATGCTTGCCTTTGGTGGNTGCTGACTGTGTGGTTGGTGGTTGTTGTGGGTGGGTTTCGCTGGTTGCTTGTGTGGCAGTCTGGTTCGCGGTGTTGTGATNAACNACACAGTGTTCTGGTTTGTGTTCAAGTNACTTGGTGTGTAAAGTCGGTCTNGCTGCTTTGCTGAAAGGCGCTTGGTTGATAACAGGTGTTGAGTAGCAGGGTGGTGGTGTTGTGTGAGAACTCAATAGCGTGTCAATGTACTTATTATTTTTGATACTTACTTGATTAGTGGGATGTGGATCCTTTATTTTCTGCATTTGATTAATCGTTTTTGAGTAAGTGTTGCTCTTTGATTTTTCTTTTGTAGTTTTTGACTAGGTTATCAGACTCTTTTTCTGATTTTTTATGGAGAGTTTGATCCTGGCTCAGGACGAACGCTGGCGGCGTGCTTAAC
>NZ_AQXC01000003.1 GCF_000375525.1 Corynebacterium propinquum DSM 44285
TGGGTCAAACTCGAGCGGGAACGCCAAGGCTCGGTAGATGGCCGCAGTGATGCCGATATACGAGCCGAAAATGCACGTTTACGTCGTGAGCTAGCTGAGGCCAAGATGGATAATGAGTTCTTGTCACAAGCCACCGCCTTCTTCGTGGCGTCGCAACGCGATCGGAAAAATTTGAGCTAATGCAGCAGGAGAAGGCGAACTACAGCATAAAACGAATGAGCAGGTTATTAGAGGTTTCTCGCTCTGGGTACTATAAATGGGTGCAGGTTCAAGCCAGCCGACTGCGCGGCGATGATAGCCGTCAGAGATTCCTCGACCAGTTGGACAAGCGTATTCATGACATCTGGGAGGATTCTGACGAAGTCTACGGTGCCCCACGGATTACTGCAGAACTCGCTGAGGATGGGGTCTATGTGAATCGCAAAACCGTGGCCAAACGCATGCGGATGATGGGTATTGAGGGCATCTCGCCCAGGGTGTTTGTTCCCGTAACGACGATTCAATCCAGGCGGAAGTCCACGCTTGTAGACCTGGTGAAAAGATTATTTGATCAAGGGCAGCTCAACCGGGTGTGGATGTCAGATATTACCTATCTACGCACCGGAGAAGGATGGCTGTACCTATGCGTTATCCGCGATGGACACTCCCGCCGAGTCCTAGGCTGGTCTATGGATAGCGTGCAGGATACTCACCTGGTTGAACGCGCATTACGCATGGCTTACACCCTGCGTGGTGATGTGCCTGAGGGGCTGGTTTTCCATGCGGATCGCGGCACTCAGTTTACGAGCGAAAAGTTGTGGCAGGTCTGTCAAGAACTAGGTATTGCTCAATCGGTCGGCCGTACTGGTGTCTGCTTTGACAATGCGATGGCCGAGTCGTTCTGGTCGACATTGAAGACCGAATTCTATGACCGGAGGAAATGGCGAACCCGTGACGAAGCCGGGAAGGCGGTGGCCCGCTGGATTGAGATTGTCTACAACCGGCGCCGTCGCCACTCAGCCATCGGGATGGTAAGCCCCGTCGATTTCGAAGCCCAGCTCGCTGATCAAAATGGTAATAAGAAAGCCGCTGCTTAACCCCTAAGCAGCTTAACAACGTGTCCACGACTTGCGGGCATCCCCAGGTATGAGTATCACACGTTATCGCATGGCTGCGGTAGCGTGAGGTTAAAAGTGTCTAACAAAACGTCCGCATCCCCTTTTGTCGCTTAACCCTCAACGACGGGTTATGCGAGGGATATGGGGACATGCGGGATATGCGACAAAAGTGTGCCCGGCCGGGGCCCGACCAGCGTATTGTGTCTTTTTTACAAATAGTGAACGAAAAAGGCCACTTTCAGCGGGCCTATTTGTAAAAAACGCACCAAACGCATGATCACCGGCGATGGAATGTCTTATCAGCACCGCGGCGGGGTGAGACCACCCGATTAACCTATTAACTCCGCGGTGGCGGCGCCATCCCCAGCGCAACATCCACGAAATCATCAAGTTTTTGCTGGTCTTCTCCACGCAACAAGATCGCCAACATCCGCATAAGGCCGTGGGCTATTTCTTGCTGTTCGTTTTGAGAGTACTCACTCTGCCCAGCGAGCTTTGCCCCCTCGACACCTGTACCTTCTACACCTTCCCCCTTGACACCTGCACCCTTGGGCGGGCAGAGCGCATCCACCCCGGCTTGGTAATTACCTTTGCGTAGTTGTTGGAACACACTAATTGCTTCCAGCCAGGCGCATTCTTTGTCGACTGCTTGCGACATCGCAGGCTCCTTCCTTGCAAACGGGCTTAAGCAACACAAACTTTGTTAGACTTCAGGCTACTGAACTTAATTGTTCACTACATCTACCCACTGATTATCAGCAAGCCTACTACGCACAGAGGAAGGATGTTGCGCATGAACAACCCAGCAACTGACAACACCCAAACAGCGCCCAAACAGACGACGCTCGCACAGGAAGCTCCCACCCAGGCATCACCCACACAGAAAGCGTCGGCAAGCAAGAAAAAGCAGATCACGGTGCTGGTCGGCAGTCTGCGCGGCGGATCATTCGCGCGCAAAATCGCCAAACAAGCCATCGAATTACTACCATCAGACTGCACCGGCACCATCGTCGAAATTGGGCACCTGCCGTTGTACAACTTCGATTACGACGACCCAGAAGTCACCGATGTGCAGACCCCAGACTCCTACACCGAATTCCGTGAAACCATCAAGGCCTCCGACGGAATCTTGTTCGTGACCTCCGAAAACAACCGCACCATCCCGGCGTGCCTGAAAAACGCCATCGACATCGGCTCCAAACCAAACTCAGATGTCGCCTGGAAACACCTCCCGGCCGGCATCATCAGCCACTCCGTCGGGCGCATGGGCGGCTACAGCTCGCAAAAGAACCTGCGCCTGGCACTCTCCTACTTCGAAATGCCCACCCCAGGCCAGCCAGAGGTCTTCCTGGGACAATCGCCGAACTTGCTTGACGACGCCGGTGCGTTCAACAACGACAAAACCCGCGACTTCGTCGCTGACTACCTGCGGCGCTTCGCCGAGCTCATGCGCTAGGTACGCGCCACGGCTCTAACTAGGCACGCGCCACGGCTCTAGCGCCACCGCTCTAAACTGGCAGCATGAGCCTCATGCGGGATAAATCTTTGTGGCGCCAAGTACTGGTGCAAACACCTCTGCTGGTGCTGCTGGCACTCGCAGACGTTGATTTCGATCCCGGTCTTACTCCCCGGCCCCCGGGTGCGCTTACCGCAGCTATCACCGCGGTGCTCTGGGTGGGTTTGTTGTGGCAACGCCGCCGCCCGGAGCCAGCGCTGATGCTGTTGGCGGCAACACTGACCGTACTGGCGGTTGCCACCAATGGGTTTTCGTTGCTGGGCTATGCGGTGGTCTGTTGGCAAGCATATTTCATCGCCGCCAACCTGCCGGTGCGCCGCAAACTCTGGGTGACGTTGCTGCTGCTCGGCGCCGTCGGCACGCTGGTGCTGTCCACGGTGCGCAGCTATTTCTTCCTACACCAGATTCTCGGGCTGGATAGCACCCTTGGCCTACAACAGTTTTTCGTTTTGTATTCCGCGCTCATCTTCATCACCCTCCTTTCCATCGCGCTGTGTTGGCAATTGGGGCTGCGTAGCCGCCGCCGACGCCTGCGCTTAGAAGAACTCCACGCCCGCGCGGAACTCGCCGCAGTCACCGAGCGCACCCGCATCGCCCGCGAGATGCACGATATCGTCGCCCACTCGCTCACCGCGGTTATCGCGCAGGCCGACGGCGGGCGCTACGCCGCGCGCCATAACCCCGAGGCCGCGTTGCAGGCGTTAACCACCATTTCGCACACCGGCCGGGACGCATTGACGCAAATGCGCCAGTTGCTCAGTGTTTTGCGTGACGACGACACCCGCGAGACATCCTCGTCGCCGGGCCTGGAACGCATCGAAGAATTGTTGCACGAGGCCCGGCGCGGCGGCGTGCATATCGATTGGCACGAGACCGGCACCCGTCGGCAGTTGGACCCTGCCCGTGGATTGACGGTGTATCGCATCGTGCAGGAGGCACTGACCAACATCATGAAGCATGCCGGGCCCACCGACGCGCGCCTGGAAGTCGACTGGTCTGCGGCTTCGTCGGTGCGTGTGAGCGTCGACAATGCTCCAGGAACCGGTGTGTATGAGGCCGTGGATTCTACCGGTCGTGGTTTGCAGGGCATGCGTGAGCGCGCCCGTATCCATGGCGGCACCGCGCGCTGGGGCAACTCGCAGTATTATGAAGGCGGTTTCAACGTCACGGTGGAGATTCCAACATGAGCGGCCAAAGGATGAACATGGACACGACGCGCCCCATCACGGTCGGGCTTACCGACGATCAGCTGCTGGTGCGCACCGGTTTTGCCATGGTGCTGGATTCGCAGGACGACATCACGGTGGCCTGGCAAGCCGACAACGGCACGGTGGCTATTAACCAGGCAGCGAATGATCCGGTGGACGTGGTGTTGATGGATATTCAAATGCCGGACACCGATGGCATCACCGCAACCCGTGAAATTTTAAAAATTCACCCCGATACGCGCATCATCGTCTTGACGACGTTTGAAAACGACGATTATATTGTCGGCGCAATCGAAGCCGGTGCCAGCGGATACCTGCTGAAAGACAGCGAACCGGAAGATCTGCTGCAGGCAGTGCGTACCGTGGATGAATCCACAGCGATCATCTCTCCGAAAGCCACCGCCCGTCTGTTGCGCAGCATGCGCTCTGGCAACGCTGGGGGCGCGGCCAGTGTGGGCGTCGACAAGCAGCACCGCTCCAGCGACAACTCTGCAAGCGACAACGCTACAACAGAACCGCTTACCCCGCGCGAGACAGAAATCTTGCAGTTGATGGCCCGCGGGCTGTCGAACCAAGAAATTTCGCAGGAGCTGTTCGTCTCCATGCCGACGGTGAAAACGCACGTCACGCACATTTTGCGGAAAACCAACTCGCGCGACCGGGTGCAAGCGGTGCTCTATGCCGTGCATCATGGGCTGGGCTAAACCGCAACCTCATACTCCGGTATGAGGCCTGAATTTCCACCCGCAGCACTATATACACGGCTAGCGCCTGCTGCCATACTGGTGGCATGATCACAGTTAAACAACTAACCAAAAAGTATGGTGCGAAAACCGCCATCAAAGATTTGACGTTCCAGGTCCCCGACGGAGCGGTCACGGGCTTTTTGGGCCCCAACGGTTCCGGTAAGTCGACGTCTATGCGCTGCATCCTCGGGTTGGATAAGCCCAGCAGCGGGCAAGCCTTTGTGGATGGCACGGAATTTTCCCGAGTGCGCAACAAACCCGCGCAGGTCGGCGCTTTGCTGGAAGCCACCTGGTTTAACCCGGGCCGCAGCGGGCGCGCGCACCTGCGGGTGCTGGCCTACGGTGCGGGAATCTCTGCTGCCCGTGTCGACGAATGCCTGGAACTCGTGGGCCTTTCCGATGCCGCAAACAAAAAGATCGGCGGATACTCGCTGGGCATGAAACAACGCCTCGGTTTGGCCAGCGCGCTGTTGGGTGATCCAAAACACCTGATCCTCGACGAGCCAGTCAACGGCCTGGACCCAGAAGGGGTGAGCTGGATGCGGCACACCATCCGCCACCTGGCTAATGAAGGCCGCGCGGTGTTGGTTTCCTCGCATTTGCTTTCCGAGATGGAGCAGACCGCCGACCGCCTAGTGGTGATTGGTCGCGGTGAAATGATCGGCGAATACAGCATGGAGGAATTCCTGCGCGGCGGCACCAAAGTGGTGGTGGAAGCTGGTGGCGACGACGTCGACAAGCTCACGCAGCGTTTGCAATCAGCCGGGTTGGACGTGTCGACGCGGGATGCTGGTGTGTTGGCGCTGGAGGTTCCGGAAAATACGGAGGAAATTGAAATCCGCCGGCTCGTCGGCAAGCTGTCTGCCGAACACCAAATCCCAATTATTGGTCTGCGCACCGAATCGCAGAACCTGGAGCAGCGTTTCTTGACTGCTACCGCCGATGCCCAAGAATATTCCACCCGGAAAGGCGCTTAAACCATGAATGTAGTCCGCTCAGAAATTGCAAAACTAACGAGTCTGCGCAGCACGTGGGTCTACGCGATCCTGCTGGTGGGTTCGATTGCTGGACCCGTCGTGTTGATGGGGCTGTTCGCCTCGGATTCCACGACGGATTTTTATTGGAATGACCTGCTGATTGCCGGGGACCTATTTCAGATGCTCGCGATTATCTATGCTGCGGCATCGACCTCACGCGATCTGGCGCACGGCATGCACGGGCAGGCATTTTTGACCCAACCGCAACGTTGGAACTGGTTAGCGGCAAAAATGCTGGTCACCGGGGTGTTTGTGCTGGTGTTGCTCGCGGTTTCTATCGGGATATCGCTCGTGGTCGCGCCAGTTTTTGGTTTGCACCTAGATTCCAGTGGAGCCACCAGCATCCTGTGGGCTGTGCTCATTGGTTACCCGTTGTATGCCGTGGCTGCGGTTGGTTTGGCCGCGCTGGTGCGTTCACAGATCGCGGCGGTCGGGCTACCGATCGTCTGGATGCTGATCGTCGAGCAACTGCTGGCCTCTGCCGCGATGATCTACGAATTCCTACGCCCAGTCGCCCAACTGCTGCCTAACACCACCTTTGGCTCGTTGACCACCGGCTTCGCTTTCTACGACTACATCCACACCGGCTGGGCTGGCGCCGCAGTGTTGGTTGGCTGGCTGGTCGTGCTGTGTGGCTTGGGCTTTCTCGCCAACCAGAAGCGCGATGTGAAGTAGGGGTTAGGAATTGCTTCTGGCAACAATTATTTATGGTAGCTAAACCATTGATGACGGTTGTCGTTGCCTAGCCCCAGTTGTAAACTTGTATACATGTCTGGATCGGTAATTAGTTTTCGCGTTGATGCAGAGCAGAAGCGTCGGCTAGATTCGCTGTCTGCTCGCACCGGTCGCTCGGGGGCCTTTTATATTCGTCGGGCGCTGGAAGCGCATCTTGCTGAATTGGAATACATCTATGCCTTGCAAGCTGATGCGCAAGCTGTGCGCGAAGGAAAGTTGCAAACTATTTCGTTAGATGAGCTAGAGGCAGAGTGTGGCTTGGGAGATTAATTTTGCCCCGCAGGCTGCCAAGACATTTCGAAAATTAGACAAACCGATCCAACGCCGGGTGAGCAGATATTTACGCGAGCTGGCCGCGCTTGACGATCCCCGCTCTCGCGGCAAAGCGCTAGTGGGAGATAAGTCCGGGTTATGGCGCTGGCGCGTCGGGGATTACCGGGTTATTGCAGATATTTACGACGAACAGGTAACCATCATCGTCCTCGACATGGGCCACCGCCGCAACATTTACGAGTAGTCCCGCTTTCTTCGTTTCCAGTCACTGATGACAATCTCTGGGCTACCCGCGCCGCCGGTGCACATAGAGCACGCCACCGAAAAACGCCCAGCACCAGTGCGCAATAAGTAAGAGCAGCATTGGGGTCCCGACGATCATCCACGCGTTATGGCCGCTGGCATTGGTCAGTTGATTCAAACCCGAAACCACCGTTCCAACCGGGAATACGCAGGACCACCAGGTGGGGTTATATGCCATGGAATTGCGGAATACTTGCGGCCAGTGTTTCGAAGCCGCGATGAGCAGTATCGGTACTCCGATCACCATAATCCCCACACCGGATACGTAAGCAAAATGATCCCAGGGTGCGCTGCGCCCCAGCAACTGCGCCCCGGCTGTGGTCTGGCCGATCACGCCGAGGGGAATCCAATAAATGGTGGTGAAGTTCAGCGGCATTTTTAATTTCTGTCGGGCCAGGCCGATATACACCGCTACCAGCACCGGAACCGCTGTAATCAGCGGCATCAACAGCCCCACCACGCCGATAGCATGCACAAGAAACGATAGTGTGCCGTTACCACCGGTATCGGTGAGGTGCTGGGAAAGTGTTCCCGCCGGGGCTCCGGCCACCGCAGGCGCAAGCAGCGGTAACGCCCAGGTGAAGTTCGCCGCCGAATACTGTGCAGACGGCAAATAAACCAGGTACCGGACAGTCACCACAAAAGCGAGCACAGTACCGAAAATCCAGTAGACGGTGTGCAACCACCACCAGCCAAGAACCGCCGAAGTAGCCATCGACAGCGAAAGCACCCCCATGGCGGTCATCGCCCAGGCCGGGAGGTGTTCTGCCACAAATGGTGGGTTATGGTGTCGAACAAATCCGACAATCACCCAAGCCAGCAGAACCGTCGCAACGAAATACCAGGCCACAGCCGCTGCGTGACCCATGGCGTTAGCTCCCCAGTAGGATTCGACACCCAGTGCGAGCGCCGCCGTACCCATCACAGACGCCGCCCACCCGGGGCCAGCGGGCGGCAGGCTCAGTGCAGCACGTTTCGGCCGTGGCGCGGGCGGTTCGTGGTGCAAGTGCGGCGTTGTAGTCACCCACCCCATTCTAGACGCGATCTATATCACAGCAATGTCGCGGCCCAATTTTCAGAAACTTTTGTTTGCCCCGGTCACAGTGCTATTGTTTTGTCAATCAGATGATCAAGATAGGCAAAACTCAGCGATAAGGACCACCGTGGCGCGACCGAAAACCAGCCAGCAGGGGCGCATGCAGTCCGGGGAGCAGCTGCGCGTTCTTGCCGACGTCGCCACGCCATTTTTTGCCGCCGAGTTGCTCATGAACCTCGCGCTGACGGTCCCGCACGCGATTTTGACGCCGCTGCTGCTGGACAAGGGATTAAGCCTGTCGCAGATCCTGCTGGTCCAGGCCGGTTTTAGCGTCGCGGTATTGCTTTTCGAATTCCCCTCGGGCTCCATCGCAGACATGATCAGCCGCCGCACGCTGTATTTTATTTCCCGACTCGTGTTCTGCATATTCTTCCTGGTAGTGATCTTCGGGCACGGCTTTCCGTTAATGTTGCTGGCCTGGGTCATTTATGGCTTGGCGACGGCCCTAGAATCCGGCACCTTGGATGCCGCGCTGATCAACAACGCGAAGAATCGGCAGGGTGTAGCAGCAGGCACGGTGGGTGCGCCGGATACGCAAAGCGCCGCGGGCCCCACTGCGCCGGATCACGTTGAATCACGCATTTCCTGGTTGGTGCGCAAAGAAGGGCAAAGCGCATACCTCGGCATGATGATCGGCAGCACCATCGGCGCGCTGCTGTATTTGTCGGTGGGCGCGAATATTTATTTCATTTCTGTTGGAGCCACGGTGATTTCCGTCGTCACGATCGCGTTGTTCTTCCGGATCCCGGAGCAGCACAAGGTGGCAACCGTCGGCGGGAATGAAACCGCAGAGAGCGTCGGCGAGAATGAAGCCGGGGCGAGCGTCGACAAGCGTGATGCCAC
Organism: Corynebacterium propinquum DSM 44285; assembly: GCF_000375525.1. Taxonomy (GTDB): domain Bacteria; phylum Actinomycetota; class Actinomycetes; order Mycobacteriales; family Mycobacteriaceae; genus Corynebacterium; species Corynebacterium propinquum. The sequence continues at coordinate 8,855 of NZ_AQXC01000003.1, forward strand.
ACGGATTGGCGGTGCGCACAGGCTGTGGCAGGAGCTGAGATCACACGCGCGTGCGACCGTGGAGGAGATGCGGGATTCGGCGGCGTTGCGGCAGTTTTTGCTGCTTGCGGTGGTCGCGCAGGCGTTTTTACAGTTGCATTTTCAATTGTGGCAGGCCGTCGGCTTGGAAAAGGGCTTCGCGGAGTCGCACCTGCTGTTTTTATATTTGCTGTTTATTGGGATGGCGTTTGGGGCGTCTTTTATTCGCCCAGAGGTGCTGTTCCGGCGGCGCGCGCTCGTGGTTGCCGGCGTGGTGGCGTTCCCGGGGTTGGCGTGGCTGTCGTATCTTGCCGACGGCTGGGTGTACCTGGTGTTTTACGGGGCGCTGGCGTTTTTACTGATCGTTTTTGCCAACTATTCCGCCTTCGGGGTGCGGCGGGCGTCGTCAGTGGAACGCATCGGCGCGATAACCTCGCTGGTCGGCGTCGTCGGGCGCATCGGTGCGATCGGGGTATTGGCTGTGGCCTCAGTGTTTGTGAATTTTTATAGTGCGGCGGCGGTGGCTTCCGGCGGGTTCGTGGTGCTGGTCGTGTTGGGGCTGGGATGGGTTGGTCTGCGGCAGTGGCGAGTAGGGCAAAAGTAATTAGTCCACGGCCCCAGGCACTTCGAACTAGCCGCGCCTCTGCTGAACATGCCGCACACCACCGAAAAACGCCCAGCACCAGTGCACAATGAGCAACAACAACAGCACATTACCGATGCCAATCCACACGGCTTGGCCACTGGCGTTATTCATGTGGCTAAGGCCCGAGACCACAGTTCCCAGCGGAAACACACAGGACCACCAGGTCGGGTTATACGCCATGGAATTGCGGGATACTTGTGGCCAGTGGTTGGTGGCCGCAATAATCGCTACGGGAATGCCGATCACCATGGTCACCACTCCAAACCCGTAGGCAATACTGCCCCACGGTTCGCTGCGCCCCAACAACTGCGCCGCGGCCGTAGCCTGACCAACCAACCCGAGCGGGATCCAATAAATAGTGGTGAAATTCCGCGGTATTTTTAGTCTCTTCCGCCCTAACCCACTATAAATCGCCACCAACAACGGCACAGCTGTCACCAACACCAGCAACAAACCGACTACGCCGATAGCGTGCACAAGAAACGATAGTGTGCCGTTACCACCGGCATCGGTGATATGCCGGGCGAGCATTCCCGCCGACGCCGCGTTCACCACCGGTGCGAGCAACGGCAATGACCACGTGAAATTCACCGAAGAATACTCAGCCCTGGGCAAATGCACTAGATGGGACAGATAACGAATCGAAACCACGAAAGCCAGCACCGTGCCAATTAGCCAGTAGACAGCGTGTAACCACCACCAGCCGAGCACCACAGACGTCGCCATCGACAACGCAAGAATCCCCATCGCCGTCATCGCCCACGCCGGCAGGTGTTCGGGCACAAACTGCGGGTTGCGGTGCCGCACAAACCCCGTGATGATCCACACCAGCATGGCCGTCGCGATGAAATACCACGCCACCGCGGCGGGGTGCCCGGCACCGCTGACACCCCAGTAGATTTCTACGACCTGCGCGAGCGAGGCACTTCCCATCACCGCAGCAGCCCATGCGGGCCCGGCTGGTGGCAGGGTCATCGTTGATTTTTGCTGCGGGGCACGCGTCGTTTTCGCTTCGGGTGGTTCGTGGTGCAGGTGCGGCGATTCAGTCACCTGCATCATTGTAGGAGCACAAAGATTGCCACCATAAGCCCGGCTAATGCTCGCCGACTACTAGCTTCAATCGAACAGCTCGAAAATGGCGAAGGCACTCAACGGGATTTCCGGGCTATTGGTCGCGGAGAATCACAGATGAGCACCGGCTAGTTTATAAAATTTTCGGCGATGAACTTCGCATTGCTTCCTGCAGATACCACTATGGACGTTAAGACCCGCTAGAGTTTCTAGACCCCGTTTCGCCAGCGCCACCAGCGTCGTCAGTATCGCCAGCGTCGTCAGCGACATCCCCGTCGTCCACCGCAACCTGCTCGGCTCTCCCACGTGCAGCACGTGCAGTCGCTTCGTACGGCTCTACGTCTTCCAGGTACTCGCCGGTCTCGTAATCGTATTCAATAGCGCGGCCCTGCTCGTCGGTGCGCGTGTACCAACCAACATTCTCGGCGGCATGCGAATCCCAATTACCACCAGCAGAATAATCGCTATCCGGCGGGCATTCCTCAATCGACAACGCAAAGTTGTCGCCGTATTTCGACACGCCTTGTTTTACCGAATTCGCCACCAAGCGGTCGCCATAAATCCGGCGCACGGTAAATGGGTCATTCCGCAGTTCTTTAAACAATGCCACTGACATCAAAATCAAAATGAACGCGAACGGCAACGCCGTAACCACCACCAGGTTCTGCATACCGCGTAGCGCGTCCTGCCCACCCGAAAGCAAAATCACCACGGCAATACCAGCCATGCACAAAACCCAGAACGTCGTAATCCACGGGTTCGGGTTAGGGTTACCTTTTTGTGATAGCTGCGAGTTCACCAACGACGCGGAATCGGCCGTCGTCACGAAGAAAATAATCAGCACCACGATAATGATCGGCGCAATAATGTGCGCGCCAGGCAACTGGTCTAGCACCACAAAGAAAATCTCTTCTGGTGCCGGCATCGTATCTGCCGTGCCATCAGGCGCGATCGAATGATCACGGTTTTGCAGCCAAATCGTCGTTCCTCCCAGCACAGCAAACGCCGTCATGATGATGGTCGACGGAATAAACAGCACACCCAGCACAAACTGGCGGATGGTGCGCCCGCGCGAAATCTTGGCGACGAACACCCCGACGAATGGCGCCCAGGAAATCCACCACGCCCAGTAGAACGTGGTCCACGCAGACAAGAACGCCTGCATGTCTTCGCCTTCACCCATGTGCGCAGACATCGAGTCACCAAATGATGCGAAATACTCGATCATCACCGCTGGCAATGCATTCATCAAAAACGCGGTCGGGCCAACGACAAAGAAAAACACTGCGATGCCGATCGAGAGCACCAAGTTGATATTCGACAGCACACGAATTCCCTTGGCCACGCCGGAGACCGCCGATGCGATCGTCGCGATGGTCAGCACCATGATGATGATCAGCGCCACCGTATTGCCCGCCGTCGACCAGCCAGAAACCACTTCGAAACCGCTGGCGATCTGCAAAGATCCAATACCCAATGTGGCGGCGGTACCGAATAGCGTGGCAATGATCGCCAAACCATCAATAATGCGCGCTGGCAGCGAATCCGTCGACCTATTGCCCAGCAGCGGCAACATGATCGAGCTCATCAGCGGTACGCGGCCGCGTCGGAAAGAAACATAGGCAACACACAAGCCGACGATTCCGTAAATCGCCCAGGCACTCGCGCCCCAGTGCAGCGTCGACTGCACCATTGCACCCTTGATTGCTTCTTCGCTGGCGGCCTCATACGCGCCCGGCCGCGGGGATAAATAGTGGCTGAGCGGCTCATACGGCCCGAAGAAAATAATGCCAATACCAATACCAGCCGCAAACAGCATCGCTGCCCAGGACAGCGTGGAATACTCGGGCTTCTCATCGTCCAACCCCAGCGGGATGCGTCCGTATTTGGAGAACGCGAGCACCAGCAGAATGAAGAACAGCACCACGGCGATCATGGTGAACACCCAGCCCAGGTTGGTCATGATCCAATCCAGCGCCGTGGATGACACGTCGAAAACCTGCTCCGGAGCCAGCACGCCCCACAGGATGAACGCCACGACCAAGCCGCCCACCACGGTGAGCATGGGCTTGTCGACGCGATAGCGGATCTTTTGATCCTCCACGGACACTCCCGGCACCATCGCGGGGTGAATATTGTGCGGGTACGTCACCTCCCGCAGGATGCGTTTGGCTTTCGTGCCCGCACCTTCGGCATCATTTTCCGCCATCGCCGCTCTCCTTGTAACTGTTCTTCAATTCTGGGGTGTGTTCTCTTTGCTGTTTTGCCGTTCCCAGCATTTCTCAACAAATTTTGAGATAACTGCTATGCAACTATAAGGCAGGCTGTCGCATAAATCACGTTGTATATTCACGCCCACTATTGGCCAGACGGCCAAGTTTATGGCAGACTAGCGGAAGTCGACTTGGCCACCCGGCCAAAACACATATCTCAACCCACAAGGCGGTGCTGAAAACCCATGACAGCGATGCAATCCCCCGCGGCACGTTGGTTCGCGCTGGCCACACTCGTCGGCCCGGTGCTGCTGCTGAGCATCGACATGAGCGTCATCAGCATCGCCGTGCCCGCCATCAGCGCAGGCCTCGGCCCAACTTCCGCACAAATGCTGTGGATCATCGACATCTATAGCTTCCTGCTGGCAGGGCTCTTGGTGCTAGCAGGTTCGCTCGGCGACCGCTTCGGCCGCAAACGCATGCTCATGATCGGCGCCCCCGCATTCGGTTTGGCCTCCCTGGCGACGGCATTCGCCCCCAACCCGGAGCTGCTGATTCTCGCCCGCGCCGCCCTGGGTGCCTCCGCGGCCACCCTCATGCCGTCGACACTGGGGCTAATCCGCACCATCTTCGACGACGCGCACGAACGACGCCTAGCCATCGCCGTATGGGCAGCCGCCTTCGGTGGCGGCGGCGCGCTCGGCCCGGTGCTCGGCGGTCTGCTGCTGGAACACTTCTGGTGGGGCTCAGTATTCTTGATTAACGCCCCGGTCATGGCGCTATTCCTGCCCGCCGCGTGGTACCTGCTGCCAGAATCACGCGACCCGAACCCGCAGAAATTCGATTACCCTTCGGCTGCGCTGTCCATCGCCGGTCTGCTCCTGGTCGTCTACGCGCTGAAAACTCTGATCAAACAACCATCGGTAGCGAGCGTCGTCGCGTTAGTCGCGGGTATCACTTTCATCGCGCTATTCATCCGCCGCCAGCGTCGTATATCCAACCCGATGATCGACCTGGAGCTTTTCGCGCGCCCCGGATTCGCCGCCGCGATCACCGTCAACATGCTGGCCACCCTCGCACTACTGGGGCTCACGTTCTTCTATCCGCAGTACCTCATGCTGGTCAAAGGCCATAGCTCCATGAGCGCGGGCCTGTGGATGCTGCCGCTGGCCGTGGCGACGATGGCCGGAACCTTCGTTTCACCGTCCGTCGCCAAGCGGGTCTCCATCCGGAAGGTCATCACCATTGGTTCTGCGATCACCGCGTTTGGTTTCGGTCTGGCATCGTTCTTGGACACTGGATCGACGATGCTGCTGGTCGTGGCTGCGGCGGCCGCGGTTGGTTTCGGCATCGGTTTCTCGGAAACCCTGACCAACGAGGTTGTACTCAGCACCGCTCCCCCGGCGCGCGCCTCGGCGGCCTCGGCGATTTCGGAAACCGGCTACGAATTCGGTGGCGCGATGGGCACCGCGCTGCTAGGCACCCTGGGGCTGGGAGTATATGCGCGGAACCTGCATGCCGACGAGCATGGGTTGGAAGGCGCGCAGGCCGTCAGTGCCCGCGATACCCTCGGCGGGGCGCACGAGATCGCCGCTAGCCTGCCCGCAGAACAGGCTGGACGCCTCATCGCCGCCGCCAACGACGCCTACCTGACCGGCATGAATGTCGCCACCGGTGCGGGCGCACTCATCGCGCTGGGCGCGGCGGCTGTCGGCTGGTGGGGTATCCGCGAATATTCCCGCCGCATCGAGGAATCTGTCCACCACCCGCAGGAGATTTCACCACGATGAGCAGCACACACCCGAACACCGAATCCGACGCTAGTTCCAGCTCTAGCCCCAACTCTGGCTCCCAGCAGTCGCGTAAACGCGTCCCCGCCGAGCAACGCCGCCGCGAACTCACCGCCGTCGCCCACACCGTCATGGCCCGCGATGGAGCCTTCGGCTTGACGACGCGCGCCGTCGCTAAGGAAGCCGGGGTGCCGCATGGCTCGGTGCACTACGCCTTCCACTCGAAAGACGAGCTGATCCGTGCCGTCGTCCGGGACGATATTGACCGCTCCACGGCCGCTTTTCGACGCTTCGCCGCCCCGGAAGCCAACACCCCGGAACATGCGGCAAGCCCGGCAGAGCAGGCCACCGGTTCAGACATCACCCCGAAACAAGCGGCCAGCCCGGCAGAGCAGACCGTTTCCCCGGAAGGCATTTTGCACGCCGCTTTTGCCAGCTACGCCGATAACTTGATCGGCGATCCGTGGGAGGAAGCCGCGCAGCAAGAACTCGCGCTGATGTGCGCCCGGGATGAGCAGCTGCGGGTGATCATGCAAGAATCCAACGCCAGCTATCGTGAACTGATCGGCAGCATCCTGGACTACCTCGCCGCAGCCACCGGCAAAACCTGGGCGCAACCAGCGGATATGTTGGCTGAAAATATCCTCGGCGCGCTGTTCGGTACCGCGCAGTTGTGGCTGATTGATCGCGACGACGCCACTCTATATGCCAGCTTGGCGACGCTCGCGAAGGTCTATGCGGCGCAATTGGGTAACTAACGCCCGGTGAGCGGCGCAGCCGTGCTGGCACTGCTAGCGCTGCTAGCGTCCCACCCACGCGTAGTCGTCGGCAAGCGCTTCCGGGTGGCAAAAATAGGCACGCACCCCCAAATAAAGGGTAGTAATGATTACTAGCTTTCAACAATCCCCTAGACGTGGCGCTGGGGTGCGACTAATGTGTGTTTCAAGCCACAATACCGGAAGAGTTTGGAGTTAAGATGAATACTTCTCGGAACAATAAAAACGTAGGACTGGGTATTCTAATTGCACTATTGAGTTCAGCTTTGCTGCTTCTGGCAACTTCGTTGCCCAGCTCAGGATTTACGACTCTTCTGTGGAGTATTGCGTTTTTCGGGTTCGTAGGAGCTACTTATATATTGGGGCGGGAAGCTGTAGCGAAACGAGCAGCAAAATCGTGAAATAATGGTTCTGTCAGATCCGTCTGACTGAACCATTATTTGCTTGGCATGCATGGCGCCGTCCGGGGCGACAGTTGGCAATCTCGAGCATGCTCATGCCTTCCAGGCGCAATTTGAGCACTTGGGCGCGCTCAGCTCCATGCTTCTTAAACACGATGAAGATTTAGAGAACTAGCGCTGCTAGCCTGCCGCCCACACGTAGTCGTCGGCAAGAGCTTCCGGGCGGAAACTCTCGAGAGCTTCGTGCAACGACGTCGCACCAGCGCAACCAATGGATGCGAAAATCTCGCCGACGACTCGAGCGGCAGGCATGGTGCGCAAAGAAATCGGACCATCGCGCTTCGCCAGCCGCTGCCCGTTGGCGTTGACCACCAAGCCAACGTGCGCATACTCCGGCGCGGCCAGGCCCAACAGCTGCGCCAGATACGCCTGGCGCGGCGCAGACGACAACAAATCATTCCCCCGCACCACCTGCGTAACCTGCTGGTGCGCATCATCGACCACAACCGCCAGGTTATAGGCATAATCCCGCGCCTGCGCCAAATTGCCACCACGACGCACAATAAAATCATCCACCCGACCGGTGTATTCCCCGTGCAACCGGTCGGTGATGCTAAACTCGCTACACCCCGCACGCAACCGCAACGCCGGACCCCGGCCCTGACCAGCAAGTTCCTCACGTTTTTTCACGCGCTGCGTCTCGCTCAAATCCCGGCACGTACCCGGGTACTCGCCCGGAAGCTGGTGCGGCGCCGACGCCGCCTGCTGGATATCCTTGCGCGAGCAATAACACTCATACACCAAGCCTTGGCCTGCCAGCTTGTCGACGGCTGTGGCATAAGCCGCCTCCCGATCCGACTGTCGCAACTCTGCACCGCGATCATCCCAGTCCAGGCCAATCGCCTGCAGATCCGCCAACTGACTGTCGACGAAGTGTTCCCGGCAGCGCTGCGAATCTAAATCATCGACGCGCACCACAAAGCCCAGCCCGTCGGCACGCGCAAACAACCACGCCGCCACCGCGGTGCGCAGATTGCCAAAGTGCAGGTCCCCGGTGGGCGACGGCGCGTAGCGGCCGACACCCCAGGTGCCAGCAGAGTTAGCTGTAGCACCAGCCGCAGCAGCGCTATTTGGTGTGTGCATAGTACCGGCCCAGGAATTCATCGCGGTACTCGCGGTAATAACCGCCGTCGATCGATTGCCGGATGCTATCAACCAGGCGAATCATGAATTCCAGATTGTGGATCGTGCACAACGTGCCCGCCAGAAACTCCTTGGCCTTGAGCAAGTGCCGGATATACGCGCGCGAATAATTCTGCGAAACATAGCCACCGAATTCCTCATCGACACCAGAAAAGTCCCGCTCAAAGCGCTTGTTCTTCAGGTTCATCCGGCCATCCAGCGTGTAGACACCACCGCGGCGGCCCAGGCGCGTCGGCGAGACGCAATCGAAGGTATCCGCGCCGTTTTCAATCGCCCAGAACACGTCGTCCGGTTCGGAAATGCCCAGCAGGTGGCGAGGTTTATCGTCGGGAAGCTCGTCGCACACCCAGCCGACGATCGTGCCCAGCATGCCCTTATCCAACGCGCCACCAATGCCATAGCCACCGAAACCACGCCGACCGGCCGCCTCGGCCTCCTGCGATAACGACACCAGCCCACGGGTGGCCTGCCGGCGCAGATCCTCATGCTGCGCCCCCTGGATCACGCCCCACAGCGACTGCTTCGGCCGGTGCGCACGCTCCCGCGTCAACCGGTCGTGCTCTAGCAGGCAGCGCTCCGCCCAACGATGCGTGCGCGCCACCGATTCTTCCTGGTACGCGCGGGTATCGACCAGCGTGGTCAGCTCGTCGAACGCAAACATGATATCCGCACCCAAACCATGCTGAATCTGCAGCGACTTCTCCGGAGTAAACCGGTGCCGCGAACCGTCCAACACACTGCGGAAATTCACGCCGTCCTCGTCGACAATCGCCAACGAATCCTTGTTCACCTTCCGCGGGGTGTACTCAGCCATCTCCTGCTCATAGTCCATCTTGATGGTCTTTTTATGCCCCACGCCCAGGCTCATCACCTGAAAACCACCAGAATCGGTGTAGGTAGGCCCATGCCAGCTTTCAAACTTGGCGACGCCGCCGGCCTCATCGACAATGTCATGGCCGGGCTGCAAATACAGGTGGTACGCGTTGGACAGGATCGCCTGCGCACCGGTGAGCCGAATTTGTTCCGGGCTCAGCGTTTTCACCGTCGCCTTGGTCGCTACCGGGATAAACGCCGGGGTATTAATCGGGCCATGCGGGGTGGTGATCGTGCCCGTCCGGCCCTGCATTCCCGGCAGATCCAGGTGGGTATTGACGGTGAAACTCAGATCAGTCATAGCGGTCAGTTTATCGTGCGATGCTTGCTGGGTTGCTCATTACGCAGGGCATGCTCGTTTTGCCGTTCTTCCCGATCCAGCGCGGGCACCTCGTCGTCATCTTCCAAGCTGGTGCCTTCCACATCCAGGTGCGGGATCACCTTGTCCAGCCAGCGTGGCCACCACCAGTTGCCGCGCCCCATCAAAAACATCGCGGCGGGCACAAACGTCATGCGGATGAAGAAGGCGTCGAAAAGCACCGCCACACCCAGCGCAAAACCGAAAATACTGATAAACGGCAACGGCTGGCCAATGAAGCCAACGAACACCGCGATCATAATGACAGCTGCGGCCGTGACGACGCGCGCGCCCTGGCTAAACCCAGCAATGGTGGAATAATCGATCCGGTTGTAATCCCGCGCATCCGGGTCATGCCGGGCGAATTTCTGCAGACCATCCCCGTGCGTCGCGGCAAAAGCCTCCCGCATGCGGGTGACCAAAAAGATCTGATAATCCATGGCCAGCCCGAAAGTCAGGCCAATGAGGAAGATCGGCATAAACGAGATCAACGGCCCCGGAGCATCGACGAAGCCGCCCAAGCCTTCCTGCCAAAACAGCACCGTGACGCCGAAAGCCGCGCCCACCGAAAGCAAGAACCCGACCCCGGCGACCAGCGGAACCAGCAGGGAGCGGAAGACCATGATCAACAAGAGCACGGCCACGCCGACGACTACCGCCAGATACAGCGGCATGACCTGGGCCAGGCGCTCAGTGATATCCACCTGCACCGCCGTCAGGCCGGTCAGGCCGACGCTGACACCCGTAGCACGTTCGACCTCCGCGTTGACGCGGTTCAGGTTTTCCACCAGGTCGACGGTGGCGGAATCAGCCGGGCCGGTTTTCGGGGTGACCAGGATCTGGGCGGCGCGGCCGTCGTCGGCAAGATCCACCAACTGGGCATGCTCAACGGCGGACAACGTGTTGATCTGGTTGACGGTGTACAGAAAACTCGCGCGGGCAGCTTTATCCTCGCGGGTGAGATCTTCAGCCTCGCCCTGCAGCTCAATCATCGCCTGCAGCGCGGCGGCGTCCTCATTAACAGTGTGGGCGTCGACAAGCGTCAACAGCGGGCCATTCGTGCCCGGACCAAAACCCTCGGCCTTCAAATCCGCGGCCTTGCGCTGAGTGGTGTCCGGGCTGCCCGTGGTGTCATTCGGCAACGCGAGCTCCAGGCGCGTCAACGGCGTGGCAGCCGCACCCAACCCGAGCACAACCAGCAACAACAGCACAGCCGGGAAACGCTGCACGAGGCCCACCCAGCGCCGACCCAGCGTCGGGCCCTGCTTCACCGTGCCGTTGCGACGCGGGCGGCCTGCGATACCGGGGAGTGCGAAGCCGAAGGCGCGATCGCCAAGCAAGCCCAAAATCGCAGGCAACAGCGTCAACGGCACGACGGTAGCCAGAGCGACGGTCGCTGCCGCGGCCAGACCCATCGCGGTCAGGAACTCGATCTGCGCAACCCAAAGCATGGCCAGCGCGATGAAGTTGGTAAGCCCCGCGAAAACCACCGACGAGCCCGCCGTACCGCAGGCCAGGGCGATGGCTTTGTCATTCGGCAGACGCTGTTGCTCGCTGCGGTAACGCGACATCACAAACAGCGCATAGTCAATGCCGACAGCCAGGCCGACCATGAGCGCCAACACCGGGGTCATGTCATTCAGCTCTGCAAAGCCGGTGGCCGTGATGACCCACAATGCACCGATGGCCACAGCCACGATCGCGGTCACGATCGGCAGAATCGCCGCAATCATCGAGCCGAAAGTCACCACCAGCACGATGAAGGCGATGGACAAACCGATCCACTCGTTGGACAACTCGATCTCGATCGGGTCACCAAAGCCTTCGCCGGAAGCCTCCACCGTCAGCCCAGCGTCACGGCCAATATCCATAGCGCTGTGCACGGCGTCGTACTGCTCCGGCTGCACCTCATAGGCATTCGGAGCATCGAATTTGAAGGTGGTCCAGCCGATGGTTTCGTCGTCATTGAGCAGGCGCAAATGTTGCGCATCCAGGCGGGCGGTTTCTTCCGGCAGGCCCTGCTCGACGCCCATGCGCTCGACGGTTTCCACCAGCTCCGGCGACAGCGTGACCGGGTTGCCGAAACGCAGCTCATCCTCGATGACCAGGTTTTCCTCCAGGCTGGCGATGACGTCGTCAATCGCGGCAGTGTTGTCCGGATCGCTGAGTTTTTCGCCCTCCGGGGCTTGGAAGACCAGGTTCACCGTGGCTGCGGCGGCCGGGTTTCCGCCTTCTGGGAACAGCTCGACGACGCGCTTGGTGGTGTCGATCGTCGGGGTATCGTCGATTTCGAAGTCACCGGTGAACGAGCCGGACAGGCTCAACGCCGCGCCGACGGATGCCGCCAGGATGACGATCCAGGCGATGATCACGCTCCAGCTATGGCGGAAGGAGAACAAACCCAGCCGGTACAAAAACTTTGCCACGTTGTTCGCCTTACTCTCGCCACTGCTGCTAGCCAGCGCTGTTAGCTAACACTGTTGTCGATATTAAAAAAGCAGACCCTTGGTATAAGGATCTGCTCGAAAAATGGCGGTGGCGGCGGGATTCGAACCCGCGGTTGGGGGTTACCCAACAAACGCTTTCGAGGCGTTCACCTTCGGCCGCTCGGACACGCCACCGCCGATAAGGATAGAACAGACCGCGGGCTGTGTCCAAATCCGGGGAGGGTTGGCGGGTGGGTTGGCTGGGTGAGGTGTGTAGGGTGTGGGGCGTGTGCGAGGTGAACCAGGTGGACGGCCGTTGCAGAGAGAAAACCGGGATGGGCAAGGCGGAATAAGTCGCGTAAGTGGCGCCGTTTTGCAAATAGACACCCAAAACAGGGCCCAAATCAGACTCTATTTGTAAAACGGCACCATTTCCGGAGCAGCCGCACCCGAAAAAACTGCACCCGCACGCTTCAGCACCAAACCCGGACTCCAGCGCAGCCGTCGGCACGCATCTACCCCCACCGCCGACGCAGCGCCCCCAAAAGCCATGCCCACCCCGCACACCCCACACACAGAAAAACCGCCCGCCGCATGCAGTGCGCAATGCACCCCACGCGAACGGGCGGAAACCCCGGCCAGCACAGCTAACCGGGTGTTTTAAGCAGACAATTTACTTGTCGTCGGTCAGCTTGCCGAGGGTCTCGGAAGCCTTGTCCTTCAGGTCGTCAGCCTTGTCTTCGACCTTGTCCTTGGCGTCGTTGGCGGTGCCCTTAGCCTCAGCAGCTGCGGCTTCGCCCTTGCCTTCGTTCTTCATCTCGTCGTTGTCGAGAACCTCTCCAACGATCTCTTTGCCCTTAGCCTTAGCCTTGTCCAGGAAGCTTTCTGCATCAGCCATAATCTTTTCCCTCCTAGGAAACGTTTGTGAAGCTAACAGGAACCACTGTACCGGAGATCACCGCCGCAAGTCTGAAAAGAAGCTGTGAATTAGCCGCTGACTTTCGTATTCTGCCACCCCACCGCGGACTTCCGGCACGTACAAGGCTCCGGGCGCGCGCACCGCATCCACGTATGACCCGCACGCCCCGGTTTTCGGTTCCCAGGCACCAAACACGATGCTGCCTATCCGCGCAGCCACGGCCGCTCCCGCGCACATCACACACGGCTCCAGGGTGACCACGAGCTCGCAGTCCTCCAGCCGCCAGCGCCCGAGTTTTTTTGCAGCTGCCCGCAGGGCCAGAACTTCGGCGTGTGCGGTGGGGTCATTGTCCGCTTGCCGACGGTTGGTGGCCGCCGCGACTGGCTCGTCGTCCGGGCCAAACACGACTGCCCCGACGGGGATGTCCCCGGCCGGGGTGTCGCGCGCGGCTGCAAGAGCACGGTCCATGCGGGAGCGTGCGCGCGTAAGCACGGATTGCTCCGGGAGCACTGGGTATGGCGATGCGCCCGCCGATGCGTCGTCAGGTACCCGGCGCTGCACTGCGCCCGCCGATGCGCCCACCGATGCGTCGTCAAGCACGAAACGGACCCTCTAATCCAGCCCGGTGACGTCCAGGAATTCTTCGTCGAAGCCGAGCTCTTCGGCGATGCGCACCAGCTGGTCGCTGGGGGATTCATCCAAGTTGTCGGTCATCACCTCCAGCATCTGCTCGGAAACACCCAAGTCTGCGAGAATGTCGAAATCGCCGTCGGCCCAGCCTTCGATCTCGTCGAGTTCGTCGACGTCGATATCCGGAACGTCGATGTTCAGCCGGTCCAGCACAGAGGCGGCGAAGTCGTCGTCGACGGCCATCGTGGCGTCGGAAAGCAGCAGCCGCACCCCGCCGGGCGTGGGGCGGACCAGCACGAAGTAGTCGTCGTCAACGCAGAGCATCGCGAAAGCAGCCGATTCCGAACGCAGATTGCGCACCTGGGTGATGGACGTGTCGATGTCGTCGAAATCATCCGCGTAGCTGCGCACAGTCCAGGCGCCATCGACGGTGGTGACGACGACGGAGAAGCTCGGGCCAAAATCTTGCTGGTTCATACCTCGTGAGACTAGTCGCATTCTGGCAAAATTGATACCGTGCTATCCTCCAGAATTTCGCGTCCAGTGTGTTTAGTCGGTCTCGGGCTGATCGGAGGTTCTTTGCTGCGCGATTTAGTCGCAGCTGGCGATACCGCCTATGGCTATAACCGTTCGACGTCCGGCGCGCGTAAGGCGGTCTCGGAGGGCTATGACGTCTCCGATGATTTGCCGCAGGTGCTGCGTCGGGCGGAGGAAGACAATGCGCTGATCGTCGTCGCGGTGCCCATGTTTGCGGTGGGTGCGGTGTTGGATCAGATCGCGGAATACGCCCCCAGCTGCGGCATCAGTGATGTCGTGAGTGTGAAGTGGGAGGTGTACGCGGAGATTCGCAAACGGGGCATGGAGGCGCGCTATGTCGGTGGGCATCCGATGGCGGGAACCTCAGAGTCGGGGTGGAATGCCTCACGCAAAGGTTTGTTTGAGCGCGCCACCTGGGCAATTACCTATGACTACGCTGATCAGCAACAAAAAAATGGCCAGCCCATTGATGCGGGCTGGATTGAGCTGTTTACCGACGTCGTGCGCATGGCGAGCGCTACTGGCGCCGAGGCCATCCCGGCGCGGGTGGTCAATCACGATCACGCCGTCGCCCGGGTTTCACATTTGCCGCATTTGATGGCGTTGGCGTTGTCGGTGACCGGCGATAACGGCGGCATTTTGGCGCAGTCGCTGGCTGCGGGTTCGTTTAAAGACGCCACGCGAGTGGCAGGCACGAACCCAGAATTGATTCAGGCGATGTGTGAGACGAACTCCGTGGCGCTGTGCGAGGCGCTGGAAGAAGCGATCGAGTTATTAGCCGAAGCCCACGACACGCTGTCGCAGGATCCGCCGTCGATCCGGGAGCTCGCCGTAGCGGGTAACCGGGCGCGGCGTCGTTTGGAGGCACGCACTGGCGCGCGCCGTGAATCGGTGTCGCCAGTGAAGATTTCTTCCCGCCCGGTGTTGCGGTTCCATCCGGGTTCGCCGGGCTGGGTGAACCAGCTCCGGCAAACGGAATCAACCGGCGGCCGGATGGAGATTTTTTAGGCCTCCCCCGCCGCCCCGGCTCCAGCCCGGTCAAGCAGCCCGTTACGGGCGGGAAGAAGGGCCCAAGCTTCTTTAAGCCGAAACGCTGTTATCGCCGCCGTCGACACCGCCGTCGTTCAGCATTGGCACGTTCCACGCGCTCTTCGGGGTGGCGAAAGCTTCAGTCAGCACCTGTGACCATGGGCCAAGGGAGTCGACCAGGTCGTTGATGGCAGCACGGGCGGCTTTCACGCGGCCGGATGGCAGCATGTTGTGTTCCTGGTACCAACCGGCGTGTTTGATCAGCAGGTCGAAGAAGAACAAGCTGCGGACCTGCTCGAATACCTGGCGTTCGGCGGAGCCTTCTGGCAGCTCCAGTTCGGCTTCCACCATG
This sequence comes from Corynebacterium propinquum DSM 44285, assembly GCF_000375525.1. GTDB lineage: Bacteria > Actinomycetota > Actinomycetes > Mycobacteriales > Mycobacteriaceae > Corynebacterium > Corynebacterium propinquum. Next base: position 24,097 of record NZ_AQXC01000003.1, read on the forward strand.
GTGCGCATCAGCAGCGAGTCGACGTGCGCCCAGGACACGGCGATCAGGTGATCCTGGGTCTTGTCGACGATCTCAGCGGCCTCAGCACGGTCTGCCTTGCGGGCCGGGGCGATACGACGCACCAGCGAGCGCAACACGGCCTGCTCGCGGTCTTCAATGAGCTTGACCTGGTAACCGGCGTCGAATAGCGAGTCTTCGTCGCGGTTGGAGACCAGATCGATGACGGACTGCACGCCGGAGCGGATACCGGTGCGGCGGCGGACGGTATCGGCAGCGGTTTCCACGCCGTATTTGACCATGTCCCATGGGGAAAGGTCCTGCATATCGCGGCCGAAGGCGGTCAGCAGGTGTTTGCCCACCATCTGGATCAACACCGTGTTGTCACCTTCGAAGGTGGAATAAATATCGGCGTCGGCACGCAGGGTGGTCAGGAGGTTTTCCGACATGTATCCGGCACCACCGCAGGCTTCGCGCATTTCTTGCAGCGTCTTGTTCGCGTGCTCGGTGGATGCGGCTTTGACGGCGGCAGCCAGCGATTCCATCTCGCGGGAAGCAAACAGCTGCTCTTCGGTGGGGTCGGTCACCGACCACTGGCCGCTCGCCTGCTTAGACAGCATGTCGTCGTAGCGTTCCAGGATGCGGTTTTGCAGCAGCGTCAGCGCGTAGGTGCGCGCCAGCGGGATGAGCAGGCGGCGGCGGTGCTGACGGTAATCAATCAGTCGCTTTTCGACGCCCTTTTCGCCGCCTTCAAACTGGCGACGGCGGTTGGCGTAGCGGATGGCGATGTCGCTGGCGGTGCGGGTCGCTGCCAGACCGGCGCCGCCGACGGTGATGCGGCCGCGGATCAGGGTGCCCAGCATGGTGAAGAAACGGCGGTTGCGTGAGTCAATCGGCGAGACGTAGGTGCCGTCTTCTTCGACGTCGCCGAAGCGGTTCAGCAAGTTCTCGCGTGGCACGCGCACGTTGTTGAACAACAGGGTTCCGTTGTCCACACCCAACAGACCGCCCTTGCGGCCATGGTCGCCGATTTCGACGCCGTCGAGTGGGTTGCCGTCCTCGTCCCGGATGGGCACGATCAGGCAGTGCACGCCATGGGATTCTTCTTCGCCTGGGGTGTAGAGCTGCGCGAATACCGCTGCCATGCGGCCGTCGCGGCCCGCGTTGCCGATGTAGACCTTGCGGGCCGAATCAGTTGGGCTGTTGATGATGAATTCGTGGGTGTCTGGATCGTAGGTCGCGGTAGTTTCCAGCTCTTGCACGTTGGAACCGTGGCCGCGTTCGGTCATGGCGTAGCAGCCGAGTAGTTCCGCGTTTTGGATCTTTTCGATGTAGTGGCGGTGGCGCTCGCTACCCAGGTTGTCGACAGCACCGCCCCACAGGCCCCACTGCACGCCCGATTTAATGGTCAGCGATGGGTTGATCGAACCGATGGTTTCGATACCAGAAACTGCGGCCAGAGCGTTTCCGGAACCGCCGTTTTCCTTGGAGAATGAGTGGCGGGATTCGCCGGATTCCACCAGGAACTTGATGTGCTCGTACATGCGGTCGCGTACGGCATCAATGCCGCCATCCAGGCTCAGTGTGAGGTCTTTTTCATCCAGTACCTCACGCACAGCTTTACGGTAGGGGGCAGCCTTACCGTCGAGCAGTTTCTGCAGGCCCGCTGCGGCGGAGTGGTCGGGTTCTTTCGGCAGGGTGCGTGGCGACGATGGCTCTGGGGTGCCCTTGGCCGAGTTGGTTTCCAGGTCAGTGCCTTTTTCACCGGCACCTTTAGCGCCGTTGTCTTTCACGCCGTTGTCCGAATCTTTGCCCAGGTTCTTGGCAAATTCTGCGATGCGGTTCATGGGATTCTCCTTCCAGGAGGGTCTTACTCAAGTTGTTTCAGCGTTTAACGTTTAACGTTTAACGTTTAACGTTCAACGATGGCGGTGATACCTTGTCCACCAGCAGCACAGACGGACACGAGCGCTCGGCCGCCGCCGTTTTCTTCCAAGGTCTTGGCGACGGTTGCCAGGATGCGTGCACCGGTAGCTGCGAATGGGTGTCCGGCTGCCAGTGAGGATCCTTTGACGTTGAGCTTGTCGCGGTCGATAGCGCCCAGTGGCTGGTCCAAACCGAGTTTTTCGCGGCAGTAGTCTGCATCTTCCCAGGCTGCCAGGGTGGCCAGGACCTGGGAGGCGAAGGCTTCGTGGATTTCGTAGAAGTCGAAGTCCTGCAGGCTCAGGCCGTTGCGCTCTAGCAGGCGTGGCACGGCGTAGGTCGGTGCCATCAGCAGGCCGTCGTCGCCATGCACGAAGTCCACACCGGCTACTTCGGAGTCCACCAGGTATGCGCGGACTGGGATGTTGTGCTGCTGTGCCCATTCTTCGCTGGACAGCAGGGCGACGGAGGCGCCGTCGGTCAGCGTGGTGGAGTTACCGGCTGTCATCGTGGCCTGGGCGCCGTGGCGTTCGGCATCTTTTTTGCCGAATACTGGCTTGAGCTTAGCGAGCTTGTCGACGGTGGAATCTGGGCGCAGGTTGGTATCGCGCGTGACACCCAAAAATGGGGTGATGAGGTCGTCGAAGAAGCCTTCGTCGTAGGCCTTGGCCAGCTTCTGGTGTGATTCCACAGCCAGTTGGTCTTGTGCCTGGCGGGAAATGCCGAATTTCCGGGCGGTGATTGCGGCGTGCTCACCCATCGACAGGCCAGTGCGTGGCTCGGAGTTGCGTGGGGTTTCTGGTGCCAGGTCTTTCGGCCGGATGGAGCCGATCAGCTTCAGGCGCTGGGCGGCGGTCTTGGCGCGGGACAGTTCCAGCAGGGTGCGGCGCAGACGGTCACCGACGGCCAGTGGTGCGTCAGAAGTGGTATCGACACCACCGGCGATGCCGGATTCGATGCGCCCGGCAGCGATGGCATCGGCCACGTGTACAGCTGCTGCGATGCCGGTGCCGCAGGCCATCTGGATATCCGTGCCAGGGGTCTGCGAATCAAGCGGCGAGCCTAATACGCATTCGCGTGTCAGGCTGAAGTCCCGGGAGTGTTTCAGGACGGCGCCTGCGGTGACTTGACCGACCCGCTCATCCTGCAGTCCGTAGCGTGCTACCAGGCCGTTGAGGGCTGCGGTGAGCATGTCTTGGTTGGATGCGGAGGAGTATTCCTTGTTCGAGCGGGCGAACGGGATGCGGTTGCCGCCCAAGATCGCGACTTTTCGGCGCTGGGTCATAATTTTCTCCCTTGTTTTGTCTCAGAAAACAGTCTGCTTGCTGCAGTTTTCCGTGACCCTAGGATAGGGTGCCAGGATTCACTTTACACAATTTCGTGTAACCTTAATCACGCATAACCATTCGTACAATTCGTCTCTACCCCCTACAGGAGGCCCATTATGGCGAAGAAATCCATGTTGGAACGCGTCATTAACTCAGACTTTGGCGCAAAACTCGGCATCCCCCAGGGCACCAAGCTCCGCCGCTACACCCCTGGCGAGCCCTTCCTGGATGGTCCCGTGGTGGTAGGTGGCGGTGATCTTGCCGACGACATCCGTTCCCTGCTGCAGCTGGACTACCAGCTTCTCGACGCCGAGGCGGACTCCAAGCGCGCCGCCATCGTCTTCGACGCCACCGGCATCACTCGCCCGGAACAGCTGCACGAACTCTACGATTTCTTCCACCCACAGATGCGCAAGCTCGGCGCTTCGGGGCGCGTCGTCGTAATCGGTAATAACCCGGATGACCTGGAAGGCGACGCCCGCATTGTCGCGCGCTCCCTGGAAGGTTTCTCTCGTTCCATTTCTAAGGAACTGCGCAAAGGCGCTACCGGCCAGCTGGTCTATGTGGAACCGGGCGCGCCGATTTCTGCGTTGGAATCCACGCTGCGTTTCTTGCTGTCTGGCAAATCTGCCTTTGTTTCCGGCCAGGTTATTCGCGTTTCTGCGACCGAGAACGAGAACGTTGACTGGGAACGCCCGCTGGCTGGCCAGCTGGCCGTGGTTACTGGTGCCGCCCGCGGTATCGGCGCCACCATCGCTGAGGTGCTGGGCCGCGATGGCGCTGATGTCATCTGCATCGACATCCCACCGGCAGGCGAGGCATTGGCCGAGGTTGCCAACAAGGTCAAAGGCACTGCCCTGCCACTGGATGTCACCGCAGATAACGCCGCCGAGGCCATCACCGAGCACGCACAGCAGCGTTACGGCAAGGCCGTGGACATCATCGTGCACAACGCTGGTGTCACCCGCGATAAGCTGCTGGCGAACATGAACGAAGGCCAGTGGCAGATGGTGCAAAACATCAACCTGGTCGCTCCGGTCCGCATCACCGAGCAAATGCTGGCCTCCGGCGGCTTGGCCCCAGATGCCAATATCGTCGGCATTTCTTCGATGGCGGGCATTTCCGGTAACCGTGGCCAGACCAACTACGCCACCACCAAGGCCGGCATGATCGGTCTTGTCGACGCTTTGGCCGAGAAAATGGCGGCTGCTGGCGGCACCGTCAACGCTGTGGCCCCGGGCTTTATCGAAACCGCGATGACTGCCGCCATGCCTACCGGCCCGCGGGAAATCGGCCGTCGTATCAGCTCGCTGAACCAGGGCGGTCTACCAGTCGATGTTGCAGAAACCGTCGCGTTTTTCGCTAGCTCTGGTTCCCGCGCAGTCAACGGTAATGCCGTGCGCGTGTGTGGCCAGAACATGATGGGCGCGTAAAGCGCGTAAAGGAGTTATACGCATGACTGCACAAAATTCCCGCAACTACACCAAGCTGGCGGAAGTCCCCGACATGTCGAAGCTGCTGCGTGGCGTCGTCAAGGACACCCTGCCGGTGTTGGGTACCAAGCGTTCGGCTACTGGTGACCCGCAGGCGGCGTTTGAGGTCGCGAATTTCAGCGTCGACCGCGAGCACCTGGCCGCCTATACCCGCGCGACTGGCCTGCGCTATAGCAACGAGCTGCCGATCACCTACCCGTTCGTGCTGTCGTTCCCGCTGTTTATGCAGGTGATGCTGGCGCCGGACTTCCCGTGCCGCGCGGCCGGTATGGTGCACCTGACCAACGAGATTGAACAGTCCCGCCCGCTGCGCATCGACGACGAGCTGACCCTGCGCGTGCACGCAGAAAACCTGCGCCCGCACCGCAAGGGTTTGTTGGTGGATTTCATCAGTGAGATCTCTGTCGACGGCGAGCTGGTGTGGCGCCAGACGTCCGCGTTTTTGGGCATGGGCGCGAAGTTCTCCGCCCAAACGCCGAACGAGGTGCGCACCCGCGGCGAGGATTCCGGCTCCCTGCTGGAGCGGCTGGACGTTGCCGACGAGACCGCCACGGTGAGTTGGAAGGTTGACCGCGACATCATCGACGATTACGCGGACGCCTCCGGTGATAAGAACCCGCTGCACGTGTCCAAGATCGGCGCGAAGGCTTTCGGTTTCCCGGCCCCGATTGCCCACGGCATGTGGACGGCCGCGAAGATGGTCGCTGGTTTGGAAGGCGAGCTGCCCGGCGCGCTGCGCTACACGGTGGAATTCCAGAAGCCAGTGATCCTGCCTGCCCGCATCGCGTATTACACGTTCCGCGGCGAAGGCGCCCAACCAGAGCCCGCTACCAACACCCCAGCAACCTGGAACACACAGGTAACTAAGGGTTCAGACCCGAAGAAGGTGCACGCCGTCGGCAAGTTCGAAGCTCTCAGCTAGCGCTCGACTGACGCTCGACTGGCACCTGCCGGGAGTTTTATACTCCTCACACACCAAAAACCTAGGCCCGATTCGCTGTTATTCTGGCGGGAAAACACCACGAATCGAAAGGCCTAGGTTTTGTCGTCTCACAATAATTCCACCGCCACTGACGCTACTGCCAACGCTGCCGCTGACGCTGCTTCCAGCAGCACTTATATCCCCGTCACCGCGGATCATTTCCGCGCCCGCTTAGCCAAAGCGGAAAAAATCGTCGCCGAGCAGAACCTGGCGGGCTTCCTGGTCAGCCCGGGACCAGAGTTTCAGTACCTAACCGGCTCCACATTTAGCTCGCATGAGCGCGCCACTTTCCTGGTGCTGCGCGCGGGCAAAGATCCGGTGGCTGTGTGTCCGGAGACCGACGTGCTGACGCTAAAGCAGGAAAACCTGGATGAGCTGGGCTTCCGCTTCGAGGCATGGCGCGACGGGCAGTCGCCGTATGAGATCACCCGCAGGCTGTTGGAAGAAAACAGCGAGCACAAGGCCGTAGCGGTTGCTAATGCGATGACGGCTGATCACGTTCTGCGCCTGGATGCTGCGTTGCCGAACCACAGCATCGAATTGGGTTCAGATGCGATGAGCCAGTTGCTGTTGGCCAAGGGCGAGGAAGAAATCTCGCAGTTGGCGGCCGCGGCGGCAGCGATTGACCGCGTGCACGAGCAAGTTCCGGCGTTGCTGCGCGATGGCGTCACCGAGCGCGAAGTAGCCGATAAGCTGCATGATCTGATCTTGCGCGAGCACCACAGCATTGATTTCATCATCGTCGGTTGTGGTGAAAACGGCGCGAACCCACACCATTCGTTCTCGGATCGTGTGCTGCACACGGGCGAGCCGGTGGTCGTCGACCTGGGTGGCGCGTTTGGTGATGGCTACCGCTCGGATTCCACCCGCACATATGTGGTCGATGGTGCCGTCGACAAGGCCCCGCAGGAATTCCGCGATGCCTACGAGGTTGTTACCCGCGCGTTCCATGCTGCCCGCGAGGCTGCGAAGCCGGGAGCGACGGCGGAGTCGATTGATCGTGCTGCCCGCGAGATCATCACAGAAGCCGGCTATGGCGAGAACTTCAGCCACCGCTTAGGCCATGGCATTGGCTTGTCGACGCACGAGGATCCGTTCTACCTGGAGGGCAATAAGCAGCAGGTGCAGGAAGGCTTCACGTTTTCCATCGAGCCCGGCATTTATGTCGAAGGCAAGTGGGGCATGCGCCTGGAAGATATTGTGGTGCTGGAAGCGGATGGACCGCGTCACCTGAACCAGCAGCCCCGCGAGCTGCGGTAATCCCCACCCCGCAGCAACACCCCGGTACCCCGCGCGTGTACCCTTCCTCCCCCGAACCCCAGACCACAACCAAAGAAAAGGCCTTTCACGAGTGGGTAAATTACTGGCATTCGCACGCGCGCTACCGGAGCAGTTCTGGTTCGTCCCAGCCTTGTTTGTCACGGCGGCCATTGTTCTGTCGCAGGCGCTCGTCGGCCTGGACCATATCGACTACGAGCTGCCCGCCTTCCTGCATAATCTGCTGTTCGCCACGGGTGCTGACGGCGCGCGTTCGTTGCTGTCGGCGATCTCCGCGTTTCTGGGGGTAGCGGGCACGGCGTTTTCCATCACCATTTCGGTGATTAGCACGGCCTCAACGACGTATGGCCCGCGCCTGGTGCGCAATTTCATGCGCAACCGCAATAACCAGATTGTGCTGGGCGTGCTCACCGCCACCTTCGTCTATACCCTGCTGGTGTTGCGCACGATCAAATCGGGCGACGACGGCGATGGCGAAGCCTTCATCCCGCACCTGGCGGTGAATGCCGCGATTGTTTTCGGCGTCATCGATGTGTTTGTTTTCGTGTGGTTCATCCACCACATCGCCAGTTCGGTGCAGATTGAAACCATCAGCAACCAGGCGTGTAAGGATTTTGAGCGCACGATTAAAAGCACGTGGCATGATCCGGACGACGACGGCGTCGAGTGTTTCCCCGCGCCGACGGAGGGCGGCGGGCTGGTTCCGGCGCACCGGAGTGGTTTCCTGACTCGCATCGACTATGACATGTTGCGTCGCGATGCCGAAAGCTGCAATGTCAACGTCAGCCTGTTGGCACGCCCGGGCGATCATGTGGTGGAGGGTGCGCCGCTGGCCCAGGTGTGGCCGGAGCAGCGTGCCGACGCCGTCGCCAAGGCTTTGCGCGATCACCTGCACATTAATGTTTCCCGCACCACGGAGCAGGATTTGCGTTTTGCGCAGCAGCAGTTGGTGGAGTTGGCTTTGCGTGCGATGGCGGGTGGCACGGATGATCCTTATACCGCGATCACTGTGGTGCAGCAGTTGACGCCCGGCATTGTTACGGCGGTTAGCCGGAGCGAGGATGCGAATGTGCTGCTTGACGACGCCGGCGCGCCGCGCGTGTACCTGCGCCCGGTACTGATCCGCGAGATCATCGATATGCCGTTTGACCATGTGCGCCCGCATGCCTTGGGATTCCGTATTGTGTTGGAGGCTTTTGTGGATCTTGCCCACCACATCCGAGTCAATACGCAGGACCCGGAGATTGCCAAGCGCGCGGAACGGCACATCGCCACCATCCTGGACGAAGCCCAAGACCGGCTCAGTGACCGCGACCAACAGCTGTTGCGCGACTACGCACGGACCAATTTTTACGACGTCACGCGCGGGTAGCACACCTAACCTGCGCTAAACCTGCGCCACATCCACTACGCAACGCTTGGAACACTCAACCATCCGCCACAATCTTTCGCAGTTTGTGGTGCGCAAAGTGCTTGTCGACGCATACAGCGTCGATTGGAAACGCTGGAACCCCGAGCCCTTCCAGAAGCTAAAGGGATGGAGTACTACATGTATGAAAAGAACATGGACGAACCAAAGATTGGGTTTACAGCCGCATAAACGCACAGGCTAAACTAAGAGCAAAAGACTAAAACAAGGAACCTGAAAAGGCATGAGCATCATAGACCCAGCAACAGTCAGGTACTGCCTTGCACAAGGGATGACCCAAACAGAACTAGCGCGCGAGTACGGGGTTACCCGGCAGTACATTCACAAACTGGCCAAGCAGGCTGGTCACGAGCCGTTGAGGACGATTGTTACCGAGAATTTTCCCTGGCCTATCAAGCCAGAATATACGCACAACAACCTGTATACCGTGCTAAGAGTTATCGGATTGTGGAATTTAGAGCCTTCAGCGGTACAAGACAGCACTATGAAAAAAGTAAAAGGCGTGCTAAGGAAGCTACAGAACTTCAACACCGTGATCGACTGTGACCCCGGCTACCCAGCCGTGCCTGGATTGGTGAACACACCAGGGTTCGCCTACGTTCCGCGAACAGAAAGCGATGAAGGGTTCATCGTCAAAATCAAACCCGAAACAAGAATCACGCCCATCGGCAGGAAACTTTGGCGCATGCCAGAGGGGGTGCCGGGAATAGGTTAAAGGTTTGGCTGATCGCCCCAAATTTCGTGAAGTATCGCAGATTTTGTTCCGTCTGAGTAGACGGGAAAATCTTCGAATACGCCCAAGAAAGTTGCCCAGGATGCCAAGGAGTAAGTAATCCGTCTCGTAGAAGACCGTTCTGGCAGAGAACCTTTCGATGCACCCCGCGTGCCAAGCTGTGGCACCGAAGCTGGGCGTGTCGGGGCATATTGCTCGGCAGTGCGCCCAGCCAGCCCAGTATGAAGAAGCACAGACTGCGCAACTCGGAAGACACGAGTCGAACTCGTAGCATTCCGAGCCCACCTGGCGCTGCACTGCGCCATTGCGCTGACTGCGTGAGCGGTCTTGGGGGGAGGTCAGCGACGGTGGCCCGCTGCAATGTCGACAAACTGCCGGTCACTCCACGAAAGTCTTTAACGCTAGCGCTTCGCGTCCGGCGGCCATGGTGGGCTCTTGGTGAGCCCCACCTCCTTCGCAGTATGCGGCATTGATGAATCCAAGGCAGCCATCGCCTTGTACTTAGTGAGAAATTGCTCGCGGCTGCCGTTGAAGCCGCCGCCCTCGATCGCCCACTCCAATAGCTTGATCGTGTCAGCGTGCTGAATGCTCCCGCCAGGCGAAAACTGACCTCTGCGTCGCGCCTGGGTGAGTACCTTTGCCTGTTGCTTGATGACATTGGTGCCGGCTATCTCGTCGCACACGAGGATGACTTGTTCACCCGCGCGAGCGCGGAGGACGCCATGGAGGATCGCCATATGCTCTCCACGATCCTTGGGTTCAGCGTACATTTCCTCGAACTCCATTCCCAGGACAGCTTGACAGCACTGTCTCAGTTCGTCAGTGGCGTCGTCCGGGATAATCTCCCTGAAGCGATCTGGGATCCGGCGCCAGACCTCGCGTGCACGCTCAAACTGCCTATGCCGGGTGGGAGTGTCCAATATCTCCAGCTCTACGGCCTTAGGCACGTGAATCTTGTTATGGCCCAGAGCGCAAAGCAACTCGGGAACGCAGTCGGTGGTAAGGAACTTGAAAATCGGTCCGGTGTCAAGGATGTGCATTACTCCGCGCCGCCCATAAGCGCCGACAGCTCCTCAGAGGTGAGCCGCTCACCTGTGTCCTTAGGACGGGTCGCCGACACGGCTGGCGCCCCGACAGGAATGATTCCCTCCTCAGCCAGGGCTGCCTTCGTGGCTGAGGCACTGGAATCACCACTGAGCTTGGCGATAGTCGAGGAGGCCACGCTCCCCTGGCGGTAACCCTCTATGGCTCGCGTCATGAAGCTCTGCGGACCGCGAGGCTTGCTCGACTGCACGACTAGCGCCTGGTACTCGGAACGCCAGCCGAACTGAGCAGCAATGGCGCCAGCAGTAATCTGGCCCCATTGCTTGCAGGTGTCGGCATCGATCGCACCAGCGTCGCGCATCTGGATGGCAACCATGTGGGGAGAGGCGAGATAAGTCTGCACGATGTCAGAAAGAGTTGCGAGCGTGACTTCCTCACCTTTGACCATGTCCGCCACGCCACCCATTGGAACTAGCAGGTGGCGGGCGAAGGCGTCCGCTTGGATCTCTTCGGGGCTACGCCGAGCCCAGTCGGTACCATCTGTCAGGCTGTCAATAGTGCCGAGCTGATAATGACCAAGCTCATGAGCAAGGGTAGAGCGAAGTCGCATGGGATGCTTCGTGCACCCCACCGCCATGAGGTGCATATCATCCAGAAGCATCGTCATGCCGTGACCAGCAGCCGAAGACCTGACGTAGGCCACACCAATTCCCACCTTGCGCTCAATGAGCCTGACCAGATTCGTAATTGGCTCTGAGCCGAGGGAGTGCTCTTTGCGGAATCTCTCGGCGGCTGCCCGTCCGATGGCCTCGTTACTCATACGAGCTCCGGAATACCCAGCTGGTCGAGTCGACGTGAAACTCCGAATGCGTAGATCAGGTAGTCGGCAAGCTCCTTCGATCCATCCTCGTCGGTGCGCCCGGCACAGCGCACCTCGTCAGCGATGCTGTTCGTGCCAAGCAGGTCGTCGACCAACACACCACAACCGTCTGCGATTAGCACGAGTTCCAGCCTCGACGCAGCCCGCTCACCCTTCTCGATCCGCTGGATCGTCGGCTGCGACAGGCCGGTCTCTTTGGCCAACTCGCGCTGCGACACACCTACAACCTTGCGTGCCTCGACGATCCGTTGGCCGATCTCAATATTCACAACTGACATCTGAATCACTCCCATTCAATTTTGATTCTACACCACGCGGGTTGTCATCCAGACCCCACGACGCCGTAGGCTCACAGCACACCTAACCTGCACTAAATCTGCGCCACCTCACCAGCTTTGCGATAATGGAGTAATGACTCGCGCCACATCCACCACGCAACGCCTAGAACGCTCAACCATCCGCCACAATCTTTCGCAGTTTGTAGTGCGCTGGCGCGAACGCATCGCCGCCTGGCGCGAGAATAATGAGTCCGGCACGGAGCAGAAATACGCGCAGCAATATTGGACAGATTTCTTTTCCTGTTTCGGTATTAATGCCACCTACCTCAATGTTTTTGAGCAGACTGCTAAGCGCAGCAGCACCGGCGGGCACGGCCGTATTGATTTCTTTATGCCCAACAAGTTGATTGGTGAGGCAAAGTCGCTGGATGTGGATCTGGATGCCGCCCACCAGCAGGCGCTGGATTATCTGCGTGGTGGCACCATCAAGGAACACCAGTGGCCGCGCTACATCATGTGCACGAATTTTGAGCAGATCCGGCTAAACCGCTTGGGTGAACAAGATGAGCGTTTCGATGTCACCATCAGCTTGGATGAGTTGCTGGATCATGCCGAGAAGTTCATGTTTTTGGCTGGTTATGAGTCTGTCAGCCACCGCGAGCAGGAGCGCGCCTCCATTGCGGCTTCGGAGATCATGGCGAACTTGTTCCGGGCACTCAATGACGATGATGTGGATGAGGCAGTCGGCGATGCTGCTCCGACGAACCCGGAGGATGAGGACGAGCGCGTCGAGCAGACTTCAATGTATCTGACGCGGCTGTTATTTTTGCTCTTCGGCGATAATGCGGGTCTGTGGCAGCCGGGTTTGTTCGCGGACTTGGTGATTAATGCCAATGGCGTCGGTGAGCTTTCTGGTGATCTGAACACGCTGTTTAATGATGTGTTGAATAAGCCGGAGTCGCAGCGCCCACGTCGTTTGCCGGAGCATTTGGCGAAGTTCCCGTACGTCAACGGTGGTTTGTTTGCCGGTGATGTGCCTAAAGAATATTTCGATGAGCAGATGCACAAGGTGCTTGTCGACGCATGTTCGTTCGATTGGTCTCAAATTAGCCCCGCCATCTTCGGTTCTTTGTTCCAGTTGGTGAAGTCGAAGGAAGCGCGTCGGCATTCTGGTGAGCATTACACCAGTGAGAAGAATATTCTGAAGACGATCGAGCCGTTGTTCCTGGATGAGTTGCGCGCGGAGGCTCGCCGTTTGATCAATTCGAAGTCCACGAGCGTGAAGAAGCTGCGCGAGTTCCGCGATAGCCTGGCGAACAACATTTATTGCGACCCTGCTTGTGGTTCCGGAAACTTCCTGATTGTGGCTTACCGCGAGCTGCGCAAGATCGAGACGGAGATGATTGTTGCTATCCGTGAGCGTGAGGGCAGCGCGGGCAGCATGACTTTTGATATTTCGTGGGAGCAGAAGCTTTCCATTGACCAGTTCTATGGTTTTGAGATCAACTGGTGGCCGGCGAAGATTGCCGAGACTGCCATGTTCTTGGTGGATCATCAGGCAAACCGGGAGCTTGCCGACGCCATCGGTCTAGCCCCGGAACGCTTGCCGATCAATATCACCGCGCACATTCACCACGGCAACGCCTTGCAGTTGGATTGGGCGGAGATCCTACCGGAAACCAGTGGCCAGACTTATATCTTTGGTAACCCGCCGTTTATTGGGCAGTACACCAAGACTAAGGAACAGACGGCTGATATGAAGCGTGTCTGGGGCAAGGATTACGACGGCTACCTGGATTACGTCACTGGCTGGCACGCGCAAGCACTGAACGTACTACAGACGCGCCACGGCGAGTTCGCCTACGTAACCACGAACTCGATTACACAAGGCCAGCCGGTTCCCGCACTGTTCGGCCCAATCTTCCGCGATCACTGGCGCATCAAGTTTGCCCACCGTACGTTCAGCTGGGATTCAGAGGCCCCAGGCAAGGCCGCGGTGCATTGTGTGATCGTAGGATTCAGCCGCAACACCAGTGTGAAGCCGCGTCTGTGGGATTACTCGGACGTTCGTGGCGAAGCTGTCCCCGTTCCGGTGGAGAAATCCATCAATGCTTATTTAGTTGATGGTCCGAATATCTTGGTAAAAAAGCGGTCAAAACCGTTGGCAGATATTCCGCCTGCAAAGCGTGGATCCCAGCCGACAGACGGAGGTAATTTAATCGTCGAATCTAATGATTACCCTGAAGTCGCTAATGATGCAGTAGCCGCAAAATATTTACGCCCCTTCCGCATGGGACGTGAGTTGGTTCGAGGACTCGACCGTTGGTGCCTATGGATGGATCACGGTGGATTTGAGCCGTCAGATATTCAGAAATCTGCAATCCTGAAAGATCGCATCGAAAAAGTCCGGGATTTCCGATTAAAAAGCAAAAAGAAAGCAACACAAAACTCCGCGATCACCCCGTACCTTTTCCAGGAAAACCGCCAGCCTTCAGAACCCTACGTCGGAATTCCACGCGTTGTCTCAGAAAATCGAAATTTTTACACAGTTCAGCACCTGGATCACAACGTCATCGCTGGCGATAAGGTCTACACAGCTGAAGATCCCGAAGGGCTTCTCTTTGGGCTCATTTCGTCTTCCATGTTTATCACCTGGCAGCGCACCGTAGGCGGAAGGTTGAAATCAGATTTAAGTTTCGCAACCACGCTGACCTGGAATACTTTTCCAGTTCCAATTCTCGACAGCGCTAGTAAGCAAAGAATCATCGCAGCCGGCAAAAAAGTTCTCGAAACGCGTGAACTCCATCCTGGACGATCACTTGCAGATCACTATAATCCGCTCGCCATGGATCCAGCTTTACTAAAGGCTCACGACGTCCTCGACAAAGAAGTCGATAAGGCATTCGGAGCTCCACGAAAATTAACAAACAGCAGACAAAGACAAGAATTATTGTTTATTCAATACAATATCTTTATACAGTTTAATTAATACACCTAATTCATATAACTACTGAAAGGAACTTAAAACTTAATGAATACTAAGCAAATCGAGATATCCTCCGTCAATCATATTAGTGAGATCTTTAATCTGAATGATAATATTTCAGCCCTCATTACAAGCAACGACAAAACAGCCATCACTGACGGGGAGCTAAGATTTCACTACCCCGATAAAACCAGGGAAGTCGACAATTTTGAATTCTCGATTCAGATTCAAGTAAAAGGCAAGTTGTTAAAATCCGCAGATTTTCCAAAAACACTCAAATACAACATCAAAAAAATCAACTCAAAGCATTTTATAAGCTAAACGGAATTATATACTTTGTAGTATTAGTCACAAAGAGCAAAAAGAGGATGTATTACAGAATTCTTGGCCCGACAGATATCGAGCAGGAACTCAATCAGATAGGTGAAAAGAACTCAAAGCAGATAGAATTAGAATATTTTCCAACGATTCCTGAAGAGCAAAATGCGATACTTATTTTGGCAAGAAATAAATGCAGAAAACACAACATATTAACTGAAGAAATCTTAAAGGACACGGAAGCGCTCCATATCAGCTCAAATAATCCAATTGATTTGACACATCCCGGAAATGTCAGCTCAGGATCAATCAATGGACAATCTATTGAAGCACAGTTAGAGAATGGGCTCACTATACCTATTTCAGCTAGAATAGAATTTTGGCCTCAAAATTTTCTCCCACAGAGGCATCCTTCAGTTTTTAGGTCTGGAATTGTTACAATCGACGATGCTCACTGCCGAATAATTGATGATACTAATTTTGAAATAGCGTTGACACCCTCCCTTCAGATTATTATCCACCGTGGCTTAGAAGAAGGAACTCTGAACCTGTCGCCAGCTGACACTTTCGATGAAGCCCTGACATCACTCAATTTCGTGTGCAACTGGCATGAAAACCAGTTTCTTGAAATCGACCAGGTACAAACAAAATGGAAGATAAACCCTCCAAATTTGGAGGATCTTAAACAGCTGCGGAAGACATTTCACGATTTTTCGAAATTATTCACTCTTCTCGAGGTTGACGCCTCACTAATAAGAATTCAGGATTTCGAAGAAAATACCCGGCAACTCTCGGATATCTACCACTATTTTATCCTGAAACAGGACCTAATTCGAGAACATGACAAACTTGCTGCACATACACTCAAACTGGGGCCGTGGCAGCTCCTATTCTATTCTTTGAAAGATTACGATCGAGGCAAAAACATGCTCAAGAGCTTTGGTAATCTAGATGGACAACAGCTTTGGTGGGTTCCAAAAGATGATCCACAAAACGCCTGTCGTGTCACGCCGTTTGAGATGTACAGTCCTAATCAACTTTCTCAAATCCTAAACCTTGGGCTTAATAATATTATTAAGACATATGAGAACCATACAGATGACCACTCAAGGTTTAGTTTAGCAAACACCACCGTTTTAAAGCTCATTACTGCCGCAGATTTGCAACCAGTTCGCAACCAAGAGCTGCTTTCTGGAGCATTGAATCTCTCAAATTTTATCAGAGAAGACCTCTCTATGTCGGACATAGCGCAAATTAATGTTTGGCAAATTTCCAAACGTCTAGGAACATTATCAGATGATAACTACAATGATATCCGTAGGTTCCGGGATAACATAGGCCCAGATAACGATCAATGGCAGCAACTGAAGGCAGCGGCTTCAATTTTACTAGACAACCGCGATGACGTCTCTTACTATCTTAGGAACTTACCTGAGGATGATCGAAAAGCATTCCAGGATTCACCCATCTTTAAGCTTCATTCTGACCCAGAAATTCTTGATGCCCATGCAGAGGTTCAAAATCCCGCCAGTAAAAAGTGGCAAAAGTATAGGGAGAAAATACTCAACAGTAGATAGTCCCCCTCTGGGACCTGCCCATTACGTTGTTAGCAGTTCCACATCAGGGCACCGAAGGTTCATAACCTGTCCACCCGATTGGGCAGGCTATGTTTATGATCGTTCGCGCCGTCCGAAAGGACAGTGGAACTAGTCGCTGGCTTCGGTATGGCTTATTCCTGTCCCTGTCTGACAATGATCCAGGGGGGGGTGATGCCGCCGAAGACAATGACATACTCAAACTGCTAATAGGAACCTGACCCAGCCCAGGTGGTATGAGGTCTCACAGTAATGTGGATGCCAGCGTGAAGTATGTCCGACCAACCCCAGCGATGAAGCTTAAATAATCCAACTTCTCATTCATCGCTAGCAGGCACACACCCATGGCCTATGACTTCGTCATTGGCATGGACGTCGGCAAATACTTCCACCACGCCCGCGTCCTCGATCCCCAAGGCAGACAAGTCCTATCCAAACGCATCAACCAGCATGAAGGCTCGCTACGCAAGCTCTTCAGCACATTCCTCGCCGACGACGCCTCGGTCCTTGTCATTGTCGATCACCCAACAACATCGGCCGGTTAACCGTCGCAGTCGCCCAAGACATGGGCGTCGACATTCGCTATCTACCAGGGCTTGCGATGCGGCAGCTCTCTTATATCCACCTCGGCAACTCCAAGACCGATGCGCGCGATGCCTACGTCATCGCCCATGCCGGTCTTCACCTTCCGGATGCCTTGCGCAGCGTCGACCGCGTTGAGGAAGTCTTTATCCAGCTGAAAGTTCTCAACGGTATCGACGAAGACCTCGCCCGGGCCTACACACGCCTGATTAACCAGATGCGATCCGCGCTCGTGGGAACCTATCCTGCATTCGAACATGTCCTGCGCGGACAGACGATTCACCGAAAGTGGATCCTCCACCTACTTGCGAAATACGGAGGTCCCACCAAGATTCGACGCGTCGGTAAAGCACGCCTGGACCTGCCCCCATTTGGTGGACACCTGGTACCCAACCCAGTCGGGTTGGGAAGAAAGGTAATCTACCACCATGTCCAGGTATTCTGAAGATTTCAAACGCGATGCCGTTGCCCTGTATGAAAACAATGAGGAGCTCTCGCTGGACACGGCATCAGCAGAGCTCGGCATCAACCGAGTCTCGCTACATTCATGGGTCAAAAAGTACAGCACCGGCAAACGTGCCCGCACGAAAGCCGTACGTGATAAAGCCCAAGCAGCGAATGATTCTGAGCGAATCCGGCAGCTAGAAAAGGAAGTCTCCAAGCTGCGCGAAGAACGCGATATTCTGCGCAAGGCGGCCAAATATTTTGCTTAAAGCAGACTCACTGGTGATCCGCTTCCAGTTTGTCTATGACCACCGAACCGAGCACTCGGTTAAGCGGATGTGCCACGTGTTAAAGCTGAATCGTTCCTCGTTCTACAAATGGGTCAGCACCCGCGAAAAGCGCAGGTTAAAGATGCATTCTGACGGTCTTATTGGCGTAAAAATCAGGTCCATCTTTAATGATGAGCATGGTCTTTATGGTGCTAAACGCATCGCTGCAGCCTTGAAAGAGGACACGGCGTGTACCCCGGTCAATCACAAGAAAGTTGCACGAATCATGAAAGCCATGGGGTTAAAAGGCTTCAGCAAACGGCGTCGATGCATCACTACCAAGCGCAAGCCTGGCCACCGCGTCATGCCAGATTTAGCAGACCATACTCATGAGATCGATGTACGTGGAAATAGCGCAAGGACAATGACCAGCAATGCTCCGATTGCACCGAGGCCACGCTAGCTGTCTCTGCCTCGAAGCCTTATAACTAGGCCGATGCGAGTTTTTGATTCACCAATGCGTTAAGCGAAATGCCTTCAGATATAGCTTCAATTGCTAGCCGTCGATGCAATGAAGGCGACGTACGTACATTGAATTTGCCAGAGTACCGACGATTACCTAACGGAGTAGGAACTACCTCTCCCGAGGCTTCTAAATCCTCAACAACCTCAGCAACGAGGTCAAGCAAGCCCTGCTCTGCCTGCTGCCGATCCACATCCAACCACGACAACGAGGGGAACTCAGCTACGGTAGCCACGTATTCTTGGTCTTCTTCCGACCACGAGACTTGATAGGTGTACTTGTTAATATCCATCTCAATTACTCCGTTTACTTGTTCAGCGTATTAAGTTTCTCGATAGCTTCTAGAACTTGAATAACCTGGTATGGCTTGGCTTTGCCGTTGGCATTTTGAATATTGACACGAGGGTTGCCTGGCCATGGAGTTTTGTAAGTGCGGTGCGACGTCTTCTTTGAGTTACGGCATTCAAAATAGTGGTCGCATATTTTTTCTAAATCGGCAAATCTCACATTCTTTGGTGACCTTTTCATTGCCCTCAAGATACTGTCAATACTCTTCCCCATGCCAGGATAGTACCGTATATAGTACCATTCAACCTGGTTCATCTTGGATCTAATGCAGCGTTGACGTTGAAGCGTCCTGGGCAGGGAAATTGGATGTTATTAGCTCTCATCAGAAAACGGGCGAGATAAAGAGGCTCCGAGCGTAAACAGGCAATGAGATAGAGTGGCTGAGAACCTTAACACAGAGCTAAACCCAGAAAGTTAGTCTATGAAGGGCACCGTCCGCGACATCGTCCAACTATTCGGCGGCGTCGATAATGAGCTACATATCCCCGTCTACCAGCGCAATTATGATTGGGGTGAAGCACAATGTGCCCGTTTATTCGATGATCTGATTGAGGTTATCCGCTTCGACCGCAAGAAACACTTTTTCGGCGCCGTCGTCGGCAATGCAGAGCTGCTCACCTGGGTAGTCATCGACGGCCAGCAGCGCCTAACCACCACTAGCATCCTTATGCTGGCGATCGCAGATAGCCTGGAGGAAGGCGTCGTCAAGAGCTCTGACCCAGAACTCGGCAAGATCATCAAACGGAACTATTTGGTACGTCCAGGTAGCACGATGTCCGGCGAGAACAAGCTCAAGCTCAAACCAGTGAAAGACGACCTCGATGCCTACCGGCGCCTGCTATCCGGCGAGCAGCCGATCGAAAAGTCCACAGTGACGGCGAATTACCGATACTTCCGGGAGCGCATCGCCAAACAAGAACTCGACGGCGACGAGCTCTGGAATGCAGTCAACCGGCTGGAAGTCATGGCTTTGGATCTGGAATCGCACGATGATCCACAACGCATATTCGAATCCCTGAACTCCACGGGTAAAGAGCTCAAGGAATCAGACAAAATCCGCAACCTCGTGCTCATGGGGCTGGACACGAAAACCCAGAACGATCTCTACGAGCGTTACTGGAACCGGATTGAAAAGAACGTCAACTTCGATACCGATACCTTTGTACGCCTGTACCTGGTCTCACGAACACGGAAGACGCCACGCTTCGATGCAGTATACGAGGCATTCCGCAAATACCTGCAGGATCAGAATGCTCCAATCGAATCTGTCCTGCAGGACATGCACCAGTATTCAGGCTATTACTTCGAACTAAACACAGCGGCGACCGGGGTAGCTGCCGCTGACCGTCGGCTATGCCGTTTTAACCTGATGCAGCGTGATGTCGCCATGCCTACCATGATGCCGTTGGTGGCAGACCTGAAATCCGGGGCTATTACACCGGAAGACTTCACCCGGATTGTCACCATCATCGATTCCTATTTGTTCCGCCGTACCGTCGTCGGTGATGCATCGAATGCACTGAACAAGATATTCGCGACGCTGTATAACGAAGCCACCCGCATCCGGACGGAAGGCACCGACCTGGCAGAAGTGATTAGCTACTTGCTGCTGAAGCGTGCAGAGACCTCCGGGCGCTTCCCGGAAGACGATGAATTCCGGCTGGAATTTGCTACACGCAACTTCTATAAATTCCGTAGCCAATATCGCCAGTACATTTTCGAATGCCTCGAAAACCGTAACTCTAAAGACCACCTGGACGTTGCCAATGCCCTACAGGACGGCAGCGCCTCCATCGAACACATCATGCCGCGCACACTGACCAAAGAATGGCGCAATGAGCTAGGTGAAGATGCCGAAGAAACGCACGAAAAATGGGTGCACCGCATCGGAAATCTCACCATCACCGGCTACAACTCTGAATACAGCAACTACAGCTTTGCCAAAAAGAAATCCCTTCCCGAAGGATTCGATTCCTCGCCGTACCGGCTGAACAACTACGTACGGCAAGTAGATTCCTGGGGCCCGGAAGAGATCGCGGAACGAACCAACCGATTAACCGAGCAAGCCTTGGAATACTGGCCCATGTTGCAGACCGAGTTTGTGCCGGTTGTCGAACCGTTGCCCACCGTGCCGCTTGGGGAACACACAGATTTCAAACACCAGAAAATCGTTTCCTATGAGTTCGATGACTCCAAACACTCCGTCAAAAGCTTCAAAGAAATGGTCCGCGGCGTTTGCTTACAGTTGCTGAGTGAACACCACGAAGGGGTCTATGCCTATGCCGAAGAAGATGGCTTTGGGTTTGCACTGAGCAATGAACCTGTAAAAGATTTTGGCGAACTCACGCCTGGGCTCTGGGTGCTGCTGGATTGCAATACCAGCAAGAAAATGACTGTGCTGCGGCGCCTGTTCCACTACTTGGACATCGACACTGATTCTTTGGTGATCACGCTACGCAAAGAATCGAGCGCCCGAGATGAAGGCAACGATGATGAGCCAACCGGGAAGCATGCAGAGCTCACGAAATTTATCCCACAATTTGAAGAGCTAGAAGGATCGCGTGCCTCCGATTCCGATATCGCGAGTTTACAGTCCGAATATAACGAGGTACTGGCGGAATTTGCCCGCTCAGACTGGCAGCAGTTTTTGGCAGACGGCAGTTACCCGAACGTGAGTGATCCTGTATTGATTTCTCAACGGAGCATTGAGGAACTGCTGGCATCATTGTCTGCGCTACGGCAAGCCGAAACCTTCGTGCCGGGTCAGTTCCGCACCGCCTGCATCGATGGTACGTTCGCGAAAATCCTACAACGTTTGGAAGACATCGACGTGCCAGCGGAATAGCGAATTCACCATTGACAATGCAGGATTAGGCGCCAAAAGGGGATGCGGTCGTGTTGTCGTTTAGCCCGATTAGTCCGTTCCTTTACGCATAGTATTACATATTTATTTAGGGTTACGAGGGTCATTCTTGAATACTTTTGGCAGGTGATCAGTGGAGGTGTACCACTGGTGAACCGGTGGAGCCACGCTACCGAGTAGCCTAAGCAAGTCGTTCCTGTGGCGGCGGTATTCAACCGCGAAGATGGGTTCATGATGGGCGATCCGATTACGGAAGAGTCTTAGCCGATTAAGATCTGCTGCTAGCGCGTGGGGTTGTACATTGGAAAGAAAAGCTTGCCGAATCACCGCGTTCCAGAGTCGTTCTCGTCGCCGTTGGTTAAGGGGCCGTTTTCGAGGATGTGAACCGATCACCAGGCCGGTACCGGTATCACGGATCTTCTTAGCGTCCTCTGCCCGCCCCCCTAAATGTCCGAGCTTTTCCGCCAAACTCGTCTTTGAGGTCAAGGGGAGCCTGATCTATATATAACAGCCAATCACGGTGGCCGCCGTTGTTTTGACACCACTGCCCGAGGCTTTCGTCGACGGCGTTTCGAAGACTGACTTCAGTCACCGAAATAAGTGGCCAGAATGATGAGGATAATTCAGAATTCCAACGGTAAAGATCAAGAGCGCGACCAGGGTGACTCTGCATTTCTACGAGATAGGGATGCATACGGTCGGTGCCAATGCGCTTAAGGATATCCTGGTCGCGCTGAGTCTGTCTCCTTGATTTTTCGCCATAGATCTATACTCTCATTTAGTGAGAGGGCAGATGCCATAAGTGGCATACTGAACCCCATATAGAAGGCACTCTCGTCCGAACACCAGGCCCAGCCTGAAGCATCGCGGCGGGGGTGTTTTCGCATTGAGATGTACCTCCTTGAGTTCAGAGGGTCGTTGCAACACTTGGGTTAAACGCCAGCTGGCCTGGGGTTCTTTGCGTTGCCTCGCCACGCAGTCCTAAGCGCAAGCTTGTGCTTAGATACCGAAAGGCTTAGGGGCTCCTGGAAAGAATTAGTTACCGAGCTGCTCGTGCTCGTTCAGGTAATCACGCAAAGCTTCCGTAATAATCACGCGCTTAGGAACGCGCTCTTGCTTTTTAAAGCGGTCAAGGCGTTGGTTTAATGATTCCGGAATTTGGGCACTAATAGGAATCAGCTTTTCCTTTTGCCCCGCACGGTCACGAGCTTTGTCGCGCTGAGTAGCGACGTCCGTGAGCAACTTCAGGAAGTCACTGCTCGTCATATCTGCAGAGATGCGATCCGCAAGATCCGGGTGCTGTTGACGCAATAAATCTATTTCTGACTTCGAAAAATCCATACGTCCAATGTTATATGTGCAACGAAATTACTGCAATGAAAAATCGAAAGTTTTTTAGCTACCGGCAGCGCTACTATGGAGGATATTTTCTGTGAATTTCCCGGACAAAACAGCTTAAGCTGTGCATACTATTCCTATGCCGCTTCCTACCGAATTCACTGTCCTCGATTTCGAAACAGCCAACGAGATGCGTGCGTCGGCAAGAGCCCCATCGTTGCACACAACATGGCCTTTGATTATTCCGTCTGGCGAGCACACACAGAGCTCGGTAACCTGCCCGATTTTAGCAATCCCCGGCTTTGCACGCTGCGCATGGCCCGATACCTTTTGCAACGCCCCACCGGAACGAACGGGCTGGAAAGCCTGATCCACGACTACTGCCCCGGCCTGGCGTTCGCGCACCACGACGCCTCCGAGGACGCGCGGGTTACCGGCGAGCTATTCCTCGCGATGCTGCAACACCTGGAGATGCCGCTGGGGCAGCTCGTGGAGACCTTCGCACTCACGCAAGCACCGCGGCAACGCGGGAGTCTGGGCTCTGGTAGCGGTACCCGGCCAGTTCCGGCCCCTTGCAAATATTTCACTACCCCGGCGAGAATATCTACTCCTGAATAACAGAAACAGATAGCGCTCCACCGGGGCTTCATGGAATATTATAGCGCCTAGCTCCTCAGGCTTCACGAACGCAAAGCGTCACGGCGCTCAACCAACTAACCTGAAGGCATGAATACCGCGCCTTTGCTGCATTATCTGGAGCCTGCCGTCATTGATCGCGGCCACGAGCTTTTCCACAGAAACGCAGCCGAGATTACCGACATCCAACGTACTTTTAATTTGACGGAAGTCAGCGGCAACTGCCTGGGCTCGCAGGGCGATTTATACCACCCGCGTGTGGCTATGCATATATCACCCGACGGTGTGCTCCGAGCATTCATCGGGCATTGTTCCTGCCCCTACGGGATTAATTGCAAGCATACTGCCGCACTGTATTTGACCTACATGGCAGCGCAGCATAAGCAAGCCGATGATCCTGTGCAACCAGGGTGGAAGCATGACTTAGACAATATTTTCTCTCCTACCAGGCCGGGTGGCCTGCGCCAACGGCACCAGAGACAGCCATCCCAACCCCAGACGACGCAGACTGAGCGTTCTACCCGGCTTGCACTCTTGTTTAATTATTCTCCGGCCGGTGTACGCGAAACCCACTGGGGTCCAATCAACGCACCGGCAAGCCTGTCTGTGGAATTGGTTCGCCCTACGAAAAACCAGATCAACAAACGTAGCTGGGCCAAAACCGACGTGAGCTTTCACCGCTTCCTTAACCAGACCTATGCGCCCACAATTTTGCCCGCTCATGAGCAGGCAGCACAGAAATTAACAGATGCGTTTATAGACCACGAAATATATTTCGATAGCCAGCACACGCTGGCACCATTAACGCATATTGACAATGCAGAACCCCTCAAAGCCATCGCCCGTACCGCAGCAGAAGGCATCGAATTGGTCGATGCCACCAGCAATGGCCGCATCATCTTCCACGACGGCCTGGTACGCCCCTACCTGGCACTTCACCAGCGCGACGATGGCGATATTCAGTTAACCGCAACACTGCACCTCCACGCCGCAGGCTATATCGAACCAGAATTAGTGCTCGGATACCCCGGCTTTGGGGCGGTGTGGCGCGATGAAACCGAAACGCTCCACATTGCGCGTTTTACAGAACCAGCCAGCGAGCAATGGCGAAGGCTCCACGAAGTGGAACACACGGTACGCATCCCGGACGAGGATAAAGATGAATTCGAAGCAGATTTTTTAGACCGCCTGGACAACAACACTCCGTGGACCAGCCCAGATAAATCTTTTACCCCAGGCCCACCACCAGCCCCACATCTCCGGGTTGATATTTCGACAGACCGGCAAGCCAACCACCCCTTAGCAGCGGAATTCGCCTGGTATTTCGTATATGGCAGGCGCGCAGTCTCCCTGCCAGATGCCGGGCACCACGCTTCGTCTGATCCACGTCGCAACGCCGATGCCGAACAGGAACTACTCGGAAAACTCTGGTTCACGCCACGCAACGCCACCCTGCACGGTGCAGAATTACTAGATTTCTTCCACACCGGGCTGCCACGGCTGGAACAACTGGGCGTCGACGTGCACATCGCTGATGCCGCCCAACGCACAGCGGCACTGACCCCGGCGTCCGACGTCGATGTCGCAGTTGCTGCCCACCGCGGGGCTAATGACTGGTTTGGCCTGGACGTGCAGGTTGTGGTGGATCAACAGCCGGTTCCTATAGCGCAACTGATCGCAGCGTTGAACGATCCGCACCGGCTGCTCATCCTCGACAACGGCACCTATGCTGATTTGAACAATGCAGAATACGACGCCTTCGCCAGGTTGTTGGAGGAAGCACGAGCCCTGGGCGACACTCGTTCTTCCCGCCCTCAGGTTCCCCGCGTGCGTACGTCCTTTTGGGATGAGTTGGAAGCGCTCGAATCCATCAATTTCACCCCGGATGAGTGGCTGCGCAGCGCCCTCGATGCAGTGCACGAACCAGTGGGGGAACTCGCCGTGCCAGCTGAGCTGCGGGCGGAGTTACGGCCCTACCAAGAAACTGGTTTTCGCTGGTTAGCGGGACTCAATCGGCGTGGTTTTGGCGGTGTGCTTGCCGACGACATGGGCCTCGGCAAAACCCTGCAGGTGTTATCAATGATCGTCGATTCTCCAGAACGCCCATGGCTCGTTGTCGCGCCCACGTCTGTAGTGAGTAACTGGGCACGCGAGGTAGCAAAATTCGCCCCGCACCTGAAAGCGGCTATGGTGAATGCGACCGGCAAGCGTCGTGAACAATCCCTTTCCCAGCTTGCCGACGATAACGACATCGTCATTACCTCATATACCTTGTTGCGCCTCGAAGCTGCCCAGTACCAGGACATCGACTGGGCCGGGGTAATTCTCGACGAAGCACAGCACGCGAAAAACCCTGCCTCGAAGATCTTCAGCACAATCCGCGACCTGCGGGTGGCCAAAAAATTCGCCATCACCGGCACTCCGATCGAAAACTCCCTGTCCGATGCGTGGTCCATGTTTTCCCTGACCACCCCGGGATTGCTCGGCAATGTGAAACAATTCCGCGAGCACTTCGAACGGCCAATTTCGCGTGGCGACGACGAGAAGATGGAGGTGTTGCGTCAACGCACGTCCCCATTTTTGCTGCGACGGCGAAAAGCCGATGTGGCTCTTGACCTTCCGCCAATCCAAACCCAGGTGGTTCCGGTGGAATTAGCTGCTAACCACCGCAAGCTCTATGATCTGCATTTTGCTCGGGAGCGGCAGCGCATTCTGGGGCTGCTTGCCGACGATCCGGATGGCAACCGCATCGAGGTGCTCGCTGCCATTACGCGCCTGCGGCAATTAGCCATTGATCCACAGCTGGCTATCCCCGACTCCACCGCAACCTCATCGAAGTTGCGGGTATTGGATGAGCTGTTAGAAAGCATCGTGCAAGAAGGCCACCGCGTGCTAATTTTCAGCCAATTCACCACCTTTTTGCGCAAAGTACGGGAGCATTTGGAGGCAGCTGATATTCCTACGAGCTATCTCGATGGCCAGACCAAAAACCGGCAGGACGTCATCGACGAATTCAGCAATGGTGACAACCAAATCTTTTTGATTAGCTTGAAAGCAGGCGGAGTGGGACTCAACCTGACTTCTGCTAATTACGTGATTCTGCTTGATCCGTGGTGGAACCCAGCTGCAGAACAACAAGCCATTGACCGCGCTCACCGTATTGGCCAAAAAGTTCCAGTGACTGTATTCCGTCTGGTGTCCACGGATACCATCGAAGATCAGGTTGTCGCGTTGCAGGATTCCAAGCGCGAGCTCATGGAAAACTTCTTAGAACCCGGCCAGTCCGGCCAGACCGGTGGTGTCGAATTAAACGCCGATGTCCTCCGGGAGCTCTTCGACGCCGACTAGGGCAACGGAGATGGCTGGGATGGCCGAGATGGTTCTACTCTAACAATGTTAGAGTAGCTTTAGAGTAGATTTAATAGTAGCCTGTTTGTACTGGTCAAAGGCATTTTCTACTCTAAAATCTAGTTTTAGAGTACTTTAGAGTAGCTTTACAGTAGGCCGCGCTTCGCCGACAGCACCAGGTCAAGCTTCTCCATCGGTTATTCGAGTGACCACGTAGCACGGGGATCATTCGGGCTCTGTTTATGCCACACAACCAAGCCACGCGAATGCAACTCTTTCAAATGGCGCAGCACAGTAGGACGCGCAAGGCTTACTAACTCGGTGATTTCCCCAGTCCCTAATTGTTTTTGGGACTGCCGGAGCACCTTGAGAATTTCCAATGCTGCCCGCCCCAAATCTCGGGTTAAATCCGCTGGAATAGCATTGCTCGCATGCAAAGTCAGTTTTACTGACTCGTTGACCTGCTCATACACTGGATCCACTAGGCCCGATGTGCGCATCTCCTGGAATATACGTCGAATACCTTCACCTAATTCCTGAGTAATCCCGAGATCCGCACATACCCTTGCAATGCGAGGGTTACGCGCGTTCCGGCTGATCTGCTCCGGGTTATCAATCCGATTCAGTCCCAAAAACCTGCCAGGATTAGTAATCTCTATACGGTTAGGAAAGATTTCTACCCGAATATGATCACCGCCCATGCTGTACGAACGGTGAACCAACGCATTTACCAAGCCTTCAAGCCATGCGTCCTTCGGAACAATTGCATGAGGCACAAACCGCCCGGCATCCCCCAACGCCTGCCGCTTAGGCATGAGCTGCTCAATAGCTTCTATCGCTGCCGAAAGCTGCTCAGGGATCGAGCCTTCAGCGCGTATATCTCCCCCGTGAACAAGATTTTGCCGACGCCCGGCACCGCGATCATTATCGTCATAGCGCAGAACTCTTACATGCGCATTGGGATAAAAAACCTGAGGTCGGTGCGCGAACAGTAGCACTGCCGCGACTGTAACCTCCCCTTTTCGGGTCAATAAATCCCGTGCTTGCAACGCTAGTTGCGGGGTTGATGATGTAAGCAACGCCCGGAATTCCTCTACCTTTTGCGGATCCAAAACCTCCTCGAAACTTCCCCCACCAGGTACTGACGTCGACTCAAACCGTGACGCTCCCCGATCCCATTCAAGTTCTTGCCGCTGCGCAAACGACAACTTCAGGGTGGAATCCCCCATACGCTGGTAACAATCCCCGCGATTATCCTGGTGCACATATTCGGACATACCAACCCCGTAACTTTAGAGTAGATTTAATAGTAGCTCATTTACGCTGCTCACGGGGATTTTCTACTCTAACGTCTAGTGTTAGAGTACTTTAGAGTAGCTTTACAGTAGATCGACCACACACTACCGCAGCTCCCGCAAACCCCCATCTAGGCGGCGGGTAATCCCCTGCTCATCGAGGTACTCCAGCAGCGGGATGGCCACCCGGCGCGTAGTGCCCAACGCTTTCCGAGCAGCCGACAACGTAAACGGTTGTTCCAACTGCGCAATACGCTGTTTCGCTTGCTGCGGCGCACTCGGCAGCACAATGATCCCCTGGCCAAGCCGCAACAATCGCCCAGCATTTTCCGCCGCCGCCAACTGCTTGGCACCCAACCGGAGTTCCTGCAGCTCATCCGCCTCCGGGGCGGCAAACGGGTCGTCGGCAAGCCAGGCCTCCAGTTTGGCAACAGACGCCTCGGCCTCACCCAAATCCACCTTGTGCCCAGGCAGGCGCACCACACCATCGGCCTGTTCCACCTTGGCTGCAGCCACCGCGATGCCCAACAGGGGATCCTCCTGCAACTCCAGCGCATCCATCGCAGCCTTGCGCGGCATACCGGCCGCCAGCGGATTATCCTGCGCATGCTTTTCCAGCGCGACCAGCAGCTGATTCTTCCAGCGCGTGATCTCCCGGGCGGCAATCCACCACTCACGGAAAACGATAATGCCCTGCGGCGGGGCGGCCGGATCATCCACGGCAAACCCGGCGCGCTGCAGCTTGTCGACGGGCACGTAACCGACGCGCTGGATGTACCCGGTGGGATCGGTGAACGGACTCGGGCTGGCCGCGGGAGTGCTGGCCGCGGCAGTAGTGGTGGCATCGCTGGGGCTGCGGTCATTGCGGTCGCGACCAGCGCTGTTGCCGTCGGCAAGCAGTTCCAATTCCTCTGCACGCCGACGCGCCGCGCCACGACGGTTCAGCTCCGGCGGGTACACATCAATAACCTGCACCCCGGCACTCACATGCCGCCCGCCCGGGCTGCGCACCACGAAGCGATCCAACAACTGCAGCGGCAACGGGTACGCCAAACTCAAGCGCGCATAATCCGCGGACAACGGCCGCACGTGCGCCTCCAGCCCAGCGGTGCCAATGTGAACGACGATATTCTGCGGCAACTCATAAAAATCCTGGCCAAAGGTGCGGCGCACATCGATCTGTTCCACCAGCTCCCACGCACCCGGGCTCAGCAGGCTGTGGCCGCGGTGGATGGCATCGGCACTGATCCCGCGCAGATTCACCGCCACCCGCGAAGTCGGCTCCAGCACCTGGTGGGCCGTATTTTCGCTGTGCAGGCCGCGGACCTCTACCTCGCGGGTCCCTTCCGGGCTGGCCAGCTGCAACTTATCGCCCACCCGCAGCGTGCCCGCCGCCAACGTGCCCGTGACCACGGTGCCAGCACCTTTCACGGAAAACGCGCGATCGATCCACACGCGCACACGCGCCTGCGGGTCCGGGGCAGGCACCCGAGCAAGCACCTGATCCAGCACCTGCCGCATCTGCGCAATGCCCTCGCCGGTATGGGCAGAAACCTCAACCAGGGGTGCGTCGGCAAGCGCGGTGCCAGCTAGCTCATGGCGCACCTGGGCGGTGACCTCGGCGCGACGGGCGGCACCTGCACGATCAGCGCGAGTCACAGCGATCAACCCATACTGGATGTCCAAGGCGCGCAGCGCATCGCGGTGATCCGTCGACTGCGCCTGCCAGCCCTCATCGGCAGCGACCACGAAAATGACCACCGGCGCCGGGCCCACACCGGCGAGCATATTGCCCAAAAACTTCTCGTGCCCCGGCACATCCACGAACGCCACATCCGCGCCCGACGG
Organism: Corynebacterium propinquum DSM 44285; assembly: GCF_000375525.1. Taxonomy (GTDB): domain Bacteria; phylum Actinomycetota; class Actinomycetes; order Mycobacteriales; family Mycobacteriaceae; genus Corynebacterium; species Corynebacterium propinquum. Next base: position 53,855 of record NZ_AQXC01000003.1, read on the forward strand.
CAACGTAGTCCAGACAAACCCCAGGTCGATGGTCAGCCCGCGGCGCTTTTCTTCCGCCCAGCGGTCCGGGTCCATATCCGTCAGCGCCCGAACGAGTGCGGATTTCCCGTGGTCAACGTGACCGGCAGTGGCCACCACGTGCATTTAATTCGCCTCCTGGGGTTGCGGGGGTTGCTTGGCCGGGTTGGCTGGATTGGTCTGGGTGGGCCGATTGGCCGGGTTCGCCTGCTGAGCCTGGACGCCCCGGATGGTCTGGGCCAGCAGCTCGTCCTGATTTTCCGGCACGCAACGCACATCCACCAGGCACTGGCCATCATGCACGCGCGCAATCACCGGCGGGCTGGCCTGCCGCAATGGTGCAGCCAACGACTCCGGCAGAGCAACCGCCACACCAGGCAGCGGATACTCCGGGGCTCCCCCACCGCCGACACGCCCATCATGGGTGCGCACGCGGCCATCGACGGCGTCGGCAAGCGCCTGTGTGCGCTCGCGATAACGCTGCGGGTCGATATGCAACGCATCCTGCACGGCATTCGACGGCGTCGCCACCGCTGCGTGCAGAGCATTCAGCCGCAACTTATCAATGCGCACCGCCCGCGCCAGCGGATGCTTTTTCATTTTCGCAATCGCCTCGGCACGCCCCAGCACAATGCCCGCCTGCGGGCCGCCGAGCAGCTTATCGCCACTAGCAATCACTACATCCGCCCCGGCAGCCAGCTGGCTATGAATATCTGGTTCCTCCGGCAACGCGGGATCATGCGTGAGCAGGCCCGAACCGAGGTCCACGAGCAAATACTTGCCGTGCGCGCGCGTGAGCTCCCGTAGCGTGCCGACGCCCACTGCCGCCGTAAAGCCTTCCATGCGGAAATTCGACGGGTGCACTTTCAGAATCGCGCCGGTATCCGCGGTGATGGCGTTGGCATAATCCGCCAGGTGCGTGCGGTTGGTCGCGCCGATCTCGCGCAGGCGCGTCGCGGTGGATTCGATGAGCTCTGGCAGACGGAACCCGGCGCCAATCTCAATCAGCTCGCCGCGGGAGATAATCACTTCCTGGTTTGGCGCTAGCGCGGCCGTGGCCAGCAACAACGCGGAAGCCCCGTTGTTCACGATCAGCGCGTCCTCCGCCGCCGGGCACGCATCCAGCAACGCCTGCGTGGCACCCGCCCCACGGTTGGTGGAACGCTTACCGCTGGCCAGGTCCATTTCCACATCCGTATACGATGCCGCAGCCTGCAGCGCCGCCACAGCAGCCGGTGGCAGCGGGGCGCGGCCCAGGTTCGTGTGAATGATCACCCCGGTGGCATTAATGACCGGGTGCAGGGAAAACGGTTGCTGCGCGCGGAGGTTTTCGGTGATGCGCTCTTCGATGGACTCGACGGTGATGGCCCCGCGGCGGGCGTCGGCAAGAATGTTTTTTATGGTCGCGCGGATGGTGTGTTCCGCCAGGCGCTGCCGCGCGTGTTCGACGGCGGGAAGCTGCAACAGTTGGTCCATCTTCGGGATATTCCGGCGGGGATCGGTGTCAGGAGTTAAAGGATCAGGCGTTAAAGGATCAGGCACCGTGGCGACCTCCTTGCGGGGCGGGAAACTTGCCTGCGCTGTGGCAAAACTAGTGTTGGGGCAAAACTAGTGGCGGAGACGGACAGGAATCGAACCTGCCAGACCGAGATGCTCGGCCTCACCGGTTTTGAAGACCGGGGCGCCCACCAGGAACGCATACGCCTCCACCGCGTCATGGTACAGGCCAATAAAACCCCACGTAGCATGGGCCTATGAGCGAAGCAACCGAATCCGCCAACACTGCAACAACCAATGCCGCACCCATCAACCTCACCTCGTTTGCCGCCGGCGGTGGCTGCGCCTGCAAGATCCCGGCCGGCGAGTTGGAATCAGCCGTCGAAGGGCTCATCGGCACAGCCGACCCCAACGTACTGGTCGGGCTGGACGACGGCGACGATGCCGCAGCCGTGAAAATCCAAGACGGGCTGGCGGTGATCTCCACCGCGGACTTTTTCACCCCCATGCTCAACGACCCCTATGACTGGGGCCGGGTGGCCGCCGCCAATGCGCTTTCCGACGTCTACGCCATGGGCGGCACCCCGGTGACCGCGATCAACCTCGTGGGCTGGCCCAACGACGTACTCGGCCTGGATGTTCTGCGCGAAGTCCTGCGCGGCGGGATGGACGTGGCCACCCAAGCAGGAATTTCTGTCACCGGTGGGCACTCGATCACCGCTCCGGAACCGATGTACGGCATGGCGGCCACCGGCATCGTCGCCCCGGACAAGCTCATGCGCAACGACGCCGCCCAGCCGGGTCTACCCATCACGCTGACCAAGCCGATTGGCGTGGGCATTCTCAATAACAAGCACAAAGCCACCGGGGAGGTGTCCCAAGCGGCTGTTGCTTCCATGACCGCCCTCAACCGGGAAGCGTCGCAGGCCGCGCTGGCCAGTGGCGCGCGGGCGGCCACCGATGTCACCGGCTTCGGTTTGCTGGGCCACTTGTACAAGATGTGCCGGGCCTCCGGGGTGGCCGCTGAGCTGGACTTTTCCGCAGTACCCGCCATCGACGGCGCCAAGGAAGCTCTTGCCGACGGCTTCATCCCCGGTGGTTCGCGCCGCAACCTGGATTGGGTGCGCCCGCACTTGTCGGTGGAATCGGAGGCGATTTCGGAAGAAGACTTGATCTTCCTTGCCGACGCCCAAACCTCCGGCGGTTTGCTGGTAATCGGCGAAGTGCCTGGTTACCCGGTTATCGGCCGCACCGTGGAACGCAGCGTGGAACGAGACGACAACACCGCATATATCTCGGTGCGCTAATCCGGCGTCACCACATCCCCGGCTAATCCCTGCTGCTCACGGCGGCGCTGCGCACGCCGCTTCTGCGGACCAATGGTGGTGGCCGGATCTTTCACTGCCTCCAGCCCGGCATCCAACACCCCGAAGCGCGTGCAGGCAGAACCGGCCAACAGCGACAAGCCCGAAAGCACCGAGACCGCACGGGATTTCGTCACCGCTGACACCGCAGCCCCCACACCACCAGCGGCAATGAGGTATTCCGAGGCCTTCATCAGTTTTCCCGACTTGCCGTGGTGCAAGGCCTCGCGCGGCTCCGGCTCCATGCCGTTTTCCAGCACCTTTGTGGCCACCAGATCACTCACAGCCGCCCCCATGGCTAACGCGCGGGCCGGACCCGCGCTGGCTACCGGCGTGGTCACCAGCGCACACCCAGATGCCGCCGCCGAAGCCGAAGACACAAACACGTACGGCAGGTGGTTTTTCATGTCGTTCCACACCGGGTTTGAGGTATTCGACAACAGCACCGCCGTATAACCAGCCAGCGGGCCGCCCAAAACACCCGTGGCCGCCCCAGCGGGCCCGGCGAGTTTCCGCAGCACAGTGCGCGCGAACTTCGGCAACGGCAGACCAGAACGACCCGCCATCTCATCGACTTCCACCAGCGCCGGAATCGCCGAGGCACTGGCAAAGCTCATCAAAATCCAGGAACCGATCGACATCGGCGAGGTCACCTTAAACACGCGGAACATATTCAACGCGCGCTCCGGCCTGCCCAAATCCAGAATCAAAAACACGGAACCGAGCGAGGCAGCACCAAGCGTCGTCAAGCGAGTTGTGCGCAGCAACGGCTTATTGCCCGTGGCCTGCGCGCCTGCGGCCAACATGCCGGAGCCGCCACTGATGCCGCCGAGGAACAAATAGACACCAATTGGCCATTCCCACGGCGGAGCCTTGACGACGGGTTTGCCGTAGTAGGAAGAAAACTCGAAGTCTTCTGCCATCCGCTCTTCTTTGGAACCATCCTGCGCACCAGCACCGGGCCGCTTGCGTTTCTTCTTCGGCTTTTTCCCGTCGAACTTGCGGTAGCGATTGGGGCGCTCGCCCTGCGGTGGGCGGTATTCATCGAAGTTGCTCACTTCCGACCTCCCAGCACGAACGCACCAGCCACGGCCAACGCCATGCCGCCGATGGCTTTCGCGGCGGTTTTATACATCTGCGGCAAATCGGCCGTCGGCACGCGCGGGTCCGGCGGCAAACCATAGACCTCGGGCGAATCCAGCAGCAAGAAAATCGAACCAGTGCCGCCCACGCCGTCCTGGTTGTTCGCACCGTACAGGCGGGCCTCGGTCAGGCCTTGCTCATGCAACACGCGCACGCGCTGTTTCGCTGCGGCCAGCATCTCCTCATAGGTACCGAATTGGATGGAATCCGTCGGGCAGGTCTTCGAACACGCGGGCTGCTCGCCGACTTTCAGCCGGTCGTAGCACATGGTGCATTTCTGGGCGACGCCAATATTTTTAATCGGCATGGATTTGCCCGGGGTGTGGTCGATCTTGTTCGGCCCTTGCAGGCCGCGTTGTTTCAGCTTCGCCAGCACGTTCACCCCGGCGTGCGAGTTGTCGTGATGCTCCACGGTGGCGGTTTTGTCCTGCTTCAGCGTCACCCCGCCGTCGTCACGACGCTCAATGACACCGAACGGGCACCCGGCCACGCAGGTGCCGCAGCCGTTGCACACATCATCTTGCACAACGACGGTGCCGTATTCCGTACGAAACAGCGCACCGGTCGGGCACACGTCCAGGCAGCCGGCGTTGGTGCAGTGCTTGCACACATCCGAGGACATCAACCAGCGGAAAGAGTCCGTATCCGGCGGGGTGGTCTCTGCTGTGGCACCCACGCTCGGGCCAGACTGCCCACCGATCGTCGGCAAGCCCAACGAAATCAGCTTCTTGCCCTCCGCACGAGACTGCTCAATGCGGTCGTTGTTCTGCTCCACAAACGCCACGTGCCGCCAGGTATTCGCCCCCAACGCGCCGGTATTGTCGTACGAATCGCCGGTCACCTCGTAGCCTTCCACGGGGTTACGGTTCCATTCTTTGCAGGCGACCTCGCAGGCCTTGCAGCCGATGCACACCGACGTATCCGTGAAAAACGCCATGCGCTGGTACTTGTCATAGCCGTGTGACGAGCCGTGTCCGGCGCCGTGTGCGGAGGCGTTTTCGGTCAGCAGCATGCTTTTACTTCCCTTCTTCGCTCTCATCGGGGCTGCGCTTGTCGACGCCGTCAGCGCCGTTCTTGCCGACGCTATGCTGGTCAGCGCCGTTCTCTGGCCCATACTCAGACTTGCCGACGGCATCCAGACGTTGCTGCCGCGAAGCTGCATCAGAAACACTGCCGTCTTCGCCAGTGAGCAACTCGTTGCCGCTGTCCACGGTCAGCTGCGCACGCTGCTGGTATTCCAGCAGCAAATCCCGGCGCGCCTGCCCGCGGGGGCGTCGGCCCGGTTGGATATCGCAAGCACCGATTTTTGAGTTCTGAATGAACACGTTCGGTTCCAGCGTCAGGCCTAGCAGGTCATTGGCGCCGTCGCCAGCAACTTCCGTGGTGTCGGATTCGCCGTAGTGGAACGGCAAACCAATCTGGTGAAATTCCTCGCCGTTGATCTGCAGCATCTGCATGCGATCGGTGACCAGCACCTGTGCTTCGATCACGCCACGTGGTGAGATGATCGTCGCCCACTCACCATTTTCTAGCCCGCGCTTGGCAGCCAGGTCCTTATCCACTTCACAGAACAAGCCCGGTTGTAGCTCCGCGAGGTACGGCAAGCGACGCGTCATGGCACCCGAGGTATACATCTCCGTCAACCGGTAAGTAGAGAAGACGAACGGGAATACCTCGGAGCCTGGCTTGCCCGGCTCCGGACGCGAGAGGTTGTCTGCACGCTTGATTGGCATACGTGTCGGCGATTGCTGCTGGGTATACAGGATATTCCCCACCGGCGATTCGTGCGGTTCGTAGTGCGTCGGCAAGGGCCCATCCGACAGACCACTAGGCGCGAACAACCAGCCGCGCCCGTCGGACTGCATGATGAAGGCATCGGTGCCATCCAGCGCATCCGGGCCCACGGCGTCGGCAGGCGCCTTGTAGTCCGGGGCTTTGTCCACCGGGAAATCTGGCACGTCGTCGCCAACCCACTTGCCAGCGTCCTTGTCCCACCACACGTACTTCTTGCGCTCTGACCAGGGGGTTCCGTCCGGTCGCGCCGAGGCACGGTTGTACAAGATGCGGCGGTTCGACGGCCAGACCCAGCCCCAATCCAGCGCGACCTCGTTTTGCTCGCGTCCCGGGACCTTCTTCTGCGAATGGTTGATGCCGTCTTTGTACACGCCGGTATAAATCCAGCAGCCGCCAGAGGTGGTGCCGTCGGCTTTCATCTCCGTGTAGCTCGGCAACAACTCGCCCTTGTGCGGCCCATCCAGGTAGTAGCCGTTGATCTCTTTGAGCACGTCCTCTGGGTTTGGCTCACCCTCCTCGGTTTCCACGTAATCCCAGGTGAGTTTCTGCACCGGCAGATCCCGCGGGTCCGTCGAATTCGCCAAGCGCTGCTTGATCTTCTTGCCCAGTTGGTAGAAGAACCACAAATCGCTCTTGGCATCGCCCGGCGAAGGCGCGGCTTTGAAACGCCACTGCAACATGCGCTGGGTTTGCGTGAACGTACCGGCCTTTTCCGCGTGCGTGGCGGCCGGGAACAAGAAGACCTCGGTGCCGATCTCCTCGGTTTTCAGCTCGCCAGTTTTGATCTCTGGCGCATCCTTCCAGAACGATGCCGTCTCAATCTCTTGGAAATCGCGCACGACCAGCCACTTCAGCGCGGCCAAACCACGGCGTTGCATACCACCGTTGGATTGCGCCACCGCCGGGTTCTGCCCAAAGACCAAGTAGCCTTCCACTGCGCCTTCCAGCATTGCCTCCAGCGTCTGATACGTAGAGTGCGCACCGGAAATCCGCGGCATCAAGTCATAGCCCCAGTTATTCTCGGCCGTTGCCGCATCGCCCCAGTAGGACTTCATCAGCGAAACGGCGTAGCTTTCGCCGAGCTGCCAGAAGCCCTTCTGCGACTCCTCCCGAATCTCGTCACAGTATTCCTGCCAGCTTTGCTTGTCGACGCTGGGCATCGGCAAGTAGCCCGGCAGGGAATGGAACAGCGTCGGGATGTCCGTCGAACCCTGGATCGAGGCGTGCCCGCGCAACGCCATGATGCCGGAGCCCGGGCGGCCCACGTTGCCCATCAGCAACTGCAAAATCGCGGCCGTGCGGATAAACTGTGCGCCCAGCGTGTGCTGGGTAAAGCCCAACGCGTAGGCAAAACACGTGGTGCGATCCGGCTTGGAGTTATCCGCGATCGAGTTGGCCAAGTAGTAGAAATCTTCCTGCGAGATGCCGCAGGTTTCTTCCACCAGCTCCGGGGTGTAGCGCGCGAAGTGGCGCTTGAGAATCTGGAACACGCTGCGCGGATGCTGCAGGGTGTCGTCGCGTTCGACGTTCCAGGACGAGCCGTCGTCTTTGCTCTCGTACTGCCAGGTATCGGTGACGTATTTGCCGGTTTCTGGGTCAAAGCCCGAAAACAGCCCGTCGAGATCCTCGGTGTCTTGGTAGTCCTCCGAGACCAGCATCGGCGCATTGGTATACGCCACGACGTAATCGTGGAAGTACAAGTCGTTATCCAGCATGTGCTTGATCAGCGCGCCGAGCAGCACCACGTCAGTGCCACCGCGAATGCCGATGTGGCGGTTCGCGAACGCCGAGGTACGCGTGTAGCGCGGATCGACGTGGATGATGCGGGCGCCCCGCTTTTTCGCTTCTACCACCCACTGGAAACCCACCGGGTGGCATTCCGCCATGTTCGAACCCTCGATGACAATGCAATCGGCGTTCGCCATATCCTGCAGCGGTTGCGTGGCACCGCCGCGGCCAAAGGAAGTTCCTAAACTAGGAACTGTGGCGGAGTGTCATATGCGCGCCTGGTTTTCTACCTGAATCGCGCCCGTGGCGGTAAACAGCTTTTTGATGAGGTAGTTTTCCTCGTTATCCAGCGTCGCCCCGCCCAGCCCGGCAACACCCATGGTGCGGTTGAGCCTGCGACCTTCGTCGTCGGTATCCTGCCAACCGTTACGGCGGGCCTCGAGGTAGCGGTCCGCGATCATGTCCATCGCGGTGTCCTCGTCCAATTCCTGCCATTCGGTGGAATAAGGTGCGCGGTATTTGATGGTGGTTAACCGCGACGCAGAGTTAATCAGCTGTTCAGAAGCCGAGCCTTTCGGGCACAACCGGCCGCGGGAAATCGGCGAGTCTGGGTCGCCTTCCACCTGGATGACACGATCGTCTTTGACGTATATGCGCTGCGAGCACCCCACCGCGCAATACGGGCAGACGGACTGCACCACCCGGTCTGCCTCCTCGATGCGGCCACGCTTGTCTTTGCTTTTTTGCGACTGCGTGTTGACGTCCCTACCGAAAGGATCTCTGCCGCGAATCTGGCGCACAACGGGCCAGTTGAGGGGGCTAAAACGAGACATGTTTTTAATGTATTCCGGAGCCGAATAAAAATCCAGCAAGGCAAGGCTAGGTATCTCCAGGATGACGCAGCACACCATGCAGTGCGATGCACAGCACAAACATACGGTTTTATATAAGAATATATTTTCACGTCGTGTTGCACCCCAAAAACTAGGGGGAGTACAGTCAAGGAAACACTGTTGAACAGAATGGTCCACCAAGAATAGACCGATCTGTTCACAATGAACGAATTTTAACCCCATAAACTCACGCGATAAGGAACACTTATGGCACACAAAAACTCCGCGCAGGCGTCGGCAAGCGCGCCCGAGCACGCAGAAACCAAGCACAAGCTCCCCAGCTGGGCCACCGGCTTCGGCGCACAAGTAATCGCCGGTTTGATCATCGGCGTGATCCTAGGATTAGTTGCCTCCTCCATGGACACCGACCCGGAGAACCCGGGCTGGCTGACCAGCATTCTTAGCAACGTCGGCAGCGCCTACGTGCAGCTACTGAAAGTCATGGTGCCACCGCTGATCTTCGCCGCAGTGGTCACCTCCGTAGCTAACCTGCGCAAGGTCACCAACGCCGCATCCCTGGCGTTTTCCACGCTGCTGTGGTTCGCGATCACCGCATTTTTCTCCGTTATCGTCGGCATCGTCGTTGCCCTGGCACTGAAACCGGGTGTGGGCACCAGCGTGGATGCCTCGCAAGCCCAAGACCCATCCAGTATGGGTTCGTGGACTGCATTTTTCGAGCAACTGCTGCCGCAGAACTTCTTCGGGCTGACTGCGTCGGTCAGCGACGGCGAAGTTTCGTTGAGCTTCGGCGCCCTGCAGCTGCTGGTTATTTCCCTGGCCATTGGCATCGCCGCGGTGAAAGCAGGCAAGGCCGCGGATCCGTTCCTGCGGTTTACCGAATCCTTCTTGAAGGTCATCCAGGTCGTGCTGTGGTGGATCATCCGCCTGGCACCCATCGGCACCGCAGCGCTGATCGGTAAAGCTGTCGCCACCTACGGCTGGGACGCAATGGGCTCGCTCGGCAAATTCGTGCTCGCAGTCTACATCGGCCTGGCCCTGGTTTTCCTGGTGGTCTACCCGGCCGTCATGAAAGCACACAATATCCCGGTCTTTGGTTTTTACAAGCGCATCTGGCCAGTTATTTCCCTGGGCTTTGTCACCCGCTCCTCGATGGGCGTCATGCCAGCAACGCAGCGTTTCAGCGAACGCGCCATCGGTGTTCCCCGCGAGTATGCCTCCTTCGCCATTCCGCTGGGTGCGACCACCAAGATGGACGGCTGCGCCTCGGTCTACCCAGCCGTCGCCGCGATCTTCGTCGCCCAGTTCTACGGCATTGACCTGGACTTCACCCAGTACCTGCTGATCATCTTCGTTTCCGTCATTGGTTCTGCCGCCACCGCAGGAACCACCGGCGCCACCGTCATGCTGACGCTGACCTTGTCGACGCTAGGGCTGCCGCTGGCTGGTGTGGGCTTGCTGCTGGCCGTCGAACCGATCGTCGACATGGGCCGTACCGCACTGAACGTCACCGGTCAGATCCTGGCTGCGACGGTCGTCGCCAAGCGCGCCGGCATCCAAGACATGGACGTGTGGGACGCCGCCGAAAGCGGTGTCAACGACCTGCTGAATGACGACGCGCAGGATGATGACTCGCTGGATAATGACGCCGCTCGGAACTATGATGCCGCCGCACCGGCTGGGGCCCGCGCTGAGGCTAGCGAGGATTTTTATGCACCAAACAGATCTAATGGGATGACAGCGACCCCATCGTCACGTCGATAAGCATGCTCACCGGTGTTTACTACGACCATATCCACCAGGTCTTCACCTAGTTTCTCCTTGAGCCAGTGCAGGTGCTCCACATCATCGTCATTGATATGCGCAGCTAGTTTCACCTCAATGGCGATGACATCACCATCCTGGTTTTGCACGATCAGGTCTACTTCGTGATCACCTTTTGCCGTACGACAGTGCGCAATGCTTCCAAATAGCGATTCGGCAGCAACCCGAACGGATAACGTGGCCAAGGATTCAAACAAAGGCCCCAAGAAATGCGCAAACCGCGAAGTATCCAGCTTTGCTCGCGGTATCCGCAACAACCGCATCGCCAAGGCTGGGTCTGCAAGCTGATGTTTTGGCGCTCGTGCCAATCCTGCAAAAGCCCCACGCTGCGGCGACCAGGCTTTGACTGGATCAAGCATCCAGATCTCCGAGAGCTTTTCCCGGTAAGTCATGGTCGTGGACTTAGCCGGTTTCTTCCCTTCACCCGGCGTAGCTGCATCGAGAATTTCTGAATACCCAGTGGTAGTAGAACTCGCAGCGGCATACGCCGTCAACCACCGCAACAAACCATCGCGGTTTCGCGCTGTATAACCTTGATCGGGAAGATCACGGTCAACAATTCGCTCAATATAAGAATCCAAGTATTCATTACGCACGATTTCTGGCGCACGATAAATTCCGGGAAACCCGCTGCAGGCGATGTGTTCGATGTAATCGTTCAGCGAAAGCGTACTTTTTCCCGATATTTTCGCGCGAGATTCGAAGAGTTCGGATAATTTCACAGAAGGGTTTATTCCCTCCCGTTCGAAGAGTGCAAGCGGGCGCATGCGTACGCTCAGAATCCGCCCTGCCCCGCTGTGCGTATCAACTCCTACTTGGGGCGTCGCCGACCCCGTCAATAAAAACCTTCCGGACCCAGCCCCATCATCGACTGCGCGGCGAACATAATCCCAGCTTTCGGGATGCTTTTGCCATTCATCGAGCAAAATCGTGCCTTCATCGAATGAGTGGAACCCTGGATCTGCTCTGAGACGCTCGCGGCCAGTCGTCGTATCTAATCGAATTTCTGTTTCTGCACGACGACGTGCAGTCTCCGTTTTCCCCACACCCTTCGGGCCATCAATCGCCACCGCCGACGCAAATGGCAATAAGGTATCTAATTGCTGGTCAATCGCTCGAAATAAATAATCCACTACTTAATCCTACTTATTTTCCGCATTCTATCGGTCGAATTTTCCGCGACTTACGCTACTTATTTTACCCGTCCTACGCTACTTATTTTCCGCGTTGTTCCGCAACGCCCACGCCGAAACGACACGCGAGGGCACAAGGCCCAACAACCACAAAAGGTTCAGAAGGTTCAGAAGGCACGGAAGGCACAGAAGCCGCATGAACGGTAGACAAGGAGGCAGCGATGGCGACAATCCTCGATGTAGGTCAGTACATCACCGAACTGCTTCCTGGCGTCGACAAGATGAAGCTGTACAAGCTGTGCTATTTCTCCCAAGGCTGGCATTTGGCATGGACTGGCAAGCCCCTGTTTTCGGACGAATTCGAAGGCTGGCGCCATCGCCCTGTCTCTCAGAAGCTGCGTCACCACACCGAGGCAGTGGCCAAGGGCTATACGGTAGCTGAGGTTCCGGGCGGGGGCTCGGCGCGCCTTTCTGCATACGAAGCTGCTGTCGTCGCGCGCATCGTGGAGTTTTACGGCAACCAGAAATTCACTGACTTATCAGAGTTGAGCCATGGCGCAGTTTGGCAGGCGACTCGTTCCGGGCTAGCACCAGATACCCCAGGAACAAACGTGCTTAGTCTGGCGAATATTCGCGACGAATTCAGCGAGCTGTTACATGCTGAGACCCCACGCCCCTCTGCTCCAGCAATAAACCAGATATCCCCGGATACAACTACTGACGACATGATCTCTCAGGCTATTGCGCTAGAAAAAGAATGGGACCCAGTGTTTGATTTACTCGATACCCGCTAGTCTGTGCAGCAGAAAATCGAAATGACCGATTGCCGTGACCAATCAGCCGAGGAAATGCTCGCTGAAAAACTGGTAGAGGTAGCTTGCGCGCTCAACAAACGTTGCGGAATGCGAGCATCTCACAGTCGTGATGGCCTCCAAGAATACTCAGGTTTTCGGTCCGCCTCGAAGGCCTTCGGTCCGCAATTTATGCCCCCCCTTGCAGGTATTCTTCGGCCAAGCTGCATACGACTCACCATTCGACCGCGCGCCGCACTAATCGTGAATATCGCACAAGGACACCACTTTGGTGACGGCAACAAACGCACGGCCTTGCATCTTGGATTGTTGTATCTATCGATGTTCGGAATCAACGCTGGCCGGAAACTACGGCAGTGGTCAACCCCGACAGCAACCCCTTAGCCACAACCGCTAGCCGCATAAAATCACAGCGACGGCACCGGCCCACCAGAGTAAAATTGAAACCATGAACACGCTGGAATTTCGCCCCGAGACCACCCTGCGCGAGATCGTCAACACCGACTATGGCTACTCGCAGATTTTCGAAAAATTCCACATCGATTTCTGCTGCAACGGCCACCGCACGTTACACCAGGCAGCCGCAGACGCGGAAATCCCCGTCGAACACCTCATCAGCACACTGCACGACGCCGAGCTACCAACAAACCAGGGCGCTCTTGACGACGCCAACCCAGCCGCAGCGGCAAGCGTCGACAAGCACAGCGACCAGGCTACCCAGCACGCTAACGCCCGGGTTTTGTCTGCGCAAGCGCACGAGATCGTCGACATCCACCACTCCTACTGCTGGCTCGAAATGCCAGAATTGCAGGAACTCGTGCACAAAGTCGCCCGCGTGCACGGCGACGCACACCCGGAATTGGCGAAAGTAAAAGAGTTCTTCGACGCCGTCGTCGAGGAAATGTCTGAACACCTCAGCCGCGAAGAACGCTTCGTCTTCCCCGCGATTTCCGCCATGGAGCGCACCGGTACCGCAGCAACCAACCTCGACCACGAGCTACGCGCCCTCATGGCCGAGCACGACGCCGCCGGTATGCTCATGCGCACCATCGCGGAGCTCACCGACGGTTTTACCTCGCCCGACGACGCCTGCCCGTCGTATCAGATGATGAATGAACGCCTGGCGAAATTCCGCAGCGACCTGCACCTACACGTGCACAAGGAGAATAACCAGCTATTCCCGCAGGCCCTGGAATACAGCAAAGCACTGGGTTAGGCAGCGGTCGCGGCTTGCGCGGGAATAGCTTTCACAGAACCTAATACCCCACCGGGTCGCGCGTGATCGGGCACGTCATGCAGTGCCCACCACCGCGGCCCCGTCCCAGTTCTGCCAAGCCAATCTCGAGCAGTTCCACACCGGCGGCCCGAATCAACTTGTTGGTATAGGTATTTCGGTCATAGCCAACCACCACTCCAGGCTCTAGCGCGACCACATTATTGGCATCATCCCACTGCTCGCGGGCCGCCCCATAAAAATCCCCGCCGGTTTCTACTACCAGCAGCTCGGAAAGCCCCAGCGCATCACGTACGACATCGATAAAATTCTTGTCGACGACTTCCACATCCAGCCCCGTCGGCGCATCACCGGGGCGTAGCACGATCGGGCGAATCTTGTCGACGACCGGCGGATACGCCGTTACCTTATCTACATCCAAAAAAGTAAAAACCGTATCCAGGTGCATCGAGGCGCGCTCCGACGGCATCGCCGCCACAATCACTTTCTCGGCTTCCTGCGCGGCAAACAGATTCGCCGCCAATTCACTAACTGCCTGCCACGAAGTCCGCTCACCCATCCCGATCAGCACCACACCAGCACCAACCGGCATGATGTCGCCACCTTCCAACGATGCCAGCCCCGGATCCATATCGGTATCGCCGTACCAAAATTGAAAATCTGCGTGCGCAAACCGCGGATGGAAACGATAAATCGCCCGCGTCAGTGCCGTTTCCTGATGCCGGGCCGGCGAATACATCGGGTTCAACGACACCCCGCCAAAGATCCACGCTGAATTGTCCCGGCTGAACAACGTATTCGGCAGTGGTGAAAGCACAAATTCTTCCGGGCAGTGCGCCAGGCGTAGAGCATCAATTTCACCGTGCCCTAGCCCAGCTGGGATTTCCGAAAACGGCAAACCACCAATCAGATATTCCGCCAATTGCTGTGAGCTGAGCTCACCGAACCAGTCCTGTAGATCCAGCGCGATACCCGCACCAACCATTTTCCCGGCTAATTTAAAATCCACAATGAACTCGCGCCCAGCAGCAGTATCCAGCGTTTCTGCCAATAGCTGGTGCATTTCCAACACTGCGATTCCACGATCCCGCATCAGATCGCAAAATTCCTGGTGATGTTCGCGAGCTTTATCCACCCACATGACGTCGTCGAAAAGCAGCTCCTGGCAATTCTTCGGAGTCAACCGCCTATGTGCCAGCCCTGGCGCGCACACCATGACCTCGCGCAACGTACCAACCTCCGAGAACGCACCAATCTCGGGAGTCGGGGTGCTGTGTGGCAGCGGCATGGCAGTCTCCTTTAACTTAGCTCGTTATTTGTGGCTCAAATCGAGGCCGTCGACAAGCAAGCGCTGGGCAAGCGTGTAAGTCGACATCACGCCAATCTCCGCGACCGCACGAGGGAAACGGCGTTGCAGGTACATCCGCCGCAGCAGAATCAGCGCATCACTGACTAAAAACAGCACGGAACCAGCGGCGAAGCGGGCGTTCTTGACCTTCGCACCCACTAACCCCGACGCGCCCAACACAGAAGTCAACGCCACCAAGCCCCCGTACCCGGCAGCTGCGGGCAGCACACGCGGATCATGCCGGGCAGCCTGGCTCGCCAAACCCACCAGCCCTGCGCCGTGCACAGCCAGCAGCCCAGGATGCATTCGAGCTCCCTGCCGCCACGCACGCACCTGATAACACACATGCGCCACACCGAAAGCCAACGCCGCGGAATTCAGACTATTCCCGGAAGCCTTCGCATCATCGCCCAAGGCCTGAGGACTCTGCAGAATTACGTCACCGCAGGTAGACCCGGCTGCAGCCCCCAACAAAAGCACATTATCCGTTGCTTGCCGACGCCTCCAGCCGCGCACCACGGTACCCGCCAGCGATACCCCGATTAGCGGTTTAAACACCCGCAACAACCGGTGCCGCTCGGTAGCCGCGGCAGCAGTGGCAATCGTCGAGCTAGCAGCAAACAGAAGCCGTTCAGGTTGGGAAAATACTCGCATGCTCTGCAGTGTATCCTGCTTCACGTTTTAGCGCCGTCGGGCACGCAACACCAGATCGCGGTGGTGGTGCGACCCGCCGCCACGTTCGAGGTTCTTGTCAAACACGTAGTCGTCGACAAGTTCCAACTCCGTCAGCTGCTCTTTCAGGCGCGCCGGCATTAGATACTTCTCCGATTCCATATCGTGATGCACGAAAATCAGCCAGCCGCCCGGCGCAACCAGCGATTCCAGCTTCGGCACATCGTCGTCGTTAAGCTGTCCGAAAAAGCAGATGACCAAATCAAACATGGCCCGTTCAAAATCCTGGAAGCTCACTGCCCGTGCGTCGATCTGCACGCCGTTTTCAGCCGCCAATTCCTGGGTGCGGCGCACGGCGGTTGGGGCATGATCAATGGCCGTGACCCGCCAACCCTGCTGCGCCAGCCACACAGCATCCGCGCCTTCACCGCAGCCAATATCCAACGCGGTGCGCGGGCTCGCAACATCCAGCCCCATGCTCGCAACCGCGTTCAGCAGCGCCACATTCGGATCCCCAGACCACACGCGCTCTTTTCTGGCATAACGATCCTCCATCGCGGCAGCCGACGGCGCATGGTGCGCAGAATTGTGGTGGCCGGGAGTGTTACTATCAGAGTGTGTGCTGTCGGTGTGCATTGCGGAGTCCTTTCGCACGAATACTTTGAGGAGAATTTTACCGATGACCCAAGCCTGCGGTTGCGAGCATTCCGCGAACCACACCGCTGCGACCACAGAAAAAGTCAACACAGATAAAGCCGATGCCCCGTGGTGGCGCGATCGCGGCCTTCTTCTCCCCTTGAGTGCGGGCATCCTGTTGCTCACCGGCTTGTCGGTTTCCTGGATCGCCTCCGGCGTGCTTGCCGACGTACTCGCTCCCGCCTTGTTCTGGGCATCGTTGCTGGCTGGCGCCTCACAATTTGTTCCCTCGGCACTGCGCGGGTTACTGCGTACCGGACGGCTGGGCATCGGGTTGTTGATGACCATCAGCGCCACCGGTGCCGTCATCCTCGGGCACGTGGAAGAAGCCGCGGCCTTAGCGTTTTTATATTCCATCGTGGAAGCCTCGGAAGACCGCGCGATGGACAAGGCGCATTCCGGTCTGCGTTCACTGCTCTCGCTGATCCCGCCGACTGCCACCGTGCTTGCCGACGGTCAGGGCCACGAGGCGCAGAATCGACGCAGCACAGACACCATCGATGTCGAAGTCAGCGCCCTGCAACCCGGTCAGATCCTGCGCGTGGCCGCAGGCCAGCGTTTGGCTACCGACGGAATCGTGCGCTCTGGCTCAGCCAACCTGGATGTTTCGGCAATCACCGGCGAATCCATGCCGGTGCGAGTCGGCCCCGGAGCTAAAGTGTTGGCCGGTTCCATCGTGGTTGATTCCGCCCTAGAAGTTGCGGCCACCGCAGCAGGCACAGATAACTCGCTCACCACCGTGGTCCGGCTCGTAGAAAACGCGAACGAACGCAAGGGCCAGCGTGCACGCATCGCCGACCGCCTCGCGCGCCCGCTGGTTCCGGGGGTTCTTGTACTAGCAGTGGCAGTCGCACTACTGGGCTCAGTTTTTGCCGATCCCGCAGTATGGATCGAGCGTGCCCTGGTGGTGCTGGTGGCGGCCTCACCATGCGCATTGGCAATCTCTGTACCAGTCACGGTTGTTTCCGCGATTGGTGCAGCCAGCCGTGTCGGCGTGATCATCAAGTCTGGCGCTGCCTTCGAACAACTCGGCACCGTGGACCACATCGCCGTCGACAAGACCGGCACGCTGACGCAAAACCGCACCGTGGTTACCGATATTCTTGCCGACGACAGTGCTGGCGCCAAAGCCGACCACACTGTACTCCAGCTGGCAGCCGCACTGGAAGCGCATTCCACCCACCCGCTGGCAGCGGCAATCACGCAGGCCGCAAGCACAATCGATGACGCTGAAACCTCTGAAGTCATCGAGCACGCTGGTTCTGGCATCAGCGGTATCGTCGGCGGGCAGCACGTTGCAGTAGGCAATCCGCGGTGGTTAGATCCCGGCGCGCTGCAGCCGCAAGTCGCAGAGCTGGAATCGGCTGGGAAGACAGTCATCGTGGTGCAGCGTTCCGGTGTCACGATCGGCGCGGTGGCCCTGCGCGATGAGTTACGCGACGAGGCACCGGGCGTCGTCAAGCAGCTTGCCGACGAAGGCTATGGCATAACAATGCTGACCGGGGATAATACACGCACTGCACGTACCGTCGCTGCGGATGCGGGAATTACTGATGTACGCGCAGGCTTATCACCGCAGGACAAGGCGGCTGCAGTGGCCCAGATTGCGCAGCGGAACCAGGTGGCGATGCTTGGGGATGGTATTAACGATGCCCCGGCGCTAGCGGCTGCCGACGTGGGCATCGCGATGGGCGCGACTGGTTCGGATGTCGCTGTAGAATCAGCGGATGCGGCGCTAAGCAGCGATAATCTAGAGCTGCTGCCGAGGGCGTTGCACCACGCGCGACGTGGCCGAGCGATCATTAACCAGAATATTGCGCTGTCCCTGGCCATCATTGTCGCGTTATTGCCGCTGGCCCTCACCGGCGTACTGGGTTTGGCAGCCGTGGTGCTGGTTCACGAAGTTGCCGAGGTATTCGTGATTCTCAACGGGCTGCGTGCGGGCTTGCTAAAGACTCAGCCCGCCGCAGAAACTAAAATCTACTGCTTATCGGACTGTACCCAATCATAGGGCAGATACTTGCCGTCGATGGTGATGTGCACGCGGTCGCCACCCGGGTGTTCCACACGCTTGAAATCCAGGCTGCAGTTGATCGCGCTCATGATGCCGTCGCCGAATTCGTCGTGGATCAGCGCCTTCAGTGCAGGGCCATAGACATCGATGAGTTCGTGAAAACGATAAATCGTCGGGTCCGTGGCGATTTCACGCTCCGGAACGCGAGTTGGTTGGCGGCGCAAAGCCTTCACCAGCTCGTCGTCAAGATCAAGTTCGTTTTGTAAAAACTCCGCAACGTCTTCTGGCACTGGGTGCATGCCCAGCACCGCAGAAACCAGCCACACATTCGGGCGCTGGGCGCGCTCGGCGAGCTCTGACCAGCTCAAACCTTTCTCTTGGCGCTTTTCATCAATAATGATGCCTGCGTCTTGCTTGGATAACATGCGAGCTCCTCACAGCCGGTATTGCTTCAGTATTGCTCATGAATCAGGGCCTTGTGCCTGCACCGGCGGGCTTTCAGGGACCAGGCCCACCGCCCATTTTAATTGCTGGTACCGGAATTTTGCCCGTAGGATTTTGCTTTGTGGTTAACGCAATAAACCTCGTCGACGTGATTCACTCTGCGGGCACAGTCTTTGAAAATCTACAGTGCAGCAGAGCCGCCACCCATTCATTTATCGCAGGCGGCGATACCAGTGGTATCACCAGCCAGGCAGATCTAGAGCTACTCAAAGATCTCAGCGACGCCGCGCAAATCATCACCCGTGCTCACAATAGCCACGAGCAATTAACCCCACAGACAATCATTGCAATCAATCAAGCGATGACCCGTTCTGCAGCGCTACAGCCCGGTGTTTTCCGTAGCGATAGTGACAATATCGGGGTTGCGACCCGCTACGGCGACCACCGCCCGAAAGCCGCGACCGAGGCAGATTTACGCCGCATCATTATCGAAGCTCGCAACCAGCCCGCAGATAAAGCAGCCGCCACCCTATTCGTGCTGCTCGCCAAAGCACAGCCTTTTGGTGATGGAAATAAACGTACCGCGCTCTTAGCGGCTAATCTCTTGCTACTGCCGGAGCGAAAGATCCTGACGGTTCCGTACAGTGATCAGGACTTAAGCGTGTCCGGCACTTTTAATGATCTATTAGCGCGAGCCTATATCTATGATGAGGTTGCCGCGTGCGTCGAGTATCTCGTCCGCGAAGGTGTCAGCACCCTGTAACTGGCACCACCCCGGGCAACGAAAAATCTCGAGCAGCCATTCTTAGAACGACAACTCGAGATTTGTTATGGTGCGCCCGGAGGGATTCGAACCCCCAACCTTCTGATCCGTAGTCAGATGCTCTATCCGTTGAGCTACGGGCGCTTCCCGCTACACTGTCATGCAACCTTGCGGCTACTGTCCTGTGCAACGAGAATTCACTATACTGTCCATCGATATTTTTGCCAAATCGCCAGTACAGAGCACATAAACAAGAACAGCTACAGCCAACTACAGAACAGCTACAGAACGATGTCGAAGACCGGGATGGCAACGAAATAGACCACCAGCGTCGTCAAGATCACGGCCACGACGTTCAGCCACACGCCGCCCTTGATCATGTCGCCGATGCGCACATATCCGGAACCAAAGGCAATGGCGTTGGGCGGAGTGGCCACCGGCAGCATGAACGCACAAGTAGCAGCCAGCGCGACCGGAATCGCCAGCACCAGGACGTTGTGATCGGCGTTCTCGGTCAAGCCAATGCCGACGGCGACACCGCCCATGATTGGCAAGAACGTCGCCGCAGTTGCGGTATTCGAGGTAAATTCCGTCAAGATCAGCACCAGGCCAGCGACCGCGAAAATCAACAGGAACAGCGGCAACGATCCCAGCCCTTTAGCGATCTCACCGATCCACAGCGACAGCCCCGTCTTGGTAAACATTGACGACAGCGCCAGGCCACCGCCGAACAGCAACAGCACGTCCCACGGCAGCTCATTGGCGGTTTTCCAGTCCATCAAGCGGGTGCCCTTTTTGTCCGCCGGGATAGCGAACATCAGCAGGCCTGCTGCGATACCGACGATGGCATCCTGGTAGCCGGTTTCAATCTCTAGCCACTGGTCCAAAATTAGTGGCACGAAAATCCACGACACCGCGGCCAACACGAAGATGATGCTCACGCCAATCTGCGGACCGGTCCACTTACCCATCTCGTGCAGTTCTTTTTTAATCAGCTCGCGCCCGCCGGGGATCTCCGTCATCTCCGGCTTGAACACCGTGACCAGCACCGCCCAGGCGATGAACACGAAAACCACCGCGATGGGCATACCCACCATCATCCACTGCGCAAAACCGATGGTGTAGCCGTGCGCCTCGCTCATATAACCAGCCAGCAGCGCATTCGGCGGGGTACCGATCAAAGTACCCAGCGAACCAATCGAGGCCGAATATGCAATGGCCAGCATCAAACCAGTGGCGAATTTCGCCTGCTTGCGCATACCACCAACAACATCGGCGGTCAGCTGCAGCACCGACATACCGATCGGCAGCATGACGACGGCCGTGGCGGTATTCGACACCCACATGGACAAAAAGCCGGTCGCGATCATGAAGCCCAAAATCAGCCGCTTCGGCGAAGTGCCCACCAGCAGCACCACCAACAACGCGATCCTGCGGTGCACGTTCCAGCGTTGCAAGCCAAGCGCGATCAAGAAGCCGCCCAGGAACAGAAAGATCGTCGCCGAGGCATACGGCGTGGCGACGTCAGAAAATTCGCCAACCTGGAATAGCGGGAAGACCACCAGCGGAACCATTGCCGTGGCGGCCAGCGGAATGGCTTCTGTCATCCACCAGGTGCCCATCAGCACCGTTATCGCAGCGACAATCCGCAGCGATTGCAGGCTGTAATCAGCTTCCGGGTCCGCACCGGCGGACTGGCTCAGCGTGTCCACTGCATTCGACGGAAAGATCAGATACACCAACACCGCCAGGGCAATACCGACAAGCAGGCCGGTGTACTGGCGGGTGGTTTCACGACGTTCACGGACCTCGGAGTCCTGGCCTTCGGCCTTCGAGGTGTTCTCGTGTACTTGCGGGGTGCTCATAACGAGTCCATTTCTTGCTCTATGTCATATGGGCTAGGGTGCCTAAATCCTAACCCATGGGCACCGCCTAAATCCCCAAAATGGTTTTGGCAATCAAGAAATAGATAATCAAGCCCGTCGCATCGCAGAACGTCGAAATGAACGGGTTGGAAAATACGGCCGGATCTGCACCGACAGTCTTGGCGACGATCGGCATCGCACCACCGACAGTCGCCGACATCGCACACACGCTCAGCAGCGTCAGACCAATCACGAATCCAATATCAGAGCCATACACCAGCGTCGCCAAGACCAACCCCAGCGTGCCCAAGGTAATGCCCAGCATCAGGCCCACGCGCAGCTCGCGCCACATCACCTGCGCGATATCGCGTTTTCGCACGTCGCCCAGCGCCAACGCACGGGTCACCGTCGTCGCAGCCTGGTTACCCGTGTTACCGCCGGTACCGGTCAGCAGCGGAATAAACAGCGAGAGCACCACGGCTTTTTCCAGGGTGCCTTCAAAAGCATCCAGCACCTGCACCGTCAACAGCGCGGAAACCGCCAGCACCAGCAGCCACACGATACGCGAGCGCATGATCTTGACCAGCGGCGTCGACATGTACGGCTGTTGCAGCGGCTCGGCACCACCGGCACGGGCGGAGTCCTCGCTGTCTTCTTCCTCCACGATGTCTTGCGCATCGTCGAAGGTCAGGATGCCCACCAGGCGTTCTGTGTGGTCCACGATCGGCATCGCCAGCAAGTCCAGCGGCAAGAACCAACGCGCGGTTTCCTCGGCGTCGTCATTAGCGCACGCAAAAATCGGATCCGCCATCACGGATTTCACTTTGCGGTCGCCGTGCGCCAAAAACAGCTCACGCAGCGAGGTCACGCCCACCAGGCGGCGATCCCGGCGCGTCACCGGGATGGAATACAGCGTTTCCAGGTCATCGGCTTCCTTGCGCAGCAGGGTCATGGCCTCGTTGACCGTCATATCCTCGTGGATTTCCGGCACCTCCGGCGACATGCGGCGGCCAATCGAACCTTTCGGGTAGCCCAGGATGACGCCGGTGACATCACGCTCGGTTTTATCCAGGTTCTTCAGCAGCCGGTCGGCAATTTCCGCCGGCAGCTCGTCGATCAGCGACACCCTGTCGTCCGGGTCCAACTCATCGAAGAAGGAATAGACGTCTTTATTGCCCAGCGCACCGATCACGTCGGCCTGGTGGGCAGCGTCCAAAGCGTCGAACACCGCAATCGAGCGTTCCCGCGACAGCAGCCGCAGCACCACCGCGGCACGGGTGGCGTTGGAGCGTTCTACCAGCGAGACGATGTCTTTAATGGGGGGTTCGTCCAGCAGTTTACGTAATCGCAGCGCCTCTTTCGGAGGTACGTCGTCGTGACTCCTCAGCAGACCTTCTAGTTCGTCAATTGCTTCTACTGCTGCATCGTGCATAACGCACCTCCCTTACAGGATCATCGAACGCCTCTACCGGCCGGACAAACCCCTGGGCAGATAGGAAACCCAGTAAGCTCCGGCTAGAATATACCCGTTAGGCAGTTATAAAAAATTCCGCCGGGACGCTCGAGGGCACACGTGGGCACGCTCCGGAAGCCACTGCTCATCACCGCTCACCACTGCTCACGTCTACTCCCCGCCACCCAACAAATGAGAGCTACCGCGCCAGAGCTTTGACCGCGCTTTCAAAATTCACCAGGGACTCTGCCGGGCTAGCAAACCCCACCATGGTCACGCTCATGCGGTCCGCACCTGCGGCGATCAGCATAAACCCGCATTCGTTGACATCCGCGACCCAGACTTGCCCGTTCCAGTGCGGGCACATCGGTTGCGCGCGGTCACTGAGCACCAGCCCATCGGTCACCCCGGCGATCACTTCCTCATGCAAGGTGGCCAAACGTCGCTTGCCGACGCCATCCAGCACCTCACGCGCGGCAAATTCGTCGATGCGCTCGGTGGTGTGCTGTGCGTTGCCTTCGTGTAATTCCGCCATCCGCACCAAGCTTGCCCCACACGGCCAGTGCAGGTGCGCGTGGTCCAATGTCACGATGCCGAAGCGCAAAAACGGGGTAGGTTCTTCCACCAGGTCTTGTGCTGCGTACCAACCGGCCTGCCATTCGACCTCTGCCACGGCATGCAGGCTGGCGATGGTGATATCGGTGCTCAATTCCAAGGCCTTCTTTATGCCATCCAAGCGCACGCGCCCGTCGGTCAGGCACGCGACGTCGTCGACATGGCAGGCGATAATCATCTGGCCGTGGTGGTCAAAGCCGTGCGCGGCCACCGCGATGGACACGGTGGCGTCGATATCGAGCGGGACCAGCGATAACGTGCCAGCGCCGCCCAGAATGCGCCGGGTCAGGTTTTGTGCACAGGTTTCCGGGGTGAGCATACAACCTCCATCTTTAAGGTATGGCTACCCTATTGCATGCTGGGTTCTTTACGCAACACTGCCCTGTTAATAAGCTTCGCCACCACCCATTCCAGCGGCCCGCGCCGGAAAAACACTTTCCACACCGCAGCGAACACGATCAGCCCCAGGGCATTCCACGCAGCAGTAGCCCAATCATTGCGATGACCGGCGCTTTTCGCATCCAGCTCGCCCGGATCGAACTCGTCGTCGCCAAGAATCCAGCCTTTGGACTTATCATCCCAGAATTCCGCGGTCAGCTCGTCATATTCCTGCCAGGTATCCGCTTCTTGAATGATTTTTAGGTAGCGCTGAAAGCTCGGGTCAGGTTTGTCAGTTTCGTCGGGCTTGTCAGGTTTGTCAGTTTCGGCTGCACTTTCAGATTCCGTACTTTCATGCACGCTGCCTTCAGCGGGCTCAATCCTCGAATACTGCACCGGGCCAGTACCGCTGATACCGAAAGTCTTGCCCGCATCCAACGGAATGCCACCGAGCATGAAAAAGCCCGCGATAAACACGTGTGCAACGTACGTCGTCAAGGCCATCGCACCCACCGCACGCAACGGATAGGCAAGAATATTCGCCCAGCGCACCTGGCACAACAGGCAGCACAGGCAGATCACCGCGATGGCGCAAGTGATGCTCGCCAACAGATCACCGAACATTCCCGTGTGCGGCTCAAAGCTCTGCGTCAACAGCAATTGCACAAGCGAGGCGCTATCAAACTGCGGCTCAGTGGCGTCGACAAGCGGCTCATCCGGCACAACCGCGGCATTGTTCACGCGAATAACGAAACCCACGGCCGCAAGCAGCAACGCAGGTACCACCGCAATGGCCTGGGCCTTCGTGTTGCCCACCAGGAAGCGGTGCACCAGAACGCCCACGGCACCGTAGGTCAGCCACGCCAGCACCGGGTACGGCGGCATGAACAGCTCAAAACCGAATGGGACGAGATCAACCAGCACAAAGCCCACTGAGGAGACCGCCGCGAGCACCGCGATGATGACGGCGATCACCCAGGTTTTACAACGCGGCAACCAGAACAACAGCAGGTAAATCACGGCAATGGTGCTGAGCACGATCGCGATGGTGGACTGCACCATCGACATCAACGTGCCCGCGACCAAAAGAATCACACCACGCACCAGCGTCGCCAGGCGCGTGCGCACGGGATCATCGGCCCCGCGCTCGTGAAAAAGGCCTAAAGAAACGCCCGCCAGCACCGCGAACAGTGCCGAAGGGTAACCGGCAAAAGCGGTGGTCGTGTAGTCCGCAATAACCCCGCCATCAAAACCGGTGGGGCCCAGATGCGCAAACACCATGCCGACGATGGCAAGACCGCGGGCTAAATCAATGCCGTCAAAGCGAAAAGCTGCTTTCATGCGCTAAGCATAGACCAGGCTGCCAGCATTGCAACCCCCGCAACCTTGCACCCCTGTAGCCCGTGCCCCGCGCCTGGGCATCTCGCACCCCATGCCAGTGCGAAAGCCCCGGCAAGAAAAATCCTTGCCGGGGCTAGCCTGCGGAGATGAGAGGATTCGAACCTCCGGCCCGCCGTTAAGCAGGCAACTCATTAGCAGTGAGTCCCATTCGGCCGCTCTGGCACATCTCCAACGCAATCTAGCATAACCGTTAGCATGCCCTCGCGCCAATCAGATGCGACTACACTTGCGCACATGTTGCGAGAAGATCTGAATTCACTGCCCGCCTACGTCCCCGGCAAGCGCATGCCGGATGCAGTCAAGCTTTCTTCTAACGAATCCACCCACGCCCCGCTGCCGAGTGTTTCCGCGGCGATTGCCGAATCCGCCGCGCAATCCCACCGCTATCCGGACATGGGCGCCGTGGAGCTGCGCCGCCAGCTTGCCACCAAGTTGGGGCTAGCCGACGAAAACAGCGTCACCGTCGGTACCGGTTCGTCCGCGCTGTGCCAACAATTGGTGACCATCACCTGCCAACCGGGCGATGAAGTCATTTTCCCGTGGCGCAGCTTTGAGGCCTACCCGATTTTCACCCAGGTCACTGGCGCTACCGCCGTACCGGTCCCCCTGCGCGAGCTGCGCAATGATCTTCCCGCCATGGCCGATACCATCACCGAGCGCACCCGCCTGATTTTCGTGTGCAACCCGAATAACCCCACCGGCACCACCGTCAGCACCGAGGAATTCCGTGAGTTCATGGACCGGGTGCCTGCCGACGTCGTCGTCGCCTTGGATGAGGCTTATGTGGAATACAACACTGCCGACGACACCCCGCTGGCCACCGAGGCCGTGCAGCAGTACCCGAATGTGATCGGTTTGCGCACGTTTTCCAAGGCTTACGGGCTGGCCGGCCTGCGCGTCGGTTACGCCTTCGGCAACCCGGACATCATTACGGTTTTAGCGAAGGTCGCCATTCCGTTTAGCGTGTCCGCGGTGGGGCAGGCGGCGGCAGTGGCGTCGTTGGAGGCTGCCGACGAGCTCGACGAGCGTATTTCCGAGACCAACCAGCAGCGCGACCGGCTTGCCGACGAGCTGGCGCTCACGCAATCTTTCGCTAATTTTGTGTGGATCCCGGCAGAATCTTTGCAGGATAAGCCGCAAAACGTCGCCGCACAGCTGGCAGAATCCGGCGTGTTGGTGCGCGCGTTCGACGAAGGTCTGCGCATTACCGCCACCACTGCAGAAGAAACCGACGCCTTGCTTGCCGCGTGGGAGAAGATGACTGCCTAATGCGTGCCCTGGCGCTGCTGCTGAATATCGTGACCATCGCCGCGGCCTTGGCGGTGACTGTGTGGCTAGTGCCGGGCGTGAATTACACGGGTCCGAATAAGCTGCTGGTCGACGAATCTTTCGACCCCGCTATCGCGTTGGGGATCATCGCTGCCGCATTCATGGTGGTCAACTCCACCGTCGGCCCGATCGTGCGCACAGTGGGCGCACCGATTAACTGCCTGACGCTCGGTTTGTTTTCTTTCGTCGTCAATATCGCGATCCTGTGGCTGGCTTCGGTGATTACCAACGCCATCAACATTTGGGGTATCACTTTCACCATCGACGGTTTCTGGTCCGCCGCCTTTGGCGCCGGCATTTTCGCTTTCGCGCGCAGCATCGTTGCGATGATCACCAACCCGGTACGTGCCCGAGGCTAGAGTGGCGTAGTCATCGTCGGCAACTGGACCTAGTCCTAGCAGCGGTTTTTCTGGTCAAAATTATGCCGATGTTGCCGTTGAAAAATCAATAACCCCGGCGATTTACTCCTACTTTCGTAGTGCAGGGATCGTTCCGGGGCTTTCGAGATAAAGAATAGCATTTCCATAATGCCCTTAGCGGTTGGTCACCGGATACCCCAGCTTTTGCAGCTGCGGAACGACGCCTTCACCCACGGTCCAGGTTTCTTCCAAATGTGGGTAGCCCGACACAATGAAATGCTTGATTCCAGCATCACGATATTCCGCCAGCCGCTGCGCAACTTCTTGGTGGCTGCCTACCAGCGCGGTGCCCGCGCCGCCGCGCAGCAGTCCGACGCCCGCCCACAGGTTGGGAGCGATTTCCAGCTCACGGGCGTCGGCACCCGAAACAAAATCCTTACCTTGCCCGTGCAGTTCGCTTTGCAAGCGCTGCCCTTCCGATTGCGAACGGGCCAGATCTTTTTGAATTTTCTGCACTTCTTCCGGGTCCACACTATCGAGCAACCGCTGCGCTTCCGCCCAGGCCTGCTGCGAAGTATCCCGGGCAATGATGTGCAGCCGGATACCGTACTCAATTTCCCGACCAGCTGCGGCAGCAGATTGCCGGACCCGTTCCAGTTTTTCTGCCACCTTATCTGGGGTCTCACCCCAGGTTAAATACACATCGGCCCGTCGCCCGGCGACCTCGATGCCGGGTTGCGAGGAACCGCCGAAAAAGATGCGCGGGGTGGTCTCTGGACGTTTTGCTAATTGTGCGTTTTCTACCGTTTCGTAGGTTCCCTGCCGCGTGATTGGTTCCTGGCTAGTCCACAAATCCTGCGCCAAAGCCAGCGCTTCATCGGCTCGGGCATAACGCTGCTCCTTAGTGGTGTAATCGCCATAGGCTCTTTGCTCAATGTCCTCGCCGCCCACGACGACGTTGAGTAGCACACGACCGCCGGATAATTCCTGCAGGGTTTGTGTTTGCTGCGCGATCAACGGTGTGCTGACTAGCCCTGGGCGAAAAGCAATGAGGAATTTGATGCGAGAAGTTCGCGCCAGCAACGCCGCGTCGGTGACCCAAGAATCAGCGCACCACTGACCGGTCGGTGTAAGTAGGGATTCAAAGCCGTTCGCCTCTGCCGCAAGTGCAATTTGCGTGAGGTAATCCAGCGTGGGTTCGCGCTCCCCGTGATAGATGCCGCCGCCGTGCCCGCCACCAATAATTTGTCGGGAATCGCCGTAGGTGGGTAGGTACCAGTGCAATGTGATCTCTGTATCAGCCATGACAGACAGTAGACCACATGGTCTGTCGTGAATGCGATAATTTCATTCACAGATCATGGAATAATAGACCAATCAGTCTACTTACCCTCATGCAACCTGCACCTTTACAAATATTTAACCCCCACAATCAATAAGCGAATTACAGACAGGTCAGTCTATAAATGGTGAGAATGACTGCCCTGAAGGGGTTGACAACTTAACTATTAACCCGCGCTGCAGAGACCCTGGGGGCGAAAATAAAAACAACCGGCGGCACCTGAAAGAAAACAGATACCACCGGTATGTCCACTGGCGGAGGCGGCGGGATTTGAACCCGCGGTGAGTTTCCCCACGCTGGTTTTCAAGACCAGTGCATTCGGCCGCTCTGCCACACCTCCAGCGACATTAACCTACCATGGAATTCTATGACTCAGAAAAAGGCGCAGAAAAAAGTCCAGAAAAATGCACAGAACACTGTAACTCCAGAAATTCCAGACACCATGCACGCCATCGTGCAAACCGATGCCGACGATCCGCAGTCTTTAGAACTCACCCAGGTGGATATCCCCCAGCTGCGCGCAGGCGAGGTGCTCGTCAAAGTGGCGGCATCGGGCGTGAACCGGGCGGATTTACTCCAGGCCAAAGGAGCGTACCCACCACCACCGGGCGCTTCTGAGCTGATCGGCCTGGAAGCCGCCGGCACCATCGTCGACGCTGGTGATACCAATCGCGAGGTGGGCGAAGAGGTCGGCGCGCTGCTCGCCGGTGGCGGTTATGCGGAATACGTCGCTGTGCCCGAAGGTCAACTCACCCCCATCCCCGAGGGCTATTCCCTGGAAGATACTGCTTCTGTCGTCGAAGTAGCCTGCACCGTCTGGTCCAATTTGGTGATGACGGCTGGCCTACATTCCGGCCAGACCATCCTGATTCACGGCGGCGGTGGCGGCATCGGCACCTTCGCCATTCAGGTCGCGAAAAAACTCGGAGCGAAAGTCGCCGTCACCGCAGGCTCAGCGGAAAAACTCGAGACCTGCAAGAAATACGGCGCGGATATCTTAATCAACTACAAAGAAGAGGATTTCGTCGACAAGCTGAAAGGCTCCTGCGACGTCATCCTGGATATCATCGGCGCGAAATACCTGAAGCAGAACCTGAAATCGCTGGCCAAGGACGGCAAGCTGGTAATCATCGGCATGCAGGGCGGCACGAAAGAAGAGATCAACCTGGGCGCAGTGCTGGCCAACCGGCTGAGCATTTTCGGCACCACGCTGCGTTCCCGCGACACCGAGGCCAAAGCCGAGATCGTCCGCGACACCGTTGCCCACGTGTGGCCTTGGCTAGCCGACGGCTCCATCACCCACCACCGGCACGCTAGCTACCCGCTTGCCGACGCGGCTACCGCGCACAAAGCGCTCGACTCTGGCGAAGTCACCGGCACGCTGGTGCTCACGCAGAGCAGCTAGATCCCCAGCGCTACCCGCGCAGATTCGCCGAATTTTCGTCTCTTAAACAACAACCCTCGGTAAGTACATAATTGCTGATCATAGCGCCGAGGGGGTGGTTTGTCGACAGTTTAGGGGGTGGTTTGTCGACGTTTCAGAGGGTGGTTTGTCGTCTATTTACAGGGCGAAAAGTTAAGCCAACGAAGCCACCACGCGCGTGAGGTGCGCGATATCAGCTTCCGTATTAAATGGTGCGGCGGAAATCGTCACCGCGCCACCGATCTCACCGACCCCCATGTTTTCCAACAGCGGGGTATTTGGCGCGATGGTGGTCACCAGCCCGTTATCGAATAGCCGCTGGTGCACCGTCGCCGCTGGTACCCCATGCACGGCAAAAGACAAACGCGGCAGCCGGTCCGCCGTGGACCCAGCCGCGGCTTCACCAGTCACGCCAATGATGTGCGCGGCAGGCAGCGTGCCCAAAAACGTATACATCTGGTTCGTTAACCGCGCCATGTACACATCCAGCTCCGCCATGGACTGCTGCACACGTTTGCGCCGCGAACCGGCCGGGGCCGAACCCAGCCGCGCCACGTGATCCACTGCCGGGCCGACGCCACCGGCCAGGCCAGCAGAAAACGGAGATTCCAGCTTCGCGTAGGTATCACAGTCTTGTGTCGGTGAAATCGGCGCAATGCGTTTAAACATCGCAGTATCGCGGAAGACCAGCGCGGCCAACTGCGGGCCACCAATCTGCGCCAGGTCGATAGCCAGGATGTTGCAATCCCAATCATCAGCAACGATCGGCCGGTACATCGCGATGCTGGAGACGTCGACAAGCGTCCACGCCCGCGAACGCGAACGCACGTGTTCCACGATCTCACTGACCGGCGCGACGGTGCCCAGCAAATCATGCGCGGCGGACAATGCCACGAAGCGCGTGTGGCCGTCGACAAGATCTTTATACTGAAACGCCGGCAACTCGCCTGTGGCCAAATCCGGCAAGGCCCAGCGGGTATCGTCGACAAGCCCAGAAAACGGGGCAGACACCTCCGGGGCATCCAAGCCCGACAGCACCACCGAGGTACCCGGGCGCGAGAGCATCGGCTCCATCGCGCGCGCCAAAGACTGATACAGCACCGGCAGGCTCGACCCCAGCACGACGCGATCGGCGCGCACCCCCAACAAATCCGCCACGGCGCCACGGGCATTTTCGATATACACATCGCCTTCTAACCGTCCGGCATGCTGGCGCTGCGAATGGCTCCCCGTCGGGCCGGTGCTGACAGAAGTGGCATTACGGAAAGCGCGGGCAACACCCACCGCCACGCGTTCCGGGACCTGCGGAGTGGCATGCGCATTCAGATACGTCCAGCCCTCAGATAGCGTGGTGTACAAACCACGCACGCTGTAGACGTCATAAGCCATGCCTGTCTCAGCTCCCTTCTGCCTTGCCCGCTAATACTGTATACCGAAAATTGCGGCGCACTCAATCCTCCTGGCCGACGCCTGCCACCCAAGAAATTCCCAGCTCACACAAAGAATCACGGCAGGCTGGTGCGCGTTGTAGCCTCGCCAGGTAGAGCGCAACTGCTAAGGTTTGCCCTTGTGCAGGAGAACAATACGCAGCTTGACCAAGATATTGCCCGGATGACCTCTGGCGCCGACGGCGATGCACCCCAGTCTAAGTCAATGACCTTCGGGGCTGCCTGGCGCGATCTGTCACATGGCCTGAAGCAGCACGAATTGTGGCTGCTACTGGGTTTGCAAGACATGAAGCAGCGCTACCGACGCTCGGTACTGGGGCCGTTCTGGATCACTATCGCCACCGGTGCCATGGCGACTGCACTGGGCTTTTTGTACTCCATGCTGTTTGATATCCCCACCGCGGAATTCCTGCCGCACGTGACTGTGGGCTTGATCATGTGGACGTTCATTTCGGGTTGTTTGAAAGACGGCTCGATGATCTTCATCGATAACGAGGGCCTGATCAAACAGCTACCCGCCGCGATTTCTGTGCACGTGTACCGGTTGGTGTGGCGCCAACTGTTGTTCTTGGCGCACAATATGATCATCTGGGTCGCGCTGATCATCATCTTCCCCCGCCACTTGGGCTGGGAAGTGCTGCTGGCCATTCCCGGGCTGGTGTTGTTGGTGCTCAACGGCGCGTGGGTATCGATGTTCTTCGGCATCATCGCCACCCGTTTCCGTGACGTCGCCCCGCTGCTGGAGGCGCTGACTCAGCTACTGTTTTATGTCACCCCCATCGTGTGGACGGTGCGCACGTTAGAAGAACAAGGCGGCGACGGCATCGAAGGCCCAGCCCGCCTGGTGGAGCTGAATCCACTGTTCCATTACCTCGAAATCGTCCGCGGCCCGCTGATCGGCCAGCCTGTCGACGCCTACCACTGGTGGGTCGTTGTCGGCTGCACCGTCGTCGGTTTCGGTCTAGCCCTGCTGGCGATGAAGCGCTGGCGTTTCCGTGTCAGCTACTGGGTTTAATTTAGCTGGGTTTAATCCTGCGGGATTGTTTAAGGAGTTTCCATCATGGTCTCAATCGATACCTATAACGCCTGCGTCGATTTCCCGATCTTCGATGCCAAGTCGCGCTCACTGAAAAAAGCAATGCTATCCACCGCCGGCGGCGCGTTGGGCAAAAACGCCAGCAACACTGTCGTCGTCGAAGCACTGCGTGACGTCAATTTGCACCTACGCGAAGGCGACCGCGTCGGGCTCGTCGGCCACAACGGCGCCGGTAAATCCACCCTGCTGCGCCTGCTGTCGGGCATCTACGAGCCCACTCGTGGCAGCGCCGATGTTCGCGGCCGCGTCGCCCCTGTCTTTGACCTGGGCGTAGGTATGGACCCGGAGATTTCGGGTTACGACAACATCATCATCCGCGGGCTGTTTTTGGGCCAGTCGCGCAAGCAAATGGAAAAGAAAATGGACGAGATCGCGGAGTTCTCCGAGCTGGGCGACTACCTGCGCATGCCGCTGCGTACCTATTCCACGGGTATGCGGGTGCGCTTGGCGCTGGGTGTGGTCACCTCTATTGAGCCGGAGATTTTGCTTCTCGACGAAGGCATCGGCGCCGTGGATGCCGCCTTCATGGCCAAAGCCCGCGTGCGCCTGCAAGAGCTGGTCAAACGCGCCGGTATTTTGGTGTTTGCTTCGCACTCCAACGATTTCTTGGCGCAGTTGTGCAACACCGCGCTGTGGGTGGACAAAGGCGAGATCCGTTCCGTGGGCCGCGTGGAAGACGTCGTCGAGGATTACGAAGGCATCGAGGCCGGTAATTACGTGCGCGATCTGGTGCGACGTTTCCAGAGTTAAGCGTTTCCAGAGTTATCCCCAACCTCAGCAATAGAATGGATTCCATGACAGCTTCTTCTGCTTCGCCAGAGCCGACCTCTACGCCGTCGCTGCACCGTACAGGCACCACCGCCGCGGTGATCGTGACCCACCGCCGCGCCAAGCTGCTGCGCGCCTCGCTCGAGCAGGTAGTTGCGCAAACACACCCGGTTGACTGGATCATCGTCGTCGACAATGGCGCGGAAGCTGCGGTGGAAACGCTTGTCGACGAATTAGCTGGCGAGCGTGGCCACTATTTGCCGAGCCACACGAACCTAGGTGGTGCCGGCGGTTTCGCTTATGGTTTTCTCACGGCCCTCGCGCTGGGCGCGGATGCCATTTGGTGTGCCGACGACGACGGCCGCCCCGCCGATGAACACGTGCTGGACAAGCTGTATTCCGTGGCCGAATCCCACGGGCTGCACCAGGTCAGCCCAGTCGTGTGCAATATCAACGATCCGCAGCGCCTGGCCTTTCCGCTGCGGCAGGGCCTGGTTTGGCGTCGGCGCGTGAACGAGTTGGACGGCGAGTTTTTGCCGGGCATCGCCTCGCTGTTTAACGGCGCGCTGATTTCGGCTGCCGCCATGGAACAGATCGGCGTGCCGGATTATCGTCTGTTTATCCGTGGAGATGAGGTGGAATACCACCGCCGCCTGGTCAATTCCGGTTTACGTTTTGGCACGTGCCTGACCGCGGCGTATTTACACCCGGATGGTGCCGACGAGTTCAAGCCGATTTTCGGCGGCAAGATGCACACGCAATTTCCCGATAATCCAGGCAAGCGATTTTTCACCTACCGTAACCGTGGTTATATCTTGTGGCAGCGTGGAATGAAGAAGCTGTTGCCGCAGGAATTCGCCCGCTTTGGGTGGTTCTTCTTGGTGCAGCGTCGTGATTTCGCTGGTTTTAAAACCTGGTTGCGCCTGCATAATCGAGGACGCACGGAAGATTTCCGTCGACCTCAGGGCTAAGAAAACTGTTACCTGGGCTTTGCAGGTAGCGCTATGACACCGCTGTCGGCTGCCCGGGCCGGGAGCGTGATTAATTTAGACTGTCCAAGGTTTGCCGTAGTTTATATCTGGGCTGCTGGCATGAGGAAACGGGGCAAGAAGATAAGCACTCATCCAAGGACACGGAACCCTCCAGAGATGAAGATCCTGCCGATTCCACACTATGCCACCATATTCATCTCCGGTTTCAGCTTGCGCTGGCCAAGGCCGTGGCACACCCACATAATTCATTGGAATAGTAGCTCTACGCCCCACCGGATCCATCCACTCAAAGTCGTCCTCCCAGCCCTCGCAAGTAATACCACTGAAATACACAAAAACTTCTTTTGGTGTGCCGGGGACTTCGTGAGGATTGTCCAGGATTAATTCTTCATACCAAATATCATGCTCAACTTGCTTACCTCTTTCTATCCAATCCAACACCTCATTTTCACTAAAACTGGCGCCAGCAAGGACCTGCGTACCCCACCTCCTATCCATATTATCCAGCGGCTTTCGGTTGACATAAGCTAGAAAAATCTTGTCAGGTGGAGCAGGCTGCAAAGTATTTTTCATTGATTCCATCGACCCCATCAAGGAACCTCACAATCTGGCGTTGGGGGCTGCGCGTTAAATCGGCTCCGCGTTTTTAAAAATGAACATACGCTGCACGAAGAAGTTGATGACCGTGGCAGTACCCTGCGCGATCACGAACGAAGCCGCCAGCGCAATCGAGTCTGCCCAGCCGAAAACTTCCGAAAACAACTCGAAAAGCAGGCGCGAACCACCGACGTTAATCAGATACGTCATCGTGTACAGCAACGCCACCGCCGCGAAGCGTCGGAAGGATTTCTGCGCCCGGAACGTCCACGCACGGTTCAACAAATACGCCGTCAGCGTGCCAAAAATAAAACCAACGGTACGAGCCCAAAACGGAGCCAACGCTTCCAGGCCGATCTGTAAAATCCACGTCAACGAAAAGTCCACGATCGCGGCAACGATGCCCGTGAGCAAGAATTTCAGCGACTGCGTCTGCAGCTTCTTCGAATCATCCACCGACGACGAACGCAACGCCTGCACCGCGGAAAACTTAGGCATGAAACTCACTCGACTTTCTCGGCAAACAACAACTGCACAGATCCTACCTAACCGGCAGCGTCGGTACCGCGCAACACAACCCGATACACATCCAGCCGGTCCACCGGCGCCACCGCCGCGACACACTGCGCCAACACGGAAAGCGAATCTGCGCACAACTGGCGTGGCTTAGTGCTCTGGTTTGTCTGGCCAGGTTGCCCAGAATCTCCCAGCGCAGCAAACAACACCCCGGCGATCTCGTCGGTCATTTCCGGCCCACCCATGCACGAAAGGCCCAGCACACAAGCCCAAAACGCTTCCCGACGCCGCGGCTCGGTTTCCAGCGGCAACTGTTCCAACCGCGCGCGCACCTGCGCATCGACCGTGCACTCTCGGCGCACGTCAACCGCCTGCAACAACGGCACCAGATCCGTCACGCCGGAGCGGCGAATCAACGCCCCCACTTCCGGGTTTACCTCTGCCAACACCTGATCAATGGCATCCGGCCCGGTCAACTGCGCGTTAATCGCGGTGAGATCAAATTTACTGCCCAAAAACGAACCCGAGCCACCAACGCACAACGCCACCGGGGTTTCCTTATCGCGCGGGTAAGTCTCCACGGTCTGTAGCTGAAAGACCCACAGGCCCCAGTGAAAATTCAACCACGCGTGCTCGCGGCCCAGGTATTCACCAACCAGGTGCTGCGGGTCGACGCGGGAGGTTTCCGCAGGCGGGGCCGTCGGCAAGCGGCCCGTCGTCGTGAAATGCCACGGGGTTTGCTCGTCGTGCAGGTCAAAACAGGTAGCCAACACGTCGGCAAGCTCCGCCAAATCCAGGGATTCAGAGACCCCGATATGCCGGTGAATTTCATAATCGTCGAGCACCAGGGAAGCCCGCACGATGACAGTCCGCTCCCGCAAATACACGACATTGCTGTGCCTGAGCATGCGCCCCAGGGTAGACGAGCAGGCCAGAACACGTAGGCTTAAAGCATGTTCGGAAAACGGAAAAAAGACTCCTATGACACCGAAAATGACCGCCTGAACGGCTCATATGTCGCCTCGCAAGAAACCAACCTGCCGCTGGATGAGTTCATGACGCGCCTGTTCGCCGAGGAGCTTCCCATGCTGGATAGCACCTCCCGGCGCGAGGTCTACCGTCTGTTGCGCGAATACGACGGAGACACGATCACCTCACAGGACGAGTTGCCTGCCCCCATCCGCGAATTGATGGACTTATAGTAATAGTTATGGAATTACACACCAGCGAAGCAACCCTGCACGGCTGGGGCCGCACTGCCCCAACCCGCGCGCAAGTTCTGAGCACGGAAGACCTCGACACCATCGTCGACGCCGTCAAGCAGGTTGCCGACGACAACGCTGACAAGCCCGACCACCTCAAGCGCGGCGTCATCGCCCGCGGCATGGGCCGCTCCTACGGCGATCCGGCGCAAAACGCTGGTGGTTTGGTCATCGATATGCAGCGCTTCAACAAGATCCACTCCATCGACCCGGACACCGCCTTGGTGGTCGTCGATGGTGGCGTGACCCTGGATCAGTTGATGAAGGCCGCCCTGCCGTATGGCCTGTGGGTTCCGGTGCTTCCTGGCACCCGCCAGGTGACCATCGGTGGTGCGATCGGCCCGGATATTCACGGCAAAAACCACCACTCCGCGGGGTCGTTCGGCAACCACGTGGAATCGATGGAGCTGCTGGTCGCCAGCGGCAAGATCCTGACGCTGAAGCCAGAAGGCTCGGAGGATGACCCGGATGGTGAGTTGTTCTGGGCGACGGTCGGCGGCATGGGTTTGACCGGCATCATCGTGCAGGCGACGATCCGCATGACCAAGACCGAAACCGCGTTTTTCATTGCCGACGGCGATTTGACCAGCAACTTCGATGAAACCATCGAGTTTCATGCCGACGGCTCCGAGCACAACTACACCTATTCCTCGGCGTGGTTCGACGCCATCAGCCCGGAACCGAAGCTGGGCCGTGCCGCGATTTCGCGCGGCAGCTTGGCGACGTTGGATCAGCTGAAAGAGCTTTCCCCGAAGCTGGCGAAGGACCCGTTGAAGTTCAGCGCGCCGCAGCTTGTGACCGTGCCGGATATTTTCCCGAACTTCACCATGAATAAACTGACGATGAAAGCCGTCGGCCAGGCGTGGTGGCTGAAATCCGGTGAATACCGTGACCAGGTGCAGAACCTGACGCAGTTTTATCAGCCGCTGGATTTGATCGGCGAGTGGAACCGCGGCTACGGTTCGCGCGGCTTTTTGCAGTACCAGTTCGTGGTGCCGCGCGAAGCCACGAGCGAACTGAAATCCATCGTGCGCTCCATCCAGGCCTCCGGCCACTACAGTGCCCTGAACGTGTTCAAGCTGTTCGGCGAAGGCAACCGCGCGCCGCTGTCGTTCCCGATGCCGGGCTGGAATATCTGCGTGGACTTTCCCATCAAGCCAGGCCTGGGTCATTTCTTGGATGAGCTGGACAAGCGCGTGCTGGATTTCGGCGGCCGGTTGTACCTGGCGAAGGAATCGCGCACCTCTGCAGAGAAATTCCACCAGATGTACCCACAGATGCAGTCGTGGTTGGATACCCGCAATGAGATCGACCCGACCGGCGTATTCGCCTCCGATATGTCGCGTCGTCTAGAACTGCACTAATCCCGAAAAATTTTAAGGACCCTATTTTTATGTTGAATGCTGTAGGCCAAGCCCAGCACATTTTATTGCTCGGCGGAACCAGTGAAATTGGCGTTGGCATCGCCCGCGAGCTGCTCTCAGCTGGGCCAGCCAAGATCACCCTGGCGGCGCGCAAGGATTCGCCGCGCGTGGCTGATTCCAAGCGCACCCTGGAAAATGCCGGTGCCAGCGAAGTGAACGTCATTGATTTCGACGCCACCGATTACGATTCCCACCCTGGCGTGTTGGACGAAGCCTTTGCTGCCGGCGATGTGGATATCGCAGTGGTTGCCTTCGGCACCTTGGGCGACCAGGAAGAATTGTGGCAATCCCACGAAGCCGCGGTGGCTTCAGCCCAGGTGAATTACACCGGCCCGGTGTCAGTGGGCGTGGCACTCGGCCAGAAGATGCGCCAGCAGGGCCACGGCACCATCGTCGCGTTGTCGTCGGTGGCCGGTATGCGCGTGCGTCGTTCCAACTTCGTCTACGGTGCCGCCAAGGCAGGCATGGACGGGTTCTACGTCAACTTGGGT
Source organism: Corynebacterium propinquum DSM 44285 (assembly GCF_000375525.1). Taxonomy (GTDB): domain Bacteria; phylum Actinomycetota; class Actinomycetes; order Mycobacteriales; family Mycobacteriaceae; genus Corynebacterium; species Corynebacterium propinquum. The sequence goes on from NZ_AQXC01000003.1 coordinate 91,949, forward strand.
GAAGCCCTGCGCGATTCCGGCGTGAACGTGCTGGTCGTGCGCCCGGGCCAGGTACGCACCAAGATGTCGGCGGAAGCCGGCGAGGCGCCACTGACCGTCAACGTCGACGACGTCGCCAAGGCCACCGTCGAGGCGATCAAAGGCGGCAAGGATAATATCTTTGTCCACCCGCTGTTCCGCTACGTCTCGCTGGCGTTCCAGTTCATCCCACAGGCGATTTTCCGTCGCCTGCCGTTCTAAGCTTCCTGCCTGCCCGACAAGAAACCCTGAATGAACAAACCAGACCAACTCACCCGGCCCCAGATTTTCACGGCCCTAGCCTGCACGGGGCTGGGCAGTTTTGTTGCAGCGCTTATCGCCTGGGCCATCCTGGACCGGACGAATCTCCCGGCATTTAATACCTCCATGGTCACCCGCGGGCTGGCCACCGCCGTATCGGTGGGCTTGCTCGTGCTGGTGGCCGTGTTGCTGTGGCAGTGGCGCACAGCTGACCACCACCCCCGGTGGCGCGGCGCGCTGACCTACCTGGTCAGCTACCTCTCGCCTGCTGGGCTGACCATCGCGACGCTGGGTATTCCGCTTTCGGCAACCCGCCTGTGGCTCGACGGTTTGCAGGTGGATCAGCTGTTCCGCACGCAGTTCCTCACCCGCACCGCCACCAACTTCGGCTACCAGGACATGAATTACCTGGATATGCCCACCTACTACCCACTGGGTTGGTTCTGGGGCGGCGGGCGTTTGGCGAACCTGCTGGATATGCCCGGTTGGGAGGTCTACCAACCGTGGGCGTTGGTGTCCTTGGCGACGGCTGCTGCGTTGTTGGTTCCGGTATGGCAGGCCTTAACCGGCTCGCTGCCCTTGGCGACGACACTCGCACTGGCAAACACCGCGGTCACGCTGTCCATGGCAGCAGATGAGCCATATGCTGCCATCGTCGGCATGGGTATCGCCCCGGCTGTGGTGATGGCAGCCCGTGCGGTGCGTGGATCCTGGTTGGCCGTCGCAGGCGTGGCGGTCTACCTGGGCGTTTCGGCCACGATGTACACGCTGTTCGTCGGCGTGACTGCGCTGATCGCCATCGTGTTAACGATCCACTATTTCTGGACCGCAGAACGCAGCATCGGCCCATTCCTCCGCCTGGTGGTCATGGGGCTGAGCTCAATGGCGATCGCCGCCATCTCTTGGGGGCCGTACCTGTACCTAGTGGCCACCGCGGACTATAAGCCATCCTCGGTAGCACAGCACTTCCTGCCTTCCGAAGGCACACAGGTTCCGCTGCCGTTTTTCGAATTTTCTGCCCTGGGCTTTTTCAGCCTGCTGGGTCTGCTGTACTTGGTGCTGCGCAGCACGCGTCGTCCGTTGCTAATCGCCACCATCGTGCTCTACGGCTGGGTGCTGGCGTCCATGCTGATGACGCTGCTTGGTTCCACCCTGCTGGGCTTCCGCATTGAGTTGCCGATCGCGCTGATCCTCTCGACCGCCGGATTTTTCGCCCTCGCCGATACGGACCGCACGAAAGTGGTGCACTTTTTCGAATCTCGCAAAATCAACCTGTCCGCCCGCCAGATTTCCGGCGCTTTCACCGTGCTGTTGGTGGCGGCCAGCATCGGCTACGCGCAGCAGATCTCCGTGGCCAACGAAGACGAAATCGACCACGCCTATACCGATACCGACGGTTATGGCGAGCGCGCCGACCAATACGCCCCGGGTTCGGCGAAGTACTTCCCAGAGATCGTCGCCACGCTGGGTAGTGCTGGTCACTCGCCGCAGCAAACGGTGCTGTTGACCGACGAGAACTCGCTGCTGTCCTACTACCCGTATTACGGTTTCAACGGCTTCACCTCGCATTACGCGAACCCGATGGGCCAGTACACCGAGCGCAACGACATCATCAAGCACTGGGCGGAAGCATCGTTCGACGAGCTCGCGGACCCGCAGGATTTCGCCGCTGCGTTGGAAGATACCGAGTGGAAAGGCCCGGATGTCTTTGTCTTCCGGGGTGATGAGGACGACGAGGAATTCAAGACCCACATCGCGGTGGATCTGTTCCCCAATAACCCGAACGTGGCCTACGAAAGCGTATTTTTCAATTCCGAGGTATTCGCGGATGACGCACTGTGGGATATCGAACAAGTCGGCCCTTATGTGGTGATTAGCCGCACCAAATAAGGGCGCCCAATAGTGTGCTGTCACCGGGCCAGAACATGGGCCAGAACAAGGGCCCCATCCAGAGCCCAAACCAGGGCCCAGTCAAGACCAGTTTTCGGCCGCGGCTGGGCTAAACTGACACGTTGTGTCACCTCAACCTCTCAACCCCCAGGCAGTCGGAACCGAGGAATCTGCACAGCGAGCAGCCAGTGCACAAAGCGCCTCGAACCCCACCGCAGCTGCGCGCGCACACAAGCTGCAACTCACGGCGATCATCACCGGCGTCGTGGGCTTTTTGCTGTTTATTGCCACCCCGCTGCTGCCGGTTAACCAGACGCAGTCGTCGTTCGCGTGGCCACAGAATGGCTCACTGAATTCCATCAACGCGCCGCTGATTTCCGTGGCGCCGGAATCCTTCGAGGCCACGGTTCCAGTCGCTGCGTTGGATATGCTGCGCGACGAGCAGACGTTGGTGCTGGGCACTGTTCCGGAGGATTCCACTGAGGCCTCCAACCGTGGGCTGTTCGTGCGTTCTGCCGACGGCGGTTTGGATGTGTTCGCCTTGGACGAGGTTCTGCTGAGCTTGCAAGAATCCGAGGTCGCAGCGCTTGCCGACGACGCGCTGATCGAGATTTCGGTGACCGCGGATGGCACGAAGGTAGCCGTCGGCAAGCATTCGGAAAAAACCGAGGACGATCTGCGCCCGCAGGTCACCGGCATTTATTCTGAGCTGGAGGACACGCCGGAGAACGTGGCTGCGCTGACCGCTGCCGGCCTGGATGTGGATGTGGAGATCAACTCGCGGTTTACCTCCACCCCGACGCTGGCGAAATCGCTGGCGATGGGCCTGGGCGTGTTTTTCATGGTGGTCGCGCTGATCGCGTTGGCGCGGATGGATCTGTTGGATGGCCGCAAGGATCTGAAGGTGCTGCCAGCGCGCTGGTTTAAGCTCCGCCCGCTGGATGGCCTGGTGGTGGCCGTGCTGGCATTTTGGCACGTATTTGGCGCGAATACCTCGGACGACGGCTATATCCTGACCATGGCGCGGGTGACCGAGCACGCGGAGTATATGGCGAATTATTATCGCTGGTATGGCGTGCCGGAATCGCCGTTTGGTACCCCGTATTACGATTTGTTGGCGCTGTTTGCCGCGGTGTCCACGAACTCTCTGTGGATGCGCCTGCCCGCGCTGTTGTGCGGCATTGCAATCTGGTGGGTGCTTTCGCGCGAAATCCTGCCGCGCTTGGGCGAGATGGTCAACGACCGCCGCGTGGCGCACTGGACCGCCGCGCTGGTGTTTTTGGCTTTCTGGCTGCCGTTCAACAACGGCATCCGCCCGGAACCATTCGTCGCCCTGGGCGTGGTGCTCACCTGGGTTTCTTTCGAACGCGCCATTGCCACCCAGCGTCTGTTGCCAGCGGCAATCGGTACGTTCATCGCGACGGTCACCCTGGCCGCGGGCCCGACGGGTCTGTTCGCGGTCGGTTCCTTCTTGATCGCGCTGCCGTACCTGATCCGCATTCTGCGCTATCGCCTGCAACTGCTGGACGGCGGCACGCTGGCGGCCGCGGCGATGATCGCGCCGTTTATGGCGGCCGGAACGATGATCATGGTGATGATCTTCAACAATCAGACCATCGCGACGGTGTTGGAATCCACCCGCGTGCGCGGTGAGGTCGGCCCGTCGCTGGAGTGGTTCTTCGAGTTCGTCCGCTACCAAACCCTGTTTGAGCAGACCGTCGACGGCTCGTTTACTCGCCGCTTCGGCCCCGTGGTGATGTTCGCCTGCATCGCGCTGATCCTGTACGCGTTCGTGCGCGACCGGAAAATGGCGAATGGCCCAGCATTGCGTTTGGTGCTGATCGTGTTCGTCTCGCTGTTTTTCTTGATGTTCACCCCGACGAAGTGGACCCACCACTTCGGCATCTATGCCGGTATCGCCGCCGCGATTGCCGCCTTGGGCGCGGTGGTGCTCTCGCAGGTGGCGGTGCGTTCCCGGCGCGCCCGCGTGTTCTCGATCGCGGGTGTGTTGTTCCTGTTGGCGTTTACTCTGGCTGGTTGGAATGCCTGGTGGTATGTGTCGTCGTTTGGTATTCCGTGGTGGGATCGCACGATCCAGTTGCGCGGGATCGAGGCCACCAACGTCGTGTTGCTGCTGGCCCTGTTGGTGCTGCTGGTCGGTGTGATCTATTCTTTCCGCACCCCGAAACCGGAGCGTAATACGCGCTGGGCCGGTGTGATGGCTGCCCCCATCGCGGTGGTGTCGGCGCTGGCGGTGGCATTGTCGCTGGCGTCGTTCGCGAAGGCCTTTGCAGATCAATACCCTTCGTATTCCGTGGGCAAGGGCAACCTGCAGGCTCTCACCGGTGACCACTGTGCGCTTGCCGACGACGCCTTGCTGGAAACTAACACCAATGACGCGTTTTTGACTCCGGTCGACGGCGAGCTCGGCGAATCGCTGGCGGCGGGGCAATCGCGTGGTTTTGATCCGAATGGTGTGCCGTCTGAGATCGAGCCGGATGGTGGTGATTCCGCTGCTGTCGGCGTGATCGGTGATGCTGATTCTCCCACCAGCGCTGGCACGGGCTCGGAATCGACTGAGGAAACCGAGGACGGCAACCGCGCGGATGCTGGCGTGAATGATTCCACGATCCGCCTGCCGTTCAACTTGGACTACAACCGCGTTCCAGTGCTGGGTTCGTGGGCGGATGAATCCGAGCCACAATCCGCTGCCGAACTGACCACCGGTTGGTACCAGATGCCGGAGCGCCGCGAATCTGCCCCACTGTTGGTGGTCTCTGCCGCCGGGCGTATCGCCCACCATGACATCAACGGCATTGAGCAAGAAGGCGAAGAGCTGTTGCTGGAATACGGCACCCGCGGTGCAGATGGCAAGGTCACCAACACCAAGAAAGTGGAGATGATGGACGTCGGCCAGCGCCCCGACTGGCGCAACCTGCGCTTCCCGCTGGATGAAATCCCGGACGACGCCAATGTGGTGCGCCTGGTGGCCGAGGATTATTCGCTGGACCCAGAAGACTGGATCGCCGTGACCCCGCCACGTAACCCAGAATTGGAGCCGGTCAGCCAGCGCTTCGACAACGACACCCCGGCGCTGCTGGATTGGTCGACGGCCTTCCAATTCCCGTGCCAACGCCCATTTGATCACTACGCTGGCGTCACGGAGATCCCGGAATTCCGCGTGCTGCCGGATTCCGATGCCCAATCCCAGCTGGGTGGTTTCCAGGACTACTACGGCGGTGGCGCGATGGCCACGGCAGAGGCAGTGAACTGGTCGTATGAGATCCCGGGCTACCTGGATGGTGACTGGAACCGCGACTGGGGCGCGGTGCACAAATACGAGCTGCGCCGCGATTCTGCAGGCAATGCCCCGGATGAAGCTACGATCGACTACACCGAACACACCCGCAGTGGTTTGTGGCACAGCTCGGATATGAAAATCCGCGACGAACGGAGTTAAGTAATGGCAGCAGCGATTTTTGCCGTCAGCTTGCTTGCCGTGGTGATCCTGCCCGGCTTGTTGGTTGGTTGGCGGGCGCGCCTGTCGATGCCCGTCGCATTAATGGCGGCACCGGCGGTCACGTTCGGCATCGTCGCTGCTGGCGTACAGATTTCTCACGTCTTTGGCGCCGGTTGGCGCGTGCCGACGGCCGTGGTGACACTCCTGGTTGCCATCGTGCTGGCGGAGCTGTGGGGACGGTTGGTGCCGAAGCCTGCGACCCAGACGCGCCTCTGGGAAGCCAAGGACTGGCTCCCGGTCGCCGGTGTGTCCGCGGGAACGCTGACTATCGGCGGGATGTACTGGAACTACCTGGCGGCTATGCCGCACGGCATCAACAACATCTTCCAGGGCTGGGATGCGCACTGGCACGCGAATGTGCTGGCATTCATCAGTGAAGAAGGTATCGCTGCCCCGGGCGCGATGGGTGCGTTGCATCACCAGTTCACCGATGCGCCCATGTATTACCCCACTGCGTGGCATTCCGTGGTCTCTATTCCTGCCCATTGGGTGGATCTCACGACGATGGCCGAGTACAACCTGGGCTCAGGCATCATGCTGGCGCTTGTCACCCCGTGGGCGGTGGCCGCGTTGGCGAGTATGTTGGGCGGGCGTGCCGTGGCCGGTATCGCTGGTGCGGGTACCGCTTTTTTCCCGGCTTTGCCGTGGATTGAAATCCGCGTTGCGGCCATCCCTGCTGCCACCTCGATGATGCTGGGCGCGATGGCAGCTGTGCTTACCATTCATTGCCTGCGCGATCGCCGGGCCATCCCGTTCGCGATTCTGGCGTTATTTGGCGCATTGAGCAGCCAGCCGCAAGGGTTGTTGGTCGCAGTATTCCTGGTGCTTTTCTACTGGGTATTCCACGCCTTGTTTGCTCCGACGCGCTCACGGTTGGGGGATTTCCTGACTTTGGCCGCGGTGGGCCTGGGCGCGGTGGCTACGGCGATTCCGGCTGCTGTGTTCTTGTTTGGCAACGAGGATGCAGAAGATTTCGGTGATTTCGCCCGGACCTTCGAAGTCCCGGGAATTGACCGCGCAGAAAGTTGGCGCTTGGCTGCCGGGTTATTGACCCGCCACACGAACGAATTTGGGCCCACGTGGCACCTGTTGCTCATTGGTGGGATTGGCGCGCTGGTTTTGCTTGCCCGCAAAACGGTCTGGCCCATCCTGCTCTGGGGCTTTGGCGTGGCACTTTCTGCCCACGCCATGAAGTATTTTGAGACTCCAGTGGGTGATTTCCTGCAAAACCTCGTCGGCCCGTTTTATTCGGATGCCCGGCGCATCAACGTCTGGGTGTCCCTGCTGGTAGCTGCCACGAGTGCGCTGGCGCTGGGATGGATCATCCACACTGTGGCGGCGGCCATCAACAAAGACCGCATCCGTAAACTACCCGTCACAGTCGGGGTCACCAGCGTCGTCATCGCCATCGTGGCCGGTACCGCCCTGGTCACGCTGCAAGAACCAGCGCGGCGATTGTCGCAAGATTCCCGTTCTGGCCGGCTGGTCAGCGAGCGCGACCAACGCGCCTATGACTGGCTAGCGCAGCAACCGAAAGCCTACGACGGGCATGTGTTCGTCAACCCTGATGAAGGCAACGGCTGGATGTATGCCTACAACCGGCTGCCGTCGACATCCCGGCATTATTACTTCACCGGCGCTGTGGAACCAGAACTGACCACGCTTTTCCATCACCTGGATGAGGCCGGATCGGGCACCGCCACAGGCGAGGACGTCGACAGAATCCTGGAGCGCATGGACATCAACTACGTGTTCATTAGCCCACCCAATTTTTGGGGCCCGCATTTGCAACCACCGAATGATGTCTTGTTGAACCTGCGGGATACCGCACCCGGGTTGACTGAGGTCTACCGCAACCATGAAGTCAGCATCTATGCCGTCGATGAGATGTTTAGTGACGCGGAACTGGACAAGATCCTCAGCGATAGTCCGTACCCGCCGCAGACACAATAGCGCGCAGGGCGTAACCTTAAGGCCATGAAGGCTTTGGTTACCGGCGGCGCCGGATTCATCGGTTCTACATTGGTCGATCAGCTTTTGGCGCGTGGCGACGACGTCGTCGCCCTCGACAACCTCAGTCGGGGTAGCCGCGCCAACCTGGAGCAAGCCCGCGATCACGACGGGTTCAGTTTTGTGGAAGCCGACATCATCACCGGTGACCTGGAAGCCCTCTGCGCCGAGCACGAGCCGGAGGTGATTTTCCACTTGGCGGCGCAAATCGACGTGCGCCATTCCGTGGCGGACCCGTTGCATGATGCGCAAGCGAATATCATTGGCACGATTCGCCTCGCCGAAGCCGCGCGTAAAACCGGGGTGCGCAAAATCGTCGGCACGCCATCCGGCGGTTCTATTTATGGGGTTCCGGAAGAATACCCAGTCGATGAATCCACACCGATTGATCCGCACTCGCCGTACGCGGCCAGCAAGGCAGCCGGCGAGATTTATTTGAACACTTACCGGCACCTGTATGGTCTGGAATGCTCGCATATTGCCCCGGCTAATGTGTATGGCCCGCGGCAGGATCCGCACGGGGAAGCCGGTGTGGTAGCGATTTTCGCGCAGCGTTTATTGTCTGGTGAGCCCACCAAAGTCTTTGGCAACGGCAGCAATACGCGGGATTATATTTTCGTCGATGACGTAGTCGCGGCCTACCTGGCGGCTTCCGGCGCCGCGGGTGGTGGAGAACGCTTCAACATCGGTACGGGTGTGGAAACCTCCGACCGACAGCTGCACACCCTGGTTGCAAACGCCGCCGGTGCCCCCGACACCCCGGAATATGCACCGGCTCGGCTCGGCGATGTTCCGCGTAGCTGCCTAAGCCCTGCCAAAGCAGAGCAATTGCTGGGCTGGCGCCCGCAGGTTGATATCGCGGAAGGTGTGGCTAAGACCGTGGAGTATTTCCGCCGTTAGCCTCGGTATTTTCCGGCCGCGCGGTTTCTTCCGGCTGTGCGGTATTTTCCGGCCCTGGTGCCTGCGCATTACTCAGCGCCACCGCACGCGCCAAGCGGGCAAAGCGCAATTCCTGCTCGCGGAAGCGCAAATACGAGCTGATCGTGACAAACACGAAAGCCACGATCAACCCATACAGCATCAAATCAGTGCCGCGCTGCACGCCAACCAGCTGGGCAACCCAAGTGGTGGCATCCGGAAATAGCACCGCAAAAATGGCGATGACCAAAAACACCACAAAACCGATTTTCACGCCGGCTTTCGCGCGTGCTTTGCGGCGGTTGCTCAGGAAATACAGCGTCAACGCGGCCACGGCGATGACCAGCAGAATTTGAATCAATAGCATTTAATCGAGTCTCTTTCCCAGTAGCCCGTCGGCAAGAATATTGACACCATTGAACAGCGACTGGCCCTTCGACATCGAATATTCGGTATACAGCACGTCGACGGGTTCTTCGCCCACGGTCCACTCACCGCTGCCCATGATGTCGACAAACTCACTGGCGTGGCTCATGCCGTTCATGCGCAGCTGCAGCTCATTGCCAAAACGGTGCCCCATCACACGCAAACCATTGTGGGCATCGCTAAGACCCAGGCGCTTCAGCTTGGGCGACAGCGCCACCACGATGCGCAGCACAATGCGTTTGATCAGCGGAACCTGGGAAGATTCTCGTTCATAGGCGCCAAATCGCGTGCCGACGACAATGTCCAAGTCATCTTTGCGCAACCGGGCGATCATATTCTCTACATCGTGCACCTGGTGCTGGCCGTCAGCGTCAAAGGTGACAAAGATCCGCGCACCGGGTTGCGCACGGGCATATTCCACGCCGGTTTGGATCGCCGCACCCTGCCCCAGGTTCACCGGATGCTGCACCAGGTGCGCGCCGCCAGCCAGGATTTGTTCTGGAGAGCCGTCCTTGGATCCATCATCGACCGCAACGATATTCGGAAAAGTCTTCCGCGCGTTTGCGATCACGTCACGGATTACCGTCGCTTCGTTGAAGCACGGGATCACCAGCCACACATCGGAATATTTCATTAAGCGTTACTATATCCTAATCAGACACGTAATTTGCGCGAAGGCGCGCCAATGTGGCCACATGCCAGGCCACACCGGCCAATGGGCCTACCGCCAGGGCGAGCGCGGATCGGGTCACCAGGTCCAACGGCAACAGCAGCAACAAGATATACGCGATGGCTGCCGCCCACCAGCCCAGGGTGTATGAGCGGTGGCGCTGATGCGCAAGCACTGCCGAACCCGTCAGCATCAGCAGTGCCGTGCCCACCGATGCCGCCGTCAGTACCGCGAGCACCGGGCCAGACAGAATGAAATCCTCGGCCAGGAACAAGCCAAACAACCACGGCCCAATCGCCCAGGCCAGGCCCGCACCAACGATTCCGAGCACCACCAGCCCGGCCACCGGCGCGCGTAAAGCACCGAGCGGTTGTTCACGACGGCGCAGAAAAAACATGACGACGGCCGATTGGAATGCCGTGAGCGGCACCAGCAGCGGGGCTCGGGTGAGCATCACGCAGTACAGCAACGCGGCGATGGGCACAGCGGTGCTCGTCGGGGACAGTGCCAGGCTGAGATCCACGAGTGCGGGAAAACCGGTGACCATGAGCGCGGTCGCGGCGGTCGCGGCCATTGCAGCCAGGCTGTTGCGCCAGAACTGCCGGCCGGTGACATCGACTTCCGCATGCACGAAGCTGTGCCGGTCGCGGGAGGCGGCGATAACCAGGATCCAGGAAACAGCACCACAGACCGTGGCCACCATAAAGCCCACCTGGTAGCCAGCCTGCGGGATCATCTGCACAGTCAGATAATCCAAGGACAGCACCGCAGCGACGAGCAAACGAAATGCAGCGTCCATGCCCAACAGCGTGGCATAGCGATTCCAGCGTTCAGTGCCCGATAACAACCCCGCCACGGTTTGTTGCACGAAGATGCTCGCGACTCCGACGGCCATGAGAATGCCTGCCCACCACGGGTGTTCTGGTGCCACCGACGGTGCCCACCACAGTGCAGTCAGCGCCGCCAATATTCCCAAGGCCAGGCCGATGACACTACCGGTGCGCAGCGGCCTCGCCTGTTCAGCTGGCGCAATCAGGGCTGCTGGCTCGCCGTCTTGCTGCTGGTGCTGGTCCTGATCTTGCTGCTGTGCCGCCCCCACGGCGCGAGTGGTTTCTTGCAGCATGCCGTTGGCCACAGCAGCAACCGCAAAAAACGACGACCAGAACACCAGCCAGCGATCTGCACCATCGGTGCCCAATACGGCAGCAGCCAAGACCATGACCACGTAACCGCTGGCGGCGGCAAAAACCATCGCCACTGTCATCCAACGCACAAATACGCTCCTTTAGTTTTTCCCTATTCCGGCCTCTGATCGGAATAACACCCCATACGCAAACCGCAACAGCGGCGGTGGCAACACACGAAACGTATTACGCGCCAGGTAATTACACACCGCCCGCGGCCACGAGATCAGCCCATAGCTCACCAGGTTGCGTTGCAGCTGCCATTCGGACACAAACGATTTTCTGTGCAAGCGCCGCTGCAGCATTGCATCGTTAACCCGGAAGTACACCAAAGGTTCCGCTAAATTCGCCACCTTCGCACCGTGTGCCACCATGCGGGCGATGAAATCATAATCTTCTAATAATGCCACCGGCCGGTAGCCACCCACCGCGCGTGCGAGTTGTGTGCGCATCATGATGGTCGGATGATTAAACGGAGTTACCATTTTCACCTTCGCTGCAATATCTTCGGTACGCACGCCCGGGCGCCGCGCCACGATGAGATCTTCCGGCGCACCGACAGCATCACCGTCGAATTCGTACATCGCCGCGCCCACCAGGTCCAGGTCGTCGTCGACAAGCGCGGCTAGCTGGGCTTCGAAGCGGTGCAGCACGCACACATCGTCGGCATCCATCACCGCGGTAAAGGTAGTGGACACCTCAGCTAGACTGCGCTGCCGCGCGATCGCCGCACCGCAATTTTCCGGAAGGCGAAACAGCGTGATGCGCTCGGCATACTCCGTTAACACTGCATCCAGTTCCTGTGGCACCGGACCATCGACGGTGACCAGGATTTCGTCCGCCGGGCGGGTCTGGTGCAACAAAGAATCCAAGCACGCACGCAGAGCATCCGGCTGGTCCTTGTAATAGACCGACATGATGACGCTCAGGTCGGTGGGCGCTAGGGGCTCGTTTGACATCAGTGCCTGCCCCAAAAATCGGAAATTTCGCGGATGGCCGCACGGGCGGTAGTCGGCGTGGCGACGTGGCGGTGTGCGGTAAGTTCCTGCAGCATAACGCGCGTGCCGACGCCTCCAGCCGCCGAAATATCCGTGGTGTTTATGGTATTTGCGCTGGGGAAAGTCAGTGCTAAACCGTCGACAAGATCGGCGTGCTGCAGCAACAGATCCGCCCCGGCCCACTTACCCCACGCGGCTAGCTGGTCGGTGTCTGTGGTGGTAAATTCCGTGGTTCGCACCGATTCCAGAGCGCGACGCACGAAGGCACTGGCGTGTTTCGCGGTTGCCTCGGGTTGCAGCGGAAAGTGCACGCTCAACACCGCACGCTGGGAATAACCGGCCAGTGCCGCGATCTCCGGCTCCCACGACATCTCCCGTGCGGCACCGGCATACCACCAACCGCCGACCACCGCGACGGCCACGCCTCGTGGGTTTTCCGGCAGGTACCAGCGGCCGAATTCGTCGTCACGCGTGTCGATGCCCTGGGCGTAGGCAGTCACCGGCAGGGAATGATCCACCGCGCTGCCTAGCATGATCATCGCGGCATGCGTGATGCGATCCGGCAGGCGCGCTAGGTAGTTTTCGATCGCGGCGCGCTCGTAGGCACGCTGTTTACTGGGCTGGCCTGCTTCGACCTGCGCAGCCTCCGATTCCCAGCCCGCGGGTTTCTCATAGTGCGCATCAATAAACGACGCCAGCTGCTCCAAGCGTTCGCTTTCCGGCATCTCGCGCTCGTGTCCGCCAATCTGAAAATCGTCGTACATGCGGGCTTCTTCCGCACTCAAGCCTTCCGGGCGCTTCTTGCTGACGTTTTTATTGATCGCACTATTTTCCGTCATGGGTTGTAGTTTACGTGGCAACTCCAGATGGCTGATTCGGGAGTCTCAGTACCGGCCCCTCGGTACTATGGGGCCCAACAGCGATCCATGTGAAAGGAGTCTCTGATGACCGCAGTCGCAGAAATTTTTGATGCGAAATTGCAGCCAGGCAAAGAAGAAATCGCCGCACAATACGGCAACATCACCGATTTGCAGGGCTTTTACCGCCTGGTGGACCCAGCAGGGGAAGTCGGCATCGAAGTCTATGTCGGCACCGACGATTCCGAGCAGCTACGCCAGCTGCCACTGAGCTACCGCGCGGCCGACAACCTGGACCCACACGCAGCGGATAACCCGATCGTGTCCATGCAACATTCCGTACTGGGGCAGCGTTCCGTGGCCTACGGGCTGTGCGATTCCGTCGCCGTGGAACAGTGGGTGCGCGCCATGATGACCGGGCAGCGGGGTGCCGCATTTTCCAATGGCATCACCCCGATTTTCGCCATCCGTGGCACCGGAAAATCCCCCGATACGCACATCAGTGCGGTGAACCTGGACAAGGGCACTCCTGATTACGCGGAAGGCACCGTCAACGTCGACGGCGAGGTAAAACACTTCGAGCTGCACTTCCGCACAGAATTATCGCCCAGCGAGCAAGATGAAAAAGACACCTATGGCTTGCTGGGCGTGCACCGCGACAATGGCGAAGAATATGTCCTCGCCAGCCTCACGGTGAAATAACGCAGGCAGCTGCGCGCAAAGTAACTACCAGATGCTTACGCGCTGCTCCGGCGGCAAATACATCGGCGAATCCGGGCCGACTTCTTCGAAGGCCTCGTAGAATTCGTCGATGTTTGCTGCGATCTGGTTGCAGCGGAATTCCGCCGGCGAGTGCGGGTCAATGGCCAAGTACTGCTTCGCCATTTCTGGGCGAATCGCAGTGCGCCACACCCGGCCCCAGGCCAAAAACAGGCGCTGCAGGCCGTTGAATTTCCGCTCATAAAGCTCCGGCTGCGCATCTTCCACATCAAAGGCTTCCACCGCGGTGTCGTCGTAGCTCATGCCTCGATCCTGCAGGTAGAGCTGGTATGCCACCACAGCGATGCCCAAACCGCCCAGGTCGCCAATGTTTTCCCCCAGGGTGAATTCGCCGTTCACGCCTGGCTTCTCGGCGCTGTCAGCGGTGTCAGAGCCGTCTGCGCTCTCTGCATCGCCTGTACCGGTTTCTGCATCCCGCAGCACCGACGGCACCAAACCATCAAACTGCTGCACGAGTTTTTCGGTCAGCTCATCGAAGGCTTCGCGGTCTTCATCCGACCACCACTGGTTCAGGTTGCCCTGGCCGTCGTAATTCGAACCCTGATCATCAAAACCGTGGCCAATCTCGTGGCCGATGACGGAGCCGATTGCGCCGAAGTTTTCCGCGGCATCGGCTTCTGGGTTATAAAACGGTGCGCGCAAAATTGCGGCCGGGAAGGTGATGTCGTTGACCACCGGGTTATAAAACGCATTGACCGTCTGCGGGTTCGCCACCCATTCGTCGCGACGCGCAGGCTTACCCACTTTATCCAGCTCATAGTCATGGCTAAACGCGGCCCCGGCGCGCACATTCGCCACCAGATCGGCGCCTGCCGGGGAAAACTCCAACCCGGAGTAGTCACGCCAGGTATCCGGATAGCCGATTTTCGCTTTGAACTGCTCCAATTTTTCCAGCGCCCGCTCGCGGGTGGCGTGCGTCATCCACTCCAGATCAGAGATGCGCTGGCGGTAGGCGCGGATCAGGTAGTCCACAAGCTCCAGCATGTCTTCCTTGGACGAGGCCGGGAAGTGCTTGTCGACGTAGAGTTTGCCGATCTCCTGGCCCACCAAAGATTCCACGATGCCGACGCCGCGCTTCCAGCGGTCACGCTGCTCGGTGGAACCGGTCAGCTGGCGGCCGTAGAAATTGAAATTCGCCTCGCTGATCTCTTCGGTCAAAATTCCAGCGCGGGAAAGCAGAATGTGCCAGGTGGCCCACAGCTGCCAGTCGGCCAACCGGTCGTCGGTCAGCAGCCCCAGCAGGTGCTCGACGTAGCTCGGCATCATGTTCACCAGGCGATGCTCCGGCAGTTTGCCGCCGCGCAGCAATCGCTGGATCAACTCTGGCAGCTCGTCGAAATCCGTCGGGTTGTAGGTTTTCAGAGCATCGCGGCTGGCCACGACATCCCAGTGGCCGGAAGCGATCTCGGTTTCCAGGGCGACGATGCGCTCTGCGGCCACCTCGGCATCTAACCCGAACAGCTTCGCGGAATCGACAAACCCCAGCATCTTTGCGACGTGCTCGCGGTAGGCAGCCAACGTATCCGCGTGGGTTTCGCTGCGATAGTAGGCCTCATCCGGCAGACCAAGCCCGGATTGCACCAGGTAGGCCACCGCATCTTCACTGCCAGAGTCTTTTTCTACCCAGAATGTCAGCGGGCTGCCCACACCAACGCGTTCCAGCGCGCCCAAGTTTTCGACGAATTCTCCAATATCGCCGACGGAAAGCTTGGCGAAGTCGTCGGCAAGCGGTTCCAGCCCGGCGGCATTAACGCCCTCGGTGTCCATGAAGGAAGCAAACAAGTTGCCGGCGCGGCCGGTGTCCTCATTGACGATCTCTCGGACGTCATCTTCGGATTGATCACGCAGCTTGTGAAAGGTGCCATCCACGGCGCGATCATCCGGGATCACATGGTTTTCCAACCACGGGCCGTTGACATAGGTATATAGGTCATTCATGTTTGCTTAGTTTACTAGGCTGGCTAGCATGCCCGCTCCCGTTTCCCCGCCCGATCTAAGCCCAACCCAACTTCGCTTATACCGCAGCCAACCGCAACGCACGACGCTGCTGTGGGTGGTGCTTGTCGTTGTGGTCGCCATCGCTATGCTCGCGCCCGTGGTGCTCAGCAAAGCGACCCCGTCGGCACGCCAAGCTACTGCCCCACTGGTGGTATCCGACCCACTGGCGGGTTCGGAATTGCACCTGGCGGACCGGGAATGCCCCGTCGACGCATTGGCGCTGACCGGCCAGGGGTGGAATTGCCCAGGGCTCCACATTGAGGCGATAACCACCCCACACGCAGGCGATCCGGACCTGGCGCTGCGCCGCATGTTCCGGTTTATCACGCGCACTGACCTCCCCGAAGGCGATATTTTGCGTGAAGGTGAACAACGCCTGCTCATCGAACCGAATGGCCGAGGTATTGCCATGTCGACGAGCGCAATGGGTGCTTCCCAGGTCATCGTTTTCCGTGGGCTCATCAGCGAAAACTTAGACATCATTACCAGCTCCTGGCGCGAAATTTCCGGGAACGCACTGCCGGAAATCGTCCATGAGCTGCTGCAAGGCTATTCCGGTACTGGCAGCGATGGGGCAGAAAACCCGCTGCCGCAATCCGTTCATAATGCTTCCGTCCAGAACGCATCCGTCCAGAACGCGCCCGGACACACAAATGCATCCGCACAACCAGTCAGGCGGCACGTATAACCATGAGCAAATTATTCCGCTATTCACTGTTCTTATTCATCCTGGTGGGGCTGCCATTCATGGCGCTTCCTGTGCTGCCGAATGCCCTCGCTTTGCCCACCCCGGCTGCGATCAGCGCCGTGTTTACCGCGCTGTATTTGGCCGTACTCACCGCGGTGGTTCGTTGCACCCGTCTGTGGCCGTATCAAGGGTGGGCGCCCGCGGTTCTGGCGGTGCTGTGGGGTGCGGGCACCAGTTATGCACTGGTATCGGTGAGCGCACCGTCGATTATTGACCTTGCTGCGTATACCGGTGCGACCACGACGGCCGCGTCCTGGGGTGGGGCCTACCCAGAGGAGATCGCGAAAGCCACCGGTGTGGTTTTCATTTTATTGGCGTTTAAGCAGCTCAACCGCCCGTGGCATGGTTTTGTCATCGGCATGCTCGTCGGCCTGGGCTTTGAATCTTTTGAAAATCTGCTGTACGGCATCGTGATGGCGCCGATCCACCCGTCGTCGGATGTCATGGGTGTGCTGCAGATTTGGGGCGCCCGGGTGTTCCTCGGCCCGTTTTTACATATCGCGTTTACCGGGCTTGCCGGTTGGGGAATCGGCTGGGCATTGTTCGCCGTCGGCCGGGGCTTGGCCTGGCGGCTGGCCCACGCGCTGGGCTGGTTCGCCGTGGCGTTCGCCTGCCATTTCGGCTGGAATATTCTTGGCGACGACCTCGTGCTGCTGATCGGCAGCAAGATCGTCACCGGAATCGTGTTGTATGCGTCGTTTATCTACGTCTGGGTGGCCGCTTTCAAGGCGGCCAAGCCCCAGAACGAGTTGTATACGGCGGTCAGCCAGTTACCTACTGCTGGCCAAACTGACCGTGCACGGTAGGCGTCAGGTTGTGGTACACATGCTTGTGCTCCTGGTATTCCGCCAAGCCGACCTCGCCTAGCTCGCGGCCGTTACCGGATTGCTTGTAACCGCCCCATTCTGCCTGCGGCAGGTATGGGTGGTAGTCGTTGATCCAGATGGTGCAGTGACGCAGCCCGCGCACGATGCGCTCGGCTTTGCCGGCATCGGTGGTAAATACTGCGCCGGTCAGGCCGTAGATGGTGTCGTTGGCGATCTCCAAGGCTTCGTCTTCATCGCGGAAAGTCTCGATGGTCACGACCGGGCCGAAGGCTTCGTCGTAGACGAAATCCATGTCGGCGTTGCGGTCGACGCCGTCGATGACCGTCGGCAAGTAATAAAAGCCTGCGCCCAGATCCGACTGCCCAGTGCCGTGCTGGCCGTTGGTGTCCTCACTGGTGGCAGCGCGTCCGCCAGAAAGGATCTTGGCACCGTGCTCGCGGGCTTCATCCACGTACCCCGCGACCTTTTCTCGGTGCTCGGCGGAAATCAGCGGGCCGGTTTCAGCCTTATCGTCGGTGGGTCCGCCCAGTTTGATGTTGTTGGCGCGCTTGGCAAATTCTTCCACGAATTTATCGTGCAGTGATTCCTCCACCAAGATGCGCGAACCCGCGGAGCAGACCTGGCCGGAGTGGAAGAACGCGCCGTTTAACGCGTTGTCGACGGCAACGTCGAAGTCGGCGTCGGCAAAGATGATATTCGGGTTTTTGCCACCCAGCTCCAGGGCCACGCGCTTGACGGTTTCTGCCGCGTTGCGGGCGATGAGCTTGCCTGTCTGCAGGCCACCGGTGAACGAGACCATGTCCACATCCGGGTGGGTAGACAGCGGATTACCGCAGGCAGCACCAGCACCGGTGATCAGGTTGGCCACGCCGTCTGGCAGGCCGAGTTCCTTGGTCACGGCCATCAGCAGCATCGCCGTATGCGGGGTCAGCTCTGCTTGCTTCAGCACGAAGGTGTTGCCAGCGGCGATGGCCGGTGCAACCTTGTAAGCGACCTGCAGCAGCGGATAGTTCCACGGGGTAACCATGCCGACGACGCCGACTGGTTCGTGGTCAATGCGCGAGCGCACATTGTCCATGCCTGGGTCCACCACGCGACCAGCTTGGTGCCCGATCAGGGTGCCGAAATGATCGAAGGCTGCGGCGATATCATCCATATCCACCAGGGAATCTTCGAAGCGCTTGCCGGTATCGGCGGATTCTGCGGCAGCGAAGAGTTCTTTATTTTCGCGGATCTTATCCGCAATGCCAATGACCAGGCGGCCGCGTTCCCGGGCTGGCACCGACGACCACACGCCGGAATCAAAAGTTTCGCGGGCGACCTTGATGGCCGCGATGGTGTCGTCATCCGTGGCTTCCGAGACCGTACCCACCGTCGTACCGTCAGCGGGGCAGCTGATGGTGCGAGTGCCGCCTTCTTGTGCCTGGCGCCACTGCCCACCGATGAACAAGCTAGCCGGTGCGTCGTTTCCGGCGCGGTAGACGTCGGCAAGCAGGTCCGTGGTGGTGGGGTCAAACAGCGTGCTGCGGTTGTTCGCGTTGGTCAAAATGACACCTTTCGCTTGGGGTCGAATTGTTTCTCGAATATCCCAATTTTACTGCGAAAGGTGACCACGCGCTGTGCAAGTTTGCTCACGCTGTGGGCTGAGCTTGCCGACGCGAGTTTTATTTCGCCGCGACAGCTCGAGCTCGTGGCAAGAAACCTTTCAACCGCAAGAATTTATCCATCCCGTTGACCGCGCCATTTCCCAGATTTGGTTCATCGCCATTGCGCGCCATAGTCTGCTTGATCCAATTGATCTCAGCTGAAATATCGGCCAAGTTCATCGGTGTTCCGTTACCAGAAATCGCCGAAGCTACGCCGGATAGCTTACCGTCGATGAACAATGGTCCGCCGGAATCACCAGGCTGTGCATACGCCCCGTCTTTGTGGTGCACGGTGTACATTTTGCCGTTGTTGTAGCTGCCGTTTTGATATAGGTTTTTCACTTCTGCCTGGGAGTGCGGCAGCCGCTTGTGCGCGGTGCTATCCCAGCCGTAGAAGGTTCCTACCTGGCCTGGCTTGGGCGCTTCAGTAGCCAGCTCTGGGTAGCTGTCGAACTTGAATGCGGAGTGTGTGGACATACGCACCAAGGCAATATCGCCGGTTGGTGCGTGGTAGGCCTCTTCAGTGCCATCCACTCCGGTCTTTTCAACCCCGGTGTGCAACAGGTGCGCCGTGGTGTGATTGCCGAAGCAGTGTTTTGCTGCCAGGATCCAGTGCGGGCTGATGGCAGTTCCGGTACATCCACCGACGATGACGACGTTTTTCGCCAGCGCATCGTCATCAGACACTGGGGTTCCGCCCTGCACGGCGTGAGCAGCAGGGGCGGCAATGATGCTTGCTGCCATTGTTGTGGCAGCAGCTAAGGATAGCGCAATCTTCTTTATACTCATGCGCACTACTCTACTTTATTTGGAGAATACTTATTTCTAATTAAAAACCAAATGAGAGCAATTTAACAAACCTAGTAAACCCCGAATGACTCCTGTGCACAATCGTGCATCATTGCCGCATCAGGCGATAATTCCGCAGCTCATTCGGGGTTTCCAGACAGGAAATTCCCAGGCAGGAAATTACAGGCTAGATGACGACAGCAAGGGGCTGCCCTGGTTTGGCCGCGCAGGTTTCGCTGGCTGCTGCTTGCCAGGTTTTGGTTGAGCTGGTTTTGGCGCCTGCTCCTTTTCTTTATTGTGCTCAGCGTCGTTGTGCTCAGCGCCTTCTTTTTCAGCGCCGTTTTCTTCAGGGTTGCCTTTTCCAGCATCCGGCTTCGGCAAATTTTTATTTTGCATAAGCTTTTCCACGCCATTAACCGCGCCGTTGCCCAGGTTTGGCTCGTCACCATTTTTCGCCATGGTCTGTTTGATCCAGTCCAGCTGCGCAGAGATATCGGCCAAATTCAGTGGCACGCCGTCACCGGAAATTGCGGAAGCCACACCTGAGAGCTTGCCATTGATGAAGAACGGCCCACCGGAATCACCTGGCTGCGAGTACGCACCGTCTTTGTGGTGCACGGTATACATCTTGCCGTTGTCGTAGCTACCGTCCTGGTACATACCCTGCACCTCAGCCTGGGAATGCGGCAGACGCTTATGTGAGGTGTTATCCCAGCCATAGAAGGTTCCTACCTGGCCTGGCTTCGGTTCTTCAGTAGCCAGCTCTGGGTAGCTATCAAAGTTGAATGAGGAGTGCGTGGACATGCGCACCAAGGAAATATCGCCACTCGGTGCGTGGTAGACCTCTTCAGAGCCTTTCGTGCCGGTCTTTTCAATCCCGGTACGTACCAGCTTTGCGGTGGTGCCATCGCCGAAGCAATGCCGTGCTGCCAGCACCCAGTGCGGACTGATGGCAGTTCCGGTACATCCGGAGACAATGACGACGTTTTTGGCCAGCGCATCATCATCCGAGACCGGGGTTCCACCCTGCACGGCGTGAGCGGACGGGGTGGCAATGACGCTTGCTGCCATGGTCGCGGCAGCAGCTAAAGATAGCGCAATCTTTCTTGTACTCATGCGCATTACAATACTTCATTCGGAGAAGTCTTGTAATAAGCTGGATATGGGTCGCAAGTTATTTAATAAAAACAATAACCCCCCCATGATGCAACGACACCTTCAGGGCAGACGGTCCACTCTTCAATATTCGAGCAACATTTTATATTCTGCTAGCCTTACTTATGGGCATAACTTCACGCCACGCATCCCACTCACGGAGCTGCTGCTGTTACCTCTTTTTGGATGGTAAAAGCCACACAATAGCTTTGCCCGAACAGCAAGAAACCCCCGGAAGCACAGCGGACTGTTGCCTACATGGTGATCTGGGGGCTTCACGATAGCTGTACTGTCAATAGCACCGGTTTTATTCGGAGAAGTCTTCCTTCCAACTGCGAACCGGACTCGAATTATCCGACAGATCCGAAGAACCGCGCAGTGGCGCCTGCATGTGCAGATACTCCAAGTGGCGATCGTAAAGGTCCAGCACGTTATTGATCAGCTGATCCTCGTCGTAGCCATAAACATCAAAGCCCATGGAGCCGTTGTTGTCGAAGACCTCCAGGCGATAATAATCGCTGCTGCCGTCCACAAAATCCGGGCTCTCGGTCTGGATTGGGTACAGCTGATAACGGAACTCACGCTCGTCACCCAACTGAATTTCCAGGTCCAGCTGCGGCAGCTGGCATTCTTCTACCAGGCTGGTGAGCAAGCGGGCATCCAGGCCTTCGCTGCGCAGCTCGGTGCAGAGTTTCTCCAGCGCCGGGGTGGCGGTGTTTTCGAAGTATTCGGTGATTTCCTTGCCGCTTGGCCAACGGTTGGCACGGCCAATGCGGGATTTCCACCGCGCCCCGCCGACGCGACCGGCAATCGCGGAGTGCAGCGCCACCGCGCGGGAATCACGCTGGATGTTTTCTTGCCGCAGCGACTTCCACAGCGAGAACATCACCATCCACATCACGAAGGCGAACGGCAAGCCCATGATCACCGTGGCCGCCTGCACCGCAGCGACACCACCAATGCCCAGCATGCCCAGGGTGAGCACACCGACGGTCAGCGACCAGAACACGCGCAACCACGGCGCACCATCCTGCCGGTGATCCACGATGTGCGAAGTGAAGTTCGCCATCACCAGCGCACCGGAGTCCGCCGAGGTGATGTACAACAGCAAACCACACAGGGTGGCCAGCAAAATCAGGGCCGACGCGCCTGGGTAGGTGCCCAGCAATTCATAAAAGCCGGATTCTGGCTGCGCCATTGCGGTTTCGGCGAATTCTTCATTATTGCCGCCCATGACCAAATCCAGTGCCGAGTTACCGAAAAACGACATCCACAGCACGATGAACAGGAATGGGAACATCAAGGTACCAATGACGAACTGACGAAGGGTGCGGCCGCGGGAAATGCGCGCCAGGAACAGGCCGACGAAGGTTGCCCAGGCAATCCACCACGCCCAGAAGAACAGCGTCCACGCTTCCATCCACGCACCGACGGCTTCCTGATCATCCGCGTAGGCGTAGGTGTCCATGACCCACGATGGGAAGCTGGCCAGCATCGTGCCGACGTTATCGATCAGGGCGTTGAGCAACCAGGCGGTCTTACCGGCAATCAGCACGTACAGGCCCAAGAAAATGGCGACGGCCACGTTAAGCTCGGAAAGCCGACGAATACCCTTGTCGACGCCCGAGATCGCAGAAATCGTCGCCACGATCACGCCGACGGCCACCAAGGTCGCCTGCAAGCCCATGGACAGTTCCACGTCGAAGATGATGTGCAGGCCGTAGCTGAGCTGGACGACGCCGATACCCAGCGAAGCAGCAATACCGAAGACGGTACCCAGCATCGCCGCGATTTCCACGGTGTGCCCAGCCGCACCGTGAATGCGCTTGCCGATAATCGGATACAACGCCGAGCGAATCGCCAACGGCATATTCAGGCGGTAAGCGAAATAACCGAAGGCCATACCCATCAGCGCATACATCGCCCAACCGACGATTCCATAGTGGAACATTGCCCAGGCCACGGCCTCTTTCGCTGCGGCGTAGGTTTCCGGGTCCGTGGTTGGCGGCTCGAAGTACTGCGTGAGTGGCTCGGCAACACCGAAGAACATCAAGTCGACGCCGATGCCCGCGGCGAACAGCATCGAAGCCCAGGTGTACAGGCTGTATTTCGGGCGCGAGTGATCCGGCCCCAAGCGGATATTACCGGTGCGGGAAAAGGCCACTACCAGCACGAAGATCACCACTGCGGTGGCGGTCAAAATATAAAACCAGCCGAAGTTGCTGGCGATCCAGCTCGTGATCGCGTTCAGGTTCTCTTCCGCGGATTCCGTCGCCAGGAACGTATACAGTGCGATGGCCAAAATGATCGCACTGGAAAAACCAAACACGACCCAGTTCGGTTTCGCTACCGGCACGGCATCGCCGTGGTCATAGCCGGTTTCGGTACGGAAGGTTCCCACCAGTGCCCGAGGAATAAACCGCGAGGCCTTATTAGTACTCGCCTTACTATCTGTACTGTCTGTCGATTGCGGTTCAGCTGAATCAGCCACCACCATCTCCTTACATTCTGCTGTTGTACGGATTTTTTGATTCCATTTTGAACCAATTCTCAGTTTTTCAAGCTTTTTGACTGTATACCATCACACAGTTATTGGCTAGGGCTATTTTTCGCGGCTAGGCTGGTTGGTCGTTCCGCACGCGGCTACCGCCGTGGGCACAAGCAGTAGAAAGGACGCAGCGTGAGCATTTTTTCGCGACTGTTTAACACCATGAATGCCGCGACCTCGGCAAAGAAGGCGTCGACAAGCTCGGCGCCAGTAACCGATGAAGTCAGCGACGTCGTTGTCGTCGGCGGCGGATCTGCAGGATCGGTTGTTGCCAACCGTTTGACCGAAGACCCAGACACCCGCGTCGTCGTGTTGGAGGCTGGCCGCCCCGACAGCATCTGGGACCTTTTCATCCACATGCCGTCCGGCTTTTCCTTCCCCATCGGCGACAAGGACTACGACTGGGTGTACGAAACCGAGCCAGAACCAGAAATGAACGGCCGCCGCGTGCCACACGCACGCGGTAAGGTGCTGGGCGGTTCCGGTTCCATCAACGGCATGATCTTCCAGCGCGGCAACCCGCTCGATTATGAAAAGTGGGCGGAAAACCCAGGCCTGGAACACTGGGACTACGCGCACTGCCTGCCGTACTTCAACAAAATGGAAACCGCGAAGGGCGCCGACGCCAACGATCCGCGCCGTGGCCACAACGGCCCGCTGTACTTGTCCCGCGGCCCGGCCACCAGCCCGCTGTTCCAGGCACTGTTCAAATCCGTGCAAGAATCCGGCTACGAGCTGACCAACGACGTCAACGGCTACCGGCAGGAAGGCTTCGCGCCTTTCGACCGCAATATTAAAAAAGGCCGCCGCCACTCGTCGGCACGCGCCTACCTGCACCCGATCTTGCAGCGGGAGAACCTGGAAGTACGCACCCAGGCTTTCACCCGTCGCGTAATTTTCGACGGCACCACCGCCAAGGGCGTGGAATACGAATGGCAGGGTGCTACCCGCCGCATCTACGCGGACAAGGTCATCTTGGCTTCCGGCGCTATCAACACGCCACAGCTGCTGCAGCTTTCCGGTGTGGGCCCACGCGAGTTGCTGGAAGAACACGGCATCGACGTTGTCAAGGAACTGCCCGGCGTGGGCGAAAACCTGCAGGATCACCTCGAGGTCTACATCCAGTATGAGGTGGACACGCCGCACTCCTCGCAGCCGTACCTGCGCAAATGGCGTTGGCCGTTCATGGGCCTGCAGTGGTTGCTGACCCACAAGGGACCAGTGGCAACCTCCCACTTTGAGGCCGGTGGCTTCGTGCGTTCCAATGACGACGAAGAATACCCGAACCTGATGTTCCACTTCCTGCCGATGGCCGTGCGTTACGACGGCACCCCAGCCAAGGTCAAGCACGGTTTCCAATGGCACGTCGGCCCTATGTTCTCCGATACCAAGGGCTGGGTGCGCATCCAATCGGCAGACCCACACGTCAAGCCAAAGATGCTGTTTAATTACCTGCGCACCGAGCAAGACCGCCGCGAATGGGTCGAGGCCGTGCACAAGGCGCGTGAGCTGATGGCCACCGACGCGATGGCAGAACACGGCACCCGCGAATTCTCCCCAGGCCCGGACGTGCAGACCGACGAGGAGATCCTGGAGTGGGTACGCAACGACGGCGAAACCGCTTTGCACCCATCCTGTACAGCAAAAATGGGCGCTGAGGACGATCCGATGGCCGTCGTGGACCCCGACACCATGCAGGTGTGGGGAACTGAAGGCTTGTACGTCGTCGACTCTTCGGTATTCCCATCTATTACCAACGGCAATATTTACGCGCCGACGATGATGGTGGCCGAGAAGGCAGCAGATTTGATCAAGGGCAAAAACCCACTGCCTGCCAACAATGCGCCGTTCTACCGCGCTGGCAAAAATATGCCGTTGTACGCCGAAGGAGAAGAACGCCGCGACCACGTCGAGGCGCCTAGCTCCTGGGAGTAATAAAAACCGGGCTTAGTTAAGCACGTGCGCCATCGACAGCTGCGCGCCTGGTTTCGTGCCCGGCGTGCCCGGCGCGCTTGCTCAGCAACACATCGGCAAGCAGCATCGCTGCCAAGCTAATTCCGAATAGCGGCAAGAAACCGCCCACGGCAACCAGGAATACCGCGACGATGATCCACTGCTTGGTGCTCAGCTTCGTGCGTGGCCCCGGGATGCCCGCGGTTGCACCTGGGGTTGGGCGGCGCTTCCACCAGATCAGGTAGCCTAACACCACCAGCCCGGCGATGGCCAGGGCGGTGACCAGCAGCAGGATCTGCAGCGGCAGGCCGAACATGATTCCCATGTGCAGGTAAATGCCCCACGAGGTCAGCTTAGAAAACAGCGGCAGTTCGGAAAATGGCAGGCGGTCGATGACTTCGCCGGTTTCGCCGTCGACAGAAATCGCATCCGAGGTGGTGCGCCATTCGGTCCAGCGCTCGCTGACCTGCCAGCCGTGCTCCACCGATTCGCCTGGGTACATGCGCAAAGAACCAGTCAGGCCCTCTTCGCGCGCCGTCGCCAAGACCTGGTCGGACTGCTCCGCGATTTCTTCGGGGGTCCAGGCGCGAGCTTCGGACTCGGACGCCGCGCCACCGCCATGCCCAGCGTGTTCTGCGTGCGGGTCTGCGGCTTCTGCTGATTCACCGCTGAGTTCCGTGGT
This sequence comes from Corynebacterium propinquum DSM 44285, assembly GCF_000375525.1. GTDB lineage: Bacteria > Actinomycetota > Actinomycetes > Mycobacteriales > Mycobacteriaceae > Corynebacterium > Corynebacterium propinquum. The sequence continues at coordinate 117,827 of NZ_AQXC01000003.1, forward strand.
GATCGGATCCGCCCGCCACTGCAACGCTTCCACGGTGCGGTTCACATTTCCGCCAGCGTAAGTAGACCACGTGATTCCGGTAACCGACAGCGCCAGCATGCCGACGAGCATCCAGGTGCCCGTCACGCCATGCAGGTTGACCAGGCGACGACGTCCGGAGCCTTTGTTTTTCGCTTCTTTGCCGGTACGCGCGTTACCGAACCCGAATAGCTGCTGCACCTTTTTATTGCGGGAAGCCCACAACACCAGCCCACCCAAGGCAAAGAACCACAGCCAGCTGGCAGCCAGCTCCGAGTACAACTCGCCTACAGGTCCCAGATGCATGCTTTCATGCAGGTGCGAAATCCACCGGCGCAGCGGCAACTCGCCCAGACCGGAATAAGATGGCTCATCACCAACGACGGCTCCGGTGTACGGGTTGACGAACACGCTGCGCAGTTCTGCCTCGTCAATGGTTTCGTCGATAAGCAGCACGCGGGTGGTTTCACCTGGTTCCGACGATGGCCACACCTGGGCAATATCCAAATCCGGGAAGGCTTCGTGGGCCTGCGTCACCTGCTCTTCCAACGAGATCGTGTTGGTAACACCTTCCGAGCCAGGTGGAGGAGTGACGGTCAAAACGTCCTGGTACACCAACTTTTCGGCGGTGGGTGCGACTGCGTACAACGCGCCACTGATGGCTGCGATGAGCAGGAACGGCCCGATGAACATGCCAGCATAGAAATGCAGGCGTCGGAGCAGCGCCACAAGTGCATTGGGTTTGCGTGCGCCACGTTTATTGCGCGCAGAGGTCTCGTCGACGGCGCCAGCAGGCATCGTGGTAGATGCTTGCGCTGGGCGATCTTGGCGTAGAGTCATAGACATGAGCCTTCGGGTTCGGGGACTAAAACTTGTGTGGTGAAGTTCTCGTCTGCAGCCGCGAACTACACAAAGTAGTCGCACCCCGAGTGGGAAAAGTTCCCAAGTAATTTTTAACGTTTCGGATTGGTGATCTTTTCAAGTCAACCTGTTGAAACTTCCCAGTGAAATACGCACGCGGCGCAAAATTGTTAGATTAGCACCCCCTCTAAATTAACAATTTTCGCCAATTCTCCGAATAATGCGCAATTAGCCGACAGCTGCCAACAACTGCCAACAACTACTGCGCACCTTCTACACTGCACATCATGACTTCTCACACTGCAGTGCAGATCTCCGCCGGCGCCTACACCGCCACGATCGACCCGCATGGCGCTGGCCTAGCCGCACTCGATTTCCACGAAAAACCCCTGGTTACAGGCTATACGCGCACCCGACCGATGACCGCCGGCGCACTTTTGGCCCCATGGCCGAACCGCACTGGCGACGGCATCTTCTCCCACCACGGCACCATCCACCGCCTGCCCTGCACTGAGCCCGACCGCAACAATGCCTTGCACGGCTACGCCGCCGATGCCACCTGGGAAATCACCGACCGCTCCCCCGGTTCCGTCACTATGCAGTGGCAGGGCCCGGCGCGCACCAAATGGCCCTGGCCGCTGGTGTATTCCATAACGTGGGCGCTTGCCGACGATGGCCTGTCCGCAGAACTCACCGTCACCAATAGCGGCGCCGACGCCAGCGCTGGCACCAGCACCGAAACTGCCCACCCCAGCACAGCATCCAGCCCTTTCGGCGTGGGCTGGCACCCGTACCTCAGTGCGCAGGGAGCACCGCTGGATGAATGCACGCTGGTTATGCCAGCAGCCACGAACCTGCCGTTGGATCCGGAGCGTTTGCTGCCTGCAGGGCCGGAAATTCCGGCCACGGAGATCGTCGGCAAGCACCAACACATGGCGGGAATCACGCTGGATCATTGTTTCCGGTTAGATGCGCCACCGGCCAGCAGTAACCACGCAGCCCACCACATCGAGCTGCGCAACGCCGCAGGTAGTGGCGCCAGGCTCTGGGCGGATGAACGTTTTGGCTGGTGCCAGGTTTATACGTCCCCGGAATCCGCCCCAACGATCGGGCGTGCCGTTGCCGTGGAACCGATGACCTGCCCGCCGAATGCACTGCGCAGTGGCGAGAGCTTGCTGCAGTTGGCGTCGGCAAGCAGCACGAGGTTCCGCTTCGGAATTTCCGCGATCTAGGCCCCACCTCACCCTAAACTTGCCCTTTAGGGTTATGATGAATGCGCCGCATCGCACCTAACATGTGATGGTTACCTAACTTGGGTAGTTTTCGCTGCTAGGCGCACATCCATTTTCCTTCGCACAGGGACCGAGCAGGCCAGCAATGCAGGTTGTCCTCGGCCGTGGGGAAGGCCTATTTTTCCGGGAGGTTCCCGCTATGCAGGAAGACGGCCTGCTTTTGAATGCGTCCTGGGTGGACTACACCCTGGTGGCGATTTATTTCTTGTTCGTGCTCGGCATCGGCTGGGCCGCGAAATCGAAGGTGTCGAGTTCCATCGACTTCTTCTTATCCGGACGCTCGCTACCAGCGTGGGTGACGGGCCTGGCCTTCATTTCCGCCAACCTGGGTGCTGTCGAAATCGTCGGCATGTCCGCCAACGGTGTGCAGTACGGCTTCGAAACCATGCACTACTTCTGGATCGGCGCCATCCCGGCGATGGTGTTCCTGGGTATTGTCATGATGCCGTTCTACTACGGTTCGAAAGTGCGCTCGGTGCCAGAGTTCATGCGCCGTCGTTTCGGCAACGGCGCGCACCTGGTCAACGCCTTGTCTTTTGCCCTGGCACAGCTGCTGATCGCCGGTATTAACCTGTTGCTGCTGGCCAAAGTTGTGAACTCGCTGCTGGGCTGGCCGCTGTGGGTCACGCTGGTGATCGCCGCGGTCATCGTGCTGTCCTATATCACCTTGGGTGGCCTGTCGGCTGCCATTTACAACGAGGTGCTGCAGTTCTTCGTCATTATCGCTGCCCTGCTGCCGCTGACCCTGATTGGTCTGCACAGCGTCGGCGGCTGGTCTGGCTTGAAGGAAAAAGTCGCTGATCCGAGCCACTTCAGCGCCTGGCCGGGTACGGAAATCTCCGGTTTCGACAACCCCATCGTCTCCGCGATTGGCCTGGTCTTCGGCCTCGGCTTCGTGTTGTCGTTTGGTTACTGGACCACCAACTTCGTCGAAGTGCAGCGTTCCATGGCTGCGGATTCATTGTCGTCGGCACGCAAAACCCCGATCATTGGTGCGTTCCCGAAGATGTTCGTGCCGTTCATCGTCGTCATCCCGGGCATGATCGCTGGCGCCACCGTCACCCCGCTGATGGATGGTTCCGCGGAACCGAACGACGCCATGCTGTACCTCATGCGCGATCTGCTGCCGAACGGCCTGCTGGGTGTCGCTTTGGCTGGTCTGCTGGCTGCTTTCATGGCTGGTATGGCCGCGAATATTTCTGCGTTCAACACCGTGTTCTCCTATGACCTGTGGCAAACCTACGTGGTCAAAGACCGTGAGGACGACTACTACACCCGCGTCGGCCGCTTGGCGACGATCGGCGCCACCGTCATTGCCGTATTCACCGCGCTGCTGGCGTCGAACTTCGGCAACGTCATGGACTACCTGCAAACCTTATTCGGTTTCTTTAACGCGCCGCTGTTCGCCACCTTCATCCTGGGTATGTTCTGGAAGCGCATGACCCCGACCGCTGGTTGGGCTGGCCTGGTCGCCGGTACTGGCTCCGCGATTGTTTATTGGGCGATTGCTACCTTCTCCGCCGCGGAATCCGGCCTGTTCAACCTGCCGGGCCAGGGCACCGCGTTCGTCGCAGCATCGCTGGCCTTCGTCGTGGACATCCTGGTTTCCATCATCGTGTCCCTGGTGACCAAGCCAAAGCCGGACGAGGAGCTGGTGGGCTTCGTCAAGTCCGTCACCCCGAAGGAAAACCTGACCGACGCCACCGAAAATGGCTTGCCGTGGTACCGCCGCACCGTCCCATTGGGTGTGCTGTGCCTGGTGTTGGTCGTTATCCTCAACATCATCTTCGTTTAATAAGGAGCACGCATAATCATGAGTACACAAGGATCGCAGCGCTCCCACACCGCCGGAGCATTCGACATCCGCAACGTCATCGGCGCACTACTGGGCCTGTACGGGCTGATCTTGCTGCTGAGCTTCCTCTTCCTGGACCCAGGCGTCGATGCCGCGACCGGTGCGGCGAAAGATTCCTCATACAACCTGTGGACCGGCGTGGCCATGCTGATTGCCGCCGGTGTGTTCTTCTGGTGGACGAAGGCCAACCCGATCAAAATCGACGAGGCTAAGGCTGGCACTGAGGCTGCAGCTGAGCCGCAATCCGGCGATTCCACCACCCGCTAAGTCTGGAGTTTTCCATGCAGCATCCGATGCGCATTACCCGCACGCAGCTTGCCGACGGCCGCGAGCTGCTCTACTTCGATGACACGCCTGAGTTTGTCTCCGGCGAGCGTACCCGCACGCTTGTCGACGAACGCGAGTTGCCCGCCGCCACCAGCGCTTCGGAGCTGCGCCAGGACCCGTTGACTGGCGCCTGGTACACCTACGCCGCGCACCGGATGAACCGCACGTTTTTGCCGCCGGCGAATGAAAACCCGCTGGCACCAACGCGCCCCGGTCAGCTGCCCACCGAGATTCCTGCCGACGACTACGACGTCGTGGTTTTTCAAAACCGCTTCCCGTCGCTGGCGCAGTCGGAATCGCAGGCTACCCCTGCAACAGGCACGGCCACGCCTGTTTTCGTGCCCAGCAAACCCGGGCACGGCCGCTGCGAAGTAGTCTGTTTTACCCCCAATTCGCAGGTTTCTTTCCGGGACCTGCCGTATACCCGGGCACGCACCATCGTCGAGGCCTGGGCGCACCGCACCAAAGAACTTTCCGCGCTGCCTGGCATCGAGTACGTCTACCCGTTTGAAAACCGGGGCGAGGAAATCGGTGTCACCCTGCAGCACCCGCACGGCCAGATTTATGCTTATCCGTTCGTTCCGGAGCGCGCCGCGCAGATCGCTGCCCGCGCGCAGGAATTTCGGGAAGCGCAGGGTGAATCTGGCGCTGGCGCTGGCGCTGAAACCGGCCCGGATCTGTTCGATCACATCCTGGAATGCGAGCATGCCGACGGCCAGCGCGTCGTCGTCCAGGGCGAGTATTTCACGGCGTTCGTGCCCGCCGCGGCAAAGTGGCCGGTAGAGATCATGCTGGTCCCGCACCGCGCGGTGCCGAATTTCGCGGAACTGCACGATGCCGAAAAAGACGAGTTGACGCGGTTGTACCTGGATATTCTCGAGCGCATGGATCGCTTTTTCGACGGCGTCGAACGCACCCCGTATATTGCGTCCTGGAACCAGGCGCCAGTGAATGCGCCGGAGGATGGCCGCTTGCATTTGCAGCTGTTTTCGCTGATGCGTTCGCCGGGTCGCATGAAGTTCTTGGCTGGTAGTGAATCGGGCCAGGGTGCTTGGATTTCCGATACCACCCCGGAGCGCATCGCCGCACGGTTCCGAGAAGTCGCTGAAGAAGAGGTCGCCGATCACGATGGTTAATTGGTTTTCCACCCGCAGCAACGAGCAGGCAATCGCCGATGTCACCGCGCTGTTTCGCGAGCATTTTGCGGAACCCGCTGGTGTGTGGTCGGCGCCGGGACGGGTGAACCTGATCGGTGAGCACGTCGACTATGCCGGTGGTATCTGTTTGCCGTTCGCGTTGTCGCAGCGCACTTATGTGGCGGCGGCGCTTAATCAGGATGGCGTCTACCGCGTGGTCTCGCAGTTCGGTTCTAAAACCATGCGCGCAGAGATCGCCATGGACCAGGTATGCCCTGGTTATCCGGATGATTGGGCGGGCTATGTTGTGGGCACCATCTGGGCCGCAGGCTTGGACCTGCCGGGCCTGGATATCGCGATTGTCTCTGACGTTCCGGTGGGCGCTGGGTTGTCGAGTTCGGCGGCGCTGGAGTGTTCGGTGGCTTTAGCAGCGGCGGATCTATCTGCGCCGGACCTGGCAGAAACCAGCACTAACGGCAAAACTCAGCCAGACCGCACTGCGTTGATGCAGGCCGCGATCCGCGCGGAAAACGAGGTCGTCGGGGCTTCCACTGGCGGTTTGGACCAGCGCATTGCCCTGTTTGCCGAACCCGGCCACGCCCTGGCGATTGATTTCGCCACCGATTCCACCCAGCAGGTGCCATTCCAGATCGCTGACCGTGGTTTGGCCGTGCTGATCACCAACACGAATGCACCGCATTCGCTTGCCGACGGCCAGTACGCCTCACGTCGCGCCGTCGTCGATGGCGTGACTGCTGACTTGCAGGTGACGAGCCTGCGGTATGCCACTGATGCCGAGGCCGCATCTGCGCGCTGGGCGGAGGCCAACACCCCGGATGGGGTGGATGCTGCTGCGTGGCAGGAGGTCGTCGGCAAGCGGGTCCGGCATATCGTCAGCGAGATTGCCCGTACTGCCACTGCGATCGAGCAATTGCAGCGTGGTGATCTGGCCGGTTTTGGCGAATCCATGCAGGCCAGCCACGCTTCGCTACGTGATGATTACGAGGTCAGCGTGGCGCAGTTGGATGTTTCGGTCGACGTCGCGATGGAACACGGTGCACTTGGTGCGCGCATGACCGGCGGCGGTTTTGGTGGCTCATCGATTGCGTTGTTGCCTTCCGAGAAGGTGGAACAGGCCGCGGAGGCAATCGCGCGGGCTTTTGCCGAGGCAGGTTTTGCCGAACCCGAATTTGCGGTGGCTCTTCCGGGTGCGGGTGCGCGTCGGGAAGCGTAGCGTGAACTGCGGCACTAGCCCAATAATGCGAGAGGAACAACTGCGCATCCGTCGGCACGCCGATACGCATGACTTCCCGTGGTGACCACGATTTTGTCGACAAGCCGGGAACCAAGTTGTTCCCCCAACCAATTCAGATGCCGCACGTCGCGGTCTGTGGGGACCGGGTTGAGTTTAACCTCAAAAGCAATGACCTTGCCGTCGTAACGCTCCAGAATCAGATCGACTTCTCTGCTTCCGCCTTGCAACCGCAGGTGTGCTGTCTCTGCCTCGGCTGCCTGGCCGGCTGCGCGAACCGTCAGGGTAACCAAAGATTCAAACAGCTGACCGAACAGCTCCCAGCTGCCCGGATCACGCGAGACCAACATTTCTGCTGTGACGCCCAGCAAGGCTGCTGCGATTCCCGGATCAAAAATCTGATGTTTGGGCCCTACGGTCAGGCGTTTCAACGGCGTGCGGTTCGGGTGCCACGCCGGAACGGGATCAAGCAACCAAAGTTTCTGGAGCATATCGCGGTAGCCCTGGGCGGTTTCTTTGGAAGTTTTGTTGCTGTCTCCTGCCGTCGCCGCATCGAGTATTTTGTTGTATGCCGTCGGCGTCGACGATGCTGCAGCGTAGGCGCGCCACCAGGCCCGCAAGGATTCCGGTTTGCGCACCAATAGTCCTTGCTCCGGAATATCGCGGTCAATCACCCGGTGGATATAAGACGCTACGTGCTGCCTGCGGGCGCGCGGCGGCAGCGTGCAGATGCCCGGCAGCCCGGTCGAACAAATAGCTTCGGCGTAATCGGTCAACTGCCAATCGGTTGCACCACTAATTTCTGCGCGGGAATCATTGTTCTGCTCGAATAGTTCCGCTATCCGGACGCTAGGCTGCGTGTTGTCGCGTTCTGCCACCGATAGCGGGCGCATGCGCAATGACAGAATCCGACCTGCACCGGAGTGCGTGTCGACGCCACTTGTGGGGGTAGCGCTACCAGTCAGCAAATACCTGGTAGCCACGTGCTTATCGACGTTGCGCCGCACCGCGTCCCACACCTGCGGGACATGTTGCCACTCATCTAGACAAATTGTGCCTGGACCCTGCAAGATGTTATCCATCTGGGCGTAGAGCAATTCGCGCTCGTTATCCCGGTCTAGATGCCAGGTTTCATCTGCACGACGGATGCTGGTTTCGGACTTGCCGACGCCTTTTGCCCCATCGATCGCGATCGCTGTCAGACCATCCAGTGCTTCCAGTTCGTCATCGATGTAGCGCCAAAGGTAGTTCTTTGTGTTGCTTGTTTTGGCGCTGCTACTTGAATTTTCGTGGCCGTCTGATTGATACCCGCTAAGAGCCATGACCTCGATATTAGCACTGAACCCGACTGTTTATCACGGATCTACTAGTCTATTTATCGCTTTTCTACCCGACCATTCATCATCCCATTAGCACGCCGTTTATCACGCCGTTTATCACGCCTTTATCCGACCGTTTATCACCACACCACCACGACGACTAAGGTATGTGCCGTGTTGCGTACCATGCTGAAATCCAAGATCCACCGAGCCACGGTCACCCAGGCTGACCTGCATTATGTCGGTTCCTGCACCATCGACGCCGCGCTGATGGAGGCCGCGGATATTCTCGAAGGCGAGCAGATCGACATCGTCGACATCAACAACGGCAACCGCCTGACCACCTACGCGATCACCGGCGATCGAGGCACCGGCGTCATCGGCATCAACGGTGCGGCCGCGCGGCTGATCAACCCGGGCGATCTGGTGATCATCATCGCGTATGCGCAGTACAGCGACGAGGAACTACGCGACTACCGTTCTCGCGTAATCTTCGTCGACGAGCAGAACAGGCAGCTGGAGGCCGGCGCCGATCCCGCACATGCACCGGAGGGCTCGGATCTGCTGAACCCGCGGCACCCGGAGGGCTAGCTAAGACATCGGGCTCACATACGGCGTCGACAAGCCGCTGATGGTGAGCTAACTCCCAGCCGAAAACCCTTCCCGACGCCTGCCCACCCGCGTAGCATGACCCGTGTCCAAAGCTTGAATAATTGCGAAACGAACGGGCATGAGCACCACTCCAGAAACAACACACGCGGATTCGTCGAGAAGCGCGAAGCCACAGTTTTCGAAGAAAACCGCCATCCACGTCGCGATCATCGTCGCCGTAACCGCCATCATCTATTTCCTGCCCGCACCCGAGGGCGTCGACCCGCGCGGCATGCACATGGCGGGGATTTTCGTCGGCACGATTTTGGGCTTGATTTTACAACCCTTGCCGACGGCTTCTGTTGCGTTGATTGGCCTGGCAGTGGCCATGGTTACCGGCACGATGGATGCCAAGGAAGAGGCACTGCAAGGCTTCGGCAACTCCACGATTTGGCTGATCGTCGCCGCGTTTTTCATTGCTGATGGTTTCTTGATCACCGGTTTTGGTCGGCGCATCGCGTTGTTGTTTGTGTCGGCGTTGGGGCGGAGTTCGCTCGGGCTGTCTTATGGCATGGCGCTGACGGATTTGGTGTTGGCTCCGGCGACGCCGTCGAATACCGCGCGTGCTGGTGGTGTGGTCTACCCGATTATTAAATCGCTGGCGCACGTGAATGATTCCCGGCCGGATACGGATGAATCGCGTAGGCGGCTGGGGTCTTACCTCTCGTTGACTGCATTGCAGGTCAACACGATTACTTCCGCGATGTTTATTACCGCTATGGCGGGCAACCCGGTGGCGGTGAATCTGGCTGCTGACCAGGGAATTGATATAAGCTGGGGCACGTGGGCGCTGGCTGGTTTGGCACCGGGCTTAGTCGCGCTGATTGTGATGCCGTGGGCCATGTCGAAGGTGTATCCGCCGACGCTGAAGAAAACCCCGAATGCTCCGGGTCACGCCCGCGATGAGCTGCGCGATCTTGGGCCAATGACCGCCGCCGAGTGGATCATGCTGGCGACGTTCGTGTTGCTGCTGGGGCTGTGGATGTTTGGTTCACAGTTGGGTGTTTCGGCGACTTCAGCGGCGTTTTTGGGTATCGCCATTTTGTTGGTGACGAAGGTGTTGACCTGGAAGACGATGGCTGCGAATAATGGCGCGTGGTCGACACTGATTTTCTTTTCCGTGCTGGTGGGCATGGCTAGCCAGCTCAACGAGTTGGGCGTCGTCGACTGGATCGGGGAAGGTGTCGCTGGTGTGATCGGCGGAATGCACTGGATTGCGGCCTTCGTGGTGTTGGCGCTGGTGTATTTCTACGTGCATTATCTTTTTGCTTCGAATACCGCGCAGATCATCGCGTTGTATTCGGTGTTTTTGGGTGCGGCTGTTGCTGCGGGTGCGCCGCCGCTGTTTGCCGCGCTCATGTTGGGTTTTGCCAGCAACTTGATCGGCGCGTTGACGCACTATGCTTCCGGCCCGGCTGGTTTGATTTACGGTTCCGGCTTCGTGAAAACCGCGGAGTGGTTCCGCGTATCGTTTATCGCTTCGGTGATCAACATTGTCATCTTCGGCGTCGTCGGAACCGCCTGGCTCGCGTTGCTAGGCATGATGGGCTAGCAGCAGCCACCGAATAGCTAGATAATCACAGAACCGAAGAGGTATCCCAGCAGCACAGAGCTGGCAATGCTGACCACGCCGGGAATCAGGAATGGGTGGTTGAACACTGCTTTGCCGATACGCGTGGTGCCGGTGTCGTCCATTTCGACGGCTGCCAGCAGCGTTGGGTACGTCGGCAAGATAAACAGTGCCGATACTGCGGGGAAGGCTGCGACGGCTGTGACCGGGTTGACGCCGAGGGCAAGGGCCGCTGGCATGAGCGCTTTGGTTGTCGCTGCCTGCGAGTACAGCAGTGCCGCACCGAAGAAGAGGACCACCGCGAGCAACCATGGCGAGGATTCCAGGACGCCGCCGGCGAGGTTTTGAATGTCGTCGAGGTAGTGGTTGATCAGTGTGGTTCCGAGCCAAGCAACACCCAGCACGCACACGCAGGCGGACATGCCGGATTTGAACACTGGCGTGTTGAGAACGTCGCCGGCCGGGATTTTCGTGAGCATGACGATGATTGTCGCGGCCGTCAGCATCACAGTCATGATGGCTTCATTGCGCGGCAGAGTTGGCTCGGAGATGAGTCCAACCTGGTCGGAAGTGATGGTTGCCCAGGCCATGACGATGACGATGGCAGCGAGGAAGATCAGAACGGACGCTTTAGCACCGGAGCTAGGCTGGTAGTTTTTCGCACCAAGGGGTTCTGCCACCAAGCCTTGCGCTTTACGTTCGAGGTACACCGGGTCGTCGACAAGTTCTTTGCCAAATTTATTGGCAATCCAGGCAGCTGGGAAGATGGAAATGAAGGTAGCCGGGATGACGACCGCGAGCACCTGCAGGTAACCGACGCCCATCGGTTCCAGCAGGCCAGCCAGCAAAACGACGGCGGCGGAGATCGGGGAGGCACAGATAGCCATTTGCGAAGCGACGACGGCCACCGACAGCGGGCGTGATGGGCGGACTTTGCCTTCTTTTGCGACTTCCACGATGACCGGAAGCGTCGAAAAGGCGGTGTGCCCAGTGCCTGCGAGGACCGTCATCAGCCAAGTAACGACCGGCGCATAGAAGGTAATACGCTTGGGGTGTTTGCGCAGGAAGCGTTCGGCGATATGCACGAGGTAGTCCATGCCGCCAGCGCGTTGCATCGCTGCAATGGCGGCGATGACCGTCATGATGATGGCGATGACGTCGAAAGGAATATCTTCCCGGGTGACGGGAATTCCAGAAAGGCCCAGCAGAACGACGCCTAAACCACCGGCCATACCGATACCGATGGAACCGATTCGTGCGCCAAGGAAGATGGCGCCGAGCACGATAGCAATGTGAACAATAACCATGCCCATGCTCCCTTTCACTTATTTGTAGTTTATTTGTAGCTAAAGTGGCCCTTCCATTGTCTCGCACGCAGTTGCTTTCGTTTTCACAATTAGTGCATTTGTGGTGCGCCCCATATGTGTTTTATCCCTCCCGCAGTTGGTTAATTTTTTGACTAGGCGTTTATCGCCCAATGACCAGGCGGTTGCAGCTGATTGCAGGTGATAGTGCAGACGATTCGGCAGTGACACCCTGATTCCCCGACAAAGCGCCACGCGGAAGCGATTCGAACATATATAATTTTTCACAAGCTTCATCTTAGCTGGAATACTCCCGCAATGCGAACACATCTTCCATACCTTTGGGCTTACTGCAGCGTAAGTTAATTCCCGCACCATACAGAACCAGGACACAAAATCCCATCATTATTAGCGCTTATGTTGCACTTATATCCGACTACTCTCGACGTCATGAGGTTCCATAACGCACTGCCCCAAATTTTTAGGGCACTACACCATTCGAACACCATTGCTTTTTTGAACATCCCCCACTAGACTGAAATCATCTTAATTAGCAATAACGTTCGGGGAGGGCGTCATGACACAGAACAACAACCACAGAAACCGTCACGGCGTCGAGCATTCTTCGGGCTCCCCGGAGGCATATTTCACCCACTGCAATCCACATAATAAAAATGCCATGGCAATGCTGGAGCTGCGTCGTCACGCGTACTTTGCGTGGAAACGAATTACTGATCTCGCCAGTGATGATTTCGATCTCATGCTGCGCGATATCACTGCAGCCAGTGGCATTAGCAATTACAAGGCCGGTGACATCGCCGCCGCGTTTTACCGCATGTCGGATCTTCCGAAGTTGCGCAAACTTGCAACCTCCATGTGGCAACTGGATATCGACCATTGGATCACCATTGACCGCGCACTGGACAAGGCAGGTGCCGTCAATGCCCACCTGTTTGCCGCCGTCGATGAGCTGCTCGTAGATCTTCTCACTCCAACGAAACCGAACCAACAGATGGCGTCGAGAAGAACCATCAGAAACCGGATCACTCGCGAAATTGATGCCCTTGATTCTTCGGTGCGCAAGGACAAAAAGAAGGAATCGCCCAGGAAAACCTACGGTGTCAACGATATTCCCGATTTTGAGCGCAACGATACCGATACGCATGAAATTCGCTTCGATACCGACGCCGCCACCGCCGTGACCATTGATGCGCACATCCGCGAACATGCACAACAAACCGGCCTTTCGCTTCGCGACGCCACCATCGACCTACTTTTGGGAAATGCACAAACGTCCGTGACGCTGAATTGCTACCGTGCGAACGACGTCGACGACGCCCCGCTGTTCGTGTCGACGACTACGGGCGCTGGCGAACAAACACTGTTCGGTGCGGCCGCCGACGCCCTTGCCGGTGAGGCAGCCAAGCACCACGACATGGACGCCGTAGCCAACCACGAAGTCGCAGGCTATACCACCACACCAACCATGCGCGCCGCAGTCACCGGCCGCGATGGACACTGCCGCTACCCAGGTTGTGAAGAACCAGCGACCACCTGCCAAATGGACCACGTCATCGAATATGACAACGGCGGCGCAACCACCCCGGCAAACCTCATCGCACTGTGCCAGCACCACCACAACATCAAAACTGATCGCCGCGCCCGCCCCATTTTCGAACCAGCCAGCGGAACCACTGTGTGGTTATTCGCCGACGGCACCTGGCAATCCACCGAAGCAGAAGGCCCATTGGCCAAACCGAACCGGCGCTGGGTACAAACCGTGGCACAGAAAATGGCGTGCTACCGCAATGCCCAGCGCGAAGAAGCGCAGAAGATGCAGCGTTTGACCGCAGAGAGCAACCAAGCACCTACGCCGGGGATGCCAACACCGTCGGAGACACCGAGTACATCGAAAACAAAGTCGGAAGGCCAACAGCTCTGGTATAGCGATATCTTAAAGCTGCAGAGCATGCTGAATCACGATAGTTTCCGCGTGATCAAGATTGCCGCCTGCCGGAAATACTTCGACAAAATCCAAGAAGCAATTACTGCAATTCGACACCTCGAACCAGAGGTTACCGGGGAGCGCGCAGACCAGAGCTCAGCCGCTAACCACGCAGTTGAAGGCGACCCCTGGGTGGCGGCTGCCCAGCAAAAGTCTTACGCCGAGCCGCCGTTTTAAATAACCAGGCGCAAAATCACGGAACTAGTCGGCCCAATTCACAAAAGTAGTGTGTTCCTTTTCCACACCAGTAAGCACATCATAGGAAGCACACAACTCACCATCCTGGTTCAACAACTGCGCATCCCAATAAACATCGCCATAAATTTCGGTCTCACGGGGCTTAATCTGTTTACAAGTCAGCACCACCTGGATGGAATCACCAGCAGGAACCGGGGTCAAAAACTTCAGGTTTTCCAAGCCAATATTAGCCAGCACCGGGCCCGGCGCGGGTTCCACGAACAATCCAGCTGCCCAAGAAACCAGCAAGTAGCCATGCGCTACTTGGCTCGGGAAAAACGGGTTCGCTGCGGCAGCCTTCGCATCTGTATGAGCATAGAACTGATCACCAGTAGAATCTGCAAACGCGATAATGTCTTCCAACCGCACCTCACGGAAATCGGAAACAAACTGGTCACCAATTTCTAGCTCCGCAATCGATTTCCGGAATGGATGCACCCCGCGGCCGGACTCCACGTCTTCCCGTGACACACTGTTCACCTTCGCTCCCCGATGCCAAATTCCGGTAATGGCAGTCAGGTGATCAGGCGTTCCTTGGATCGCAACCCGCTGCATGTGGTGCTTGATGGAACGCACGCCACCTAATTCTTCGCCGCCGCCAGCACGACCGGGCCCTCCGTGAATCAAATTCGGCAGAGGAGCCCCATGTCCAGTCGAGGTTTTCGCGTCGTCCCGGTCAAGGAAATGCAATCGACCATGGTGCGCCCCGATCCCACGAGCAAACTCAGCAGCAATTTCTGGGTCGTGAGTAACCACAGAGGCAACCAAAGATCCTCGACCAAGCGCAGCCAATTCAATCGCTTCCACGGTGTCCGAATATCCAACAATAGAAACCACGGGACCAAAAGCCTCAACTTCATGAACGGCCGGTGCATAAGCGTCATCGAAGGTGAGCACCGTAGGAGCAAAATATGCACCGTCTAATTCATCCGGTCCACCGCAGACCAACTGTCCACCGGCATCTACCAAGCGAGTCACTGCCGTCGCGACATCAGCGCGCTGGTCCACAGAAACCAACGGCCCCATCGTCGCATTCTCGTCACGTGGGTCTCCGGCAATCACTTTCGCCACTAAACGCTCGCGCAATGCCTGTGCAACAGCACCCTTCAAGTGGTTTGGCACCAATACACGACGGATGGCGGTACATTTCTGCCCAGCTTTTGCAGTCATTTCGGCGAAGACCGCCTTGATAAAGATCTCGAACTCAGGATCTTCCGGAGCTACATCCGCGCCCAAAATAGCCGCGTTCAACGAGTCAGCCTCAGAACTAAACTGCACACCGTTTTCGGAAACATTGCGATGCGCACGTAATTTCTGCGCTGTCGCTGCAGACCCTGTGAATGCCACTTGGTCCCGGTAATCCAAATAATCCAGCAAATCCCGCGCCGAACCCGAAATCAATTGAAGCGCACCATCTGGCAAAATGCCGGACTCAACCATGAGCTTCACACAAGCCTGGGTGACGTACCCAGAAGGAGTACCCGGCTTGACGATAGTGGGAACTCCCGCGATAAAAGCAGGAGCAAATTTTTCCAACATCCCCCATACCGGAAAGTTAAACGCGTTGATCTGAACGGCAATTCCCTGCTGCGGAACGAAAATATGGGTGCCCAAAAATGAGCCGTCGGCCGAAAGCACTTCCGGTTCTGCCTCATCAACGATGACCTGAGAATTGGGTAATTCTTTCCGTGCTTTGGATGAAATAACCAGCGCGGTGGTAATCCCACCATCAACGTCAACAAAATTGTCCCGCTTATTCGCACCGGTTTTATGCGCGAGCGCGTTTAACTCATCCCGGTGCTTTTTCAGGTAAAGCCCCATCTCTTTAATCATCATCGCACGCTCATGCAACGTGTATTTTTGCAGGTTACTTGCGCCTACTTCGCGTGCATAATCCACCGCGGAAGCAATATCCAAGCCTTTGGCGCTAAACCGGCAGACCACCTCACTGGTCGCGGCATCTCGCACTTGCGTTGCATCAGAAACGTCTTCTGGTGTTACCCACTGGCCGCGGAGATAGCTTGGTACGACCTGAGCCGTTTCTTCCGGCGTGGAGGTATCTGCTGTTGTCGTAGTCATTTTGTAGTCCTTTCTATTCTGGGAAACGATCTCTAGTGAGAGCCCTATAGTGGTTGTGACGATCCACCGTTGTTATGAATTTTTGAAGGAGCCTATGATGGCTGAAGATTCCACATGGAAAATTGTTCTTGGCGAATTAGATGAAAAGATGGGCGTAAAAGTTCTGGAAGAATCCCCAGAAACCGTCGTTGCGCGGATGCCGATTGACGGCAACCGCCAGTCTTTAGGCCTGTTACACGGCGGAGCCATGGTGTGTTTAGCAGAAGCGGTCGGTTCTTGGGCCGCAGTTATCCACGCCTCGCGGTTTGGCAAAGTCGCCGTTGGAGTAGACATTAATGCCACCCATCATTCGTCGGGAAGAAATGGTTGGGTAACGGCAACGGCAACGGCAATCAAACTGGGCAAAACAATGTGCAGCCACGAAGTCATCATCACGGACGACGTCGGCAAGCGATTGTGCACTGCGCGCATCAGCAATGCCATCGTTGATCCCCGAAATTAACATTGGGAATCACTGCTGTAATCGTAGAACCCTTTGCCTGCTTTTCGACCGAGCTCACCACGTTCCACCATTTCCCGCATGAGTTTCGGTGGAGCGAACCGCTTGCCCAGGGTTTCTTCCAAATATTCCGCAATCCCCAATCGGACATCCAAACCGACGATGTCAGTCAATTCTAGTGGGCCTACTGGGAATTTGTAGCCGAGCACCATCGCGTTGTCGATGTCTTTCGGGCTCGCAACACCCTGTTCCACCATGCGGATAGCTTCCAACGCGATAGCAACACCAAGCCGCGAGGACGCAAACCCCGGTGCATCTTTGACCACCACTGGCGTTTTACCGAGGGCTTCTACCCATTCTTGAGCATCACTCACCAGTTTCTCTGGGGTGCTCTTGGCGACGACGACCTCTACCAGTTTTGACGCTGGTACCGGATTGAAAAAATGTAGTCCGATCACATCGTTCGTGACCACGTCGGCAAGTTCTGTGACTGACAGCGACGACGTGTTAGTAGCAATCACAGCTTCGGGCGCTGCTTGTGAAATCGCGTTAAAGGCTTTAGTTTTCAGCTCCATCGACTCGGGCACTGCTTCAACAACGAGACGACAGTCAGCAAAATCGCCAGCATCCGTACTGAGCTGTACACGCTGCATCCATTCCTCAGCGGTTCCGGGAGCACCACGGTCGATCGATCCGGTAACAGATTTGGTGATGCGATTGCGTGCAGCTTCTAAAGCATCATCATTAATGTCGACGACTATGACGGTTGCGCCCGCGGACAAAAATGCATGCGCAATCCCTGCACCCATTCGTCCGCCTCCCATGACACCGACCCGATCTGGGAAGCTCTTCGCTGTGGTTGGTGACTCTGCGGTTTCACTCATTGTATTTTCTCCTGACTCCAGTTTTTATCGCTTATTCTTGCGGTCTAAAAATTCCTGCATACGTTCAAATTTGGCATCGGATTCAAATAAAATTGCTTGTGCCAAGTTATCGACCTGCGGATGAGCGGCCTCAGGCATGTCCAATACTCGCTTCGTGATGCGTACTGCTAAAGGATCCTGCTTCGCGATTCGTGCCGCGAGATCGTGCGCTCCTGCCACTAATTCGTCTGCTGAATACAATTCATTGACCAGATGGGTCTCTTTTGCTTCGGTCCCATCCAGAATTCGCCCGGCGAGCAGGATCTCCTTTGCGACGGCTTCACCCACCAAATTTTTCAATCGGTAAGTCCCACCAGCAGCAGCGATGATTCCGAGCTGTGCTTCTGGCTGACCAAATTTTGCTTCCGGGGTCGCAATCCGGAAATCAGCAGCTAATGCCAATTCCAGGCCGCCACCCAGTGCAACACCATCAACGGCAGCAATGACGGGAGCAGGTAGCTGCGCGATCCGTTGGAAAATCGTGGAATTGATACCGCGCAGCGCGTCGTCACGGCGTCGTTCACGCAATTGAGCAATATCTGCACCCGAGGCAAAGACGGCTTTTTCCCCATGGGAAGTCTCCACGGTACAACCAGTGATGACCAAAGTCTGCGGGTCTTTTTCCACAATCCCGCATAACTCATGCAACTCGTCGACCATGACCTGGTCTATGGCATTACGCACCTGTGGCCGGTCAAGCTGCGCAACTACGCAGTCGTCGTGCTGCTGGATTCGGAGGGTCCGGAATTCTGGAAAAGTCATATCGCTTCTTTCCTTATTTGTACTGGTCAGAACTTTGGCTGATCAGACTCGTTCAATAGCTATCGCACAGCCCTGCCCAACACCGACGCACAACGTGGCAATACCTCGTTGTTCCTGGGCATCTTCCAACCTGTGCAGCAAAGTAGTGACAAGCCGTGACCCAGAGGATCCAAGTGGGTGTCCAAGAGCAATTGCCCCGCCCCAGGCATTGACTTTCGCCTCAGCAAGGCCCAACTCCCGGATGCAGGCAAGGGATTGCGAGGCAAAGGCCTCATTGAGTTCGATTGCATCAACCGAAGATAATTCCCACCCGGTGACATCCAAGAGTTTCTTTGTTGCTGGCACCGGTCCAATTCCCATAATTTCCGGTGCTACGCCAACAGCTGTGGAGCCTGCTATACGAGCGCGCGGGCGCAGACCATATTTATCAATTGCTGCTTGTGAAGCCACAACCACCGCTGATGCGCCATCATTCAAGGACGATGCATTACCTGCCGTTGTGACTTCTCCGCCTGCCACAACCGGAGATAACCGGGATAAGACTTCGGCCGTTGTACCCGGCCGTGGTCCTTCGTCTGTATCAACGACCGTCACCGCACCTTTGCGTCCAACAACGCTAACTGGCACTATTTCCCGATCGAATTTTCCAGCAGCAATCGCTTGCAAAGCACGTTCGTGCGACTGTACAGCGAATTCATCAGCATCTTCCCGGGAAATATTTCGCTGCCGCGCGACTTCCTCAGCCGTTTCCGGCATGGAATAAGTCATTTTGTCCTTCGCAGCGAATTTTTCGTTGACAAATCGCCATCCAATCGCAGTATCAAATACTTCACCTGGTTTGGCGAAACCTTTGGTCGGCTTTTCCATCACCCAAGGCGCACGGGACATCGATTCCACTCCGCCTGCAATAACAACGTCGGCTTGTCCTGATTGCACCATGGCGCTGGCAACCGAAATTGCGGACATGCCTGATGCGCACAGCCGATTAATCGTCATGCCTGGAACAGATTCATCACCACCGGCAAGTAACCACGCCATTCGGGCCACGTTCCGGTTTTCTTCTCCTGCACCGTTGGCATTGCCATAGACCACTTCATCCACCGCCGTGGTTTCAAGCCCGGTGTCTTCAAGTACGGCTTTGACAGTCAATGCGGCGAGATCATCCGGACGCACAGCAGATAATGCCCCACCGTAGCGCCCAACCGGGGTGCGTTTCGCAGATATCAAAAAAGCATCGTTAGTAGCCATGTTTATTGCTCCTTTATTCGTGTGTTCATCTATTCATGCGTCCATTGACTGCCTACGCAGGGTTTTACTGACCAGTAAATTTCGGTTCACGTTTTTCGTTGAAGGCCGCAAATCCTTCCTTATAGTCCGCTGATGCGCACAATTGAGCTTGTAGCTTGTTTTCTTTATGCAGGCTGTCCCACAAACCCATTCGTCGGTCACGGATATCAGACACAAGCTCACGCGATGTCATAAAAGCTTGGGTAGCCCCTTGTGCTGCGGTTTTCGCTTGCCGATGTGTAAACTCCAACAATTCTTCTTCTGGCAGCGCCCGTGAGAACAAACCAAGTTTGACCGCTTCTTCCCCGCTTATGAGATCACCGGAAATAATCAAGTCCATCGTCCGGTGCGCGCCCAATCTCTCGACAAAAAGTGCGTGACCACCGGAATCGAGGGTCGCGCCAAGTTTGGCAAACGGAGAGCCGATTTTGGCATTCTCTGCGACATAAACCACGTCTGTCGCAATAGCGAGTCCCAGCCCCACGCCCAGGCATGGGCCGTGCACCGCCGCGAATGTGGGAGCAGGAAATTTGCTCATTTGTTTCAAGACTGGTGTTAGCTGGCGTTCCAAATATTCATAGGCATCATCATTTTCCGGTTCAATGCCCTTGATGTTTCGTCCTGCGCAAAATCCTTTACCTTCGCCCCGGAGAATTAGCGCTCGCACTCCTGCATTCGCTGCATCTGAGTACGCGCGGCTTAATTCAGCAATGTCAGCTTCTTGTAAAGAATTCATTGCTTTGGGAATGTTGAGAACAACCTCGGCCAAATTGGCATCGTGATCGAGATGGAGATCAATCATACTGGGTCCTTAGTTTCTGTAAATGGGCGGTTCGCTATCTAGGCGTTTCTGTATTTGAGGTGGTTCTATATTTAAGGTGGCTAGTTATGCGTCGTAGTCAACAGTGATGGAATTTCCGGTGGGCCGGGTTTGGCAAGTAAGGACATAGCCCTGCTCAACTTCATCTTTTTCCAAAGCAAAATTTTCTTCCATCTCGTATTCACCCTCAAGAACCTTCGCTCGACAGGTACCGCAAACGCCTCCCGCGCATGCAAATGGCACATCGGAGCGCTGCCGCAACGCCGCATTAAGGACGGTTTCTTTTGCCGATTCAGGTGACTGAACAGAATCCGAAGATCCATCAAGAGTGAATTTCACCGTGATGTTGTTTCCTTCTGGGTCTTCTTTCACAGAAGCACCAGCATCAGGCCGCGGACCATCTGTAGGCTTACCGGTACTGAAAAGCTCGTAGCGAATAGCTTTGTCTGCCACCTCACGCTCTTCGAGTTCACGGCGCACCAATTGCACCAGCTCATACGGGCCACACAGGAACCATTCGGACACATCTTCTGTCTGGACGACGTGATCGAGGAGATCGTTGAGCTTCTCCTCATCAATGCGCCCGGAAAACATGGGGTTCGGTCGTTGCTGGCGCGACAGGATGTGGTGAACTGAGAAACGAGTGGGGTACTTATCTTTCAGGTCGCCGATTTCTTCAGCGAACATGACGCTGTCACCGCCTTTATTGCCATAAATCAACTCAAAGGTAGCGTCGCTTGATTGCTGCAGTACCGACTGGGCAATAGCCATGATGGGAGTGATTCCTGATCCCGCAGCCACTGCCACGAGATGGGGGCTCGTGATCTGTTCAATTTCGTCGCTAATTTGCTGCGGATTATTCAGCCCGGTGACGCGCACTTGCGATGTAAAAGCCCCCTGTGGGTTCATTACATCAATCTCGTCACCGACTTGTAGCTCGGTATTTGCCCACGTCGAAAACACGCCGCCGAAATCACGCTTAATTCCGACCCTGATTACTCCTCCGCCTGGGGAATCGCAGATGGAATACGAGCGGCGCACTTCCTTTCCGCCAATCGTCGCACGCAGTGCCACATATTGGCCGGGCACATAATCGTAGTCATCGCGTAAATCTTCGGGGACGGCAAAACTTACCTCAACCGAGTCGTCGGTCAGCGGCCGCACCTGGGATACCTGTAACGTATTGAACGTCGCCTTTTTCTTTTTGTTTGACTTGTTTGTTGGCGTGGAACTCATTGCTAGTGCACCTTGAAATAATCGAATGGCTCAAAACATGCTTGGCAGTTATACAGCGCTTTGCAGGATGTTGAACCAAAATGGCTGATTTTTTGTGTCTTGGTAGAGCCGCAATGTGGACACGCCACCGGAGAGGGCATACCAATTTGCAGAGGAATTGGACCACTGTTTACCGTGGCTGATTTACCGGTCGGAGGAGCGATCCCGTAGTCGCGCAAGTCTTTGCGACCCTGCTCAGTGATCCAATCGGTGGTCCAGGCTGGTTGCAGCACGACGTTGACTTCTGCCTGGTCATACCCTGCATTATGCAACGCGGCTACGACATCATCTGTAATTGTTTCCATTGCCGGACAGCCGGAATACGTGGGAGTGATTGTGGCTACAGCTGTACCGTTGGACAATTGTGCGTCTCGCAGAATTCCCAGATCAGCAATGGAAATGACGGGAATCTCCGGGTCAGTCACTTGCGCTGCCGCGTCCCATATTTTCGCGTCCGCCTGATCCTGCGGCCGTAATGGATGTGCAGTTTTCTTTCTAGACATAAACTTCAACTCCTTGCCCGCACCGCAGTACTATTTACCACGTTGCACCCGGATGTTGCCGGGCAAGTGATTGCATTTCGGCCAAGATATAACCGCGTTGCTCAGAAAAACGACCAGTCCGCTGCCCGCTCATCGCTGGTTTCGAAGTCGGAACTTCCAGTCCAGCTTCACGCAGCACATACTGCACGCGCTCATCCCATTCTTCTCGCAAACTGGAGGGCAAGACTGCAACCCCTGATGGCGAGAGCTCTTCGTGAATTGGAAGATTTTCAAACAGCTCATCAACGTACGGCCACATATAGTAAAGACCGTCTTCAATGCGCTGCTTAGATTCTTCTGTGCCAAGACCAAGCCGAAGAATCCACTGATTCGCATGATCCACGTGATATTGCGCTTCCTTCAAAGCTTTCGCAGCGATAGCAGCAATAGTCGTGTCACTGCTATTAACTAAACGCGCATATAAGCCCAATTGGTAATAGCTAAACAAGAATTGTCGCGCAATGGTTTGCCCAAAGTCCCCATTTTCCTGTTCTACGAGCCGGGCCGAACGGAATTGTTCTTCATTACGAAAATATGCGAGGTCATCTTCGGTTTTATCCCAAGCAGTACCTGCGTAGCTCAGAAAAAAACGCGCATGCCCGATCAAATCCAACGCGATGTTCGCCAAAGCGACATCTTCTTCCATTTCAGGCGCCCGAGAAATCCACCACCCAAGCCGTTGTCCGAGCATCAGCGCATCGTCGCCAAGCATGAGTGCATATCGTGCGGTGGTCTCGTCGGCACGCGCATCGGATTGCTGAATGAACTCGGCCGTAATCCCTTCGCCTTGGTTTTGCTTCGTAGCGGATTCAGTATTAGCGAAACTCATAGGTGGGCCACTCCTTCAGATTTTTCGTAGTACGTCGCATGGCGGTAGTTCTTGCCAGAGGCCGATTCAAAAAATCCACCTTTGGAATCTGGGTCAGAAGAGGTAATTGCTTCTGAGGGCACCACCCAGACAGAGGTCCCTTCATTCCGTCGCGTATACAGGTCACGTCCATTACGCAGGGCCATCGTGGCATCGGGGGCATGTAAAGACCCGGCATGCACATGGGATAGTCCACGGCCGGAACGAACAAACACTTCCCACAGCGGCCATTGGTTCTTCGTATTATTTTCAGTCATGAGTTTTGCGTTCTCCTTAGAATTCATGCAACGGCGTTAGTAGCTCATCGCTACGCCCGATTACGCGCTCAAAGCCATATCGACGTGTTGATATTTTTCGGCATAAGCAGCGGCTGCTTCTCGGACCCACGCTCCGTCACGGTGAGCTTGCCGACGACGTTGCATGCGCTGCGTGTTGCACGGACCAGAACCTTTGATCGTCGTGAAGAATTCGTCCCAGTCCAACTCTCCGAAGTCGTAATGACCACGCTCTTCATTCCATTTCAGGTCTGGATCTTCAAAGTGCAGCCCCAGTGCTTCAGCTTGGGGCACAATCATGTCGACGAAGCGCTGGCGCAATTCATCATTCGAGTGCCGCTTGATCTTCCACGCCATGGACTGTTGCGAATTTGGCGAGTTATCGTCGGTAGGACCAAACATCTGCAGCGCAGGCCCATAGAACCGGTTAATTGCTTCTTGCGCCATCTGCTTTTGCTCTGGAGTGCCGTGCGACAACTCATACAAAATTTCCCAGCCTTGGCGTTGGTGGAAGGATTCTTCTTTACAGATTCGCACCATCGCACGCCCATAAGGTGCATACGATGCACGGCAAAGCGGAACTTGATTGCAGATCGCTGCACCGTCGACAAGCCAGCCAATTGATCCAATATCTGCCCAGGTGCGTGCTGGATAGTTGAAGATTGAAGAGTACTTTGCACTGCCGTCGAGCAGTGCCTCGACCATGTCGTCCCGGGAAGTTCCAAGGGTTTCGGCTGCCGAATACAAATACAGCCCATGACCAGCTTCGTCCTGTACTTTCGCCATCAGAATAGCCTTGCGCTTCAACGACGGCGCCCGGGTGATCCAGTTGGCCTCCGGCTGCATGCCGATGATTTCTGAGTGTGCATGCTGCGACATTTGCCGCACCAAGGTCTTGCGGTATTTCTCCGGCATCCAGTCCGTCGGCTCAATGCGTGAATCGTCAGCGATGATCTGCTCGAAACGCTCTTGCCCCTGTTGATCCAACGTGGATGAGGTAGCCGTGTTGATGTCAGTTGCAGTCATGGTTTCGCTCCTAAACCGATGGGATATTAACTGATCGTTCGGTCAGTATATGTGATAAGTGTGATCTGCGTCAAGTAATTTGCTTCTACTTTGAAAACAAACTCTTGACCAGCCATTTCTGGAGCAAAGTTAAACAGACAGCTGCTATCCCACGGCCTGTGGCACCCCTAAAAAGTGCCGTTATCGTAGCTCAACATTGCGCGAGCTATCGGGAATCGATCTGCCGGAAAGTTCCCCGGAACTCCGCCACTGTTTTGCCTGCAGGGTTTTTCACCGTCACATCGACGATTCCATGTTTGCCATACGCTTCCTGCAGCTTCGCCGTCGCCGTAACGATCTCACCTTGAAATGCAGGCCGCGCATAATGGATCGAGCAAAAAGCAGCCACCGCGGTTTTTCCCGCCGCGTTTGCCATGGCCGCAAAAATGGAATCCGCAAAAGTAAAAAGCATCCCACCCTGCGCAGATCCAAATCCATTACACATGTCCGGTCGGATCAGCATCTCGCCCGCAGCTGTTTCAGCTGTAATCCCCGTCAGCTTCATCCCCATCATCGCGCTGCATGCGTCTTTTGCAAACATTTCCCTCACGTGGCGAAATTCTTCAGTTTCTGCAACTCCCTGCACGATAATTTCAGATGTCATTCGTTCAATTCCATTCTTTTTGCTAGCTAAACTTTTTCTGGAATGAAACCTACCACATTTTGCGATCTACATCACTATTTTGCTACAGTGTCCCGCCGACAGGCCTCACATGACAGAAAACCCAATCCTGCACAGAACAGCCTCGTGGTCTAACCTAAATGATTGGATTACATACAATACATTGCTTCCGGAGTAGCCCCGATGACCGATCATTCAACCGCCGCCACGCCATCTTCACGGAACTCGCAACCAACTCGCGGCCGCCCCGGAAATTCCAAGGACGACATCCTCAAAGCTGGAGTTCGGGAATTTAATCACCACGGCTATGAAGCAACCAGCATGGGCAAACTTGCTCAAGCGTTAGGTCTAACCAAGTCAGCGATTTATCATCACGTGAATTCCAAGGAAGAGATCTTGGAATACGCAATCGATGTCGCACTGGACGGATTAGACGGCGCATTTCAGGCAGGCACAGAAAGTGCCGACCCCGTCGAAAATTTACGACAAATCATCCGACATTCCACAGAGGTACTGTGCGCCAACCCTGAGGAAGTAACTCTCTTACTCCGGCTACGCGGTAATTCGCCGGTAGAAAACCAGGCCCTGCAACGCCGCAGAAATTATACCCAGACATTAGTGACAATGCTCCGCGAAGCGCAGGACAACGGAGATGTCGCACCGTCATTAGAACCCGCAACAGTAGGACGCCTGATCTTCGGCATGATCAACTCGATAACCGAATGGTATGCCCCGAACGGAACTCTTTCGGCAGATGAATTAGCGAAGACCATTGAGTCAGTGGTCTTTTCAGGAATTTCCACCAGCAACCCCCATCCACAGACATAAGTCTCCGTCTCGTCTCGCATGACGGGCACTGCCAGCAGTTTTCCTTCACTAAGCAAATTTTTTCCGGACAGTGTTTGTAATCACAAACAAAATGTGTAAGCTGACTCACAGGCCAATTTACTGATTGATAGGTCAGTTAATGCAGTTGGCGGCTTGCTCCCGCTGTTCACTCGGCGTATGGAGCACATCGCACTATTCCCCAGCGTGAAGGAAATCTCATGACAGTTGCTACACCAAGTGACATCTATTCAGATCATCACGGTCCGCAGATGGGCATCGAATATGCCTCGCGTGACGAAATCATCGCGCTACAAACTGCGCGCGCAAAAAATACCTTGCGCCACGCGTATTACAACGTGCCTCATTATCGCCAAGCTTTCAACGAGCAAGGTGTTCACCCGGATGATTTTAAAGAACTATCAGATCTCGCCGCATTCCCTTTCACCGAAAAGGAAACACTGCGCAGTAACTATCCCTTCGGCATGTTCGCTGTAGAGCAAAGAAATGTCGCACGTATCCACGCATCTTCCGGCACCACCGGCCGTCCCACCGTCGTTGGCTACACCGAAAATGACATCCGCGTGTGGGCCTCATTGGTAGCGCGTTCTCTCCGAGCCGGCGGGATCTCCGCACGAGATAAAGTGCAGATCACTTTTGGCTACGGTCTTTTTACCGGTGGTTTAGGAGCTCATTACGGCGTAGAAGAGCTGGGATGCACGGCTATCCCTACTTCTGGTGGTCAGACCGACCGCCAAATCCAAATTATGCAAGATTTTCAACCGGACGCCATCTTAGGCACGCCGTCATACCTCCTCAACGTTCTCGACCAGATGCGCGCAAAAGGCTTGGACCCGCGCGAATCCAGCCTGCGGGTTGCGATCTGCGGTGCAGAGCCCTGGAGCGAAGGAATGCGTCGTGACCTGGAAGAAGGCTTTGGCATCGACGCCACAGATATCTACGGATTATCCGAAGTGATGGGGCCAGGCGTCGCACAAGAATGTGTGGAGACCAAGGATGGTTTAACTGTGTGGGAAGATCATTTCTACCCAGAAATTGTCGATCCAAAAACTTTACAGCCCGTACCTGACGGTGAAGTGGGAGAACTCGTGATCACCCCGCTCACCAAAGAAGCATTCCCTATTATTCGCTACCGGACGCGCGATCTAACCCGGCTTCTTCCTGGTACTGCACGCTCGATGCGCAGGATCGACCGCATTTCCGCACGGAACGACGATATGATCATTTTACGCGGCGTGAACTGCTTCCCTTCACAATTCGAAGAACTCATCGTCGAAGATAAAACACTGCGCCCTCGGTATCAATGCGTACTCGAAAAGCAGGGCCGAATGGATGCACTCACCCTGCTCATCGAACATGCGCCCAACGTTTCTGAATCCGAGATCACCGCAGCACGAGACCAGCTTGGCAAAAAGATCAAGGACCGCATCGGTGTTTCCGTCAAGATCGACATTCGTGACCACGTTGATTGCGGCGAAGGAAAAGCTAAACGCATCGTCGACAATCGCTAAGTCAAAAATCCAGTTTTACCGCGCCTAGCGCCCGAACCCCATGAGGCACCATCATGACAACACAAGCCCCAGCTTCATCAAAGAAGCTCACGAAAGAGCATAAGAAAGTGCTCGCCGGTTCCGTAGCTGGTACCACTATCGAATGGTTCGACTTCTTTATCTACGCACAAGCGGCAGGACTGGTTTTTGCCACCTTGTACTTCGATCCAGTCGGTAACAACAACCCATCTTTGGCGCAGATTATTTCCTGGGCCTCACTCGGAATCTCATTCCTGTTTCGCCCATTAGGCGCGGTTTTGGCTGGGTACCTCGGCGATCGATTCGGCAGAAAGATTGTCTTGGTCCTTACCCTCGCAGGAATGGGAGGAGCAACTGTTGCCATTGGCTTCCTACCGACATACAGCTCAATAGGGATGGCTGCCCCGATCATCCTGGTTCTGCTGCGCATCCTCCAAGGATTATCCGCTGGCGGTGAATGGGGAGGCGCAGCAATGCTCGCTGTTGAACACGCACCTCAAGGCCGACGCGGATATTTTGGATCGTTCCCGCAATTCGGTGTACCTGCAGGAATGCTCTTGGCGACGATCTTTATGTTAATCCTTTCGTCTATCCTCAGCCAAGAACAGTTTCTTGAATGGGGTTGGCGTATCCCATTCATTTCTTCGATCGTCCTTATCGTAATTGCGTTTTGGATTCGCGCATTGGTTGCGGAGTCCCCAGTATTCGCTGAAATGCAAAAGCTGAAGCAGCGTTCCTCGGCCCCTGTCCGCGTACTTTTCAAGAATCACACGCCAACCGTCATCAAAGCGGCCTTGATTTTCGCTGGTAACAACGCCGCTGGTTACTTGATCATCGCTTATTTCACCTCGTATGCAACTGGAGTTGTTGGACACAGCCGCACCTCCGCACTATTCGTTGCATTGCTTGGTGCTATCGCATGGCTCGTCGGCATGTACATCTCAGGTGGCCTGTCTGACCAAGTCGGCCGGAAAAAGCTCTTCACCATCGGTTACATCCTGCTGGCTTTATGGGCAGTTCCTACGTTCATGCTCATCGACACAGGATCACTATTCCTCTACGCCTTCGCGATCATTGTCATGGGTCTTCTGCTCGGGCCATCGTATGCTCCACAATCCGCGATGTATGCAGAAATGTTCCCCGTCAGCGTTCGTCTTTCAGGCGTATCCATCGGCTACGCACTCGGGTCAATCATCGGTGGCGCATTCGCTCCGATGATTTCGGAAATGGTCTTTAACGCCACCGGAACCTCGATTTCTATCGGTGTCTATATTGCGGTGGTTTGTGTAATCTCCTTGATCGCCGTTCGCACTGTGCCAAACGGCATCCAGGATCGCGATCTCCACGCACACTAATGCTGCCCAGCTATTCACTTATTCTGTGAATAGCTAACGGCTGCTGGCTTCAGGCTGCACTAGAACCCTTTCTCTAGTGCAGCCTTTTCGTTTTCGCAAGCCCGATAAAATTCGCTTAATTCCCCAAGTAGGTATATTCAAAGCGTTCGCCAATACTCACAGCATCAGTAATGATGTCCTGCGCATTGGCGGATCCCGCGCATATTGTCATCAACGGTAAATCAGGCGACTCCGACTGCATCTGTTGCCAGGCATAGCTTAAGGCACGTAGAGTTTCTGCATCGGCATCCTGCACGTCATCAATTAACAGAATAGCTCCGCTGTTAACTACTCGCTCTTGTTCGCCAACGAACGAAATCACTTCTTGTAACTGTCGAGACAGACTAGCTCGAAAACGAGACATAGGGGACTCAGCGATACCGGCAGCTTCCACGCCGCGATCACAGAAACTTTTAGAAGTTCGTTCCAGCAATTCCGAGAATGTCTGACGCGCCGATTCTGTCCAAGTGCCACTAATACGTCCACATTCCCGCAATAAGGAATCTAAAAATGCCCCATGAACAGCAGATACCCAGATTGTTGAGAAGTTCCGTTTCTCCGCCAATTTTTGCACGCCTCGAAGAAACATAGTCTTATCGGCGTCTCGAGCCCCTACGAAAACTTTAATGCGGCCCTCTAACCCCGGATCATCGGACATGAAGACGAGCGTGCGTTCTATATTTTCTAATTCACGTTGTCGGCTAGTTAGATGGTCAGCGTCATGCCTCGGCGCATGAGGGCCACGCTGCATCATCTTTCTCTCCGGTTTCTGGTTTGTCATTCAATGAATATCAATTTCATCAGATTAAACTTGAAGGCTCAAGTCTTAGGCAGGCCGTCGCCATTTCTGCACGCCCTGCTTACGCACTGTTCACCCTGTTGATAAAAAGGCAATCGAAACCGTTGAGCTCTGGTGAGAATGAACATAATCATATATGATTGACCTCACATAAATCGTGCTTCTTTTCTGGAAACTAAGGAGTTCCCCGTGTCTGAAACCCACACCCTCACCACCTACGACGCCATTATGAACGCCATCACCACCAATGATGGTGGTGGCACCAAGATCCACAACCCCGCCACCGGCGAGCTGGTCGGCAGCTACCAGGTCCACGACAACAACGACCTCAACGACGCTGTGGCTGCCGCACGTGCCGCACAACCAAACTGGGAAGCCCAAGGCGATCACGCCCGCTGCGAACTGCTCAACAAATTCGCCGATGCCATCGAGCAAGCCGCCGAGCCACTGGCCACACTGCTCTCACAAGAACAAGGCAAACCACTCAACGGACCCAACGCCCGCTTCGAGGTAGGCGCATGTGCCGCCTGGCTGCGGGCAACCGCCTCGTTTGAATCACCGGATTACACCGCCGTTGATGATGACATCACCGCTACTGTGCACTACCGGCCCCTGGGTGTTGTCGGCGCGATTGGTCCATGGAACTGGCCGATGATGATCACCATCTGGCAAATCGCCCCAGCGCTACGCATGGGCAACACCGTCGTCGTCAAGCCATCCGGCTACACCCCGCTATCGGTCAGTGCGCTGGTTGCTATTGCCAATACCGTGTTGCCGCAGGACGTGCTGCATATCGTTACTGGTGATGGTGGGGTTGGTGCAGCACTGACAACCCACCCAGGCATCGACAAGATCATGTTTACTGGTTCGACTGAAACCGGCAAGAAAATCATCGAGGCTTCTGCCAACAACATCACCCGCCTGACCCTGGAGCTTGGCGGTAACGATGCTGCCGTAGTGCTTGACGACGTCGACCCGGAAGCGATTGCCGAAGACTTGTTCTGGGGTGCGTTTATCAACACCGGGCAAACCTGTGCTGCAGCTAAGCGTATCTACGTTCCGGATGCGATCTATGATGAGGTGGCCGAGGCCTTGGTGGCTATTGCGAAAAAGATGCCGATGGGCAATGGTCTGGATGAGAACAACGTGCTAGGCCCGCTGCAGAATAAAGCGCAGTTCGACATTGTCGACGGTTTGGTCAAAGCCGCAAAAGATGGTGGTGGGCGTGTGCTAGTTGGTGGTGATCCGGATTATGATGCGCCGGGGTTTTTCTATCCGGTAACGATCGTGGCGGATATTGATCCGGATAACCCATTGGTTGCGCAAGAGCAGTTTGGCCCGGCTGTGCCGTTGATTCGTTATTCTGAGTTGGATCAGGCGATTGCGTGGGCGAATAGTTTGGATGTGGGGTTGGGTGCGTCGGTGTGGTCGGCGGATGCGCAGAAAGCCCGCGAGGTGGCTGCCCGCCTGCAGGCTGGGACGGTGTGGATTAATAAGCATGGTGCGGTGGATCCGCGGGTGCCGTTTGGTGGTATTAAATCTTCTGGTTATGGGGTGGAGTTTGGTACTGAGGGGTTGAAGGGTTTGGCGTATCCACAAGCAATCAACACTTAGCACGAACCGCTACAGAGCTGAGAAACTAACCAGAAAACCAGCCATAATGGGTTGGCATGAAGGTCATCTCCACCAACGTCGCCGTCCGTCGTGCCGATCCGAGTGGGCGCCATGACTACACAGGCATCGACAAACAGCCGCAGCCCGCGATCGAACTCAAAATTCCCGGCCCACACTACGGCGATGGTTCGGGTATCCACGGTGATTCCATCGGCGACCACCAACACCACGGTGGCGCCGACAAGGCTGTGTACGCCTTCGCGCGCGAAGAACTCGATTACTGGGAAACCGCACTGCACCGTGAATTCCGTGACGGATTCTTCGGCGAAAACCTCACCACCAGCGGAATCAACCTGGCGGAACTGCTGATCAACCAACAAATAAAAATTGGCGATGCACTGCTAGAAGTGTCTATCCCCCGCAGCCCTTGCGCCACGTTCGCCGGCTGGATCAACGCACAAGGTTTTCTGAAATCCTTCACCGACCACGGAGACTGCGGCGCATACTTCCGCATCATCACGCCCGGCACAATCGCCGCAGGTGACAGCATGGAATTCGTCGGCAAGCCAGACCACGACGTGACCATGGGGATGGCCTTCCGCGCGAAAATGGGCGATATGGAACTAGCCCGCCACGTCGTCAAGATCGGCTGCCTGGCGCCAGTGCATCACGAACAACTGTGCGCAAAAGTCGCCAAATACGACGCGCGGCAGCAGCGCTAAGGCAACCGCTTGCCTATTTCACAAACTTATCCGCTAAGCCCCGGGCCGCACCAGCAAGCAGCTGCACGTCAGCGCCGACCAGGACAAATGACGCGCCGGCGTCCAAATAAGCTTGCGCCTGCTCCAAATTAAAAGCATTCACGCCAACGGGTTTGCCCGCATCCTGGCATGCCTTCATCGCACGGGAGACGGCATCCAGCACATCTGGGTGAGTCTGCTGGCCCAGCACGCCCATCGAGGCAGCCAGGTCAGAAGGCCCAATGAACAACTGATCCACGCCATCAACGGCGGCGATCTCTGCCGCGTTGTCCACGGCAGTCGCCGATTCCAGCTGGATAGTCAGGCTCACCAGGTCAGATGCATTTTGCAGGTAATCTTCCACGGCATTCCACCGCGACGAACGTGCCAACGCGGCACCGACCCCGCGCACGCCTCGCGGCGGGTAGTGCATAGCGGCCACCGCATCGCGGGCTTGCTCAGCGGTATCCACCATCGG
The DNA here is from genome assembly GCF_000375525.1 of Corynebacterium propinquum DSM 44285. GTDB lineage: Bacteria > Actinomycetota > Actinomycetes > Mycobacteriales > Mycobacteriaceae > Corynebacterium > Corynebacterium propinquum. Next base: position 150,071 of record NZ_AQXC01000003.1, read on the forward strand.
CACCATGAGATTCTGCGCACCGAGATCCAGGTACTGCTTAATCAAAGCGGTATCGCCCACCGGCACGCGCACCACGCGGGTCGCACCATACGCATCAGTGGCACGCAGCAGATCAGTGACGGTTTCCAAACTATACGGCGAGTGCTCGCCGTCGACAAGCAGCCAATCAAAGCCTGCGGAAGCAACGATTTCTGCCGCGACCGGCGAGCCCGAAGAAATCCACGCGCCGACCTGCGGGCCGGATTCTTGTTGCAGCTGCTGGGCAAACGTGCGGGGCAGTTTTACTGGAATCGGCATGTGATGGTTCCTAGCTTTCCATAATCGGCGTGGACGGTATCTCCTGGATGCACCCACATTGGTTTGGTGAATGATCCTGCCAAAATAATATCCCCGGCGCGCAAGTGCTCATCGTGCGCATGCAGCTTATTAGCCAGCCACGCCACACCCATGGCCGGATGATTCAGCACTGCCGCCGCAACCCCAGTGTCTTCAATCGCTTCGTTGCGGTACAACAACGCGGACACCCATCGCAGGTCCACAGCATCCGGTGCCACGGGGTTTCCCCCATAAATCATCGCGCCCAGAGCAGCATTATCCGAGATCGTGTCGACGATAGTGCGGCCCTGCATTTCAATCCGGGAATCCAAAATTTCCAGAGCAGGAACGACGTATTCGGTAGCGCGCAAGACATCAAAAATGCTTGCCGACGGGCCGTGCAGATCGTCTTTCAGAACAAACGCCAGCTCGACCTCGATTCGCACGCTGGAGAAACGGTCATGGTCGATCACGGAACCGTTTTCAAAAATCTGGTCTGCGAAAATCGCCCCGTAGTCTGGCTCGGTGATGCCGGTTGCCTCTTGCATCACCTTCGAGGTCAGCCCGATTTTCCTGCCGACGAGCTTACGGCCGTCGGCGATTCCGCGACGAACCCATTCTGCCTGCACCGCGTAGGAATCCTCCACGGTCATCTCCGGAAAGCGCTTGGTCAAAAGCTCCACTGGTTTGTGGTCTTTTTCCGCCTGCGCTAGTTCGTCGGCAATGACTATCTGCTGCTGTTTGCTCAACATGACGTTCCTCCTTGTAGCCTGGTTCCTAGCCTGATCCCCGCCTAGGTTTACAGTTGGTTGCCCAGCTTGTATTCGCCCTTCTTCCAATCGGGAAGCTTGTCTTTATCGTCGTCCGGGCGAGTGTACGAGAAGCCGTCAGCACCAATGGTCTGCTCCATCTCGGAGGCGTCGGTACGCGAGGTCAGCGGAACCGGGTTGCCGTCTAAATCCAGAACGAGTGATCCCTCGCTATACCAGGACGGAACGACTGGCGTGCCCCACCAGTCGCGGCGCTGGTTATCGTGGACGTCCCAGGTCACGGCCGGGTTGTCTGGGTCTCCGGTGTAGTAATCCTGGGTGTAGATCTCGACGCGGTGTCCGTCTGGGTCGCGCAGGTACAGGTAGTACGCGTTGGAAACGCCGTGTCGGCCTGGGCCTCGTTCAATGCGGTCCGATTCACGCAATGCACCCAGCTTGTCGCAGATAGCGATGATGTTGTGCTTTTCGTGTGTCGCAAATGCGATGTGGTGCATACGCGGGCCATCGCCACCGGTCATAGCGGTATCGTGCACGGTGGGCTTCCGGCGCATCCAGGCTGCGTAGACCGTGCCTTCGGAGTCCCGGATGTCTTCGGTGATGCGGAACCCGAGATCTTCCATGTAGCCCACTGCGCTCGGTACATCCGGGGTGATCTGATTGAAGTGGTCCAGGCGCACGATTGCACCCGGGATGTGTGCATCGTAGCTCCAGGCAAGACGCTCGCGGTGTTCTACTTCGTAGAAGAATTCATAGGGAAAGCCCAGCGGATCCTGCACGCGCACGGAATCGCCAATGCCTTTGACGAATCCATCTTTGTTTCGTCGCACCTCACAGCCACGCGCTTTATAGAATTCCTCGGCCAGGTCAAGATCTTCTGGGCTGCGCACACGGTAGGCAAACGCCGCCACCGCAGCCTGCTCACCTTTCCGCAACACCAAGTTGTGGTGGATGAATTCCTCATAGGTGCGCAGGTAGATCGCATCATCATCCTCGTCGGTCACGACAAGACCGAGCGTGTCGACGTAGAACTTACGGGAAGCTTCCAAATCCGTGACGACGATTTCCATATACGCGCAGCGCAGGATATCTGGTGCTTGAACTTTTGGAGATTGGGTATCAGTCATGATGACTCCTTAAAACAGAGGGCTAGCGCCAGATCAGGAGCTGACCTGGCACTGAAGCGGCATGAGGGGTGGGCGGCGCAGCTAAATGTGCTTAGTCCTGCTTGCCGAACACAGGGTTGTGGACTTTGTCCAGGTTGATGTGGACTGCTTGCTGGTCGGTGTAGAAGTCAATCGAGCGGTAGCCGCCTTCGTGACCGAGCCCGGAAGCTTTCACACCACCGAATGGGGTGCGCAGGTCACGGACGTTGTTCGAATTCAGCCACACCATGCCGGCTTCCACGTTTTGCGCGAAGTTGTGGGCGCGCTTCAGGTCGGAAGTCCACACGTAGGCAGCCAGGCCGTACTTGGTGTTGTTCGCCAGTTCCAGGGCTTCTTCTTCGGTATCGAATGGGGTAATGGCGACGACTGGGCCGAAGATTTCTTCTTGGAAGATCTTCGCATCCGGTTTCACATCGATGAATACGGTTGGCTGCACGAAGTTACCCTCCGGGAATTCCTCCGGGCGCTCACCACCAGCGGCTAGGGTGGCTTCCTTCTTGCCGATTTCGATGTACGAGGTCACCTTTTCATAGTGTTCTGGGTGTACCAGCGCACCGACTTCCGTCTTCGGATCCGACGGCAGGCCAACCTTGACGCGCTTGGCCTGCGCAGCGTAGCGTTCGACGAACTCGTCGTAGATATCACGCTGCACCAGGATGCGCGAACCTGCGGTGCAACGCTCACCGTTCAACGAGAACACGCCGAAAATGCAGGCATCGATCGCGGTTTCCATATCCGCATCATTGAAAACGATGGCTGGAGACTTACCGCCCAGCTCCATCGACAAGCCCTTCAGGTGTGGTGCGGCATTGGAGAAAATTGCCTGGCCGGTGCGGGATTCACCGGTAAAGGAAATCAGTGGTACATCTGGGTGCTTGACCAGTGGATCACCGGCATAGCCTTCTTCACCGTAGCCATTGACCAGGTTGAATACGCCCTTCGGCAAGCCTGCTTCCTCAAAGATTCCTGCCCACAGCTGCGCTGAAAGCGGGGTGAACTCGGCAGGTTTCAGCACCACGGAGTTACCCGTCGCAATAGCTGGAGCCAGCTTCCAGGATTCCAACATGAACGGAGTGTTCCACGGGGTGATCAAGCCAGCGACGCCGATGGGTTTGCGGTTAACGTAGTTGATCTGACGGCCCGGCACCTTATACGCATCATCTGCCTGCGCGACGATGAGATCTGCGAAAAAGCGGAAGTTTTCCGCGGCACGCTTGGCTTGGCCGGTGGCTTGCGTGATGGGCAGGCCGGAGTCAAAAGATTCCCAGGCAGCCAGTTTTTCCGCACGCGTTTCGACGACGTCGGCAATGTTGTTCAGCACGCGAGCCCGCTCACGCGGAAGTGCGTTGGACCACGTGCCATTGTCAAAAGCTTCCTTCGCGGCAGCGACTGCTCTATCGATATCCTGCGGCTTACCCGATGCTGCAGTGATGTACGTCCGGTTGGTCACTGGGTCGACAACATCGAATTCTTCGCCATCAATGGATTCTACGAATTCACCATTGATGTAGTGCAGGATCTTTTCTGGAAGATCACTAGGTTTAGCTGCATCATTATTAATTGCGTTCATTGTTGGCTCCTTTTACTGGTAGCTATCCGTAGCTGAGTTGTTCGGTTCTGTAATTTCGCGGTAACTGCGTGCTGTCGCCATGCGGTGTTCCAGTGCTTTACGGCTGAGATAATCCGCATCCGCACCCGCTTCCATGAGGTCGACGAGCTGCGCATGCTCGGCAACGGATTTGCTGGCGCGCTGCGGAACATAGCGAAACGTGGACACTCGGTGATAATTCAATTGTTGCCACTGTTCACGCAGTAACTTCATCAAGCGGCTATTCGGGCATTTATTGAATAACACCTCATGAAATTGTTGGTTAAGCCGCGTGAATTCCTCTGGTTCTGTAGCAATGTCGAGCTGCTGCATCTGGCGATTAAGCTCGCGGGCTGCAGCAAAATCTTCAGCGCCCAGGTGAGGTGCCGACAGCGCGGTGGCCGCGGCTTCCAACGTGGCGACGATTTCCATGGTTTCGAAATAGGCGTTGCGGTTATGCATCGTCACTTTTGCGCCCACATTGCGCTCATAAGTGACCATGCCTTCTGCTTCCAGCTGACGAATTGCCTCGCGGACAGGTACGACGCTGACCTGGAGTTCGTCGGCAAGAGCAGACAAGACTAAACGGTGACCTGGTTCAAATTCGCGCGTGCGGATCTTTTCGCTGATCCATGCATAAGCGTGCTGCGATTTGGACTGGACCGCCGAGTCCCTCAGGGAAGTTTTCATGCCCCCTCACTATCACGGAATTGCTGATAGGCCTTTTTGTTTTCCCCAGTCGGCGGGAACAAACCGTCGAGGCTGGCGCCTTCAGCAACCCGGCCTGCGACCCATTCATCTTCGTGCTCTTTCGCCAGCGCGCCGTCGGCGATTTCTTCGGCTAGTTCGCGTGGAATCACGATCACCCCATCATCATCACCGACGATGACGTCACCAGGAACAACAGTGGCGTTACCACAGGAAATAGCGATATCGCTGTCCCACGGCACGTGTTTGCGGCCAAGCACGCACGGGTGTGCACCTTGTGTAAAGACGGGCAGCCCGATTTCACGTACTGCTTCATAGTCACGCACTCCGCCGTCAGTGACCACGCCTGCAGCACCGCGGGTTTGTGCCCGCAGCGCCAGAATATCGCCGAGCGTGCCCGAACCTGGTTCTTGGCGGCCTTCGATGACGATGACTTCGCCTTCGCGAACGGTATCGAAAACTTTCTTTTGCTCGTTCAGGCCGCCGCCGTGCTTTGTAAACAGGTCTTCGCGGCCTGCCACAAAGCGCAGTGTACGCGCACGGCCAACCAGCTTGGTGCCTTTTGTCTGTGGGTATACGCCCTCGATCACGGACTGGTTGATGCCATGTTTGCGTAATTGCGCAGACAGCCCGGCGGTTGGGGTTTTCTTGAGCTTGTCGACGAGTTCTGCGGGCAGAGCCGGCCCGGATTCTGCTGTGTTGTCGCTGTCTTCTTGGCCGACAGGTGGTAATCCTGCTGATTCACGGTCGCCGAATGCATCTTCCCGAAGTTTGTCGTCGGTGTGCGGCAGGCTGCCAACCTCTGCATTGAATTCGCCTGGGCCTTCGACAACGGTGGTGCGCAAACGACCACTGCTCATTGTCGTTTTGGCGCTAGGAACATCAACTTCTACTTCCACGACGTCGCCAGGCACAATCACGCTCGATCCACGCGGGGTGCCAGTCAAGATGATGTCGCCAGGCTCTAGTGTCATGTGCTGCGATAAGTCAGCGACAAACTGCGCAAGTGGGAAAATCAGGTCTTTTTCTGTGGTGCTATCTTCCTGCACAACGTCACCATTCACCCAGGTGCGCAAGCGCAGCGTGGCTGGATCAATAGCGGAAGCATCCAGTAGCTCTGGACCGATCGGGGTGTATCCATCGCGCGATTTGGAACGGGTATTAGACCCTTTATCCTGCGATTTATAGTCATACAAACCAAGGTCATTCGATGCGGTGACATAACCGACGTAATCCCAAGCGTCGGCAAGAGAAACGTTGCGGGCTGACTTTCCGATGATCAGCGCGATTTCACCTTCAAAAGCCAACAGTTCAGTCCCCGCAGGGCGCTCCACCTCCGAGCCAGAAGCCGCAAGAGTGCTCGTGGCTTTCAGAAAATAGCTGGGCTGTTTCGGACGACGACCGCGCTGAGCCGCACGGGACTCGAAAGCGACGTGGACGGCAATGACTTTGCCCGGTTTCTCCGGAAGGATGTCAGGAATAGCCATGAAAAATCCTTTTCTGTGACGAGCATTTTCGACGAGCTTTCGGACAAGCACTTGCCCAAATCGTATATTATCCCTACCATCACTGCAAGTGGTTCAATTCACACCATAGTGGTATATATAAGTCTCCACACACCACCGCGTTGGTGCCCACGCAGGCAGCAAGGCAGGATCAACTAATCCCACACTCCGCCTACCTCCCACAACACCCCCGAAAGGACGTTTATGTCGGTAACGCCCACCTCTGCCACGATCTCGGCGAAAGAACGTCGCCGCGTCGTTGCGGCGACCACCATCGGTACCGCGATCGAATGGTACGACTACTTCCTCTACGCCGCCGTCGCTGGCCTGGTGTTCAACCAGCTCATGTTCGGCCCGCTCGAAGGCGGTTTGGCGACGATCGTCTCCTTCGCCTCAGTCGGCCTATCGTTCCTCTTCCGCCCGTTGGGCGCATTCTTGGCTGGCCACTTCGGAGACAAAGTGGGGCGACGCACCGTTTTGATGGTCACGCTATTCGCCATGGGTGGCGCCACCACCCTGATTGGCTTGCTGCCGACGTATGACACCTGGGGAATCTGGGCCCCGATTTTGCTGATCACCTTGCGCATCATCCAGGGAATTTCTGCCGGTGGCGAGTGGGGATCAGCAGTTCTGCTGGCCGTTGAACACGCCCCGAACGATAAGCGCGGCTTGTACGGCGCCGGTCCGCAGATCGGTGTACCTATCGGCCTGCTGATGTCTTCTGGCGTGCTGTCCATCATGAACACCGTCGCGCCCGGCGATGCCTTCCTGGAATGGGGCTGGCGCATACCGTTCTTGTTCAGCATCGTGCTGGTCATTGTCGGTTACGTCATCCGCATGGGGGTTGACGAATCCCCGGTTTTCCAGGAAATCTCCGAACGCAAAGACGCGGAAGCGTCCAACCCCATCGGCATTTTGTTCAAGCGCTACCTGCCGCTGGTACTGACCGCGGCACTCGTTTTCGCTGGTAACGGCACCGTTGGATACATGACTACGGGCGGTTACATCCAGAACTACACCACTAACCCTGACGGCCCCATTGGCCTAGCACGCGGCGATGTCTTGAACGCCGTGACACTGTCGGCGGTGACCTGGATGCTCTCAACCCTGTTCGCTGGCTGGGTCTCGGACTATATCGGTCGCCGAATGACCTACCTGATCGGATTTATCCTCCAGGGCATCGGTGCCGCCGCGCTGTTCCCGCTGGTCAATACCGGATCACTGGGCATGCTGTACCTGGCATTGATTGGCCTCACCGTCGGCTTGGGCCTGACCTACGGTCCACAGTCCGCGCTATACGCGGAGCTATTCCCGGCCTCGATTCGCGCCTCCGGTGTATCCATCACCTATGCCATCGGATCCGTGCTTGGTGGCGCATTCGCACCCATGATCGCCGCAGCGTTGTTAGAAGCAACCGGTACGACTTTCGCCATCTCTGGTTACCTGGTCAGCGCTTGTATCGTCGGTTTCATCTGCGTATTCCTTTTGCGCGAACGCAAGGGAATCCCGCTGGGGCCCGAGCATGAGCACGAGCAAATGACTGGGCATTTCACGTTCGGCACAAAGTAAGTAGCCAGCAGCCAGTAACCGGCAATCAGTAATCAGCAATCAAGAGACGTGCATATAACACTTCCAAAAAACTGTTGTACAGATCGCAATAATCATATATGATCCTTGGATAAGACCCAGTTCACAGATCAAAGGATTATTTGATCTAGCTCATAAATTCTCCCACCGCTATCTCATGCGATCACCTTCCCGGAACCGATTACGCACACGCGGTGTCGAATAAGCAGCAAGGAGCAAAACAGTGCAGTTTCACCACAATGGCTACGTCTCTCAGGATCCACGCGTTCTCCCTGCCGCAGGATATGGCATTAATCGTGCAGAAGAACTCCCGGAGACCATGGACGTGCTCATCGTCGGCTCTGGCCCAGCCGGCATGATTGCCGCTGCCCAGCTGTCAAGGTTCCCGAATATCAATACCCGCATTATCGAACGCCGCCCGCACCGTCTTGAGCTCGGCCAGGCCGATGGTATTCAGGCACGTTCCGTAGAAACCTTCCAGGCTTTCGGTTTTGCTGCTGAAATCACCGAAGAAGCCTATACGATCACCGAGATGTCATTCTGGAACCAGGACCCAGAAAATCCAGATGCCATCACACGCGGTGCGCGCCCCATTGACGACGAACATGGCATTTCCGAATTCCCGCACCTGATTGTGAACCAAGCCCGCGTCTTGGATTATTTCGCCCGGGAGGCTCAGCGCGGGCCAGCGCGGATTACACCGGATTACGGTTGGAATTTTGTTTCCTTGGAAGTTGGCGGCTTGTCCGAAGAGTACCCAGTAACCGCCGTGGTTGAAAATGCTGCGGGCGAGCAGCGTACCGTCCGCGCCAAGTACGTCGTGGGTTGTGATGGTGCCCGTTCCAAGGTGCGCAAATCTATCGGCCGCAGCTTCCAAGGCAACCAGGCAAACCATGCTTGGGGCGTGATGGACGTCGTCGTCGATACGAACTTCCCGGACTGGCGGACAAAATGTGCAATTCATTCCAAAGCCGGCTCCATCCTGCACATTCCGCGCGAGGGCGGATACCTCTGCCGGATCTATGTGGACCTCGGTGAAGTTCCAGAAAATGACAATCACAAGATCCGGGAAACCCCGATTGAGAAGATCATTGAGAAGGCAAACGAGATCTACTCGCCATATTTCATCGATGTGAAAATGGTTGCCTGGCACTCCGTCTACGAAGTAGCACACCGGCTTGTCGACGGCTTCGACAATGAAAACACCACCCCGCGCGTATTTTTGACCGGCGATGCCTGCCACACGCACTCCGCAAAAGCAGGCCAGGGCATGAACGTGTCCATGCAGGATGGTTTCAATATCGCCTGGAAACTCGGGCATGTTCTCGACGGACGCGCCCCGGAAGAACTGCTGTGCACCTACCACGGCGAACGCCAACCAGCCGCGGAAAATTTGATTAACTTTGACCGCGAATGGTCTACCTTGATGGCTACCCCACCAGAGCAGCTGGAGTGCCCTGACGCGGTGGAAAAATACTATGTTGAAGCCGAGGAGTTTGCAGCCGGTTTCCGGACCCAGTACGAGCCCAACATGATCGTCGGCGACGCTACCCATCAGGATTTGGCGACCGGCTTCGACGTCGGCAAGCGTTTTAAATCCTATGAAGTACTGCGCCGCTCCGATGCCCTGCGCACGCATTTGGGTCACCAACACACAGCAGATGGCCGCTACCGTATTTACGCGTTCGCGGATCGGCCACAGCCCGGCGCAGAATCACAGATGACTGCCTGGGCGGACGCAGTCGAGGCGATCGTCGCCAAGTTCACCCCGACTGACCAGGATGAAAACGCCTATTTTGATATCAAGGCGATCTACCAGCAAACAAACCACTGGGATTGGGAAATCCTGGATGCGCCGCGGCTGTTCCGTCCGCGCAACGGCAAGTTCCAGGTCCCAAACTGGGACAACGTCTTCGGGGTGCTTTCCGAGGAGCATGACATCTTCGAAGCCCGCGGAATCTCGCGTGATGGCGCGGTGGTCATCGTGCGCCCGGACCAGTACGTCGGTGCGGTGTTGCCGCTGGATAAGCCCGAGGCCGTGGAGGAATATTTCGCCCAGGCTTTGCGCCCGCAACGGTAAATACCTGAATTATTCCCCCAGCACAGTCAGCGGGACGACGATGACACCGTCGTCTCGGCGGTACGCCAGGCCGCTCGGGACCACCACGACGAGTGCTTCCGGCGGCCGGATGATTTTTGCGCTGACGCGTAACAAGTTTTCCGCCGCTGCATCGATGGCGTGCTGGCCAAGTTTCACCTCACACCCGATCCACGCACCATCGGCTGCTTCCACAACCGCGTCGATTTCATCCCGGCCTTTCGCATCACGGTAATGAAAAACCCCGCGCGCTTTATTTTTTTGCGTATACACTCGCAAGTCATGGACCACCTGGCTTTCAAATAAAAATCCGAGAGACTCGGGCTCTGCCAATAATCGATCGGTATTCGCCCCGAGTAGTGCGGCTGCCAGCGAAGGATCGCACAAGTGCCGCTTCGGTGTTTGTAATGCGGCAGTCCGTGAACGCAGTTTTGGTGCCCAGGCTGGTTGATCCTCGGTTAAAAACATACGCTCTGCGAAATCATGTAGCGCCGATGGCGCAGTTTCGCCGATGGGCAGTGCCGCAGCATCATTCATCCTGCGGCCAATCGCACTAAAAGTAGCAGGTTGCGCCGATAAACCAGCGATCGCCTCCAGAAACGCGCGGATCCGACGTGGATCCCGGCGCGGACCAGCAACAGAAGGAAAATCGTGCTCACACGTGTCGTCAAGATACGAGTGGTTCATCTCTACTGCGGCCTCGTGCGACATATTCAAAGCGCCCGGCCAGCCACCTCGGACAACACGCGCGATGAGTTCGGAAAAATCACGTTCCGATTCCGCGATCGCAGGTGATTCCCCGCGCAATAACGCCCCCAAAGAAACCTCCCCGGTGGAATCGCCAGTTTCCTGCAGCGTCATCGTCCGCATGCGCAAGCGACGAAACCGCCCCGCCCCAGAATGGCGCATTGGATGCTCATCGGGAGTAGCGGAACCAGTCAATAAAAATTGCCCTGCTTGCCGACGACGGTCCACCTCGTGGCGCACTTCATTCCACACTTCCGGCACTACTTGCCACTCGTCCAGCAAGCGCGGAGTTTCGCCGTGCAGCGCGGTGGCGGGTTGTTCGCGCGCAAGCACTGCCCGTTTATCTGCAGAATCGAGATAAATTTGGGAAGCCGAAAACTGCGAGGCGCTTTCGGTTTTCCCGCAAGCACGTGGACCTGCGATCACTACGGCCGGCGCAGACTCCAGCGCCGTCGAAATTGACTGGTCAAGATGGCGTTTTTGATAATCATGCACACCCCCAGCCTAGCAGCCTGCGGCATTTCTCCACTTCTGCCTACTGGATTTCTCCATCATTGGGTAATGGATTTCTCCACCAGAAGGTGCGGCATTTTTCCACACATCAGCCGCAGTTACGTCAGGTCGATTCCAGCACTATCTCGCCACTATCTCGCGCAGACTTCATAGTCGCGGAGCTATACACTTGAGTTATTATTCCGCGATTCTTCCTCGGACAGTTTCTTGCCAAATGATCGTGTCTTGTACTCGCGCAGCAACACCAGGACCACGGCGCCAATTACAAAACCTAGGCCAACTGTCTGAGTAATTCCCCAGACATCAAAAATTGACAGTGCTTGCAAAATGCAGCCTGCGAGCACTATGCCAAGTGTATTACTGGAATGAGGAATAGGGTTTCGTACCAAGTACAACAGAACCGCGGCTGCTAAAGCGAATACCAAAAGGTTTTCAAAATTCAGACCACCCCCAAAAACCGTTGCCAGCATTAAAAACAAAATTAGACAAGCAACGAAGAGTGACTGTTTTCGAACTTTTTCATGCTCTACATCATGCTTGCGCATGCATCTACCTGTGCGTACCTGTAAACTGCGTACACTATCGAAGACCTAGTCACAGAGGAAAATGCGGCCACTATAATTCGAGGAAACAGAGACCGCATAATCACTACCCTTGCGTTAGTCACTTACGTTCATGATAATCACCAAAGTACCCAATGACTCATGTCGCGCCAACACCTTTCGTCTGAGATCCATCATTGGGTAATGGATTTCTCCACCTGAAGGTGCGGCATTTTTCCAGCCAGGGTGCAGTAGGCGCCGCACCCTCTACAGCAGGTCGATGCCGTCCAACGGGTCTTCCTCGCGGCCTTCCTCTGGGGCTTCTTCTACCTCGCATAACGTGACGGTGGCACCGGTCGGGTCCGCGATCAAGCACAGGCGCCCAAACGGCGAATCCCACGGCTCACGGATTACTTCCCCACCCAGCTCGGCACAACGACGCGCGGCCGCATCGGCATCGGCAACGCCCAAATACGTCTGCCAAAACCCCTTGACCTGCGGCGGGAACTGCCCTTCAGCCTTCCACAAGCCCGCGAACGGCGCACCGTCGGCCATCGCCGCGGCATAGGTCCCATTCGGGTACACACCGTCGGCATCGGGTTCCTCGTCGGTCAGCGTGCGGATGCCCCAGTCAAACAACTCGTGGTAAAACTCCACCGCGTCCTCGAAACCGGCATTGCAGGTCAGCTCATGCCACACCGGGGTCGACGGCTCACCAGCGGCGATGAACTTGTCCTCGCCCGCGGGCTGCAGCAGCCCAAACAGGCCACCGGCGGCGTCGGCAAGCACGGTCATGGTGCCTAACTCCACCTCACGCGGGTCGGCCAACACACTGCCGCCGAGCTTTTCCACCTTCGCGATGTCACCGGCGATATCGGCGCTCAAGAAATACGTCACCCACGTATCCGGCGCATTCGTGCCCTCCGGCTGCGGAATCAGCCCAGCAACCGGCAAGCCCTGCAGGCGCGCGATGCGGTAATCATCACCGCTGATCTCCCACCCCAACAGCTCGGAATAAAACTCGGCCGCGGCCTGCGGGTTCGAGGTGGTCAGGTCCGCCCAATACGGCATGCCAACTTCAGCAATAAACGCGGGCATTACAGGTTCCTCCACTTCTCGGGATCAAAATCGTCGTCGGCGGTAGCCTCGTCGAAGTAATCATCGTCGGCAAGATCGTCGGCAAGATCATCTGCCGCAGCCACCAGCACGCATTCGTCGTCAATGCAGACCACATCGCCGGGGTGCAGGGCGGTGCCACGCTTGTCGACGGGCGCGCCGTTGACAGTCACCGCACCGGCGGCGATCAGCTCTTTCGCCTCCCCGCCGGTGGCGACCAGGCTGGCCAGTTTGATGAATTGGCCGAGCTTGATCGACGCACCACTGATGGGGATCGAGGGGTAATTATCCGCAGTCGTCATAGCGGTCAGGTTACCGAACCGCGGCGGTGTTCCTTACACCTGGTCGCGCGGGGTGATCTGCATGGTGTCGATGTTCATGTGCGCTGGCAACGCCGCAACCCAACGCACGGCCTCGGCAATATCCTCGGCGCTCAGGTTCAGCTTGTCGGCGTAGACCTCGGCGGCTTTTTCGGCATCGCCGCGGAAACGATTCAGCGAAAACTCCTCGGTGGCCACCCGGCCGGGATCGATCTCGGTCACCCGCAGCGTACCCGGGTGTTCCAAGCGCAGCACCCGGTTGAACGCGCGCACCCCGTGCTTGGCGGCGTTATAGCCCGCGCCACCGGCATACGGGGTCCAGCCAGCAACCGAACCAATATTGACCACCAGGCCAGCGCTACCTTCCACCGCCAGCAGTGACGGCAAAAACGCCTTGGTCACGCGCACGGTACCGGCGACGTTGATCTCATACATGCGGTCCCAATCTTCCAGCGACGATTCCGCGATCGATTCCAGACCAATCGCCCCGCCGGCATTGTTCACCAGCAGGTCGATGCGCCCAACGCTGGCGGCCAGCTTGTCGACGCTGTCCTGGCTGGTCACATCCAGCTGGTGCGCGGTAGCACCGATTTGTTCTGCGAGTTTCTCCAGCCGGTCCATGCGCCGGGCGGCAATGACCACGCGCCAGCCGTCGTCGGCAAGAGCTTTCGCGGTGGCGGCGCCGATCCCCGAGGACGCGCCGGTGACCAGGGCGGTTTTCTGCTGAGTAGTCATGGCACACATGGTAGTGGACGCGCGGGGGCTGTGCGGAGGGCTACAGTGGAAGCGATGACTCTGTTTCCCTGGACACCGCATTCGTGGCGTTGGTTCCTGCTCGCACCGGCGTCCGTGGCGCTCGGTTGGGCGCTAGATGCGGTGGGGTTGCCCGCGGCGTGGATCATTGGCGCGATTGTGGTGGCTGGCACGTGGAGCTTGTCGACGGGCGAGCAGCTGGATGTGCACCCGCTGTTTTATCGGTTTGGGCGCGGGATCATCATGACGTTGGCGGCGGTGCCGTTGACGCAGATTCCGGCGGCTGACCTGCTGCATTTCCTGCTTCCCGGGTTGTTTGTCACCGCGTTTACCGTGACCGTCGGCGTGGCTGGTGGCGTGCTGTTATCGCGTGCGCAGCCGCGGCATATCAGCCCGGAAACGGGTGTGCTGTCCATGTTGCCGGGTGGCGCGTCGGTGGTATCCACGCTGGCGATCGATTTCGGGGCGAATTTCCGCTACGTCATGCTCACGCAGTATTTGCGGGTGCTGGTGCTGTCGCTGACGCTGCCGGTGATCGTGCATCTGTTTATGAGTGGGCAGCTGCACGAGGAGGGTTTGAGCAACGATAGCCCCTGGTGGATGCTGCTGGTTTTCACCGCGATCGCCCTGGGCGCTGAGCCGGTGGCGCGGAAGTTGCGTGTGCCTGCGGCGACGGCGTTGGGGCCACTCTTGGCGACGGTGTTGGCGGCCGCGCTTCTTCCCGACGACGTCGAGGTGGCACCGCCGGCGTATTTGGCGATTGTCGCGTTTTTGTCCATCGGCTGGGTCTGCGGTGGTTCTTTGCAGCGCGATACGCTGGCGTTTTTCGCGAAGCAGTTGCCCGCGACTTTCGCGTTCTTGGGTGCACTGATGGCGGTGTGCGCGCTGAGTGCGTGGCCGCTGACGGGGTGGCTGGATATTTCGTATTTCGAGGCCTACCTGGCCACCAGCCCTGGTGCGCTGGAGACGGTGCTGGCGTTGTCCGCGGAAGGTAGCGCGGGCGCCGAAGTAGTGGCGATCCAGATCATCCGCCTTTTGGCCGTGTTATTGCTGGCTAGCTGGTTGCCGCAGGTGTTGCATGGGGTGCGGAAACTGCGGCGTTAGGTGCGGTTCGGCCGGTGGGCGCAGTATGAACTGAGGCCAGAGTTAACAAAAGATGATAAGCGCTTCAGTCTCGTGAAAGCTGCTATCGTTCACTCAAGACACGTAAAGTAAGGAGCGGCTAATTATCTATAAGGCGTTACTCAATGGGCTACTTGGAATAGCCATTGGCGGAATTGCGATCCTTATAGTGTGGGTCACACTTCCCTCTCCTGAATCTCCTTGGTTCTTCTTTGCCGCTTTTCTAGCAATAACCGCTATCAGTGCTGTAGCTGAAATCATCCAAGGTTTAATAAAAAGAAAGAGAAGCAAGCCGGACTCAGACCCAACCTGAACATAACACTCAACATAACACCGGTGTTATGTTATGTGGGAAGTTAAGGTGTTATGTTCGCTCAGTATACTCATTTTTGGCGACATCCTACCCCTTTGACCAGTAGATTTAGCTCACCCGGCGCAACATAACACTACTTAACACAGGGTGTTATGTTGAGTGGGAAGTTAAAATTTTACTCATCACTTCCACTACTCATTTGCCGCTCCCGATACGCACGAACCGCATCTTCATTCGCCGCTTTCGCAACGATTTCCATAATGACAAATATGGCGTAAGCTACCCCGCCCGCAAGTATTGCGCTGACAATCACAGTGGCGGAAATGAGAAGGCCAGCAATAGCGCTTCCAGTGTCGTCTAAAGCAATAAAGAATGCGAGCACCCCGACAATCACGCCGGCGCCAGTAGCGTAGCTGGCAACTTTTTGCAGCTTCTCAGCAGTTTTGGTGTGGTGGACGAATGGTGCATTGAACGCCATATTGCGGCTCCTTATCGTTGGTTTATTTTCTCACCATTAAGCCTACGAGAACAGTGCACATACACCACACCCACATCGAACAATCAAGCGAATAAGCGCCATTAAGTAGGGCAATCCCGCCATTCCGTACCGTTCTGTCTATACTTTTTGAACTATTTGGTCTACTGTGTGTAGACGTACGATTTCCTGCCAAGAAATCAGGACGAAACCAAATCAATTCGAAAAACGACCTCGGACAAGGACCTACAAATGAAACCAACATTCTCCAAGATCACCGCAACAGTGGCAGCGGCTGCCGCCGCCCTTAGCCTCAGCGCGTGCGCCGGTGGTGACGCCGACGACGAGAACACAATTAAGGTCGGCACCTCCCCTGGGCCATATTCAGAACTGTTCAAAGACGGCATCGCGCCGATTTTGAGCGATGAGGGCTACACCATCGATTACACGGACTTCTCTGAATTGCGCCAGGCCAACGTCGCATTAACGGAAGACCGGGTTGACCTTAACGTCGACCAGCACATTGCTTATATGGACGTCTACAACAATGAAACTGGCTCGGACCTGATCAACCTGACCGACGTGCCTACGGTGAAAACCAAGATCTACTCGAAGTCCATTGACTCTCTCGACGGCGTCGACAAAGGCCAAACCGTGGCCATCCCACAAGATGGTTCTAACCAAACCCGCGCATTCCGTATCTTGGTTAAGCTCGGCTGGCTGACCATGAATGATGATGCCGACGAGAAGCTCCTCACCGTTAATGACATCAAGGACAACCCACACGACCTGAAAATCCAACCGATGGATTCGGCCACGATCCCACGCGCCCTGGACGACGTTGATTGGGGCATCATCCCGGGTTCCATTTCCTATTCTTCCGGTGTGGACCCTGCGTTTGCCCTGGAAAGTGAAGATCTTAGCGACGACCTGATCTTGCAGGCAGTAACCACTGAAGATAAGAAAGATGCCAAGTGGGCACAGGCTGTCATCGATGCATACAGGTCAGAAGAGTTCCTTGACTTCCTGGAGGGACAGAATGAGGACGACTACTGGTTCATCCCAGAGTCCCTCACCAAGTAACGCTGCCACACTCTCACCCTAATTCCCGTCATGGCTGAAGTATTATTTCGCGATTTACATAAAACATTCACCAGTAAATCTGGTGAGATCAAGGCGCTGCAAGACATCAACCTGGAAATACCATCTGGTTCGATCTTCGGGGTCGTCGGCACCAGTGGCGCTGGCAAGTCCACGCTGCTGCGCGCCATCAACGGCCTGGAAAAACCAACCAGCGGTACGGTGCGCGTACTCGACCAGGACCTTAGCGCACTGTCGAAAAAGCAGTTGCGTGGTCTGCGCAGCGAGGTCTCCATGGTCTTCCAGCATTTCAACCTGCTAGAGACCCAAACGGTGGCGCAAAATGTCGCCATGCCGCTGGTACTCGCGAAAGCGAAAAAGCGTGAAATTGACCAGCGCGTCACCGAAGTCCTGGAGATGGTGGGGCTAGCAGAACGCGCCGATCACCTGCCCAAACAGTTATCTGGCGGGCAAAGGCAACGCGTCGGCATTGCCCGTGCGCTAGTGACCAATCCGAAGATCTTGTTGTGCGACGAACCTACGTCTGCACTGGACCCGTTGACCACCGGCCAGATCCTCGATCTGATCATGCGGGTCAACGAAAAGCTTGGGATCACCGTCATCATCATTACCCACGAGATCGGCGTGATTGCCCGGATCGCCGACACCGTGGCGGTTATGGAAAACGGCCGGATCATCGAAAAAGGCTCGGTGACGGAGGTTTTTGCACACCCGCAGCAGCCGCTCACGCGCCGGTTCGTGGAAAATGTTCTGCCGCATTCGCTTCCCGACGCCGTGCAAGAAGTGACCGACGATGCCGGTTACGGGGCAGTCGTTCGCTTGGTTCACAGGCACGGTGCTGCGAAAGACCTGGTTAATCACCTGGTCAACAAAGGCATTTCTACCGATATCATTCACGCCTCCGATACCCTGCTGCGCTCGGGAACCGTCGGGACTCTGGTGCTGGGGCTCACGGTCCACAAGGCTGCGCACAAGACCACGGGCAACGATGCACAGGCCTCCAGCCTGCTCGACGAGGCGGTGCGGTGGATGAATGAGCAAGCCGATATTGATGTGGAGGTAGTCGGCTAATGGATATTACGCAGATCCTGGATACCAAGGTCACCCTGGAACAATATGCCGAGGCGGGCTGGCAAACCTTATACATGGTGGGATTTTCCCTGCTGTTGGGCACGCTGGGTGGTATCCCGTTGGGCATCATTTTGGTGCTGACCCGCCCACACGGTTTGTACCCGCAGCGCGTTCTTTTCCAGGTCACTAACTTCCTAGTGAATACGGTACGTTCGCTGCCTTTCGTGATTTTGATGGTGGCGATCATCCCGTTCACCCGCGCATTGGTAGGCACTTCGATTGGCATGACTGCCGCGCTCGTGCCGCTGACGGTCTTTATTGCGCCGTTCATGGCACGTCTCATCGAACAATCTGTGCTTGAGGTCAACGAAGGTATTTTGGAAGCCGCCGAATCCATGGGTGCATCCCTGTGGCAGACGATCCGCTACTTTTTACTGCCCGAAGCCAAAAGTTCGATCATTTTGGCGCTGACCACGTCGACAATCACCCTGATTTCCGCCACGGCTATGGCCGGCACCATCGGTGGTGGTGGTGTCGGTGACCTGGCGGTGTCCTATGGTTACCAGCAGTTCGATTCTGTAGCGATCATCCTCACCGTGATCATCTTGATCATCGTGGTGCAGGCGATCCAGGCGTTGGGCAATAAGCTCGCGCAGCGTGCTCGTAACGACGCCTAACCGCTCGCGGGGACAGCCGCGCAGATTCTGCCCTACCCAGCGATGTGCTCCGCAGCGCGCGAATCATCCGGCAGCAGCGCGCTTGCTTCACCGTGGGTGGTGATCACCAGCGCATCACGCGCACGCGAGGAAGCCACATACAGTGAAGTGCCCTAAGAATTATTACTGGGCATACCAAGGTATTTCAGTCCGGAGTTCTATAGTTTTGACGCGTATACCCTGAGGAAAATATCAAAGCTCCAAAAAGGAAAACACCGTACGGTATATACGATTTCACCATTACATATATCGCCAATCCGTAAAGAATAGATGACAAAATATACAGTGCTGGACTTAACCTATCTATACCATTTGAAAACAGCTGAAATATTTTTTTACAAAGGTTGCAAATGTTAGAAATAGGGAAAATATCGTCGTACAGAAAAGTGGTACAACGGGGAATATCAAGTATTCAAAGTTCCTTATTTTAATCCCAAAATCTAAAACTGCTCCTGCGGACCACTCATCCCCGCATGCGCGGGGAAAACAGCTGGACTACGCGGTGACCTAACAAAATGGCTGACAGAGGTCAGCCCAGGGGTATTTGTCGGCACCCCGTCTGCACGCATCCGTGAACTGTTGTGGGCAAGAACAGTGGAACTTTGCAAAGACGGGCGTGCTCTACTAGTACAAGCAGCCAAGAATGAACAAGGAATGGAATTCCGTACTCACCGACATGATTGGGAGCCCACGGATTTCGATGGCCTCACCCTGTTTATGCGGCCCAAAACCCGAAAGCCCGGACCCCGCCGAACCAGTTGGAGCAATGCCCGACGACAGCGACGTTCCTATAAGCAGCATTAACAAAAACGGACGCGCCGTCGACAGTCGACATTAAGTTCCCGCCTGCAGCATTTTGACGCAGATTTCTCGAACCTAGTCCAGGATCTGCTCCCGCAGAATCGACATCGGGATCGAGCCATAGCTCAACGCCTCCGCGTGGAAATGCGGCACACTCATGCCCTGCTTAACAGCAGCATCGCGCAGATCCGACCACATACGCTGGCCCAACGCATACGACGGCGCCTGGCCCGGCCACCCCAGGTAGCGGTCCAGCTCAAACGAGAGCGTCGCCTCATCCAACGCGCAGTTATCGCGCAAGAAGTTCTTGGCGTAGCACACATCCCAATGGCCCGGACCATCCGGAACCTTCTTGCCCAGGTGCATACCAATATCCAGCACCACGCGAGCCGCACGCAGACGCTGCGCATCCAACATGCCCAGGCGGAAGCCCGGATCATCCATATAGCCCAGGTTCGCCATCAACTGCTCGGCATACAACGCCCAGCCCTCACCATGGCCGGAGTTCCAGCAGGCCACACGACGCCACAGGTTCAGGTTGTCCCGTTCCATCAGCGTCTGCCCCAACTGCAGGTGATGCCCCGGAACTCCTTCGTGGTACACCGTCGTCAATTCCTGCCAGGTGTGGAAGGTGGTGGTTTCCTTCGGCACCGACCACCACATGCGGCCTGGGCGCGCGAAATCATCCGACGGCGGGGTGTAGAAAATACCGCCGGTGCCAGCCGGATCAATCTTGCACTCGATAGTGCGCACCGGCTCCGGAATATCAAACTCCGTGCCATGCAACGCGGTAACCGCGGCGTCGGCCTTCTCCTGCATCCACTCGACCAACGCGTCGGTGCCACGCAGCAGGTACTTCGGATCCTGATTCAGCCGACGGAAAACCTCGCGGCAATCCGTCTCGTCGTCGTAAATCTGCGCTGCGGTCTTGCTCTGCGCCTCGCTGATCTCCCGCAGCTGCTCTAGGCCCCACTGGTAGGCCTCATCCAAATCGACGCTATCGCCAACGAACAACCGGGAAAAACGCTCGTAGCGCTCACGGCCCACCCCATCACGGGAGCTGGACTGCGGCACCACCTCCAGCGTCAACCAATCGGCAAACTCACCAAACGCGGCTTTCGCTTCCTGCACCTCTTTACTGTGCGAATCCAGCCCCAGATCCTCCAACAGCGAACCCGGCTGCGCCAGATCCTCACACTGGTTCACCACGGCATCCACCTGGCGATACTTCGGCGCATGCCCATGCGCGCAGGCATCCTTCAGCGATTCGCGGTACCCATCCAAGCTGTTGCGCACCAAGCTCAAACGCGAACGCAGATTATCCAGATCCTCGGTGGACTCATTAGGCATAAGCACCAAGGTGTCGCGGATGGTCTGGACCGGCGAGGCAATATTGTTCAGCGCCGCCTCAGTCTCACCGGCATGGTGCAGGTCCAACTCCAACAGCAGCCGATCGCGCAGCACATTCGCGGTGACGTAATCGACTTCGTCGAAATCGTCGTCGTCATCCGACTCATCGGTGGCTTCGTCGAGCGCATTGACGTCCTCGATCATCTCGCGGGTGCGGTCAGCGACAGCCTCGTAATACTCCGGGGAGAAATCCTCCAGCTTGTCGTCGTAGCCCGCGATGCCCCACGCAGTGGCGTCGGTGGGGGAAAGTTCTGCTAAGTCATAGACAAAATTCTCGCAGGAAGCATCCAGCAACGACGGCGGACGCGGCTGGGTGCGGTCCTGGGTCCACTGCTGCCCGGCGCGGTTTTCGCGCACGTCTGCGGTCGGTTCGCTACTCATAGCAGGTGAGTCTAAACCTAGTAGCCTGTAAGTTTCCACCCAGGTTGGTGTTAGTCATCCCACCGTATGACCTAGCAGCTCACCCATCGGTCAACCCGGCCGGGGCTTTGTGGTGTTTTCCCCTGGTCAGTAGGCGCTTGGCAGGGTGTTCATAGTATCCTGTAATGCCATGGACGCACCCGGACAAGCTACTGGCAAAGCGACTGGTAAAGCTACTGGCAACGCGGGCAACGCAGCCGAATCTTTCCCGCAACCCCAAGCATTCGGCCAACCTACCACCCCGGCTGCGAAATGCCTGTACGTGATCCGGCAGAACTCGGTGATCAGCCGCGCGGACCTGATCACCGCCACTGGTTTGTCCCAACCGACGATCACCCGGGCCATTACTACTTTGTTGGCCGAAGGCTACGTCGTCGCGCGGGAGGATCTCGCCCGCTCACACGGCCGTGGCCGGCCCACCACCCCGGTGGAACTCGCCAAGCCGCAGTGGATGCTCGCGGGTATCGCGGTGGGCACGAAAGAAACGTTCCTGTCGGTTTTCGATATCCGTGGCCGCACGATCCGCGAATCCACCATCGACACGCCCGTCGCACAGTTGAGCGAAAGCGATTTCATTCAGCACATCATGGCTGGGTTGCACCGCCTGGTCACGGGCTTGGAGCACACGTTGTTGTCCGTGGGCGTGACAACATCCGGCCAGGTCAGCCGCGACGGTGTGGTCAGTGCGCCGAACCTGGGCTGGGAGCAGGTCGACGTCGCCGCCGCATTGCGTTATCAGTTCTCGGTGCCGGTGTCGGTCTCGTCGGCGGTGCCAGCAATCCTGGGTTCTGAGATGCAGGCCGGTGACCTATTAGTGACGGACGACGCCGACCGCACCCTGGTGCTGTTTGCCGACGACTCCCTCGGTGCCGCATTCACCAACACCCTGGGCGTGCACCCCATCGAAATCTTGCCGACGGTCAGCGATGACACGCTCGGGTTCGCGGAAGCCGCCCCGGAAAAATCGCTGATCACCAGCTCCATCCTGGCGCGTATCACGGAGAAATTCCCGGAGTTAGATCCCGCACCGGCCACCCTGGCGCAGGCCGTCGCACTGGCAGCCGACAACGAAGGCGTGCGGGAAATCCTGGATGCGCGCGCTAGTGCGTTGGCGCGGCTGACGGTGGATCTGGTGAAAAAGTACAGAATTTCCACCGTGGTGGTGGCTGGTTCGGCTTTTGTGGATGATTCACGTGCGCCGAAGCTCTTTGCCGCTACCGTGCGCGAGATCATGACCACCGCCAAAGCCCCGAAGATGCGCATGATCCCCACCCACGAAGAAGTGGTGCGTTCGATTACGCGGGCAGCCGCACTGGATCAGATGCTGCGCGAGCCGCTGGATCTGGTGCCGAGCGATACAGAATAGGCCGGAGTGCGCAGCGTAGCCGCAGCGTCATCGCACGGCAGGCGGCTTTGCTAGCCGTTGATTTCCTTGTGCGCCGCGGCGGTCTCGACATATTTCGCGGCGTGCGGGATGAACGCCTGGGATTCGTCGTCGGCAAGCTCCCGGCGCACCTTCGCAGCAACCCCGGCGGCCAAGGCTTTATCACCAATTTCGGCGCCTTCCAGCACCACCGCACCAGCGGCAATGAGCGAACCAGAACCGATCACGGAACGCGACAACAGCGCGGATTTCATGCCGATCAGCGTGCCATCCCCCACGTGCGCGCCGTGCACCAGCGCCATGTGACCGATGGTGACGTCGTCGCCAAGCACGCAATCAGCGTCGGCGTCGACATGCAGCACCGAATTGTCCTGGATATTAGTGCGCGCACCGACCTTGATGCGGTTAACATCCGCGCGCAGCACACACCCGTAAAACACGGAGGCCTCCGGGCCGATCTCCACATCACCGATCAGGGTGGCATTCGGCGCGATGAACGCAGACTCGTGCACGCGCGGGGTTTTGCCGTTAAAAGGAAGAATAAGTGCCATGCCACCATGCTAGTGGGGCTGGGCTTGCCGACGGCGTGCCGCCGCACGCCTGCCGACGGCATGTTTAACGTGAAACATTCTCCACGAGCTCGCAGAACTGTCCCACCCCCAGATACACCCGCGCGTGCATCCCGAGACCCGAAGCAGCCGCCAGGTGACCCTCGTTGGAGCTGATAAACATGGTTTCGCGGGCATTGGCGCCCATCGCGTCGACGGCGACTTCCAGCATGCGTTCGTCGGGAAGCGCCACCCCGATATCACCGGAAAGCACCAGCGCATGCAGCTCTTCCAGCTGCGGGTACTGGCGACGCAGGTTCTGCGACTGGCTCAAAGAACAATTCGCGGTACCACCGACGGTGATTCCAGCCCCCAGCAAACTATCGATGCAACCCCACACTTCCGCGTCCAACTGGCTGCGCGGGTGGGTATCAGCGGCGATGGCCTCTGCAATATCGCAGTCTTCCAGGCCCACGCGGGCGATCATCTGCTGCCAAAAGCGCTGGTCGCCGAGGTCGCCGCTGAAATATGCGGGGCGGAGCTCGCTGAAAACCTGCCAGAATTTTTGTGCCTGCGGGGCGGCTGGATCGTAAATACCGGCAGCGCGCAGCAATGCCTGGTCACGCCGCTCACGCGGAGTGTGCACCAGCGTGCCTGGCAAATCCACCAGCAGTTTCATCTGTGCCATGCCCGCCCAGTATAGAGCGGGAAGAAAACACGTGCCGCAGATTATGCGGGCGTATGTGGGGATACGGCTGCTACTTGTGCGGGTGAATCTTGCAAGCGGCGGTTCCATACCGGGTTCGCACCAGGCATAAACCAGATCAACACTCCGGAGATCGCAGCAATGACCACCCCGCCAATCACGGAATAATCGTGCGGGATCCACCAGAAGCCAGCCATGGCCATCGCGATGATCACCAACCAAATCAGCGGAATATACAGGTGCAAATTCAGCCGACTGGCGGTGCGGTATTCGCTCCAATCTTCAGCTGGGAAGCGATTTTTAGCTTCTGCCCGGATGCGCCGCGCCGTTTTTTGTGATTGCACCACGACGGCGAACAGTGTCAGAGCCAAGCCGACACCAGCAATGATCAATTCCCCGTTCACACACCCGTAGATCAGCACCATACAAGCAACTACTAAGGACACTCTTTCCACACCATTGAGGGGTAAACCATTAGTAGGGTTCACATCGGGATACAGACTGCGAAAAGGGCTGGCAGCGGGGGAATTCATGCTTTTCTCCTGGATAAAACGCAACAACGAGAACAATTAGTTTTAGCCTAGCCTATTATTTCTTAGGCTTTCCAGGTATTCTGCAGATACGCAAATTTCGGGCGCCTCCTCCAGGGCAATTCCTGCAGGAAAAACCCGCATTTCCCGCCGTTTTATCGCCGCGTCTTTCCACCGCCGCCTGCGCACACATCCCGCACAGGCCCGCACGGGCCCGGAAAAGACCTGAAAGACACCTGTATGAGGTTAGGAGTCCATAGTGTCCCAGCAGTCGAAATCTCGACTACGCACACTGTCCCGTCGCGCTATAGCCAGCAGTTTCGTTATATCTTTAGGCTCGCTCAGCGCAATGGCTGTCGCATTCGCCCCCGCTGCGCACGCCGCCGAGCACTGCACTTTCAACTGGGGCATCAAACAGTCCTACCGCAACTACATCCAAGGTCCAGTAGCCAAAGGCGGCTGGGGTGCTGATGGCATCGGGTTCACCGGAAGCGAAACCGGCCCTGATGGAGCTTTCGTATTTACTCCAAAGAAGACGGAGGCCAACGGCAACAGCGTCACCTTCAATTTCAACGGCACACTCAAATTCAATGGTCACGGCCACCACGGTAAAACCAACGTCGACCTGCTGGATATGACGATCTCGGACTGGAAAGTTCGCGCCGAAGGCAACCGGGCAGACATCATCGTCGACTATGTTTCCTATGACTCCGATATGGCCGACACCAGCAAGCGCGGCCCGCAAATCACCGGCGACGACGTCGCCATTGCCACCATCAACTTGCACAACCCGGTTGAATCCGGCACCAGTGAGGTGAACCTGGCTGGTACCACCAATCTGACTTCCGAAGGCCAGAAACTCTTCTTGGCTTATGACGCAGGCCAGGAAATGGACCCCACCTCCGGCGCTATTAAAACCGACGGCAGTTGCGATTCTGCAAGCGGCTCAGGTGGCTCAGGATCCGGCGGGACCAAGCGAACCCTGAACACCATCAAGGGCAACTTCACTGGTTTCAACAAAGAAATCATGTCCCTGCTGCAAGAATCCAATGACACCTTGAATGCCTTTACCACGTTCATGGGCAACAGCCAGGCGTTTTTGGATGAATACGAGTCATACCAAAAACGTTTCGGCGGCGGTGCTGGCACCGGGGGTAACGGAAACACCAGCGGCGGCACAACCTCCGGTGGCACCAGATCGGGCGGCGGCAATTCGAATTCCGCCCAGTCTCACTCTGGCGGCGCAGGCGGTCACAGTGGCGGTACCGGGGGCACCGGCGGCGGATCCACTGCGGGCGCAGGCGGAGCCAGCAACACTGCTGGTGGTGGCGGTACTGGGGGCGTCGCTGGAGGCAACTCAGGTGAAGCACACGCTGGCGGCGCCGGCGAACAATGCCACGCCACCGGGGTGACTTCTTCCACCCTGGGCTGGGGCCTGAAGAAATCTTTCCGCTCGTATATCACCGGTTCTATCGCCAAGGGCTCCTGGACGCTGCAGGGTAGTGACTATGTCGACGGCCAATACCGCTTCAGCGGCAACACCGGCAACGTGGATACCGGCGCGAAAACCGGCAGCATCCGCCATAACGGTGCCGTGCAATTCGACGGCCACCACGGCGTGCTGGATTTGAACGTGGCTAACCCCGAGGTCACTTTCAATGGCAACTCCGGACAGCTGCTTGCCGACGTGCGCTCGTCGACCATGGAAGGCGAAAAGCTCAACTTCGGCCGCGTCGTCGTAGCAGATTTGCAGTTCGACTCCCTCAACGTTGATGCCAACAAAGCCAGTGGTAAGGCACGTGCATTCCTTACCGATACCGGTGCGAAGGCCTTCGCCGGTTTCTACGAACCAGGCATGGAACTAGATCCGCTGAACTTCGACGCCCAACTTGGCGGCGCCGGTGACTGCTCTGCAGCTGGTGGTGCCTCTGGTTCCGGAACCGCGGGTGGTGCCAGCGGCTCCGGTGGAGCTGGCGGAACCGGCAAGGTCGCTGGTGGTGGCACCAGCAACGTCGCAGGTGGTGCCGATAACCCACTGTCTGGGGATGGCGAAACCACCGGCTATGAAAACGGCTCGGGCAACTTCAAAATCAAATCCGCCGGCGCCAACAACAACGGTGTGGGCGAGAACCCAGCCACCTACATCCTGCTATTGCTCGCCGGTCTGATCGTCGCTGGTGGTTCCATGAGCCACTTGGTCATGCGCAACCCGGCCTAAATCGTTCTGCCCCGACTGCCCAAACCCGTAAACCAGACCCTGAAAGGACCAGCCTGTGCTGCCTACTACTTCTGCGCTGCCGAAAACCGGCGCCCGGAGCATGCTCACGGCGATCATACTGGCGGCTTCACTCGTACTAGCCGCCTGTGGCATCCAGGGCGAATATGCCCACACCGGCGATTCCCAACTGCGAGAACAGCTTCCCGCAGCAGGAGATCTCAACGATCCCCGGTCTTTCACCGGTGTCACCCACGTCGACGATTTCGAAGACGTCGTTCCCATCGTGGACAACCCGGCACCGCAGTTGCCGGTCGAGTTAACTGACGCTGACGGCTACGATGTCGTCGTCGAGGATGTCTCGCGCATCCTGGCGCTGGATTTGTACGGCACCTACACCAAAACCCTGACTGGCCTGGGCCTGGCTGATAATATCGTTGGCCGCACAGTCTCTTCCACGGAAGACATCATGGCGGATAAACCCGTCGTCACCGAGGGCGGTCACAACATCAACGTCGAGGCAGTTCTGGAGCTGCAGCCGTCGATCGTGATCGTGGATCACTCCATTGGCCCACCGGATGCCATCGACCAGATCCGCAATGCGGGTGTAACCACCGTGGTCATGGAACCAACCCGCACCATTGATTCGATCGCAGAAGACATCACCACCCTGGGCGGAGTCGTCGGCTTGCCGGATGAGGCAGAAGAACTCGCCCAGCGTAGCGTCGACGAGCTAGAAAAGGACCTGGCCGCCATCCAAGAGCTCGTGCCAGAAGATCCAATGCGTATCGCGTTTTTGTACGCCCGCGGCACCGCTGGTGTTTTCTTCATCATGGGTGAGGGCACCGGCGCGAAAGACCTCATCGAAGGCGTCGGCGGTATTGACCTAGGCACCGAGCACAACTTGTCCTATGTGGAACCCGCGAACGCGGAATCGCTCGCGAGAATCAATCCCGAGCTCATCATCATGATGACAAAGGGGCTCGAATCCACCGGCGGCATCGAAGGTCTGATGGAAAGACCAGGCATCGCGCAAACCATCGCAGGACAGAAACAACGCATCGTTACGCTTCCCGACGGCCAGTCCCTGGCTTTCGGCCCCATGACCGGACAAACCCTTTTGCGTCTAGCACAGGCGATTTATGATCCAGAACAGCAATAAGACCACCACTGCCCCGTCGGCTGCGCGCACGGCTACGGCAACGACAACGCATACCGCACCGCCGACGCAGCGCAGCGACGTCTTCGCCCAACGCCACCGCTTGCGTGTGGGCACCTTCGTCGCGTTGCTTGTGCTGCTTATCGGCTCGGTTCTCGTGTCGACGGCACTGGGTCAGTATTACCTGTCGTTGCCGGACTTGCTCCGCATTTTGGCTTCCCGGTCCAGCGCAGAGACTGATATTGCCGCCAGCGTGGTGTGGGATATTCGCCTGCCGCGTATTTTCCTCGGGTTTTTGGTGGGTGCTGCCCTGGGTGTGGCTGGCTGTTTAATGCAGGCCGTGTTCGCCAACCCGCTGGCAGAACCCAGCATCGTCGGCGTGACCTCTGGCGCTGGCGTCGGCGCGGCGCTGGTCATCGTGTTTGAGGTCAGCTTTTTGGGTACGTTCACCGTCCCTGCCGCGGCTTTTCTCACCTCGTTGATCGTCACCGCCATCATTTATCGCCTGGCGCACAATCGTGGCAAGGTCGCCGTCGTCAACCTGATTTTGACGGGTATTGCCGTCAACGCGGTCTGTGGCGCACTGATTTCTTTCATGGTGTATTTGGCTCCGACAACTAGCCGCGAGCAGATCATTTTCTGGCAAATGGGTTCGCTCAATGGTTCCCAGTGGAAACACGTGTGGGTGGTTTTGCCCATTGTCATAGTGGGTTTTGCCATTGCCTCACGCCTCGGCGCGCAGCTTGATGTCTTAGCGTTGGGTGAGAAAGCGGCTGGGCACACGGGCATTAATGTGGCCGTACTACGGCTGGTCGCTATCGTTGCTTCGGCGGTATTGACTGCCGCGGCGGTCTCGTTCGCGGGCCTGATCGGCTTCGTCGGTTTGATTGTGCCGCACGTGTTGCGCACCATCGTCGGCCCGGAAAATAAAATCTTGCTTCCTGCCTCTGCCCTGGCGGGCGCGCTGTTGATCGCGCTTGCGGATCTCGCCGCCCGTACCATGATCCCATTTGCGGATTTACCGATCGGTATTTTCACCGCGTTGGTGGGTGGGCCCACCTTCTTCATTCTCTTGCGTAGGATGATGCGGAAAGGATCTGTGTAATGAGTATCGTCGATATTTCCGGTCTGAGTGTGAAAATTGGCCATAAGACCTTGCTGCGCGATATCAACGTGCACGCAGAAGCCGGGCAGGTTACCGGCCTGATCGGCCCAAATGGTGCGGGTAAATCCACGTTATTGGCTGCGATGTGCGGTGATCTGGAGCCCGCAACTGGCAGCATCAGCTTGGCAGGCGTCGATCCTGCACAGGCTTCACCGAAAGAGTTGGCGCTGATCCGTGCGGTGATGTTGCAGGATGTTTCGGTTTCTTTTGAGTTTTTGGTCCGCGATGTGGTGGCGATGGGGCGGCGCCCGTGGGCGAAGCGGGTGGAGCCGCACGTCGACGAGCAAGTCATCGATGCCGCGCTTGCAGCCACGGACACCACGCATCTTGCGGGACGCGATATTGCCACGCTTTCTGGTGGTGAGCGGGCCCGGGTGGCATTGGCGCGCGTTTTGGCGCAGCAAACTCCCATCGTGTTTTTGGACGAGCCCACTGCCGCCCTGGACATCAGCCATCAGGAGCAGGTGCTGGCGTTGGTGAAGAATCTGGCGCGTGAGGCCAATATCGCGGTTTTTGTGGTCATGCATGATTTGAATGCGGCCGCGGCTTATTGCGATCGCATCATTTGTCTTGCCGACGGCACCATAGCCGCCATGGGCGAGGTTTCTGAGGTTTATACAGATGAAATTTTATCTTCTGTCTATCAGTGGCCTATCGAAGTCACCTCGCACAACGGTCACTTTTTAGTAAGCCCGGCGCGCCAACACCCTACCCCCGAACAGGACGATTTGGTCCAGTTGTTGGGTGCTCGTTAAACGCTTGTCGACGGCGGGGTGTAACCCTATGACGCTATGATCTGCGCTTTCCGTCGTTTTCTTTTCCTCTTTACACGATTGTGCAAAGAGGCCATAGTTTGATTACCCCCATAAGTGACACCTTACCTAATTAGGTTATTGTAAACCTACCCTGTCTCTTCTAAACTTTACCTTGTCTAAATTGGTCATTTCTTCGAGGAGAGTACATGAAGAATAAATTTTCCCTGGGGGTTTCCCTCTGTGCTGGTCTGGCAGTCATCGGCGGCGCTCTGACGCCAGCAGCTTACGCACAAGAATCCCCGGGTAACGCCACTGCTACCTGTCAGAATCCAGGTGTTGAAATCGTTGACGGAAAGATCAACTGGGGAATCAAGCATTCCTACCGCAACTACATCTACAGCAATATTGCGCGTGGTTCTTGGACAACAGCAGGTGCTGTCACTGAGGACAGCACAGATGCAGCAGGACGACGTAAGCCAGATTTCCAGTTCCATTTTGACGTTGATCCGAACACCTCCACAGTCAAGCTTGATGCACAAGGCAACGTCGTCGAATCTGACATCCAGACTCAAGATTCCACTCTGATCTTCGAAGGCCACCACGGTGCTCTCTACAGCCAGATGAAATCACCGTATGTGAAAACCGAAGGAAACGTAGTTAAACCGGGCACTGGTTACGTCGGCTATTACGTCGAGGGTAAGCCAATGACTCAATATAAAGAATCCGATCGCACCGACGAAAACAAACGTACGGGTAAAGGTGAGTTCGGTGTTGGTAAGACCGAAGGCTGGAAGCTCGAAGGCAACAAACTAACAATGTCTGGCACAAACCTGTTCTATACCCCGCAGCCAGGTTCAGATCGCTGGAAAGACATCCACGAAGGTATAGACGTCCTCTTCATGGGAGCCTACGGCAGCGAAGACCCACTCGATGATCTACAGGTAGAACTCAACGTCAAGAACACCTGCTTGGACGAGGAAACAGATACCACTACGCCTGGTGGTACCACTGAAGACTCAACTCCTGGTCAGACCAACGAGCAGGGTGCCCAGCAGGAAAACACCAAGCCGCAAGGAGAAGCTACTCCTCCAGCTGCGCCGAAGAAGCCGGAAATTAAGCAGCCAGAGAACAAGCAACCAGAAAAGAAGCCAGAGGCTGAGAAACAACCTCCAGCTGCAAAACAGCCCGGTGACAAGACCAATCCTGGTAAAACCAACCCAAGCAAAGAAGAAGGCACACCAAAAGCACCTGGTTCTTCTCTGGGCAAAGACTTCAGCAGCAATGCCGCTGAAAGCAAAGGCCTCAACAAGTTCCAGCAGGCCTTCAACGTCGCTCTCGGCCTGGTTACCTTCGCTGGCATGGCAACGATGATCGGCAATCTGTTCCACAAGGCATTTGGTCCACAGGTGCAGCACTTCCTGAACAAACTGCCGTTTAAGTTCTAACAATGCTGATACCGTGCTCGTGCCGCCACCTCCCGGCGCAGCATAACCGAGCAGTTTAGACGGTACGTACTAGGCGGGTAATTCCCTCAACGTAGGGATTACCCGCCTTTATGCATACCTGCAAGAATCCCGGAACCCCCGCAGCCAGACCAGGGCATGAAAAATCCGGGGCCTGTACTCAGACCCCGGATAGGAAACGTAGTAGCTTAGCTAGCAGCTCATGTCAGTGCTACTAGCATCGAGTCGTGCCTTAGAGCTACACCAAGGAACGCAACCAACTAATGATTTGCTGGAAGATCATCGATACCGTGCCACCCAAGGCACCGAAGAATCCACCATTTTCATAGTACTTCGAGAGCATGTTGAAAAATGGCTCCATACCAGTGCTCGAACCGGCGCCATTCTGCTGCACAGAAGAAGTCTGTACACCGGCATCACCAGTGCTAGAACCTGATTGAGCGTTGTTATTGGCTTCTGCGACCGATTTTTCCACCTCAGCCAGCTTCTGCGAAACTTTCTCCACTTCTTGCTTGGTGGTAGCAAGCTCGGTCTGTGCAGCCTGCTTCGCTTGCTCAGCGTCGGCAAGCTTCTGCTCCAGCGCTTGCTTCGCTGCTTGTTCTTGCTCCAGTTCAGCGGCTACTTCAGCAGCCTTAGATTGCTGCGCATCACCAGATTCTTTGGCTTTGACATACTCGCTCTGGAGCTTTGCAATCAACTCAGCCTGGCTCTCGACCTGAGCTGCCAGTTCAGCAGACTTTTGCTGCGTCTCAGCCGCGGTTGCCTCCAGCTCCGCCAACTTAGCCTTTGCAGCTTCTGCATTGGTGACATATTCGGGGACGCTGATTCCTGCGCCGACAGCGAATGGCTCCGAAACAGTCTTGCCGAGGGGTTCCCATTTGCCACCACTCTGACGGTTGGCTTCAACCTCAGCGATATATACACCTGGGTCAGAATCCGCGAAAGTATATTCCCGGGCTACACCAGAGTTGACGTCATACTGCCGAGTTTTTTTGAAAATACGATCACAACTGGTGATGCACTGCAATGTCGTGCGCCAGCGCATATTCGGCAGATTGTGCTCAAACTCCCAGTTCAGCTTGACGTTATTCCGTGCGTCGACCTCTGCCTTCAAATTCGTGGGAGCAGCGATCTTGTCGATCTTCGGAGCATCTGGAATTTTAATATTGATGCCGCGGTCGAAGTACCGTTCAGTCAAAACTGGGCCGTGTGCCGCCGCAACGCCTACGGTGTAGGTCTTGCCAGGCTGGAAGGTTTCAGGCGGAACAACAATTTCCTTTTCCCATTCCCCGTCTTTCATCTCTGCACGGGTAATCCACCGCTCGACCAAGCCATCGCCCTGGCCCGAAATGCCCAGGCACTTGTTTAGCTTCCACTTCGCGTTATCAATGATGATGAGGTACACACCGTGCCGTGACGCAGGTTCATCTTGTGTATAGCCTTTGCCCTTGAAGTGGAACTTCGTTTCTCGCGTAGGGTCAATGGGCTCTGGCGAATAGGTGACGTCCAGTTGCACATTGGATTTCCTCTGGTCCAGTTTGTCTGGAACTTTACATCCGTGGTTGACGTCCGGTACAGAAGCTGGCTGTGCAGCCTGTGGGGCTACCGCATCTGGATTTGCTGCTGGTGCGGCTGTAGCAGCAGCGCCTGCACCCAGCATGATGGATGAGGCTGTCAAGGCAGAAAGAACGATCCGTCCTGCCCGGAAGTTGGCTCGCAAAGTAGTTCCTTTCTGAAAGGATGTGGATAAGGGGAATGTGCAGAGCGCACGTACTAATCATAGTTTATCAAGCTTTACCTAAGCTAGTTATTTTATTCACATATTCGCTTAGGCTAGCTGTAATAATAGCGGTCCGAAAATATGAAAAGGGCGCCGATGCTTACCGACGCCCTTAGCCAGAACGGCTAGCTAGTGAATGTTACGTAAACCAGTAACTCTTGCGTTTACACCTCTATGTTCTGAGTTAGGAAGAGAACAGCACGCGCGGCAACGAGAACAACCAGTTGAAGAACTTGGCGATCTTCTCAAAGCCGTTCGAGAACAGGCCAGAGATGCGCTCCCAGATGGACTGCGACTTCTTACCGTCTTTGTCCTTCGTGGAATCGGCTGGCTTTTCTTTCTGCTCAGGCTCGGTGGTCGATTCTGCAGCGGAGTCGTCAGCTGGCTTTTCTTCTGTGGCCTGCTCGTCTGCTGGCTTGGCTTCCGCAGAAGGCTTACCGGACTCAGCTGGCTTTTTATCCTCAGAACCAGGCTGTCCGTCAGCTTCACTTTCCGGCTTTTCTGGCTCTGCAGGTGCCGGCGGCTCTACCTGGTCAGTGTGGTCGCCGACCTGTGGATCAGTGGAATCCAGACGCAAAATCGCAGCGTGCTCCAAATAGGTCTCGTTATTCGTTTCAATAGAATATGCGAATAACTTATCTTTCCACGGCAACAGGTTGCGATGCTTTTTCGCGGTATCTTTTTGGTTCGGCAGTGAGATATTCTCAATGATTTCCCGGGTTTCTGGATTAACCCAGCTCAACTGCGAGGTTGCCTCATTAGTAACCAGCGCTTTGTCACCCACGAACGCAACCTCAGACACTTTCTTCAGGTCACCAACCACACCACGCTCAGACTGCGGTTTCAGTACGCCATCTTCATACCGGAAGAACTGCATTCCAGAATTATGGTGGTCTTGACTATAAAATGCCACGTTATTGCCATCTGTCGCCATCTCGGTGGCGTAATTCGCACCATTTCTCGGCGTTCCTAGCTCGGTACCGCCGTCGACAAGCTTCGCCGTACCGTCTGGGTGAATCAATAGCGGCGGCACACGATAGCTTCCACTTTCCAAATTGACTGCACTGGCAGGCAAATAGAGTATATTGCCATCCGGCATCACACTCATCTGGGTAGGAAGTGCAATATTCCCGATTTCACCATAAAGATCCCGGTTGTAGCCCTTACCGTAAAGGAAAAGTTCTTCATCATGTGCCTTTACGACGTCCTGCGGCGCAGTTAGTGTCGCAGTCGTTTTTTCACCAGAAGCCGTGACCCACGTCAGCGTCGAGTCATTATCGTTGGTGCCGCGGGCAATGATTCCAACTCGATCATTGGCAGCATCGTACGCAATTCCGGCAGGCTCGATACCAATGCCTTCAGTAACGACCACTGGATCAGACCAGCCCTCTGCAGACGCGGTTGCAGCCTTCAGGGTCTGCCCTTCAACCCAGTAAATCCGATTTCCAGCCCCCTTGGTATAAAGCTGAGATTCATTAAATGAAAGCGGCCGTTGCAATTCCCCCAACGACTGCATCGTTGCAGGGTCAATGAGCTCCAGCACTGACTGGTCGGCACCTTTCCGCGTCGCAAGCACCACATAATCTTGCAGCCCAATCATGGTGTCTTCGTTAGCTTCTTGTGCAGAAACAAATTTGCCACCAATGGTCAATGGTGCCGTGTCGTTACCCGGACGTTCGCCCTTGCCCTCATATTCGAAGCTCAGCGGAGCCAGCGGGCCACCCAAATCGTAGAAATTAGAGAAGGTTCGCACGCCGTCTTCGGTCAGCGAGGTGTTGATTCCGCTCCAGGAGACCTTGCCATCTTTTTCTTCGAACTTGGCGGTCTTGGTCCAAGCATTCGCGATCTTAGCGTCTTCTTTTTCGAAGATTTCACCGCTTGGGTACTGCTTGGAGCGCACATCAGCTTCCACATACGAGCCTTCAGGGCTCAGCACGACGGTGGGATCTTTGATGGTCAACTCCAGTGCGCAGTTACCGCGCTCTGCTGGCTTGCCCTCACAGTACTTGAAATACTCGATGCTGCCTTCAAATTCTGCGCGAGTGATCTTCGTTGCGTCGTCGAAACCAGCATTTTTCAAGTTGAACTTGTAGTACTGCTCAACGGTGTCGCTTTGCGACGATGGCGTGGTGGTTCCGTTGGAGTAGATCTTGCTGGCACCGCCGGTGACGTTGGTTGCTCCCAAGGAATAGCGCAGGAACGAATCACGCAATGCCCAGTTCAAGCTACCTTTTCCACTCTCGGCAGCGACACTGTGGGCTTGTTCGGCACCAACGGGTGCTTGTTCCGTTTGCGCTCCAGCGATTGGCGAAAACGCAGGGACTAAACTGAACAGTCCCAACGCGATACCCACCGAGCTGATCCGGCGGGATTTTTTAGCTGACACAATCGTCTCCTC
Source organism: Corynebacterium propinquum DSM 44285 (assembly GCF_000375525.1). Taxonomy (GTDB): domain Bacteria; phylum Actinomycetota; class Actinomycetes; order Mycobacteriales; family Mycobacteriaceae; genus Corynebacterium; species Corynebacterium propinquum. The sequence continues at coordinate 185,328 of NZ_AQXC01000003.1, forward strand.
GAAATGCAATAGTGCGAACTTACATAACCGAAGAAAGGTTAACCTACAGCTTAAAAATAAGTAAGGATTAGCTATATTGAATACCCCCGATATGCCCCCTAAGTTGGGGCCATACGGGGACATTTCCGCTGTTCGGAGTGAAAGATGCAGCGTTGTGAAAACGAATTCTATTTCCAGGGAATTTTAAAAATCCCAGTCATCATCTTCAGTTTCCTCGGCCTTGCCGATGACATACGAAGACCCAGAACCAGAAAAGAAGTCATGGTTTTCATCCGACCCTGGTGTTAGCGCAGCCAAAATCTCCGGCTTCACGGTAGATTCTTCCTCACTGAACCGCTGTGGCAGCCCGAGATTCATCAGCGCCTTATTCGCGTTGTAGCAAATAAACTTCACGACGTCGTCGTAAAGCGCCAACGGGCGGTACAGTTCCTCGGAATAGGCCAGCTCCAGCTCGTAGAGTTCGTCGAGAAGCTCATAGACAAACTCTGTCACCTGCGCTTGCGTTGCTGCGTCGTAGGTTTCCAGGCCCCGCTGGAATTTATAGCCCGAATAATAGCCATGCACCGCCTTATCGCGCAGAATGAGCCGAACCATGTCCGCGGTATTCGTCAGCCTGCCACGAGAGGCGAAAAACAGCGGCAGATAGAACCCGGCATACAACGAAAACGACGACAACAGGGTGGCAGCCGCCTTGCGTTTGAGCGTGTTATCGCCATAGTAGTGCTTGAGCACTGCTTTCGACCGAGCCTGCAACACGTCGTTGTCCACGGCCCACTTATACGCCGCGTCAATTTCTGCAGTATTCGAAAGCGTGGAAAACACAGAAGAATAGGACTTCGCGTGCACCGCCTGCATGAACGCAATATTCGTATACACAGCCTCTTCGTGTTCGGTGCGCGCATCCTGAATCTGGCTGACCTCGCCAACCGAAGCCTGCACGGTATCCAGCATGGTCAAACCAGTAAATACCTTCATCGTCAGTTCGCGCTCCAGCTCGCTGAGATTGCGCCAATCAGAATGATCATTGGACAGCGGCACCTTTTCTGGCAGCCAAAAATTGGAGGTCAGACGGTTCCAGACTTCCAAGTCCTTCTCGTCTTGGGTCCGGTTCCAGTTCACCGGCCGTAGGCGCACCGTGGGGTCATCGCGAAACGCCGTTGGGGTGGCGGAATAGTCATAGATGGTCATTAACTACTGTTCCTTCCAGAATTTATCCAGGCCTTCGCGCACGACTACAGCGTCGCGGTCTGTGCCCAACAGCTCATAGTGGTAGAGCTCGGGGACCTGGCATTTAGATGAAATGATTGCTCCGGCAATGCAAAAATCAGAGCCGAAATTGGTGTTTCCCGACGTGATGACACCGCGGATGAGGCCACGGTTGGTTTCGTCGTTAAGAAACGCAATAACCTGCTTGGGTACGGCGCGACGACGATCGCCGCCGCCGTAGGTCGGGGTGACCAGGATATATGGACGCGAAACCCGAATCATGCCCTCTTTTCGTGGGTGCACGGGGATGCGTACTGCAGGACGGCCTAGTTTTTGGATGAACCGGTGCGTGTTTTCAGAAACACTGGAGAAATACACCAGGTCTGGCGATTCCTCCGGGGCAAGTTCGGCGAAAGTGAGGGGTACTTTCGCTGTGGAAGCCACGAGAAAACCTCCTCGAGATAGACATATAAGGATTTACTTACTAGGCTTTTAGTTTACGAAAGAAGTATGACAGACGACGCTTGCATGCCACAAAAGCCCAGGTTTGCCTACCCTGAAGATTTGGCAGCCACGGTGAGGTAGAAGACAAAAAAAGAAACAACCGCCGACTCTCGCCGACGGTTGTTCCTATTCCCATGACTGATTATTTTAGATGGTTGAGCCGGAGCCTGCCCCTCCATCACCCCTTGAGGTAATCCTTACTTTAAGCTCATAACTTAGGGTTGTCAACCCCTAGTACTAAAACTTTCGTACTTTTTATTCAGCGGCAGACTACGCAAGGTAGATTTGGCACGTTTTCCCAGGCCAGAGCCATGACAAATAACAGCTGCCTATTTTCCCGCACTCCGCACTGCGCCCGGCACCTCAGCCCCCCAAGCCTCACCGCGTCTGAATCTACAATGGAGCCATCTGCAATCCCCGGAAGATGGATATTCGATATGGCACACGCGGAACGCAACACGGAATCCTTCACCGAATCCGTCAGCAACTCACTCACCCGCCTGAAAAACTCGCTGCGCAGGCACCTTAGCCAACAGTGGACGGAACTGACCTCCCCGTCGTTCAGCGTGCCCACCTCGAAACTGCCCGAACCACTAGCGCATCACGCCACGGAAGTCAGCGCCAGCAAGATCCCGGAAAGCGTCGTCACGGAGATCGCGGAATCACTCAACCTGCGCGGTAAACACGCCGACCACGATGCCACCGACCACAAATCGGATGACGCCGCACAGCATGCAGAAGAATCCGATTACAACTTCGATGCCTCCCGCCACCTGCCACTGGGTGCGCGCTTCAAACCACGCGGCGTTTTCGAAGACGATTGGTCCGACCGCCCCACCACAAACAAACCCTGGCCGGTGATCCTGATCCACGGCACCGTCGACACGAAAGGCGTGTGGCAAGAACTCGGCACCGAACTGCGTGCCGACGGCTGGTGTGTGTTCGCCCCGGACTACGGAAAGCGCGGCACCGCCGCCATGGAAGAATCCGCGGTGCAGCTCGGGGCCTATATCGAAGCCGTACGCACAATCACCGGCGCGGAACAAGTCATCCTCATCGGGCACTCCCAAGGCGGCCTGCTCGCCCGCTACTGGATGCGCACCAGCGGCCACGCGCACTACGTCAAACATCTCGTGAGTCTCGGCGCACCAAACCACGGCACCACCATGGGCGGAATCTTGAGCCCGCTGGTGTCCAACAATCTGACAGAAAACATCATGCGCTCACTGATTCAGCACTGGTTCGGGCCAGTTGGGTTTCAGCAGATCACCGGATCGGAAATCTTTGCGGTCTTCAACGACGGCGGCGGCGATCGCAAAGGCGGCAGAAGCACACACGGAAGCAGCGATGACAGCAGCGGCGAGCTAGAAGAGGGCGTCGACTACACCTGCATCGCCAGCCGGCAAGACACCGTCGTCCAGCCACCTGAAACCTGCTTCCTCAACGGTCCGGCACACCAAGTTCGCAACGTGTGGGTGCAAGACATCATCCCGCGCGCCAATGTGCAGCACCAGGACCTGCCCACGAACAAACACGTGCGGGCAATCATCCGCACCGGGCTGAAAAAGGGCGCCAGCGAGGCAACCCGAAAGCGCAGAACTTAAAACACCGAACCTAAAGCGCAAGAGCATCCAATAAATCATCAAACGCCGGGCCCACCTGCGTGCGCCACAAAACATTCACGCGCGCATCAGCCCGGCCCGGCCCACCGTTGATCACCGCCACCGGCCGCCCCGATGCCAGCATGTCCAACACAAACCGGTACCCGCTCATCACCGCCAACGACGAGCCCACCACCAGCAACGACGCCGATTCCGCCGCCATCGCCCGCGCCTGCTGCTTGCGCGACTCCGGAACGGCCTCACCGAAATACACCACGTCCGGTTTCAGACGCACCGAACCGCAACGCAGGCAACCCACCATCTGAAACTGCCGCACCGCAGACTGCGGCAGATCAACGTCACCATCGGGGTTTACCTGCTTAACCTGCGATAACAACGCCTCCAAATACCCCGGGTTTGCCGTTTCCAAGCGCTCATCCAACCCGTCGCGGTGCTCGCTATAACCGCAATCCAAACACGACACCGTATCCAAATTCCCGTGCAACGCCACCACATTGCTTTGGCCTGCTTCCGCGTGCAGCCCGTCGACGTTTTGCGTCAGCACGCCACGGACAAACCCGGCGCGTTCCAGTTCCACCAGCGCGTAATGCGTGCGGTTGGGTACGGCCCGGTCCAGCTGCCGCCAACCAATGAAGCTGCGCGCCCAATACCTGTGCGACGCCGCCGGATCGTGGCAAAACTCCTGGTAAGTCATCGGCCGGTGCGTGTTCATCTTGCCTTTGGGCCCGCGATAATCCGGGATCCCAGAATCAGTAGACACCCCTGCCCCGGTCAACACCATGGCTGGGCCGAGGTGTAGTTGGTCGACGATCTTGTCGACGACGTCCGGGTAGGGGTGTGGGGTGCCGGTTTCTTCCACCACCCGCTCCATCGAGCGAACCGCGCCACGATGGGCGCGGTTGATGGCTTCGGAAACAAAGGCTGGTTGCGGGCGGAAATCCTGCGGTAGTGAACTCACGCCCGCCAGTCTAAAGGCTGTAGCGCTCGCACATAATTAGCGACTAATTTATCTACGGCTGAGATCAGCCGCCGCTAGCGTGCACCCAAGCCGCTACCCTGCACCTAGTTTGCGGCGCAGTTGAGCTTCGAAGATCCACTCGGAATCGACCAGCCCGTGCCGGGAGCATTCGGCGTGCCAACCATCGGGACGAATCTGGACTTTCATCCGCCGCCCGCACAGCTGGCAAAAACGGGGAGCATCGTAGCCGGCTTGCTGTGAGGGGCTCAGCCGGATTTCTTCGCCGCTGGCAATCTCCGTGCCGGTATTCGGGTGGAAGATCGGCTCATCCTCGCCGCACATCGCCACCGCGAGCGGCGAGTTTTTCGTGTGCAGCGCGGGGTCTTTTGCTCGTGCCATTGCTGTACTACAGGGCCTTGATCGGCAGGTCGATGCGGTTCAAGGTTTCCAGGTCGGTTTCGATGCGCTCACCGAGCGTCGTCAAGTAGTTACCGGCGATGATCGCGTTGATGCCGCCGAGCAGACCCTTCTCGAAGCCCTCGGTGCCCAGCGAAAGCTCACGGCCACCGGCGAAGCGGATGACGGTGCGTGGCATGGCCAGGCGGAACATGGCGACGGCGCGCAGGGCTTCGCCGAGTGGAACCAGTGGGTAATCCGCAAACGGGGTGCCTGGGCGTGGGTCCAGGAAGTTCATGGGAACTTCGCGGGGCTCGATTTCAGCCAGCTGAGCAGCGAACTCGGCGCGCTGTTCCAGACTTTCGCCCATGCCGATGATGCCGCCGGAGCAGACCTCCAGGCCAGCATCGCGCACGTTTTGCAGAGTCTCGCGGCGCTCCTCCCAGGTGTGGGTGGTCACGACGTTCGGGAAGTGCGAACGCGCGGTTTCCAGGTTGTGGTTATACCGAGTCGCACCCGCGGCCTTGAAGCGTTCCACCTGCTCACGGGTGACGGTGCCCAGCGAACAAGAGATTTCGATATCGACTTCTTCTTTAATGCGTGGGATGGCGCGTTCTACTTGGCGCACCAGGTTCTCATCCGGGCCTTTCACGGCGGCGACGATGCAGAATTCCGTGGCGCCCACCTTTTGGTTGCGCTTGGCGGCTTCAATGAGTTCATTAATATTCAGCAACACCGCACGCACGGGCGATTCAAACAGGCCAGACTGCGAACAGAAGTGGCAATCTTCTGGACAGCCGCCGGTTTTCAGCGAGATAATACCTTCGACTTCGACGTCGGGGCCGCACCATTTCAGGCGGGTTTGGTGGGCGATGTCGGCGATTTCCTTCAGAGTCTCATCATCAACCTGCAGAACCTGCAGTAGCTCGTCTTGGCTCAGGCCGACGCCTTGCTCCAGTGCTTTCTCCCGGGCGATATCAACAATGCTCATGCCGTTATCCTAATCACAGCCCTTAAACACCGTTCAATTAACACGCCCACTAGGCGTCGTAAAGCACCCCCAATTGTGTCCTAGGACAACTCTGGCACATCTTACGTAAGCTAAATACTCATGAAATTAAAGAACGTCATCAGCCCCGAAAACCGCACCACAAAACCACTTTCGTTACAAAAACGATTGGTCAAGCGCATGATGTCCAGCCCCGACAGCCTGCGTCGCATTCTCAACCTCTGGCCACCCCTCCGCGCCTCCGGAATCCGCATCGAAGAAATCACCGCCGACGCCTCCTACGCGAAGATCGTCTGGAACCGCACCTGGAAAAACGTCAACATGCACGGCGTTGCCTTCGGCGGCACCCTCTTTTCCATGGCCGACGTGATGGTCGGAACCCTGCTGCAACGTCGCATCGGCAACGGCTTCGAGGTCTGGACTCGCTCCGCATCCTTCCAATACCTCAAGCCGGGGCGCAACGGCGTGCGCATCGACGTCGAATTCCCCCAAGAATTAGTCGACTGGGTCTCCGAAACCATCGAGCAAGACGGCTACTGCAACCTGCCATTTAGCTGCATGCTGCAAAACCCCGACGGTGAGATCGCCGCCATTAGCCACCAAGAACTCCACGTGCGCCCGAAAGGCGGCGGCAAGCGCGCAGCAAAGCCGCAACACGCCGAAACCCCACGCGGCTACATCCTGGAGCACATGGCCACCGCCATCGCCTGGGCCGCCTTCCACGACACGCCAGAAACCTTGACGACGCTACTAAGCCGCATGCGCCGGATTCCCAGCCAGGAAGAACAGCTCACCCACGTCTGCGCCAAGGCGAAAGCCGAGGCCGGGTGGAACGCTGAGCAACTGCAGAAATTCGGCGTACCAAGCAAATACCTGGAATAGCCCGCAACCACTACCCTGGCCCCTATGAGCCTGTACGACGACACTTTCACCCTGCTGCAAGAACTGATCCGCAACGGCTGCGTCAATGATCTCACCGCCGATTCCGGCACCGAGGAACGCAACGTCGCCACCCTGGAGAAGTTCTTCGCCGACACCCCCGGCATTTCCACCGAGAAATTCGAACCACACCCGCACCGGACGTCCCTGGCGGTGACGGTGGAAGGTTCCGATCCCGCTGCCGAGCCGCTCACCCTGCTCGGCCACATCGATGTCGTGCCCGTCGACGAGCCGAAATGGACCACCAACCCGTTCGGCGCAGAGGTCATCGACGGTTTTATCTACGGCCGCGGCGCGATGGACATGCTGTTTATCACCGCCACCATGGCGGCAGTTACCCGCGAGATCGCCCGGCGCGGTCAACCCACCGGCACCCTGACGTTTGTGGCGCTTGCCGACGAGGAAGCCCGCGGCGGTTTGGGTGCCAAGTGGATTTCCGAACACCAGCCGGAGGCTTTTTCCTGGAAGAACTGCTTGTCGGAAACCGGCGGTTCGCACCTGCCAGTGCGTGATGGCTCGGATGCCATTGTCATCAACGTCGGCGAGAAGGGTGCCGGCCAGCGTCGCGTGCGCATCAGTGGCGATGCCGGTCATGGTTCCACGCCGTATGGCAAGGACTTCGCCGTCGTCAAGATCGCCGAGGTTGCTCGCCGCATTGCCGCCATTACCCCGCCGATGCTCGATAGCGAGACCTGGCAGGGTTTTGTGCGCGCGTTCCGCTTTGATCCGGACACAGAAAAAGCGCTGCTTGCAGGCGCTTCCGAGGAGGCATACGAGGCATTCGGTCAGCTCGCCGGTTATGCGCACGCGTTTTCGCACACCACCATGTCGCAGACCGTGCTGCGCGCCGGCGGTGCCATCAACGTTTTGCCCTCCGATGCCTACCTGGAAATGGATATCCGCCCGCTACCTGGGCAAACCCAAGAAGATATCGACGAGCTGCTGCGGGAAGGTTTGGGTGATCTTGCCGACGACGTCGAGATCGAGCACCTGATCGTCGAACCGGCCTCAGAATCACCCGCCGCAGGCCCATTGTGGGAGGCCATCGTGGAGACCATCGGCGAGTTTTTCCCGGACGTTCCGGTGATCCCGGTGTTAGCCACCGGCGGTTCCGACCTGCGCTTTGCCCGCCGGTTGGGCGGGGTCGGTTACGGCTTTGCACTGCACGGGCGCGAGCGCACCCTGTTCGAGGCGAACCGGCAGCTGCACTCGCACGACGAATGCTTGGCGGTCGAGGACCTGGACCTGACGGTGCGCGCGTACTGGTCCCTGGTGACGAAGTTTATTGGTTCTGCTGCTTAAGCCTTCGGCCGCGACATTGCCATGCTGGCCACCAAGTATTACGCAAGCCCCCTCCGCATCATCGCACGCAGCAAAATGAAAAACGTCGGCCCGCCCACCAACGCGGTGAAAATGCCGATCGGCAGGTCCGCGAAAGCAATGATGCTGCGCGCAGCGGTATCGGCCAGCACAATCAACACCGCACCACCGAGTGCCGAAGCCGGAAGCACAATCCGATTCGACGGACCAGCCACCGTGCGAATGATGTGCGGCACCACCAGCCCAACAAACCCAATCAACCCGGCATAAGCAACCGCACCAGCTGTCAGCAGCGTCGCCAACACCAACGCACAAAACCGCAACCGGGAAACATCAATTCCGATGTGCCCAGCCGCGCGATCTCCCAGCGCGAGCACATCAAGCTTGCCGACGAGCACCAACGCCAAGGCAATACCCGCGGCGGTCAGCACCGCGACGACGGAAAGATGCGCCCACTTGGCCCCGGACAACGAACCCATCTGCCAAAAGACCACCTGCTCACGCGAACTCGTCGGCGCGATAAAAATAAAAAACGAGATCAGCGCCCCGGCCACCGCGTTGACCGCGATGCCCACCAGCACGAGGTTCACCACCCGTATGCGTCCGCCCATTCGGGCTAGCTGGTACACCAACCAGGTGGTCAGCAACCCGGTCACAAACGCGAACGCCGGAACCGTCGTCGCACCAAACCACGTAATGCCCAGCACGATCGCCACGGAAGCACCCACGCCGGCACCGGCGGTCACACCAATCACGGACGGTTCCGCCAGCGGGTTCGCGAACACGGCCTGCATCAGCGCGCCACCCACCCCCAGGGCGGCACCCACCAGCACACCCAGCAACAAGCGCGGCAGGCGAATCTGCCAAATCACGGATTCATCCATCGCCTGCGCACCCAACGGGCCCACCGACAGAATGCGCGGCAGTTCAGCAAGCGGCACCCGGTATTGGCCTATCACCAACGAGGCCAGCATGCCGCCGGCGAGGACAACCGCGAGCACGACAAACAACAGCACCCGGTTACGGTGCCGGGTGCGCAAAACTTGGTGCGTGTGCTGACTATCCATCACGATTCGTCATGATAGAGCGCCTTTGCCGTTGCCAACAGCAACTGCCCTGATTGTGGACCAAAAGCCAACGCCTGCCCGTCGGGAAGCGCAATCACTCGCTGTTTTTGCCCCGCGATGGTGTGTGCCACGCCCGGGCGATCCAGCAAGCCCTCAATATCGCCGATGGAACGCAAACTGCCAGACATCATGATGTAGACCTCCGGGTTTAACTCCGCGAGGGCTTCCGGGCTGGCCGGAGACTGCGAACCAATACCATTCGCCGTGGCCGCATCAATACCGCCGATACCTTCAATCAGATCATCAGTGCCAGAATCGCGGCCCAAGATATAAAACACGCCGCTTTCCCCGCGGGCATACAAAAACGCCATGCGCAGCGGGTCCTTCGGAGCGATCTGCGCAATCGCAGCCTTGGCGTCGTCCAGTTCTTCCTCACTGCGCTGGGCGAGCGCCTCGCCTTCGTCGGCAACACCCAAAACCTCACCCATCCGGCGGATCTGCGCGCCCATGGTTTCCAGACTGCGATCTTCCTCCAGCACAACGGTGGTCACTCCGGCCGCGCGCACCTGGTCAATGACCTCGCTCGGGCCAATCGAGTGATTAATCACCAGCACGCTCGGGTTCAACTCTAGGATCGCCTCGGCATTCAACGCGTGCGCACCATGGGTGACCACCGGCAGGTCAGCCAGAGACTTTTCCTGCGACGCAACGGTGCGCCCGACGAGGTTATCCGCCAAGCCCAGCCCGCGAACAGTTTTGGTAAACGTGCCATAAAAATCAATCGCCAAAATGCGGGAAACATCCTCGACGACGACGTCATAACCATCAGCGTCGGTGACCGACACCGGAAGCTGTGGTGCCGGAGAATTAGTCACCGGGACTACTTCATCGAGGTCCGAGACGATAGTGCCGCCCTGAAAACTGCGCGGGTCGGCCGCATTGCCATTGTCGACGACGTCTTTTGTGAGATTCTGGTGCGCCGAAGGCTCATCCCACGACGCGCATGCCGAAACCCCCAACCCGGCTACCGCACAGGCGGCAACGAAGGCGGGGGCGTGAAGCCAGCGGCGGCGGATACTCTGCGGCCGGCTGTGGGCTGAATTCTGGGAGAGATTCGTGACCAGATTCTGGGAGCTATTCTTGGGGTTATTCTTGGAGTTAATCCAGGCCATACTAGCTTTCTACCGGAGCCTCACCGGGAAACCGAGCCGACAAGGCAGCGAAAAGGTCAAAGTTGCATTGGAAAGCGGCGACGGCCTCGTCGAGAAGCTCTGTGCGCTGGGAGTCTGTCAGCACCAGGGAGTCAAGCATCGAGCGATAGGAATCGCGGTACGGCTTGGGTTTTCCGAGCGCGGAAAAGTCGTAGAAGCTGAGCTCCTGCTCACCCATGCCGTAGTGGCGCTGCAACATGCGCGCGATAACCTGGCCACCAGACACGTCGCCAAGATAACGCACGTAGTGGTGTGCAAGGATACGGACTTCGTTGCCGGGCACGTCCATCTTTTCGATGCGCTCGACATACGCTGCGGTCGCTGGCATGACGCGCACCTGTTCACCCCAGTTACGTCCAGCCATGCTGACCAGGTCAGAATCCAGCGCCATGCGGCGTTCTAGGCGAGGGTCTGCAAAATTGGCACCGATTGGGCTGTCTGCCACGGTACGCACGGCGTGCTCAAGAGCATCGTAGATGAACCACATTTGCGCGTGGTATTCAGCGATGGCGTCTCGTCCGAGCTGGCCTTTCAGCAGCCGGTGCATGAAATCCGAGGTCTCTGCATCCTCGTGGGCCGCAAGGGTGTGTTCGCGCAGCTGCTTGGAGAGTGGCTGCTGCGTGGTGTGCTCAAAGAGCGTGGTAGTCGCGGTAGGCATTGGTGTTTCCCTTCGTCGTCAGACTCTGGCTACGTGGCTACTGTGATCAGCATGATCTGCTGTGAGCATGGTCTACTGTGAACATGATCTGCTGTGATCTGCGTGCCGACGTCTGAGTCTCACCTTATTAAGTTAGCCTTAGCCTAACTGGAATGACGTGGGTAAAACAAGGTTTGCCACACCAAAATCGGAAATTTCGACCGAAAGTATGATTACCGTGACGCCCTCCTTGAACTCAAGGGGATGGCAAGCAAACAAAAGCCCCCCTCGAAGCCCAATTCGGGGTTTGGTTTACAAGTAATCCGCGAATCGGTCGGGGTAAGCCACCGCTAGTTGGTTAATGGTGCATTTTTACAAATAGTGCGCCTTAAACCCACCTTTTTTAGTCCCTATTTGCAAAAATGCACCATCTGCCAACGCAAGGCACCAAAAAGTCGGGTTAAACGCCAAAAAGTCGGCAAAAAGAGGTCGCCCAGGGCTAAACCCAGGCTAAACCCCGGGTTCAACGGCTTAAACCCCTACTCCACTTGCCTGGCAACAGAAAAACCAGACCACTAGATTGCTAGTGCAACCCTGTGACCTGGTAAAATATTGTGCCCGGGGCGGGACTTGAACCCGCACGTCCTATAAGGACACTGGCACCTGAAGCCAGCGCGTCTGCCAATTCCGCCACCCGGGCTGGGTGTCAATAGTGCCAAACACGCAGTGTCTGACTTGGCGACTTAATGAAGATAACACGATTCCCGCACTAATTAGCAAATCAGCAGCTCAATCGCAGTATTTCCCAGGAAGAAATTCCGGAAAAATCCTGCAAAAACCCGCTAACCACACCGGGCTGACTTACGTTTTTTGACCTAGGACACTTTATACTGGGACACACTTGGTTTTCAGCCAGCTTCCATCAATCGCGGATACCCGCAAGGTTGACTGAAAGAAACACCCAGTATTCGGATCCAGAAAGGAGGGCTCGCGCAATGGCATTAATGTCCCGGTTTGCCAAGCTCGACAGCGCCATGCAGCGCGGCCTCGACAACGGCATTGCCCTGATTTTCGGCGGCAAGGTCGTGCCAGCGGAAATTGAAGAGCTTCTCAAACAAGAAGCCCAAGATAATCTTTCCGCGACCGCCCGCGGCTACGTTCCCAACGTGTACGCCGTGGGAGTTTCCTCGAAGGACCTGGAGAATCTTTCCCGAGACAGGCAACTGCCCATCAGCCTGGCGGACCAGCTGGCGCGTTTCTTACGCAATGAGGGCATGGAAACCTTTGGCCCCGTGATCGTGCGCATCGCCGAAGAATCCGGCCTGCGCACCGGTCAGCTACGGGTCTCATCTTTTGCTGATGCGCAGCCGGTAGACCACTCCGGCTTCGACGCCATCATCACCCATGACGATAACGATAATCCCGAAAACGATGGCACTGGTCACCGCACCAGCAGCCAACAGGAGGAATCCCCTGCCATGACTAGCTCCCCGTATTCCGCCGGATCGAACCAACCGGCAGCACAAGACGCCACGACGACGATGTTCCGGAGCGAAGACGTCGACAAGCAAAACCGGGAAAGCCAGAATCGGCAGCCAGAAGAAGAAACCACCCGCGTCTCCCTGATGCTGCAAGATGGTTCTTCGCGCAGCTACTTGGTGGAAGAAGGCTCCAACGTCATCGGACGCAGCAACGACGCCGACCTACGCATCCCAGACACCGGCGTGTCCCGGCAGCACGCGGAGATCACCTGGGACGGCCGCGATGCCATCCTGGTAGACCTGCAGTCGACCAACGGCACAACTGTGAATGACACACCAATCGAAAATTGGCTCCTAGCTGACGGAGACGTCATTACTGTGGGACACTCTCATATTGAAGTCCGTATTACTTACCCTAATTCTTAATCCCGACTCCTAGCGAAGGAAGGCCACCATGGATTCAGTCCTCGTGTTTGGGCTACGCATCGGCCTACTAGTGCTGTTGTGGCTGTTCATTCTGGTGGCGCTTAATGCCATGCGCCGCGACGCCAAGTTCGCTGCGGCGGGCACCGCACCAAAGGCCGCAAGCAACACTGGTTTTGTGGCACCGGCTCCACGTTCCCGCAAGCCAGCCGCCCAAATCACGGTGATTGAAGGGCCTTTGCGTGGCTCGCACATGCAAATTAGTTCGCTAGAGGAGTTCACCGTCGGCCGGGCACCAGATTGTGATTTCGTCGTCGGTGATGATTACGCCTCGTCGCGCCACGCCCGGCTGTTCCGCCGTGGCAGCGAATGGTTCGTCGAGGATTTGGACTCCCGAAACGGCACCTTCGTCTCTGGCGCCCGCATTGACCAGCCAGAACGCATCGCCGTGGGAACTGATATTAAACTGGGGCGTTCACTACTGAGGCTGGTGCCATAGATGTCTCCATCGACAAATTCACTGAAACTGAACTACACCGCGGCTTCGGACCGCGGTCTTGTTCGTACTAACAACGAAGATTCCGCCTTCGCCGGCCGGAATCTTTTGGTGCTTGCCGACGGCATGGGTGGCCACGCCGCCGGGGAAGTTGCCTCCCAGCTGCTGGTCACCACCATGCAGCGCCTGGACCGCGACCCAGGTGACAATGACATGCTTGCCCTGTTGGGCACAGCTGCCGATGATGCCAACGCAGCAATCGCGGATACCGTGCGGCAACGCCCCGAAACCGAGGGCATGGGTACCACCTGTACCGCGCTGATGTTTAACGGCACCACGTTTGGCATGTGCCATGTGGGCGATTCGCGCGGCTACCGCCTTCGCGACGGCAAGCTGGAACAAATCACCATCGACGATACTTATGTGCAGTCCTTGGTGGATTCCGGCAGTTTGAAGCCGGAAGATGTGTCCACGCACCCGCAAAAATCGTTGATCTTGAAGGCCTATACCGGTCGCCCGGTGGATCCGACGTTGCGGATTCTCGACGCCAAGCCTGGCGATCGTTTACTGCTGTGCTCGGACGGATTGTCTGATCCCGTCACCTCCGACACCATCGAAACCACGTTGCGGGAAGGCACCCCGGAACAGGCCGCCACGCGCCTGATTGATCTGGCGCTGCGTTCAGGCGGCCCAGATAACGTCACCGTCGTGGTAGCTGATGTTGTCGCTGGTGATGACGACACTGCCACGTTGCCGGACGCCCCAGTAAGCGCCGGTGCGCTGGCGTTGCCAGAGGCTGAACGCGCCCACCCAGATACCGCCGCAGGCCGGGCGGCCGCATTGAGCCGTCGCCCGCAGGTGGTAGAGCCACAAGCGCAGGACGTGAGCAAGAACGACGCCCACGACGCGGGGAAAAGCAGCGCGGAAGCCAACGGCCCTGGTGCTGACGAATCCGCCGATCATCCCAGTAAACGCGGACGTAATTGGGCGCTAGCCGTCGTGGTGTTAATCCTGCTCGCCGGCGTAGTCGGCGGCGGTTGGTGGGCGTATTCGTCATCACAAAACAAGTACTACATCGCCACCACCGATTCTGATGAGCTGATCATCGAACGCGGCGTAGATTTTTCCCTATTCGGGCAAGACTTGCATGAGCCCTACCAGCGCGTGTGCTTGACCGAAAAAGACGAAGTACGCACCACCGATTTTGGCGAGAAACCCGCCGGCGATTGCCACCCATTTTCGTTGACAGACCTGCCGGGTTCCGTGCGCGGTTCGATCGATCACCTGGATTCCGGCTCTTATTCCGAGGTCACAGACCAGCTGCAGCGGTTATCCGATAAGGCGTTGCCGGTGTGCGTGAACCGCGCCGACAAAGCCGAGCACGCAGGCGCAGATTCTGCCGACGACGGTGGGCTTTCCACCCCGGGCGTGAACTGCAGGGAGGTGTCCTAAATGTCCCGAGTATTCATTCGCTCGACAGAACTAGGCTTGCTCATCGTCGCAGCCATCGCGTTTGCCGCCACTTTGGCCAGCTTTGAGTTGTCTCAGGGCGCGACGCTATCGGTGCAGTTTCTGTATTACGTCGGCGGGTTCGTCGGCGTGTTTGCCGTGGCGCATATCGCGCTGACGATCTGGGCGCCGTACGCCGATCAGGTCATGTTGCCGGTGGTCAGCCTGCTCAACGGGCTGGGTTTGATCATGGTATACCGCATCGACGCGGCAAAAGACTTAGGCCTGGCCAACCGCCAAATCATGTGGTCGGTGGTTGGCGTCGCACTGTTGATCGCGGTGCTGATCATCGTGCGGGATCACAAGGTGCTCACCCGTTATTCCTATCTGCTGGGTGCCCTGGGTTTGGTGTTGTTGGCGCTGCCGCTGGTGTGGCCGACGTCCATCAACGCCGATGCCCGCATCTGGATCCAGATTGGTAGCTTCACGCTGCAGCCGGGTGAATTCTCTAAAATCCTGTTGTTGATGTTTTTCGCCCAATTGCTGGTGCAAAAACGCGCACTGTTTACCGTCGCGGGCTACCGATTTTTCGGTATTTCTTTCCCACGTCTGCGCGACCTCGCCCCGATCTTGCTGGTCTGGGCGATCGCGATTTTGATCATGGCGGTATCCAACGACTTCGGCCCCGTGCTGCTGCTGTTTAGCACCGTGCTGGGCATGCTGTTTATGGCCACCGGTCGCTGGTCCTGGCTGATCATCGGCTTGGGCCTGACCGCCGTCGGTGGCGCTTTTGTGTACTCGCTGTCGGCGAAAATCCAAGATCGCTTTTCCGCTTTCCGGAACCCGCTTGACGACGTCGACGGCACCGGTTTCCAGCTGTCTCAGTCCCTATTCGGCTTGTCCTGGGGCGGCGTCACCGGCACCGGTTTGGGCGAAGGACACCCCGATATCATCCCGGTGGTGTGGACGGACTTCATCCTCGCCGCCATCGGTGAAGAACTCGGCTTGATAGGTCTGGCAGGCGTGTTGATCTTATTCGCGCTGCTGGTATCGCGTGGTTTCCACACCTCGCTGAAAGTCCGCGATTCCTACGGCAAGCTGCTAGCCGCCGGCCTTTCGCTGACGATGGCCATCCAGATCTTCGTCGTCGTCGGCGGCATCACTGCCCTGCTGCCGATGACCGGTCTGACCACCCCGTTTATGTCCGCTGGTGGTTCCTCGCTGATGGCAAACTACGTGTTGCTGGCACTTCTGCTGCGCATTTCGAATGCCGCGCGTCGTCCAGCGGATGAAGCCACCGGAAATGCGGCCAACGCTGGTGGGCCTGCCGCAGCACAGCCGGGCGCAGCTCAGTCGGGCGCAGGCAACGCACCGGGAATGGAACACACCGGTGTCTTCCACATGCAGCAATCCGCACAGTCATCGCACTACTCGCAGGAGGCGAAACGATGAACCGATCTATTCGCCTAGTCGCCGTATTCGCGATCATTTTGACCATCATTTTGCTGATCAATCTGACCGTCGTGCAGGCATTCCAGGAAGACAAATACGCCAACCACCCCGCCAACCAGCGCGGTTTCTACGATTCGCAAACCATCGCGCGTGGACAAATTTCTGCCGGTGGCCAAGTGCTGGCGGAATCGCTGCCGAACGCGGATGAGACGTATACGCGCAACTACCCCACCAACCCACCGGCTTTTAGCACCACGGTTGGTTATCTCTCGGACCTGTTCGGTGCTTCCCATCTGGAACAGTCGCACAACGAAATCCTGAATGGCACGGATCCTTCGCTGTTAAGCACCAATTGGCGCGATGTGATCACCGGTAAGCAACCCAACGGTGCCAACCTGGAATTGACCATCGACCCGAATATGCAGCAGTTCGCGTACCAGCAACTGGCAGAGATGGGCTACCAGGGAGCATCGGTGGCTATCCAGCCGTCGACCGGCGCAATCAAATCCATGGCGTCGACCCCAAGCTTCGACCAAAACGCCCTGGTGGGCGAGGGCGCAGAGGAAGCCTGGGCGGAGCTGACCAGCACCGAGGGTAACCCTCTGCTGAACCATGCCACCCAGGAAACGCTGCCTCCGGGTTCGATCTTCAAGATCATCACCGCCGCCGCTGGTATTGAGGCTGGCTATGGGCCGGAATCCACCCTGACCGGTGCCCCGGCGATCACGCTGCCAAATACCACCACCGAGTTGACCAACTACGCCGGTCAAGCATGCGCCGGTTCAGATGCGGTGAGTTTGCTGACTGCATTCCAGTATTCGTGCAACACTGCCTTCGTCGAAATGGGCATCGACATCGGCACCGACGCGCTGCGCGATACCGCGCACGCATTCGGCATCGGAGAAACCTATGACCTGGGCATTCCGACCTCACCGGGCGCACTCGGCGACCTGCCGGATGAAGCCGCCCTGGGTCAGTCCTCAATCGGACAGCGCGACGTCACCATGTCCGCGCTGCAGGCAGCCGTGATGGCAGCAACCATCGCCAACGACGGTGAACGCATGAAACCGTACGTCGTCGACAAGATCACCAGTTCTAACCTGCGCGATATCAAGACCATAAAGCCGCAGTCGCTCAACCGCGCGATCCCAGAAGAAACCGCAGCAACCATCGAGGAAATGATGCGGGCCTCGGAACAACACACCGCCGGTGCTTCCGCTCCCGATGTGGCGTCCAAGACGGGTACCGCAGAACACGCAGAAGGCTCCGCCCCGCACACCTGGTACGTGGCATACCTGCCGGATGCAGACTTGGCGGTTGCTGTCGTCGTCAAAAACGGTGGCGGCCAAGGCGAAGGTGCTACCGGCGGCTCTGTTGCCGCACCACTGGGCCGGGCTCTGCTCGACTTTGGTAGGGGGCAGTAATTTATGGCTGATGTGAACAACCGCGAAAGCATTCAGGCGCTGGTCGGCGATGAGTATGAGCTGCAGTGGGTGATTGGCCACGGCGGCATGTCCACGGTGTGGCTTGCCGACGATCACGCCAACGACCGCGAAGTAGCCATCAAGATTCTGCGGCCGGAGTTTTCCGATAACAACGAGTTTTTGGATCGCTTCCGCAACGAGGCCGATGCCGCGCGTTCCATCGAGTCGGACAATGTGGTCGCCACCTACGATTATGGTGAGGTCACAGAAGATAATGGCCACACGTTCTGCTTCATCGTCATGGAATACGTCCGCGGCGAATCGTTGGCGGATCTGCTGCAGCGCGAGGGCAACCTGGATGAATCGCTCGCGCTCGACGTGCTGGAACAGGCCGCACATGGTTTGTCCATCATCCACCGCATGGGTTTGGTGCACCGCGATATCAAGCCGGGCAACCTGCTGGTCACGCAAAACGGGCAGGTAAAAATCGCCGATTTCGGTATCGCGAAAGCCGCCGAGGCCGTCCCGCTGACCCGCACCGGCATGGTGGTCGGTACCGCGCAATACGTCTCGCCGGAACAGGCACAAGGCCACTCGGTGACCCCGGCATCGGATGTGTATTCGCTGGGCGTTGTGGGCTACGAAATGCTAGCGGGTAAACGCCCCTTCCACGGTGATTCTTCCGTGTCCGTGGCGCTCGCGCACATTAACCAGGCACCTGAGGCCTTGTCGACGCAGGTCAGCGCCCCGGCGCGCGAATTGATTGGGATTGCGCTGCGCAAGGATGCGCACACACGGTTTGCCGATGGCAATGAATTTGCCGTGGCCGCTTCCAAGGTGCGGTTGGGCCAGCGCCCACCAGCACCGAAATCGGCAGCCTTGGCGACGGTGGCGCAAGAACCAGCACCGTCGGCGTCGACCCAACAGTTAAGCCAGGTGACAAACGCGCGCACGGCCAGCCCGTCGACAGCGCGTCCGCGTACCCCGCAGCCGGTTCCGGCTCCGGCCGCCCACGTTGCGCAGGTGCAGCAACCGGCCGTCGGCCAGCCATACACGGGCACCGGGCAGGCGGTTCCCGTACAGCCGGTGCACCAAAAGAAGAGCTCGGGTGCCGGGGCTGGTTTTGGTTGCGGAATGTTTGTCGCCGTCGTGATCGCTGGTATTGCCGCTATTGCTCTGTGGTTCATGGCAACCTATAGCAATGCCTTGGACGGGATTTTGGATCGCGACCCGCGACCGGCATCGTCGACACCACCTACCGAGACTGATCCGGTGATCGTGACCGAATGGGTGGACCCACCAGCCAACCAGGGTGGTTCCGGCGGTTCTGGTAATTCGGGCGGCTCCGGGCAAGGTTCGGGTGCTGGCCAAGGATCCGGTGGCCAAGGCACCGGTGGCGGGTCTGGTCACGGCCGTGGCAACGGAACCGGCGCTGGTGATGGCACTGGTGGCGGCGCAGGCACCGGCGGCGGCAACGCGCCGCAGGGACCGAATCAACAACCGGGCCAGCAAGGCGGCCAGGGTGGCCAGGGCGGTTACGGTGGTCAAGGCGGCCAGGGTGGTCAAGGTGGCGGCAATGCCGGTAACGAATCCGGTGGTAATGCGGGCACCGGTGGCGGCCAAGATACCTCCGATGCCACCTCGGGCGTGGGCCAGCGTGGCGGGCAATCCGGCCACGGTGCAAACCAGGGTGCAAACCACGGTACGAACCGAGGTACAAACCAGGGCACAAACCGCGGCGCTAGCCAGGGTGCAAACCAGGGTGCAGGCAACGGCGCCGGATACGGTCAGGCTGGGCAGGGTAACGCCGGAAATGGCCAGCAATCTGGTGGATCCCGCCCACAGGGCGCGGCTGAGCAGGAGACGGAATAACAATGAATTACAGCTTGGCGCAGCGCTATGAATTAGGCGAGATCATCGGCAGCGGCGGCATGTCCGACGTGTACGCGGCGCAAGATACCTTGTTGGGCCGTGATGTAGCGGTGAAGATGCTGCGTTCCGAAATGGCGCGGGATATGAACTTCCGTGAGCGCTTCCGTCGCGAAGCCCGTAACTCGTCGAAGTTGAACCACCCGAATATCGTGGCGGTCTACGACACCGGCGAAGAAACCATCGACGGTATCGGCATTCCGTACATTGTCATGGAGCGTATTCACGGGTCTACGCTGCGGGATTTGTTGCGTAACGACGGGCCGATGAGCCCGCACGAGGCCGCCGAGATCCTGCAGCCGGTGTGTTCTGCTCTGCAGGCCAGCCACGATGCCGGGATTATCCACCGTGATATCAAACCGGCGAATATTATGCTCACCAACACCGGAATGGTGAAGGTGATGGACTTCGGCATCGCCCGCGCGTTGGATGATTCCACCTCGGCGATGACGCAGACTTCTGCCGTGATTGGTACCGCGCAGTACCTGTCGCCGGAGCAAGCCCGCGGCAAGAATGCGGACGCACGTTCTGATGTGTATGCGCTGGGTTGTGTCCTCTACGAGACCATTACTGGCAATACTCCTTTCCAGGGCGAAACCCCGTTTGCCGTGGCGTATCAGCACGTGCAAGAAGACGTCACCCCGCCGTCGGAACGCATGGCAGATGTGGATCTGTCGCCGACCTCATTGCTGAATGTCGATGCCGTGGTCATGACGTCCATGGCGAAACACCCGGGGGATCGCTACCAATCCGCGGCCGAGATGGGCCAGGATCTCGAGCTATTGTCTCGTGGTTCCGTGACTCAGGCGGCCCGCGCGCATGTGGCACCGTCGCAGGAGCAATTCCCCACCCAAACCGTGGGTTATCCAGAAACTCGTGCTGCACAACCGCAGCAGGCGTACCCAGAAACCGCGATGTCCGGTGCGGCAGGCCCAGCTAGTGCAGCTGGCATGGCCGCCGGTGCAGCGGGAGCGTTACCGGCCAATGCCCCGGGCGCGCACGCGGCACCCCCAACGGCGACAACGGCGAAACCATCAAGCCATGTCCGCTGGTTAGTCACGTTTATTGTGATTGCGCTGCTGGTGATTGGCGCTGGCTATGCCTGGAGTGTGCTCAACGACCGGGACTCGCGCAGGCAGTCGGATAACGTCGCGCAATCAGAAACCGTGTCATTGCCGAATATCATTGGCCTGGAACGCAACGAGGCCATCGCGAAGCTGGAAGAGGTTGGCCTGCGCCCAGAAATCGTCGACGCGCCCGATCCAGAGATTCCAGAACACCACGTCGTGCGCACCAATCCGAGTGTTGGTTCGCAATTGCAGCGCAACACCACGGTAACCGTGACGGTGTCGACGGGTAAGGAAGATACCCAGGTTCCACGTTTGGTGAACATGACCCCACAAGAGGCCTCGGCTGCGCTTGCCGACGCCGGGTTGGAACTGGAACCGGATGTTGACGAGGAGTTTTCAGACTCCGTGGAGCAGGGCCGGATTACCCGCCACGAACCAGCCGCTGGCGCAAGCTTGCCGAAGGGTTCCAAGGTGCGGGTGACGATCTCGCGGGGCCCAGAAATCGTGGATGTGCGCGTGCCTAGCCTGACCGGTATGAATTGGAATCAGGCACGAGAAACCCTGGAATCGTTGGGCTTTGTGCCGAAGCCACAGTTCGTCGATTCTTTGGAACCAGCCGACCGCGTACTCAGCGTGGATGGTGCGGGAACTAAGCGTCCGGAAGGTTCGGATGTGCGGGTAGAAGTTTCCAATGGCGCGCTGATGCACATGCCGGATATCACGCATAAAAACCACGGACAGGCGCTATCTGCGCTGCGTGATGCTGGTTGGGAAGGCAGCGAATCGAAGCTGATCACTGGGGAACCGGTTGATACAGCAGTGGTGACCGATCAAGGCTTGGTTTCGGTCACGGACCCGGCGCCAGGCGATACGATCCGCAAGGACCAAGAGATCCGGGTGCGCTATTACGAGTTCAACCTGCGCGCCCTGGTTCGATAAGCGAGCACGGCCAATTCCGTAACCGAGCACAGCCAACAGCGTAGAGTCAACGGCGTCGTCGTCCTGCTGATCAGGTGGCGGCGCTGTTACACTAAACAGCATTAAACTATCCCTAACCCAACGACGATTTTGATGAAGGTGCATCATGCCTAAGGCAAAGGTCTCACAGTCTAGTAACCAGTTTTCCGGCCAGTCGTCCAGCGCCAGCCGCACCCCGGTCAAGATCAACACCGGCGGCACCCCAAAGTGGTACAAGGGCCTGATGTTTTTCTTCATCCTGGCTGGGCTGCTGTACCTCGTGATCAACTACCTGGCTGGCCCGTCGATTCCGTTCATGCGGGATTTGCAGGCCTGGAACTACGGCATTGGCTTCGGCCTGTTCATCGTTGGTTTGTTGATGACGATGGGTTGGCGCTAAAAGCTGGCATAGTTGGAGCTAGCGACCATAGCGTCTGGCGATAGCTTCACCACGCAACTCGGTGCGATATTGATGAACGCCAAATGCAGTCACTCCGATGACTACTAAAGTCAATGTGAGATAGAAGATGACCATTGCGGGTGATGCGCTGTTCAATGCTAGGTTCGCCAGTTCCGCTAGGTAAAGAAATGCCAACATCAGCGCAGCCGCGGCTCCTCCGGCAAGACAAACTTTTGCTGTCGCACCCACCTTCGACGCCACTCCAAGGGCAAGCCCCAACCCTCCAGCTGCGCTAAAAATGCTGGCGAAAGTGGCAAACAACCCGACAACTAGTGGCAATTTATCCGCTGCCGACATAGCGGGAATTCCGCCATCTTCTAGCACGGTGAAAAACGAGGTCACCCCGGAAAAATACAGGTAAGAACTTCCAAGTGGCCCGAAAATCGTCACCGCTATAACCGCCAGACTGAAAATACTAGCTATCGCCACCACCGCTAACAGAGCAGAAGACCACCACCGACGGGCAGTAACATTATATTTCAACGCTGGGATGCTCGATCGGGCGCTGACTGTAAAAATTGCTGTGAGACTGAAGAACGTTGCGAACAACAACAGGTGACCATCAATGTGGCGTAATCTTCCTAACACCATAACCACGAGGGTGAGAAGCAAGCTTCCGTAAGCAAAAGGCGCGGTGGGAGCAAAAAATAATGGTGATCTCATGTTTTATCCCTTCAGTAGGAGATTGTTCTGCTTCGGATTCTTCGTTTCTGTATTCACAGGCCAGCTGTCCCCTTGTTCTGAATAACGCGAGGTTTCAGCTACTACGGCATCGAGCAGTTCGATATTGTTGAGGTAATTCACCTCGATAGCGAGCTGGTGTGCGCGACGACGAGCAGAGTCGCTGAGAGGCTGCGCGAGAACTACCTCCCTATAACCAGCTAATGAACTCTGTCGGACCATCGGCATTTCTCGGGTCAATTCTGCTATGGCATCATTCGGACCACGCAATACGGGATGATTGTCACGAAGCTCATCAATACTGATCGCATCGCTTGCATGATAATCGCGCAGAGTGATGATCTCAGATGCGATCGTCGCTAGATCTGATGCGTGATGCGAACTGATAAGGATTTCTTCGGGAGCATCAGTGCTCGAAACAAGCGTTATGAGTGCGGTATGCAATTTCTGACGCTGCGATGAATCCAAGCCATTGAATGGCTCATCCAAAAAGATATATGGCTCTCTCGCTGCCAATGCAGTAGCTGTCACGAGTAGTTGGCGCTGGCCAATGCTTAAATCCCGAATCCGTGTCGCAAGTGGGAAATCCAATAAAGATTCCACCGCTTCCGCATCCAGTCTCTGCCATCCGCGCTGTACTACGCGAAGATGGTCTTGAGCTGTGCGTCCGAAAAGCTCGGTTTCCATGAGAGAAAGCGATAGTGCAACGGATGAGGAATTCGCTGCACGGCGGCGCAAAAATGTTGTTTTCCCGGCACCGTTGGCTCCAATGATGCCAATTATTCGCGTCGACGTATCCATAGTCATACTCCTTTCATTTCTGCCGCTGTTCGCGGTCTAGTGCTTTCGGTCTCTTTCATATCTGCGATGACTTCGTCGACGGTGAGCCCAAGAAGCTGTGCTTCTTCTAGAAGCGGGGCAACAAAATTGTCATGGAATTGGCGCTGCCGCTGTTCACGAATTCGCTCACGCGCCCCTTCAGTGACGAACATTCCAACCCCACGCTTCTTTTCCACTAAGCCCTCAGTATTGAGTAACGTCAGCGCTTTTGCTGAGGTGGTGGGGTTCACGGAATGGTGTATGGACAATTCATTCGTCGATGGTGCGCGCTCACCCTCTTTGAGATTGCCCAGCAAAATCATATGTTTGAGCTCATCAACGATCTGTTGGAATAAGGGTCTCGGATCCGTTTGCGAGATAGCCACTGCGCAGCACCTCCTTTCTGGTCACTAACTTTCTTAGTTAATAGGTTTACCACTTAACCCATAAACCCACAAGGATGCGGTGACACCGGCCCAAGAAAACTTTTTTCTCTCCGCGTGTAATAACTCCGGGTGTAGCGACACAAACAAGACGTAAGCACTTTCCGCCCGTGAGTTAAGGAGAAACAACATGAAAACTCGTGGCACTGCTATCACCGCCGGAATCATCGGAGCCGTAGCTATTGCCGGTGGCGGCATCGCACTGGCAACCTCCGCGCAGGAGCCATTCAGCGAAAATGCTTTTGAGGTCACCGGCCAGAACGAAAACTTGGATGTCACCGTCGACGGCGTCGTACAGCCGGGCGAAGAGCTTCTGATCGCAGCCACCTGCCCAGGCCAGGACGTACGCGCCGATCTGGACACCAGCTTCGGCGAGTCCACCACCATGTCTCCGGGTGCAGACGTCGGCAAGCTGATCGGCTATGTCACCCTGCCGGCTGATTTCACTGACGAAGGCGCCACCGCCACCATCACCTGCTCATCGGGCGTGACTGATACCGTTACTATCAACTAAGCAACGGACCTAACGGTAACCCCTGCATTAGTACCCGCAAAGCACCCCGCGCAGTAGGAATTATTTGTGACCAGCGATTCCAGGTCGCCGCACGATCAGGCGGCCTTCACCACGATCTACCGGGAACACTACCCACAGATTTTGGCTTACCTTCGTCGGCGCGTCGCGGCTGCGGCCGCAGAGGAATACTGCGCGGATGTATTCGGGCGCGCATGGGCGAATTTTTCTTCGTTGCACAACCCGCAGCGCCCCTTGCCGTGGCTGTATGGCATCGCCGGCAATGTGGTCAAGGAATATTACCGCGGAAAATCCTCCCGCCAGGATCACGTGGAAGAAGAAGCAGAGCTTGACCAGATTGCTGCCGACGACTTCAGCCAAGTCGCGGATTTGTCGCTTGATATCAACCGCGCATTGAACACACTGCCGTTTGCGGATCGCGACATCATCGCCCTGCACGCGTGGGAGCAGTTGAGCATTCCGGATATCGCTGCCAGTTTAGGCATCACCGAAAATAATGCCCGCGTGAAACTGCACCGTGCACGCACCAGACTCAAAGAAGCGTTGGAACCAGAAAATTTAGGTCAGCCATAATGACACACTTTGATGACGAGCTCACCCGGCAACTTGCCGACGCCAACCCGGTACGCAACCCCGAGCTGACCGAGCTGGAACGACGCCGCAGCGAAAAACACCTGCAGGCGATTCTGGGCGACGCCCACGCCGGTCGTGGGGCGCGCGCTGGCTCTGGCGCTGGTGCTGGAGCTGGCCGGGGCCACCGCGGCCGCTGGTTACTGGGTGCTGCCGCTGCCGTCAGCGCGATCGCGCTGGGTACCGGCCTGTTGCCGAGCCTGTTCAATGGCCACGAAACGACGGCCACGGCAGAAGAAATCTTGCACACCGCTGGAGAATCCTCCCTGCACGCCGCCGATGCCACGGATATTGCCGTCACCGCGCAGGAATACCTGGAGCGCACCGACCGCTTGGGCGAGGAGTTCGTGTCTACCGCGTACGAAGTCTCCGCCGATGGGCAGGTGCGTACCACCACGACGCAGAGCAATAATGCACCCGTCGAATTACAAAACGTAGACCGGGGCTTAGCCGTGGATCCAGTGCACCTGCAGGCCACCGGCGCGGATGTTGGCAGCCTGCGGGCGCTGGCAGATTCTGTGGATGATTCCACCGCACGTGGTGTGCTGAAGCTGCTGTTGCACCCGGCGTTGTCGAGCGAACAACAAAAAGCGTTGTATGAGCTGATGGCCTCGCTCGACGGAAATGACTTGGCTGGTGTGGAACAATCTGCGACCGACGGCGACGATGAAATCGTGACCGTGATCCGTGACGTGGATCAGCTGAGTTTTTCGGTTATTCCCGCAACCGGTCAGTTAGTACGCGTCCACGGTTTGGTGGGGCCAGAGATCACTACCGACGTTGCTGCCACCGCGATTGTGGATTGTGTCCACGTCACCGGCTTGGAAGGCCCGGAGATGATTTCCACTGCATGTGCCGATAACAACTACTACGTGGAAGATCTCGAGTGGGAGAACTGGGGCGCTGATACGGCTACTGCCACCGGCACCGCGTGGATCAATGATTGCGATCCGCTGTGCGCCGATGGCGAATTCGAGACGTTCCCGGTTCGGCTGACGCTGGATAAGCGCGAAGAATGTGGTTATAACGCCCGAATTTACTCCCGGATGGTGCTGGATTACCCAGAAAACCCGGAGCGCAACGAGGAATTTTCTATCGGCTGCGCCGAGCCAGGCGAGTCGGCGTAGCCCCAGTCCATCGACAACAACGCAACGCCCCCGCTCTTTCTCGGCGTATCATCCAGGATTCTCATAATCCCCATGGTGTCCACAATGTGTGAATTGTTGTGGATAACTATGGGGATTTTTCTGTTGAATAACCACAAGTTGGCGACAAAGTTATCCACAAGCTGTGGACTAATTTGTGAACAACGTGAATTGTGGACAAACTACAGACCATCATTTCACCGCCTGTGAACAAAGCTGCGGAACAAAATCTGGGAATCTGTGCCTCTAGCTGCCTAAATAACATTCAAGTGAAACTTGAGGTTCTAAATTACAACAATGGTTTTCCACATTATCCACAAGAGCTGTGGATAACTTCCCGGGTTCTGTCCACAATACATTTCGGTGGATAACCCCGTGAATTAGCGGTGAATAAGTGATCAATAGGCAGTCAATACTGTCCATAAGCCCCAATATCGTGCCAAAGCGAGGTACACACCGCACAGAAAACCCGGAGCCGACACACTGTGTGTGCCAACTCCGGGTTACGAAGTACAAGCAGTAAAAGCTAGAACTTATGCGAGCTTATGCTTCCTCGGAAATCTCCACGGACTCGATGACGACGTCGTCATGCGGACGATCCATGCGGTCAGTGGAAACCTTAGCGATCTTGTCGACGACCTTCTGCGAATCCTTATCAGTGACCTCACCAAAGATGGTGTGCGCACCGGTCAGGTGTGGGGTCTTGCCAACGGTGATGAAAAACTGCGAACCGTTGGTGCCTGGGCCGGCATTCGCCATGGCCAACAGGTATGGGCGGTCGAAGGAAAGCTCCGGGTGGAACTCATCGCGGAACTGGTAGCCCGGGCCACCACGGCCGGTGCCGGTAGGGTCGCCGCCCTGGATCATGAAACCGTCGATGATGCGGTGGAAGATCGCGCCGTCGTAGAACGGGCCTTCCTGGCCACCCTGTGCATTCTGGGTGGAGTATTCCTGGGTTCCCTTGGCCAGACCGACGAAGTTCTCGACGGTTACTGGTGCGTGATTGCCGAACAGCTCAATCACGATATCGCCATGATTAGTGTGCAAAGTTGCCTTGGCAGTGGATTTACTCATGCCCACCACTATAGACGACACCACGCTCCCGCTCATTTCCTTTCTCGCCCCGCTGCCACCACTCACAGTGGCTTTTCAGTACACTACGGTGGTCCCCTAAGCCCCGAGATCGTTAGGACGCTACCACCATGGCCGGCGCCCACCGCGCAGAACCCGTCACTCCCCCGCCACGGCCACAACTGACCCGTGTCGGCTGGTGGTACACGATCCGCCGCATCGTGGTGCAATCACTCCGGCTACAAATCCCGGACATGGGCGCAGGGCTCACCTATTTCACGCTGCTGGCACTAGCCCCAACGCTGCTAGTGTTTTATGGCATCGGTGTGCTCATCATGGCGAATAACCGCGAGCTGCTAGAAAACCTGCTGTGGGATTTCCTGGGCGGAATTTTGCCGGTCAACCAAACCGAAACCGTGCTCAACACCGTCGATACGGTTTTATCCAGCACGTCGACAAACCTGCTCGGCCTGCTCGCCGGTGTCGTCTTAGCCGCGATCTCCTCCTCCGCCTACGTACGCGCCTTCGCCAGGTTTTCTACCCGCGTGTACGGCGATATCGACGGCCGTCCACTCCTGCACGTCTGGTCATCCATGGCGTTATTATCCGTAGCCATGATTTTGGGCGTGTGCCTGATCTTCTTGGCACTCGTCGTCAATGTCACCGTCGTGGAAACACTGATCCAGCCCATCGCGGGGCCACTGGGCATCTATGAAGAAATTGAATTTCTCACCACCGCCATCCTGCCCATCTGGGCGTGGGTGCGCTGGCCAGTCATCGTGATCATGGCCGCAGGACTTATTTCCGTGCTGTATTACTATGCACCAAACGTGCGCCCATACCGGTCCAAGTGGCGGATCTTCACGCTTGGGGCATTCGTCGCGCTGGTACTGATCTTCCTCACCGGCGGCGGCTTATACGTGTATTTCGTGTACCTATCGTCGTTGAATTCTTATGGTGCGCTGGGCTCAATCGTGACGTTTTTCTTTGGCTGCTGGATCGCCAATACCAGCCTGGTCTTCGGCGTCGTCATCGATGCTGAGGTCGAACGCACCCGCCAATTGCGCGAAGGCATCCTGGACAATGACCCGACTGGCACCACTCGACTGGCGGAACAAGCACCACACTTAGAGCACCGTTCGACAAAACAGCAAGAAAAAATGGAGCGCATCCTCGGCTCGCTGGAAAATGATGCCCAGCAGCTCAAGGACGCGCCCCAGAATTAAAGTCCGGTAAAGCCAGACTTAGGCGCTAGCGCCTAGTTCCGGCTAGTTCTGCCTACTTCAGTGATTCCACCACATTGTTGCGGGCAGTAACCATGTTGCGCAGCGACTCCTCGGTCTCTTCGTAACCGCGGGTCTTCAAACCACAGTCCGGGTTAATCCACAGGCGCTTCTCGTCGACGTTCTTCAACGCCGCACGGATCAGCTCTTCCATCTCCTCGACCGACGGGATGCGTGGCGAGTGGATGTCGTAGATGCCTGGTCCGATTTCGCTGGTGAAGGAATCGTTGAGATCCTCCAGCAGCTCCATGCGGGAACGAGCAGCCTCGATGGAGGTGACGTCAGCATCCAGTGCGGCAACCGCATCGATGATCTGACCAAACTCGGAGTAGCACAGGTGGGTGTGGATCTGCGTCTTTGGCTTCGCCTCCAGCGAGACCAAACGGAAGGCACGCACAGCCCAATCCAGGTAGGAAGCGCGGTCGGATTCGCGCAGTGGCAACAGCTCCCGCAGGGCTGGCTCGTCGATCTGGATGATGTCGATGCCAGCTTCTTCCAGGTCAGCGACTTCGTCGGCAAGCGCGACACCGATCTGGTCAGCGGAGACGGACTGGTGGACGTCGTCACGAATGAACGACCACGCCAAAATGGTCACCGGGCCAGTCAGCATGCCCTTGACGTGTTTGTCGGACAGCGACTGCGCATACTTCGCCCACTCGGTGGTCATGGCCTCCGGGCGGGAGACATCGCCAACCACGATTGGGGGACGGGTGCAGCGGGAACCGTAGGACTGTACCCAGCCGTTTTCGGTGACCACGAAGCCGTCGAGAAGCTCCGCGAAGTACTGCACCATGTCGTTGCGCTCTGGCTCGCCGTGTACCAGCACATCGATGCCCAGGTCTTCCTGCAGCTTGATCACCGAAGCGATCTCGCCGCGCAGCTCTTCCACGTACTGCTCGTCGGTGAGCTTGCCGGCGCGGTGGTCGGCGCGGGCACCACGGATCTGCTTGGTCTGTGGGAAGGAACCGATGGTGGTGGTCGGCAACTTCGGCAGGCCCAGTTCCTCTTGGATTTCGGTGCGCTCAGCAAACTTCGGCTCACGAGCGACCTGGCCTTCTGGCAGCGTGGCGACGCGCTTGGCGACGGCCTCGTTGTGCGTGCGCTCGGATTCCTTGCGGGTGCGCAGGGCGCGCTCGGAGCGGGCGAAGGTCTGCTCAACCTCATCGCGCTTGCCGTCCAGGGCTGCGGCGACGGCGACGACCTCGGAGATCTTCTCGTCAGCGAAGGAGAACCAGCCAGCAACGTCGACAGGCAGGTTCTTTTCTGCCTCGACGGTGTGCGGCACGTGCTGCAGCGATACGGAGGTGGTGACGTGCTTGACGCCGAGTTCCTCACCGGTTTGAACCAGCGCGTTCAGGTCGCCAGCCCACACGTTGCGGCCGTCGACCAGACCTGCCACCAGGGTGGTCTGTGGTGACTTGGCGACGGCTTCTTTGATGCGGCCCAGGTAGTTCGAATCCAGCGCCTGGGTTGGGCGGGAAACATCCACCTGGAAAGCCTCTGGGGCAGCGGCCAGCAACTTATCCAGGCCAGCCTGCAGCGAACCATATGGGGTGGTCAGGTATACCTGCGGGCGGTCTTCGCTGCTCAGCAGCTCAGTCCAGATGGCACCGGCGCGGTCGGCGAGTTCGGCA
Source organism: Corynebacterium propinquum DSM 44285 (assembly GCF_000375525.1). Taxonomy (GTDB): domain Bacteria; phylum Actinomycetota; class Actinomycetes; order Mycobacteriales; family Mycobacteriaceae; genus Corynebacterium; species Corynebacterium propinquum. Next base: position 215,576 of record NZ_AQXC01000003.1, read on the forward strand.
TCGGAAATTCCTGTGTGGTCGGCGACCAAGGCAGGTTCTGCAACCTGCACCCATTCCACGCCAGCTTCCTTCAGCGCGGCGAAAACCTTCGCGTAGGATTTCGCGAGATCATCCAGGCGATCCAGCGGGTTGGTGGTGCCGTCAGCGGCGGTGGATTCAGCGGCCTTGGATAGAGCCAAAACGGTGACTGGGCCTACCAGGTATGGGCGGATGGTGTGTCCGGCTTCGCGGGCCTCGTCGACCAGCTTCAGCAGGCGCTGCGGACGGGCGGTAAAGGACTGGTCAGCGCTGATTTCTGGGACGATGTAGTGGTAGTTGGTGTCGAACCACTTGGTCATTTCCAAAGGCGCGGTATCTGCGTTACCGCGGGCCAGAGTGAATTCCTCATCCAGGCTGACTTCTTCCGCCTCGCCGCCGAGAGCACCGACGGTCAAAGCGGTTTCCAGTACCTGGTCGTAATACGCGACGTCGGCTGGGATGGCGTAGTCGTCGTCAAGACCCAGATCTTTCAGGCGGGCATAAGTATCTACGCGCAGCGAATGTGCGGCGGATTCGAAGGTGGGGCGGTCGATGCGGCCAGCCCAGTAAGACTCAAGAGCGCGCTTGAGCTCGCGGTTAGCGCCAACGCGAGGATAGCCCTCGATGGTTTTGGTTGGGAATGGTGTCTGCGACATGTTTGTCGTGTCCTTCCTCAAGACAAGTGATGTGTTCGTTGTGGGTTCTGTAGGGGTTGTGGGGTGCGGCGGGCGTAGCCAGAGAATCAACCGGGCGCGGTTGGCGGGCGAATCCCGACCGCGTCCAGGAGCTCTTGGGTGACCTCCGCGTTGTTGTGGGTGTAGATGTGCAAGCTGCCGACATCGTTGTCCACCATCGCTTGCACGAGTTCGGCGGTGATCGCAATGCCCTCGGCGCGCTCGTCCCGGGCGTTTTCTAGCCGACGCACCAGGTGCTCCGGTACCGGCAGGCTTGAAAATTCCGCCATACGGCGCAGGCGGCGCACGCTGGTGATCGGCATGATGCCCGGGATTTGCGGGATGCGCACGCCAGCCAGTTCTGCACGACGGCGGAACTGCAAGAAATCTTCGGCTTCGAAAAACAGCTGGCTAATGGCCAGATCGGCGCCGCTGCGTTGTTTGGATAGCAGCACGTCGAAGTTTTCGTCGTCGGTGCGCGCCTGATAGTGGCCATTCGGGTAGCTGGCGACGGCGACGGCCAAGCGTCCGGCGGCAAAGCGGGCTGCCTGCTGGCTTTCTACTTGGCGGATCAGGCGCACGAGTTCGTCGGCATACTGCAGGTGATCGGCTGGCAGTGAAACCTCGCCTTCTGGCAGGTCGCCGCGCAGGGCCAGCAAGCCGCGCACGCCGGAATCGATCAGGCGGTTGATCCACGCGATCATTTCTTGCTTGGTGCCCGCCGTGCACGCGAGGTGCGCCAGGGTGCGCATAGTGGTCTCGCGGTCGATGCGGGAGATGAATTTCGCGGTGCCATCCAACCAGCCGGAACGGCGTGAGCTGGTGACCGAGATATAGTCCGGCCGGTAGGATTCCAGCGTTTCCAGCAAGTGGGAAATCTTCTTCTCGTCGGCGTCGTGGCGCGGCGGGATGACCTCGAAAGACAGTGCTGTGCGCTCGGATGCGGTACGTGGCTGTGGCTGCGCGTTATCGCTGGAATCATCCAACGGTGCAGAGGCAGATACTCGTGGGGCCATTGTTGGTCACCTCCTTCCGGCTGATTGTTTCTTGATTGTTTGTGGCTTGATTGTGTACCAAGCTGTCTAGTGTTGGCATCAATCTAATGCTTGCGCAGTTAACAAGGAAGAATCCAGAAAGGTATTACCATTCGGTGGGGCGTTCATGCTGGAAAAATAGCACTTGGGCGAACTGAATATAATTCGTCGGCAAGCGGAAAAACTGAACCAAGCTGTCTATGGTATTACCATTAAGATGTGCTGGAAACACTTTATTTTCGCTGTTATCGCCCACATCGGCTTTCACAGCAACTATCCTTAGAACTAATAACTAGTGACAACCGTGTGATTAACGAGGTGAACACACCATGAGTTCTGCAAACGTCAACCTGCGCATCGCGCGGGACCTCAGCTCAACTGGCTGGGAAAAATTCAAAGATTACCGCGACAAGAAGTCCCAAGAAGCATTCGAATTCCTGGAAAGCGCGGCGAAAACCGTCGACAAGAGTGCAGAAAAGCACTTCCCGGAAGCACGCAAAGAAGCTGGCAAACTGACCAAAGCTGCGCACGCGCGTCTAGAAAAAAGCATTGAAAGCCTGCAGGATGTCGGCCGGGAACTTGCCGACGGCGACGTCTCCGAAACGGTAGAAAACGGCCGCGAGGCCGCCAGCGAGAACTTCTCCAAGGCCACCAAAAAAGCCCAGAAGCAAGCCAAGAAATTGCGCAAGAAAGCTAATAAAAAGCTGGGCCGGAAAAACCGCAAGCGCCTGTCCCGCGCAGAGAAAAAAGCCAACGCTGCTGCACAGAAAGTCAAGGACAAAGCAACCCAGAAGCTAGATAAGAAGAACGCGAAAAAGACTGCGAAGAAGGCTTCGAAGACACTGCAGAAGCAGGCCGACAAGCTGGCAGATAACGCACCAAAGAAACTGAAGAAAGCCCAGAAACAAGCCGAAAAAACGGCTAAGCAGCAGGCCAAGAAGGCGCAGAAGCAGTTCAACAAGAAGACAAAATCGAACTCGCGCGGCGTCGGTTTCTACGCCCTGTGGGCCGCTGTTCTCGCCGCAATCGTTGGTGTCATCGCCTATGTGCTGAACAAGCGCAACTCCGGTGCACAGGAGCAGCCACCAAAGGCCAGCGATTACAGTTCGAATACCACCAGCACTCTGGTGTACTCCTCAACCAGCGATGATGACCTGGAAGCACCAAACGCAGACGCTTCCGAGGAGAACAAGAAGGCGGAAAAGAAAGCCGGCGAGTTGGCTGAGGACCCAGCCGAGCGTGACGAGGAACTGCTGGCAGATATCGACGAACAGCTGGCCAAGAACCTCTCCCAGGGTGCTGCGGAAAACCTGGCGGCTTCCGAGGCCACCCGTGCCGTTGCTCACGGTGATGCCGACGCCGCAGAAAAGGCAGCGCAGATCGACGAGCAGCTGCAGGACAAGCTGGAATCGGATGCTGATTCGGATTCTGCGGCTGAAGGCGACGACAAGTAATCGTCGGCAAGAGGCGTCGTAAAGAGACATATGCCATAAAGTCGTTACGTGAGCCAAGCCATCTGCTTCGATAGGGTTTGTGGTGCAAGGGAATTAGCAACACCACAGGCCCTATTTCTATGGCCAAATTTTGTTTGGCCACGGCCCATCGTCGGTCGGTTATAGGACAGCGGTGTGAAGGACGAGGAGGAAAGCTTTGGGCGTTCAAGAACTGTCAGTAAAACTCGACAACGGCGCAACCTACTATTTCCCCGCCGGAATTGCCCCAGGTGAACAAGGTAACCGCATCGAAATGCTGCGCGAGGCTATCGAAAACGATTCCGTATTCCAGAGCGTGGATATCGACGGCAACGAGCGCACCATTCACGGCCACGAAGTGAAAAACTATCACCTCAGCGACGCGCTATAACCACCGACCATGCCGAAAACACTGCTGGTCACCAACGATTTCCCTCCGGTAATCGGGGGGATTGAATCATATCTACGGGATTTCGTTTCCCTGCTGGACCCCAACGAGATCATCGTTTTTGCGCCCACGCGGGATCACGCCGCCTGCCAAAGCTACGACGCGCAGCTGGATTATCCCGTGATTCGCTGGCCACACCGCCTGTTACTGCCGACGCCGCGGGCGGCGAAGAAACTCCGCGAAATCATCCGCACCCACGACATCGACACCGTATGGTTTGGTGCGGCCGCTCCCCTGGCTTTGTTGGCAAAGACCGCGAAACAGGCCGGCGCGAAGAAGGTTATTTCCACCACGCACGGCCATGAGGTCGGCTGGTCCATGATCCCGGGGGCGCGCCAGGCACTGCGCGTGATCGGCAATAACTCTGACGTGCTGACGTATATCTCGTCCTACACGCGCCGTCGCCTGGAAAAACCCTTCGGTAACCGCCCGCGGTGGGTGCATCTTCCTTCCGGGGTCAACGCGGATAATTTTGGGGTGGCGAGCCCACAGCGGCAAGTGGAGGCGAAGCAAGCCTTTGGCATTGCCGCGTCCGCGCCGACGATCGTGTGCATTTCGCGTTTTGTCCCGCGCAAGGGCCAGGACAAGCTGTTGCAGGCGTTTCCGGTGCTGCGTCGGCAGTTCCCGGACGTGCAATTGATTTTGGTGGGCCGCGGGCGTTCGTACCGGCGCCTGGAACGGCTGCGGAAGAAATACGCTCCCGATGCTCTGTTACTGAACAACACGGATTATCAGCAGAACCGGGTGCGCGTCGACGATGCGTTGGCTGCCGCGGATGTGTTCGCGATGCCCGCTCGCACGCGCGCGGGAGGGTTGTCCGTGGAAGGTCTCGGCATCGTGTATTTGGAAGCGCAGGCGTGCGGTATCCCGGTGGTCGCGGGCAGCTCCGGGGGTGCACCGGAAACCATCACCGACGAAACCGGCGTGGTAGTCAACGGACACCGGGTAGGCAGCATTGTGCGTGGTATCCAAGGCTTGCTTGCCGACGCCCAGCTGCGCTCTGAGATGGGTGCTGCGGGCAGGGCGCACGTCGTGAAGAATTGGAACTGGGATCTGCTGGGTGCGCGGCTGAAACAGGAGCTCCGGGAGGTCTAAAGCAGCGATTTCCCGCCCAGTGGCCGAGCTTTTCAACGGCGATAACATTCACCGTGTTGGGGTGTATGGCCTCCGCGGCCCTGTGTCTTGCCACTTAACTCAGTGATTGTCTCGCCACTCAACTCAGCTGATGGTGCATTTTTGCAAATAGTGCGCCTTAAACCCGCCTTTTTAGTCCCTATTTGCAAAAAAGACACAACTGAAGTGTCCCAGGTTTTGTTCCGTTTGAGTAGATGGGAAAATCTGGACCATGCCCAAAAAATTTGACCAGGATGCCAAGGACCGTGTGGTCCGTCTCGTGGAAGACCGCATCTTGGCGGAGAATCTTTCAATGCAACAAGCGTGCAAGATTGTGGCGCCGAAACTAGGGGTCTCATGGCACACAGCAAGACAATGGACGCAAGCCGTTCGACGCGAAAGACATGTTGTCGAACGCATGCCAGAGGATATGCAAGCCGAAATCTCCAGGCTGCGACGTGAAAACCAAGAACTACGAGATACCAACGAACTGCTGAAGGCTGCGTCAGCTTTTTTCGCCTCACGACCAGGCCCGAAACCTCGGTGATGATCCGATTCATCGATGAATACCGGGATCGTTTCTCAATCGAGTTCATCTGTACGACGTTGAAGAATAACCGGGTTGGCGGGTTTATCACCTCGCGTGGTTATCGCCAGTCCAAAGCTCGTGGGCCCAGTGCTCGTCGCCTTCGCGATGCTGCTCTAGTCGAACGTATCAGCACCGTTCATAGAGATAATTACGGTGTCTACGGTGTGCGAAAAATGTGGCATGCTCTTTACCGTGAAGGAATTGATATCGGTCGTGAACACACTGCCCGGCTGATGCGCCTGGCTGGTGTTTCTGGCAAAGGCAAAGGCCGATCACCAATCACAACGCGTAAGCCCAACGTGGCGGATCTGCGCCCGGACTTGGTGGGGCGCGAATTCACAGCTTCGGGGCCAAATAAGTTGTGGGTGGCTGACATTACCTATGTGCGCACGAAGAAAGGCTTTGTGTATGCCGCGTTTGTCACCGATGTGTTTTCTCGGCGCATCGTCGGATGGGCGCTATCGGATTCAATGCGCACTTCAGGTTTTGCCCTTGCAAGCTCTCAACCAAGCGATCATGTGTGCTGAAGAAACAACAGGTTTGGTGCACCATTCTGACCACGGCTCACAGGGTGGATTCAATTGGTTGTCGCAACACCCTGAGCATGGAGGTATGAGAAGGTGGCTACCAAGGACTGGAGTAAGAAGACCAGTGATATGCCGGTGGGGGTGCGGCGTCAGTGGCGTGCGGATCGGGCGTTGCGGCCTGCGATGCGTTCCCCGGGTAGGCCGGTTCCGTCACGGGCAGTGCAACGCCAGTTCTGGGGTCTGATCGCGACGGGAATCACCACTGCGCAGGCCGCCCTTCAGGTGGGGGTGTCCGTACCGGTGGGAACGAGGTGGTTCCGTCATGCT
>NZ_AQXC01000004.1 GCF_000375525.1 Corynebacterium propinquum DSM 44285
GTCTGCGGCGGTATAAACCTTCTTCAACGCTGCGGATACGCCTTTGCGATCCCCGTAGGCCACCCACCGGTTAGCAGCACGAATAAGGTGCACCACACAGGTTTGCACCATAGAGCCAGGCCAGGTTGCTTCTACTGCTTCAGGCAAACCTTTAAGCCCGTCACAGCAGACAATGAAGACGTCTTTAACCCCACGATTAGCCAGGTTAGAGCACACTTGTGCCCAAAACGACGCGCCTTCTTCTTTAGCTATCCACAAGCCCAGAATGTGTTTGATTCCGTCGACATCCACGCCGATGGCCATATAGGCAGACTTGTTGACTACACGTCCACCATCACGGACTTTGATACGCAACGCGTCGAGGCAAGGCGTCAAAAATCATGGGGACTTGTTCACCGCCATGGCAGGCGACGACGTGGACGAGGACGTGGCCGACGCCGCACCCACCAACCCGGAGGACGAAGACGAGGAAGTCCAGCGAACCTCCGTGTTCCTGACCCGCCTGCTGTTTCTCCTTTTCAGCGACGGTGCCGGCCTGTGGGAGCAGGACCTGTTCTACCGCTTCGTGCACGAGCACACGACCAGCGAAAACCTGGGCGGGCAACTCGACGCCCTGTTTGACGTGCTCAACACCTCCGAGACCAAGCGTAGGCAGGTCCCGGAGTCAATGGCGGCGTTCCCCTACGTCAACGGGGCCCTGTTCGACCGGGCAGGCGAGACACGTACCACCACGTTTTTCAGCCCCGCCATGCGCGAAGCCCTGTTGGAGGCGTGCCGGTTCCACTGGACGGATATTTCCCCGGCGATCTTCGGCAGTCTTTTCCAGCTGGTGAAGTCGAAGGAGGCCCGCCGCCTGGACGGGGAGCACTACACATCCGAGAAAAACATCCTCAAAACACTCAAACCGCTGTTTCTCGACGAGCTCCGCGAAGAAGCCGACCGCCTCATCAACTCCAAATCAACCAGCGTGAAAAAGCTCCGCGAATTCCGCGACAGCCTCGCCACACACGTATTCATGGACCCAGCCTGTGGCTCAGGAAACTTCCTCATCGTCGCCTACCGCGAACTACGCAAGATCGAAACCGACGTGATCGTCGCGATTCGTGAGCGCGAAGGCAACACCGCAATGTCACTGGACATCACCTGGGAACAGAAGCTTTCCATCGGCCAGTTCTACGGTATTGAGCTGAACTGGTGGCCAGCCCGCATCGCCGAGACCGCGATGTTCCTTGTGGACCACCAAGCCAACCGCGAACTCGCCGACAAGGTGGGCCGAGCCCCGGGGCCCCAAACTGATTTTTATACGCGTCGATATAGGAGATCATTTGGTCGTGGGGCGGACGGGTTCCGCTGCGAAAAAGCCGAAGCAGTTTTGAGAATCCCGTTTCCTCGTTTCAGTTCACGGTTCTCTCGGCGCAGACGCTTGCGCTCTTCTTCCATTGTTTCGCTAACCGGCGTGGTGCGGCCATCTCGTGTGGAGGCACTGTCGCGGTACCACGCCCGCAATGTAGCGCGTGATACGCCGAGGAGCTCGCCGACCTGTTCTCAGACGCGCTGTAGTGAGAAGGACTCCAAGCGGACCATTTCAATGATCTGATGGACCGCCTTCTCCTTAAACTCGACGGAATACTTTCTGAGCATAGTGCCTAATCCTTCCTTATCTGAGGTAGGAACTAAACCCAGGACGCTTCACTAGAATTCCCATCTAAACCCCTATGGTGTGGGCGGGGTTTTTCGGACCGGATGACTTAACATAGGAGACCATAACGACCGACCAGGTCAGAAAGATATGGAAACCATGAAAAAGTTCACCAAACACGCCCCAGAACAAATCGTGGCTAAATTAGAAAAAGCCACAAAACTTGCCAATGAAGGCAAAACCAACGCAGAGATCTGCCGCGACATCGGTGTTTCAGAAGCCACCTTGGCACGCTGGCGCCGTGACTACGGGCAGATCAACCGCAAAGAAGCCAAAGAACTCAAGCGTCTGCAGGATGAAAATGCACAGCTAAAAGCTCTTTTGGGTCAAGCAGAACTAGAAAAAGAAGCATTACGCGAGCTAGCTGAGAAAAAATTCTAAGCCCGCAACGCAAACACGAATCCGTGGACTATCTCACCGATAAAGGCTTTAGTACGCGGTTATCGTGTCGTGTTGTCGGGCTATCTAGATCAAGCTATCAGCGGGCGCGTAGGCAACGCGCAAAGCGTAGTGGTATCCCAAGCGCAGATCGCTACCATTTGCTGCGTGAGTGGATGAATGAGTTTGCTGATACCCATCGTCGGTGGGGTTATAGGCGTGGACTTGTTCATGCTCGCGGTGCTGGTTTCAGCGTTTCTCGGGATGTGTTTCGCAGGTTGTGGTGTGAGGAAAACTTACGGGTTTTTCCTCGTAAACAACGTAAGCAGGTGATCTCACATAATCCTGAACCCCGAAAAGGAGCAGCAGAAAAACCAGGAGAGATTTGGGCACTGGATTTCCAGTTTGATTCTGATTACACCGGCCGGGCGTTTAAGATCTGCAACGTCATCGATGAGTTTAGTCGCAAGCATGTGACTTTTAGCCTGGCTCGGTCTATTAGTGCTGCTGATGTGGTGGAAATGCTAGATGTTGCTGTGTTAGAGCATGGCTGTCCAAAGGTGTTGCGTATGGATAACGGCCCGGAGTTTATTGCGGGTAAGCTACGAGATTGGGTTGATGAGCAACAGTTAACCCAGGCGTTCATTCCCCCTGGTCAGCCGTGGCATAACGGGTTTGTGGAGTCGTTTCATAATCGTATGCGTGATGAGTTGTTGGCTGATAATGTCTTTGATGATCACACCCATGCTGCCCGGATGGTGGCGTGGTGGTCACAAAGGTATAATCAGTTGCATCCGCATTCGTCTTTGGGTTATTTAAGCCCGGATGCGTTTGTTGAGTGTTGGAAGAAAGAAAATCTCGAGGTTACCAGTTAAGGTCACTGGTCCGATATTCCAGCCCACTCCACCTACATGCGCCCATGAATGCTGATATCATATCCATTATCTCTCTTAACGCTCCCTTTACAAGGTAAGGAAAACATAGTGTCGATTATGAAACGTGTAGGCTTCGCGACTGCAGCGTGCGCCCTCTCTACTTCCCTGCTTCTGCCGGCGACGGCGTCGGCGGCTGCATCGTGGCACGGCCCTTTCAATACTGCAGCCGGATGCTGGGCAAATATGTCCATTCCTCGACTGGATGCAGGCGCCAACTACCCTGATATTCGTGGGTGTAAACGTCACGATGATGGCAAGTACTGGTACCGCTACTAGAGTCACGGTATTCCCTGCCCATTTCCACTGGGATGGTGACGGAAGGTCTGCAATGTCCTGTCAGCGGCGCAAGCAGAGATCATAATGCGCTCTGGTAGGTTTTGTTCTGCGCTCAGTTGTAAAACGCTTTGCGAGGGGGCAAGTGAGTAGATGATAGATATCAACGTGGCATTCTTGGGTTTTGCCGATTCCTTCAATCTGCTCCTGTGGCTGCTTATCGCATTGGGATACTCAAGTAAGGTAAAAAGACCCCGCATATCAGTAGTTATCTTTTCTGATTGGCTGGGAATTGTGGCCGCTACAGGGATTGTTTTTTGGGTCATTAAAGCTTCGTATTGGACCCCTCCTCATGCTGCTCATTCACCTGTATTGGGGATTCTGCTTATTTGCCTTGGGGCTATCGGGTTAGCAACTAGGAAACGCCACAAGGTGTTGCTTCAAAAGGCAAAGTATCTAGCTAAGAGACTCTATGCCTCTGTTCTTAACGCTAGTGCCATTGGGTTTTCGATCGGATTTATTCAATCGGTCACTTCAATCCCCTTTCTCGGAGGCATCTTCACACTGGCCAGAGAAGAGGACGTCAAGATGATGGCTCTTTCCATGCTCCTCTACTCGTTATTAGCCATCTCCACCAGCGTTGTTATTTTCTTTGCAGGATTTCTACTCGATACTTCAAGCAGAGATAGCGCAGCCCTTTCCGGAAAGGGAAGCACTTTAACGGCTGCGGTTTTGACGATCACTGGCATTTTATTGCTGCTTTTCGCCTGTTAATGTGAATGGGTATTGACCGAGCGAAGCGTCAGCTTCGAGTATCTGACAGTCAAACAATGGCGTCACCCCAGCACGTCCTGTCCCATCGACTCGACGGCTCCGTCTATGGCTTCACTTCTGGGCTGGCAGCGTTCTACTAAGTGTAGAAGGAGAAATGACTTCCCTCCCGGAAAGCATGCCTATAACGCTGTAATTGCACTGGCCAGGCGCCAGCTTGGGGCCGTTTTTCATTTCTTGACCTGGTTAATTGGTTTCTTTAGCTGTTTCGACTTTCCTTAATCACCAGCATCTTTGTTCTGTTTGAGGTGAGCGCTGGAGGCGGCTAACAGCACGCGCCTGATTTCGTCTGCGGTGAGATGGGGCCGTCCACCTCAGAAACTAGCTCTACAAAGATTGATGCTTCAAAATCTCCTTTACCTGGCTTAGATACTGAACAAGACACTGGAACCTGGGGTTACCCGCAAATCGTGGACACGTAGTGGAGCTACCTAATGGTTAGGCAGCTATTTCTTTTCTGCTGGTGGTTAGACCAATGTGGTTCTCGAAATCGACAGGGCTTACCATCCCGAGTGCTTCAGTGCCGGCGCCGACGGTTGTAGACCACTTCAATCCAGTAAGCAACGGCCTTGCGGGCGGAATCACGGGTTGCCCAGCGCTTCCGGTCGTAGAACTCGGTTTTAAGCGTCGACCAGAACGACTCAGCCATCGCGTTATCGAAACACACACCGGTACGACCCACAGACTGAGCAATGCCTAGGTTGCGGCATACCTCCCAGAGCTGCTCGCTGGTAAATTGCGTTCCCCGGTCGGCGTGAAACACCAGCCCGTCAGCAACGTCACCGCGGAAGCGTATGCGCCATCCGCAGTGCTCGTTCGACCAGGCATGTATCTTGCACGCTATCCATAGCCCAGCCCAGCACCCTGCGGGAATGACCATCGCGGACCGCGCACAAATACAACCAGCCCTCACCGGTGCGCAGATAAGTAATATCTGACATCCACACCCGGTTAAGCTCACCAGTATCAAACATGCGCTTTACCAGGTCAGGAAGCGTGGACTTACGCTTAGATTGAATCGTTGTCGCCGGCACAAAAGCACGCGGTGAAATCCCTTCAATGCCCATCAGACGCATCCGCTTAGCCACAGTCTTGCGATTGACACTGATCTGGTAGCGCTCACCTAGCTCTGCAGTGGTTCGCGGGGCACCATAGACCTCGTCGGAGTCTTTCCAGATCTGATGAATCTTGCGATCAACATCATCGTAAAATGCTGCACGATCATCCTTACCGGATAAGCGTTGCTGCTGCATATGGGCCCATTTGTAGTATCCAGACCGAGACACCTTCAAAAGGCGTGCCATGCGCTTGATACTGAAATTCGCCTTGCTCTGGCCGCATCAATTCGAATTTTTCTGATCGCGTTGCTTTGCGGCGAAGAAGGCTGTCGCTTTTGACAAAAACTCATTATCCATCTTGGCTTCTGCCAGCTCACGACGCAGACGAGCATTCTCCGCACGAAGATCCGCCTCGCTTCGCCCATCAGAGGATCCTCGGCGTTCACGCTCATTTTTCACCCACCGGCCTAAAAGGCCTGGTCCGACGCCAATCTCCTTAGCTACATGAGCAATTGGGCGTTCTGACTCGATTACTAGGTTCGCGGCTTCACGTCGATACTCAGGTGTGTATTTCTGGCGTTGTTGACTCACAATGAGCATCCTCTCTTACGGACACAAGATCCGCATTAATCGGGTGTCCACTAAACGAGGGTAACCTCAAACCCCCTTGGTCAGTGTGGAGTGGCCAAGCCACCCAGCAATCGTTGAAGTGGGGTATAGGTCTTTTGACCGCCAGTATGAAGTGCCCCGAGTTTTGTTCCGCTCAAAGCTCACGATGTGTTGGATAAAGAAGTCGACAAAGCATTTGGAGCGCCCCGCAAACTCACGAACGAGCGTCAGCGGCAGGGGTTGCTGTTCGCCAATTACGTGAGATCTCTTAACGGATAGGGCGCGGTTGTGGCAGCGTGTTCGTTCATGATTGTGGTGAAATCTTTAATCGCTGCGATCAGTTCTTGATGCTGCGGTGTCGCAGGAACCTTTCGTCCCGCACGTAAGTCGTGGGTCATTGTTCGCACCAGTTTTGCCGCGTCTGCGGCTTGTTCATCGGGCATGCGAAGTGCCAACTGCTCCCGTGCTTGCGCAACCTCGTCGCGGTGGCGTTGCTCGCGTCGTTCACGGCTGGCTGCGGCTCGGCAAGCGTCAGAACAGAACCTTGCGCGTCGACCTCTGGGGTCGGAGCGCGGAGGAATGGGCTTTCCGCAGTGCTCGCATGGTCCTTGTGCGCTCACAGTCCGAGCAGCTTTCGCGCGGCGGTTTCGTCGCGCTCGGTCTCCTCAGCTTGAGTCGTTAGGGTGTCGGCGATTGCTCGCTGTTCTGCTGCGTCCAGCGCGTCGAAGTCGTTGGCAAGCGCGGTGAGGATTGCGGCGAGTGCGCGCTCGCTGCCTCCCAGTGTTGCATCGTTTGCGTCCCATTCGAGTGCGCGAGACAGGCGAGGGTGGTCGGAAAACATTGCACGAATCGTTTGTTTCATGTGCCCAATTATAGCGAACGTTCGATTTAATTGTTGGAGTATTTCACATCAAACTGAACACGGTTCCGCGTCGACAGGACGCACCCCAAGTAGCCACGCTATGAGCAATCCCAGAACGACCGGCAGGGTTCGGCTACCTCACAGAGGTGCTGACGCGAACGCCTACGGCGTTCTTGTCCCCGAAGAATCACTACCGGGCTTCTCCTCGTGGTAGCGGTCGGCATTGATCGCGTCTTCCATCAGGCCGAGCGTGATTTCCTCGAAGGCGTCTTTGATCGCGAGCGATTCAAAGTCTTTCGAGACTTGCTCCCAGTGCATGCGCTCCAGGGTCGGAATCATTGCCCATAGCGCCATACGTAGATATGTCCCGCGACTGCGCCCAGTGCGCTCGGCGAGCGCGTCGAGTCGCTCAACAAGTTCATGCTCTAAGCGCACAGTGACAACCGGACCGCGCCCGATCACACCGTGCTGCTTTCTCGTTGCCATGATCATCGCCTCCTTCTTTTTCACTCCAACGTTGCTTCCTTCCTCTACATGTAAACATTGTTTACATGTAGAGGATTGGGTAAAAGCGAAGACCCCTTTTTCGGAGCGCTCGCCCGTATTGGGGGGGGGGGGGGTGATGTGGCCGGGGAACGCATCAACGGGCCAAGGAGTCTTCTGACGTTTCAAGGGATGCTAGCCTCCCCCAAATCGCTGCCGCATAGTCTAGCCAGTCTGGCGACGCTCGCGGTGAAAATCGCCCAATTTTCCCTTTCCCTTCCCCTCCCCAAGGCGAGCGCAGCTAGCGCTTGCTTTGTTTTTGAAGCCTGGGGGCTTTATTTGTTGTCAAAGTTTCTTGTGCAGTTGTCTCATCAATATTTTGCTCAACTGTGTGAAAAACTCTTGCATTTCTTCAACTTCTTATTCTGAATAGCCGCCTACTCCGTCGACCGAAAGCGGGGGAAGATCACTGGCAAGGGTGACGGTCGCTGGGGCTTGGCTAGCTGGGACTGAAGGATCCGCATAAGCGATGTTTGTCGTTGTTGCAGACCCTATAAGCGCTACGAGCGCCGCGAACGTTGTGAAAAGATGCTGTTTTAACATGTGATCCCTCATGCCTTTTTGTTATCTGTATCTCAGTTTATTCAAGTATGCCAGATGAAACATATTTGGTGTGGAAACTTACAGATTTATGCCAGCTTTTTTGGTGAAGCCGTAATGCTGGCGAGGGTCTAATTGGAGGCATCGCGCCCTTCCACCCTGTGGGGTCCTGTGTCTAGAATGAACGCAATGGACGATGCACTGATAACCAGCACATCGATAGCTGGGGGAACGCTAACGGGAGTAACGCAGATGCTGGTATCGCTATCGCCGTGGTTGCAGATGCCGATTGTCGTGGTGGTCGCAGGAATTGTGGCGGCGGTATTGGCGACGGTAATCGTGCGCGGCTTGAACTTTGTGCTAACTGCCTGGTTGTCATTGCGGGACAACGCACGTGACAAGCCGGAAGCGAAGGCACAGGATAGCCAGTCGACAACTCAATGACGGAATGAGCGGTAAAAAGGCTAGGCTAGTGGCATGGCGAAGCAGAAGAAGTACCCGCGTTCCCGTGTGCGTTTTGCACTTATTACCTTGCTGGTACTGATTGTCCTGGTGTATTTGTTCAGTCGTATTTAAGTCGCTGTTAGTTCACCGCTCCAGCGTGAACGCCCGGTATGCGGGCGTCGTCCCGCACTAGCACGTCCGACTTCGGGGAAACGCGGGGTGGGGGAGTACAGTTGCCCTGAGAGTAAGTGGAACGGCGCGTAACCACCTAGGAGAACTGTGCGAGAAGCCTTCAGCCCCGCAAAATACACCATTGAACCTGGCCAGACACTATTGACCCTGACCATCGATGCGGTGAAAGCCCAGCCAAAGGCAGAGATGTTCACCCGCCCGAAAAACCACACCTGGGTCCCGGTGTCCCGCCAGGAGTTTCTGGACGAGGTTTATGCGGTGGCCAAGGGGCTGCTCGACGCTGGTGTGGAGCATGGTGATCGCGTTGCGCTGATGGCCAATACGCGCTACGAGTGGATGCTTCTCAACTACGCCATTTGGGCCGCCGGTGCCGTTGTCGTTCCGGTTTATCCGTCGTCGTCGCTGTCGCAGGTCCAGTGGATCATCGAGAACTCCGGCGCCGTGCTTGGCTTTGGTGAAACCCAAGAACACAGTGAGATCCTGCGTATGTTGCAGCTTGCCGACGACGGCGAGCCGCGTGTGAAAGACTCCACGTCGCAGATGCGTGCGTTCTATGAAATTAACGACGGCGCGGTAGCAGCGCTGCAAGCAGCAGGAAAAAATATTGATGACGACGCCGTCGATAAGCGCATTGCTGCGACCACGTCGGATGATTTGGCTTCACTGGTCTACACCTCGGGCACCACGGGGCGGCCGAAAGGTTGTATGCTGACGCATCGCAATTGGACTGCCCAGGTCCTAGGGTTGCTCACCAACCCAATCGGGGGCATTGCGCATGCTGGCAACCACGTGTTGACCTTTTTGCCGCTGGCGCACGTGCTGGCATTTTCGGTCTCTGCAGCAGCGATGATCAGTGGGACGACACAGAATTTTTGGGCGGATTTCGCGACCTTGCCAACGGAATTCCAGCGCTCCAAACCAAACTTGATTCTGGGCGTCCCGCGCGTTTTTGAAAAAGTCCGCAATGGTGCGCGTGCGAAAGCACATGATTCCGGAACTGTTCAGGGGAAGTTATTCGATCGGGCCGAGGCGACCGCGATCGCTTATTCCCGTGCCCTAGATACAGAAGATGGCCCGTCGTTGGCGCTGCGCGGCGCACACAAAGTCATGGATAAATTGGTGCTATCCAAAATCCGAGCGGGTATGGGTGGAGAAGTTGACTACTGCATTTCCGGCGGGTCTGCGATGAGCCCGGAAGTGATGCATTTCTTCCGGGGAATCGGTGTGCCCATTTATGAAGGCTACGGCTTGACAGAAACTGCCGCCGCCGCGACCGTTGATTTTGAAAACCAGAAAATTGGCACCGTAGGCCCGCCGCTGGGCGGAACCCGTGTGCGCATTGCCCCGGATGGTGAGCTGCAGTTAGCCGGAGATTTGGTATTCGACGGTTACTGGCGCAACGCAGAAGCTACCGACGAAGCATTCGATGGTCAGTGGTATTGCACGGGAGATCTGGGCGAGATTCTGCCTTCCGGTCACGTCAAAATTGTCGGGCGGAAAAAGGATCTGATCGTCACCGCGGGCGGCAAAAACGTCGCCCCGGGTGGGCTCGAAGATGGCCTGTGCTCGCACCCGTTGATCTCCCAGGCGCTCGTGGTTGGTGACGGCAAACCATTCGTTGCTGTCTTGGTGACATTGGACGAGCAAGCACTGGGCCGCTGGAAGTCGCAGCACAATATTCCTGCCGCCCGCAGCGTCGACGAATTAGCACACGATGCAACGCTGCGTGCAGAAATCCAGGACGCCATCAACGCGGTGAATTCCACGGTCTCGCACGCAGAAGCAATCAAGAAGTTCTACATCCTCGATAAAGACTTCACGGAGGAATCCGGCGAACTCACCCCGACGATGAAGGTGAAGCGCAACGTGGTTGTCCAGCGTTATTCGGAGGTGTTGGAGAAGCTGTACTCGCGCTAGAATCCGCAGCCTGTGGGCCAGCTCTGTCTTATGCTCCGAGCCTGCCACCAGGAACCGTCGGCAAGCTTATAAACTGCTGAGTTTTTTCCGGCGAGTCGAACCATTTTTGGGCCGCTACTGCAATAGGCTACAGCGCAGAGAAACTCTCAACTAGTACTTCAGGTTTCGTGGGCTAGGTTGAGGATGAGGGTATTCGGTCGCGACGGTCTAGAAGGAGGCAGCCCCCTAATGCGCAAAATCGCTGCTGAACTGCGCCATCGTGAGCTCACCCAAGAGGTGTACAACATTGGCGACGAGGTGGCCGAATACATCGAGCACGTGATCGAAGCGATCGAAGATTACGACGCGGAACTCGTCGAGGATTGCCTGGCGGAGTTGGCGGAGATCGTGGAAGATGCGCGCCGAGATTCCCGCGATGTCGTCGGCGAGCTGATTGGCCTGCGCCAGGCACTCGTTTCCGGGGTGGCTTCAGGTAGCATTTCTGCGGCTGCCGACGGTACCAAGCGGATAACCGAGCCCGAAGCCGTGACAGCGGAGTCGCTGCAGGCATTTTTCCCGCTGTCTGGCCCGCCGGTAGTGGTCAACGAGCTAGTTCATACGCTGCACGAACGCACGACACACACCGTGGACTTTCTGCGCGAGTTGGTGGAATACGTACTCGAACAGACAGAGGCCGTGGCCCGCGATTTGGATGCGGTCTCCCTGCCGCACCTATACAACAAAGTTGGGAGGATGGCTGCGACGGCGGCGCATGCGTGGGAAACCACTGCGGTTTCTGCGCACCCTGCTTTTGCCCGCAGCATGCGTGGGCGCAAACCGCCGGAATTTTTGGAAGAACGCGCACGCATTGACCGGATCGTCGCCAAGGTTGCTGCAAAGCGCGCTCGGTTGCGCGCTGCGAGCGTGGGCTAGCGACAGTAGCGCAGTAGCAGCGGGCAGGACGAGGCTTTCTTTCTAAGCTTCCCGCTCCAGCTGCTTCGTGATTTCCGGCCATAGCTGGCCCATGATGTCGTCCCAGTTCAAAATCCACAGTGATTCGCTGTTGTCTCCGCGACCAACGACGACGATTTGTTCGCCGAGTGCGCGCATGTGCTCGATGGCGTGCTGCACTTTCGTGGAACCAGCTAGCGACAAGGCTGGGCGGGCGACAGCGGCGGCTGGACTATCTGGCTCCTGTAGCAACGTATCCCGTACGTGCACTACCCGCGGTACGGCGGATTCTGCATCGGAGATCACCACACGCAAACGGTTCATCGACCGGCTCGCCTCTTGCACATCACGTACCGTGGCGTCATGTGGCAGGGGAGTAATCTCCACGCCATGCGCCCGGGCCAAGGCAGAGACTGTGGAGTTTTCCAACTCAATCACACCACTGATCTGCTGTGCAGACTTCTGATCCATCGCACCCGTCTGCCCAGAATGCTGCACCAACGTGCGCAAAGTATCGGTGTCATAACCCTGCGCACCGGCGCGATCGACCGGCTGCACGCCAGTAGCCGCAACCAACTTATTGGCAATGACGTTGATCCACTTCAACAACGGGCGGAAGATCCAGATGAACCCGCGGGCTGGTAATGCAATGATCCGCACGGCAAGCTCTGGGTGCGCAATCGCCCACGACTTCGGCGCCATTTCACCAACCACCAGGTGCACAAACGTCACCAGCAGCAATGCCACCACAAACGCGATCGTGTCTGCTAAACCACCAGAAATCCCGACGGCGGCAAACACGGGCATCAGCATATGATGGATCCAGGGCTTGGTGATCGCACCCAGCGCAAACGTCGCCGCAGTAATCCCAAGCTGTGCGCCAGCCAACATGATGGTCAACTCATTCAAGCTCCGCAATGCCGCGCGCGAGGCCGCAGAAGACTCCGCGGTTTCTTCCAGGCGGTGTCGGCGGGCACCCATCAAAGAAAACTCAATGATGACGAAAAACCCGGACAATATGACGATCGCCAGGCTCAACGGGCCAGCGATATACCATTCCTGCATTCCCTAGCCCCTTTCTGCCGTTTCCTCTTCAGCGCGGGCGCTGCGGCCGCCTTCGCTCCCTGCGCCCTCGAATTCCTCAACCAATTCCAGGGACAAACTCGATGGCACGTGCCGTTCTACCTCGTCCACCGTGATAATCAACTGGCGGTTTGGCGCGGCATCCGCATCCACCCAGTCCTCTGGTTCTGCATCCAATTCGATGGTGTGGGTTTCGCCTTCTTCCACGAGTGAGCCCACCTGGGCAATCAACAATCCAGCGACGGTTTCGTAGTCGCCTTCCGGCAGGTCGTGCCCGATGGCGCGCTCGACCTCATCCAGCGGGGTATCGCCATCGACTGTCCAGTGGTCCTCGGCGGTTTCGGTGATCTCTTCGGATTCTTCCAGGTCAACGTCATGCTCGTCGGTGACGTCGCCAAGAATCTCTTCGGCCAGATCCTCCAAGGTGACGATGCCGACGAAACCGCCGTATTCATCAATCACGCAGGCCATTTTCTCGTCGTTTTCTTGCAGCTCGACGACGACGTCGGGAAGCGGCATCAGCTCCGGAACCACCAACGATTCGCGCATAAGCTCGGTAGCCAACGTGCTGTCAGGCTTGTCAGTCAGCAAAATATCCGTGAGGTGCACCACGCCGATTGGGGTGTGTTCGTCGTCGATAATGGGGTAGCGGGTGTGCGCAATGGCCATGAGTTCGCGCAGCTCACCGAGGGTGGTATCAGGATCAATCACGTCGACGCGTGAGCGGGGGATCATGGCGTGTTCGACGTCGTGGTCGGGAAAGTCCAACAGGCGGTCGAGCACCATGAAAGTCTCGTCGTCAATGTCGCCGGTCTCGTGGGAGCTTTCCACGATGGACTCGAATTCTTTGGTGGTCGCGGAATTATCGATATCGGCAACCGGCTCGATGCGTAAAACGCGAAGTAAAGCGTTGGAGGAAAAATCGAAAAATTTGATCAGGGGGCCGAAAATTCGCAGGTACCAGGCCGTGGACCGCGACAAAAACAGCGCGGATTCCATCGGGGCGGCGATGGTGTAGTTCTTCGGGAATAGTTCACCGAAGATCATCTGCACAACCGTGGATACCGCCAGGGCAGATACGGTACCGATCGCGACGGCCGCAGTCACAGAAAGCCCGGTTGCACTCAGCAAGGTGCCCAGTGACTCGCCCACCAGCGGCTCTGCGACGTAACCCACCAGCAGGCCAGTGACGGTAATGCCCAATTGCGCGCCGGAGAGCATGAATGAGGTGCGGTTGGTGATTGCCAAAGCGCGTTTGCTGGCGTCGTCGCCACGCGCGGCATTGGTGTGCAACTGCGCACGGTCGACGGACATGAAGGAAAATTCCTGGGCCACGAAGTAGCCGTTGGCCACGATGATCAGAAAAATCACCGCGAGCCCGAGAATGAGGAACAAAACCGCACTTAACATGGTTGCACCGCCTCGGTGCTCATGGATTGTTCGTGCGGGTCGTCGATACTTCGACTCGGAGGTTCCACCATCATCCTTTCTGCCCTGCGGCAATCTCACTGCTCACTTATTTCACGCCTACTATGTAGCGCGCAATAAATACGACCAGCGTACACCTTGGTTGGCAACGCGACCAACTATTAGGCTGGTGCTATGCAGTCGCAGATGTCCAGCCAGTCGCAGATATCCAGCCAGTTGTCCAGCCGCCTCACCAGTCAGTCCGGTGACCCGTTTGGCTTGTATATCCATGTGCCGTTTTGTGCTACACGCTGTGGTTATTGCGATTTCAATACCTACACCCCACGGGAAGCTGGTGGCGCGAATCCGCAGGGCTACCTGGACGCGTTGGACGTGGAGCTCGACATGGCGGCCCAGCGCGTTGGTCGGAAAGCGGACACGGTATTTATTGGCGGCGGCACCCCATCGTTGCTGGGGGCAGATGGGCTGGGCCGAATCTTGTCGACGGTGCGCACTACCTTTGGTCTTGCCGACGATGCGGAGGTCACCACGGAATCTAACCCGGAATCGACCTCTCCGGAGTTTTTCGCGGGCCTGCGGGAGGCTGGTTATAACCGCATTTCTTTGGGGATGCAGTCTGCCTCGCATGATGTTTTGCAGGTGCTGGAGCGCGCACACACCCCAGGCCGGGCGTTTGCTGCTGCTCGTGAGGCGCGCCAGGCAGGCTTCGAGCACGTCAATCTGGACATGATTTATGCGACGCCAACGGAAACTGATGACGATGTTGCCCGCACCCTGGACTTGGTGATTGCAGCCGAGGTAGATCACGTTTCGGCATATTCGCTGATCGTGGAAGACGGCACTGCGATGGCGCGTAAGGTGCGCCGCGGCGAGATTCCGGCCCCACAAGAAGATGTGATGGCCACCCGCTACGAGATGATCGCGCGGCGCCTGGCCGAGGCCGGCATGGAGTGGTACGAGGTCTCGAATTGGGCCCGGTCCGGCGGCGAATGCCAACACAATTTGATCTATTGGCGCGATGGCGACTGGTGGGGCGCGGGCCCGGGTGCGCACTCTCACCTGGGTATGCAGCGGTTTTCCAATGTGAAGCACCCGAATCGCTATTCCGCTGTGCTTGCCGACGGCGAGTTGCCGATTAACCAGGTGGAAGATTTGACCCCGGCGGATCGCCACACTGAGCTGCTGATGTTGGGGCTGCGGCTGCGCGAAGGCATTGACTACGCCGCCGTGGGCGCCGGTGCTGCGGGCGTCGTACAGAATTTTGTGGACCGCGGCCTGCTGCACTTTCCGCAACCGGACCGGCTGGCGTTGACCGATGCGGGCAGGCTGCTTGCCGACGGTATCATCACCGATATTTTGGTCGCTGAAGATGACGGTACAGCTGATGTGAAAGCGAGGTCCTGATGGCTGGTGCGACTGAGGCACGCCGGGTGGAAGTTCTGCGTGCGATCGTCACGGATTACATCGCTTCCCAGGAACCCGTGGGGTCGAAGGCGCTGGTGGAGCGTCATCAATTGGGGGTGTCGTCGGCAACGATCCGCAACGACATGGCGGTGTTGGAATCAGAGGGCTTTATTGCCCAGCAGCATGCGTCGTCGGGAAGAGTGCCCACCGAAAAAGGTTACCGGCGCTTCGTTGATGGTTTGGGCGAGGTCAAGCCGATGTCGGAGGCGGAAAAACGCGCCATTCGCACGTTCCTGGAAGACGGCGTCGATTTGGAAGATGTGCTGCGGCGCTCGGTGCGGTTGTTGGCGCAGCTGACCAGGCAGGCGGCGGTGGTGCAGTTGCCGACGTTGAACGTTTCGCACGTCAAACATGTGGAAGTCGTGGATCTGACACCGATGCGCTTGTTGTTGGTGTTGATCACGGATACTGGGCGCGTCGACCAGCGCAACGTGGAATTGGATGCCCCGATCGGGGAGGCGGAAGTTCATGAACTGCGGCAGCTGTTAAACCGTGCGCTCGCGCGGGTTCCGGTAGGGCAGGCGGCCAATCGGGTGGCTGATTTGTTGGAGCATTCCCCGGCGGATTTGCGTCACCACATGATTCGCGTGGCCACGGTGCTGATAGAAACGTTGGTGGATCAGCCCAACGACCGGTTGTTGATGGCGGGGGCGTCGAATCTGACCCGGGCAGGGCGTGATTTTCCACAGGGTCTGCCACAGATTATTGACGCGCTGGAAGAACAAGTGGTGATGTTTAAGCTGTTAGCGAACGTGCCGGAACTTGGCAATGTCGACGTGCTGATTGGCCAGGAGAACGAAGACGAAGAATTGCAGCAGGCGTCGATCGTTACCGCTGGTTATGGCAATGAATCCGCCACACTCGGTGGGCTTGGTGTGGTGGGTCCCACATTTATGGATTATCCGGGAACAATTTCTTCGGTTCGTGCTGTTGCACGGTATGTCAGCCAGATTCTGGCAGGCACGAATTAGCCTGTAGGCTGGTAGATCGATTAATGCACAAAGATGCATGTGCAGTTGCAGGTGCAGCGAGAACACCGAGAAACCCTATAAACCAACTGACCCGAAGGAATCGATACAACAGTGGCTCGTGACTATTACGGAATTTTGGGAGTATCCAAAGACGCCAGCGAGGCGGAGATCAAAAAGGCGTACCGCAAACTCGCCCGTAAATATCACCCGGATGTGAACCCGTCCGACGAGGCCGCCTCGAAGTTTTCCGAAGCGACCGACGCTCACGACGTCTTGATGGATCCGAAGAAGCGCAAAATCGTCGACATGGGTGGCGATCCCATGGAGCAAGGCGGCGGAGCCGGGGGCGGTGGCGGCTTCGGCGGCGCCGGTGGCTTTGGCGATATCTTTGAAGCCTTCTTTGGCGGTGGCGCAGGGGGCGGGTCCCGTGGCCCGCGTTCGCGTGTGCAGCCGGGTAACGACGCGCTGCTGCGTACCTCCATCACGCTGAACCAGGCCTATACCGGCATGAAAAAACAAGTTACCGTCGACACCGCGGTGCTGTGTGACCGGTGTACCGGTTCCGGCTCGGCGGATGGTGAGAAGCCAGTGACCTGCGAGGTATGTAATGGCGCTGGTGAGATCCAGGAGATGCAGCGCAGCTTCTTGGGCAATGTGATGACGACGCGTGCGTGCCACAATTGCCAGGGCTTTGGTGAAGTTATCAAGGATCCGTGCAATCACTGTGGCGGCGATGGCCGCGTGAAAAAGCGCCGTGATCTGACCATCAACGTCCCGAAAGGCATCGACGATGGCATGCGTATTCGCATGGCAGGTCAGGGTGAAGTTGGCCACGGCGGTGGGCCAGCAGGCGACCTGTATGTGGAAGTCCGGGTGAAAAAGCACGATATCTTCACCCGCGATGCCGATACGCTGCACCTGTCCATCACCGTGCCGATGGTTGATGCTGCGTTGGGCACCACCTGCAACGTGGAAGGCCTGGACGGCGAAGAGATCGAATTTGAGATCGCAGCCGGAACTCAGCCGGGCGGCCAGATTGTGAAGGAAGGCAAAGGCATGCCACGCGTGCGCACCGACGGGCAAGGCAAGATGATTGCACATGTCGACGTCGCCGTGCCGACGGACCTGGACAAAAAGACCCGCCAGTTGCTGGAGGAAGTCCGCGACAAGCGCGAAGAATCGTCTCGCGTGAATTCCGAAGCCGACGGTCACTCGGACGGATTGTTCAGCCGGCTGCGTGGACGCTTTGGATTTTAAGCTCGGCTTCTAGCGCACAAGGTAGTCGCAATGTCACTCCCGGTATTTTTTGCTTCCGCGCCGTTGCCGCAGGTCGGTGAGGCCACGGAGCTCACTGGGCCAGAAGCCCGCCACGCCGTCACGGTCAAGCGTATCGGGCCCGGCGAGCTCATCCAGCTGATTGATGGCGCGGCACGCTGGGCCGAAATTGAGGTCACCGAAACATCCGGCAAAGAACACTTGACCGGGATAGCGGTGGCCAGCGGCGAATGCGAGCGCCCGGACCCGTACGTCATTGTCGTACAAGCATTACCGAAGGCCGAGCGCAGTGAGTTAGCCGTGGACTTGGCGACGCAAGCCGGTGCCGATGAGATCATCCCGTGGCAAGCCGCCCGCTGTATTGCGAAATGGCAGGGCGCCAAACGCAACAAAGGCGTGCAGAAGTGGCAGTCCGCGGCGGCTGCAGCGGCGAAACAATCGCGCCGGGTGACGGTGCCGGAAGTCCGGGAACCGGTGAGCACTGCCCAGCTGGCGCAGCTGATCGACGGGCACACCGCCGTCGTATTGCACGAAGAAGCGAGCCAGCCGCTAGCCCAGCTGGCTCCGGAGTTTTCCGGCACGGTGTTTCTTATCGTCGGGCCAGAAGGTGGCATCGGCGAGGAAGAAGTAGCGCTACTGCGCAGCGTCGGTGCGCAGCCGGTGGTTCTGGGGCCACAGGTGCTGCGCACAGCTTCTGCGGCGATGGTGGCGCTGTCCGTCATCGGTGCAGCCACCAGCCGTTGGGGTGGGTAGTCCACACGCTTATGAATTCTTATGAACTTTATGAAGTTTATGAATTTATGCGCTGAAGTGCAGAAACGATGACGAACAAATGTTTGTGTACCGTCAAACTACCCAAAAGTAAACGAGTACAGGCTCAAACCGGGTGAGACTTCGATCTCCAGGATTCCCGCTTGTGCTTTCTCAACGTCGAGGAGGTTTACCGTTCCGTCGTCGGTAACAGTGAACTCTTGCCCGTTGGCCTTGATGGTGCCACTGCCGGAAACGACTGCTTGCACCAGAGCTGCGCGGTAGTTCAAGCGGATTGTGGCGTTGTCACCAGCGGTGATGTTTTCCCGGTCGATGGTCCAATCGCCTTCCAAGGTGTATTGACCGATCTCCGGCTCCGGTCCAGATAAGGTGCCGGACTTATACGCGGGGTTGGCGTAGTACCGGGCGCGTTGGCTGCCCAAATAAGTCTCCGGGTTGCGATGCTGTGTGGTTTCGTCGTCGGAATCTTCCAATGGGGCAGGAAGTTCAACCGACGGATCACGCTTCTGTAGCAACTCGCGCACGAGCTGCTCAGTACGGGCATAGGCTCCCTCGCCTTCGTGGATTTCCCGGACGGTGCCCTCAGCGTCGACAAGATAATGTGCCGGCCAATATTGATTGTTGAAGGCTTTCCAGGTGGCGAAGGAATTGTCTTGGGCGACTGGGTAGTTGATGTTTTGCTCGGAAACCGCCTGGCGCACGTTCGCGGTTTCCCGCTCGAAGGCATATTCCGGGGAGTGTACGCCGATGACGGTGAAGCCATAGTCGCGGTAGTGATCATAAAGTTTGGTGATGTGTTTATTCGCGCGTTGGCAGTTGATGCAGGCATAAGCCCAGAAATCGATCAGCGTGACATCACCAGAAGTACGCGGGTCGACGGGGGTGTCCGTGTTCATCCAGTTTTCCAGGCCCACCAGCTCCGGGACGGTGCCGCAATTGCCAAGTTCACCGTTGCCACGGCAATCTTCCAATGAGTCTGATCCTTCGTTTTGTTGTGCCAGTTGCGCGGTGACGGTCTTTTCGGCATCACCTGTCCAGTTTGGTAGTTTTTGCTGGATCCACGCCGGCGCACCCAATGCCAGGGCACCGGCCATACTGATGACGATAACGCCAGCGGTGGCGCGGAAGACGCGTTGACGCGACTGGAAGAAATCTACGCGCTTGCCCACTTGCTGGCCGCCCAACGCAAAAACCAGCAGTGGGATGGCTACGCCAATCGCGAACGAGATGCAGAGAACGGCGATGCGGGCATCGATTTCGCCTGTAGCACCAGCCACGGTGATTGCCGCCAATACTGGGCCAGCGCACGGTACAAAAACCACACCCATGGCCAGGCCGACGGCAAACCCGCCCTTATCGCGGGCGCGGGCCTGCAACTTATGTGCCCGCGGCAGGAACTGGAATGGCCATTCCAGTAGCTCCTGTAGTTTGGGAAAGATCATTCCTAGGCCGACCAGCACCAATAGTGCGATGCCGAGCTTCCACAAAATATCTGCGGGCAGCCCCAGCGCATTGAGCAACGTGGTGGCAAACAGCGTGACGACGGTAAAGCTGGTGACCAAACCGCCGATAACCAACCATGGGCGGGCTTTGGAGCCTTGGGATACTGCCAGCACTAGCGGCAGGATCGGCAAAATACACGGTGATATACCCGTGATCAGGCCACCGATAAAACCGATGGCGATGGTGCTGAGCATGATTGTGCAGCCTTTCTGAATGTCGCGCGCGTGACGGCGGAGGTTCGTCGTACGCGGCTCGTATTTTCTCTGTCATTGGTTTATCCGGAGCCGAGCGCCGTAGTGGATTGCTGCGAATGGCAGAAAAAAAATTTTCATATTTTCCAATCCGGTCTGCAGGGTGGCTCCGCAGTAGTAGTTGAAGGCAGGAAAAACTGCTGAAACCACTAGTTGTTGAGGAGACCCCAATGTCTGCACATACTTCGATGAAGAAATTTTTGATCACTGCCGCTGCCGTTGCGATGAGCACGGTGGGCCTGGCTGCGTGCAGTAATGATTCTGCTGCAACTCCAACGAAGTCGTCAGAAACGAGCACTGAGAAGAGCACTGAGAAAAGCTCGGACGAGAGCTCGGACAAGATGAGTTCTGAAAAGACGACCTCGGAGAGCACGAGTGGCGACAAGATGGGGGGCGACAGCGACAAAATGGGCGGCGACAAGATGGAGCACGACAAGATGAGCCACGATGACAAAATGGGTGGCGACAAGATGGGGGGCGACAGCGACAAAATGGGCGGCGACAAGATGGAGCACGACAAAATGGAACACGACAAGATGGGCGGTGAAGGCGACAAGATGGAGCATGACGACAAGATGAGCCAGTAGTATGTAATGCTGTGTCTAGTTGCAGCCCTGAAGAACATGCTCGCCTCGACGCGCTCGTCGCGGGCGTGGCCGACGGGGACCAGCGCGCTTTTTCACAGCTTTATGATGCGCTTTCGCCGCTGGCCTACGGTGTGATCATCCAGATCCTCGGTGATAACTCGCTCGCGGAAGAAGTGCTGCAGGAAGTTTTCGTGGAAGTCTGGAATAAAGCACGTAGCTTTGACCCAGACCGTGGTCGCGCCCGCACGTGGGTGGGTAGGATCGCGCATTCCCGCGGAATTGATAAACTGCGTGCGCATAACGCCAGCGTGCGCCGCGACGATGCCGATTTTGTTCTTGGGGAACGCATCCGCGAAATAGATGTGGAAACTGAGGCCCTTACTAATGTGGAGGGAAAACGACTGCGGGCAGCCGTCGACAAGATTGGCGAGCCACACCGCACGGCCGTTCTGCTGACGTTTTTCGACGGGCTAAGTCACGCGGAACTGGCAGAATCCACCAATGTCCCATTGGGTACCGCAAAAACGCGGGTGCGCGATGGGGTACGCAAACTAGCAGCTGTTTGGGGAAGGGGTGAAGCCCACCATGAGTGATCGCGACGGGAAGCACGTCTCGAGCAACGACATCACTAGTAATAACGTCTCTCAGGCTAACTCGGAACAATTCGACGACGAGTTTTTCGATGCCTTCCTCGATGCTGTCCCGGAGCACACCCCGCCGCAGCATGTGAAAGGGCAGCTGCTTGCACGCCTCGGTCATTCTGATGCGGGCGCAGCTTTAGATGATCACACGCAGCGTGAATCGGCGGTGGAAGCACATAATGTCGTTTCGTTGCGGGCGAAAGCTTCATCCGCGACGGCTCAGTCCGCGATGGCTCAGTCCGCAACGCCTCAGTCAGCGGCTTCTCGGAAGAGTGTGCCGCGAAAAACCTGGGTGCTGGCCGGTGGTCTCGCAGCCGCTGTATTGTTGGTGGTAGTTACAGTGCTTACTCCCGTGCTGGATAATGCTACCGATGACGCTGGTGAAGGCACGATCGTTGCAGAAGATGCTGATTCGACCGCGGATGGGCACGAACAGATGCATGAGATCATGTCGGCGGCCGATCTGGTCAGCGGCGCGACTACCGCGGAAGGCGCACGCCTGCACATTGTGTCGTCGACAGAAATGGGCAAAGCCGGTGCGATGGTGGATGGTCAACCGGATCTTGCCGACGGCATGGGCGCGCAGGTGTGGTCCGTCGACAAGAATGGCGTGGTGCGTTCGGCCGGAGTCATCGGCCAAGACCCGCACGAGGACGTGTGGATGCCTTTCGACGCTGCCACCCATAAGGTCATGGTCACTGAAGAGCCCGCAGCTGGCAGCACGAGCCCGAGTGGTCGGATGCTCGCTGAGGTCGTGTTGGAAGCCTAAAAACGAGACGCGGACAAACTTCGTGGAAAGTTAGTTGCAGTTGGTAGGCTAGCGACGTGCACATTCAAACCCGCAAGATCGACCTGGACCCCGCTTATGCACGCGCAGTGTTAGGCACTACTGATGAAAACCTGCGCGTGCTGGATAACCAGCTGGACGCGGATATTTTTGCCCGCGGCACGATGGTGAAAATCACCGGCCCGGATTATGAGGTCGCGCGTGCAGTGAAAGCGTTCGATGAATTGGAAGCTATGGCACGGCGTGGCCACACCGTCAGCCCTGATGGCGTCAAGCACGTGTTGTCGCTGTTGAGCGAAGATTCACCGGTTTCTGTTGCCAAGGCACTGGGCGGCAGTATTGTCTCGCGTCGCGGTAAAAAGATTCGTGCGAAAACCGTTGGCCAGGCTGAATACGTGGATGCGATTGATGAAAACACCATTGTTTTCGGCTTGGGTCCAGCCGGTACTGGAAAGACTTACCTGGCGGTGGCTAAGGCGGTGCAGGCGCTGCAAAATAAACAGGTCCAGCGCATCATCCTGACTCGCCCGGCAGTGGAAGCCGGCGAGAAGCTGGGCTTTTTGCCGGGCACTTTGAATGACAAGATTGATCCTTATTTGCGTCCGCTGCACGACGCATTGCGGGACATGCTGGACCCGGAGGCTATTCCGCGTCTCATGGAAGCCGGGATCATTGAGGTGGCCCCGCTTGCCTATATGCGTGGCCGTACGCTCAACGACGCGTTTGTGATCTTGGATGAGGCGCAAAATACCACCCCCGCGCAGATGAAGATGTTTTTGACGCGCTTGGGCTTTGGCACCACCTTCGTGGTTACCGGTGATGAATCCCAGGTTGATCTGCCGCGCGGGCAGAATTCTGGGCTCAAGACCGTGCGTCGCATTCTCGGCGGGGTGGAAGGGATCCACTTCGCGGAAATGGGTGCTGGCGATGTTGTGCGCCATGCGTTGGTGGGCCGCATCGTCGATGCTTATGACTATCACGAGCAGTCGGGCACGAGTAGCCGGGAAGCGAATTCCCGAGATTGATTCTACGAATCAACGAAGCAGGAACCGTACTAGGAAACCACACAGGATCGGCATATGAGTATCGAATTTTTCAATGAGTCTGGCTTCGACGGCATCAACGAAGAAATGTTGCTGGATGTCGCGGGATTCGCATTGGCAGCTATGGATGTGAGCCCAGATGTGGAAGCCACGATCACGTGTGTTGATGAAGACACCATTGCTGAGTTGCACGTGCATTGGATGAATTTGCCCGGCCCGACGGATGTGATGAGTTTCCCGATTGATGAGCTCACCCCGGGGTTTCATACTCCGCGCCCGGATGGTGAGTCCGCTGGCCCGGCGATGCTGGGCGATATCGTGTTGTGCCCAGAGTTCGCGAAGAAGCAGGCAGATGCTGGTGGACACAGCCTGGCACACGAGCTTGCACTGTTAACGACGCACTCGTGCTTGCATTTATTGGGGTATGATCATGGCACCCCGGCCGAGGAAAAAGAAATGTTCGCGCTGCAAAACGAGATTCTCGCGGACTGGTACGACGATGTTGCTCGCAGCGGGAAAAAGTTCCCGCCGAAGCCCACTGGTCCGCAGGCTTTCCCGTCGGCAGCTGATCGCGCTCATTTGGATGAACAGTTGGCGGGGGAAGCTCGTGCCGACGGACGCATCCCGGCGATCGCGCAGCCGCAGGACAAATCTGGCGAGAACGAAGAAAACTAATACAGAATTGCGTGTAATTTCAGGTGAAGAGGTAGCCGTTTTATGAACATGAACACTGTGTTGTCGATCCAATCGCACGTGAGTTTCGGTCACGTGGGCAACTCCGCAGCTGTGTTTCCGCTGCAGCGTGCTGGCTATGAGGTCTGGCCAGTGCATACCGTGAATTTCTCTAATCACACCGGTTATGGCGATTGGGGCGGCCCGCTGCTTCCGGCAGACCAGGTTGCTGATGTCATTGACGGTCTGGCTACCAGGGCAGCCCAGAGATTGCGGATGTCATCATCGATGCGGTCACGCGTATCAAAAAAGAAAACCCGAATGCTGTGTATGCCTGTGACCCGGTGATGGGCAACGCGAAATCCGGGTGTTTTGTGGATGATTCTATCCCGCCGCTCCTGCGGGACAAGGTGATTCCGGTGGCAGATATTGCTACCCCGAACCAGTTTGAGCTTGGTTTTTTAACTGGTAAGCCAGTCGACACTTTCGAGCAAGTTCTCGACGCTGTGCGCGCCTTGCAGGAGATGGGCCCGAGCGTGGTGTTGGTGACTTCCCTGGTGCGCCCGGAAACCGGCGATGATGTCATCGAAATGCTCGCCGTTGACGGTGATGAGGCCTACTTGGTGCAAACCCCGTACCTGAATTTCAAACGTAATGGTTCCGGCGATGTTACCGCCGCGCTGTTCAGCGGCCATTACGCCTACCATGGTGAAGTATCGCAAGCGCTGGAGGCCACGGCGGCATCGGTCTACGAGCTGTTGGAGACCACCTATAAGCGTGGTTCTGCTGAGTTGGATTTGATCTTTGCGCAGGAATGTTTCGTGGATCCGAAGCAGCACTTTGATGTCACAGCCGTGGACAACTTTCCTACAGGCGGGAAATAATCGATGAGCCTAGATAGCTATCTTGATGTACCGGAAGGCTTCCGTTCTGGTTTTGTCAGCTTCGTTGGGCGCCCCAATACCGGCAAATCGACGCTGACGAATGCGCTGGTGGGCCAGAAGATCGCCATCACAGCGGACCAGCCAGAAACCACCCGCCATGCCATTCGTGGGCTGATCCATCGCGAGGACGCGCAGGTCGTGGTGGTGGATACCCCTGGATTGCACCGCCCACGGACATTACTGGGTGAGCGTTTGAACGAGTTGGTGAAGGACAATTATTCGGACGTCGACGTGATCGGTTTTACCGTGCCTGCCGACGAGAAGATTGGCCCGGGCGATCGCTGGATTCTGGATAATATCCGCAACGTAGCACCGAATGTGCCGATTATCGGGATCGTGACCAAGCTGGATAAGGTGGGCAAGGATACCGTCGGCAAGCAGCTCATGGCGTTGCACGACATGCTCGGTGGCGATAGTGAAGTGGTTCCGGTTTCTGCGACTAAGCGCACCCAGATTGATGTGCTGACTGATGTGATTGTGCAGCATTTGCCGGAGGGGCATAAGTTTTATCCGGATGATCACCTGACCGACGATGACAATTTCACCCGCATCAGTGAGCTGATCCGTGAGGCCGCACTCTCCGGTTTGCGTGATGAGCTTCCGCACTCGGTGGCAGTGGAAATCGACGAAATTCTTCCCGACGAAGACCGCCCGGGTGTCAGCAATGTGCACGCGGTGTTGTACGTGGAACGCCCTGGCCAAAAGAAAATCATCGAAGGCAAAGATGGTCGGCGCTACGGACGTATCGTGCATAACGCGCGCAAGCAGATCATCGAGTTGCTGGGACATAACGTATTTTTGGACCTGCGCATCAAGGTACTGAAAAACTGGCAGTCGGATCCGAAGTCGCTGGGGCGGCTTGGTTTTTAAATAGTGGCACGGAGTAAACCGTATCGCGACGACGCAGTGGTGGTGCGCACGTATGATTTCGGCGAGGCCGATCGCATCATCGTGTTGTTGACTAAGCAGCATGGGGTCGTCCGCGCAGTGGCTAAGGGCGTGCGGCGGGCGAAGTCTCGTTTTGGATCGCGGTTGGCGCCTTTTGTGCACTTGAATGTGCAGCTGTATCCCGGACGGAGCCTGGATACCATTACCGGTGCAGATACAGTGGCGTTTTTTGCCGCCGGAATTATCGATGATTATGAGCGCTATACCGCTGGCTGCGCCATGTTGGAGGCTGCGGAGCGATTGACGCAATCCGACGATGCGTCGATGTTTAGCGCCTTGGTGGGGGCGTTGAGTCTGCTTGGCGACGCCCACGATCCGGTCGCGGTGTGTGATTCGTTTTTATTGCAGGCGATGGATTATGCCGGCTGGGCCCCAGTGCTGTTTGCGTGCGCGCAGTGTTCCCGTCCTGGTCCACACCATGCTTTTCACCCGGGGGTCGGTGGTGCGTGTTGCCATCAGTGTCGGCCGCCAGGTTCGGCGAATATCGCTGAGGACGTGTTGCACTATATGTGGTTGTTGGCCGGGCGTTATTGGGATAAGGCCGCCGAGCTCAGCCGAAAGAATCCGGAAATTTCTAGTACTGCGCACAGACTGGTGCGGTGGCACCTGCAGTGGCATATGGAGCGCAACGTGACGGCGTTGAGCATCATGGAACAGTCGTTATAACCAATCATTCTTTGCAACCAATCATTCCGTGCTTGCTTGCTGCGCACTAGACTGTCAGGCGATGAGTATTTTCGATACGGACCACCAGATCCCGCAGCAGTTCATTCCACGCCATATTGCCCTGGTGATGGACGGTAACGGGCGGTGGGCGCAAGAGCGCGGTATGGAGCGAACCGAGGGGCACAAGCGCGGTGAAGCGGTGTTGATGGATGCCGTGGATGCGTGCCTGGAGCTGGGGGTGGAATACCTTTCGGCATACGCGTTTTCCACGGAAAACTGGCGTCGTTCTGCTGGCGAGGTTCGTTTTCTCATGGGATTTAACCGCGATGTGTTGCGCCGTCAGCGCGACGTGTTGCATGAAAAAGGCGTGCGCGTGGTGTGGGCTGGGCGGCGTCCGCGGTTGTGGCGCAGCGTGATTAAAGAGCTGCGCGAGGCCGAAGAATTGACGAAGAACAATACCCGGATGACTCTGGTGATGTGCGTCAACTACGGTGGCCGGGCTGAGCTTGCCGACGCCATGCAGCTGTTGGGCCACGATATTGAGGCTGGGAAGCTGCGGGCCGGCGATATTAATGAGAAAACCATTGGGCGCTATCTTTATGATCCCGGCATGCCGGATGTGGATTTGTTTTTGCGGCCGTCGGGAGAAAAGCGCACCTCGAATTTCTTGTTGTGGCAATCCGCGTATGCAGAGATGGTGTATCAGGATAAGCTATTTCCGGATTTCACCCCGCAAGATTTATATGATGCTGTGGCGGAATATGCGCGCCGTGATCGCCGATTCGGAGGCACGAAGTGAATCAGCAGCAAGCCCCATCTGAGCAGCAACTAGAGCGGTGGCGTCGGTATCTTGCTAATGAACGCTCGGAAGCCAAGGTGTATAAAACCCTGGCTGCCAGGCAGAAGAACCCGGAGGATCGTGAGATCCTGACCAAAATCGCGGAAGCGGAATCGCGCCACCAGCAATATTGGCGAGACAAATTGGGCGATCAGCTCGGCTCGCCCCGGAAGGCGGATTTCAATACCCGGGCGTTGGGTTTTCTGGCGAAAATCTTCGGATCCGTGTTTACTCTGGCGCTGATGCAGTCGGCGGAATCGCGGAGCCCGTATCTTGCCGACGACGATGCTTCTGATCAGTTGGCGATGGATGAGCAAGTTCACGCGGAAGTGGTGCGCGGGCTGGCCACGCGCTCGCGTGAGCGGATGTCGGGAACGTTCCGGGCGGCAGTCTTTGGCGTTAATGACGGCTTGGTGTCCAACCTGGCGTTGGTGCTTGGCGTGCTGGGTTCCGGGGTGGGCAGCACGGTGGTGCTGATCACCGGTGTGTCTGGCTTGCTCGCGGGCGCATTGTCCATGGGGGCCGGTGAATTTATCTCTGTGAAATCGCAAAACGAGCTGCTGGGGGCGTCTACTCCGCAGACCTCGTCGTCGGCGATGGCAGCTAATGTGGATGTCGAAGCCAATGAACTGGCTTTAGTCTTCCGTGCCCGTGGAATGTCGGAATCGGAGGCACAGCACAAGGCTGATAAATTATTCGCCAAAATTTCGCAGGATGCTGAATCCCGCGGCGGTATTGCTGTCGAAGATGATGAGTTCGGCCAGGTGAACACACCAGGCGGTGCCTGGGAAGCGGCTATTTCGAGTTTCTTTTTCTTTGCCGGTGGCGCGCTGTTGCCGATCTTGCCGTTTATTTTCGGAGCTTCCACCAGCCTGGGGGCTGTGATTGCGGTCGTGCTGGTGTCACTAGCGCTGTTGACTACTGGGGGAGTAACCGGAATTTTATCGGGTAAACCACCGGCCTGGCGTGCGGTGCGCCAGTTGCTCATTGGTCTGGGCGCAGCCGGGGCCACGTATGTGCTGGGCCTTGCCTTTGGCGGGATCGTCGGTTAATAAACCCGCCGTGCGCTATTTAGCGCTGGCGCTGTCTTGTTTCTTGCTGCACTCTGCACAGATGCCGAAGACTTCGGCATCGTGGCCGGTGAGTTGGAAACCATAGTTGGCGACAACCTCTTGTGCCCAGCGTTCCACCGGGCCGCCGTCGATTTCTTCGGTGCGCCCGCAGCTGGTGCACACCAAATGGTGGTGGTGATGGTGGGATTCGCAGCTGCGGTACAGCGTCTCACCGGATGGCATGTGGAGCACGTCCACCGCGTCAATCTCAGAGAGTGATTGCAAGGTGCGGTAGACCGTCGTCAAGCCAACCTGGCTGTCGCGATGTACCAATTCGTGGTGAATGGCTTTTGCGGATGCGAAGTTGTCCAGCTCGTTGAGTACCTGAATGACGGCGGTGCGCTGGCGGGTATTGCGGGCGCCTAGCTTCGGGATGGCGGACTGTACGGAAGACATTGCTCCAGTCTATTTAAGGAGCGATGCTGGCCGCAATGGCCGCGATATTGAGTGCTTCGCGGCGGGTGAGTTGATAGGTTACTTCGCGCCCACAGGAATGCGAAGAGACCAAGCCGGATTGTTTCAAAATCCGCAAATGCTGGCTCACCAGTGGTTGTGAGCGGCCGAGTTCGCGCACGAGTTCGTAGACGCAGCAGTCGCGTTGGCTCAAGCAATGCAGGATTTGCAGGCGCAGTGGGGAATTTAATGCGCGGATGATGGTCGCAGCTGCGGTGGTGTTCGCGATAACGTCGGTAGGCATCACGAGTCCTTCCTGGTGGGAGCCTATCTAGCGCCACGGATTTGGCGATAGATAACAATCCCGTCGATAATGGGATTGATCTTCAATAAGTGACATCTTACTGGTTTTCAGGTGCCTGAACAAAACTAACCAAGTGTTGCCTTATGTTTGCAAAGCGTATGGTTTTGTTGCTACCCCCATTCGGGGATGCTTATGAATCATGTGAAAAGTCTGGGATACCAGAAAACATAATGGGCACAGTGCAGTCTAGACCACCTAACTCCGGTGCGGTTGTGCAGGCACTGTAGGATGGCCTGCGAGAACTGACTTATCCCCTACCAGAGGAGTCCTTGTAACAATGGCGAATGTCATCGACACCGTCGTAAACCTGTGTAAGCGCCGTGGCCTGGTCTACCAAGCCGGTGAGATCTACGGTGGCTCACGCTCGGCATGGGATTACGGCCCGCTTGGCGTCGAGCTGAAAGAAAACATCAAGCGTCAGTGGTGGCGTCACATGGTGCAATCCCGCGATGACGTCGTCGGTATTGACTCTTCCATCATCTTGCCGCGCCAGACCTGGGTTTCGTCCGGCCACGTCGAGGTGTTTACTGACCCGTTGGTGGAATCGCTCTACACCCACAAGCGCTACCGCGCTGACCACCTGCTGGAGGCTTACGAAGAAAAGCACGGCCACCCACCAGAAAATGGTCTGGCAGATATCAACGACCCGGAGACCGGCCAGCCTGGTAACTGGACTGAGCCGCGCGCCTTTTCTGGTCTACTGAAAACCTTCCTGGGCCCAGTCGACGACGAAGAAGGCCTGCACTACCTGCGCCCGGAAACCGCGCAGGGTATTTTCGTGAACTTCAAGAATGTACTGACTTCCTCGCGCATGAAGCCACCATTCGGCATCGCGAATATCGGTAAGTCCTTCCGTAACGAGATCACCCCGGGCAACTTCATCTTCCGTACCCGTGAGTTCGAGCAGATGGAAATGGAGTTTTTCGTCGAGCCCGGCACCGACGAGGAATGGCACCAGTACTGGATCGATGACCGCCACCAGTGGTACATCGACCTGGGCATCAAGCCAGAAAACCTCCGTCTGTATGAGCACCCACCAGAGTCGCTGTCGCACTATTCCAAGCGCACTGTCGACGTGGAATACGCCTTTGGTTTCCAGGGCTCCACGTGGGGTGAGCTGGAAGGCGTGGCCAACCGTACTGACTATGACCTGCGTGTGCACCAAGAAGGCTCTGGCGAAGACATGTCGTATTTCGACCAGTCGAAAGAAGAGCGTTGGATCCCGTACGTCATTGAACCAGCCGCTGGCTTGGGGCGTTCTATGATGGCTTTTCTTGTCGACGCCTACCACGAAGAAGAAGCACCGAATGCCAAGGGCGGCACCGACAAGCGCGTCGTGCTGCGGCTGGATCGTCGCCTGGCACCGGTCAAGGTAGCGGTTTTGCCGTTGTCCAAGAAGGAAGAGCTGACCGGCCCAGCGAAGGAACTGTCGCAGAAGCTGCGCCAGCATTGGAATGTTGACTTTGATACTTCCGGTGCTATCGGCCGCCGCTACCGTCGTCACGACGAAATCGGTACCCCGTTCTGCGTCACCTACGATTTCGACTCCCTGGAAGACGGCGCCGTCACCGTCCGCGAGCGTGACACCATGGAGCAGGAACGCGTAGCTATCGAGGATCTGGAATCCTACTTGGCTGCACGCCTGGTTGGCTGCTAAAGACCGGCTGTTAAAGAAAGGCACGCGCATGCGCTACACCAGTTGGGACCGCAATGATCGCAACACCCCGGTGTTGTTGGAAGAAGATGGGCCGAAC
This sequence comes from Corynebacterium propinquum DSM 44285, assembly GCF_000375525.1. Classification (GTDB taxonomy): domain Bacteria; phylum Actinomycetota; class Actinomycetes; order Mycobacteriales; family Mycobacteriaceae; genus Corynebacterium; species Corynebacterium propinquum. The sequence goes on from NZ_AQXC01000004.1 coordinate 30,707, forward strand.
CGTCTGGGAGTCTTCAGTGACGAGCTGGCGCGGCTCGATGGGGCCAACTGGCAGCTGCAGGTGGAACAATCCCGCGGGATTGAAGCAGTGGATGCGGAAACCTCGCAGCCGAAGCTGTCTGTCGACGGCAACCTGGCGCGTGCCCAGCGTGTGCTCGCTCGGGTGGGGGAGCGCGAATTTACGTTGATCAATGAATCTGGCAAAAACTGGATCATTGATGATGAAAACGGCGCCAAGGTTGCACAGTTCAGTGGTGCCAACCGGGGTGTGCGCCGGGCCATTGTGGAGTTCGACGGAGAACAATCACTGAGCCGTGATGAAATCATCGCGTTGAGCTTTACCGCGCGCATGATTCTGGAATCGCGGCTATCGTCGTCGGCCGTCGGCATTATCGCCACGCTGCTGTTGTGCACGATCGTGGCGATCCTGGCCTTTTTGTTTTAGAACGAGCCACCGGAGTGGCCGCCGCCGAAGCCGCCACCTCCGCCGAAGCTTCCGCCGCCACCAAAACCACCGCCGAAGCCACTGCTTCCACCGGAACCACCCAAGATGGATCCGAGCACCATACCGGTCAACAAAGAACCAGTGGAGCTGCGGCCACGGCGGTAACCACGTCCGGTGGGGCCGCCGAAACCACCATGCGAATTCATTGACCGCTGGTGATCTTTGACGTCATCTTCGGCACGTTTAATCGCTGCTTGCGCGGCCTGGCCCGCACCACGAGCAGCCTCGATGGCTAATCGGGCATCGGTCTGCCGCAACTGCAAGGCTTCTGCGTGCATGCGCTGGGCGTCGGCAAGCGCGGTTCGAGCCCCAGATTTTACGATGCGGCCGCGGGAAGAGATTAAATCTTCTGCCGACTGAATCCGGGAGTTCGCAGACTGCAGCTGCTGCTGCAACAGCTGCAGCGTGCGCTGGTGATCCGCAGATTTTTCGCGTACCCGGTCCAGCTTGTCGTCGAGCTCAGTATCGGCATCCAACAGCTGGTTATAGCTGCCCAACGGGTCGGTGTTTTTATTTTCCTTGGCGTGGGCCAGTGCTTCGCGCGCGGAGCCAACGACGGCATCGAGCCGGTCCCAGTCCGCTGGGGTGCCATCCTGCGTGCCTTGCTGTTTCAGCTGGGCAGCCTCGGCAATTTCTTCTTCGACTTCGGCAATAAGATCGTTGATGCCAGATTTCGCAGTGGCAATATCTGAGCGCGCGTTTTCCACGCCGTCGAGCAGGCGAGTGGTGACTTCCAGCGCGTGTTCAGTTTCGCGAATCGTTTCCACCAGGCCCTGCTGCTGGCCAGCTGGCTTGTCCTGCAATTCGTTCGCGTGGGCGAGCAAATCTTCGGCCTCTTCCAATGAGACCTCAGCCATTTCTGGGTTGTCGATGATGGTGTGCAGTACTTCTGGCGAGTAGTTTTCCTGCAGTGAGGCCATGGTGGATTGCGCCCGCTGCAGTTGGGAGCGGGCAGCGACGCTGCGCTGAGTAAGTTCAGAAACCTTGGAGTCAGCTTGGGCCAGCAAGTTACGCATCTCCGCGAATTTCTCGGCTTGCGAATCCAGCTCGCGGTCGGCCTTGCCGCAATCCGAGATAATCTCCACCAGCCGGGCGCGGCGCTGGTCTTCCGGCACGGCGTTGTGGGAATCCAGCTCTTTTTTCGTGCGGAAGGCGCGCTGCATGACGGATTTCGAGTTGTTCATCGCGCGGGTGAATTGCCGGGCGCGGTCGGCACCGAATTCCGCGATGGCCAGGTCCAGTTCTTCTTTCGCACGGCGGATCGACTCATCCGTCGAGGTGATTTCTTCATCGGCGCGTTCTTCCAACGTCGCCACCGGTAGCCGCAGTAGTGAGCTGGTGTCGTCCGGCGAGATTCCGCGGGCATCACTCAACAATTTCGACGAGTTGTGCTTGTTCTGCCTGCGGTTGTAATACCAGACACCACCGCCACCTGCGACGACGGCTAGACCACCGGCGGCGAGCCAACCAGCACCCGAAGAATCACCGTTGCCACCGCTAGAGCCGCTGCCGCCGCCAGCTGAACCGGTGCGCACAGCCTGTGCGGCAGCCAGCCCAGCACCGGCGAAGTTGTCGTTGATCAGCTCGTCGTAGGCAGCCTCCGAGGCAGCATCGAGCTTGCTTTGGCTCCAGGTGCCACCCGGCGAGGCGTAGACGTCGTATTGCCGGTCATCCACGGCGATTGCCAGCACGCCAACGTTGCTACCTTGCCCGCCGCCGTTGGCCGCGGCGGTGGTTTCGGCATATTCCTGCGCACTCATGCCACCGAAGGTGTCTGTGTAGACGATATAAAACTGAATGCGATCCGACTGTTGCAGCTGCTTGAGCTCGTCGTTAATGGCTTGCTCATCATCCGGGGAGAGGATGCCGACGCCGTCGACGAGTTGGCTGTCGAGCCGACCTGCATCCACCGCCTGGGCCAGTACCTGCGAGTACTCCGCGACCGCAGGGGGTTCGGTGGCAGCGCTTGCACCGGCCGTACCCAGGCCGAAAGACGCGGCCCAGCCGGTGGCAGCCGCTGCCGCAGCAATACCGGCTGCAGTGCGGAAACCGCCGCGGGTGCCCGAACCGAGCAGGCGGCGTCGAAAAGCGACGGCTTTACCGGGATGTGCAGCGTCGTAGGCGTCGCAAGGACGTGAAGTACGTCCACGCGAGAAACCTGCACGCGCTGTGGAAGCTGAGGATTCGAAAGAAGCTGAATTCTGCCGCATGGCGACGATGTTACCCGTCTGCAGTAGCGCGGTAAGGCAGACTATAGGACGTGAAACCACAAACAATCGCACGAGCAGGGCTGGCAACGCTTACACTCGCGCCCGCAATAATCGCGGCTGTGCAAGCATCCCGCGTGCTCACTATCGCTTATCGACGGCGCTACCTGCCGGTTTATGATCCAGAAGCCATCGTGGTTATGGGCACCGCACAGTACAACGGCACCCCGTCGCGGCAATTCGCGGCGCGTTTGGATCAGGCGGTGTTTGCCGCACACATTTTCCCGGATGCCCAAGTGCTGTGTGTCGGTGGTGCGTTGCCCGGCGATACCGTCACCGAGGCGGAGGTTGGCGCGGACTATCTTCGGGCTCACGGGATTGTGCGGGCAGAAGCCGTCGGCAAGGGCTCTGATAGTGCGGCGAGCTTGGCGGCGGTGTTGAGCAGGTACCCGCACCTGCAGGGCCGCGATGTGCTGTTGGTGACCGATCCGAATCACAGTGCGCGGGCGGAGAAAATCGCGCGCAGGTGTGGGGTGTTGCCGCAGGCGTTTCCTACTCCGGATTCGCCGAGCCAGTTTCCCAGTCCGGCCTGGTGGAAATCGCTGCTGCATGAGATCGGCGGGTTGACGGTGGCGGATGTGTATGTGCTGGCAGGAGCCTCCTGTGCGGTTAGGCTAGAAAGTGTGTTGCGCAGGGTGCAGGCGATCGTGTGGCCATCGCGTCGGATGCGGCATGAGTATCTGCGTGCCCAGCATGCGCGGGAACAGCAACAGCAAGACCAACAACAAGAACAACAACAACAAGACCAGCAACAGGGGAGCAGCCAGTGACAGCAGCTGGGAATGACTACCGCTACTACCGCTATAGCCAGGCGGATATGCAACGCCGGTTTGGAGAGCGCGCGAAACAATCACTCTTGACGACGGCTAGCACCGGTGGTGCGGCTGGTACCGGCAGCTCCATCGACCCCGCGACGGCGGAACAACGCGACGAGTTTTCCCGGGATCGTGCCCGCGCGTTGCACTCGGCTGCGTTGCGTCGGCTAGCGGACAAAACCCAGGTGGTGGGCCCGCGCGATGGGGATACTCCGCGCACTCGCTTGACGCATTCCCTGGAGGTCGCGCAGATTTCCCGGGGCATTGGCGAAGGCCTGGGCTTAAACCCGGACCTGTGTGAAATGGCAGGGCTGATTCACGATATCGGCCACCCGCCGTACGGCCACAATGGCGAGACCGCGCTCAATGAGCTTGCCGACGAATGTGGCGGCTTCGAAGGCAACGCGCAAACGCTGCGGATTCTCACGCTGCTGGAACCGAAAATTCTGGACGACGCCGGTGCCAGCTGCGGGCTGAACCTGACCCGGGCGGCACTGGATGCGGCGTGCAAATATCCGCGCACCAAAACCAACTCGGATGGCAGCACGAATCGGAAATATGGCTGCTATGACGAGCAAGCCGATGTGCTGGAATGGATCCGCGCTCACGACCCCGCGGGCAATCACCGCAGCGGCCAGGCGCGTGCCACGATGGAAGCACAAACCATGGACTGGTCTGACGATATCGCCTATTCCGTGCACGACGTCGAAGACGGTGTGGTCGCCGGGCGCGTGAACCTGGCTGTGCTCTGGGATCTGGTGGAGCTAGCCGCGTTGGCAGAAAAAGGGGCCAAGGCCTTCGGCGGGGATGCGGAAGAGCTGCTCGACGCCGCCGGGGCGCTGCGCGATTTGCCGATCATCAATGCCGCGGTTGATTTCACCCCCAGCTTGCGCGGCTACGTGCAGCTGAAAGCCATGACCTCCGAGCTCGTCGGCAGGTACGTCGGCGCGACTATTGCGGCGAGCCGGGAGCACAATGCGGAGCTCGTCGACAAGGGGCAATTGGGGCGCTACCAGGGCACGCTGCTGGTTCCGCGACAGGCAGAAGCTGAGGTAAAGCTGCTGAAAACCCTGGCTGTGCTGTATGTCATGGATGAGCCTTCGCACCTGGCGCGGCAAGATCGGCAGCGCGAGCGGGTCTACAACGTTTATGACTATCTGGTGGCGGGCGCGCCGGGTTCGCTGGATCCCATGTTTGCGCTGTGGTGGGAGCAAGCAGAAACTTCGGCGCAGCGCCAGCGGGTGATCATTGATCAGATAGCGTCGATGACGGAATCGCGGCTGGAGCGCCTAGCACAGCAGGCTGCGCAGTTGTCCGGATTTTTGCACTAGTCCAGCTACGCTGTTGTGACGGGAAAAGGTAGTCTTTGGGCATGGCTCAAGGACGGATCCCCGATAGTGATATTCAGGCAATCCGCGAACGCGCAGCTATCGACGAGATCGTCGGCGAGTATGTACAGCTGAAAAGCGCGGGGCATGATTCGTTGAAGGGCCTGTCACCGTTTAAAGACGAAAAGACGCCGTCGTTCCATGTGCGCCCGCAGCGCGGCTATTATCACTGCTTTTCTTCCGGCAAGGGCGGCGATGTTTTCAGCTTCCTCATGGAAATGGAGCAGCTGAGCTTCCCGGAGGCGGTGGAAGCCGTCGCGGAAAAGATCGGTTATCACATCACGTACCAGGGCGGAACCACTGGTGGACGGCGGGAAAAACCTGGTACCCGCCAGCGCCTGATCCAAGCCAATCGCGTGGCGCACGAGTTCTATCGTGAGCAGCTCGAAACAGAGCAGGCGCGCACCGGGCGCGAGTTTTTGCTGGACCGCGGGTTTTCGCGCGAGCAGATTTACGAGTTTGAAATTGGTTATGCCCCGGCTGGGTGGGACACGATGACCAAGCACCTGCTGCGCAAGGGCTTCGAGTTCGACGAGCTGGAAAAGGCAGGCCTGTCAAAGATGGGCAAGCGCGGCCCGATAGACCGTTTCCACCGCCGTTTGCTGTGGCCCATCAAGGATATCGCCGGCAACGTGATTGGTTTTGGTGCGCGCAAGCTTTTCGACGACGACAAGCTAGGCAAATACATGAACACCCCGGATACCATGCTGTATCACAAATCCAAGGTGTTGTTTGGCCTGGACATGGCGAAAAAACATATCGCTGCTGGCCACCAGGCCGTGGTCGTGGAAGGCTATACCGATGTCATGGCGATGCATGCCGCCGGGGTAAAAACCGCGATCGCTGCCTGTGGTACCGCTTTTGGTCAGGACCACTTGCAGGTGATCCGCCGGTTGATGCTGGACGATAATTATTTCAATGGTGAGCTGATCTATACCTTCGACGGCGACGAGGCCGGGCAGAAGGCTGCGCTGCGGGCGTTTTCTGGCGAACAGAAATTTTCCGGGCAGTCCTTTGTGGCTATTGCCCCGCCGGGGATGGACCCGTGCGATCTGCGCCTGGAGCGTGGCGACGCCGCGGTGCGGGATTTGGTGGCTGACCGCATCCCGATGTTCGAGTTCGTGATTCAGTCCATTTTGGCCAGCCACAAGTTGGATACAGCGGAGGGCCGCTTGCAGGCTTTACGACGAACCGTGCCGGTGGTTGCCGGGATTCGTGACAAACCACTGCAGATGGAATACGCGCGGCGGTTGTCTGGCTGGGTCGGCTGGGAAAGCCCGGATGAGGTCGTCGCACAGGTGCGCAAGGAATCTGCGAAGGTACAGAACCCACAGGAAGCGGTGAAGCGTGCGCGTCGGTTTGATAATGACAGCCAGCGTGATGCCCGGCAGGATAAGCCCGGCATCGTCGCGCCGAACCCGCGGGATACGTATTTGTGGCCGCAGCGCGAATCGCTGAAACTGGCGCTGCAGTACCCGCAACACGTCGGCGAGTATTTCGACGGCTTGGGTGAGGACGTGTTCAGCAACGAGGCCTACCGGGCGGTGCGGGCTGCGATTTACCAGGCCGGGGGAGTAGCCAATGCCAGCGACGGTGTCGACTGGATCGCCGCGGTGGCCGAGCACATGGCGGATTTGGTGGGCCGCTCGCTGGTGTCGGAACTTGCTGTAGAAGAGATCCGCTACGCGAATGCGGGGCTGGAGGCTTACGTCGACATGGTGTTATCCCGGTTGCAGGAAGCGCGGGTGGGCGATCAGATTGCGCAGTTGAAAGCGCAGCTACAGCGCATGCGCCCGAGCGACGATGAGCAAACCTACCACTCTTTGTTCGCTGATTTGGTGGCGCTGGAGCAGGCGCGCCGGGACCTGATTGCGCGCGCGTTTCGGTAGTAAGTTGGCGCGGGTCGGGGGGTTGTGTTTAGCAGCCTTCCTTGCAGTTAGACCTTACGGGCTGGTCCTTATTAGCTAGTCTTCGTCGTGTTCGTAGATGCGGTCTGCTTCTGCGTGACCGTCGTAATCATCGTGGTCGCGGCGGCCGTTTTTGCCAGCGCGCAAGTCTTTGATTTCACGCATACGTGGTTCTGGGTCCAGCTTGTTTGCGATGGCTTTGCGTGTAGAGCGAGCCACGGACTGGGTGACCGGGGAGTTAATGGCCTTTTCGTAAGCGCCTTTGATCTGGTGGAACCGCTTTCGGCCCGCCTTCGTGCCGAAGACGTATCCCGCGGTGGCACCGACGACGAACTGAATCATGGTGAAACGTTTCCTTTTTCCTTGCGTTGCGCACAAGCCTGCGCAGTGACGTGCAATGAACTGGGCTCTAGCCTACCTGTCTCGAGGGGCAGGTGGTGTGGGGATGTTGGGGATTCCACCGCGGCGTGGTGGGGAGAGTTTGGTGTTAAACCTGGTGCTTGCTAGCTGCCGCTCTGCCGCGCTGACCAGAGCAAAAGCATCCATGGCGAGGAATGCATGGATATTCTTGCCGACGCTGCGCCTGGTCAGTATTTTTAGGCTTGTTAGCTCGTTCAGCGCTGCTCGGGCAGTATTTGCCGATACGCCATATGCCTGCGCAACGAGGTCGACAGTCAGCATTGGCTGCGAGATCAGTGATGATAACAAGCGGGCGGTTAAAGAATCTGTACGCACCTTGCGTTCAGAACTTCTGGAACACGAAAATTTTTCATTCCATTCTGTCTGTAATTCGTTGATGTCGTCGAATAGTCGTTGTGCTTCATCGGCTGCGATATCGGCTGCAGTGAGAAATGTGTCGACCCATGCTGCGAGTGCTGTATCGCAGCATCTTGTGTCCACAGTGGAGTTGCGTGTTTCGTCGTCGAGGGCACGAAAAGCACTAAGCCCGGCAAGATATTTATCCGACCACGTCGCCAAGACCATGCTGAGTGGCAGGATTGGCGACGGACATAAGCCTCTTCTTTGCAGGATTGTGTGAATAACCGCTCGACCTACGCGCCCATTGCCATCAGCAAAGGGGTGAATGGTTTCGAATTGGGCGTGTGCGATTGCTGCTTGAATGAGCGGGCCGTGTGCTGCACCGTTAATGAATCGTATTAAGTCTTCTAGCAAATCCGGGACATAGATGGGTGGGGGGTGGTACAAATTCCGCATCTAATGGATGCCAATCTGAGCCACCGATCCAGTTCTGCTGCTTGCGGATACCATGAAGTTCGCTGCGTGCGATGATGGTTCGCTGCATGGTTAGCAATCTTTCGAGGCTAAATTTTTCAGCGCTGGTGTCTGTTGCTTCAATGTCATCGAGTATTTTGACATTTGCGGCAACTGCGCGTGCAGTATCGGTGACTTTCACGATGCGGTCGTCAGAATCCGACAATTCCGCAATGGCAACTTTGTCCGCAGCTGGTGCTAATCCTTCGATACGGGAGGACGAGACCGCTTCTGAGCGGAGCAAAAAACGAGTGACGCCTTCGAGACCTTTATGGGCGGGAGCTGCGGCAAGATTCCGAATTTTGTGTTCGACCTGGGCGGCTTTTAGCGATAGTTCTTCGGGGATATGTAAATCCCTGTGCGCGAGGAGCTCAGGTAAATAAGCACGGTAAGTACCGGCAATCCGATCCCGGCGAGTCGGGGCAGTATCTGCAGGCGTCCAGTGTAGTTCGATCCATCGTGGTAGTGGCATTCGAGTTTCCTTTCTGTCACAACCTTAATACTTTTCCTTGTGTTCATCCGGTCGCCAGTACAAGTTTAAGTATTAAACTTGTACTGCTTTCTTTATGAGCACAAGTTAAGTCAGCTTTGTTGGCTCATGGGGTGGAGACATCTGGCAGCGAAGAGATGCCTGGTTATGAAGGCGCGCCTAGCTGTTTTAAGGCAAGTGTAACCACGGTCATGTCATATACTCTTGTGATATATGCCCCACATTTTGGGGTTTGAGTACCTAGTTGACGTGTCACTAAAGGTATACTCGCTAAACGTGTCGAGCTGGAGTTCTCAGAGGCTAGACACCGCCTCCCCAGCAAACGTTGGGAAAACTCACAAGACTCATAAGAAGGGTTGAAGACATGAAATCGAATAATTTCCGCCGCGTTTCCATCGCAGCTGCAACCGCCGCTCTGGGCCTGACCCTCGCAGCCTGCAGCAATGGTGGTAGCTCCGCCCCAGTGACCGTCACTGAGACCGCTGCACCGGCAGATCAGAGCAGCCAGAGCAACCAGAATGGTGGCAAGGAAACTGTCACCGTTACCCCTGGTGCCGACGCTAACGCGAATGGCGGCAATGCTGGTCAGGCTGGCCAGGCTGGTGGCAACGCTGCTACCAACGATCTGCCAACCGAAATCACCGGTTACTCCGGTGAAGCAGAGCGTGACTTGACCGAAGAGCGTCTGACCAAGGACGAAGTAGCTCAGGTTCTGCAGCGTGCCCACAATGGCGAAGGAAAGGTCAAGTGGGACAACGACGGCTACTGGGAAGTTGAAGTTGGTGGCGTCGACATCGACATCGACCAGAACGGCCTGGTGCTGAACGTCGACCGCTAAGAGGTCACCAGGCTTTTGCATAGGCTTTGTGACTATGCAGAGCATTCAATAATTGGTTCTTTTGGGAACCCAGCGAAACCGCCCGATGTGCATGCAGCGCACCGGGCGGTTTTCTTATTGCCAATTTGCTTTAGACTCTAGGAGTCGGGAATGAGAAAACGGTGTGTTCCGAATTCGGCAACGAGGGAGTCAGGACCGAAGCATATGAAAACGGACGTTGCGATCATCGGCGGCGGGTTTGCAGGAACCTCGGCTGCTATTACGTTGGCACGAGCTAATCGCTCGGTGGTGCTCGTGGATTCAGGGAAGCCACGAAATAGATATGCTGAGCATGCGCACGGAATATTGGGGTTTGATGCTGCCTCACCGTCCGAAATGCTGGATGCAGGACACCGCGAGTTTCTATCTTTTTGTGGGAAGATCGTGGAAGCGTCAGCTACCTCGCTGACAGCGGATGTGCACTCTACGCGGGCAAACACAATCAGCTGGCAGGTAGTGCTTTCAAACGGTGAGATGATTCATGCCCGGCAAGTACTCGTCGCAACGGGGATTGCTGACAAATTACCTGCTGTTTCCGGATTGCACGAGCTTTGGGGTTCCCGAATCTTCCACTGTCCGTATTGCCATGGGTACGAGATTCGGAAGAAAAAACTTGTCGTCGTTGGAGGGGAAAATCCCGGGTTTACCTTTCGGATTACTAAGCTGCTCTCGAAATGGACTGGCGACATCACGTTTTATCCCAATGGGCTGGATCTTTCTGAGCAAGAACAGGACAGTATGGAAAGGCTGGGGATTACCATTGACCCACACACGGTGCGCGCGGTGTCGAAATCCAGCCAGTATGAAGCGGGAATAACGGTGCAAACGGATGCGCGTGAAATCGACTACGAAGCGTGTTTTACTGGGCCCGATTTCATGCCTAACGATGGGCTTCTGCGTGACGCTGGCTGCGCTGTGGACGGTGGCTGGGTGATTACGGAAGCGGGAAAGACTTCGCAGAACGGAATATGGGCTGCGGGCAATGTAATTAGCTCTCCGGATCAAATTCCGCAAGCTATGGGAGCAGGTGCCGCGGTGGCGATCAAGATCGACCAGTATATGTTCGACCAAGACCTGCCGGTTATCGATTAGCCCCATGTAGCAGGGGGTGGTGCGCCAAATCGTGGATGTAAGAAATCGCTCAAAACCCCACGACAATTCCAAGACATGTGGCGTGAATTCCGCCTCTTTTTAAGCGTGCCCAAGGGCGACGAAACCCCGCTGAACAGCGAATTCGCTGCTCAACGGGGCTATGTATTGCTCCTCCAACTGGGCTCGAACCAGTGACCCTTCGATTAACAGTCGAATGCTCTGCCAACTGAGCTATGGAGGAATATTGCTGACGACTTCCGGCTTGACCTGCGATTCAGAGTCTCTCTGAACTTTTCGGTCTGTGCCTTCCGGCGCAACGGTGATTAACTATATAAGCGTATTTAATACAGCGCAAATCGCCAGCTTAACTATGGTTTTTCGGCCTTTATTACTTCCTGCCATAGCGCAATACTGTGACGTTGGCCGAGACTGGAATTTTTCGCGGACTCATACCGTTGCGAAGGAATGTAAGGCCTACCGAATCATCACATGGCAGACCAACTAAACCCGAGAAGAAAGGTCTAGACACGAATGAGTGAGAACATGAACGTCGACGTTCTAGTCATTGGCTTCGGCAAAGCCGGAAAAACCATCGCTATGAAACGAGCCGCAGCAGGCGACCGCGTCGCCCTCGTTGAGCAGTCCAGCGCGATGTACGGCGGAACCTGCATCAACATTGGCTGCGTGCCGACGAAAGCCTTGCTTACCGACGCAGAAAGCCACCACACTAAGCCAACCGCCGATGACTCCACGGCCTTTGCGCAAGCCATCCAACGCCGTGGCACTCTGACCTCCAAAATGAACCAGATCAACCTGGACCTTGCGAAAGACAAAGGCGTCATTGTCGTTGACGGCCACGCCAGCTTCGTCAGTGAGAAAACCGTGGAAGTTACCGGTGGTGACGATCGTCTGGAGATCACTGGCGAGACCGTCATCATCAACACCGGCGCTGAGCCGGTTGTTCTGCCACTGCCAGGCGCAGACCTGGAGCGCGTCATTGACTCCACGCAGGCGCAGCAGTTGGACGAGCGCCCAGATTCCTTGCTCATCGTGGGCGGTGGCCCTATCGGCATGGAATTCGCAACCTACTTCGCGAAGTTCGGCACCAAGGTGACCGTGGTCGATACCGTCGACAAGCCATTTGCCAACTTTGATCGCGACATCGCAGAACACGTCGGCACGATCATGGACAACTTGGGCATCACATGGGTGACAGGAGCCCAGGTCACTGAATTCCGTGAAAACGGTGCTGATGCAGTAACAACCGTGTGGAAAGACGGCGATGGCAACGAACAGACCGCCGATACCGCGCAGGTGCTGGTCGCTGTTGGGCGCAAACCTGTCACGAAGAATCTCGGCCTGGATAAAGCCGGCATCGAGCTGACCGAGCGCGGCGCCGTAGCCGTCGACAAGCACCTGCGTACCAACGTCGAAGGCGTTTATGCCGCGGGAGACGTCAATGGTGGGCCACAATTTACCTACGTCTCGTTCGACGATCATCGTGTGATTCTTTCGGACCGCTGGGGCGATGGCTCCCGGACGACGGAAAAACGTGTGGTTCCGACGACGACGTTCATCGACCCGCCGCTGGCGACGGTTGGTTTGGGCGAAGAAGCGGCCCGCGAAGAGGTCGAAGCGCGCGGAAACACTCTGGATGTCAAGGCTGCAGACATCAAGGATATTCCTATCATGCCGCGGCCAAAGATCCTGGGTAAGCCAGAAGGCCGTGCGAAGATTCTGGTTGAGCGCGAAACGGACCGCATCGTGGGCGCAACCCTGCTGTGCGTCGATGCGCAAGAACTGATTAACACGCTAGCGCTGGCGATGTCCGCTGATATTCCGGCTAGCACCGTCGGCAGCGGCATCTACACCCACCCAAGCTCAAGCGAGGTTTTTAACGCATTGCTGGGGTAGTGGTAGACGGCGATTAATTTGCCGTTATACTTAAACAACAGTTTTGGCACCTCGGCTCGGGCGCTTTTTCGCAAGGATCCCGCGGAAGAGCTTTTCGGGCCGTGACGTGCGGAGACTGGAAGGGGCTATAGCTCAGTCGGTTAGAGCAGTGGACTCATAATCCATTGGTCGCGGGTTCGAGCCCCGCTGGCCCCACAAAAGCCAGGAATTTCGGCGTTGTTTTGCTTCCTTCTCGTCAGGAATAGGCGTGCCAGTGTTGGACACAGTGCCATGCAAGGAGCTGCCGGGGGTAACCAAGCTGGAATGCAACTGGCGTATCTTTCGAGGTGTATTATCGCGAATAACAACAGCCAACGGGGTTGATTAGGGCGAAAGGAAGTTGATGACTGATGCAGAAGATTCGGAATTGGCCGGAAATTCGAATCGGGATTCTGTCCCTGTTCGACCTCAAAGGGGAATGGACGATTCGCCAGATGCAAAAGGCAATGCCAGCCCCGAAGACCGGCGGAAACCTCAATCAGACGCTGACACAAGGGGCGACGCGAGCAAATCGGGAGATTACCCGTTTCTTCTCGCTCAAATAAGCGCTCATCTGCAAGAAAACCATCTTCATCTTCCAATTGTTGCTCCAGATCAAGAGCAACTTGCGAACATTAAAGAAAATAGCCCCGAGCTTTATGAAATCTACCTAGACTCAATCCGCAAGGCAGTTGATGCAGATTATATCCAGCGGACCTATCCTTACACTGAGCCAATAAAGACGGTGCAATCGGGGCGCCGCTATGGTCTGGCCGCGGTTCTTTCGGTACTTGCTGTTGCGACCATTGCTCTTGTCCTCGGTCACCCAGGATTCGCCACAGCCATTATCGCTATTGACGTAGTAGCGCTGGCTGCAGTATTCAGTTCTGGTCGTGACCGAGGAACACCAAACGAGTAGGGCGCGTCATTGCTGTGCCTGGCTCGTCCCATCGACATATTCTCAGGGACGTAAGGCACAACCAAAAGTGGCTTAGCCGATATTGGTAGACCAGGTGTGCACCGGCTTGCCGGATTTCTGATTGTCGATATAAGCGCTGAGCATACGTGCGATGGCTTGCCGACGCGGCGTGCTATCCGGGACGTCATGCCCCTCGGCACTCGTGTAGGTTGTGGAGTCAGCAGCGGTCGCGTTATCGAGTGCTGCTAGCTGCCAGGTTGCCCCGTTTTGTCGCTTCCGGGCGCGCCCTTCGATGATCCCGAGATGCTTCTGAATCAGCGCCGGATCCACGGCAAGCTGCTTCAAGCCCTGCTCTGCTTGCTCCAATAAATGCTCGGTCACCAGCTCAGACGCCGGGATGGTTCCTAACGTCGGCCACGTCATCTGCGCGTGAATTCCATCGCGAGCGCCGGTGAAGAAGTTGCTCGTGGCGTCGGCAAAAGACAACCGCGACCACACCGGCCGAGTCTGGCCGACGAGGAAGTTCACCAGGCCATAATAAAACGCGGCATCGGCCACAATATCTGCCACGGTGGGGCCAGCGGGCAACAAGCGGTTTTCCACGCGGATATGGGAAAGCTCGGTGTTTGGATCATATATCGGGCGATTCCACCGCCAAATAGTCCCGTTTTGTAGGTTTAGGTAGTGCAAACCGGGCTTGCCGTCGGTGACGATCGGAGTTCCGGACTCCACGCGGTCTTCGGGTAGCAGCGGCGAGAAATAGCGCACGTTTTCTTCGAACAGATCGAAAGCGCTGGTGATCCACCGTTCGCCGAACCACACTCGTGGCCGTACCCCCTGGGTTACTAATTCTGGGGTACGGGTATCGATGGATTGCTGGAATACCGGAATGCGTGACTCGTGCCAGAGCTTGTGCCCAGCGAACAGCGGAGAGTTCGCGCTGAGCGCGGTTTGTATGCCAGCGATGGCTTGGGAAGCATTCCACGCGGCAGCGAAATGGTTCGGTGCTACCTGCAGGTGCAGCTGGATCGACGTGCAGGTGGATTCCGGAGCGATATCTTCAAAACTGTGCCGGTATTTCTCCTGGCCTTCCAACGCAATGTCAACCAGTTCGCCGCGGGATTCCAGTACAGAATTCGACAATGCTTTGTAGCGATTCTCTGAGGTCATCCACGCTGGATCTTCCAGAAAATCGGTGGTCACGCTGGGGAGCGTTCCGATCATCGCGACTTCCGCATCCGCCTGTTTCGCGGCTTCACGCACGGTGTTCAGACGCCGGTTGAGCCCATCTTCGAGCTTTTCCAGGCCGGCGCCAGCAATCGATAGCGGAGGGTGGTTCATCTCCACGTTATAGGCGCCAATTTCCGACTGGTGTTCGTCGTCAAGCGCAGCCAATACCTCACCGTTGCACGTCTTGGGCTGCATATTCTTGTCGACGAGATTGAGCTCGAGTTCCAACCCGATGGTGCCCTGATCGATGAACTCGGCCTGTTGCAAGTGGCGATCGAAGACCTCGAGATCGTCGATCAAACGTTGGCGGTAGCGCGTGCGCTGGCGCGGCGTATAGGACTCGGTACTGACTGCATCACCCATGCTGGCCAAGTATAGACCGGCGTGCGCAGGGGATTCGGACTTTTATGCAGTGCCGGGGCGGGTGCGGTGGAATGGGGCGACTTTATACTTCTTTATACTTTCGGCCAATTTATAAATAAGTATAAAGTCGCGCAGCACAGCACTTCACGCTGAGGCTGCACGATTACTCCCACACCCCGGCGACATAAGTGGCCTGCGCGAGATGCGCGGTGGCGTCGTCAATAATTGACACCAAGCGGGTTCCGCGGCTGATTGGTTGGCCTTCATATTCGGCGATGATGTCACTGAGATCATCATCAGCGAGGCTGCGGCAGTAGTCGGCTAATGCATCAAGCGTTGCGGCGACGTAGCTGCGTAGGTGCTCGAAGGCTGCAGCATCCTGGAGCTGGATCTGTGCGGCATCGTTGGCAGAATGACCGTAACCCAGGCTGTCGCCGGCGTCACCAAGCGCCAGGGCGTCCCGGCACTCGCTGGAATACCACAGCTCGTCGTCGCTGGTAAGGGCCGACAGCTGCACATCAATCTCACGGCCGGTATGCCAGATCAACCAAGCGATGGAATTGGGGTGGCCCTCCGGGTGCTGGTTGAGCTGCTTGGCACTAAGGCGGGGGAGCGCGTTGAGTACGTCTTTTGGTCGTGCTGCGAAGTCTAGGAGTACGTCGATTCCGTTCATGCACCCCATGGTAGTTCTGTAGTAGTTATCGGTAGCAAGCTCGTTGTTTTAGCGAAGCAATGCCGGTGTTGATACTGTGGGGTCAGTCAATTTTCAAGGGGGAGGAAATTTGTCGCTCTAGATGCATCAAGAGCCACTCATGCAGTTCACTGTTTTGGAAGAGTGATGCGAGTAACTGGACTAGCGGCAAATAACGATTAGGATATGAAGCATGAACATGATCCGCAAAATTCTCGACGATGTGTCGAAAATTCACATGTCGCAAACACCACGGGTGGAGCAGGCGGCACGCGAGATGCACTTGAGATCAGCGACCAGGACGCAGCGAGCCTTCGGCCGGGTTGGGGGACGGATCAATTACCAGATGAACAGGTACTCACAGGAACTGGAAAATTCGCCGCGATAACATTCCAGGGGCCGATTCCACCGCCTTCGGTGATTGAGGACTACAACCGGATATCCGCGGGCGCTGGCAGCCAAATTCTTAAAGATGCCCACGAGGATGCGGTACAAGACAGAGAAGTAAGTAAAAGGTCTTTTGAGTTCGCGATTTTTGAAGCTAAAGTCAGACTCGTTGCAGCGGTCATGTTTCCGTTGATTGCCTTTTTATTTATTTCGTTATTCTTATTTTTCTTGGAACCCCCTGAATCATTAGTCGGTGCAGGCGTTGCAGGAATTGGTGGCATTACTCCTTTAGTCCATGCGCTCCTTAATCGAGGCAAACAGCGATAACGAGCCTGGTATCTGCCTTGACTGAACTAGTGCGGAGGGCGTGGATAATCATCCCTACGCTAGCAGTCCCGTTGCAAACGCGACGGACACGATAATCACGGAAAACACCCATGCGATTGGGAAGGCCAGCTTCAAGTAGCGGCCCATCTGCGCGTTCGCCAGGCCGAGTGCCAACCACAGAGCCGGGGAGAACGGCGAGACGAACGTACCAATCACGTTGCCCAGAATCAGCGCGCTGGCAGCACCCAAGCCGGAAATATCGTAGGCGGCGACGGTTTCTTGCACGATCGGCAGCACAGAGAAGTAATACGCATCAGTCGAGGTCAACAGGTCCAGCGGAACACCCAGCATGCCGACGGCGACGTGCAGGTATGGCCCGGCGGCTTCCGGAAGCACACCAATCAGCGACAACGCGATGGCCTCCAGCATGCCGGTTTCGTTCAACACACCCAGGAACATCGCGGCGGCGATAATGATTCCGGCCATCGACAGAGCATTCGGCGCGTGTCGTTTCAAAGCATCGGCCTGCTCCGCCTGCGAGGTGAAGTTGATGATCAACGCCAGCGTGGCGGCAATCAGGAAGGTCGGTGCAGGAGGCAACAGCCCAACCAGCAACACCACCAGCGCGGCCAACACAACCAGCACATTCAACACAGTCGGCACGGTGCCTGAGCGGAACTCGTAGCCCTGCTGTTCCTGTTCCTCGCGCTGCTTTTGTTCGAATTCATCGGCAATGGCATGCACATCGACGTCGTCAGTGGCGGGAAGATCACCCGCGGCCTGCAGCGCGCTAATCCGGCGCTTTTCTCGCACACCCAGTGCAAAAGCGATGGCCACCACGAACACCAGCGCCAGCCCCTGCATGGGAATCAGGTGCATCCACACGGTGTTCGTGTCCTGCGAAATCACCGCACCCGCGCGCCCCAGCGGCCCGCCCCATGGCACCATGTTCATCACGGACGCAGCCAGCGCGACGATCGTCAGCAACACATACCGTGACATATGCAGCGCCTGGTAGAGCGGCAGCAGCGCAGGAATCGTGAGCAAAAACGTCGTCGAACCCGAACCATCCAGGTGCGCGACCACACCAATCAGCCCCGTACCGACGGCAACTGCTACCACATTGCCGCGCGTAGTTTTGATGAGCGCGCGAATGATCGGTGTGAACAGCCCAACGTCTTGCAGGATGCCGAAGAAAATGATCGCGAAGATGAACATCACGACGACCTTCATCACTGAGCTCAGGCCTTCTTCGAAGAACGTCGAGAGATCTTCCAACCCAAAACCGGTAATGAAAGCACCGATTACCGGCACCAGCGTCATGGGGATCAACGGGTGGGTTTTGCCGCGGATCAAAATGCCGACGGTGGTACCAACGATGAGGAGACCCATCAGGGTCAATCCGAGCTCAGTCTGCATACGCAGTACAGTAGTGTGCAAGCTTACAGTGGCCAAACTAATGAGCGAATCATCACCGTCTCGCTTGCCGACGCCCGCACTCCGCTTGCCGACGCCATCAGGAAGGAATTATGTCAGCTGAGATAATCACCGCGCTGCTGGTGGGATCGCTCGCTGCCGGTTGGGTCGATGCCGTGGTCGGCGGTGGCGGGCTGATTCTCATTCCGCTGATTCTGGTGCTCAACCCGAGCATGGCTCCCGCGCAAGCACTGGCTACGAATAAAGTCGCTGCGATTTTTGGAACTTCGAGTGCCGCGATCACGCTCTCACGCCGGGTTCCATCGGCGCTGCATGCCCTGAAATACGCTCCGCCGGCTTTGGTCGGTTCGGCGGCCGGGGCTTTGCTGGCAGCGAGCGTCGACAAGCAGGTGATGCGCCCGGTGATCATCGTGTTGCTGGTCGCGGTTGGCGTGTTTACTGTGGCGCGCCCGTCGTTTGGGGCGGCGAAAAGCTCATCGGCCGGGCCGGCTGCTGCCAGCAAGGACGCGGAAAAGAATATGCCCGCACGTCGTTGGGTGGGTCTGCTCGCGTTGGTTGGCGCGATTGGTGTGTACGACGGCGTGTTTGGCCCGGGCACGGGGTTGTTTTTGATCATGGGCTTTGTGGCGCTGCTGGGTACTGATTTTATTGCCAGTGCCGCGCGGGCGAAGATTATTAACGTCTCGACGAATATTGGTGCGTTGATCACCTTCGGATTGCAGGGCGAGGTGCTGTGGCTGCTTGGTCTGGCGCTGGCGGTGACCAACGTGGTGGGCGCACAAATCGGTGCGCGGATGGTGCTGGGGCGTGGTACTGGATTTGTGCGCGTGGTGTTGCTGGTGGTTGTCGTCGTTATGGCGGGAAAGCTCGCGCTGGATCAAGTGGGGATTACCGGCTAGCTTTTGTGAGCTCAGACTGATTCGGTTTCTGACTGGTTTAGACACTGATTGTGCGGCGCGGCGTATCCTGGTGGCCATGACTACGAGCGAAAACTTCACCATTGAAGGCCACAGTGGCATCCAGTTGGCGGCGCGGTTGGAAAGCCCGGCCAACCCCAGTGCGTATGCCTTGTTGGCGCATTGTTTTACCTGCTCAAAGGATTCCCCGGCGACATCGCGCATCGCTAAGCAGTTGGTGCAGGAAGATATCGCGGTGTTACGGATTGATTTCGCTGGTCTGGGGCATTCCGAAGGTAATTTCGAAGATTCTACGTTTTCGGGCGACGCCCAGGATGTGGTGGCGGCCGCGGAGTGGTTGGAGGAGCATTATCAAGCCCCACAGTTGTTGATTGGTCATTCGCTCGGTGGTGCGGCAGCGTTGGCGGCGGCTGCTGATATTGATTCGTTGCGTGCGGTGGTCACCATTGCCGCGCCGTATGATCCGGAGCATGTCACTGGTTTGTTTGCTGGTGCGCTGGACGATATCGCTGAAGATGGCTCGGCTTCGGTGAAAATTGGTGGCAAGACTGTCTGCGTGGGGCAAGGGCTTGTCGACGACCTGCGCGGATTTGATCAAAAAGAGCGCATTGCGGCGATTGATGTGCCATTGCTGGTCATGCATTCGAACGCGGATGAGTTGGTGGATATTCACAATGCGCAGGGGATTTATCGCGCGGCACGCACCGTGAAGTCGTTTATCATGCTGGACGGCGTGGATCACTTGCTCAATAAGGATAAGCAGGCGCAGCACGCCGCGCAGATGCTGGCTGGTTGGGCTCGGCCGTATTTGCCGGATACCCCGGATGTGGACCGCGACGACTGCGCCGATGAGCGCTACAGTTATACCAAGGAAGGCGTTGTTGAAGCGCGACTTACCGGTGATGGTGATTTCGCCACCGAGCTTCGCGCTGGAAGTCATCGCTGGATCGCCGACGAGCCGACGAGTGTGCCCGGGGCTAAAGACACTGGCCCGAACCCGTATGACATGCTGCAAGCCTCGCTGGCTACGTGCACGGCGATGACGATGGGCATGTATGCTCGCCGCAAGAAGTGGGACATGGGCGATACTAAAGTTACCGTGACCCATGAGCGTGACAAGCAGGGCGTGACGACGTTTATCCGCGTGTTGCATTTCGATTCCGCTTTGAGCGAGGAGCAGCAAACGAAGCTCACGGCGATCTCCGAGAAATGCCCAGTGCACAAGACTTTGCACGGTGAGATCCATATTGCGACGGAAACCAGCTAGTTACATATTGACCACGTTTCACAAGGAGGAGCCCCTCATGGCAACAAACAACGAAATGACTGCACATAACGATTTCGAGACTATTCAGACGGAGACCCGCGGCCGGGTCGGCATCATTACACTCGACCGCCCCAAAGCATTGAACGCTTTGAATCAGCAGCTCATGCTCGAGGTGGTTTCTGCAGCACAAAAGTTTGATGGCGACGACGGCATCGGGTGCATCGTGCTCACCGGATCCGAGAAAGCCTTCGCAGCCGGCGCTGATATCAAAGAAATGGCAAATAAATCTGCCACTGAAATGTACATGTCGGATTGGTTTTCCGAATGGGAACAGCTGACGCAGGTACGCACACCGTTGATCGCGGCCGTGAATGGTTATGCGTTGGGCGGTGGCTGCGAGCTGGCCATGATGTGCGATTTCATTATCGCCGGTGATACGGCAAAATTCGGCCAGCCAGAAATCAACCTGGGCGTTTTGCCTGGCATGGGTGGTACGCAACGGTTGACCCGCGCCGTCGGCAAGGCAAAGGCAATGGAAATGTGCCTGACTGGCCGCATGATGGAGGCAGCAGAAGCCGAGCGTTCTGGTTTGGTTGCTCGCGTTGTCGAGGCTGACAAGCTTGTCGACGAAGCCGTGTCCGTTGCCGCGACCATTGCGAATAAGTCGCTGGTGGCAACAACGATGGTGACAGAAGCCGTGGATGCAGCATATGAAACCACCTTGCGTCAGGGACTGCTGCAGGAGCGGCGTTTGTTCCATTCTGCTTTTGCTTCGGAAGATCAGAAAGAAGGAATGGATGCCTTCGCCAACAAGCGTGATCCGGAGTTCAAGCACCGCTAGTGCACGGCCTGTGCTGCGCTACATGTAATCAATAGTAGTGACCGCCCGCCGAATGCCCTGCCGACGTTTAGACTGGTGAGCATGACTAACCAGGAACCACTGACATCTTTCGACAAAATCGCTGACTGGCCAGTTGATAATGTGGCTGCCGCGCTGATTCGGGATGGCGAACTCGCCCACACCCTGGGCGACGACGCGCACGTTTTTGCCGTGGCTTCGGTGACCAAGCCGGTAGCAGCCTATGGCTTTGCGATGGCCGTAGAAGAAGGCGTGTTTGAGTGGGATACGCCGGTTGGACCCGAGGGTTCGACCGTGCGGCACTTGCTCGCACATGCCAGTGGTATCGGGAAAGACGCAGAAAACCCGGATCGTGCCCCGGAGGAGCGCCGCATCTATTCCTCGGCGGGGTTTGAGATGCTGCAGGAAAAGCTTGAGGGCGAAACCGGCATGGATTTTGCCGAATACCTCAAGTTGGGGCTGTTCGAACCGTTAGGCATGAACAACACTGTGCTGAAGGGGTCGTCTGGTTACGCGTTAGAAACCACCGCGGCTGACTTGGCCCGATTTGCCCAAGAAGTGCTGGAGCCGACACTGTTGGATCCGTCGACGGTGCAGGCGATGCTCACACCGCAGTTTGCAGATTTGCGTGGGATTGTTCCGGGCTATGGCATGCAAAAGCCGTGTTTGTGGGGGCTAGGTTTTGAAATTCACGGTGCAAAAGATCCGCACTGGATGGGGACGGAGTTGCCGGATAATGCCGTCGGGCATTTTGGCATGAATGGTTCTTTCCTCTGGTTGGTGCCAGACGAAAAAATCGCGCTGCTCGCGCTGACCGACAAGGACTTCGGCGATTGGGCGAAGCCATTGTGGGCAGAGACGAACGACGCGATCTGGAAAGAAATTACAGGTTAAGCCTGGTTAAGCTTGGTTTTGGAAAAACTCCCAGGACAGCAGGTTTGCTGATGGGACAGCCTTGAACCAGGTGTGTCCGTTGTTGACCTGCGGGCTGACGACGGTGGCAAATTCGGTGGCCGCGCGGCAGTTGCTTCCAGAGACGGTGTGCGCACCAACGATCCAGTTATTGGTGTTTCCGCCGGGCGCGCAGCCGTTGCGGGTAGCGAATTCGTCGAAGACCTGGCGGGCGGCCTTGTAGTGTCCGCCGTGGTCGTTGGCGCCGCCGTTGATGTTGATGACGTGGTCGTCTTTGTGGTGCATGATGAGCGTCGGCACCTGCGCGTCTTCTACACAATTGGATACCGTCGCATCGTAGTATGCGCCTGCAGAACTGGTGACGCCGTCGACAAGATCCGGTGCGTGGCAGGCCAAGCTCAGCGCCGCGCCGCCGCCGTTGGACAGGCCTGTGGCGTAGATGCGGTTGGTGTCCACGTTGTACTGCACTGCTAGATCAGCAACGAGCGCGCGGGCGAATGCGACGTCATCGTCGATGGTTTGGCTTGCGTATTTTGGCCCAGCCCACGCCGGCTTATTTTTCAGCTTGTCGACGACACCCTGCGGGTAGGCCACGATTGCGTCATTGCCTACGGCTTTGTTGATGTAGGAGTGGCCGCGGAAAGCATCCGCGGTATCCCAAGCACCGGAATAACCCAGAACCACAGGGTAGGCGCGGTTCGGGTCGTAATTTGCTGGGATATCGACGATGAAATCACGTGGGGTGCCGTTGACGTCGATGGTACGCGTTGCGGTGGGGGTGCCTGCGATGGCGGAGGATAGTGCGGCCATTGGGTCTGCAGTCGATTGTGCGTGGCTGACAGGTGCCGTAATGGCCAGCAGGCCGCCGAGGGTTCCGGCGGCAACCGCTGCAGTGAGTGCGCGGAAGGATAATTTCATGATTTCGTAGCCTACTGGATGTGTGGGGCGGAAACCAGCCCAAAGCGGCGAATATTTTTGTAACGCGCTGGGGTTTCTTGGTGTGAACTGGCATTCCACCCATGGTGTAGAAGTGAATTAGAGGGATTACAGTGATGTAACTTGCTGAGCTGCGCCGATGGAAAAACCTTCAAGCAACACTTCAGGAAATGGGGGGTTCAATGGCAGCTTGAGGGTTGCTGGTGTGACTGGTGGGGTAGTTGAATCATTTGTGGCGCAAGCGAGGGTGAGCACGTTGGGGAAGACGATGCTCGCTTAGTGGGCGGCTGGCGCGCGCTGGCGTAGGGTGCTCGCTGTGATGGGGAAGTCGCGGTCGAGTGCCCTATTGCCGTGGGTGCGCTGCCAGCGGTGGCTCGCTAGGATTGCTCGCTAGTGCCGAAAACTTGTTTGTTAGTTTACTTTTTCGCCGTGCTCGTCAATATAGGCAATGACATCGGAGACGGTGCTCCAGTCCTGCACAATGATTTCTTCGAGCCGCACCTTGAATTCGTCTTCGATCTTGACGACGAGCTCGATCATCGACAGTGAATCAATCGCGAGGTCACGTAGCTTGGCGTCGCGGGTGATGTCATCAGTATCTGCCGCGCTGGCCTCGTCGAGCAGGGGAACCAGGCGGGTAAAAGTGTCGAGCTTATCGGCGAGATCCATGCTGCCAGTCTAGGCCATATTCGGTGCTGATTGGTTTGGAGGGTTTGAACATGCAATTCGGAACTTGGTCACATTTAAGTCGTTGAGGGCCTTAAAAATGGCTTGGGTACTATATAGTAAAACGATATAAATCCATCAAAGTCTATTGAAGGATACAAAAATTTAACGCCACGATAAAATATCGCAACGAGTCGAGGTGTTCCCTCGAATCTGAATATTGCTCGCGTTGTGACCTCTAAGGCAAATATACTTGTTTTAGAGGTAATATTGCGTGCGATGATTTCTATATAAGTTGATGTGTTTTAAATGCGGCGAGTAATTAATGATCCACGAGAATTAGAAAGAGTCAATAACGTTGAGCCGCATAGCGCGAAGAGGCATTGTTGCTGCCTTTATCCTTCTGTTGATTTCGGGGATTGTTCCTTCGTTGGCACAGCCCGATGAGCCAGGAATATATAATCCGACTGCATCTGCACAAACAGCCCCGCAGGAGTCATTAACTATTGCTGATGTCAGCATAACTGGCACCGAAGATGAGAATGCCACTATGACCTTGGCGGCGCTAGCTCCAACTAAAATGGGCCGTGTACAGATTACAGCGGAGTCAGGTTTTGGTGTGGCCGATGCACCGTTGGTAAATAGCTTGACGATTGCTGGAGTGGTTTACCCTGTGGATTGGGTGCAGGCAACGGCTGATCGGCTCACAATTGAAGCAGATACCGAAGTTGATCTCCAGCCGGGCACGGAAATTCTTGTTCAGTGGTCGAAAGAGGAAGAGGTTCTTCCACCTGTAGATTCCTACCGTGCCGTGATGGAGGAAGTGCCGGGCTTGGATTCGGAAGCTCTGCCTGCTGGTGATGGAGTTCCTGTGGAAGGAGATGGCGCTGGGCGTGTGGATCTGAGGTCTCGTGCGGCAGTCTTAGATCCCAGTGTAATGGACAGGGCTGCTGTGGCGCAGGGGGATCCTTTTTCTCGTGCACGATATGATGAGATTCCGGTAAATAATGGGAGGCATAATACCTGCAGAAAATCGGGAAATTCCTTAAAAGTTAAGAGATGGTGGGAACCAGGCACACACGAAGCTGTTGACCTTGTTCAGGTGAAACTACCGAATCAAGGAAACATTGATCTTAGTGCGTCTGCCGTGGAGCTCTCTTTTGGGTCTAACCCAGAAAAGGAATGGGGGCGAATTAGGTTGCAGAACGGCACAGATTATTCGGTCTGGCGCCAGGGCAATTCTGTGTTTTTTGAGTTGACTCGTTCCCATATGCGAGCACCCAGCGATCAAAAATCCTACGATGTAGAGGTTGAGCTGCCTTTTTCTGGTAGTGCCTGGCGGCTGAGCTGTAATATTGAACTCTACCGAAAGCAGTCCTCTTCACCTGAAGACCCAGCGGAGTTCAATCCGACGTACCCAGTCAATTTCGACTTGCTGGATTATCCGCGCACTGCAGACACCTGTACAAAATCAGGCGAAGTGGTCACTGCTACTTCCAAATGGGGAAATGACTTAGAAGTATTGCGTCAAGGCGGTGTTGATGTCGTTGAAGTGAAACTGTCCGGAGCGCAGCATCTTGTTAGTCGCGTGAAAACTACCGATTCGAAGATGCAATTGCGCTTTGGATCCGACACAGGTGGTTGGAAAGTGCTAAACAAAGGCAGCGACTATTCGGTATCTGTCAGCGGCAACAGCGTGTATTTCAGGCTGAATAAGATACAGAAACATGCCAATCGCAATGATTATCGTGTTCAGGCGCAAATTCCCTTGTTAGGTTCATTTGGTCGCTGCGATATTGATTTATGGAGGGAAGGTCCGGAGTGGTTCGACCGAACCTGGTCGAAGCTTAATTTAGGCGAAGCTGAAACCCCTCGCGCGGAACTTGGATGGCTTCCTGCATCCGAAAAGAATCCCCCGTTGCCGCAGCGTTGTGGGGTTAATGTTGCACTAGTTTTCGACACTTCTGATTCCTTGTTGCAGCATCCGCAAGGACCGAAGGCTAGCCGTGCCGCAGGTCTTAGCATTATTAATGCGCTGGAGGGCACAGGCAGCAACATGGCGATCTATAACTTCGCTTCACTGGCTAGACGAGTGAATGATATTCATGCAGACAAACAAAGCTTGAATGATGACGTGGGCGTGAAAAAACTCCGCGATGCTGTGGACGGATTTAATGCAAGGTTTACGAGAAACGAACACGGTGGTACAAACTACCAAGTAGGGTTAAAGCAGGTACCGAATGGCGAGTTTGATGTTGTTTATTTCATCACCGATGGACTCCCCACTACTAATAACACTGATTACCCTGGGGAAGGTTTCGACAACGGAAACCAGATTAATAAGAGCGATCTTTCATTAGCTGTGGAAGCAGCAAATGAGCTCAAGGCTCACGGAGCGCGCATTGAAACCGTCATGGTGGGTATTGAACCGATCACTGAACACATCCTCAATGATGGTTTCTTCAACCTGAACCGTGTTGGTGGGAAACCTGAAAAATGGAAAAAGTTTGGCGAATACGGTTATCCGAGTTATGTCGACCCGCAGAAAGGAAAGGACCAAAAAATCCCTTCCGATTCTGTGCGCGATATGATCGAAATCGGTGGTCAGATCATGATCGCGGATAAGCCAGATTTTGATAGGCGCCACTTCGAAGTCACTAACCAGCCGGAGATATGGCGCGCTGGCATCCGAAAGACAGAAAGCATTGCCGCGGATATTTCCAGCCCGGACGCCGTCACGTTGGTTGACAAGTTCAGCAAACTGGAAGATAGCTTGAGAGACCTTGTGCTGAAGAATTGTTTTGGTTCGATAAACGTCACGAAGTTGATCCGAGGCGAAAACAACCAGGTTTCCCCAGGACAAGATTGGACGTTTGAAACTTCAACCGTAGACGGGAAAAACCGTATTGTTAACGGTGCAGACGGGAAAACACTTGCGAATCAAGTAACCGATACAACCAACGATCAAGGTAATTTCGGGCGGAAACTCAATCAGAAGAATCAAACGGCACAGATATCCCAGCAAGTAAAGGTTGTTGAACAACAACAACCAGGTTTCGTGTTGCAACCGTATCCTGAGAACAAAAACGCTACGTGTACCGCTACGGTTTTTGATGCCAGAATTAACAAGTGGAAAACCGAAGATGCTCCAGTAGCAAACGTTGATGATGCGATGAAGCCAGGATTTACAGTTGCGGTGCCAGCTAGCGCAATCGTGAATTGTAGCGTCGTCAATGCTCGAGCATCGAAGCTGATGCTGACTGTGAAGAAAGTGAGTTTCGGAGATGATGCAAAGCCGTTGGATGGCTCCAAATTTAGCTTGTATAAGGTCTCAGGATCCGAGCGTACGCTGGTTAGCAACTTGGACGGCAAGAATATGGACATTAAGGATCTTGAATTAGGCAAGCGGTATGAACTCGTCGAGACCCAGGCTCCAAGTGGCTACCAGCTGTTATCTCGGCCGATTACTTTCGATCTAGTCGCAACTGGAACTGGTGTGCAGCAACTACAGCTAGTAGGCGGAGCGGAGCAATTCCCGGAAGTGACTGTCACCCAAGGAACTGAGGCGAACCAGCTAATCATGCAGGTCGCTAACATCTCTAAGCCTGTACTTCCACGAACCGGAGGGCCGGGACTTTATGGGGCGCTGGTAATTGGAGTTGCGCTGCTACTGGTCGGCATCATGCTTACGCGGCGGGCAAGGGGATAAGACAGCAATAATTTTGAACTGAGCCAGAGACCATAGGGCCCTATGCTATCGATCCACTAATCGACAGCATAGGGCCCTTGAGCATTACAATTGTGGGTTGGTGTTATGGACGTTCTGAAGCCCAGCGAATACGCTAGGGAAAATAGTAGACGGAAGACAACGAGAATAAGGCTGCCGCTGAATTAATTGGTTGCTGTGCCCCTACTCAGCTCGTTACTACAGTAAACGTTTCCACCACTTGTCTTGGCTACTAACTCGATGAATTCTTACCGATGAGCCTGAGATCGTTCCGGTGAGAATCACGCGCGGGGCATTCGGGTTTGGGTCGGTGTCGTCAATATCGAATGTTGAGGCAATGTTGTTCGTCATACGGTTTTCGAATGCAACCCCTAAGGGAGCGATAATACGAATCGTCGCCATTCTAGCCGTAATGTTGAACTCAGTGACTAGGGAATCCGCGTGTGCCTGGCGGAGATCAATATGGAGTGTGCCTGCATTTGCAACAAACTCTTGTCGCACAGGGACCCGCCAATCGCCGTTTAACTCGATCGTGCCGAAGGTGGTCTTCAGGGGCGCCGGAGGTGGCATTTTTCTGGCATTCGGCCGGACAGGAGGACTAGCAGATTGATACTGTTGTGCAGCCTGTCCCAGGTAATCCCGTCGGATCGACTGCAAAACATCCATCGAATCACTGGTCCACACGATCCCGAGCAAGTAATCGAACTGTTTAATGTTAATGCGCCCCGTGCCCACCGCGCGGGTGAGTTCATCCTGCAATTGTTGGCGCTGCTGCGGCGATGGGCTAGACATCGTTTCACCAATCCAATACTTTAAGCAAACTGGGGATAATACGTTGTTTTATATTACGGCGTTCAGTGAGATTTCATGGGCAGGGATAAGGAAAGTCCTAGTCATAGTCCCCCGCGGGTGGGGTAATCACGGTTTAGCACTCGGTGGATTGGCCGGAGATTTACATGACTAAACCCCGGCTAGAGGAGTCTACGCGATGAATAACGCGAAAGCCTCCAGCCGGGGCACGGCAGCTGGCCAGATAGCCTGCTAGCCAGCAAACGCGCTCGCCAACTAGCCAACCAACCGGGGCCAACCAACTAACCAGCAAAAACTAGCCAGCTACAGCTACAGCTTAGGCCTCAATTACTTATGCCTTGGTCGGATCATCCAAGTGGAACTTCTTGGCTGCCTTCTCGGCAACTTCTTCGTCCACGGTGCCTTCCTTGGCCAGGTTCAGCAGGGTGGCGACGACGATGGATTCAGCGTCGATGTTGAAGTAGCGGCGTGCGGCCTCACGGGTATCGGAGAAGCCGAAGCCGTCGGCGCCCAGTGCGGTGTAGGTGCCCGGCACGTATGGGCGCAGCTTCTTTTGCAGGTCGGTGCCGAAGTCGGAAACACCAACGAATGGGCCGTCGAAGCCTTCCAGCTGCTTGGTTACGAATGGCTTTTCTGGGTTGATTTTGCCCTGCTGCAGCGCTTCTTTGTTGCGTGCGGCAGCTTCGCGGGCCAGCTCGATCCACGAGGTCACGGAGAATACAGACGCCTTGACGTCGAATTCTTCGGCCAGGATTTTCTGTGCGCGCAGTGCTTCGACCATGCCCACGCCAGAGGCCAAGATGTTGGCTGGAATGGAGCCGGATTCTGCCGTGTTGTAGTGGTAGATGCCGCGGTGCAGGCCTTCCACGTCCAGATCTTCTGGCTCGGCAGGCTGATCCATTGGCTCGTTGTAGACGGTGAGGTAGTAGATGACATCTTCTCCGCCTTCTGGGCCGTACATCCGGTCGATGCCGCGGTGCACCAGGTGCGCAATTTCGTAGGCAAAGGCTGGATCGTAGGTCACCACAGCTGGGTTGGTGGCGGCCAGCATTGGTGAGTGGCCGTCCATGTGCTGCAGGCCTTCACCGGTCAGGGTGGTGCGGCCTGCGGTGGCGCCAACCAGGAAGCCGCGGGCCATTTGGTCGCCAGCTGCCCAGATGCCGTCGCCGGTGCGCTGGAAGCCGAACATCGAGTAGAAGATGTACAGCGGAATCATTGGCTCGCCGTGGGTGGCGTACGAAGTACCAGCTGCGGTGAATGATGCCACCGAGCCAGCCTCGTTGATACCCTCGTGCAGCATCTGGCCGTCCTTGGCCTCGGTGTAGGACAGCATCAGGTTGTGGTCTACCGGCACGTAGTTCTGGCCGTGTGGGTTGTAGATCTTCAGCGTTGGGAACCAGGAGTCCATGCCGAAGGTGCGGGCCTCATCCGGAATAATCGGAACGACGCGCTTGCCCAGTTCCTTATCGCGCATGAGTTCTTTGAAGGTACGTACCAGCGCCATGGTGGTGGCAACCTGGTTCTTGCCGGAACCCTTGCGCACGCTGCGCAGCTTGTCCAGCGGTGGTACCTCGATTGGCGAATACTTCGTGCGGCGCTCCGGCAGATAACCGCCGAGTTCTTTCCGACGTTCCAGCATGTACTTGATCTCGTCGGCGTCTTTGCCTGGGTGGTAGTACGGCGGCAGGGCAGGATCTTTTTCCAGCTGCTCGTCGGAAAATGGGATGCCCTGCTTGTCGCGGAACAGCTTGAGATCGTCCAAGCCGATCTTCTTCATCTGGTGCGTGGCGTTACGGCCCTCGAAGTTGTGGCCCAGGCCGTAGCCCTTGATGGTCAGCGCCAGGATGGCGGTTGGGCGGCCATCTTTCTTTTCGGTGGCGCGCTTGTAGGCTGCGTAGATCTTGCGGTAGTCGTGGCCGCCGCGGCGCAGGGCCCAAATTTCTTCGTCGGTCATGTCTTCGACGAGCTTGGCGGTGCGCTCGTCGCGGCCGAAGAAGTGCTCGCGCACGTAGGCGCCGTCGTTGGCCTTGAAGGTCTGGTAGTCACCGTCGGCGGTGTTGTTCATGATGTTGACCAGTGCGCCGTCTTTGTCGGCGGTCAGCAGCTTGTCCCATTCGCGGCCCCAGACAATCTTGATCACGTCCCAGCCGGAGCCCAGGAAGAAGGACTCGAGCTCTTGGATGATTTGCGAGTTACCGCGCACTGGGCCGTCGAGGCGCTGCAGGTTGCAGTTGACGATGAATGTCAAGTTGTCCAGGCCGTTCAGGGCAGCGAAGTGCACCAGGCCGCGGGATTCGGCTTCGTCCATCTCGCCGTCGCCTAGGAAGGCCCAGACGTGCTGGTCGGAGGTGTCTTTGATGCCGCGGTTTTCCAGGTACTTGTTAAAGCGCGCCTGGTAGATGGCATTCATCGGGCCCAGGCCCATGGACACGGTAGGGAATTCCCAGAACCAGTCCATGCCCTTCGGGTGTGGGTAGGAAGGCAGGCCGTTGTTCGGGCCACGCGAAACTTCCTGGCGGAAGCCGTCGAGGTCTTCTTCATCCAAGCGGCCTTCCAGGAAGGCGCGGGCGTACATGCCGGGCGAGGCGTGGCCTTGGAAGAAGACCTGGTCGCCGCCGGATGGGTGGTCTTTGCCTTTGAAGAAGTGGTTGTAGCCAACCTCATAGAGTGGGGCGGCACCAGCGTAGGTGGAAATGTGCCCACCGACGCCAATGCCTTCGCGCTGCGCACGGTGTACCATCACGGCGGCGTTCCAGCGCATCCAACGTCGGTAGCGCTTCTCAATTTCCTCATCGCCCGGGAATTCTGGTTCCTGGTCGGTGGGGATGGTGTTGACGAAGTCCGTCGAAGTCAGCGACGGCAGCGGTACGCGTTTCGCCGAGGCGCGCTCCAGCAGGCGCAGCATGAGGTAGCGCGCGCGGTCAGAAGAGGCATTTTCTAGCAGCCCGTCGAGCGAGTCCATCCATTCCCGGGTTTCTTCCGGGTCTTGGTCGTTCAGGTAGGAGGCAACGCCGTCCCGGATCAGCGGGTGGTTGGATTCGTCGCTGCCGAAGTCCTGCGCGGGGTTTTTGCTGTTTGCAGAATTGTCAGAGTGATCTGCCATGTGGTTCTCCTTGCACAGATATTTTTGCACCAGTTTTGCACCGATAGGCCGCGCTCACGCCGTTGAAACTGGGGTGCAGGCGGCGTTTGCCGATGTATAACCAGCCTCGCGGCAGCGCGCGGTGTGTGGGGTCCATGTTACCCGTGCTCACCGATGGTTGAACAACGCTAAGTAATTACGGCGGAATAACCCCGCATATCTCACATTTTCGGCGCTAATCGTTGTAGGGTGTGGCTTAAAGCTGTAATCAAGCTGTAACCGAGAAAACTCAGGAAGGATTAACACAGTGGTAGACACTCCGGGTGGCGAGGAGCGCACCCAGGATCTTGCACAGCGCCTTGGAATCGAAAAAGGCATGGTGGTGCAAGAAGTTGGTTGGGACGAAGACTGCGACAGCAGCATTTCCGAGGCCATTGAGGACGTTATCGGCGAAGAGCTGTTGGATGCAGATACCGATGAGCTTTGCGACGTCGTCCTGCTGTGGTGGCGGGAAGAAGACGGGGACCTTGTCGACGGTTTGGTGGACTCGATCACTCCGCTTGCCGACGGCGGCTGCATCTGGTTACTGACCCCTGGTGCGCAAAAGCCGGGCACTGTGGAACCTGGTGTGATCTCTGAATCTGCCCAGCTGGCTGGAATGGTGCAGACGAAGGCTGATCGCTTCGGTGATTGGCAGGCTTCCTGCTTGGTGGGCCGCGGCTATACCAAGTCCAAAGGCGCTGCAGTATAACGTTCTATAACCCCATAAAATGACGCTTAACCTGGCGATTTGCCAAAGTTTATGATGGTCATGTTATGGTGTACCAGTACCTCGCACAGAGGGATGCGGCTTTAGCTCAGCTGGAAGAGCAACTGGTTTACACCCAGTAGGTCGGGGGTTCGATCCCCTCAGGCCGCACAGTTGTGAAGTCTCGAGACATCGTTCCTATTTCGGTGTCTCGAGATTTTCTTCGTTTTGGGGGTTCGTTTTCTAGATTTCACCGAGTTGGTTGCGGTGGTATTTTTTGGTTTTGTCTAAGTGGTATCGGCCCCAGATTTCGCCTGTGTGGGGGTTAATGGCGGTGATGTCGTTGTTGATGCAGATGAGCATGATTTCTTTGGTGCGGTGTTTTCTTCCGACGTAGAGTTTGCGCATGTTGCCGGCCCAGCGAAGGGTTACTTTTCCGTCGTTGTCGACTTTGTCTCGCCGTAGGCGATTGTCGGTGCCAATGGGGATGTCGAGTGGTTGGGCTTTGGGTAGTCGGTTGTAGGCCTGTGCTGGTGTTTGTCTGTTGAGTGCTCGGTGGGGTCGGTGGTTGTTGTAGTAGTCGATGATGTCATCGAGTTGTTGGTTTAGCTCGCCGATGTTGTGGGCGAATGGCCTTGCGTGCAGGGCTTTTTGGAGTGTTTGGTGGAAGCACTCGACTTTTCCTTGGGTTTGGGGATGGTATGGAGTTCTATTCTTTTGTTGGATGCCCATTTGGAGGAGTAGCTGTTCGAAGCCGTTGCGAGTGTCGGCTTTTCTGTAGAGCTTTGTGGTGAACACGCTGCCGTTGTCGGTGAGGGTGGATTTGGGGAATCCATGTTTGTTACCTGCGGATATGAAGGTGTCGATGACGTTGGTGCCGGTTTCGTGTTCGAAGGCTTTGCAAGCGATGACAAAGCGTGAGTGGTCGTCGATGATGGTCAGGATGGCTACGCGTTGGTTGTTGTTGAGGTAGCAGTGGCTGTAGTCGAGTTGCCAGGTTTCGTTTGGTTGGTCTGCTTCGAAGCGTTTCCAGGAACTGCGTGGCCTTTTGTGAGGTTGTTCGATGACGTAGCCGTGGCGTTTGAGTATGCGGTGGATAGTTGATGCTGCTGGTAGTGGGGTTATTTTTTGTTGTTGAAGATGCCATCGGATGGTGTGGGCGCCGTTGTCTTGGCCGGTGTTTTCAAGGTGTTGTCGGATTTCGAGGATGGTTTTGACTGTGCTCTCTGGTACCTGTCTGGGGTTGGAGTGCGGGGCCCGGGAGCGTGGTTGTAGTGCTTGGTAGCCACCTTCTCGATAGCGGTGGAGTAGTTCGCGGATCCAGCGGGTGCTGACGTTAAAGAGTGCGGCGGCATCTTTATGACTCATGCCGGTCGTGAGGATGGTTTCGACGATGACTTTGTTGGAAGTCTGTTTCTTGCCCATGCTCTATTTTGGGCGGAAGTATGTCTCGCTACATCCTAAGGTGGTGCGTGTGTCCTCATTGTCCCTGTTGGGGTGGTTGTGTGGGAACAGCGGAACGATGTTGTGGCACATCAGAGCCTTGAGGGGCGGAAGGATGTCGTGAGACAGAGCGGAACGATGTCATGGAATCAGACACCTCAGGCCGCACAGTACGAAGACCGGGAACCGAAAGGTTCCCGGTCTTTCGCGTTGCGCTCGGGCGGGAGGGATATAGGGGGGGATATGCGGGATATGCGACAAAAGGGGATACGGACATTTTTTAGGAATATTCAGACTAGCAGGGGATATGCGACAAAAAGTGTGTCTGGGGTTGCTACCCCCGTGTTGGGGTTGGGTTCCTATCCATCCTTTCTGCACGCCTAGGTTGTGGTTGTAGTCGGTTGGGATAGCGTTCTCGTAGAGGGCTGGTCGTCCTGTTTGCTGGTCGGCTTCGTTCTCGTTGTGGGGCACTTCACTGGTCGTAGATACGGTTGGGTCTGGGGTGTTGGGGATGTCAATAAGCCAGAAGGGTGCGAAGCGGCGGTTGAGAGTCCACCTACTGGCACCTAATTGCCCAGCAAGTTGTGTCAGTGGCGTTGTCGATACTGCGTAGCGGTAGAAAGCCTGAAAATCTCGGGTTTGGGCTTTATCGGCTCGGTGACGTGTTAAGGAGCTGCCACAGGAGGGGTCTTTGCATCGCCATCTGGTTTTGCCTTTAGATGTGGTGCCGTTTTTCTTCTTGTGCCCAGCACATATTGGGCCTTGTGGTCTGTTAGTAGTCACTGGATAACAGCACCAGCAACCTGCTAGCACATGTAGGTGCCCTTCCGGGGGATTGAACGAAAATGGATCTGAATAAGGTTGTGGATCTTATTTCAGGCTTGATTTAGATGGTTTAACCAGAGCATATGGTGAAAATGAGCGCACACTTTTTGTCTATTGCCCCTAAGAACGCGCCATAAGCATGGTCACAGGCGATGGGGTATCTAAACGGGCGGTGCCGTGGTGATTGCTATCGCCTTAGCTGCTTGTCCTGGCGCTAGCTCAGAGGGACTTGGGAGTCGGTCTAAATGAACCGGGACCGTTTCCTCCCATTAAGGGGCCGAAGCTGTCGGAGAGACCGCTCAAGATGCAGCACACGGTTGGGATAAACGCCAAAAAATGTGTTTTTGCGACCTTCGTCCGATGCGAAATGTCTCCTGTGGGGAGCGTGCCTTGCGCTTGATCGAAGGGCGTTAGGTGTCAGTGTGCTCGTGTTAATTGCGAAAGGCTAATGGGGGAATTCTAAAAATAAGTTGAGAGCTAACTGAAATGATTTAATAATTAAACTGCCTATAACCTGCGCATATCATGTATTTGTGTTCTAGAACGATAGTATATGTGATCCAAAAGTGTTGCCGATGTGATTTTCTATTTTGCATTAGGAATTAAGTCATTCAAAGCATTATTGTTTCATCTGAATGATCACACGGGGTGGTCATTGACAAACAATTTCATATAGACGCTGCAATTTAAGCTTGGGAAGAATATGTGCTCTGAACAAGGAAAGCTACTAGGAGATTTATCGTCTTAGTGCGAGTTGTCTATATGACAATGAAAGGATCTGTCATGGCAAACAGCATTGCTAAACCAATTTCCCTCGCAATTGCAGCTGGCATCACTCTCGGTGGTGTTTTTGGAGCTGGCTCCCCAGCGTTCGCGCAGGACGGTACCGTACCCTCGGTTGCAGAGGAAGCAACCCAAGTTCTGCCGCCTGCGTCCTCGATTCCAGCCGGCAGCGATTTCTCTCTGACTTTGCACAAGAAACTCAACCCACAATCGCACGGTGAATCTTCAGGCAACGAAGTCGACGATGTAAGCGGTCATCCTCTCGAGGGTGTGCATTTCCAGCTGCAGAAACTGCAAGGAAATATCCGTGAACAAGCAGAACTAAGCCACCTGGCATCGGTCGCTGAGGAATTCAATCGTGCGAAAGGTACTTGGAAAGGTAATGGTGGATTGACGACTCCACCGCTTGATGAGGAGTTTCAGGCTCGTGAAGGCGCGACCAACCATAATGGTGAGTTGAGGTTTGATGGCTTGGACGCTGGTGCATATCTGGTGACCGAGACCCAGACACCGGCAGTCCAAGGTGCGCAGGCATTCGTAAAATCCAAGCCGTTCATTGTTTTCGTCCCTACCGTCAACAAAGAAGGAACCGGATGGGAAAGGAACGTTCACGCTTACCCAAAGAATTCTTCATTGAGCGTAACCAAGGATGTTTTCGATGAGAACAAGCATGCCTTGGATGACTCCCGCGATTTTGAGAGCTCCCAGGTCGGTTATGGACTGAATGCACAAGTGCCGGTTGCTCCTGAGGGTAGTTTCCTGAGAGAGTTTGTTATCCAAGACTCTTTTAATAATGCCGAACTGGGCATCGAAAAAGAGCTTAAGCCGCAGGTTTACCGCATTCCTGGTGGGAACGGGAAACTTGAACTCATTAATCCTGCAAATTACCAAGTGCTGACTGAGCAGCCGGTAACTAGCAATACTCAAAATCTGCCTGCGGACGCAAATGGTTCGTTTAAGATTGCGTTCAACAACCCAGAGGGTGCTGGCCTCCAGGGAGGCGACAGTGTGTATGTTGCTTTCGTAGCAACGATGTTACAAGCCGAAGATCAGGATATTGAGAACGCAGTTAACACTTCCGGTGTTTTCGTGAGCGACGTGAATGAGCAACATTTTGAAACTCCGAATGACACCGTCGTCACGCGCATTGGCGATGTCCGAATTCACAAGGTAGATCAGTCGAACAACGAGCGCTTGCTGGAAGGTGCAGACTTCGACCTCTTCCGTTGTGATGATCCGAAAAATGTTATTCAGTCCGGCACCACGGGTAAGAATGGTGAACTGACTTTCAAAGGAATTCACGTAAGTGATTGGACTAATAACCTGGTTCCGGAAAATCCGGTTGAATATTGCCTGCAGGAAACTGATGCTCCTTCCGGCTACTTGCAGACCCGTGAAGAACCCTACCGTTTCTTCCTCAACGTCGACTCCCGTGAGTTTGTCGAAGGCAGCCAAAACGGCGAGACCATCCGTCGTGTTTCGATGACGATTGAAAATATCCCGGATACCGACCGTCCGCTTCTGCCAAAGACCGGTGGCAAGGGTATCCTGCTCGTCGCACTGCTTGGTCTGGGAATCATCGGCGGTGGTGTCTACGCTGCCCGTCGTAACTCCGCTACCGCCTAAGCGTCTCTGATCTCACGCGCATTTCGCAGCGTGCAGGCAGGGGCTGGGGGCTGCCCTTCGGACAAAAAGCCCTCAATAGGTCCGGCGCTTAGTGCGCCGGGCCTTCGGTTAATCCAACGAAATAAGTTTATTGAAAAATTAGTATTAGTTTTATTGTATTTAGAGAGACTAGGAAATAACCGCTATGGCAGTTGCCACCCGTCAAGCCACGACGCCTAATAAACCTACACAAGCATCGGTATTCCGACGCGTGGTGGTGCCTGCCTTAATCATCCTGGTGGGAATTTCCGTGCTGTTGTATCCGGTCGTCTCAACACAATGGAACAATTACATTCAGCGGCAAGTTATCGAAGAGTACAGCTCGGAAATTACTGAAATACCTCAAGGACAACTCAACGCTGCTATCGAAGCAGCTCGGGAATATAATGCGAATTCTGGCGGTGGGCCGATCCTGGATCCGTGGCTCGCTCGGGTTTCCGAGGATAACCAGGATTACCAGCATTATTTGGAGCAGCTTTCCGGCCTCCATGCGATGTCTCAGGTTTCTATCCCGTCTATCGATTCTTCGCTACCGGTCTATCACGGAACCACGGAAGAGGTTCTGCAAAAAGGCCTTGGCCACCTGTACGGCACGTCTTTACCGGTTGGTGGAGAAGGCACCCACTCAATTATTACTGGACACACCGGGCTGACGACGTCGACGATGTGGGACAACTTGGTTGATGTCAAAGAAGGCGACGCAATTTATGTCAATACCTTCGGCGAGAAAATGAAGTACCAGGTGACATCCACAGAAGTGGTTTTGCCGCATGAAACAGAAAGTCTTGCGCAGCAACCTGGCAAAGATCTCATCACCTTAATTACCTGCACACCCTATGGTGTGAACTCGCACCGTTTACTCGTGCACGCAGAGCGCGTTCCGCTTGATCCTGAAGACGAAAACGCTTTCGACCAGAAAAACCGCATTGTGCAGTGGTGGATGTGGGCACTGCTGATTATCGCTCTGTTGGCTATTGCTTATCTTATTCACTGGATCCGCAAGGAACGTCGAAAAGCAGCTGCCGCACAGTGTGCTTCGCATGAGGTTACCCTCGTTTAGTGGACACCCGATTAGCGTGGATTTTGTGCACCTAAGAGAGGAACTTTACTCTGACTCGACAGTGCAAGAAGTACACGCCTGAGTAACGGTGTGAAGCTTTGAGCCTGGTAATCGAGTCGCGGCGCCCAATCGGTCCTGCGGATCGAGGAGATCGACGTCGCACCAGGCCTTTTGGCGCGTTGGGTAAAAATGAGCGCGAACGCCAAGGATCCTCTAATGAGTAACGCGAGGTGGATCTTCGCGCTGACAATGCTCGCTTGCGTTGTGAACTGGTAGAAGCGAAGATGGAAACAGGATTTTTGTTAAATGCGATAGCCTTCTTCGCTTTAAGGCAACGTGAGAAGAAAAATTCGAATTGGTGCAGCCACCAGAGCAGGACAAATTACAGCATCACCGGCACTATGGCATGCTTGTTGAAGGTGCCTCTGTCTGGATTCTATAAACAGCCGCATATGCAGCAGGAACGCTTATCCGGCAAGGATTTGTGGAAAGCTTTTACCCTGGTGTTGATCGCACGATTCATGAGATCTGGAAAGACGCCGACGAAGTGTGGTGTCCCCGCGAATCACCGCAGAACTTGCCGGACGCTGCCAGATTGTTCTTAAACAAAAGGGTGTCGCTCAGCGGATGCGGCTACTCGGCATTGGGGGCATCGTGTGCTTTTGCCCCAGTGACAACGAGTCAAGCTAGGCGAAAATCCACGCTACCTGAACTGGTCAAGCGCATGTGTGATACCGCTTGAACTTAACCGAGCATCGATGTCAGAATTTACCTACCTGCGCACCGGTGAACGATGGTTGTATTTGGGCACAGTCCAAGGCGGCTGAGTTGTTCCGGTCGACGCTTAAAACCGAATTTTATAGCCATCAGCGTTAGCTAACCCGCGATGGCGCTCGCCTGGCTGTGACTTACTGGATTAAGGTGGTCTATAACCGGCGGCGCCGGCATCGGCGCACCTTGGGCGGCCAGCCCCAAACCTCACGGCGAAGTATTCCGAGAGTTTCGCATTGATGTCTTCGGAATCCGTTAAGCCGGTGTTCGGAGACAAACACGTGTACGACCAAGGCTTGATGGATTGTCTAGTCCCCGGACGCTGGAAATATCGTGTGGATACTGCGTCTCATACTCGTCAGGAATACATGGACTCACTTTAATATCGACAAGGTTATGACACGCATTCAGAATCGTTCATGGGGGTGGGGGTTTCTGCCGGTAGCAAGGATTTTAGGGGGGGGCTTAATTGTTCTTGTTCAACGAGCTTGAAGTTAATTGAACAAATCCTTATTCTAAGCTTCGGATAATCGTAAGCAACGATTATTGTTTGATTTAAATTCATATAGACACTGCTGAGAAGGTAGGAAAGTTCCTATTTCCACTGGTCGGGAGAACTTGGTCCTTTCGATTCCTTAGCGTCAGTGTTCTTTCTTGAAAGGACCTCACATGGCAAAAGCCATTTCGAAGCCGCTCGCCCTAGCAGTCGCAGTCGGCTTGACTCTCGGTGGATCGTTCGGCGCTGGCGCTCCTGCGTTTGCGCAGCAAGACAGCGCGTCCCAATCGAACGAGGGATTGCCTCCGGGAGTAATCTCAGATGATTTGATTGACGGTGCTCAGCAAATTCTTCCAGGAGCAGCTTCGATCCCAGCGGGCGATAATTTTTCGCTGACCCTGCATAAGCGTCTGAATGCTCAGTCGTTGCGCGATGCAACAGGTGAGATTGACCTTCAGGCTGGTGGTGCACCGTTGCCCGGTGCGAAATTCAAGATTGAACGGTTGGAAGGCGACATTCGCACTCAACCTGGATTGCGTGATCTTGTCAGTAAGGCAAATTCGTATAACACTAACGCATCCCGCACAGCTGCCAATAAGCCAGCTACCGTGTCTGGGACCGTACAAAATGGCGAGACTAATGAAAAGGGTGAATTAGTCTTTTCGAATCTTCCAGCCGGCGCGTATTACGTTGAGGAGACCGGAACCCCTGATGGTATCAACGAGCAGGGGTTTGTAGCGACCAAACCTTTCATTGTCCTCGTTCCAATGGTAAATGAAGCGGGTAATGGCTGGAATTCTGCAGTACATGTATACCCAAAGAACACTGCAGTATCGGTGACTAAGACAGTTACAGACGCCGGCAAACACTCTGAAATCGAGGGAGCTGAAGGCCGGAATGGCGAGTCAAGCACCGTTACCTACACCTTGGAAGGCGTGGTTCCTGGTGCTCCAGAAGGTTCTGAACTGAAAGAACTGATGATTCGCGACTCCTTCAATAGTGAAGAATTGAAACTTGCGGAGAATTTCACGCCAAAAGTTGAGCGTATTCCCGGAGGAACGGGAAATGCCCAAACGATTGATGCTGCTTCTTACACGGTAAACACTAACGCCGAGCTGCCTACCAACACAGAAAACCGGGCTGAGGGGGCGAATAGAGCTTTCAGTGTCACCTTTGCTGATCCTTCGGCTGCTGGCCTTCAAGCTGGCGACAAAGTTCGTATTACCGCTGAAGTCACAATGCTGAATGCTCCAGATCAAAACATCGAGAACAGTGTCGACGAAACGGGCTTCTTCCGTGGCCCGGACGTAGACCAAAAGTTCGAGACGCCGAATGAAAAAGTCGTCACTTACGTCGGAAACATTCGCGTGATCAAAGAAGACGAGAACAATCCAGAGGTTAAACTCTCCGGAGCAGAATTTGGCCTAGCAGATTGTAAAACTCCTGATAATTACATCCAAAAAGGTGTAACCGGTCAAAACGGCGAATTGACCTTTGAAGGTATTCACGTCTCTAACTGGGTCAACAATGAAGCTCCAACAGACAGTGTCAAATACTGCTTAACCGAGCTTAAAGCTCCAGAAGGCTACATTAAAACTTCCGATAAGCCGTATGAAATCACACTTCTTCGCGAATCGAATGAATTCGTTGCCCAAGATGGCAAAACCATTCGTCGTGTTTCCCTGGAAGTGACAAACCTCCCAGATTCCGAGCGACCAGTACTCCCATCCACCGGTGGCATGGGTATCTTGATTGTCGCTCTGCTTGGTCTTGGAATCATCGCCGGTGGTGTTTACGCCGCTCGTCGTAACTCCGCAAAGGCCTAAGAACTCTGTTAGCTCGTAAAGCTTGAGCCGAAGCGTTCGTCTTCACGTGCAGGGTAGTCACTGTTTAGCTGCCCTGTAAACGAAGACAACTATATGCCCGGCGCATAAAGCGTCGGGTTTTAGTGAATCCATAACAATTTTTTATTATAAAACTTTATTATTTTAGCCCTTTACCCAGAAAGACCGGGGTTTAGCCACAATGACCCTTGCCACCCGTGAGCCTGCAACGCCTGACCAGGCACAACAAACGTCAGTATTTCGGCGCGTCGTAGTACCCGCGATTATCATCCTGGTGGGAATTTCCGTACTTCTCTATCCAGTGGTTTCCACCCAGTGGAATAACTACATCCAGCGCAAAGTCGTCGAAGACTATAGCTCGCAGATTCAAGACCTCCCCGAAGAGCAGCTGAACGCAGCCATCGAAGCAGCACACGAATACAATGCCAACTCCATTGGTGGCCCAATTCTAGACCCTTGGCTTGCTCGGGTTTCCGAAGACAACCTGGACTACCAGCGTTACATGGAGCAATTATCTGGGCTGCCAGCAATGTCTCAGGTCTCGATCCCGTCAATTGAATCCTCATTACCGGTCTATCACGGCACGACGGAAGAAGTGTTGCAAAAAGGTCTAGGCCATCTCTACGGCACTTCGTTGCCCGTTGGTGGGGAGGGTACGCACTCGGTTATCACGGGGCACACCGGCCTGACGACGTCGACGATGTGGGACAACCTCATCGATATGAAAGAAGGCGACGCGGTTTACGTCAACACCTTCGGCCAGAAGATGAAGTATCAGGTGATCTCCACAGAGGTAGTTCTGCCACACGAGACGGAAAGCCTGGCGCAGCAACCGGATAAAGATCTCATTACTCTGATCACCTGTACGCCGTATGGCGTGAATTCACACCGACTGTTGGTGCACGCAGAGCGGGTCCCGCTTGATCCAGAAGACGAAGCCGCGTTTGACCAGAAGAATGGCATCTTGCAGTGGTGGATGTGGGCACTGTTGATCGTCGCTGCGTTGGCTATCGCGTTTTTGATCCATTGGATCCGCAAAGAACGTCGTAAAGCAGCTGCGGCTAACGGTGACGATGCCGCCGCCGATGATGTGGAAGGCGCGGGGTTGACCAGTGCCGCGCGCAAGAGCTTGAACGCCACCGAAACCCCTAAGGCCGGAAGGCATCGTCGTGACAACTAATCTTCGCAAAATGACTGTGGCCGTAGCAGTTGCTGCGTCACTTGGGCTGTCCGCGCCGCTTGCCGACGCTAACCAGCGGGTAATCAGCGGCAATGATAAGAACTTGTCGGCGGATTCGATGGATGCTGCTCGTTCCCAAACGCTGAACATTAAGAAGTTGCCGCGGAATCCCCATGATGATCCGATTCCAGGTGCGAAGCCGTTTGGTGGGGTAGAGGGGTTGACCTTCCGCTTGTCAAAGGTGAATGGAGTAGATGCGACAACCGAGCTTGGCCGTGAAGCTGCGAAGCAATATACGGTGCAGCGTGCGCGCCATGAAGGCTTCAGTGACGCCCGTGAACAAAAAACCAATGCTGATGGCGTCGCGGAATTTCGAGATTTGGGGCCAGGACTGTATCTGATTGAAGAGTTCGCTCCAGATGATGAACATGATTGGCGTCTGTCTAGGCCACAGCTGGTGATTTTGCCGCTGGGTGATGTCATGGGAGAAAACTACAGCTATGACAACGTCTTGGTGACAAAACCGGATTCAGGTACCCCGCCAACAACTCCACCGGGTACTCCGCCGGAAGAACCAGGAACACCACCAAGTACACCGGAAAAGCCAGGCGATCCGGGGACTCCTCCGAGTACACCGGGAGAACCCGGCGACCCAGAAGTACCAGACACTCCCGATTCCAATGGGGAACGGCCTGAGGGCGGAGATACCGAACGCCCGCGTGATGGAGCGCTGGCAGTTACCGGTGCAAATGTTCTTTGGGCGTTTGCTGTGGGCATTGCCATGATTGTCCTCGGTTTTATCCTGATGCGCCGTAAAAACATTGACAATAGAAGCCGTACGTAGAGGTTTAGAAAGAAAACGACGTGAATAACAAATTGCTTCTGTCGCGTAGCGTGGCCAAGATCGCGATTGTGTTGGTCGCAGTGGTGGCCATATTGGTTACTCTGACCTTTACTGCACCGTATCGTGCTTTTGCGGATGACAATTATGAACCAAACGTCGACCTGACGGAGAATGCTGAGGTACCTAATCCAGGCGATTTGACTTT
Organism: Corynebacterium propinquum DSM 44285; assembly: GCF_000375525.1. Lineage (GTDB taxonomy): Bacteria > Actinomycetota > Actinomycetes > Mycobacteriales > Mycobacteriaceae > Corynebacterium > Corynebacterium propinquum. Next base: position 73,645 of record NZ_AQXC01000004.1, read on the forward strand.
GGAGGCACCTGGCAATGCTTCCGATGGTGATTCCGAAGATCCTGCACCAGTTGACGGTGTAGTTGCTCCCGGAACCGAAAACCTTGACAGTGCCCCTAACAATAGTGGTGCTGAAACGGTGGAATTACCGCTTGGTGAAGACCGAGCTCCAGACCCCCAGCAGCGTGGAGAAAGCCGACAAGCACCCCAACGGGGTTTCAATACGTGGCAAACCAACCTCGAAAATGGTCCACTGGTGACAATGATCCGGCCGCAGAAGCCGAAGCGCCAGGATCCAAAGGAAGAATCGCAGGTGTTCATGCGTCACACCATTACGAAAGATATTGTAGTTTCGGGACCCCTGGAGGCTAAAGTCGAATATCAAAATGGCTTCGACGTCACAGGAACCCACGGTGCGGCTGAGCTGCGTATTTATGATCCTAACGGTCGTGAAATTCGAACCGTCCAAGGAAATCCAAATTCGGATCGGATCCCCGCAGTGGATAATACTGGTGGAAATGGTTGGGGTGGACTCTTGTTCCGCTTTGACGGTGAGATCGCTGTATCAGCAGGATCTACGTTCGAGGTCGATATGGTTTTCCACGGCCGTGGTAAAAATAACGTTCGCCGACAGAATCCGAACTTCCAAGGCCCGCTGGGGCCTGGCCAGCTAAAATATAACGCGCGACCAAAAAGCCGTTTCGCACATCCCGGGCAAAGGCTCGCGTCTTGCACGCGTTCGTTAAGCGGTTTTTCACGGACAGATCTTAATGGTTTCCGTATTGCTCCAAATAGTAATTTTTCAGGCGAAATAAAACGGGTAATTGAGACACGCTTTTATGTAAACGGACAGCTTGGAAACCCAATTAGGGAGCCATTGAACACTCCTATTGACGGGTTGCATGTCGATGGCCGTTTTAATTCTCCAGTAAGGCAACAGAGCTCAATCTTTTGCGTGATTTTTGAAGTAGATGCCGACAAACGCATTGATCCGAATAATGTATCTGCGGATTTCATGATGGCTCTCGACTACGCGGTACTGTCTGGCGCACCTGACAACATACTTACGAACACGGTCCTCGAAGCACCTCGTGACTGGGATCGTCCACAACGGCGTAACCCAGAATTGCCAAAACAATGTGGGTTGAATATCGCGGTTGTTATGGATGCTTCGAACTCGATCTTCCCGAATGGTGTACAAGCTATGACGGATTCCGCGCGAGCCGTAGTCACCCGACTTGAAGGTACAGGTTCTTCCGTTGGTATCTATAACTTCGCTTCCGAAGCACCGCGATTCCAGGACGCGCAAGTTTCGAGCCAATCTACCAATGATCCAGCGGGCCTAGCACGATTGAATCGTGCGATCGATGCCTACAGAACGCAGATGAGTAACATTTCGCGCCAGGAAGGGCACGAATCTCGTCGGGGTGGCTCTACTAACTGGGAAGCCTCGTTGAAGCAAATTCGTCAATATAACAATGAGAACCCGAGCCAAAAATATGATGTCGTCTATTTCGTGACAGATGGGTACCCAACTGTTAGCGATGCCGAACCTGGAGCTGGAGGTGAAGAACGAAGCGGTGGCATTGTGCATGTCACGGATGTGAATCGTGCACGCCAAGTCGCAGACGAAATTAAGGGACAAGGAACATTCATCCAGCCTTTGCTCGTTGGTTTAGCCTCCGATCACTCAGAGGTCGTAGCAAAAGACTCAACCGTGCAAGGTATGACGCTCGCTCAACGCTATCTCAACGGACGTGGAAAAGTTCCGGGTCACATTATCAATACTTGGCAGCGGCAGAACTTAGGTGTGGACGATAACCGGCTCCTTGAATCCCTCAAGTTTGCTCTAGATTCAGGGCAAGCAGATATCACGCGTTTTGACCGTTCGATGGTTATCGGTGATGGGTTTGGCGACGTGCTTGCAGCTCCTCACGATCCACAGCCGAAACCCGATAAGTCGCGACCCGTTGTCGACGGAAAAGTGGTTTTAGATCAGCGCGACTGGAATAGTTGGGCAGTGGGAGTAAAGAATCCACAAGAAATCGGCAATATTATCGGTGACAACAATGCGGTTGTTGCTGAGGGCTTCGATGATCTCGAAATTGCGCTAAGCCGCTTGGCGCTAGCCTCTTGTGGCGGGTCGGTAACTCTGACTAAGGAACTTATTGATGCAAGTGGGCAGCCTATTCAAGATGCAAACGTGGCAGGATGGGAGTTTAAGGCACATACCCCTGAGGGAAGCTTCCTATTGGTAGATGAACGCCGAGTGCCAACCACGACTGCCAGTACAGGCGATGATGGACACGTACGGTTCCAGCTTGAAACTGACACGCCAGACCAGCACGTTGCTGTCGACCTCACAGAGACTCAGCGTCCTGGATTTGAGTTAGCTAAGTTGGGAGACGCGGAGGATTCTCCGCATGCGCAATGTAGTGTGCAACACCTGGAAAGCGGCGCTACAGAGCTGCTGCCCGTCCAGAACCTTGTCAACGGATTTAACGTCCAAGCGTCCGCCGGCCAAGTGATTACTTGTCGGGTAGTCAACCGGAAGTTGCCGGACGAAATGCGTTTTAAGATCAGCAAGCTTGATTTCGAGACCCAGCAACCAATCGATGGAGCGAAATTCCAAGTTTTTGCAGCTAACGACCAAGGACAACCGAACTGGGAACGTGGCCCTATTTGGGATACCGATAACCAATCGACGCAAACAATGAATCCAGGTGAATACTATCTGGTAGAAACCCAGGCGCCACAAGGTTATTCCTTGCTGCCACAACCGGTGTATTTTGAGCTTGCCCAGAACGAGCGCGGTACGTACCTGTCCGCAGCAGCACCTTTCATCGTGAATACCCGGATCGATCAGGAACAGGATGCACAGGGACGTCCGGTGTACGTTGCTGTTATGGAACTGGCTAACGTGCTCAAAGGAGATTTGCCATTGACTGGTGGGCGAGGAATCTGGGGATTCACCCTGGTTGGCCTTATTCTTCTGGCAATGGGTGCGTATTTTGTGCAGCGGCGAACTGGCTAAACGGTATAGCGCGGAGTAGTCGTCGTATTCTAATAATCCACTATTATTGGAATGCGTAACGAGTATAATCGATTGAACAATTCGGGTGCTACTGGTGTCTTCTCAATGAGCTTGGCGAATACGCTCAACGCGGAGAAATCCGTTCGGCAATTCGTTGGCTACATGATTTGGTCTACCATTAGAAAGTTTAATTAAATAAAATCCGAACCTCCTTAAGGATGTTCATAGTTTGTTAACGAAAGAATTTAAAACGATGGCGCAGCAAAAATCCAAGTTGAAATGGGTAGAAAACTTGTGTTGGACAATTATTGAGTTTGTCTACAGTAGTGTGGCGGCGGTCTGTGTTATATACAGCCCTACGTTTGACACCGCTGGAAATCAAATCACCCTAATAGGATTTCGAGATGGTGCCTCTGCATTGGCTACAATATCCATTGCGTTGGTTTTTGTGCTGGCCATAATCTTGCTAATTGTCTATGAAGTGCGTAAAATTCCCATTTCTATTGTGCCATTTTTATTCATCATTGCAGGTGCTGTCGTTTTTATGATGCTGGCACCTTTAGTAGGGCAAATTTGTGATAATGAGATTTTTGCGCCAATTTTTGTGGCAGCGTTAGGGGTTGTTATAGTTAAAACGATTAGGACACGAGTTGGTAGACGGGCCTGACCCCCGGAAAGTGGACGCGGTCTGGGCTTCGCTATGCTGCTTTAGTCAGTGTAGCTGAAGTCTCGGCTTCAAAAACATCAGGAGCCACAAGATTGCACCAGGAATGCCGCCTGCGCTTGTTGTAACGCATACACCAACGAAAAACTTCCTGGCGGCAGACGACCGGATCCTCAAAGACTTTCCTATCACGCAAGACTTCCCGCTTTAAGGTGGCGTTAAACGATTCTGCTAGGGCATTATCAGCACTCGTTTCCACCGCCCCCATAGACTGGCGCACACCCAGCGACGAGCAGTAATTTCGAAACGCCTGTGAGGTATACACACTGCCGTGATCGTCAGTGGAAAACAGCCCCGTCAAGACTGCCACGTACACCGTGTGCGTGGGATAGGGCATCAATAACCAGTAAGCCTCGCATGTGGTCTGCGAGTGCATAACCTGCAAGTTTGCGTGAATACGTGTCAATGACCGTGGCCAAATACATGTTCTTGCCGCTCTTACACGGCAAGTAGGTAATATCGCCGACATAAACACGGTTCGGCTCGTTAGCTGTGAATGTGCGTCCCACTAAATCCGGCATGACACGGTGACCAGGCTTGCGCTTGGTGGTGATGCATCGACGCCGTTTAGTAAAGCCTTTTAGCCCCATGGCTTTCATGATTCGTGCGACCTTCTTATGATTGATCGGGCCAACGGTCGTGTCCTCCTTCAAGGTTGCGGCGATGCGTTTGAGCACCATAAAGACCATGCTCATCATTAAAGATGGACCTGATTTTTACGCCAATAAGACTGTCAGAATGCATCTTTAACCTGCGTTTTTCGCGGGTGTGGACCCATTTGTAGAACGAGGAACGATTCAGCTTTAAAACGTGGCACATCCGTGTGAGCCGGGTACTCGGTCCGGTGGTCATAGACAAACTGGAAGCAGAACCCCAGTGAGTCTGCTTTAAGCAAAATATTTGGCCGCCTTGCGCAGAATATCGCGTTCTTCGCGCAGCTTAGCGTTTTCTTTTTCTAACTGCCGGATGCGCTCAGAATCATTCGCCGCTTGGGCTTTATCGTGCACGGTTTTCGTGCGGGAACGTTTTCCGGTGCCGTAGTTTTTGACCCATGAATGTAGCGAGACTCGGTTGATGCCGGGCTCTGCTGATGCTGTCTCCAGTGAGAGTTCCTCATTGTTTTCATACAGGGCCACAGCATCGCGTTTGAAATCTTCGAAATACCTGGGCATGGTGGTAGATTACCTTTCTTTCCAACCCGACTGGGTTGGGTATCAGGTGTCCACCAAACAGGGGTCAGGTCCCCGATCAACGCGAACGACGGCTATGCCGCGTCAGTAGAACCCGGAAATGGCTGGGGAGGTATTGACTTCAATGAAAAAGGTGAGTTCACCGTACCGGCAGGTTCCCGCGTCGAAGTGCACATGTTCCTACACGGCCGCGAAAAGCATGGACGGAAGCTCAAAGAACCTAGTACTCGTTCCCCGCTAGGTCCCGGGGCACTTGAGTTTCAAACCGAAATACTGGAACAACAACGCCGTTTGTGCGTGCAACCCGACAGAACGGCGCCGATAACTGGGTTTCGAATTGCGGCCAAGGCAAATATTAGAGGCACGATTAGCGGTGTTCAGGCCCTTCGTTTCGGTACCGGAAATGACGCCGAAGAGATCACGGCCCGTCACGAAACCAACATCGATGGTCTACAGCTTTCTGGAACATTCACCACTGCAGTAACACAACCTACAGGCGGGCTAGGAGCGGAAGGATTGCCGAAACCTTTCTGCGTTGATTTCTCTTTCAACGCCGACCGGACCGTGCCAGAAAACGAAGTGGAGAAGTACTTCGGCCTAGAGCTGGACTATGCACTGATTCCGTTCGAAGCTAGGGCCTTTGACTATGACGAGCGTGACAGCGAGAATAAGACCAAATTGGTGGGCGCATACTTTGCTGTGTACGCAACAAAAAGCGTTGATGATCCCGCTGCAGGCGAAAATGCGGATCAGCCTGATTGGGACAAGCGCGTGTGGAGCAGTGATCAAGCAGAAAACGCGAAGTTGTCTCCTGGTGTCTACTATCTTGTAGTAGAACAAGCCCCGCAAACTGCAAGCCCTACGTCGCAGGCGCAGGGTGATGCGCAAGGCTATTCTTTGCTTCCCGGGCCAATTCGGTTTGAGCTTACCTATGGCAAAGGAAGCAACGACGGCTTTGGCATCAATGATCCTTCATCGGCGGAGGCTCCCTTTGTACTGAGTGCTCGAGTCGAAGATGGTCGTGCGATTATGGACATTGGTAACATCACCCGTGGCGAGATGCCGCTTACCGGTGGCCGTGGTGTCTGGGGATTTGTGGTCGCTGGTCTATTGTTGTTAGCAGTCGGTGGCTATGCTGCGCAGCGGCGTCGGCAAGTATAAAACACTGAGATAAGGCGATGGGAAGCGCATGAAATCTGAGGCGTTTAGTTTCCGGCGGTTGTTGGGTGAGATCTTGCTGACCGCCGGGCTGCTTATCGTATTGTTCGTGTTTTATGAAGCGTTCTGGACGAATGTGAAGTCAGGGCAGCTGCAGGCGCAAGCGAATGAGCGCATGGAGCAGCGCTGGCAGGAGACCGGTGGTGGCGTGCCGGGCGACGGTGATGCTGAACCGGAAAGCGGGCAGGCGTTTAGTCGGATCTATATTCCGCGGCTGGGCGCCGATTATGAGTATGCGGTGTTGGCTGGGACTTCGCAGGACGTCTTGGCTGCTGGGCCGGGGCATTATGTGGATACGCAGGGTCCAGGCGAGATCGGCAATTTTGCGATTGCTGGGCACCGCATTGGGCAGGGCGCGCCGTTTGTGCACTTGGAAGACTTGCATGCTTGTGATGCCATCGTCGTCGAGACTGCTACGCAGTGGATCACCTATCGCGTGTTGCCCCTGGACGGCGTGCATGGGGGAGATGTGCCGGCGGTGGCTGAATGTTTTCATGAGGAGCAACGCGCCAAGCTTGCTGGTGAGTACTCTGGCATTGCCGGGCGGCATATCACGCACCCGGGCGATGTTGGGGTGATTGCGCCGATCCCTGGTGTGGATCTGAGCCAGGAAGGTGCACCGGTGGCGAGTGAATCGATGGTGACGCTGACGACGTGCCACCCATGGTTCTCGAATAGCCACCGCATGATTGTGCACGCGATGGAAGTTGAAGCCCTGGACAAGGCGAATGGGCAGCGTCCGGCGGCGTTGGATGAGGCTGTTTAGATGTTGGGCCTGGCTGGTAAGGACGCCTGGGGCGGGCCGAGCTAATAGGATGAACGGCGCAGAAAGAAAATGAGGTGAGGTATGTATCGCGGATTGTGGAACCTGCTGCCGGGTGGGGTGTGGGTGAAGTCAGTGTTGGCGGTTTTGCTGGCAGTGGGGGTGTTCTTCCTGCTAATGGAAGTGGTGTTTCCCTACGTCGCGGAGCTCATGCCGTACTCGGATGTGGCGGTGTAATCAATCAACTGTTCTATTTTCTGGCCGGTGTAGCGTGTCAGTATGACCGAGAACAGCGAAACCAACCTGCATCAACCGGCTGATGTCTCGCCCGAGTCCATGGGTGCTGAAGCAGTCGGCTACTGGCCGTTTCCTAGTGTTTCTCAATGGGCTGGCCTCGCGGTTTCGTTGCGCGACGTAGATAACGCACACGCGCGGATGCAAGAAGCAAAAGAAACAGTTTCTACTGAAGCTCTTGGTTCCGTTCTAGAGGCTGCACGGCGGGCTGCAGCCGTCGACACGAATGCCATCGAAGGGATTTTTCCCACGGATCGTAGCTTCACGCGCACAGTGGCAGAGCAAACTGGTGCGTGGCAGCAGTTGATGGACCAACGCGGTGCGCACGTAAGGCCAGCATTTGAAGACACCCTAGCCGGGTTTGACTTCATCTTGGACCACACCACAGGCAAGTATCCGCTGACAGAAACCGCGATTAAAGAACTACACGCGGTGATGCTGAATAGCCAGGACGAGATCACGGTGTATGTGTCTGTTAACGGCAAGCTGCAAGCTCAGCGGCAAAAGCTGCCGAAAGGCGAATACAAGAAGCAGCCGAACAGCGCTACCCTGCACGACGGCAGCACTTTCCATTATGCTCCGGTCGCTGACACGGCTCCAGAAATGGCGCGCTTTATAGCAGAGCTGAACTCTGAGACGTTTGCGGGACTGCACCCTGTGGTGCAGGCTGCGTATGCACACTATGCGTTTGTGCGTATTCATCCATTCGCCGACGGTAACGGCCGGATAGCGCGGGCATTGGCAAGTATCTTCTTATACCGTTCTCTTGGGGTTCCGCTGGTTATTTACCATGACCAACGCGCCGATTATCTGGATGCGTTGGAAGCCGCCGACGACGGTGACTTCAAGCGGTTAGTGCGGTTTCTCGCCGAAAAATCAGTGGACACTGCCTGGTCGATAGCACGCAGTGTGCGTCGGCATAGTACGGGCGGACGTCGGCAAGCAGGCGCTGCTGGGGTACGGGGGCAAGAATCCGGAGCAATTTCTGCGGACCTCGAACTGAGCGCCTTGCTGGATGCCGGTGCTGAGAAAAACAGCGGTTCGGGGGCGAAAGCGATCGGCAACGATGACGTCGGCAAGCAGCAATTGGCTGAAGGTGCTGTGCGTCTGCATGAATTATTGGTGTCTGCACTCGAGCGAGAAGTTGCTGAGCGTAGGGTGGGCGAACAACTGAATTTACGCGTCAGGACCGGAGAGGACGCCGCGCAACCGTGGGCTTCAAGCGACGGGATCCGTGATTTTCATGAATTAGGGATAGACATGCGGATTAGTGTTTTTGCAGATTGCCCTCGGCTTCAGCCGCACCCGATCAGTTGGGAAGTGGAAATCTTTGCCGCAAATCACGGCGGGAATCCGGCGGAGAATGACCCAATTTACGATTACTGGGTATCGACTCCGGAATCATTGCAGTTGCAAGTTTTTCGGCGGGAGCTGGACCCCGTGATTACACAACATTTACGCGTTGCCGTAGAGATTACGGCGCGCGATATTGTCGAAGAATTCCTGCAGTTCTTGATCAATGAACTGAAGGGTGTGTAGGCGCAGGGCGCCCGGGAAAATACGGTTCTCGTTGGGCTTAAAATCCACCGCGGCCAACTAGTGCTAGTCCGTGGCGATCACAAACCTCGTGTTCTAACGGACCACGCGCTCATGCGTGCGCAGATGCTGGACGGCGTCGAGAAGCTTGGCCTCACGCTCAGCCGGGGTGGTAGGGGCGTCGCCGTCGGCAAGCGGGCGGACGTAGACACTATTCTTCTGGGCATAATCCCAGGGAAGGATCTTCCGGCACGTTGTAGCTGCTTTTGCGGAGGCGGGTGGCATTAGACTGCGCGCGGCCATAGGCGAGCAGGAGATCGAAAAAGGAGATCATCGCCGAACTCATCCTGCTCCGCGATCTGCGTGACGCGCTGCTCAATCTCCCGGAGGCTAAGCGTAGCCACCTTGGGTTTATCCTTTCGCCGAAAAAACTCTGGTTAGAGCTTAGTGGACGGGGCTGGCAGGGTATGGAGAATCCGATAACTACGGAGAAACATTTTCTGAGGTGCTTTCTGACTTTCGAGTCGGGCCGTCGCCTACTGTAGTTGAGCTCATGGGAGCACTCTTGGTGAACAACGAAACGATGATAAGGGCTGCGACAGAAAAGGGGAATGCAACAACTACGGAATTTACACCTTCTCCGAAAATTTCCCAGCCGATCGTGATGGTGACTCCAACGATCATCGAAGTAATAGCCCCCGCTCGTGATACACGGCTCCAGAAAAGCGCAGCCCAGATGACCGGTGTAAGGGCTGCTCCGTAAACCGTGTATGCATACATCTGTAGGGAAAGGAACGTGGGGAAGAAGCTGCTTAGGACGTATCCCAGAATTGCGATGGTGACCACGGAAATACGAGCTACAAGTAGCTGTTTCTGCGAATCGAAAGCTTTGGTAGATTCTGGGTTATTGTTGCGACGTTGGCCTAGCAAATCGAAGACTACGTTTCCAGAACAGGTCAATAAGTAGGACGAGCCAGTTGTAATAACAAGAGCTAAAGCTGCTGCGAGAATAATTGCACCCACACCACTTGGCATAAAGTTTTCGGCTGCTAAGCCAAGTACAGCCATGTCCGGATCCGTTCCCGGGTTAATAACCGATGCTGCCGATGCGAGCAAAATGATAGGGACAATGATGAACAAACCGCCGATGAAGAAATAGATTGTTGCTCGTTGCGCCGAATTCTCGCTTTTCGCAGCAGCAAGACGCTGGTGCATGTTTTGATCACCAAGGCACAAAAGGAACGTCGGAAGGAAGAATCCCAGAATCTGGATCGGACCTAAGTTGCCCGTAACAGACTTCATGGTTGGTTCGAGGCGGTCAACATATGTGCCGAACCCTCCGAAATCTTGAATAAAGATATAGGCAAGGGCGAGCAGCAAACCGACGATGATCAACAAAGCTGAGAGAAAATCAGTCCATGCAACGGATTTTAAGCCGCCTGACATGGCGATGAACGTGATTAAGAAAAGAGCAATAATCGTTCCTTGTGATGCAGAAAGCGGTGTGATTAGGCTAAAAATATAGCCAGCGCCGGTGAACTGGGTAGCGGCGATTCCAATGAATGCCAGAAGCACCAGCACCGTCCCGAGTATGGCAGCAGGACGCCCAAAACGACTACGCAAGAGCTCTGGGACTGTGTGGAACGACTTGCGGCGAATCGCCTTTGCCCCGACGCCGAGGATGAGTGCGCCAACGAGGGTTCCAAGAAAGAAAAATACTCCCGTCAGTGGTCCATTCTGGAAAGCGAAACTAGCACCACCAATAATGGATCCAGATCCGACAAAAGTTGTTAGCAACGTTCCCGCAACAACGAAACTGGGGAGCGTTTGCCCTGCGATGACGAAATCTTCACCACCATCAACTTCCTTCTTTCTGGAAAACCAGGCGGAGATAGTGATCATCAACGCGAGGTAAGAGACGCAAACGATGATGTTAATCATGTCGCTCCTAAGTGCATAGTGTGATGTGTTTAGCCACACTATGTCCTAGCTCATACAGAAATGCAATAAATGTTGCATTTATGTGATGGAGAATCTTTTCCAGAGATGTTCCATTTGTTCAAGGCTCTCTTGCGCTTTTGCCCCTTGACTATGAACTATTTCGCTCAAAACCGCTTGTAGGAATGCTACGGCTGTGATGGTCGATGGGAAAATCCGGCCGCTATCCACGGGGAGTGGAATGGTTTCCAGCACTGATGAGGTTTGGTGGTTTTGGCTGTTTCCCAGCTTGAAGACGTTAGAGGATTTCTCGCAGGCAAATTCAGCAAGATTATCGAGAACTTTAGAATATTTCCAAAGAGAAATGATGATTATGGTGTCTTCGGAGGTTGCCGCATTGACCGCGTTAATTTGTTCGGATGGTGCTCCGAAATGTCCTGTGCAATGGATTCCGAGAAGCTGGGCATTATGAACGAATTGCGTGCCCACTCCGCTAAAAGTTCCGGTAGATAAAATTATTGTTCGTTGCGAGTTAGTGATTGACGATGCGAGCTTCTCAATTGTGTCAATGTCCAGGGCTTCTGCTAACTCTTGCAATTTTCGTGCATCTTCGACAATGGAATCTATCCCGTGCAATGGGGTGGTGCTGCTGATTTTGCCAATGACTTGGCCCGCTGATAAATCTTCCAGGAAGACCGCGCGATAATCGACACAAAATGCCGTCCACCCCTCGTATCCCAAGAATTGAGTGGTGCGCACTACAGTTGCTGGGTTAACTTCAGTGGCCAACGCCACTTCTTGCACTGTGGCAAATGCAGCCTCTTGGGGGTGCTCGGCAAGATAGTCCAGCACGGTAGCAATTGCTCGAGATGGCTTCCTGCCAGAAGTTTGAGAGTGGATCCATTGACTTGGTGCTGATGACAAGATTGCAATATCCTTTGCAAAAATCGACCGAGTTAGTAATCTGCTTTACAGAGATTGTGATTAATTTTAGGCGATGGCAGTGTGTTCTGTGGTGAAAGGACTGATTACGTGGGTGACCAAAGCATCTTCAAATCTCGAGCTAATCAATGGGCGAGGGGAATAATCGATGTGCTAGAAACTGAGTACCCGGCAGCGATGCATCATGTTAATGATTCAGCAGATGACGTGCTGGTCATTCCGAATCAATTGCACCCTAGTTTTTGGGGCGCTTACGATTGGCACTCGAGCGTACACATGCAGTGCACAGCAGTTCGACTATTGGACTATGTATCGGATGAACAAGTTAAGACTGAGCTCTCAGCCCTTCTTTCAAGTAGGTTAACTTCCATCAATCTTGAAATTGAGCGTGAATATTTGCTTGCGAACCCGGCTTATGAGCGCCCTTACGGTTGGGCCTGGATTATACAGCTTGCGGCGGAGTGTCAGCGGTCGAAGCGACCTGAAGCAGAAACCTGGGTTGAAGCAATAGGCCCGTTAGTACGTACCGTTTCGAGATTATTTATAGAGTGGCTTCCAACGATGTCGGCCCCCATTAGGCACGGAGTGCACGACAATACTGCCTTTAGCATGTTTCTCGCCTTGGAGGCTGGCAGGGCAGTAGGGCTGTATGAATTGAATGATCTGATCAGTGAATATGCTTGCAAATGGTTTAAGGGCGATGTGAATTATCCAGTGCAATGGGAATTCAGTGGGCATGATTTTCTTTCCCCAGGGTTATCTGAAGCCCTGCTCATGCAGCAAGTCTTAGGAGAACATGAGTTTTCGAAATGGGTGAGTGGTTTCTATATGCAGACTGCTGACGCAATTGAACGGTATCTAGAGGTCCCGGAAATCAACGACCTGCATGATGGAAAGCAATCTCACCTTTTTGGTCTAGCGTTAACCAAAGCCTGGATGCTTCTGGAACTTTGTGAGTCATTACCAGTTTCAATAGACCAGGAAATCAGCAGTGGAGCACAACGGCTGATTACCTTCGCGGAAGGTCAATTAGTGGGGGCTGATTTCATGTCGACACACTGGTTGATCACGTATGCGGTGCGGGCGCAACTTGCAATGACTAACTTTTAGACTAATTGAAGGGTTTCGCAGTTTCTGTTGGTGCGAAGCCCTGAAAGCCTTCGTCGTAAAGGAATCCGATGCGGCCAGCTGCGTTGTCGCTGCGAAAAACCTCCTATGTTCTATCTGTATTGAGGTTACCGCTCGTTTAGCGGACGCCTGATTAATGCGGATCTTGTGTCCGTAAGAGAGGATGTTCATTGTCAGTTAACAACACCAGAAATACACGCCAGAGTATCGACGTGAAGCCGCGAACCTAGTAATCGAATCGCAACGCCGAATCGCTCATGTGGCTCAAGAAAACGGCCTCGGCCCATTTTGTCGTTTAACCCCGTTTAACCCCAGGAAACGTCCGATATAAGAGAAGACCAACAGGTGTTTTTGTCCTGTTGACCTTCTCGACTCATGACAAGGGAACTTGTCCTTGCCTTCTCTGAGTTGTACCATACATGATCTTCATATTTGCCACTAAGCCGACCATCAAAGATTTGGAATTCGAGATTTAGGGGAAACCCAGTTTTAGCTAGCACGTCGAGAAGTTCTGTTTCGCGTTTAGTCAAGGAAGTAGCTGTGTCGTCGGCGAAAAGGATAGCAGTAATAGGCAATCGCAGCCTGGGGGCAGAGGAACAAGGCTGAGGAATGAAGGCAACTCTAATCTTGGTGCATATAAATAATCCGTATTGTTCAACAATGATGTTACACTGAAAGGTTTCCCCATCTTTATCTCGAATCCCAGACAGGGGACGGGAAATATTGCTATTCAAACCGATCGCGTCACCATAGCCTGTAACTCAGTTCATATTCAGTTGATATTTGGATTGGAGTCTCAACATGGCTGGTCGTTATCCACAAGGTGATTTCTTCGATTTCGAGAGCGAGCTTCCACAGGAAGAAAAACAAATTCTCTACAAGGTCCGGGAATGGGCACGCGAGTCGGTACTTCCGATCGCAGTTGACTACTGGAACCGCGAAGAATTCCCGCACGAGCTGATTCCAGAAATCCAAGATCTCAATATCATCAGTCTCGTCCGCGGCCAAGGACGTTCGCGTTTGCTCGCTGGTTTGGTTGCAGCCGAGATTCACCGCGCTGATGGATCTGTGGGAACCTTCTTCAGCGGCCAAGACGGTTTGTTTACCGGAAGCATTGAACTGCTTGGCTCTAAGGAACAGAAAGAGCGCTGGCTCGATGACCTATACGCAGTCCGGAAAACCGGAGTGCTTGCCATTACAGAGCCAGAAGCTGGATCCGATGTAGCACAAGGCATGCGGACAACTGCTAAGAAAGTTGACGGCGGTTGGGTGCTGAACGGTGCGAAACGGTGGATCGGAAATGCCACCTTCTCTGACTACGTGGCTGTATATGCACGCGATCCAGAAGATGAGCAAGTCAAGGGATTCATCGTCGATACCTCATCCGAAGGTTACAGCGCCACGCTGATGAAGAATCGCATTGCCATCCGTGCGGTACAAAACGCGGATATTGTTCTCGACAACGTATTCGTTCCCGACGACTGCAAGCTGGAACACGCGAACTCCTTCAAAGACCTGAACAAAGTATTTAAGAGCGCGCGTTCGACTGTGGGCTGGCAGGCGGTCGGCACCCAGATGGGCGCCTTGGATGTGGCGCTGGATTACGTCGACAAGCGCAAACAGTTTGGCAAAAAGATTTCGTCTTTCCAGCTTAACCAGAACAAATTAGCCACGATTCAGGGAAACCTTGTAGCCAGCGAATCCATGATGGCGCAGTTGGCACGTATGGAAGATCGCGGATCTGCACGGAACGAACAATCTGCGCTGGCGAAAGCCTTCACCTCAAAGCTGATGCGGGAAAGCGTTGCGCTGGGGCGCGAGTTGCTCGGTGGAAACGGCTTAATGACGGAATACCGGATGGCCAAAATCTTTAACGATGCAGAAGCGATTTACTCGTACGAAGGAAGCTACGACATCAACCAGCTGGTCACCGGTCGCGCCATCACTGGTGAATCTGCCTTCGTGTAACCACGTAATTTCGGAACACAAATTTCTAGGAGGCCACCATGGCTACTGATGCATCAACAACCAAACAACACGATCCAGCCCCACTGGCTGGTGTGCGAGTATTGGACTGCTCACGCGTTCTCGCTGGCCCTTTTTGCGCCATGATTCTGGCTGACCTGGGCGCGGAAGTCATCAAGGTTGAATCTCCCTGGGGAGACGATACTCGTCAATTTGGCCCGTATTACGAAGGCGAATCGACGTACTACCGTTTGTTTAACCGGTCAAAGAAATCCATCACCCTGGATTTCAAGAGTGAAGATGGCAAACAGACGTTGAGGGAATTAGCGAAGCGTTCTGACGTAGTCGTCGAAAACTTTCGCCCCGGAGTGCTTTCTAAATTGGGGCTTTCAGCCAAAGAGCTAATGGCCGTGAATCCTGGCCTGATTGTCACGAGCATCAGTGGTTTTGGCCAGACCGGATCCTTGGCGAAGGAGCCCGCCTATGACCTCGTTGCCCAGGCAATGAGTGGATTGATGTCAATTACTGGTTGGCCGGAAGGTAAACCGACGCGAGTAGGCATCAGCTTAGGTGATATTGTTCCTGGCCTCTATGCCGCAATTGGTACGGTGTCTGCACTGTACCAACGCGTAAACACCGGCAAAGGTCAGCACATCGACCTTGCGATGTACGATTCCCTGATTTCGGTAATGGAATCAGTCGGCATGCGCGCACTGCACGGTGAAACTCCGCCATCACGTATCGGTAATGATCACGGTCTTTCGGCACCATTCAGCACATATGCGACAAAAGATGGCGATATCGTCATCGCCATTACAACGAACCGTTTATTTGATCGTCTCTGCGACGCATTAGGCCTGCAGCATCTTGCCGAAGATCAACGCTTTGCAACTGCCGAAAATCGCTCCGATTACAGAGATGATCTCCGCGAGGAACTCGAGAAACGGTTGGCGGAACTGACCATGGGAGAAGCGATCGCGCTTTTCGAGGAATATGGTGTCCCGACAGCTCGTGTCTATGAACTCGATGACGCGCTGAAGAGCCCATTCGCACAAGAACGGGGTGTAGTAGCTGAAGAATCGGACGGGTTCGCGACATTAGCGTCACCGCTAAAACTCTCTGGCATGACCGGGCCAGTCCCAGCCTCGGGATTGGGGCAGTTTAACGATGATATCGAGAGTTGGTTGTCCGAACCGGTCAAAAACGAAGGACACGCCAATGACTAAGCCACACGACGTTGCCGCAAGCGCTGGCCCAGGTGTTCAGCAGGAATCTGACCCGCAGCCGAAGGCTGTCTGGCGCTTCTTTGTCTATAGCGGAATAGGTATTTTTGCTTTCTTCGTGCCTTTCCAAATAGGTGAGAAGAGCACCATCCTTCTCGACCACATCGTGGGCTGGATCCAGGACGGCCTTGGCCCGGGTGCCCGGTATGTAGTTCTAGCACTTATTACCGCCGGTGCCGTCTTCCAGATTGTCACAGGGCGATGGAAAATGGGACTAGCACGAGCGATTTTTGCTGCCCTAAGCGTGCTAGCTGTCATCTTGTGCGCGATGCTTACTTTTGGCTTTGGCCCAGAGTTTTTGTTTGAGGATCGGCTTGGGCCATTCATCCTCGACAAACTCGTCGTCCCCGTGGGATTGCTTATCCCAGTCGGCGCAATTTTCCTCGGCCTACTGGTCGGGTTTGGGCTTATGGAATTTATTGGCGTCTTGCTACAAAAATTCATGCGTCCGGTATTCCATACACCAGGTAAGAGTGCCGTTGATGCAGTCGCATCGTTTCTAGGTTCGTATTCACTTGGACTGCTCATCACTAACAGGATGTACAAGGCAGGTGCCTATACAGCAAAAGAAGCATCGATCGTGGCTGCAGGGTTTTCAACCGCGTCTGCAACGTTCATGGTCGTCGTCGCCCGGACGCTCGATCTCATGCATATTTGGGGTGTCTATTTTGCAGTAACGCTTGTGGTGTGTTTCGCAGTTACCGCGATTGTTGTCCGACTTCCACCGCTATCTACGATTCCAAATGAATACTATTCCGGCGCCGAACCAGAGCCGGAAGTCCAAGTACGCGGAAAGCTGCTTCCGGAGGCCTGGCGCCAAGGAAAATACTTCTTGAAGTACGCAGATTCGCTACCTAAGACGCTGTGGCGAAACTTTGCTGATGGCGTCGTCATGACAATTCAGGTCTTGCCGGGGATTATGGCAGTTGGCGTCATCGGGCTTACCCTAGCTTTCTATACCCCGACGTTTGCGATTCTTGGAGCAATTTTCTATCCACTCATGTGGGTGCTTCGCCTCCCAGATCCATGGTTCGCATCTGAAGCAGTGGCGATTGGCCTTGCCGAGCTGTTCTTGCCTGCCACCCTTGTTGCTGGTGACGGCTCTGATATTTTGCGATTTACAGTCGCTGTGACATCGATTAGCCAGGTATTTTTCTTCTCGTCCATGATCCCGGCAGTCCTAGCAACGGATATTCCATTGGCTATTTGGAAGATGGTGGTTATCTGGTTCTACAGGGTTGTATTCACCGTGTTACTGACTGTGCCTATCGCGCACTTAATTTTTTAAGGAGCGATCTTTGGGTTCCGGGGCGGGGCTAAGCGTGAATCAAAGCAGAGCGGAATGACCGAATCGAAGAGACTTGGTCATTCCTTTTGGCTTTCGGTAGACAGCAGGACTGCTAGGCTATGCAGAGCCAATGAGGTTCTGAAATTCTTGTCGCTTTTCTGTATTGAGTGTGGCAAATTTCCATTGCTTATCAGGGGCAACAGCCTCGACAATCTGGGCCATCGTGGCATGCTCCTGGAACCCATGTTTATTCAGCGACCAGAAACCGGGCGCATCCTGCTCAGATAAGATGAGAACTCGTAATTCGAAAGTATCGTTTTGCTTGTTGTCGTTCCAAACAGGGATAACAACTTTGTGCTCACCTGCATCGAAATAGCGCTGAGCAGCGTGCTGAATATTTACAGCAAGGGTCTTATCTAAAGCTGGGATGATGACAGGCATGTCGCTAGCTCCGATTTCGGTCAAAAAACGATTCCGCTCATCGTTTTGTCGGAGGGCAGACCGGAAAATCTCCGCTACAGCTATGCGTTTGCGGTAAATCTGCTTTTTTAGCTCGTTCATTGCTTGCCTTTCTCCCAGCGGTCGAAAGCTTCGTGATCAGGCGTTATGCTCATGTCTGCTAAGCGGTAATTCTTCTTATTTGAATTCAGTGCCACACAGAGGAATTGTAGTAAATGAATTGCAAAGCACTAATAGATTGTCGAATATTAGTGCTAAAAATCAAGGTTGGGTTTAGTGTGCTGTATCTTAGGAAGATACACATTTCCTTTTGTTGTTTAGCTCAAAATCCGAGGAAACCAATGGCGTTATCCCTGCGAAAAATTTCCTGTGCCTTATCCGCATGCGTCGTGGGGATTCAGTTTATCTCGCCATTGTTTCCGGATGGTTCCACCACTGCACTAGGTTGGACCCTCGGGTTGGCCGTTATTCCCTTGATTTTAGGGATTGTTGCTCGTTCACCACGTGCTGTTGTCGTGGCTATTGCTGCCGGGTTTTCTCCGGTGCTGTTGCTGTGGGCAGCGTATATGGTGAGCTTCCTTTTGTATATCATCAGTTTTGGCAACATTGTCTGGGTTTAATGGTTGAGAACACATTTTGGCGGCGTTTTTCCTGTGGCATAACAGCGTGAATACAAGTATTTTGTTCGGCGTGGTGCAGCCAGTTAAATTTTCTTAGACCCCATCACTGGGGCTTTCGGAACACTCTGTGACTGCCAACGCGCCCCGGTTCCAACTCTAGGTCCATGGATCTGACGATTTAGTTCCAAATTCCAGAGGTGACCGCGGGGAATGGGGGTACTCCAAAATTGAAAACGAAAGACCCCATTTATGCCGAGCTCATGAACTGCTCTCCTTTAGTCGGTGTCAGATTTCTCAGTCCAATTAAAGGGGAGCAGTTCAATCGTTGCACTATGTAAGTCGGAGTAAATCGCCGGGGTTATTGATATTTCGGGTTACTAGTAGCTATATAAGTGCATTCGCGAATTTTTCAATGCCTGCAGTACACTAAGAACCAACAGAAACCCCTTCCAAGCTTCTCATTAAGAACAGCTAAAATGAGAGGGGGCTGTGTTATGTGGCCTAAACGGCAAAATGTGTTGTTTTTCGGCGTGTCGAGTTAAACCCAGGATGTGTTGGTGGGGGCCGGGATTTAGCGAAGCCAATGTGATGCTAACCATTTCCTTGGCGGGTTTGTTCATGTAACAATGGGTGCATCGAGAGCTTCGTTCTGAACGCGATTTAAGCCCGTGATCAATCCTGAAAGCCCAGAATGAGAGAGGATGTCAGATGAGGACTCCACATCTGCACAATCAGAATGGCCGGGTGATCGCTCGGTTGAGCGACGGCAGGATCGTTCGAGAAGCTCAGATTCACGATCCAGCCGAGAGCTTAGAAAAAGGTTGGGAAGCGACCGGGAAATATCTTCGCGAGGCGATCGACAGCTACAAGACCATGACGATGAATTAACCAATCCCGATACCGTAGAAATTGATCGCGCATAACGCGATTGCGGATTCCATCCGCCGTAAGGCTGCGCCATTAAAACGCGGGCAGTGGATATTTGCTGCACTTACCTTTGTTTGCAGTTAATGCTGCCACTCCACAGCGTGAATACAGCATTTTGTGCGGTGTCGTTCATCTAGTTAAATTCCTTCTATGGCTGAAACTATCGCACGCCTGATGCATTGGCGCCTGCACCTGGTCGTGTTGGTGCTCGCATGCCTGGCAGAGGTCATCGGCATCATCCAGATCGACATCGGCATCGGCACGGTAGTTCTGTTGCCGCTGCTGTACGCATTTTTCTTCTCGCTGTTGTTCAACCCGAATATTGTTTCTGGTCTGGGGAATGTCGTCGGCAAGCAGGGCGCAGGTATTGCGCCGCGGTGGATTCTCATCTGCATGATGCCGTTCATGGCGAAATTCGCCATCGGCATTGGCCCGCAAATCGGCGACATCATCGCAGCCGGGCCCGCGTTGATCCTGCAAGAACTCGGCAACGTTGCCACACTGCTGATCGCCATGCCCGTGGCCGTGCTGCTGTTCAACATGGGGCGCGAAACCATCGGTGCGACGCACTCCATCGCACGAGAGCCAAATATCGCGCTGGTTGCGGATAGATACGGGCTGAAATCCTCCGAAGGCATCGGCGTGATGGGCGTCTACGTCATGGGCACCGTCTTCGGTGGTGTGTACTTCTCGCTAGTGGCCGGGCTATTTGCCTCATGGGAAGTATTCGATATTCGCTCGTTGGCGATGGCCTGTGGCGTGGGCTCCGGCAGCATGATGGGCGCGTGCTCCACGGCCTTGGCAGAAACCGTGCCGGATGCCGCCAACGAGATCAGCGCATTCGCGGCCACCAGCAACCTGCTTACCTACGGCACCGGATTGTTCGTCTCCGCGTTCATCGCGCTACCGCTAGCAGAACGCCTGTTTACGGTGCTGGCGAAAGTACGACGGCAGAAGGTGTCGGCAAGCAACTTCAGCGCATACACCGACGAAGAATGGGAATCCGGCCAAGAAGGCGATATCGAGCTGCCGATCCGCACAGTGCTGGCTGCGCTGGTGTGGGTTTGCGTGCTGGCGCTGGTCGTTAACTGGGTAAATTCCGGGGTAAACCCGCTGGCTGCCGCACCGGGCATGGTGATCCTCTACGCCTGCTGCATTGGCGGGCTACTGATTACGAAGTACGTGCGCATCGGCGTGCCCAACGTGGCGTGGATTTCCGTGGTGGCGATCCTGGCAGCGCTGCCGTTTTTGCCATGGTCGGAAGCATTCATTGCCGCGACGGATCAGCTGAATATGCTGGCTCTGCTCACCCCGGCGTTAACGTATTCCGGGTTGGCGATCTCGCGCACGGAAGTCTCGATCTTTAAAAAATCCGGCGTGCAGATTGCCGTGATCGCACTGCTGGTGTTCACCGGCACCTTCGTGGGCTCCGCCGCGATTGCGAATCTGCTGTTGTAGCGGGACTGTCGTGGCGGGCCGTTGCGACTGGCTTGTAAAAAGGACTGGATAGCTGAAGCTGGAAGGAGCAAAGTTCATGGATGCTGGTAGCGCGGTTGCTACGATCATGGGCGACTACGCCTCGGTGGAGCAGTGGCAAACCGAGATTTACCTGGACCTGCACCGCAACCCCGAGCTGAGCATGCAGGAGGTACGCACGCGCGGCGTGATCGCTCGTGAGCTGGAGGCGCTGGGGTATCGCGTCGACGAGATCGGTGGCGGGCTCGTCGGCACGCTGGATAATGGGCCCGGGGCGACGGTCATGTTGCGCGCGGATTTTGATGCGCTGCCGGTGCGAGAAGAAACTGGGCTGGACTATGCTTCGACGGCGACGGCGGTGAACCCAGAAGGCAAAACCGTTTCCGTTATGCACGCCTGCGGGCACGATTGCCACGTGGCATCGTTGCTGGCGATGGGGGCGTTGATGATGCGCCACCGTGAGCAGTGGTCCGGCCGGTTGCAACTGCTGTTTCAGCCGGGCGAAGAAACTGGCGAGGGCTCGAAGTCGATGGTTGCCGACGGGCTAGTGGAACGCGTCGACAAGCCAGATGTGGTGCTGGGCCAGCACGTTTTCTGTGGCCCAGTGCCAGCCGGGCACGTGGGCGTGGTGCCAGGGCCGTTCATGTCGACGGCGGTGAACGTGGACATCACGCTGCACGGGCGCGGCTCGCACGGTTCAATGCCACACCTGGGCGTCGACCCGATTGTGCTGGCCGCCAACGTGGTGCAGCGGCTGCAGACGATCGTCGCGCGTGAGCTAAGCCCACACGAATTCGGGGTGGTCACCGTCGGTGTCGTGGAGGCCGGCACGCGCCCGAACGTCATCCCGGAAACCGCGCGGCTGAAGCTGAACGTGCGCGCCTACGACGAAGCAGTGCGCGCACGGATCCTCGCGGCGATCGAGCGGATCACTCGCGGGGAAGCCGCAGCTGCCGGCGCGCCGCGGGAGCCGGAGTTCCGCTATTACGAGTCCTTCCCGGTCACAGACAACGACGACGTGGTGGCCAGCCGGTTAACCGCAAGCTTCGGACGTGACCTGGGCGAGAAGAACGTGCACCGCATCGAACCACTGACGGCCTCGGAAGATTTCTCCGTGCTTGCCGACGCCTTCGGCGCACCTTATTGCTTCTGGCTACTAGGCGGCGCGCCGGAAGGAGTGAGCATCCCGAACCACAGCCCGAAATTCGCGCCGGTTCTGCAACCGACTCTAGAAATCGGAACCAGGGCGTTGGTCTCGGCAGCGTGTGAGTATTTGCGCTGATCAGACGATTGATTGGATTATTCGATTAAAAGTAATGTCGATTTTCAGGCGAAAAATCGACATTAAACATGTCTAATGTCGATTGCGTAAACATATCGGGGGGGCACGCTCGTCGCCGGGGAGCCGCCTGCTGAGCAGTTGCTGCCCACCCCCGGGGTGAGCACGTGTAAACCGAAGCGCGTAGCGCTTGTTGGACAATGTTTGTTTAGGGTAAGCTAATCTGGTGTAAAAATCTCATAACCTCCGCAAAATATGGATTGCGGCCACAATAAGCATGTCTGTTGCCGGCATACACCTTAGCGTTGTACAACCAGCTTTTGCCCAACCTGCGACGCAAGAAGTAGCACGTGGCACAACACAGGATAGTGAAAAAGCGCCCGGCGAAGTACCACGCGGTGAAGTGCCACACAGTGAAACCGCGTCAACGCCGCAAAAAGAGCAACAAAGCAAAAACCATCAAGTCACTGCGACGTTTGCTGCCGGGGAAGTCACCAGAGACATCCTCATCGACGAAAAACGTGGCCGCGGCTGGGTAGCCGTCGACAAGTTAGGGGAGAGCCCCAGCGGAATAACGTGGTTCGACTTGGAAACTCAGAAACCATCTGAGACCGTGTACTGGGCTCCAAGCAAAGAAGCGCTAGTACAGATCTCCCTGAGCAACGACGGAAAATATATCTACGCTCTACACCAACGCGAGGGAAAACTCACCGTCTTTAATGCAGATGACGGAACCGTGGTACGCCAGATTTCTGGGACCCCGAAGTTCCCGAAGGGTATGGCGGAAGACACAGATACCGGTGCAATCTACATCTACGATTCGAAATCCCTGGTTCATGTAGATCCCACGAACGCAACCGTGAGCGCGCCGATCCCCGTTAGCACGGAAAAATACCCGTCGATTAATGGCCTAGTCTATGATGCAACCCGCAAGATGCTGTGGATCAGCGCAGGCCGCGAAAACGTCATCACTGGGTACAACACCGCAGCCAAACAATGGGTACAAGACCTGGCTATTCCCGTCGCGGAAACCAGTTTTCAGGGGGTTGCAGTAGGCGGGCGCCCATACGAGCTAGCTTATGACGCAGAACTCGGGCACCTGTACATCGTCGTCAAGCCAACTTTGCAAGACGAGTTCACAGAAAGCAAGATACTCACACTCGATGCAGCGACCGGCAAATTCCTCGGCACGCCGATCGAGGTCGGAACCAAGGTTAACTCGCTACACGTTAACCCGCGCACACACGAAATTTATGCGGCAGCAGCTGACGACAACCGTGTGTCAGTCGTGAGCCCAGAAACCTGGACTGTTGCCGAAAAGATCGATTTTACTGAGCTGGGCGTCACGAGCGGCTACGGTACAGGCGAAGCCAATCTTGCTGTCGTTACCGGAAACTCCACGGGCGATGTCGCCTACGTTTCACACCCCTATAAAGAACGTTCCCGAGTAAGCCAGCTGCACCGAACCGGGCCAACACCGGCGATTACCCCCTTGCAGCCCGCCGACGAGAACCAGAAACCACCAGTCGACGCCGACAGCACAGGCTGGAACGGCCCGGAACAACCCCAGGATGCAGCAGTCCACAAACCGGCTAGCGCCGTCGACGTAAAAGAGGCGAATTTGCGCTGGGGAATCAACGAATACCTGAAGGCGTGGTCAGTAGAAGCCTTAGGCGAAGCAGTGACAGTGGATAACTATCTGCCAAGCTTCACTCGCGCCCAAGGATGGTTCGATAAAACCACTAAACAAATGCACGTGTCTTTTGGCAACGGTTTCCGAATCAAGCATTATCCCACGCTCGCCCCGCATGTAATTACGACGATGGGTAATCCCGAATTACAGGTCAATGCAGACGGCTCCGGTGCCTTGACCATGGACGTTGCTTGGTCAGTCTACGAAGATAAAAAGAGCGAGGGCTACAAGCGCGTCACCGTCGCCACGTTTAGCTCTTCGACAATAGATATTGTCGGTGGAGAAATCGCCTTCGAAGCAACACCAGAATTCTATGGACGCGCCTATCAGGGAGAAGAGAAGCAATATCCCAACTCGTGGCCGAAAGAATTCATCGATTATCTTTCCCCGGACACCCGGGCATGGTGGTACACCACGGGCGCTAGCCTGGATGCGGATAAAGCACCCGCACCGATCAAGCTGACTGCCAAAATCCCGGTCGCTGATGCGCCAGTAGGCAGCGATCATGGGGATAATCAGGATTCCGCAACCCCAGACGCGAAACCTGGAAAGACCATGGCGGAAGAATATTCGCCCGCACCACACACCTCAGTCACAGTTGCACCTGATGCAGCCGTCCAGGCAGAAGATGCCCTGACAAATACTGCGCAATTGCCGGCAGGCACCACCTATGCTTGGAAAACACCGCTCGATACCTCCCGTCCGGGAATACAAACCGCCACTATTGTGGCGACCTACCCAGACGGCTCGGCGGACGAGGTCACAACCATCATCGTTGTCGATGACCAACCAGCAACAGAGCAGCCGGATACCGCGCTTGCCAAAATTTTGCGGGTCATCACCGGACTCGGCGTAATCGCGGCAGTATTTGGTGGAATTATTCATTTGCTGAATAACGATCCAGGCTTTGCACAACTGAAGCACAGCGTCACTGAGATGCTAAAAGGAATCGGGATTCGCCTATAGACGGGGATGCACTCGTCGCTGGGGAGCCGCCCGCTGAGCAGTTGCTGCCCACCCCCGGGCGAGCACGTGTCGACTCGCGCGGTTGCTGCCCGCTGTCGGGTGGCGCCCGTCGACACAGCCCACAGCAGCCGATACGGTGAGAGCATGCTCTTTGATTCTCTACCGCGCCCGAGTGAGCGCATCGCGCCGGGCGTGGCGCACCTGCCGGGGTGGTTGGGCGTCGACAAGCAAGCAAAGCTAGTGCACGAGGTCCGTGAGATCGCCCGCACGTACGCAGATACTCCGATGGCGATGCTGCGCCCGACGTTAAAATCCGGCGGGCAAATGAGCGTGTACCAGCTGCATTTAGGCAGGTACTGGCACTATCCGAGTTACCGGTACGTCGACAAGATTGCTGGCACCACCGTTCCGCCAGTGCCAGAAAGCCTGGTGGCGTTGGCGCCGGTAGCGTTGCGCGCGGCAGCGGGGGTTGCCGAAGAATTAGCCCCGTGGGTAGGGACCTTCGTGCCAGAGATGGTGCTGGTCAACTACTATCCGCCGGGCTCCGGGATGGGCATGCACGTCGACGAATTTGAGGAATCCCGGGCGCCGGTCATTTCGCTCTCCATTGGCGACGAAGCGTTGTTCTGCATGGGGCATACCGAATCGCGAACCCAGCCCTGGGACGATGTGACGCTGTGCTCCGGCGACCTGGTGGTTTTCGGCGGGCCGAAGCGTTTTGCTTATCACGGGGTAGTGCGCGTGAACGATGCCACGCTTCCCGACGGCTGCGGGCTGGAACAAGGCCGGATCAACATCACCATCCGGCAGGTTTCTGCGGCGCCGAAGGGGCAGGGGCGTTAAACAGGGATTTGCTCAAAGATTGCCTAGGGAACCGTGGATGCAGACTTGCTAAGAAGACGACAGACCCAGGCTGGAGCCACCGCCACCAGCTCCGCTACGGCCTGGCGTGGCTTGCGGTCCGCGTGGTTGCTTGGGCTGCGAATTCTCGGACCGTGGATTCTGGGGCTGTAGATTCTTGGAATTCGGGTTCTCGGGCTTGGCGACGGGGCCATTGTGGTGCGGGGCATTCTCAGCTGGAGCGTCGCCAGTGCTCGGCTGCGTTGGGGTAGCGGTGGTCTGCGCAATCCAATCACCCAGCCCATGCAGCGAAGCAAACAGCGAGTAGCGCCCACCACCTTGAGGAGCTTTAAACGAGGTCACCCCGGCAACCTCATCGTCGATAAAAAGCGGCCCACCAGAATCGCCACGCCCGGCCCTGGCCTCGTCCAAATACTGCACGACGAATGCATCATGCTCGTTGCCTTGCGGCCGAACTCCAGAAGTGGTTTTGCCAACCGCAGCGCGGGAATACTGCAGCGTCTCGCCGGTGCCAGCACCCCAGCCGTACACGCGTCCTTGTTCGCCAAAGCTCACAGGTGTGCGGCGAACCTCGCGGACCAGACGCTGCGGCAGCGCATCGGTGACATGGGCCAGCGCCACATCGCCGTGCGGTGCCCACACTGCATAATCCGAGGTGAACTTATTTTCTTCCCGATGTTGCTGCTCTCGGGTGGTGCCAACATAGATCGACCGCTGCAAATTGGGCACCTCGACGCAATGCTGAGCGGTCAGCACCCAGTGAGGGGCAACCACGGTGCCAGTACAACTAGCTACCTGCACTACTCCGGCAGCGGTATCGTCCTCAGGGGAGACGGGCGTGCCATTCGTCAACGCGGCGGCTGTTCCCGCAGCAAGAACACCGCTGGTACCCGCAATACCCAGCAAGCTTGCTGCAGCAAGGATGGTTATTTTCCGCATACCGTTATCTTAGTACTAGCAATCAGTATGTTTTGTAAGTGAATAATATTCACAGTTGTTAGAATTCAGCTATCGCAAGATGCTCAATATTTTGACTAATTACGTCTCTGTAGGGGTGGGATGAATTCAAGCCGAAAAAGCGCGAATTTTCTGGGCGAGAATCCGCCGTTTTCTAAAAGCCGAGTAAATAAACACGGAAGTCTTTGGCGTGATGGTCAAGACTTTGAAGTCAAAGTGATTAATGAATACATCGCGTTTAATGCAGTGTATGTCGAAGAATTACTCTCGATTACAGAGCAAATTACGTCTGGATTCATGATGAACATCAGTCCTGCAGGTGATGCCGTGACCCCAGACTCGGGTTCGTACTTATTATCCGCACGAGTAAAGACTAAAGACACCTTGCTTGAAAAACTGCAAAGGTTGCAGACCACGCCGTTAATGAACATTCAAGATGTAGCTGGCATTAGGTTTGATTGCGATCTGTCGCTGACTGAGCAAACAGAAGTTGCAGAAGTTTTTAAGCGCGGATTCGAAAAGAGGGGTGCGAAGCGTGTAGATATCAGGGATTGTCGGGATGAACCCCACTCGGGATATCGCGCTATTCACCTCCATATCCGAGGTAATGCTGGTAGAAGCGAGATGCAGATCCGGACGGCTTGGCAATCTAAATGGGCAAACTACTATGAAGAAGCTGCTGATATTTTCGGAAGAGAAATTCGCTATCTCCATGAAGGGGCAAGTTTGCCTCTGGATGCGAAGGATATTGTGGGGCAGCTTTTTGAAACGTCACAGGTTATAGCTGAGTATGAACTCCTTACAGACAAGGAGTTGTCTAAGCGTTATGATGTGGCCCGAAAGCTTCGGGATCAGATCGATGATAAGCTTTCCTGTATCCGGGCCGAGCTTCGGCAACAGCGACATCGAGACTGATACGGAAGGGCAATCGTTATGGCATCATATCTTATTCAGTATCATCGGCGTTCCGGGAAGCTAGATATCCTCGAATATGATTCGCTGTCAGAAGCAACAATGAAGCGCCTTGAATTGGACGCCGTGAATGATGACCCTGATCTCGAGGTTGTCGCAGTTGCTTGTGAGAGCGAAGATCACTTGCGGCTATCCCACTCACGGTATTTTTCTGCAGCTTAAATTCATTTTGGTGAATGATACCTGATCTCCACTTTGAATGATTAGGCAAAGTCTCGTGAAATCGTTTGTTGCGCACAGGGGCCGTGTCCCCGCTCCGCTAGCCGTCGCCATTGTTACAGGAAGCCTCGTGGCAGTTCCTAATTTTGTGGCGTCGGACGCCTCCGGCTCACCGGCCGCGGCAGCAGAAATGAGCCCCCAGGCAAGCGAGACACAAAACACCACGCACCTGGCACTCCCATTTGAGATTCCACAGCTACAATTGCCTGCCCCGAAACTCTCCAGCGAGCACGGTGCGGGGCCAGAACACAGCCCGCTGAGCTCGATCGGAGCGAGTCCACAACATCACGCGGGCGCCCCGGTGCCGCAGCCTTTCGATGTCAGCTACCTCACCGGTTACGTCTCCGATGTGTCTTCTTACCAGTACGGCATCTATTACGAGGTGGTGCGGGAGTTTAAAGACCTGCGCAGTAACCACCCGGAGGTGATGCAGAAAAACCTGAACATCGTCGCCGAGTACAACAATAATGCGCACCAACAGCGCGTCGACAAGGCCATTCGCGATGCCCTGGCAGATAAAGACGGCGTGCTTTTTACCGCAGCTGAGGCTCTTGGCGACGAATTCGGCCGGCATTTTCTGGCTGCGTTACAGGAAAAGCGGCTGCCGAAGACCGAGTTTCTACTGGGCAACGGCTATGCTGCTCGCGCCGGTGGAATCGCTAGCTGGGGTCGCGCGGAAAAGCTGCTGTTCAATAACGATCGCCCATTCGTGCAAGCCCCGGAGCGCATTCAGCGCCATGAGTCACCGGAACGTGCCCTCTACGACGGCTCTAGCAAATCCTTCCCGTCCGGGCACACTAACCAGGCGACGTGGATTACCACGCTGCTGGCCATGATGCTGCCGGAGGTGGGTACGCAATTGCTGGCTCGCGGTTCTGAGGCTGGCGAATCGCGACTGGTGATGGGCGTGCACTTCCCACTGGACGTCATCGGCGGCCGCATGACCGGGCAGGCAGCTGCGGCGGATCGGTGGAATGATCCAAAAATGCGTGATGCGCTGCTGCAGGCGCGTGAGGAGATCGTCGCAGAGATGGAATGGCGTGCGGGCAAACCTTTTGCCGAGATGATTGCCGAAGACTCGCATGCGCTCAGCGACCAGCAAGCAGAAGCCGATTACACACGACGCATGACCTACGGCTTCACACCAATTTTCGCGACCGATGAACCGGTGAACGTCCCCACAGCGGCACCAGCGTTACTGGAAACCCGCTTCCCAGAGCTCAGCTACGAGCAGCGTGCTGAAGTACTGCGCCACACCGCCTTGCCGTCCGGCTACCCACTGGATGATCGCGACCCAGCCAAAGGGGACTGGCAGCGAATTAATCTAGCCCGCGCCTGGAATGCACAGGTAAGCATCGACGCGGGCGGGGAAGTAGTGGTGAAATAAGTTAGTCGTCGAAGATGAGGTGGGTGTTCCAGTTTCGGCGCCACCAATGTTTAAGCTTTGTACCAATGCTGGTGTCGGCTGGAGTGCTTGTGCCCCGCTGGAGTTCATCGGTAGCTTCTGGAGGCACCGGCGCACCGGCGAGTTCATAAACATAGCGAGGAAGAATTTCGCCGGTGAACTTCGTGCCTTCTACTGCGACTTCAGCAATCGTTTGGCGTACTCGAGGATTGGTTTCTTGGGGCATCGCTACCTCCTGTATCGTCTTGCTCTCGATTATCGTCGGTCAATGTTTCTAAGGCAAGACCAGCAATTAGTGCTTTTTCGGTTTTCGTAATGAGTGAGCTTTGGTATAAGGCTTTCGTATTCTGCCAGGCGGCGCTACGAACTCGTTCATTGTCATTAGCGATATTTTCGATTGACCAGGTGTAGCGCTTCCACCATTCCGAACGATTATCGCTGTTCGTTCGCTGTTGAATGGTGACAACTAGCCCTATAAGGCCTGCTAATGCAACAACTAGCTGTGCTGCTTGCAGAACTATATCTGCCGTATCCATAAAAATCCCCCGAGTATTCTCACAAGCTGTAGCTCACAATAAAGCATAGCTCAGAGAAGACCGGGGGAGGGAGAGACTCAATCAGAAAGTGCTATTTATCCAGCCCCTTGCCCGATGGCGAAACCAAAATCTTCACGGCGGTTTCATTCCGGTGGATCAGCGTGTCGAAGCCTTCGTCGATAAGCTCATCCAAACCGATGCGCGCGGTGACGAACGGAGTCAAATCAACGCGTCCATCTTCGACCAGCTTGATCGCCTGCGGGTGATTGTTTACGTAACCGATGGTGCCGCGCACATCCAGTTCCTTCAGCACGATCTTGTTCAAATCGACCTCAGCAGGTTTGCCCCAAATCGAAACGATCTGCAGCACACCGCGCGGCCGCAGTGCATCCATCAGCGTGGTCATCACCGCAGGAACCGAGGTGCATTCGAAAGCCACATCGGCACCAACACCGTCGGTCAGCTCGTGTACTTTCTTGACGACGTCGACTTCCTCAGGGTTCAGCGCATGATCAGCAACGCCGGTCTCCAGGGCCTTTTCGCGACGGGCTTTGGACAGCTCAGAGACGACGACGGTCACGCCAAAAGCCTTCAGCACAGCCGCGGTGAGCAAACCAATCGGGCCCGCGCCACCGATCAGTGCGACCTGACCCGCGGAATCCTCACCAACACCGGCGCGCTCCACGGCGTGGTAACCCACGGTCAGCGGTTCAATGAGCGCGGCGTGATCGAGGGAAACCTTATCGCTGATCTTGTGGATCCACCGACGCTTGACGACGACATTTTCCGCTAGCCCGCCGCCGCGGCCGCCCAAGCCAATGAAGTTCATGTTTTCCGACAGGTGGTAAGTCTTGGACTCTGGGCCGGTATTGACGTCTTCACTGATGATGTAGGGCTCGACAACGACGTGATCGCCCACGGCCAGGTCATCGATATCATCGGCTACTTCGGAGATCACGCCACAGAATTCGTGGCCCATCGTCACTGGTGGTTCTTCGCCGCTGATGGGGTGTGGGTTGCCGTGTGAAGGGCAAAAGATCGGCCCGTCGAGGTATTCGTGCAAATCAGTGCCACAAATTCCACACCAGGCGACATCGACGCGTGCCGTTCCGGGCTGCAATTCTTGTGGCTCGATATCTTCGATGCGGATATCTTTGCGGTCGTAGAAACGTGCTGCTTTCATGGTGCCTCCTCAGATCAGGGCGCGTGTATACGCAGCCTGCGGCGGTCGCCTGGCCAGGCTGCAAATCGGACGAATAGCGACGGATGATGTACTATAAATTCCGAAACCTTATGATCCCCATCATATAAGCAGTAGCGTGTGATTGGCGTATGTTTTTTATCACGAAGACTGTGCCGCAAAAACCAGAGACGTTGCTTGCTAGAGTTGCACTATGAGTACCCCCACAGAAATCGTTGCCAGGTTGCGCAGCGAAGTCAAAGATGGCTCGCTGGAATCGTTCTGCTTAGAACTGGGTATTGACTTGCTGGTTTTATTCGGAAGTGCACGTACTGATGCTCACAGTGCGGGGGATGTGGATCTTGCTTATTCAGTTGATTTTTCTCGCCCCAAAGAAGACAGGCCGAATCTTCTCGACGTAGCCACGGCGTTTTATGTCCGATACGGGGTCGATGCTGGGGACACCATGGACTTTATGAATTTGGATTTGGCTGATGATGTTGCTCGTTATGAAGCCCTGCAGAAATGTGAATTACTGGTGGATCCGTCTAATTCTAAGTACGGCAATCTGCAAATGATGGCAGCTCGGGAATATATCAATACTGCTTATCGGCGTGAATACGCACTGCGGAGCTTAGCTTCATGACACCGAAAGAATTTCAGTACGGCACTGTGCAAAAACGGCTCGAATCACTTCGACGTCTGCTGGGCGAATTAGAAAAATATCAGCACGTTGAAGCAGACCATTTGCGCGCTAATTTGTCGGAAATGTATGCAGTGTTCTTCATGATCCAGCAAATAATTGACCTTTCTACCGACATTAACCAGCATATTGCTACGACGACTTTGGATATCGTGGATTCAAATAGTCGGCGCGGTTTTGAAACGCTAATCCGCGCTGGAATCTTGCCTAAAGAACTCGAGCAAGACTTCTCTAAGAGTGCAGCGTTGCGCAACATTATTACGCACCAATACGTCGAAGTTGATCTAGACATAATTGCGGAGTCGATTCCGCGTGTGCTCCAACTCTATGGCCAGTATGTGAATTCTGTCGCCGGGTGGCTAGCTGGAAAATAATGCTAGCCACCCGCGAGTAGACGTTTTTCTTGCGTCCTCGGGCGCCAATACGCGGCTTCCACTGCAGTGAGTTCTTTGAAATGCGATGAGGTCAGCTCATCCATGGCCTGCAAATAACCGGGAATGTCTTTGCGGGGCAGGCGCAAACCCATGGTCAGGTGAGGAGTCCACAACGGGCCGTGGCCATCCGGGTTGGCTGCGCTGATTGTGCTGGCGGCAATTTCTAATTCCCGGGTGGTCTGCAACAACCACGCCACGGTCTGTTTGCTCTTAGTACCGAAGATGACGTTGCCCACCCGGCGAAACTGCGCCGGGATCACCGCGGGCAATAACTCGGCAGCCAACTCGACGACGCTGGGATCCATCGCCGCGGAAAACGTCACCGTGATATGCGGGCGCTGGTTTTGCACCGGAAAGCCACGGTCAGCCAAACCAGCGAAGATCTCGCGGATGTGCTGCTCCTGCTTTTCCGGCAAATAGAGCAGGATATTGTCCGGGGAATTTTTACTCACGCCAATCACCACTCATAGCACCCAGTAATAGCAGTGTCGGCGAGCAAAGTCAGCCGACCACCTGCGCCCGCGTACTAGTTCCAGCACGCGACAAAATTCGACACGCAGCTACAGCCGACCGCGGGCGTCGGCGTCCTCCTACTAACACTAGCGCTATTGCATGACGCGGGTTTCCCGGATGCCCTTCTGCAGCCGCTGGTGATAGCTATCCATCGCGCGACGCAGCCACAAGCCCAGCACCAACGCGGGGATGGCGAAGAGCAACAGCAGCAACAGATCGCGGTAAATATCGCCCTCATAGACACCCGCGATGGCGCTGCGGAAAGCATCAATCGCATACGTGGCAGGCAGCCACGGGCTTATTGACTGGAACCAGCCGGGCAACAGCGTCAATGGATAAGCGCCACCGGAACCAGAAACCTGCACGATCAACAACAACACCGCTAAAGCCTTACCGGCGCTATCGAACGCGATCACGAGTGCATGCACAATCAGCATGAACACCAGGGAAGCCACCGAGGCTGCCAGCCAGAGGAGCAACGGATGCTTCGGCTGAATCTGCACGAACAAGATCAGACCACCCACCGCGAAGGTGGCCTGCGCGATGCCGATCAGCCCGAACGTCGCAAAGCGTCCCAGGTAGACCTGGTTACGGCTAAACTCGCCGTCTTCCCGCAAGTACTTGTCCTCGGCGTTGCTGCGCATTAACACACAGGTCAGTAGCGCACCGACCCACAGAGCTAGCGCTAGATAAAACGGCGTCATGCCCACACCGAAAGCGGCGACCTCGAAGACTGGTGTGCGTTCGACGTCGACGGGAGCGGAAATCCGCGAGGCCAGCAGCTCCGGATCAGAGCCGATAATGTCCGCCAACTGGCTCAAATCGCCACCATCACGGACGTCGTCAACCTTGCGCTGCAATTCCGCAAAACGCTGCGCCTGGTTGTACAAGGTATCGGCCAACCGGTCCGCACCATCGCGGGCGCGCACCAGCGCGGAACCATCTGCACCAGACGTAGCAGACAGCGTGTCACGCACATCGCCAATCTCTGCGCGCACCGCAGCAATATCAGCAGCGACGGTGTTGATGCTGCCGCGCAACGCAGTCAACTGCGGCTGCAGATTCTGTTGATAAGCAGTACGCGCATTTTCGACGGCCTGGCGTGCAGCAGCAATCGCCGACTGTGTTTCTTGCCGCGATTGCGCGGCGTTGCCGGTGCCCGATTCAATGCGGTCGGCGGTCGTCGTCAAGGAATCATGCAACGCATTCGACTGGGCAATCGCACCATCCAATTGCGCGCGCACCTGCTGGTACCCGGCGGCAACCGGACCCGGCAGATCCAGGTTGCCTACCTGCTGTTCCATAGCATCGCGCACTCCCTGGAAAGCGGCAGTTTGCTGGGCGACGCGTTCGGCGGCGGTGCGGTAGGTTTGTGCGGTTTGCGCGGTAGCCGCCTGAGCATTGTTCAACAGCTCGTCGAACTGATCCGACAACGCCGAATACGCCTGGACGGTGGCTCCCAGAGAATTCTCCAGGGCACTGCTGGAATCATTTAACGTGGCAGACAACGAGTCGATAGGGGCAGAGGCGTTACTGCCGCCAGCAGCACCGGAGGTCTGGTTACCCGCAGCGTTGAGAATATTATCCGCAGAGCGTGCCAGCGGAATCGTGGAATCCACCAAGTTCGCCAGGCTGCGCACCGTACCGGCAGACGCCGATAAGCGCGTGCCGACGCTATCAATCCGGTTGGCAACATTATCCAGCGCCGCCTGGGTATCGCCCTCCTCAAGATAGTTATCCAGGGATTCCACTACACCCAAGCCGACGGTGGTGACCACGCGGGTAAACGACTCGTCGATACGCTCGATCACACCGCTGGCACTGCGTTCGGTGATCGTCGTCGACAAGGCGTTTTTCTTCTCGTTGGTGTACAAATCCAACTTGGCCGGTTCGGTACCTTCGATATAGAAGGTCAACAGTTCTTGGCTGAAGTTTTCCGGCAGCACGATTCCGGCATAGTATTCACCGGATTTGGTGCCTTCCAGCGCGTCGTCGGAATTCGTGATCACCCAGTCAACCTGCTCGTTCCGGGAAAGCTGGGAGAGAACTTCGTCGCCAAGATTGAGCCGCAGCGATGCCAGATCCGACTCGTGGCCTTCGTCTTTGCTGGCCACGGCGATTTTCAGCCGGTCGGTGTTGCTGAAAGGGTCCCAGCTGGCCAGAATGTTGAAACCGGTGAACAGCAGCGGGATGATTACCAGGCCGAATACAATCACGCCGGTCATGACGTTGCCGCGGATTGCACGCAAGTCATCGCGGAGGATGGTCAGGATATTGTTCATGACTTCTCACCTTGCTTGGCCAGTTGTTCTCTCAGCTCATCGTCGCTGAGATCCGTCAGGCTGTGATCGCGGGCGACGGATTGCTTCACGTATTCCAACGCGCTGATAATGCCCACCGAAACCAGCACGACCAGGCAGGCCAAACCAAAGAAAATTGCTTTTTCCTCAGGGTTAAACCGCGAGATGATTCCCAGGATCAGCACCAACAACACACCGATGCCGATGGTGATACTCATCCACTGCGTGTAATTGCGCGGGTTCGACCGCCACTTGGAATCGAGGTTTTGTTGGTAACCTTCGCGGTCCCGCAGCGCAGAAATCACGTCGGTGATTCGGTATTGGCTGCCGGTGAAGTGCACCTTTTCGTTGATGACCAACCCGCCTTTGTTCAGTTGGTCGTTGACCAGAATATTCACGTGCGACAGGCCCCGGCGCGCCAACATACCGGCGACAAATGCGACGGCGGCCATGCCGATGATCACGATCATATTGACCCAATAGTGATTGCCGTAGAAACCACCGACGGTCTCGCGCATGGCACCGATGCCGTAGGTAAACGGCAAAAACGGTGACACTGCGCGGAAGAAATCTGGCGTCATCTCGATGGGGTAGAGGCCGGATGCGCCTGGGATCTGCACGAAGGCGTAGACCACGGCGATGATGCGGCCAATGTGACCAAAGGCTGAGACCAAACCATAAATGATTGCCAGATAGCACAGGCTTAGAATCACGGCGGTGAGAACATAACCAATTTTCGAGACGTGCTCGACGCCCATGACCAAGTTACCGATTGAGACGATCAGCGCCTGCATGATGCCAAAGACACCCATGAGCATGTAGCGCGCCTGATAAGCCTTGCCGACGGTCAGGTGCTCGCGACCACGCGGATCGACTTCGGTGCGGAAGATGATCATCAACATGAACGCGCCGATCCACAGCGTCAGGTTGATAAACAACGACGACATGCCGGAACCGTAGTGCGAGACCGGGAATACGGCGTGCGATTCCATCTCTGCTGGTGAGGCGAGGAACGACGAGATATCGTCCGCATTCAACGCATTGACGGATTGCAGTGCAGGGTTGTCCTGGGCCAGGCTCGCCAACGTGAGAATGTCCGTGCGGGCGGTGCGCAGACCGTTTTCGATGCCGTCCAAGTCGCCACCGAAACTGCCGATGACTTCTTGCGCGCGCTCTAACTGCACGTTGACGCCGTCGAGCAGGCCGTCGGTTTCGCTAAGCAAGGTTTTCTGCGCGCCCAGGGTGGCCGAAAGGTTAGCGGCGGTAGCTGCAACTTGGGAGATCGCGGAATTAATCTGCGGGATGGTGTTGTTGATGGACGTGCGCAAACCCGCGGAATCATCCCGCGCCGCGGTGGTGGCGTTGTCTAGGGCTGCGGCAGTGTTATCTAATGAGTTGAGGGTGTCTTGCGCGCTGTCTTGTAAAGCAGTGAGTTCACCGAGTACGGCGCGGTTGCTCGCATTTCGACCGTGCAGATCATCCACGGTCTGCTGGATCTGGTTGGCGATGTGTGGTGGCAAAGCAGGCAGATCAGTAACATCACCCAGCCGGTTGATCGCGCCATCTGCCTGGTCGAGAATGCCCTGGGCACCATCGGTGGCCGCCCCAACGCGGTTGAGCGCGCCTGTCAGCTGTCCCGATACGGAATTGACAGTGGCATGTGCGGAAGCAGCGCCGTCGGCAAGCGTGGTGGTGCCTTGCACATATGCGGCGGTGGCTTCGTCGGCGAAACTGGTCAGCTGGCGCTGGACCTCATCGGTGATTGATTGCACTTGGCCCAGGGCCGTCTGGGCGTCGTCGATGGTGCGCTCGACGCTCACCAATGCTTCGCGGGCCTGGGCGATCGCAGGGCGGGCGTTGTCCAGGTTTGCTTGCACACGGCCGAGGTCTTGGCGGGTATCAGCGATGGTATCGGCGGTGCGGGTGAAAGTATCCGAGGCACGATTGGCGGTATCACCGATGCGGAAATCCAGATCGTGCCCAGAATCGCGCAGCTCCGTGGCCACGGACTGTGCTACCTGCTCATTAAACGACGAGCTGATCTGCGAATCGATGGTGGAAGCGCCCTGATCCGTGATCTTCGGCGCGATGGCATTGAGTTTTTCGTTGACCGCGTATTCCAGCGTGGGTTTGGAATAGGTGCCCTCAAATAAGCTGACGAAATCTTGCGAGAAAGTCTTCGGCACCGTGATCGAGGCGAAAACCTCGCCCGAATGCACCGCGTGATTGGCTGCGCCTCGGTCCAGGAATTGCCAGCCCAACTGGTCATTTTCCTTTAGCTGACTGACTAGCTGTGCACCGACGTCGAGATCGCCGGTGATAGTAGAAGAAGCGCCTTCGTCCTCATTGACGACGGCGACTTTGATGTTCTCGGTATTTTCATACGGATCCCAAAAAGCGGCAATATTAATCCACGAATATAAAGCTGGGGTGATCATCAGCCCAATCAGGATCACCCAGACTTTTCGGGTTTGCCATAACCGGGCTAAGTCCTCGCGAAAGACCTTCCAACTAGTACTCACCTGTAGAACGCTAGCACCGGAATTAGCGGACTGCACAGCTCAGAGGCTAATTTTTGGGCGTTTTCGGTTAAGTGATAGTAATTTTGCGATTCTGTTTTAGAAACGGCGGTCATTGGGCGCTTGCCGACGCCGTGCTTAACGGTGCCGTGTGTAACGACGCTGTGCTTAACGACGCCGTCGGCCGCGGAACTTCGCGAGCTGATCCGAGTTATCCCCGCCATAGCGATCCCGCAAACCACGCGAACGCGTGGCCGCGGTTGGCTGTGCGGAATCCTGCGATGGAGAAACCGCAGGTTCCACCACCGATTCCTGGGCAGTCACTGGTGTGGCAGGCTCTTCGGCAGCTGCCTGGCCGTCCTGGTTTTCAGCTTCGCGTTCCTCGCGCTCGCGGCGCCGCTCCCGCAGCTCGGCATAAATGAAATAACCCAAACCAGCCGGGGCCATGATGCCGAAGGCGATCCACTGAAAGCCATACGACAAGTGCGAACCACGATCCAGCTTCGGCACCGGAATTGGTTCCAGTGCTTCTGGCTGATCCGCCGCGGTCACGTTCACGATGGCGTCGGCAAGCTCCAAGCCCGTTAACTCTTCTACCTGTTCCGGGCTCACCGAGCGGACCTGGGTATAACCAGCGTCCTCGATCGGCGGGGCCTCGTGTGGAGCCTCGCCGAAGCGCAGCATGGCCTCGGTAGTGATGTGCTCGCCAGCTGGCGGGGTGATCTCTGGGACGGAACCGTCGCGGTTAGCCACCGCAAAGCCACGATTAACCAGCACCGTCTGGCCGGAATCCAGCTGAAACGGCACCAATGATTGATACACTTGTGAGCCTTCCAGCGGACGCAAACGCAGCAACATCTCGTGCTCTGGCAAGTACCTGCCGGTTAGGGTGACCCGGTGCCACTCCTCGTCGATGGTGATATCGCCGGAGTCGTCGACAAGCTCGGCAAACGGTACCGGATCCTGCTCATAGGCCTGCTGGATGCGCTCGTTGCGGTCGACGATCTCGTCATCCTTGTTCAGCTGCCACGGCGCGAGCACCGTGAAGGCCAGGATGGAAAAGGCGATGAGTGACAGTGCCAGGATGATCCAGCTGGGCTTGGCAAAAACCTTCCACCACGACGTTTGCGTGCTGGTGGCGCTATTGCGCGGCTGTTGCGGCTGCTGTGGCTGAAGCGGCTGTTCAGTTCGTTCAGTCCGTTCAGGCTGTTTAGACTGTTCTTGCTGCTGGGATCGGGCATTCACAACGCCCATGATAGACCGCCCACGATAGACCGGCGCGCGTGTTAGTCCAGCTGACTCTGGATGTGCTCAATCAGTCCCGGCAGGCTGGCTTCGATTTCTTTGCGCACGCGGGTAAAGCCATCGACACCGCCGTAATACGGGTCGGCGACCGAGGGCTCATCTTCTGCCTCCGGGTCGAAACTACGCATTAGGGCTACGCGATTCTCGTCGACGCCGCGAGCAATGAGCGTGGAGCGGTGCCCGGTGTCCATCGCGATGAACAAATCCGTGTCGCCAGCCGGTGGGCCGAACTGTTGTGCGACATGATCGCTGCCGTCCAAACCAATCTCGCGCAGCTCTGCCACGGTGCGTTCATCAGCGCCCTCGCCGACATGCCAGCCATCAATCCCGCAGGAGGCGATATCCACCTGGGTGGCAAGACCTGCATCTTTGATGGCCTGACGGGCCATGACTTCCGCCATCGGTGAGCGGCAAATATTTCCGGTGCAGACGAAATTGATGGAATAGGTTTTGGGGCCGTTGTGATTTGTGCCGTTGTGATTTTTCGTGTCAGCCATGGTGTCCTATTTTATCGCCTGATGTGCACGCTGCGTGCCATAATTGTGTGAGCATATGACGGATATAAAGGAGCAGCACATGAGCACTGAGACCACCGTGGGTGAGATTTGCCAGGTCATGGACCGCGCTTACCCGCCGCACCTGGCGGAAAGCTGGGATAGTGTTGGGCTCATTTGTGGGCGGCGCGAAGCCCCGGTGCGCCAGGTGGCTTTTGCTCTGGACTGCACCGACGAGGTGGCAGAGGCAGCAGTGGCAGCCGGCGTCGACATGCTGATCGTGCACCACCCGTTGCTGCTACGCGGGGTGGACAGCGTGGCCGCGGATACCCCGAAAGGGCGGATCCTACATTCCCTGATCGAATCCGGTATCGCACTGTTTGCCGCGCACACCAATGCGGATTCCGCGCGTCCCGGCGTTAACGACAAACTGGCGGAGCTCGTTGGCATTACCCCCGGGCGTCCGCTCGCGCCGAAGCCGGGGCCTGGCCGCCACCTGTGGGGTGTGCACGTGCCCGCAGAACACGTCGACAAGCTGAAACAGGCCCTATTTGCCGCGGGTGCGGGGCGGATCGGGAATTATTCCGAGTGCGTCTTTGAGATCTCCGGCACTGGGCAGTTCAAACCAGAACCGGGCGCGGACCCGACCGACGGGGAGGTAGGCCAGACCTACCGCGATGATGAGCTGCGCATACAGTTCGTCGCCAAGCCGGGTGATAAGCAGGCGCTTCTCGACGCCTTGTATACCCACCACCCGTATGAGGAACCGGCCTTCGACATCACCGAGCTTGCCGACGCCACCCCGCTGGATACCGCCTACGGGCTGGGCAGGATTGGGCAGCTGCTGGAGCCGATGAGCTTGCGGGAGTTTACTCAGCAAGTCGCGGATGGTTTGCCTGTCACATCCTGGGGTGTGCGCGCGGCCGGAGATCCGGACAAGCAAGTACAGACGGTGGCTGTGGCCTCGGGCGCAGGCGATGGGTTTATCGACGTGGCTGCGAAATTGGGCGCGGATGTGTTTGTGACCTCAGATTTGCGCCACCACCCCGTTGATGAACACCTGCGCGTTAGCGATATGGCAATTATTGATACCGCACACTGGGCTTCCGAATTCCCGTGGACGGAGCAGGTAGAAGAAATCGTGCGCCGGGAAACCGGAGTGGAGACCACCGTGATTACTGTGCGTACCGATCCGTGGACGGTGTCTGCGGAGTCTGCGCACGGAGCATAAAGGGCGACTAGAACGCTCGGCCGGAGGCCGTAAGGCTGGAAAAGCGAACGGGATTATGCAGCCGCGAGCGCGGTTACAGTATGAGGGCGAAAAACGACAAGCAAAGGTGGATAGACGATGATGAAGCTAGCTCCGAAACAACAACAACGATTGCTGGAACTCGCCAACTTAGAACGCGCACAGGCTAGCGCAGGCAACTCTGGTGCAGGCAGCGCTGCTGGGGGTGGCGCTGCTACTGGGGCCGGTGCCGGTTCTGGTGCTGCGAACAAAGCATCGACGCCAGAACGCGCCGAGGCCGACAAAGCAGCAGCCACGCTGAAACGTGCCCGTGATGCAGCCGCGGCAGCACAGATGGCAGTGGATGATATGGAAGCCGAAATTCTGCGCATCCAACAAGACGAACGCAAGCTGAAGCGGCGCAATATTGATAACAAAAAGCAGCTCGCCACTGAGCAAGACCCGGAAATCCGGAAAGACTTAGAACACGATAAATACACCACGAAATCACGCATTGCGGATTTGATGAGTGAGCTGCAAGAAGCCCACAACGAGATCCACGCGCTGCGGCAAAACCGCGACGTGCACGCTGCGAAAGTGGATCAGGCAAAAAGCGAGCTGGAAGCAGCCGAGCGCGCCGCAGACGCTGCGGATGCAGTAAAGACTGAGGAACCGGACCCGGTCGAAAACATCACTAAACTGCGCGCGGAACTGCAAGAACAAGCACCGGAGGCCTTGGCTGCCTACGACGACGTCCGCGGCGAAAACGGCGTCGGCGTGGCTCGGTTTACCGGACGTGGGTGCGGTGGGTGCTATATCCAGCTGCCACCGGCGGACCAGTCCGCGGTACGCGGCGCGAAACCTGAAGTTATGCCAGAATGCCCAGATTGCGGCACCTACCTGGTACGTGGCCAGGCAGACTAAGGAGCGTAGTGCCATGAAGCTGATCATTTACGCCGATGGCGGCTCGCGCGGAAATCCCGGAATCGCAGGTTCTGGCACCGTCGTCTACGCCGCCGATGGTGAGACGGTGCTGCGAGAGATTGTCTATGTCGTCGGCAAGAAAGCCAGCAACAACGTCGCCGAATACCACGGGCTGTTGCGCGGGCTGGAAGCTGCAGTCGAGCTGGGCGCGGATGACGTCGACTTTTATATGGACTCCCGGCTGGTCGTCGAGCAGATGAACGGCCGCTGGAAGATCAAACACCCAGACATGAAACAGCTGGGTGTGCAGGCGCAGAAGCTCATGCAGCAGCTCGGAAGGGTGAACCTGAGCTGGGTGCGGCGAAACGACAACAAAGTAGCCGATGCACTGTCGAATGAGGCTATGGACGCTGCTGCCGCCGGCCACGCGCCGGGTGTGGTGGACCGCGGCGATGATACTGGCGATGATTCTGACGCTGTTGATACTGCCGCCGGCGCGGATGCTGGCGCTGCGAAAAATAGCACCGGCTCGCATGCCTCGTGGACGGGCGCGACCTGCCAGCCGACCACGTTGATTCTGGTGCGGCACGGGCAAACGGTCTACTCCGCTGAGCACCGGTACTGCGGGCACAGCGATATTGAGCTGACCGAGACCGGCATGCAACAAGCAGAGGCTTCGGCTGCCGCCGTGGCCGAACGCGGTGAGATTGACCTGGTGGTCTCCTCGCCACTGCAGCGCTGTCAGGTGACGGCGAAAAAGATCGCGGAGAAAACCGGTGCCCAGGTAGAAACGCACGACGCGTTGATCGAGGCGGATTTTGGCGACTGGGAAGGGCTGACCTTCCAGCAGGCCCAGGATGACGATGCCGAGCTGCACGATGCCTGGATTACGGATGCGTCGCTAGCACCGCCAGCGGGGGAATCACTCGCACAGGTGCACCGCCGCGTACGGGAATTCCGGAAACAACTCGTGGCCAAGCACCCTGGTAAAACGATTGCGGTGGTCAGTCACGTTAATCCGATTAAATCGTTGACCCGCCAAGCGTTGAACGCTGGGCCAGCGACGTTTAGTCACCTGTTTTTGGATCTCGCCAGCATTGGCGTCGTCAAGTTTTATGACGAGAACTCGCCGGTGGCATCCGCGGTGCTCAGCGTGAACGAAACCGCGCACCTGCGCTGACGGTGATGCAAGCTTAGTTTTTACGCAGCTAGTGCCGGGAACTCGATAAGCAGCGGCTACAGTTTTTGCCGCTGCCTTTCTTTCGCTTACTGCCTCCACCGTGTGCACCGTGTTCGGCTTGTACTAACCCCTCGTTGGTGAGCCTTATAAGCCGCCGAGGGCGTTAGGTACAGCCACTCTTGATGGCAGGACAGGTGCGCAGCGAAATGAAAACAATACCCAATAAGTGATTTGCTTCACATTTTATTATTTTGTTTCTATACTGAAATTCAACAGCTTGCTCATTAACCAGAGCTCATTGCTTGAGCTCACCAACCAGAGGAGGAGAAGCAATGACTACACCAACCAGAACCGCACAGTCCACACAACCGCCGAAGGAATTCACGGCAGCAGTCGTGGAAGAATTCGGCCCCAACGTCACCGTACGTGCAGAAAAACTCCCAGAACCCGGCGAGCACCAAGCACTCGTGAAACTCGAGGCATCCGGGATTTGTCACACCGACCTGCACGCTGCAGAAGGTGACTGGCCCGTAAAACCAGAACCACCGTTTATCCCCGGACACGAGGGAGTAGGGCGCGTCGTCAAGCTTGGGCCGGGTGAACAGTTCGTGAAAGAAGGCGACCTTGTCGGCAACGCCTGGCTCTGGTCGACGTGCGGCGAATGCGAATCATGCTTAACTGGCTGGGAGACCCGCTGCGTGAAAGCAGAGTACGGCGGCTATACCGTCGACGGAAGCTTCGGCGAATATATGCTCGTTGACACACGCTACTGCGCACGCATCCCGGAAGGCAGCGA
This sequence comes from Corynebacterium propinquum DSM 44285, assembly GCF_000375525.1. Classification (GTDB taxonomy): domain Bacteria; phylum Actinomycetota; class Actinomycetes; order Mycobacteriales; family Mycobacteriaceae; genus Corynebacterium; species Corynebacterium propinquum. Next base: position 116,873 of record NZ_AQXC01000004.1, read on the forward strand.
CCCGGTAGAAGTCGCACCGATCCTATGTGCAGGCGTGACCGTATACAAAGGTCTGAAAATGACCGAGACTAAGCCCGGTCAATACGTCGTCATCTCCGGTATCGGCGGCCTGGGACACCTGGCGGTGCAATACGCCGACGCGATGGGCATGCGGGTTATCGCCGTTGATATTTCCGATTCCAAACTGGAGCTGGCCAAGCGCCACGGCGCAGAATTTACCGTGAACGCCAGCGAAGTTGACCCGGTACAGGCGGTGCAGGACTTTACTGACGGTGGCAGCCACGGAGTGCTGGTGACTGCGGTGCACCCGGATGCTTTCGGGCAAGCCATCGAGATGGCTAAACGCGGCGGAACCATTGTGTTCAATGGCCTGCCATCAGGGGAATTCCCGGCGTCCATCTTCGACATCGTGCTGAAGGGGCTGACAATTCGTGGCTCGCTCGTCGGCACGCGTCAAGACCTGGCCGAGGCCATTGATTTTTATGCGCGCGGCAAGGTGAAACCAGATGTCACCGAATGCAGCATTCACGATGTCAACGACGTGTTCAAACAGCTGCACGACGGTAGCATCGATGGACGAAAAGTCATCCGTTACGACTAAGCGCCTTGCAGAGTGTTCCAGCACATTTGCACAGGTGCGCGGCTATCGACGAAGATGGAGCGAGTGAATGAGCCGGCCGGGCGATCGCGGCTGACAAACTGCGCCGACAGCTGTTGGGCGCAAGTGAAAGTCGAGGAAAGTCCGGACTCCACAGAGCACGGTGGTTGCTAACAGCAACCCAGGGCAACCTGCGGGCAAGTGCAACAGAAAGTAGACCGCCACCGGGTATATCGCGATTCGTCGCGGCGTGCCCGGCGGTGAGGGTGAAAGGGTGCGGTAAGAGCGCACCAGCATGTCAGGTGACTGGCGTGGCTAGGTAAACCCCATCGGGAGCAAGGCATCACGGCGCGCCACGCTGCGCGCCTGCTCGAATGTTTGAGGGCTGCTCGCCCAAGTTCGAAGGTAGCTGCTTGAGGCCACCAGCAATGGCTGGCCCAGATGGATGATCGCCCACGCACCGCACTGGTGCGGGACAGAATCCGGCTTATAGGCTGGCTCATTCACCCACCTAACCGGGTCTTACGGATCCAGCATTAACCGAGCTGCGCGATATCTCCAGGAATTAGCCGCGTGACGACGAGCCCGTCGGCCACCAAGTCATGCGCAAAGTTCTCAGCCTTTTTCTTGTCGACGTAGGCGATGACCGCTTTCGAGGTTCCCGCAGCAGCCGCCCGCGCGCCGATCGCACCGCGTACCTGGCATAACTGTGCCAGCTCCATGGACGCATCCAGCGTGTAATCATCCTGCAGTGCCTGCTGCGAATCCCGCAACAGTGGCCAAATATCACGAGCACGCTGGGAACGAATCGCATGCGCGAATAGCTGCGCACGTTCAGTTTCTGCAGCGTGGAAATCCAACCAGGTGCGTGATTCATGCAACTCCGGGACCCCGTCCGTGCCGTGCACTTGGTGGACCGCAGACAACCACTGGGTCACGCGTGCCGGGGCGTCGGGAAGCAGCCGCAAGGACTGTGCACCGAAAGCCTGGCGGGCGGAATCGACGAATCGGTTCCTGGTGCGGATCTCATCGGATTGCCCGGTCGCCGCTGTGGTTTCCGAATCGTCTCCGGGGCTGGTGTTTCCAGCGTTTGTATCTCCGGTGCTGGTGTCCTCGTTAGTGCTCACGTCCTGTGGCACCGTGACCGCAAATGCAGCCAGCTCGCGGCCAACCGGATGCACGGCCTTGGTCAGCGAACCATCGGCGTAATCAAGCACTGATACTTGCGCGCCAGCACCAGAGCCAGACCTCGAGCCAGCACTCGAGCCAGCGTTGGAACCGGTGCCAGCACCAGCGCCACGCAGCGCTGCCGAATAACGAGCCCGCAGAGTCACCGTAGATGAGAATAATTCGCCAGCTTGCGCGCAGACTTCCGCAAGACGCGCGCGCAACGGCGCCTCGTCGACATCCGGTGCATCGGATTGCAAAGCTAAGGCTAAAGCAGAATCGATGGCGGCATATTCACCCAGGCCGGAATTCGGGGTGATCGCAGAAACGACCGTGATATTCATGCCGCTGGTATCCCGCGATAGCAGCTGGCGCTGCATCATCATCCACACGATGCCGCCCAAGCGGTGTACTAACCCCCCACGGGGGAGTGGCGGGGTGGTGGGCTTGCCCGAATCGTCCACGTCCGGCTGTTGCTGGGAAAACAGCGTGGCGATCTCTTCTACCGTGGTGGAATCTTCCTCGCTGGCTGGTTCACCGGTGCTCCGGGCGTCGGCAAGCGAGTCCCGCCGGAAATGCACCACAAACTTGTGGTCCTCGCGGGGAGAGACCGACACTGCGGCGCGTTGGCCAGCCAGACTCATGACGACGACGCCGCCAGCGTGGTCCACGTGCTCGCCGATCACTGACCACGTTGCCGGAGCGTGCGCAAGAAAAACGGGCGCAACACCGTAGAGTTCAGCGTGCCAGCGGGTTGTGGCTGTTGTCAGGGCGGTGGTGTCGGTTACGGCGGCGTTAAGAGTGGCGTCGGTTTTTGCCGTGTCGGTTTTTGCAGCATCTGTGGAAGAAGCATCATCAGCGAAGTTATCCATCTGGGGCGCTTGGGGCATGGGCGAAGAAAACTCCTTGAAATAGCTCGGAAATGGCTCGGGAATGGCTTAGAAATAGCTCGGTGCTCGCGAACGAAGTCAGTAATCTCGGGCAATTTTACCTGTTTAGCTGTGCTGGTGGGTAGCCAGATTTATACTGAAACTGCCCAATCCACCGTCGCGGCACTCGCATCGCAACGGTCCGACCTGGGGCGCCGTCGGTGCATGGCGCGCAGGTGGTAAATCGCCCGGGTGATCAACAGAAAAGTCAGCAAGGAGCACAGCATGGCACACGCAGACGAACAATGGTTTTTCAATCCCTCCACCGGGGAAGTCACAAAAGGCAAGGTGGCAGGGTGGAATAACCGCATGGGGCCATACGACAGCAAAGAATTAGCCGAAAACGCATTCGAAATTGCACAAAAGCGTAACGACGCCGCTGACCAGGCAGAAGACGACGAAGACGACTGGGGTCAGCCTGCGGATTGGGAAAAATAATCCCAGCACGGCGCCAATGTGATCGCGGTTGCCTAGACTGGGCACCATGAACAGTCAACACGATTACGTCTTGCGCACCGTCGAGGAACGCGACGTGCGTTTTATCCGCCTCTGGTTTACCGATATCACCGGCGCCCTGAAATCCGTGGATATGTCACCGGCAGAGCTGGAAAACGCATTTGAAGAAGGCGTCGGTTTCGACGGTTCCTCGGTAGAAGGGTTCTCTCGCGTCGCGGAGTCTGACACCATCGCGATGCCGGATCCTTCCACGTTTAAAATCATGCCCTCGGAAAGCGGCAATGACTCTTTGCTGACTGCGCGCATGTTCTGCGATATTGTCCAACCCGACGGTAGTCCCTCGGTGGTAGACCCACGGAATATTTTGCGCCGCCAGGTAGAAGAAGCCGCCGATGACGGATTTACCTGCATGATTGGACCGGAAATCGAATTTTATTTGCTGCAGCAGACCGACGATGAAGCGGATCTGCGCCCGACCGATAACGGCGGTTATTTTGACCAATCAACGATGAATCTGGCGCCAGAGTTTCGTCGTACCGCCATTCAGATTCTAGAAAACGTCGGTATTGTTACCGAATTTTCGCACCACGAAACCAGCCCGGGCCAGCAAGAAATCGACTTGCGCCACACCGATGCGTTGACGATGTCGGATAACATCATGACCTTCCGCTACCTGATCAAAAAGGTGGCACAGCAGCAGGGCGCGCGGGCTACGTTTATGCCGAAGCCACACAAAGATTGGACCGGTTCTGGCATGCACACCCACCTGTCATTGTTCGAAGGCGATTCCAACGCCTTCCACGATCCGGACGATGAATTCTGCTTGTCAACGACCGCGAAACAATTTATCGCCGGAATTTTGCACCACGCACCAGAGCTGACCGCGGTGACCAACCAATGGGTCAATTCTTACAAGCGCTTGATGTTTGGCAACGAAGCTCCCGGCGCTGCCACCTGGGGAGTATCGAACCGATCTGCCATGGTGCGGGTGCCAACCTACCGGCTGAACAAACCTGAATCGCGCCGCGTGGAAATCCGCAGTTTGGATTCTTCGGCCAACCCGTATTTGGCGTATTCGGTGCTGTTGGCTGCTGGTTTGCGCGGAATCCGCGAAAATTATCAACTCGGTGAACCTGCCGAGGACAATGTGCAGGAACTTACCCGTCGTGAGCGTCGCGCGATGGGCTATATCGATTTGCCAAATTCGTTGGACCACGCGCTGCGCAAACTAGAAAACTCCGAGTTCATGGCGGAAGTATTGGGCGAAAACGTCTTCGAATTCTTCTTGCGTTCTAAATGGGAGGAATTCCGCAATTATCAACAGCAAATTACTTCCTTTGAGCTGCACAATAACTTGAATTATTAGCGTTCGGCCCATCAACGCTTTTTACCGTGCCCGGTGCTAGCACCTGGGTCATCGTGTGGTGACACCGCGCTCACCGACACCGCCAACCACATATTCCAAAGAGCTGAGCATTACTGTGAGTTCGAACCGACCATCTATCCCATCGACTGCCACCCTTGGGTTATCTAGCCCAAAAGCCAGCGAAGACATCTCCTGGCTTGGTTGGAATAAGCCCGAACACACCGCATTGCTGTGGTGCCTGGCTGCGGCATCTGACCAGGACCTCGCGCTGAATACGCTCATTCGCATGGCCGGAAACCTGGATGATGACGGCGCAGAATTAACCACCCAGCTGTGCGAAGACGAAGCATTACGAGTACGATTTTTCGCTTTGTTGGGTGGGTCCACGCTATTGGGCGATCATGTGGCGGCCCACCCGGAGACGTGGAAAGAACTTCTCAAGCCCCTGCCGGAAAAATCTGAGATGTTCCAGCAAATGCTGCAGGCAGTGGGGGCTCAGGTTGCTGATTTCGCGGACTCGGACGCTGATTCTGATTCCGGACCCGGCACAACAGCTGGTGCAGGTTCTAATACAGGTTCCGGTGCCGAGCCTGACAACGACGATGCGCCCGACCCGGCTAGCTCTGACTTGTCGACGCCTGGTACCTACCGCGCGGCGATGACCGGTAGCGATGCTACCTGTGCGTTGCGTGATGCCTACCGCACGTTGATGCTGCGAATCGCCGCGCATGATCTGGCTGGGAGCTATTTTGCGCGCAAAGGCCAAACCGAACCGCAACCGAAGCTGTTGTTTAGCACGATTACCGGTGCGCTGTCTGATTTGGCTGATGCTGCATTGACCGCGGCACTCGCGGTTGCGGTGGCTGAGGTCTATGGCCCGTGCGTTGGTGGCGCTACCGAATCAGGTGCGGTGACCACAAAGAGCACCACGAAGAACACCACAAAAAACAAGCCCCCGAAGCCGGTTGACGCCCGGCTAGCGGTTATCGCGATGGGCAAGTGCGGCGCGCAGGAGCTGAACTACATCTCCGACGTCGATGTCATTTTTGTTGCCGCACCCGCCAGCAACAAAGCCACGCGCTTGGCTGCTGAGTTCAACCGCATCGGCTCGGCCGCATTTTTCGAGGTAGACCCCAACCTGCGCCCAGAAGGCAAATCCGGCGCGTTGGTGCGCACCCTGGAATCGCATATCAAGTACTACCGGCGCTGGGCCGAAACCTGGGAATTTCAAGCACTGCTGAAAGCCCGCGCCCAAACCGGTTACCTACCTCTGGGCCACCGCTACGAAGACGCAATCCGTCCGATGGTGTGGACGGCATCGGAGCGTGACTCCTTCGTCGAAGACGTCCAAGCGATGCGTCGGCGTGTACTCGCTAACGTGCCCAAAGACATGCGGACCCGCGAATTAAAACTCGGCACCGGTGGCATGCGGGATGTCGAATTTGCTGTACAGCTGTTGCAACTCGTCCATGGCCGGTCTGATGAACGCCTGCGGGTGCTATCCACCGTCGAAGCGCTCGAGGCATTGAAGTCTTCCGGTTATATCGGCCGCGAGGATTCCTGGCAGCTCATCGAAGCGTATGAGTTTTTGCGCTTGCTGGAACACCGCCTGCAATTGCAGCGTTTTCGGCGCACCCACACTATGCCAGCAGACGATGACACCGACGCGCTGCGCTGGCTGGCACGCGCTGCCGGGTTTGATGCGCATGGCTCAAAATCATCGTATGACTTGATGGTTAACCACTTGCGCAAAGTCCGTGTGCGTATTTCCGAGCTGCACTCACGGTTGTTTTACCGGCCATTGTTGGATTCTGTGGCTTCTATGTCGGCCGAAGAACTCAAGCTTTCGCCAGCGGCCGCGAAACTACAGCTTTCTGCGTTGGGCTACCGGCATCCTGGTCGCGCGTTCGATCACCTCACCAAGTTGGCATCCGGTACCTCACGCAAAGCGCGTATCCAATCGATTCTGCTACCCGGGCTGATGGAATGGCTTGCAAATACCGCCGACCCCGATGCTGGCCTACTTAATTACCGCAAACTTTCGGATGCCGCCTTTGATCGTTCCTGGTTTTTGCGCATGCTGCGCGATGAAGGAATCGTCGGCAAGCGGCTGATGTCAATCCTGGGTAATTCGCCGTACACAGCGGAGTTGATCATCAACGCGCCCGATACCGTCAAGTTGCTATCCGATGGCGCGAACGGCCCGAAATTCCTGGAGACCAACCCACAGCAAGTGTCGAAGTCCTTGGTGAACTCGTCGAAACGCCACGCTGACCCAGACAAAGCAGTGGCGGTAGCGCGCTCTTTACGACGCGTGGAGCTGGCCCGGATCGCATCGGCGGATCAACTTGGTTTCATGCCGGTCGAGCGCGTGTGTCGAGAGCTGTCACTGATTTGGGATGCGGTGCTGGAAGCCGCAATTCGTGCAGAAGTCCGTGCCAGCCTGCGAGAACTCGACCGCGAAGAACCACCGGCGCGCATCGCGGTGATCGGCATGGGCCGCCTGGGTGGTCAAGAGCTTGGCTTTGGCTCAGACGCAGACGTGCTCATGGTGGCTGAACCCACCGCGGGCGAAGACGAAACCGAGGCCATGAACTGGGCGAAAAAGATCGTCGACAAGCTTCGCGCACGCCTGGCGAAACCCTCTGGTGATCCGCCGCTGGAGGTGGACTTGGGGCTGCGCCCGGAGGGCCGAAGCGGGGCAGTGGTGCGCAGCATTGCGTCTTACCGGCGCTACTACTCGCAATGGGGAGAATCCTGGGAAATCCAGGCGCTGTTGCGGGCCAACGTGGTGGCAGGTGATGCGGAAGTCGGTGCGGCGTTTATCGAGATGATCAATGATTTCCGTTATCCGGCCAGTGGGATCTCTAAATCGACGATCCGTGAGATTCGGCGAATCAAAGCACGTGTAGATAACGAACGCTTGCCTCGTGGGGCAGATCGCAATACGCACACGAAGCTTGGCCGCGGTGGGCTGACCGACGTGGAATGGACCGTGCAGCTGTTGATCATGATGCACGCTGCGCAGCACCATGAGCTACGCACCCCGTCGACATTGGACGCACTCGATGCATTGCGAGACTGCGAGATTTTGACGGACAATGAAACCGAGCAGTTACGCGAAGCTTGGTTAATGGCGACGAATGCCCGCAATGCACTGGTATTAGTACGCGGCAAACGTGTGGATCAACTGCCGCAGCCCGGCAATCATCTGGCACAAGTTGCCGGTGTGGCCGGGTGGGCACCGGAAGACAACCAGGAATTTCTTGAGGCTTATCTGAAGGCAACCCGCCATGCGCGTCGAGTGGTGGATCAAGTTTTCTGGGGTGAACCCGATTCTTATGAATATGACTGAATGCGCAGAGCCGAATGTGGATAAACTCGATGGCACACCAACCTTTGGCGGCGAAAGGAAATGATTATGGGACTGTCACTCTCATTCAACGTTGACAATGCCACGCTGGCGGACCTGCAAGAATTGGTCGCGATGGCAGAGCACATCGGAATCGCCAGCGATACGTATGTGGAATTTGATGAGGATTCCCGTCATGTCCGGGTCGATAGCGACGGCATGAGTGCAAGCAAAGTCGCGGAGATCCAAAACAACGAACGGGCTCGGAAGGCCGAACGACTCCACAGTGATGATGTCGATGACCTTGATGATGTCGATTATGCCGACGCCCGGAATGATGCAGATGCTCATCGTCGGCAAGAAAATCAGCATGTCCGGTTTACACACCCGCGTGATGGTGGGGAATGGTCTGGCATCTTCGATCGCGTAACGCGCACCGTCAACAACAACCCAGTGACGCAGCACATTGGGGATGCGGCGATGCGCTCGCTCGGCGACATTCTATCCGGGCGGCGGAATCCACCGCGCCACTAGTTTTGGGGTGCTAGTTATGTGAGACGCATAGCATATTGACAGGTTTATCTACTGTGAAAATCACATAACCTGGTTATGCTAACCCCGATAAGCGTCATAACTGGAATAGCGCGTATAAGGAAGAGATAGCCGACATGTCGAAACCGACAACTAACACGCACAAGGCATCACGCACCTGGTGGATTTACGGTGCGCTTGGCTTGGTGATAGTGCTCGCCGGTGTTTTCGTTGTCCCGATGGTGATCAATAGCTCGGACAAGCATAACGAGCAAACCGTTGGCTCGATGCTTGATGATCAACCGCATCCATTCGAAGATCAGGCAGCGGCAGGCAGTAGTATTGCGGCCGCCCCAAAATCAGAAATTTCCCCGCAGATTTATGGTCAGCGGTTGGCAGAACTCGCTTCAATTCTTGGCATTTCTGCGGACTATATGAATCCAGATAATTGGCCCGAAATCGTGCTTCAAGTAGACCACGAGAACCGTGCCGCTATGCGGGTTATGCTCGAGAATATTTTGCATGATGCCATCGAGCGCGGCGATATTTCTTATGTTGACCGCGATCGGGTTCTCTATGCCTTCGATTTAGGGCTTATCGACGCCCCGCTTAGTGCTATTTCGAATTATCCCATTGACGGCGAACCACTGGAATCACCCAGCTCAGACTAATCAGTGCGGTTTTCCGGTTCCGGTGTGGTTGCTTCGTGGATCACCAGACCGTGCTGTGTCGCAGTGCTGTTGCCCTTTGAAGCCGCTGCAGCAGCAGAACCAGCAGGAGCCGCAGTGCCACCCGAACGCACGCGTTGAATCTCGCGTGTTCGCCAAGCCGTAGCGCAGAATAAGCCAGCAATACCCACCGCCCACACGCTGCCACCAGCAAGTGCAGCGAGTTGAAAATCCGTCCAACTATATGCGGCACCATCGGCAGAAATATCCAAGACAATGCCGATTCCCTGTGATGCCGCCATACCGGAAAGAAAACCACCCATATTCGCCAGCCCCGTAGCCGTCGCGACGGTCTCTCGCGAGACACCCTCACGGACATTATCAAAACCGTAATTCGCTGATGCGGCACACAGTGCAACAACCACATTCACCACAACGATTGCCGCCATCCCACGTGGAGTGCCGGTAGCGAAAAACACCACCCAAGTAAGCACAATCGTGGTGGAAAACACTACGACGGCCCAATGTCGGGTAGCTCCCAAGCGCGCCGAAAACATGCCGTGCAGGGGACCGGAAGCAACCGTAACGACGGTGTTGATGGCTAAGACTGCACCGGCTTGTTCGGAACTTAACCCCATGCCGAGAGTGATTAAAGGAAATCCCCACATCATCAAAAACACCAGCTGGAACATCAGGCACGAGTAGTGCATGAAAAACCCTTGCCATGCCACTGGAGTGCGCACGAGCGCACGAATCCGGGCGGCCAGGGAAGCAATGTTGGTATCTGGCGACGCGTCGTCTTTCGGAGCTGCATTTTTCATCGACGCTGCATCTTTGACCTTTGAGCCTTGCCCCATAGTGTGGCGATCGACGTCGGGAAGATCCTTAATCGCGAGTCCAGCCAGCCCGGCGATTAATATGCTCGCCGCGCCCAGAGTGACAAACGATGCCGTCCAACCGGCAGCACCCAGCAGGGCCAAAAACGGTACCGCGGAAATAAACTGGCCAGTCTGCCCAATCGCGCCCGTCAACTGCGTAAATAATGGAGTTTTGCGCAGTGGGAACCAATAGGGCAGAAGCCGCATGACCGCCAGAAAAGCCGAAGCATCCCCCGCGCCGATCAGCACCCGCGCGCCAATAGCCAGCGGATATGATGTCGTCAAGGCCAAAATGAATTGCCCGAGTCCCATGACTACCGCGCCGACAATCACCATCGCCCGTGGGCCAAACTTGTCGATGCCTAACCCTGTTGGAATCTGCGCCAACGCATACACCCCAAGCTGGACAGCAGCGAAGACCGCGATGCGCGAAGCATCCACCTGAAAGCGCTCAATCGCATCCACGCTGGCCACGCCAAATGACGTCCGCCCGGTAATCGCGACGATATAGCAGGCCACGCCACCTACCCACACCAGCAGCGCCCGGCGGGTCACCACATCACGTGGGTGCGGGGCAGCAGTGGCAGTCTGAGAAGCTGATTTGGCGCGATTTTCCATACGAGCCATTGTAGGTAGACGCTAAGATGAAACCCGTGGATTATATTTCGACTCGTGATACCCAGGCCCAACCCGCACAATTTACCGACATCTTACTCGGTGGCCTTGCCGCTGACGGCGGGCTCTATTTGCCGACGAGCTACCCGCATCTCGGCGCAGAGAAATTAGCAGAACTCCGGGAGACCTCGCGCACCCACGGATACGCCGGGCTGGCAGCAGAAATCCTGAAGTTGTTCGTCGACGATATTCCTGCCGACGAGCTCGAAGCCATGGCGCACAGGGCCTATAGCACCGAGAAATTCGCCCACGAAGAAATCGTGCCGGTGACCAAGCTGGATGAGCAGTTTTATATCGGCCACTTGTCTGAAGGCCCAACCGCAGCGTTTAAAGACATGGCTATGCAGCTGCTCGGCGAGCTTTTCGAATACGAATTGGCGCGCCGCGACACCACGTTGAATATTCTGGGCGCGACTTCCGGCGATACCGGCTCATCAGCGGAATACGCCATGCGTGGGCGGCAAGGTATCCGTGTGTTTATGCTGACGCCGAAAGGACGGATGACGCCGTTCCAGCAGGCGCAGATGTTTGGGTTAGACGATGAGAATATTTTCAATATTGCCCTCGATGGTGTCTTCGATGATTGCCAGGACGTCGTCAAGGCCGTCAGCGCGGATGAGGCTTTCAAGCGCGATTACCGCATCGGCGCGGTGAATTCGATTAACTGGGCGCGACTGCTGGCGCAGATCGTGTATTACGTTTCCTGCTGGATCAAAGTCACCGACGCCACCGGTGATTATTCGCAGAAGGTCTCGTTTAGCGTGCCGACGGGCAACTTCGGCGATATTTGTGCAGGGCACATCGCACGCCAAATGGGGTTGCCAATCGACCGGCTGATCGTCGCCACGAATGAAAACGACGTGCTGGACGAGTTTTTCCGCACCGGGCAATACCGGCCGCGCTCTGCCGCGGATACCCACGAGACTTCCTCGCCGTCGATGGATATTTCCCGCGCGTCGAATTTCGAGCGTTTCATTGCGGACTTGCTGGATCGCGATGCCGCCCAGGTGGCAGACCTGTTCGGCCACCGCATCAAGGATGGTGGTTTTGCGCTTGCCGACGACCTGCTGGCGCGTGCGCGCGATGAGTTCGGGTTCGTCTCCGGGCGCTCGCTGCACGCGGACCGCTTGGCGACGATCGTCCAGGTACATAAAGACCATGAAGTGTTGGTGGATCCGCACACCGCTGATGGCATCAAGGTGGCCTGGGATGCCGTAGCCGAACACGACGTCACCAGCCCGGTGGTCTGTCTGGAAACAGCCTTGCCGGTGAAATTCGCCGACACTATCAAAGAGGCCCTGGGAACTGCCCCGGATATGCCGCAGCGGTTTGCCGGAATTATGGATGCCGGACGCCACGTCGCGGACCTTGATAATGATGCTGACAAGGTCAAAGACTATATCCGCAGTTCCATCGCAGAAACCAACGTGCGGTAATCAGCACCGGTTGTGGCTATACTCTGTAGCTATGATTGGGCAGAAACAGCAGGCCGACGCTGGCTCTGGCTATAGCAGCGTCGGTGGCACTAGCCACAGCCGCACCGGGGTATTAGCGGTGATGTGCGCTGTGTTGCTGTTTGTTTCTGCCTGCACCAGTACTGGAATCTCCGCGTTCGGGGAGGGCGATCCTAGCGGTGGCTCGGCCGCGGATGGCTTCCCGGAGGGCGCGGATATGGCTGCTGAGTTTGATCCAGCGCAACCGCGCTCTTTACCTGCACCACCGCCGCGCGCTGATGCCCTCACGGGGGCGGATCAACAACGCCTTGGGCAAGAACCGCAATCGCAGACCCGGATCATTCACCCAACACAATCCCCTTTAGCGCCGGGCGCACCGATTGATATTTCTACGCACGTACCCCAGCCCGGCGAGCAGTTTCATTACAATATCTGCACCGTTGCCTATTCTTTTACCGATGAAGCAGGCACGGGCTATGCGATTACTGCTTCTCATTGTGGGCGGGAAGGCGATCTCGTGTGGGCGGGGCAGGCAAATAACCGTTTCCAGTGGCCAGCAGAACCGATAGGGTCTTTTATCTACTCTGACCTCTACACTGTGGATTCTTCCGATTTGGATATCGCAATCATTGAGCTTAATGCCAATGCCTATGATGCCAGCGTGGCCGGTGGATCCGAAGCAGCGCTAAACCCGATGGCAACCGCGATTGCCGATCGGCTGGACTTCTTGCCGGAGCACGTGTGTAAAAACGGCCGTATCACTGGAATCACGTGTGGGGACACGACCGCGGCGCAGGCGTTGGGCAAATTGAATACCCATGACGGTTCGGTGCTGGATGCCAGGTCCGCCCGCGCTGCTCTGTGCGCGACCACGGGTGATTCTGGTGGCCCAGTGTATGCCGAGCTTAACGGCGAGCAAGTCATCGTTGGCTTAGTCTCCGGCACTACGACACAGCAGGCGGCGCACCAGTGCAACGGGGATGAACCTGTGGATGGAAACAACGGGGACATCAGTGTGTCATATACCCCGGCGACGGAATTTCAGCGCATTATTGGCAGCATTGTCCCGCAAGCCGCAACGACGACCACCACGTGGTAGACAACGCAGTGGTAGGCAGCGCCGTAATAGGCAATGTCGAGTTGTGCTTGCAGGAGAGCTGGGTTGTCTGCTCCCGCTAGAATGCAGATATGGCTATCCCGGAATTTATTACGGAACTGCGCAAACATATCGGTTCGGCACCCCTGTGGATTCCTGCGACGACTACCGTCGTCATCCGCGAAGTCCCGGCTGATGCCCCCATTTGGGAGGTGCCGACGGTTCTGCTGGTCCAACGGGCCGATAGTGGAGATTGGACTCCCATTGGTGGCATTTGTGAACCGGGTGAACAACCCCATGACACCGCCGTGCGCGAGGTCAAGGAAGAAACTGGGTTAGATATCGAGCCCGTGGCATTGCTGGGATCTGGGGCAGTGGGTCCGGTGACGTACCCGAATGGGGATGTGTGCCAATTTATGGATACTGCAATTTCCGCGCGGTTGGTGGGCGCATACGATCAGCAGCCACGCGTTGCCGACGACGAGTCCGTGGACGTGCAATGGTGCTCGGTGGCGCATTTGCCACAATCATTATCTGCCCGGCACCGGATGGTGATTGCCGATGCTGTGGCACAGATGAAAAATCCCGCTCGTTTTCGGCCCCGTCTCGGGTTTAACAAGCGCAATGGTTAATGCGCCGCGGCGATTGCGTGCGAAAAATGCCGACGATGTTCCCGCGCCTCAAGCACAGCGCCATACGCAGAACCAGAACGAGCTTCAGGCCCAGACCCTGACTCGGAAATGGCGCCGCGCCGTGCCCGCGTTGTTGCTCAGCAGTGGGCTAGTACTTAGCGCATGCAGTGCCGGTGTGGACAACGACGATGGCTCTGAAGCGGCTTCTGAACCAGGTACTGAACCAGCTTCTGAACCGGCTATTGATACCTATGTGGCACTCGGGGATTCCTATGCCGCGATGGCCTCGCGTGCCGGAGCCGACGATTCCGGTGATCTGGCGGCAGATTTTTGTCGGCGTTCACCAGATAATTATCCCGCTGTGCTCGGTGATCTGCTTGCTGCAAATACCGTTATTGATCGTAGTTGCCAAGGCGCGATCATCGACAACCTCACCGCAACCCGCGACGCCGGTGGGGTAGAAGTGCCCGCGCAGTTGCACGCTTTAAGCGAGACAGACGACGGCGCAACCGACAGAACCGTCGATCTGGTGACATTGACCATTGGTGGTAACGACATTGGCTTCGGAGAAATGGTGTGGTGCGCACAGCACGCCCTCGAGACCGCCGAACCTTCCAACTGCGGCGCCTATATGGACCGGAAGGTTGAACACGAAACCCGTGTGGTGGAAGACCGACTACACGAAATTTTTGCTGAGATCCGTTCCCGGGCACCCGAAGCGCAGATTATCGCCACGGGTTATCTTCCCTTGCTTGGTGCATTGGACGACTGCGCCGAAATTGCCGCCATTTCCGGGCCTGACCGCACCTGGCTACAAACTGTCATCCAGCAGCTCAACCAGGCTGTCGCACAAGCGGCGCAGGCGCACGACGTGCAGTTCGTGCTGCCTGCCGAGGCCGACAAGCATACAGTTTGTGCCGAACCAGAGCAGCGTTGGGTCGATCTTTCGGGGACGGCGACGGGATCGTTTCCGTATCATCCGACAGCTGCCGGGCAAGCTGCCATGGCGCAGGAAATCTATCAACGGATCCCGCGAGATTAACGGCATCATCCCTCTGGTTTCGCTGCCCTAACCCCGGCTTGTAGATTAGAGAGCATGGCGGAGAATAAGCGAAGCTGGCTGGATGGACCAGCAATTCCCGGTGAAAATGAAGATCCGAATTCACCAAGTCGGTGGCCCGGTGAAAAACTTGGTATGCCGAAAAACGGGCGCGGCTCGCTAGCGCCGGTGGGCAAGCGTGCATTAGCCGTGCTCATTGATTGGTTTGTGGCGCTTGCACTAGCATTCGGCCTTCGTTACGGGCTCGGCAGTGCTGATATCAGCCAGGGTGCTACCACTACCTGGAATTACCTGTTGTGGATTGCCATCGGCATAATTTTTGGCTGGCTGTTCGCGCGCACCCCAGGCATGATGCTGCTGGGGATGGGCGTGGCCCGGGTGGACGCGGAAGAACGCGTCGGCTTGTGGCGCGCTGTCGTGCGTACGTTGCTCACCGCCTGTTTCTTCCCGGCGGTGATGGTCGATTCCGACGGCCGTGGCATGCACGACCGCGCGACTGGAACCGCAGTTATTCGCACGAATTAATGGTGCTTATTTGCCCTTTTTGGCATTCATGCGGCGCATACGGCGGTTCATGCCGGAAGGGTTCTGCGCCTGTTGCGGCAGTGGGCCTTTCGGCATGCCAGCGCCTGGTCCGGCTGCTGAATCCATGGCCTCGATACGCGCGTTGATATCGTATACCTCGGTTTTACTGTAATTGCGTGGCAACTTCAGCAGTTTACGCTGTAGCTTGCCCAGCGGAACCTGGTTTTCCCCGGTGCCGGTGTAGACCACATGTACTGGCACACCACCGGCGATCCGGTCAATGCGGCGGCGTTCTTTGTCGACGAGTTTCTCCAAGCGCTTGGGGTTACCTTCACCAACGAAAACCACACCCGGGTTGCCGACGACGCGGTGCAGCAAATCCTGCTGGCGAGTCATGCCGACGCCCTGCTTGGTAAACCAAATGATGCCGAAGGTATTACGCAGGTTGTCCAGGGTCCAACCAGCGGCGCCAGGCTGATCCTCAACGCGCTTGTACATCGATGATTGCAGACGGCGGGTGAAAATCCACATGGCGACGACGGCACCCAGCACGATGCCGACCGGCAGCATGAACCATTGGCCGCCCCACAACATGCCGAGCAAGAAAAACAGCACGGCGATGCCAATAACCGCCAGCAGCATCAAAGGAATCAGCGCTTTATCATCTTTGCGCTGCATGTTGAAGGCCTGCCACATTTGCGACCGCGTTTGCTTGCGCTGCGCTTTCTTGGCTTGTTTTGCCTCACGTTTTTGGGCTTTGAGCTTCGCCTTATCGTCTTTTGCCATGTCTCTCACTTTAAGGGGTAGTCAACCGATTTCTAAAACATCGTCAGCACTCATAATAATAAGTGCTCATAAGAAAACGCGCTCCGGGCAGATTCCCGAAGCGCGTTGCACGTTCGAACTCTAGCGAGTCGTTACCGGAGTCGCCTCTGACGCGCCATACTTGCTCAACAGCGAGGATGCTTCCTGTGCCGTTGGGCCCTGCGAAGTTTCCTGCAGATGTGACAGGCGCTCTGGTAATTCACGCCCACGCGCCTGCATTGCCTGCACGTAGAGCTTGCCTGCGCGGTAGGACGAACGCACCAGCGGACCAGCCATAACAGCGCCGTAACCCATTTCGCGGGCAGCCTTGGAATGCTCCACGAATTCTTCTGGGCGTACCCAGCGGTCAATCGGGTGGAATAGCGGTCCCGGCCGCAAATACTGTGTGATGGTGATGATGTCGGTACCGGCATCGCGCAAATCCTGCAGGGTATCCAGGACCTCTTGCTCGGTTTCGCCCATACCCAGAATCAGGTTCGATTTGGTAATCAGACCGTAATCATGGGCCTGGCGGATTACATCCAGCGAACGGTCATAGCGGAATGCTGGACGGATGCGCTTGAAGATGCGCGGAACGGTTTCCAGGTTGTGCGCGAAGACCTCCGGCTCAGCCTCAAAAACTTCTTGCAGCAGATCAGGCTTGCCAGAAAAGTCCGGGGTAAGGTTCTCAATTCCCGTATTCGGGTTGAGCTCCCGGATCTTGCGCACGATTTCCGCGTACAGCCAGGCGCCCTCATCCTTCAGGTCGTCACGGGTAACGCCAGTGACGGTGGTGTAGTTGAGATCCATCTCGCGAATATTTTCTGCAACGCGACGCGGCTCATCGGTATCAAGCAGCCCTGGCTTGCCGGTTTTAATATCGCAGAAGTCGCAGCGACGGGTACACAGGTCGCCGCCAATCAGGAACGTGGCCTCACGCGATTCCCAACATTCGTGGATATTGGGGCAGCCGGCCTCCTGGCACACGGTGTGCAAACCGGCGCCAGCGACCTTGGCTTTCATGTCTTTGTATTCTGGGCCGTTGCGGACCTGGTTGCGGATCCAGCGTGGCTTTTTCTCGATAGGATTTTCTGCGTTCCGCTTTTCAATGCGCAGCAGTTTGCGCCCTTCGGGGGTGACACTCATAATGCCCCAGCCTACGCCTAGTAGTTTGTTCTTACCAGCACGCTGTAATACAGCGTTTGCGGAGGGGTTTTGGGGCGGATTACTGTGGCGAGTCGCCCACCCGCGAGGTATCCAAATCGTGATCGCTGACAGCCAAATCCCCAGCCAGAGCATGCACTAAAGATTTGTGTAAAAGCGGGATCATCTCCGCGGTGGTCACATCCCGGCCGTGCTCCAGCGATAATGTCGTGACATCGGCGTCGTCGATGCCGCAAGCGACGATATGGTCGTAGAATTCTAGCGAGTTATTGCAGTTCAATGAGAGGCCATGCATTGTCACACCACGGGTGACGCGAATGCCCAAAGCCGCGATTTTGCGGTCACGTTCGGAAGCATTCTTGTCGACGGCGCGTACACTATGCGGAACCCACACGCCGGAACGGCCTTCCATCCGGCCAACTTTCTTTGTGCCGAATTTTGTCAGCGCGTCAATGATGGCTTCTTCTAGGCGGCGCACGTAATCCACCACATCGACTGGTTCCGCAAGTTTGATGATGGGATAGACCACCAACTGTCCGCGGCCATGCCAAGTGATGCGGCCGCCGCGATCCACCTTGATTGTCGGTAATCCGTTAGTGGGCATATCCGACGGTTGGGTGCGTTTGCCCGCAGTATAGACATCGGGATGCTCCAGAAACAGTAGTTGATCTGGGATTTCGTCGTCGGCGCGTTGCTTGGCTAGTTTCGCCTGTAGATCCCACGCCTCTTGGTAGTCAATGGTGCCAAGGTTCTGGACCTCGAGGTCCTCGTTGGCACGGATAGAACGATCAGCAGGAAAAAACGGGGCGCGTGGAGCAGTCATGGTGCACATTTTAACGCGCCCCGAAGACAGCGGGGCTGTGGGCGCGGGTTGTGGATGGGGGACGTGGACGCGAGATGTGGATACGGGATGTGGACTATGTCCGCTGTGGGAAGCGACGGGATTTTTTGAAAAACCGGCCGTCGAAACGCAGCACCATGAAGATGGTGAATAGCGCCATCGCGATACCAAACAAAAAACACGTGATGTAGCCAATTGCTGGCCCCAGAATCGAAATGATAAACGGGAAGGTAAACCCGATATAGGTCAGCGAGTAGAACGAGGCACTGGCCGCACCGAGCTCATCGTCCGGTGCGAGCCGCTGTGCTTCTTGCAATCCTGATGACATCAGGATGCCGTAGGCAAAGCCCAGCGGAATAGTCGCGAGCAGGCCAAAGACGACACCGACCATGGAATCTTGCCAAATGGCCACGCAGATCGAACACAGCATACCGACGATAATCAGCGACAAGCCATAAACCGCAGGAGGGTAGGTGCGAGAGCCGCCGACATATCGCTGGATAATGTTCCCGAAAACCATGGCCAAACAAGCGATGGATCCGGTGTAGACGACTGGGTGATCCATCTGCGCTTCGAGCAAGCGTGTGTTGACAGCGAATGCGGTCGATGCAGCACCGAAAACCCACGGGCCAGACAAACCCAGCGTGAGCCAGAAACGTGACGTTTTCACCTGGCTAGCCAGCAACTTACCCTTGCCCGTGCCCTCAGTCGGCACTGTTGGGGTGTTCCAGACCAAAGGGGTGATGATGGCTGCAAGAACCAAGTGCAGCAGATACGGGCTCAAGTCTGGTTTCGGCAGGAATTCTGCAACAATGCCAGCGACCAGCGGGCCGCCAGCGAAACCGGATGTCAAAGCGATGGTGGCCCGACGTGCACCTTGGATCGCTGGGCCATCAGAAAGCTGCTTCAACCAGGCAGCACCCGAAGCCATCACCAGACCCGTCGCCAAGCCCGTAATGAATCGGCCTGCGCCGATGAATATAGCCGGGCCGAATGCACCGAGCGCGAGCACAGCGGATCCAATGAAGGAAAAGGTTAGCGCTGGACGAATGAGTGCGCGGCGCCCGTAGGTATCGGACATGGGGCCGCCGATGATGAGCGCGGGAATAAGACCAACGATGTAGATCGCGAGGAAAGCCGTCACCTGACCGTCGCTAAGATCTGCTTCTAGACGGTAGGAAACCATCAATGGGGCGAAGGCATTCGCGCCGAAGGCGACGACGAACATGCCTAAGCCAACTCTTAACCAATCGCTGATACGCATACGTTCCTCTTTTGGCTTCTTGGCGGTCGTCTCTCACGTTCCACCGAACACTGGTGGGTGCTTGAGTTGTTCTACATCACGTCACCGTGTGACCGCGGTTAACATGATGACCGTTATGTTACGTGAGTTGGCTCATAATGAGAAAACCGGGCCTTCCCGCCGCGTTGCCAGTGAAAGTAGCTGGAAACGCGGTGCTGGGAAGACCCGGTGTTGGGCTAGCGGGCTAGCTTATAGCTCCAGATCGGATTCGAAATCCGCAGTCTCGAGACGGTCCTTGATGGTGGTGATGAAGCGACCTGCATCCGCACCGTCGACCACCTGGTGGTCGTAGGTGAATGGCAGGTAGCACATCTGACGGATTGCGATGGCATCCTGGCCGTCTTCTGTGACGACGACTGGGCGCTTCTCGATGACCGCGGTGCCCAAAATACCGGCCTGTGGTGGCACCAGGATTGGGGTGTCCAGAAGCGCGCCTTCCGAACCGATGTTGGTGACGGTGAAGGTAGCGCCGGTGAGATCGTTTGGCTTCAGCTTGTTGTTGCGTGCTCGATCTGCCAGCTCGACGATCTCTGCAGCGATCTCTGGCAAGGATTTCTCCTGGGCCTTCTTGATGACTGGAGTCAGCAGACCCTTCGGAGTATCTACCGCGATGGCGACATTGACGTCTGCGTGGTAAGTCATCTCCTTCGTATCTGCGTTGTACGAAGCATTCACGTTCGGGTGAGAGACCAAGGCTTCCACGGTGGCCTTAACGAAGAACGGCAGGAAGGTCAGCTTCGCGCCGTGCTTGTCAGCAAACGCCTGCTTGTTGGCCTTGCGCAGGTTGGATACCGCGGTCATGTCGATTTCCTGCACGTGGGTCAGCTGTGCAGAAATCTGCAGTGCTTCCACCATCTTCTGTGCAGTGATCTGACGGATGCGGTTAACCTTCTGCGTCGTACCACGCAGCTCCGCCTTTTCGGGATCGACAGACTTGGTCGACCAGTTCGAACCGGATTTCTTGGCGTCCTTGCCGGAAGTCTTCTCGGCATCCTTATCCTGAGCAGAAGAGTCAGCGGAACCACCTTCGACAGCAGCGATGACGTCTTGCTTGCGGATGCGTCCGCCAACGCCGGTGCCTTCCAAGGAGTTCAAGTCGACGCCGTGCTTGTCAGCCAACTTACGTACCAGTGGGGTGACGTAAGGAACCTTGCCGGAGTTCTTCTTGCCGGAATCCTTGGACTGTTCCTTCTTCGGCTCAGACTTGTTGGCTTCTTCCTTGTCCTCGGACTTCTTCTCCGCCTTCTTCTCGGAAGCAGATTCCTTCTTGTTGGACTTGTCCTCTTTGTCCTCAGATGGGGAGTCGTCAGTGTCATCGGAGTCATCTGAGTTAGCTGCGGCGTTGTCGTCGCCGACGCGGACAATAACCTCGCCAACTTCGACGGTGTCGTCTTCGTCGGCGAGGATTTCGACGATGGTGCCAGCTACTGGGGATGGAACTTCGGTGTCAACCTTGTCGGTGGAGACTTCAAGCAGTGGTTCGTCTACTTCGACGGTGTCGCCCACGGATTTCAGCCACTGGGTGATGGTGCCTTCGGTGACGGATTCGCCGAGTTCTGGCATTTCCACATCGGTGGTCTTGCCGGAGCCGCCGGATTTCTTCTCCGACTTCTTGTCGGACTTGTCTGCTTTGTCCTCGGACTCTGCGGACTTGTTGTCAGCCGCCGAGTCATCAGCATCGTCAGCGTCATCGGAGTCATCCGAGCCAGCTGCGGCGTTGTCGTCGCCGACGCGGACAATAACCTCGCCAACTTCGACGGTGTCGTCTTCGTCGGCAAGGATTTCGACGATGGTGCCAGCTACTGGGGATGGAACTTCGGTGTCAACCTTGTCGGTGGAAACCTCTAGTAGTGGTTCGTCTACTTCGACGGTGTCGCCCACGGATTTCAGCCACTGGGTGATGGTGCCTTCGGTGACGGATTCGCCGAGTTCTGGCATTTCCACATCGGTGGTCTTGCCGGAGCCGCCGGATTTCTTCTCCGACTTCTTGTCGGACTTGTCTGCTTTGTCCTCAGATGCGGAGTCATCGGCAGCGTCGGCCTCATCTGCATCAGCGGCGTCGTCGGAGTCAGAATCGTCGGAATCTGCGGCTTCGTCCGCATCACCAATAATGGCAATGACGTCGCCAACCTCTACAGTGTCGTCTTCTTCCGCTTTGATCTCGAGGATCGTACCCGAGACCGGGGAAGGGACTTCAGTGTCCACCTTGTCAGTGGAAACCTCAAGCAAAGGCTCATCGGCTTCGACGGTGTCGCCGACGGATTTCAACCACTGAGTAATGGTGCCTTCGGTGACTGATTCGCCCAGCTCGGGCATCTCTACGGAGTGCGACATGTGTGAGAGACTCCTCTAAAGTCGTTAGTAAATAGAAGCTACGCCATCCCAGCCTACCGCCATCAACGGTGCTTCGTGTAATGAGTCAACACGCACATTTGTGCATTACCCCTAGAATTGTGAACCGTGTTTAACCTATTCCGTCGGAACTCTACGAAATCACAGCTCAAGCCCCCTCGCGCTCCGGGCGATACCATCCGTGACAAAGACCGCGCAGAACTGGTCTCTTGGGTCAGCGGACGCGGAATGGTGGAAGGTTTCGTGGAGCCGGAAACTGTGGTTAACGAGATGTCGATCGTGCTTGTCGACGACACCGGCGACTACATTCGCCGCCGCATCGGAGGGCCAAAAGGAATAGACGCTGTGGCTCGGGCACTCGACGTTCCAATTTACGACGTCGAGGAAACCGGATATCCACAGCGTATGCGCGAGCGAATGAAACGTGAACGGATCCTGCGCAAGCGCCGAGAGCAAGCCGAGCGCCGCAAACAATGGGAGCAGCGCAACGGCGATGCTTGATGCTCGGAGCTTAATGCTCGGTGCGTGATGTTCTGTGCTTAGCTAGCAACCTCGTTTAACCAAGCTACCAACGTACGCACTGGCACACCGGTCGCGCGCTTGGCTGTATAGCCAGAAGCACTAGCCGCCCAGGCGGGTCCCGCGATATCAAGGTGTGCCCATTCGATGCCTGCGCCGACGAACTGGGAAAGGTAAGTGCCGGCGAACTGCATGCCGCCCCAACGGTCTTCCGAGATATTGCGGATATCGGCGGCTGGGGTCTTGATGGCTTCTGCGTGTTCTTCCAACAGCGCCATTGCCCAAGCTTTTTCGCCGACGGTGCGGCCTAGCTCCGCAATGCGATCACGCAATTCGTCGCTGCCCATCACGCCGTAAGTCTGCTTACCCAGTGCCAGCATCTGGTGGCCGGTCAGAGTTGCTGCTTCGACCAGGTAGTCTGGCTTATCCTCGCTGGCCCGTGCGATGGCGTCGGCAAGCACGATGCGGCCCTCGGCGTCGGTGTTGAGGATTTCCGAGGTGATGCCACCGTAGTGAGTGATGACATCACCAGGGCGGATCGCGTTGCCGGATGGCATGTTTTCTGCCAACGGAACCGTGGTGGTCAGCTCCACGTTGATATCAAGTTTCGCGGCGGCGACGGTGGCAGCAACAACGGCAGCAGAGCCGCCCATATCCATGATCATGTCGCCCATGCCAGCTCCTGGCTTGAGAGAGATACCGCCGGTATCAAAGGTAATACCCTTACCAACCAGCGCGACTTTCTTCTTCGCTTTGCGTGGGCGGTGGTGTAGGCGGACCAAGCGTGGCGGACGAACAGAACCTTGGCCTACCGCCAAGATGCCGCCGAAGCCTTCTTTCTCCAGCTGCTTTTCGTCCAAAACCTCAACTTTGAGACCGGCGTCCTCGGCGAAACCGCGAATAAACGAGGCATAAGATTCCGGGAATTTGTGGCTGGACGGCACATTGACGAAATCGCGAGCCAAGCAAACCGATTCTGCGCCGACCTGTGCGAAGCGGAAGATCTCTGCATCTTTCTTCGGATCACCAAGCACAGTGAAAGCGGCGGGGTCCTTGTCGGACTTGTTTTTCTTATCCTCTGGCTTGTCGACGCCATCGTCCTTGCTTCCACGGATGCCTGGGTAGGAATAGCTGCCCAAAATCAGGCCTTCGACGACCGGTGCCAGCTGCTCACGGTCGTCGGACAGCGCTACTGCAACGGAATCCAAGTCCTTGACCGCGCGGGATACGCTGCCAGCGGCGCGACGCAGCACCTCGTCGTCAAGCTTGTCGCGGGAGCCCAAACCCACCGCAACGATGACGTCGGCATCTAGCTTCTTCGGAGCTGGCAAGCGAGTGATCTCGTTCGCTGTACCCTTTGCCTTGACGGTCGCCAAAGCGTCGTTGACCTCGCGCAACAGGCTTCCACCGAGCCAAGCAGTCTCGACAGCCTCCACCGCGTTATCGTCATGGAATACGCCCACGACCAAGCCGTCAGACTTCTTCGGCAACTTCTTATTTAGCTCAACCGTGCTAATTTTTCCGCGGGCTGGAAGCTCAAACTTTTTGTCAGCCATATTTTCCTTTCTCGCGTAATACATTGCTTGTGCAAATCGGTTTCAGGCCATACCAGCCTAGCGAGATTTAGCGGTGCATGCTGCGGCTTGTGTGCCCTGTATCTCTTTTAATTCAGGCAGCGGGTACATTAGCTACCATGACCGACTTCGAATTTGCAGTAACCCGCAACGAAAACCCGACCCCGCAAGCTGAGCGTGAAGAGATTCTCGCAAACCCAGCGTTTGGGAAAAAATTCACCGACCACATGGTGGTCGCAGACTGGAATGCTGAACAGGGTTGGCACAATCTCGAGGTCACGCCATATGCACCATTGACCTTGGACCCGGCAACCACCGTGTTCCACTACGGGCAAGCCATTTTTGAAGGAATCAAGGCGTACCGGCACAAAGATGACACGGTTGTTACCTTCCGGCCTGACAAAAACGCCCAACGGATCGCCAATTCCGCCCAGCGTATGGCAATGCCCGAAATCCCAGAAGATTTGTTTGTCCAGGCATTGGAAGAACTCGTCGCCGTTGACAAAGACTGGGTGCCGGCTGGCGGGGGAGAGGGCTCGCTTTACCTGCGCCCGTTTTTGATCGCCACCGAGGTGGGATTGGGAGTAGCCCCTTCGCAGAGCTATCGCTTTTTAGTTATTGCATCGCCGGTGGGAGCGTATTTCCCAGGCGGCGTGAAGCCGGTGTCGGTGTGGATTTCTGAGGATTATGTCCGCGCGGCACCCGGTGGTACTGGAGCCGCGAAATTTGCGGGCAACTATGCCGCATCGTTGGTGGCACAACAAGAAGCGAGTGCACACGACTGCGACCAGGTGGTTTTCTTAGATGCAGCCAACCGGCACAAAGTCGAAGAAATGGGCGGAATGAACGTCATGTTCATCATCGACGGCAAACTGGTGACCCCAGAGCTGTCTGGCACGATTCTGCCGGGAGTGACTCGAAACTCTATCCTGCAGCTCGCGCGTGAGATGGGCATTGAGGTTGTGGAAAAGACCATTACTTTGGAAGAGTGGCGGCAAGCCGCGAACAGTGGCGCCATGACTGAGGCTTTCGCCTGCGGTACCGCAGCGGTAATCACTCCGATTGGAACAGTGAAAACCAACCGCGATACTTTCACCATCGGTGGTGGGGAATCGGGTGAGATCACCATGCGCCTGCGCGAGAAACTGACCGGGATTCAGCGCGGTGAAGTTGCTGATGAGCACGGCTGGCTCCACAAATTGGCTTAAGTGTCGTCGTTTTGTGCGTTGATCGCTTCGGTGATTGCGTACACTTCGTCGCTGACAAGCTCAATTGCGGCATTAAGAGCCGAAAGGGCAAGCACACCACCGGTTCCCTGCCCCGTGGTGAGATCAAATGCCAGCAGGGGAGTGAGCTCAAGTTTCTGCACTGCCTGAATGTGCGCAGGTTCGGGCGAGAGCTGGCTCGAATACAACCACGCTCTGGTGCCGGGAGCAATCTTTTCTGCCACCAAGCCGCACACCGTCGCCAAGCAGCCGTCGACAAGCACTGGTGTTCTGCGAGCAGCTGCCTGCAATACGAAGCCGACCAAGGCCTGGGCTGCTGGCGAACCAGACTTAGTGAGTAGCTCCAGTGGTGCCGCGTGCGCAGTGCGGCACCGAAACATAAGGTCGCGGATAGCTGTGACATCGCATTGCCATTGTTGCGTAGTCAGCGATGTCTCCAGGCTGGCGAGAGCAACTGGCTCAGTCTTCGTTAGCGCGCCGAATAGCGCCGCTGCTTCGGTAGAAAACCCTTCGCCCAGCTCACCCGGGATTAATAAATCTGCTCCGGCATCGATTTCGGAATCGGCAATGGCACTGCCGAACTGCAATGCGGACTCACCGGCGGGGATTTCTTCGACGCGGACCCCTGCCCCGTGCGTACGCGCCAGTGTGGCGACCGGCGCAGAACCGGCAGCGATGTCCTTGGCTGAGTTTGCGCTAGCGTCATCGTGCGCGTAGAAAATCACGACCCGCGGCTGGCGCAACGGCTCTGCAGGTACTTTGCCCTGGCAGGCGGCCATGAATGCCGCAGCGTCGGTAAGCCGACCGAAACTCCGCCCCCGCTCAGTCGACGACATTGCGGCGATGACTGCGGTTGCGGCTTGCGCATCCACCTCAGCGGGACGTGCAAACTCTGCGTCAGAAACCATGGTGCAGCTACCTCGTTGCCGTTAATTTAAACAGTTACTTTAAGCCGAAGCTTTAAACTTTTGCGCCGCGTTCAACCTGTGGCTTTGGTGAACGCCACTTGCGTGGTTGAGTAGCACGCGAATACGCATAAAAGCCCAAACGAAGGCCGGTTTCAGTGGTGTCGGGGAATTTCTTGCGCACCGCATTATTGCAGCGCTTGCCCAAGATGACGCCCTCGATAGCAAGAATAACGATGACGACCATGCCGATCAACGAGATGATATTTGCAACGTAAGGGTTGATTCCGCCCAACAGCGTCGCACCCAAAATGATGAGTGCGATAAGCATGACCCAGTTGGTTAAAAATGCGCGCGAGTCCACCCAGTCGCGTGCGTAGCGGCGAACCGGACCGATATCGCGGGCTAAAAGATAACGCTCATCGCCAGCATCCATACGTTCTTGCTGTTCTTTGCGTCGACGCATGCTTTCTCGGCGTTCTTCGCGCTTGTAGTCCTTCCATTCCTGTTTGGACATGGACTTCTTTAACTCTTTGCGACGCTGCCGAGCCTGTGCCGGTGACGCACCGTTGGGGTCGCGCCGTACCCCGCGCCGAATCTCCTGCTCCTTACGGGAAGGAGTGGGTTTGTTCTTTTTCGGGGTATAACCCTTGGGCAAATCCGGCTGTTCAGATTGGTGTGCCCCAGACTCGGCTGATTCAGGCTGGGCTGAGTTGGACCGAGCTGAGACAGACCGATCTCGCGAACCGGCACCGTCTGTGCTGGAAGCGGAGTCGGCGGATTCGCTGGCTTCATTCTGCTGAGGTTTTTGCCACGGTAGTTTCACAGTTTTACAGGGTACAACTTTGCCAGCCAGTAACAACAATGAGCACAGGGTAATTCATGGCGGGTTTCGGCATCGGAAAAAGGGGAGTAGACTAACGGCAAAACAAGCGTTCACCATGAAGGAGAACTATTATGACCGCCCCTACTTCGTCGACTGGCGTCATCCTGACTGACGCCGCGGCTGAAAAAGCTAAGTCTTTGCTGGAGCAGGAAGGCCGCACGGACCTGTCCCTGCGCATCGCAGTGCAGCCAGGCGGCTGTGCAGGCCTGCGCTACCAACTGTATTTCGATGACCGCGAACTTGACGGCGATAAGATCGATGAAGTCGGCGGCATTAACTTGGTCGTCGACAAGATGTCGGTGCCATACTTGATGGGCGCGAAGATCGACTTTGCCGACACCATCGAACAGCAGGGTTTTACCATCGATAACCCGAATGCCGGTGGCTCCTGCGCTTGTGGCGACTCGTTCAACTAACCCCAAGCACAACTAGCGCCAAACACAGTTGAGCACCGAGCTTTGCGGCCATCTCGCCGCTGTGACCAGTTAGCTATTGCGCGAGCGATGAGCCACACGCTAGATGCTCGTGACTGGGCTGAGAAATACTAGAAGACCCTGAATCCCGGTGTAAACCGTGGATTCAGGGTCTTTTGCGTGGGTTAGTGCTCGCAAATGATGCTCTAACCGTCTTGGGCTATAGCCGCACTGGGTAGTCTCGCTGTTCGATTTCCGGGTCAATGCGCTTTTCGACGAAAATGCCGTGCCAAATCATGAACGCCAGTACTGTCCACAAACGTCGGGAGTGGTCAGATTGGCCAGCGCGGTGTTCCTGCAGCATGTCCAGGACGGCGTTTTTGTCGAAGATGTCGTCAGTCTGCGAAGCCTTGATTTGGTCTTGCGCCCAACCGTGCAGTTCGTCTCCAGCCAACCAATGCCGCATCGGAACCGGGAAGCCGAGCTTCTTGCGGTGCAAAACGTGCGGGGGAACGATCTGTTCCATGGCTTTGCGCAACGCATATTTCGTTGTGCCGTGACTGATTTTGAGCTGGTGTGGGATGGTTTCGGCCACGCGGAAAACTTCCTTATCCAAAAAAGGCACGCGTAGCTCAAGCGAATTCGCCATATTGATCTTGTCGGCCTTTACCAGGATGTCGCCGCGCATCCAGGTAAATAAATCCAAGTGCTGCATTCGCGCGACTGGATCCATATCTTCTGATTTCGCGTAGATATCCTTCGTGACATCGCGGTGATCCCAATCTTTCCGTGCCCAAGGGATGACTCGCTGCATCTGTTCGAAATTGAAAGAACGCGCGTTGCCGTAATAGCGCTCTTCCATAGTCATCGAACCTCGTTCGAGCAGAGACTTCCCCTTCATGCCGTCGGGCAATACGCGGGATAGGACGCCCAGTCCACGACGCAGTGGTCCTGGTACTTTCTCAAATGGTGCGAGGGAAAGTGGTTCCTTGTAGATGGTGTAACCACCAAAGAGCTCGTCAGCTCCCTCACCTGAAAGCACAACCTTGACGTGTTTGCGAGCTTCGGCAGCGACAAAGTGCAACGGGACTAAGGATGGGTCAGCAACGGGGTCATCCAAGTACCACATGATCTTCGGAATAGCGTCGGCGTATTCCTCTGGGCTGACCACTTTGACAATGTGCTCTGCACCGATGGCCTCCGCAGATTCCGCAGCGACGTCGACTTCTGAATAACCTTCGCGTTCAAAACCAGTGGTGAACGTCAGCAGGTTAGGGTTGTGGCGTTTTGCTAACGCAGCGATCGCCGTGGAATCGATGCCGCCGGAAAGGAAAGAACCAACCGTAACGTCGGCCCGCATATGCTTTTCGACGGAATCCTCCAGCGCGTGCGCGATGCGATCAAATAATTGCTGTTCCTGTCCTGCAGGAACAGGCTTGGTGCGGAACCGCGGACGGAAATAACGCTCAGCTTTTACCTCGCCAGCCGGCGATATAGTAGCGGTGCAACCAGACTCCAGACGCCTGATATTAGCGTGTAGGGATTCAGGTTCCGGCACGTATTGGAGGTCGACGTAGTGCTCAATTGCCCGCCGGTCAAGATCCAGGCCTAGACCGATAGCGTCGGCCAGCTCCAGGATTGATTTCTTTTCCGATGCAAAGACCGTGCCCGCGGGCGTCGTAGCGTAGAACAATGGCTTGATACCAAATTGGTCCCGCGCGACGAACATCTGCTGGCTTTGTGTATCCCAGATAGCGATGGCGAACATGCCACGAAGGTGCTCTACAACGGCTGGGCCCCAATGATGGAAACCGACCACAATCGGTTCTCCATCACCGGAGGTATTGAAGCTATAACCTGCTTCCTGCAGCTCTGCCCGCAATTCTACGTAGTTGTAGATTTCCCCGTTGAAAGTCATCGCGTATCGTTCGGGCTCGTCTTCTGGGCCCCAACGGAGTGGTTGATGGGAATGTTCTAAGTCGATAATAGAAAGACGATTGAATCCGAATACCGCATGATCATCATTCCACGTTCCTGCGGCATCGGGACCGCGGTGACGCATGCAGGGAAGTGCATCCTCCATTGCAGAGACATAAGAAGTAGCGTCGCCACGCGCCGTCAACATAGCGAGAAGTCCACACATTGTTAATTTCTCCTCTGGGTGGTGTAGTGCCCCGACTACTTTACGGCCCACAGTGATTAAGCGGTTAATCATCCGGCGAAAGTTGCTACGAAGGCGTGTGCAATCAACATGGGCTTATCCGTTTACCTCAAAGTGAGTGAAACTTTGGGATGATACCAAGCCCTTTTAATGTGAGCTGGATTATAAAAAATATAGAAACGGGTAAAGTCCGCTGTCTAGGACTGCCTAAAAGGTGCCCGTTGTGCAGCACATACCCCGTAAGTAAGTGAAATGAAGCGATCCCTGCAGAAGGCTAGCGTGTTTACTCGAGTAAGGCTGCTGCGAAACTGATAAGAATGCGGCGCATTTGAGTTATGCTGCTTAAATAGGAATGCTTATAACAGTAGGCAGACAATTGTGTGCAAAGAAAGGCAGAACACACGTGGGACAGCGTAATGAACGCAGCTTGCGCCGGAAATTGGGTCTTGGCGGCGTCTTAGGTCTCGCAACGGTCGGTTTGGCCGCTTGTGACGTCGAGCCGCCAGCCGCGGCCTCAAATTTCCTGCACATGGGTTGGCCAGAGGGAGTTACCCCAGAGGCGAACTCCATGTTCAACTTTTGGATCTGGATCTGGGTACTGGCCTGGTTTATCGGAATTATCATGTGGGCGTTGTTCTTGACGGCTATTTTCCGTTGGAGTGCCAAGCGTGCCAAAAAGAAAGGTCGGGGGGAGTTCCCACGACAGCTGCAGTACAACGTTCCGGTCGAACTAGTTTTGACGATTATCCCGGTCATCATCGTGATGGCTTTGTTCTTCTTTACCGTTCAGGTGCAGCAGAAAGTCGTCGCCAACGACAAAGAGCCTGAGGTTGCGGTAGACGTTACAGCTTTCCAATGGAACTGGAAGTTCGGCTACGCCGAAGTTGGCGGAAATTTCACGCCAAATGGCCAGGACTACGACGGTGAAGACGAAGAACGCACCGCGATTGCTGAAAAATCGCAGCACGACCCTGAAGATATGAAGAATGCCAACCCAGTGCATGGTCGTTCTAGCGGAGACAATTCGTACCTGAATTACAACGAGATTGAGACTTTGGGTACTACGGATGAGATTCCAGTATTGGTTCTGCCTACCAACACCGCAATCGAATTCCGTCTGGCTTCCGGCGACGTGTCCCACTCATTCTGGGTGCCGGAGTTCCTCTTCAAACGCGATGTGTACTCACACCCAGAAAACAACCAGCAGGAACGCGCATTCCAAATTGAAGAAATTCAAGAAGAAGGTGCCTTTGTTGGACGCTGTGCCGAAATGTGCGGTACATACCACGCGATGATGAACTTCGAGATTCGTGCAGTATCTCCAGAGAAGTTTGCCGACTACATGGAATTCCGCCTTGCAAACCCAGACGCTCCTAACTCAGAGGCTCTGGCGTCGATCGGTGAAGCTCCTTACGCTACCTCCACCAAGCCATTCAACTCCGCTCGTGAAACCGCCGATGGCGATAACGCTGCGGATCCAAATACCGCTCTGTAAAACCAAAGGAGAATACAGACATGCGCGCTAGTGCGAAACTGTTCTACGCAATCGCCGTCTTCCTCGGAATCTCCGGAGTGGTCTACGTCTTCGGCACCGTGTGGATCGAAGACGACGGCTGGATGCACCGATACGATTGGGCAGGTGGCGTTCCGCTGCTGTTGGCTGCGTTGATGGCCATCATGCTCGGCGTCTATCTGCATGTGACTGAATCCCGAGCTGACGTCTTGCCGGAAGACTGGGAAGAAGCAGAGATCTCTGATTCTGCCGGCGTTCTTGGCTTCTTCTCGCCAGGCTCGATGTGGCCATTCTGGATGTCGATTGCTATCTTCGTCTTCGGTCTCGGCGTGATTTTCATGTACTATTGGCTGATTCTGGTCGGTGGCGTCATGCTTATCTGGGCCTGCACTATGTTGAGCCTGCAATACGGACTTCCAAAGGAAAAGCACTAGTTCGACAGTGCTTTCACGGCCTCCGTTTAAGCGCCTCAGCTGTTCCGTTAAAGGAACGGGTGGGGCGCTTTTGCTGTCTGGGGTATCGCGCTTTAATGAACCGGCAGGCTACTATCTTGGCACTCGCTTATCGTCCAGTGACGAAATCAAATCAAGAGTTCCAACGGGTTTTGATCATGAATAAGTTCGCGCAATTTTAGGGGCATACAAAAGTATGATCAGGCATTTTAGCTCGGTTTTCATGCTGTGAGTTGCGGCACGTTTGGGGGTTGGGACGGTGGCCTATTACCCCCGATTTGAGTTATGTGTGGATATAGCTTTCGGTGGAGAAGTGCATACGATGGGGGATAATTGCCCAGTGACCTGCCAATAAAGGTAGTCGGAAAAAGCGAGAAAAAGTTCCCAAATTTTCATGGGTATTTTAGCTACCCCCGTCGGTAAGTCACCCAGGCTGTCGCCTTAACGTGACCTGGGAAAATGGGTGAGAGTTGAGATGAAATTCAGGAAAGGACGGTGCATACTAATGAGCGTGACGAGCGCAGTAACTAACCCAGGAATGACAGCACCACAACGTGTCGTGTCGCTGAACCGGCCAAACATGGTCAGCGTCGGCACGATTGTGTTCCTGTCGCAGGAATTGATGTTCTTCGCCGGATTGTTTGCGATGTGGTTTACATCGCGAGCTAACGGACAGGCGGGAGACTGGAGTGAGCAGACCCATCACCTCAACGTGATTTATGGCGCGATCATTACAGCCATCCTTATTACCTCGTCTGTTACTTCGCAATTCGGTGTATTCGCGGCTGAGAAAGGCGACGTATTTAAGCTTCGTCTGTGGTACACCGTGACTATTGCCTTGGGCGTTGTGTTCCTGGGCATGGTTGCATTCGAGTATTACGAGATGATCTCGCATGGCGTGACCATTCAGGCCAGTGTATTTGGATCGGTGTTCTTCATCATCACTGGTTTCCACATGCTCCACGTGACTGCAGGTCTTATTGCTTTCGCCATTGTTTTGGCTAGGGTTTGGAAGTCAAAGTTCACCCCTGCTCAGGCAACCGCTGCGATGGCAGTCTCGTATTACTGGCACTTCGTTGACGTCATCTGGATCGGCGTCTTTATCGTTATTTACCTCGTTCAGTAGGCCGTAGCTAGCCGTATTACGGTCTACAGCCCTTCACTTTCCGTTCTCGACATTTTAAAGGGAAATGATGGATACCAACCCGAACACAGAGCCGCAGCGGGAAAATCCGACTGTCGGCAAAGCGGGCGCTTCGCGCCGTAAACGCAAGATGCGTCGGACGCTCGCCGGCGCAGCTGCATTGTCTGTGGGGCTCACCGGCGCCGGTATTCTTGCCAGCGCTTTGACCCCGGAAGCGCAAGTCGCTACCGCACAACGTGATGATCAAGCCTTGATTCAAGAAGGTAAGGACATCTACGAAGTTGCCTGTATTACTTGTCACGGCACCAACCTTCAGGGCGTTCCTGACCGTGGGCCGTCATTGATTGGCGTTGGCGAAGGCTCCGTTTACTTCCAGGTGCATTCAGGTCGTATGCCTATGATGTCCAACGATGCACAGGCAGAGCGAAAAACGCCGCGTTATACCGAGCAGCAAACTCTTGCTTTGGCCGCGTACGTAGCAGCTAACGGTGGGGGACCTGACCTCGTATACAACGACGACGGCACTATCGCGATGGAGGAACTTCGCGGTTCTTCGTACAACGGCCAAATTCAGCCTGAAGATGTGGCGCGCGGTTCGGAGTTGTTCCGTATGAACTGTGCATCCTGCCACAACTTCACAGGCCGTGGCGGCGCGTTGTCGTCCGGTAAGTATGCGCCTCCTTTGGACCCTGCCAACGAGCAAGAGATCTATCAGGCTATGCTCACTGGCCCGCAGAATATGCCTAAGTTCTCTGAACGGCAGTTGACCCACGACGAAAAGGCCGACATTATCGCGTTTATTAAAGACGCGAAAGAGTCGCCTTCGTCCGGTGGTTGGTCTGTAGGTGGATTGGGCCCGGTTGCTGAAGGCTTGGCCATGTGGATCATCGGCATCACCGCTCTGGTTGGTGCAGCTATGTGGATTGGATCGCGTACCTAATGTCGAACGAGAAAAAGAATTACACGGAACAAGAGCTCCGGGGAATGAGCCAGGATGAATTGGCTCAACTCGGTACGGAACTCGATGAAGTTACCGTCGCATATCGTAAAGAACGGTTCCCGGTCGAGAACGACCCTGCAGAGAAGCGCGCATCGATATCGGTCGGCATCTTCTTCGGCATAGCCATCATTGCTGCAATCGCCTTCCTTGGCGTCTACCTGTTCTGGCCATGGGGCTACAAGGGACACGGCGAATCCGGTCAGTTCCTGCACGCCGTATACACGCCATTACTTGGTCTTACTTCTGGTCTTGCCATCCTGTGTCTCGGCATTGGTGTGGTAATGATCGTCAAAAAGATGGTGCCAGAAGAAATTGCAGTGCAAAACCGGCACGACGGCCCTTCGGACGAAGTTGATCGTCAGACGGTGACCGCTTTGCTCAACGACGCATGGCAAACCTCGACTCTTGGTCGTCGAAAAGCATTGCAGGGTCTGCTTGGTGGAGCAGGAATTCTGGCAGGTCTCGTTGTCATTGCTCCGCTGGGCGGTGCGATTCGCAACCCCTGGGCTGTTCGCCATGAGATGAACTACAACGGCGATGGAACTTTGTGGACCTCCGGGTGGACTCTTCACGATCAGGGCGTAAAGCTTTACTTGGCGCGTGACACCGGTGCGATTGCCGAACACCATGAAGGCCAATCTGGAAACCACTGGGAGACCAAAGGTGTTTCTCGCCTTGTCCGTGTCCGTCCCGAAGATTTGTCTGCGGCAGCGATGGAAACCGTATTCCCATTGGCTGAAAACGATGTCAACGATGGTGATCGTTATGATCCACAGCGTGATGTATATGAAAACCATATGCACTCAATTCACGGACCACGCAACGCAGTAATGCTGATTCGTCTTCGCCACGACGACGCCAAGGCGGTTGTCGAACGGGAGAATCAGGAAGACTTCCATTACGGCGATTACTACGCGTATTCAAAGATTTGTACCCACGTCGGTTGTCCTACCTCGCTTTTCGAGGCTCAGACCAACCGCATTCTGTGCCCGTGTCACCAGTCGCAGTTCGACGCAATGCAATATGCAAAGCCAGTTTTCGGACCTGCGGCTCGTGCCCTGCCACAGTTGCCCATCACCGTTGACGAAGA
Source organism: Corynebacterium propinquum DSM 44285 (assembly GCF_000375525.1). GTDB lineage: Bacteria > Actinomycetota > Actinomycetes > Mycobacteriales > Mycobacteriaceae > Corynebacterium > Corynebacterium propinquum. The sequence continues at coordinate 151,607 of NZ_AQXC01000004.1, forward strand.
GGGCTACCTCATCGCTCGCGGTAACTTCATCGAGCCAGTTGGCCCGGCTTTCTGGGAGCGTGAATCCTAATGAGCAATAAACTTGGACAGATTGCGGACAACGTCGATTCGCGTTACACGATCTCTGGGATGGTCCGCACCCAGATCAATAAAGTCTTTCCAACCCACTGGTCGTTCATGTTGGGTGAGATCGCACTGTACAGCTTCATTATTTTGTTGCTGACAGGCGTTTACCTGACGTTGTTCTTCGACCCGTCAATTACCAAAGTTATCTACGATGGCGGTTATCTGCCGCTCAACGGTGTCGAGATGTCTCGCGCTTACGCGACGGCGTTGGATATTTCATTCGAAGTGCGCGGTGGACTGTTTGTACGCCAGATGCACCACTGGGCAGCGTTGATGTTCATGATGTCTATGGTCGCGCACATGCTTCGCGTGTTCTTTACCGGCGCGTTCCGTCGCCCTCGTGAAGCGAACTGGATCATCGGTTGTGCGCTCATCATGCTGGGCATGGTCGAAGGGTTCATGGGGTACTCCCTGCCGGATGACTTGCTGTCTGGTGTCGGCCTGCGCATCATGTCCGCCATCATTCTTGGTGTCCCAATCATTGGCACCTGGATTCACTGGGCAATCTTCGACGGCGACTTTCCATCTGAACTGATGTTGGATAGGTTCTATATCCTGCATGTGTTGATCATTCCGGGAATTATCTTGGCACTGATCGCTGCCCACCTGATGCTGGTCTGGTACCAGAAGCACACGCAGTTGCCAGGACCTGGACGCACTGAGAACAACGTCGTTGGCGTACGTATCATGCCGGTGTTTGCAACTAAGGCCATCGGTATGGGCTTGATCGTCGCCGGTGTATTGGCCTTGATGTCTGGTTTGTTGACCATCAACGGTTTCTGGACCATTGGCCCGTACAACCCATCGCAGGTTTCTGCAGGCTCGCAGCCGGACGTTTACATGCTCTGGACCGACGGTGTGGCACGTATTATGCCCGCTTGGGAGCTATACATCGGTGGTTACACGATCCCATCCGCATTCTGGGTTGCACTCATGTGTGGTGTCATGGTCATCTTGCTGTTTGCCTACCCAGCTCTAGAGAAGAAGGCCACGGGAGACGATGCCCACCACAATCTTCTGCAGCGTCCTCGCGACGTCCCAGCTCGTACGGCTATCGGTGCCATGGCTATCACGTTCTTCTTGTTGGTCACTATCTCCGGTGGTAACGACCACGTCGCGCACTTCTTCAACATCTCGCTGAATGCAATGACTTGGTTTGGTCGTATCGGCCTGGTGGTGCTTCCTCCACTGGTTTACTTCCTGACTTACCGCATCTGCGTTTCCTTGCAGCGCTCTGACCGCGAGGTACTTGAACACGGTATCGAGACCGGTACCATTAAGCAGCTGCCTAACGGTGCGTTTATTGAAGTACACCAGCCGCTGGGTCCTGTAGACGAGCATGGTCACCCAATCCCGCTGGAGTACGCTGGTGCCGCTGTTCCAAAGCAATTGAACAAGCTTGGCTATGCAGATCAAAACGCGCCTGGTGTCTTCAGCCCGGACCCGGATGACGTTGCTGAACGCAAGCGTCGCATCGAGCATGACAATCACGAAGAGGAAGCAGAGATGCTTCGTCGTCTCAACGAGGCCAACCGTGAGGCTGATCGCCGTAACGGACATCTCGACGACTAACTGAGATGGCTTTATAGTTCCCGGCGGAGCTAACCCGGCTAGGCGAACCGCCTAGTGCACTGAACCCACCCCGCCCCTAGGATCCCTAGGGGCGGGGTGTCTCGCGTCTATGCGGTATCGAGTTGTGCGCACCCATCTTTCTACAGAGTCCCTCGGTCGCCAACCAACCACACAGGCGCTGCGTCTCGCCTGTCTGGGCTTAATCCACGTCGAGACGAAATTACCGCAGCTAACACATTTCGAGACGGTCCAGTTCTGCTCCACGGAAGTTCTACCTACAGCACTATGGAAAAGTTGCTGATGGTGCACAAATGGGAAGATTTTATCGCTATCGGTAGGAATATGAGTAAAGTCACTTCAATTAAATTTTCGGCACTTGTGGGCCTTCTCTCTGCCGGTGGTTGGATTGTTTTGACTTGCCTCTTCTTCAGAAAATGCCTGGTAAGTCCGTTATTTTTCTCTTTGCTTCTTCGTCTGTTTCGTTCGCATGTAATCAGATCTTTTATGATGTCGATCTTGCAACGTGTAGATAACAAGTCGGTAACGGCTGTAATTCCGGCTCTCGATTCGACAACGTTTGTTGTCATTTCGTAACCTATCTGTGACATTAAGTCAGGCATCCAGCTCTCAACTTTGAGGCCGAAGGTGCTCTGAGCAGAAACTACGAAAACTGTAGTGCACACTCAACCGATTTTGGAGAATATTTCGTGGCTAAACACCGTAAGCAGAACCTGTCCACCAAACGTCGTGTAGCTGCTGCATCCGCTGTTGTTGTCGGATCCACCGTCATGGCGCCAGGAATGGCAACTGCTGCCGAGTTCACCATCCCGAACACTAACTTCACTGTCGATGTTCCTGGTGTTGAGAACATCCCTGGTGCTCAGGAGTTCCTGAACAACGCCCCGGCTCCAGCTCCACAAGCAAACAACCCAGTTCAGGTTGCGCAGAATGCTGTGAGTTCGAAAGGGCAGCAAATCGTTGATGCGGCACGCTCGGCAGTCGGTAGTCCATATGCCTGGGGTGCTGCAGGTCCTAGCTCTTTCGACTGCTCGGGTCTCACTAGCTGGGCATACCAGCAGGCAGGCGTAAACATCCCTCGTACCTCGCAGGCACAGGCTGCAGGCGGAACTCCGGTGTCCCTGGACGCGTTGCAACCTGGAGACATCATTGCGTACTACGGTGGTGCTTCGCACGTCGGTATCTATACCGGCCACGGCACCATCATTGACGCCTTGAACGCCGGTAGCCCGGTTGGCGAGCGCCCACTGCACTTCCAGCCAATCCACTCAGCCGTTCGTTTCTAAGTAGCAGGCAGGACTAGCCATTGCGCTGTGCATAGCGCTAGTATTGCCGTTGGTCTACTCGCTTCATCAAGAAAGTTACTCAACGCATGATTTCTAGTGCTTTCCGGTCGCGCCAGCGCTTCCTAGCCATCGCAACTGCTTCCGCCCTTATCGTCGGTGGAGGCGCATTAAGTGCACCTTTTGCTTCTGCGGACGACATTGAAATCGTCAAGCACGACATTGAAACTAAGGGATTCGAGCTTTCCCGGAAGCACGAAGAGTTGAAAAACCTTGAGGGCGTCCTAGAGGAGCGCTCCTCGCGCGTCGCGCAGCTTGATTCCCTTAGCGCCGACGCCGCTGCGAAAGCGGCTCAGGCGGCGGATGCACGCCAAGCACTGCAACAGACAGTAGACCGGATTGCGCAAGCAAAGCAGACCGGAACTTCCATTGATGACGCCTCAGCTGTGTTGGCCTCGGGAAGCCCGCAGGAAATGATTGATCGGCAAGCGTTCCTGAATTCTTTGTCTCGTGGCGCTACCGATGAGATCCAACGGCTGCAGGATGAAGTGAAAACATCCGCTCGTAGTGCCAGCAAGGCCAACGCTAAGCTGCAAGAAGCAATTTTCCACAAAACTGATTTGGAATTCCAGCGCGGGAAGCTGCAAGAACAGCGTGACGCGTTGGAATCTGAGATTGCCGAGTTGGAAGCTCGTGTTAACGCTCTGAGCGATGAGGAGCGCACAGCTCTCGGCGGTGGCGGCTCGGTAGACCTCGCGGCTGCCGGCGAAGCTCTGTTGAGCGTTGCAGGATCTGGAGCATCCGGGGCAGCATTGACTCGGCTCGGAATGCCATACAACTGGGGTGCGGCAGGCCCTGATTCTTTCGACTGTTCTGGCTTGATGCATTGGGCCTATCAACAGCAAGGCAAGAGCATACCGCGTACCTCGCAGGCACAATTGTCCGGAGGAACCCCTGTATCACTCAATGCTCTGCAACCTGGCGACATCATCGGCTATTACCCTGGTACGACTCACGTCGGCATGTACATCGGTGACGGCAAGGTAGTGCACGCCTCTACGTATGGTGTTCCCGTCCAAGTCGTTCCGTATGATTCCATGCCGATCACTGGAGCTTCCCGCTACTAGTTAATAACTACTTAACGGCGGTCATTTCACAGCTTTGAACCCGCGTCTTCTAAGAAGACGCGGGTTCTCTGTGTTGCGATAGGGCGCCAGCATATCGGAAGATTGCCGTCCGTAACGCGGCTTCGCCAAATGGATGGAGTATAGTGAGATGGTTATGTCAATTGCCTCAAATTCCTTGACGATCGGCGTAGATATTGGTGGCACAAATATGCGTGCCGCCGTCGTCGACGCGCAAGGACAGATATTGGACCGCGCTGCAACGTTGACTCCAAACAGCGAAGGCGTGCTCGTCGACAAGCTGGTGGCCCTGGTTGATACTTTGCGGGACCGCCATGAGATCTCCGCTGTTGGTCTTGCCGTTGCGGGTTTCCTGGACCCTGAATGCACCAAGGTGCGATTTGCGCCGCATTTACCCTGGCGCGAAGCTCCAGTCCGCGACATTATGACTCAACGCCTGGGAATCCCGGTTCGCCTAGAACACGACGCCAATTCCGCTGCGTGGGGTGAATACGTATTTGGGCAGGCACAGGAGACAGAAACGTGGGTTTATTTTTCTGTCGGTACTGGAATAGGCGCGACCATCATGCACCAAGGCGAGATTTTTCGCGGGTCCTTTGGCATGGCCCCAGAATTCGGTCATGTCACAGTTGTCCCTGGTGGACGTAAGTGTTCCTGCGGCAAGCGTGGATGTTTAGAGCGCTATGCTTCGGGGACGGCACTGGCTGATACCGTGTTAGAGCTTGCCGACGAATGCCCTGAGTATCGCCGCAGCTCTTTATTGCATACCGCTTCTACCGGCGAAGAAATTATGGCTGCTGCGCGCAAAGGTGATCCGTTGGGGCAAGCGGTGGTCGCGGAATTTGCTCGCTGGCTCGGTATTGGTTTGTCTTTTGTCGCAGATGTCATCGATCCCGAATTGATTGTTCTTGGTGGCGGTGTAGTGGGTAATCATGACCTGTTTTTGCCTCGCGCCCACGAGGTGATGGGGGAGTCCATGGTCGCAGCAACCCATCGGCCACACCCGCAGGTTTCTATTGCAAAACTAGGGTCCGCGGCGGGTATGGTTGGGGTGGCACATTTATCACGATATGCTGAAGAATCCGCGAAAACTAGCTAGAAAGGCTGGATCCGAGCTGTGGCGAGGACAAACACCAAGGGCATGAACAATGGCTGGTACCGTTTTTTTAAGTACGTGCTTATCGGCCCCTGGCTGCGGGTATGGAATCGTCCATTCACCGAAGGCTTGGACAACGTTCCACGTCAAGGCTCAGCTATGTTCGTGTCCAACCATCAGGCAGTGATGGACTCGTTTTACCTCCCACTGATATGCCCGCGTCAGCTCACATTCCCGGCCAAAAAAGAATATTTCACTGGAACCGGATTTGTCGGGGCTATCCAACGATTTTTCTTTACGTCCGTGGGACAGGTTCCCATCGACCGCACCGCAAAAGATGCCGGTGATGCGCTGATCGATACCGCAAAAACTGTTTTTGCTCGCGATGATATTCTTGGCATCTACCCAGAAGGTACGCGTAGCCCTGATGGTCGTATCTACCGGGGTCGCACCGGTATGGCGCGGATTGCGATGGCCACGAACGTCGACGTGATTCCCGTGGCGATGATCAATACCGCACAAGCCAACCCCATCGGTTCGTGGATCCCACGTCCTGCCAGAGTTGGTGTGCGTTTTGGTAAGGCGATTTCGCCGCATAAATGGGCAGATGAGCACGGGCTGAACCCGGAAGACCATCAGACAATGCGGGAATTTACGGACTTTGTGATGCGCGAACTGGCGGAGCTTACCGGTACCGAATATGTCGATCGTTACGCATCGGAAGTGAAGGATTCCTTGCAGGCAGGCAATGGGTATCCAGAGGGTACCGAACCCAACCGCGCGTGATTCAGCGGCAGGAGGATAGTGGCTAAGCAGCGACTGAAGTGGCCCGATATCGCCCGGGGAATCTCAATTTTGGGCGTTATCGTCCTCCATGTTTCGCTGGCGATTCCCGAGGCTCGCGATACCTGGCTTTCGCAAGCAAATGAATTTCTCGACCCCTTACGGATGCCGCTGTTTTTCTTAGTCAGCGGACTTTTTGCTGCGAAAATATTCAGATATAGCTTCTGGCAACTTTTCGCCCACCGCCTTTGGTTCCTTTTGGTTCCCTATGTTATTTGGGTGCCACTCGAGCTGGCTGCCTTCCAGGTAATTGTCATGCATGACTATGATTCCGCGTGGCCGCCCGCGACTTATTTTCTGCTGCAGCTTGTCTCTGGGTCTACGATGATCTGGTTTTTATACGCGTTGATCTTGTTCAATATCGTCCTGTGGTTGCTGCGTTCTTTGCCTGGGTGGGCAGCTGTTCTGGTATCTTTTCTCATCCCCGCTGCGTTGTTGCCATTTCATGAGCATTGGCATCTGATCGCGAAATCGGTCATCTATCTTCCCGTATTTGTTTTTGCTGCGTACTTTTCTGCCTCGGTGCATCGATTTACGGCGCACGCCAAACGTGTGCCGGTTGTTATCGGGGTTACCGCGGCGTACCTCATGGGCTATATTGGTGCCGAGATATGGGGAAGTATGCGCAGCTCCACGATCTATTGGGACGGTCCGGGGATCATTGAGTTTGGTGATTTTGAACTTGATCTACTCTTGCGCATTGTTCAGCACGCGTTGTCCCTCCCAGCTGCTATTGTGCTGTCTGTTGTGCTGACCGCGCTTCCTCGTGTGAGCGTGGTCCTGCTCAAACTTGGACGCAATACTTTGCCGCTCTACGTCGGCCATCACTTCGGCATTATGGCTATGTTCCACTATCAACGCCTCTGGGTTGTGGATGTGGAGCTGGATGAAATTAGCCGATTCGGTAGTTTTCCCTTGGGTAACACTTATTTTTGGTGTGTGTGCGCCGTGCTCGGTGCCTTGGCAGCGGGGGCGTTATTGAAATATCTCACGCGTATCCGCTCTCTACGATGGTTGCTGTATCCGCCCCCATTGTCGGCGTTGCTGCGCCGCGAGTAAGATCGTCGCTGGGAGTAGTATCACTGCCGAGTGCGCAGCATGCTAAGAAAGAAGGAAGCATATCGTGGATAAACTCACCATCTTCCGGCTGGTCGCGGTCACGATGGCCATCATCGGTTACGTGGTTTTGGCGTCAATTGGTGTGGATGCCACTGTCGTCGGACCTATCTCAGTTCTGCTTATCGTCTTGCTGTTATTCGTGCCATTGCGTCGTCGCTGACAAGCGTGGGGCTAGATCGGTGCGGTCGGAAAACGTTGCTGAGTGATGAGATCTGCCGTTCACGGGCACAATTTCACAGGCACAATTTCGCACTCACAATCTCATATCCACAACTTTGTATTCACAACATTGCCGTCGATTTAGGAAGACATTGGGCTTAACGTGCGCTATTTTTACGACACCGAATTTATCGAAGACGGCAATACAATTCAGTTAGTCTCGATCGGCATTGTTTCCGAACGCGGCGAGGAATACTACGCAGTATCGACAGAATTTGATCCGCACCGCGCCAATGCTTGGGTGCGCAAGAATGTGTTGAATAAATTGCCCCCGCGTTCTGCGTCGGTGTGGAAGTCGAATGCACAAATCCGTCGAGAAGTCCTGCGATTTCTCACTACCGACGGGCGGCCTGACTTGTGGGCTTGGGTAGGTGCATATGACCATGTTGTGCTGGTGCAACTGTGGGGTGATATGAGTGGCTTACCACAAAATCTCCCGCGCTTCACCCACGAGCTAAAGCAGCTGTGGGAAATGGTGGGACGGCCAAAACTGCCGGATGTGCCAAAGGGTAACCATGACGCGCTTGTCGACGCACGGCACAACTTGGAAAAGTTTAAAGTATGCCAGAACGTGGCCGCGTTGGATCGCGAGAATCGTGTGCAAAGAATCATATCTTAGCCGTTTTCCAGTGCTTCTGCTTTAATGGAAGTGTGAGTTGGACAGTAGATATCCCCAAAGAAGTACTCCCTGATCTTCCACCGCTGCCGGATGGCATCCGTGAGCGGTTTGAAGATGTAATTGCTCGTCCAGCCGGTCAGCAGCCGTCGTGGGATCGCGCCCAAGCAGATAACGTACGGAAGATTCTGGAATCGGTTCCACCGATTGTGCTGCCACCTGAGGTTTATTCCTTGAAATCGCAGTTGGCCCAGGTTGCTAATGGCGAAGCCTTTTTGCTCCAAGGCGGAGACTGTGCAGAGTCTTTTGAGACCAATACTGAACCGCACATCCGCGGAAACATCAAAACCCTGCTGCAAATGGCAGTGGTCCTGACATATGGTGCGTCCACTCCGGTGGTCAAGCTTGCACGTATTGCTGGCCAGTATGCGAAACCACGTTCTGCTGATCACGACAGTAATGGGTTGCTGAATTACCGCGGCGACATCGTTAATGGTGTGGAGCCGACGGAAGAAGCCCGCCGCCATGATCCCGCCCGCATGATTCGTGCGTATGCTAACTCATCGGCCGCAATGAACTTGGTTCGGTCGTTGACCTCCTCCGGAACTGCTGATTTGCACCGGTTGAATGAGTGGAACCGGAAATTTGTTGCTACATCGTCTGCAGGCGCGCGCTACCAAGCATTGGCGAATGAGATTTCGCGTGGTCTGCGTTTCATGGACGCGTGCGGCGTTAACGACTCTGTCCTGAAAACCGCCGATATTTACTGTTCGCATGAGGCTTTGCTCGTCGATTATGAGCGTGGAATGCTGCGTTTAGGCAAAGACGAAAATGATGAGACCAAACTCTACGATCTCTCGGCGCACCAGGTTTGGATTGGTGAGCGAACCCGTGGTTTGGATGACTTCCACGTTAACTTTTGCGCCTTGATTGCCAACCCGGTCGGTATCAAAATTGGCCCGTCGATCACGCCGGAAGAAGCCGTGGCGTACGCCGACAAACTGGATCCGGATAAGGAACCAGGGCGCCTGACCTTCGTGGCGCGCATGGGACACGACAAAGTCCGCAGCGTTTTACCTGGTGTGATTAAAGCCGTGGAAGAATCAGGCCACAAAGTTGTGTGGCAGTCTGACCCGATGCACGGCAACACGTTCACGTCATCGAATGGTTATAAGACCCGACACTTCGACAAGATCATCGATGAAGTCCAGGGATTTTTCGAGGTACACCGCGCACTGGGTACTCATCCAGGTGGTATCCACATCGAGCTGACTGGCGAAGATGTTACGGAGTGTCTAGGAGGCGCAGAAGATATCACGGATATCGATCTTCCTGGCCGTTACGAGTCTAAAGTGGATCCGCGGTTGAATACTCAGCAGTCTCTTGAGCTGGCCTTCTTGGTTGCGGAGATGCTGCGTAATTAATCCGCGGCACACGGCAGTTACTGCTCACCGGTAGTAGGCAACTCTAGCGGGCGCTGTACCGCTGCGAACACCAATTTCTGCTAGAGCCAGAGCTGCGGCATATAGCCGTAACCGCCTGAACCGAACCACCAGCTGGCAACGGCGACAGCGCCGGTTGCCACGGCCATTCCCAGAACCACCAGCAACAGCTTCACTGTGGAGCGGTTGCTGAGTGGTTTTTCTTTTGGCGCTGGGCTTGCTGCTGCCGGTGGAGCCGGAGGCTGCGGTTTGTCTGCAAAGGGGCCTTCTAGCCGTGTTTCGTTGTGCGCCCGCGGTGGTACTGGCGCAACCGGTGGCGCGGCTGGGCTTACCGGGCCACCGAAACCTGCGGGCATCGCAGCTGGCGGAGTGGGTCTTCCTGGGGTATCGGCGACGGTGCCGTCGGCAAGCGTTTCCCGCGGTTGCGCGTTGTCGCTGGAGGCACTGTCGTTGGGGACGCCGTTTGGGGCTCGGCTAGCGGAGCTGTTTGGGATAATGCCAGCGGGTTTATCCTCGTCGTCGGCGAGAGGCAAGTGTGCCGTTGCTTCCGGCAGGGGAGATTCCGCAAATGGTGTGTGCACTGCGGCTCGGTGTGCCGCCGCGTTTTCGGGTACTGGCACGGCAACATGGGGAAGTTGCAGCTCACTGGCGACGTCGTCAAGCGCATCCAAAAATTCTCGGGCATCCCGGAAACGCTCATCCGGGTTGCGGGTGGTTGCAGAAGCCACCAAGGCGTCGAAGAGCGGTGGCACGCCGTCGATCAAATCTGAGGGGGCTGGCACATCATTGTGCAGCCGGGCGAGTGCGCGCCCCAGGGAAGTCTCACCAACGAATGGCACCTGGCCGGTCAGCAGCTCAAACAGCACGATCCCCGCGGAATAGACGTCGGTCGCGGGCGTGATGCGGCCACCGTCGACCTGCTCCGGCGAAATATACGAGACCGTGCCGACGATCTGATTCGAGGTTTTTTGCGTGTTGTTCATCGCTCGCACCAAGCCGAAATCGGCAAGTTTAATGCCACCATCGGCGTCGATCAGTACGTTGTGTGGCTTGATATCGCGGTGCACTAAGCGTTTCGCGTGGGCGACAGAAAGCCCCTGTAACACGGATCGCAGCATCACGGTGGCGGTGGCGGGATCCAGCGGCCCGGTTTCTGCGAGTAACTCGCCGAGGGTGCCGCCGGTGATCAGCTCGGTGATGAGATAGACGTGTTCGCCGGCGGACGAGAAATCGTATACGCCCAGGATATTGGGGTGGCGCAGTTGTGCCATCGCGCGTGCTTCCCGGGTAAAACGGTCGCGTGAGATGGGGTCATCCAGGTAGTCGCCGTCCATCACTTTCGCGGCTACTGCGCGCCCCAGGCGAAGGTCGAGGCAGCGGTATACCGTGGACATGCCGCCGCGTGCGATTGCTCGATCTATGCGGTAGCGATCTTCCAGCACCTCGCCTTGTTCCAGCCTTGTCATGGTCTCCAGTATGACTGATAACCGGTGCGAAGTGTGTAGCAGGGCAGTGAGTTCCGCGGTCCGACTGGATAAGCGTTGCGGCTTCATACAGGTAGCAGAGTCCAGGTATCTGAGCATTGGTTGCTGAGCACCTGTGGTTGAGCGCTGGTAGTAGAGTAGTGGCGTGTTGGATAACGAAAAACAATTGAGCGAAAAAACGCTAGCTACTTTGCTTGCCGACGAGACGCTGCTGACGCTTCCGGAGGTTGCCGACAAGCTCGGTCTGCGCATCACGCGGGTGCACGACTTGTTGTCGGCCAAGCGCATCATCGCTGTGGAACTTTCGGGCAAGCGCTATGTGCCTGCGGCATTTTTCAATGACAAGGGTGCGATCAGCAAGCACGTTGCTGGCATAATCACTGTGCTCTCTGACGGTGGTTTCAGCAATGATGAGATTTTCGAGCATTTGTTTACCCCGGATGAGACTTTGCCGTCTCGCCCGATCGATGCGCTGCACGGGCATTTGGCGCGCGAAGTTATTCGCCGCGCGCAGGCACTGGCTCTGTAATCGTCTGCATTTTGTCCGGATCGTGCTGCACCGGCGCCGCTGGGTAACTGACCCGCGCACCAAGAGGGAACACCAGCACCGTCAGCGCCCAAGCCACCGCGCCGGTAACCACTACCCACACCAGGTTGTAGAATTGATGGTTGCCGCCAGCGGCGAAACCCAACCCGATAAACACCGAAGCGCCGGTTGCCAGCTTCCACACCCACATCGGTGGGCGCGCGACTCCGACTAGCGAAATCAGTGAGGCGTAATACCAGGGCAATGTCACGGAGTTGGCCACAAAGGCAACCGAGTACGCGGCGACGATGCCTTGGACGGTTGCGCGCTGGGTTTTCCGAAATACCAGCCACGCGATGACGAGCCCAGCCAGCATCAGCAGCGAGCCGACTGTGCGAGTTAATGCGAGCACCTGGTTGTACGTGAGCTCGATATCGGCTAAACCGAGCACCCCGCCGACGAGCACGTCGGTCACCAGGGTCGGCAGGGCCAGTGGGTTAACTACCTTGGAGTTTCCGGTGATTTCAGTCAGCCAGCCCCACGATGACCCAGAAGCAACGGTCACGGCCGCGATCACGAGAACGGTTTCAGCCACGGCAACCACGCCGGTGACCAGTAGGCTGAGTAGCCGCCGCCACAGTGGGTCGTCTAGCGCGGTGTAGTGGCGCACCATCATCCACACCACGAATGGTAGGGCGATGCCCGCGGTAGCCTTGAGTGAGACCGCAACCGCGATCAGTGCGATGCCGAGCAGGAATTTTTTCCGCAGCGCCAGCAATAGCCCTAGGGAGACCAGTCCGACCATCACGGATTCGTTGTGCATGCCACCGATCAGGTGCAGGATCATCACAGGGTTTGCCGCAGCCATCCATAATGCGAGTTCTGCATTGCCACCCACATGGCGGGCGATCCTGGGCACGGCGTAGACAATTCCGGCAAAGCCCAGGATAGAGAGCAATTTATAAACTATAATTCCGGCTGTGACATTGTCGCCGACGATGCTGGTGATTATCTCACCGGTCCACAAATGTAGCGGCCCATACGGGGTGGTGGTGTTGCGCCAATCGTGGGAGACTTCCAGCAAATATGGTCCTGGATTAACCGCCGCACCGTCGTTGTAGGGGTCGAAGCCGTCGCGCAGCATCGCGCCTTGCATCAGATACGAATAGACATCACGGGAGGCCAAGGGACCTGCTAATAACAGTGGGGCCACCCACACCGCAATATGCTTGCCGACGGAGGCGGTAGCCGGCTGTGTCGCCTTAGTGTCTTGCTCACCGCACGACGGCTTGCCGACGATGTGGCGTCCGAGCAATGCCCACGCGAAAACCAGCAAGAAGAGTGCTATCCAGTAGACCACGCTGGCGAGCCCACGCGCGTGGCCGAAGGTAAGAAAGCTCCATCCGAGTTCGTGGAGGATACCGCCCCGGTTGCGCACGGCTCCCGCACCAAATGACGAGGCCGTGAGCAATACGGTCGCTGCTAGCCCGAGCCATAGTGGGCGCGGAATGGGTAGTCGAACAGTCATCAGCTGTGACGCCTCGTGGCTTTGATTGCGAGTGATTCCAAATTGGCGCGCACGTCGTCGCGCAGGCTGACCGCGCGCAGCTGCGCCAAACCGGATTCACGCAGCTGGTCGATGTCGCGCTCGATTTCATCGACGGCACCAGAAGCAGTGATGATTTCCCGCATGCGGTTGATGTCTGCCGGATCGGACGTGGTGCCCAACAGGCGTCGGAGATCAGCTGCGGCGTGTGGGTCACGTTCGTCGGCCCGCGACAACGTCAGTGCGATCAGTTCTGTTCGCTTGCCTTCGCGTAAATCATCCCCAGCAGGTTTGCCGGTCACCTCGGGGTCCCCAAATACACCCAGTAGGTCGTCGCGAAGCTGGAAGGCAATCCCAATATCCCGGCCATAGCCGCGGAAAGCAGTGATGAGTTCCTCGGATCCGCCGCCGATTGCCGCGCCCAAGTGCAAGGGGCGTTCAATCGTGTACGCGGCGGTTTTGAAGCGATTAACATTGGCGGCCAGCGTGCGGGATTCGTCGGCATGAGCTTCGATGGAAATATCAAGCATTTGGCCCCCAATGACTTCTTGCCGCATATGATGCCAAGGTTGCTGCGCGCGAAGTAGTGCCTGTGGGGAAATTCCGGATTCGCGGAACATGTCATCGGCCCAGGCCAGTGCCATATCTCCCAGCAAAATCGCCACTGAGGTACCAAAATGCCCGGCATCACCGAGCAGGCCTTGTGCGTCGTGTGTATCAGCGACCTGCCGGTGCACAGCTGGTTTGCCGCGCCGGGTTTCGGAGGCATCGAGAATATCGTCGTGGATAAGCGCACAGGCCTGGATGAGTTCGAGGGAGGCCGCGGCGCGGATCACAGCATCGTGGTCTTCGCCTGCGCCGGAGCTTGCGGTTAATCCTGTCGCCTGGGCGCCGCAGAAACCCGCCCAGAGATACAGCGGGCGGATGCGTTTTCCGCCGTCCAGCACGAAGCGTTCTAGATAGTCGATCGCCTGTGTTACCGGTGCCCCGATGTGGCTGAGCTCGCGGCGTCGCGAAGCAAAAAAGTCTTCGAGTGCGCCGTGCGCGGCGTCGGGAAGTTGCTCGAGTGCTAAGAATGGCTCGTTCTGATCACGCAATTCGAATGCCACGGAAAAATCCTTGCGGGGTGGTCGGTGCCAGGGCGTCAGCGTCGTTATCTGGTTTGACTTGGCTGAGCTTGGCTGGTTTTCAATGCTTTCAGTACCTGTGAGCCTACTGGTTGGACGTATCGGCTAAGGGGAGTGGGGCAGATAAGATCGCGTAGGCGCGGGGATCACCTGGATAGTGCACGTGGCGGACGATGTCACGAAAGCCGAGTGAGCGGTATAAGCCAAATGCCCGGTTGGATTCGTCTGCGACTTCTGGTGTGGAAAGCAAAAGGTAATCGGCTGGCATATTCCAGGCCAGTCGACTTAAAAGGCGCTTGCCGACGCCATGGCCTTGCATTTGTGGCAGTACGTGCAATTCGGCGAGCTCGGCGTAACTGCTGAGTTGCGGGCGGTATTTGTTGGTGGTTCCAGCCTGTTCTAAAAACGTGCGCAGATGGTTGTCCCACCAGTAACCGCGGTAGCCCAAAAAGCCGTAGGCCACCCCAATGATCGTGTCGCCAACGACCGCAATGATGGCGCTAAACCCGGGGTGGAAGATGTCACGCCGCCAGGCTTTAATCCGGTTGCTTGCGACGTGTGGCGAATACTCCATTGCGGCAAGGTAAATGCTGACTAATTCGGGTGCTAGCAGGGAAAATTCCTGTGGCGATAGGCGGCGGTATTCGATCTTCATGGGGTTGGCGATATTCTTTCGAACAGATTTGCGTATCCGGCAGGGTGGGTGTGAGCGGCCGGGCATAGTCTCAATTTCACACGATGTAGCAGCGACACGATATAGCAACGACGTAGCAGCGAAATATAGAGCGAGGTTGAACACTATGCCACAAGTTATTTCTGCAACCACTAAATTTAACCACACTGCCAGCTTGCGCCGGGGTGGAATGCAGCCACGTACGCGCCGTTCTGGAGCCACTATTTCTCGTGCTGGGGCAGGCAGTGCTCGAGTGGACTCTGCAGCGCTAACCCGGCACCGCAAGCTGGTAGCAAGCGCGGAAATGCTGATGGGTAAGGCGCGTGCCTACCTCCGCGATGGTGATGCTAGCCAGGCACTGGAATTCGCTTACTGGGCTGGCCTCCGTTTGGCTGGTGCGCGGGTTGCAGTTTCTCCGGTGGGGAAACGCCGTCGGAAGCCGACAAGCGCATGGGAGCAGCTAGCGCTGGTTGATGCCGCAGGGAAGCAGTGGGTCCACCGGTTTCAGCCGTATTCCAGGGTGTGCCGGGATATTGGGCTTGGCCTGGGCGCAGAAATCTCGGAGCTGCAGGTGATGTCATTATTGAAATTAGTGGATGAATTTCTCGTTGAGGTTGCTGCGCAGACGCTGGTGGAACGTACTGCGGCTTAATATGGCGCCAACTGTGATGCTCGGCGCGATCTGGTGTGATGAGGTCTCGCAAAAAGTAGAAATTACGGGAACAATAGCGATAGTCTGGGCGTTAACTAGAGAGAAAAGCTAGTGAGAAGTGTCCATGCGCGCCGACGGCAAGCCGTATGGGATGCCTATTGCCCCACCAGGAGGAACCACCGTGTCGCTGTCTGAGCAAGAGCAGCAAGCACTCCGTGAGATTGAGGAGTCGCTGCTTGCTGAGGACCCCAAGTTTGGCTCTTCAGTTTCCGAAGATGATTCGCCCTTCACTGGTTTTGGTGAGGGCGGGGGACTCACACTCCGTGGCGTCGCGCTAGCAGTAGTCGGTCTGGTTGCTGTCATCGGTGGCGCCGCCGCCGCGCAGTTTAGCCTTTGGTATATCGCCATTAGCATCGTCGGGTTTTTGGTGATGTTCGGTGCTGGTGTATGGATGTTGCGTGGTAATGGGAACTCCAACAGTCAGCTTTCCGCGGCTTCGCTGTCGAATTCTTCCTCGGGCTCTTCGCGCGGGAAGTCGAAGGCTGCTAAATCTGTGCGCAATAACAACGCCGCTAATGGTAAGCGCACTTTGGGCGACAAAATGGAGGAGCGCTTCCGCTCTCGCTTTGACGAGAATTAAGCGTTTTCTAGCGTTACGCGGGCTTAACCCCATGGTGATCTGCACGGTTATCGTGGGGTTTTCTCGTGCCTAACTGTTTTCGCTATGTGCTGCGGCCATGCCCCCCCACTTTGCCCCACCACGTGGGTGCTGCACCCATAATCTCCACTTTGCCCCACCATTCCCACTTCGCCCCACGGTGCTGGTCTGCTGGCTGCGTTGCTGGACCGGGCAGCAGTGACTCAGGCCGTAGCCGCAGCTAGAACCCCTGGCAGAGCCCTCAGAGTTAAATCCCTTAGGCTTGTTGTGTTCCGCGTTGCGGCTGCCTAAACCCCGAAACAATGGTGGTGTTTTAGCGGTGGTCCACAGCGCATCTGAGGAATTTTCCCCCACCCAATTTAATGCCAGCTACCTGCATGAATAGGCCCATACTGGCGGTGTTGCGCGTGTTGCCGACGTGTTTGGGGTTGATTGTGGGGCAAAGTGGGGTACAGTGGGCTTAGCCGACACGACCAATCTTGTAAACGCGCAGATATGTCAGACATGGACGCGTGAATCTGTATGCACGAACAAGGAAGTGACGGTCAGAGAAAACCCGTGTACCGGAGGAGTTGAGTGACAGGAGGTTACCGAGAATGTTTCTCGGCACATACACTCCCAAGCTCGACGACAAAGGGCGGCTGACACTACCGGCGAAATTCCGAGACGAACTCGCCGGTGGGCTTATGGTAACGAAGGGGCAGGACCACTCTTTGGCGGTCTATCCCCGGGAAGAGTTCGCTGCTCGCGCACGCAAAGCGGCAACGGTCTCACGTACCAACCCGGAGGCACGCGCGTTCATTCGTAACTTGGCAGCAAGCGCGGATGAACAACGTCCGGACGGCAATGGTCGTATTACCTTGTCAGCGGCGCACCGCGAGTATGCAAACCTGTCCAAGGAATGCGTGGTCGTAGGTTCTGTGGATTTTCTCGAGATCTGGGATAAAGAGTCCTGGGCCGCATACCAAGAACAGACCGAAGCTGCGTATTCCGCAGCCGACGCTGACGAAGTGCTGGCTGGCCTTCTCTAAGGCAGCGCACGGAGTGTGTATAAGGACTCTGTTTGAGGCGGATGCCTCTGGTGTACTTCCCCGACATCAGAAACCTGCCTCGAACAGAGCCCTGTATGCACCCCATCATCACGACGTTTATCGCGCGAGGGGAGGACAGTCGCCATGGCACACCCAACTGATGCAGCTAATTCCGCGGAAGCGAGTTCGGCGCAGCCGGTACAGGACCACGGTCACGTCCCAGTGATGCGTGAGCGGATGGCGGAATTGCTGGCCCCTGCTATCGAAGCTTCGGGTGGCACCGGAATTCTTGTCGACGGCACCTTGGGTGCAGGCGGGCACACGGAATTTTTTCTCGAGCAGTTTCCCCAGTTGCGCGTGATCGGTCTTGACCGTGATGCGAATGCTTTACGCTCGGCCACGCAACGTTTGCAGCCGTACCTGGATCGCGTGTGCGCGGTACAGTGCCGTTTTGATGAATTTGGCGACAAGCTAGCCGCAGTCACAACGGATGCTTCGGAAGCTGCCGCAGCGGATGCGAGTTATGCGGGTAATCCTGAACTTCTTGTCGACGCCGCCCAGCAGGGAATCACTGGGGCGTTGTTTGATCTCGGTGTGTCGTCGATGCAACTAGACCAGCTGGAGCGTGGTTTCGCTTATAAGGCAGATGCGCCGCTGGATATGCGTATGGATGCTTCGGCGCCGACGACTGCGGCGGATATCCTCAATACGTATTCGCATGGTGCTCTCGCACGTATCTTGAAAACGTATGGCGATGAGAAATTTGCTGGCAAGATCGCCTCTGCGGTGCTGCGTGAGCGGGACAAGGAACCGTTTACGACCTCCCAGCGTCTTGTAGAGCTGCTGTATGCCACCATCCCGGCACCGGCACGTCGTAGTGGGGGTCATCCTGCAAAGCGTACGTTTCAAGCGCTGCGCATTGAAGTGAACCAGGAGCTGGCGGCCATCGAAAACGCGCTGCCAATGATTACCGGCTTGCTGCGGGATGGCGGCCGAGCGGTGTTCATGAGTTATCAGTCCTTGGAAGACCGCCTAGTCAAATCGCATTTCCGTGATATTTCGCAGTCGAAAACCCCAGCAGGGCTACCAATGGACTTACCGGGCACAGCCGCGAAGTTCCGTGTGGTTACTCGCGGGGCGGAACAAGCTAGCCAGCAAGAAATCGAGGATAATCCACGCGCAGCGTCGGTGCGGGTGCGCGCTGTCGAAAAATTGCCGGAGCACAACCCACAGCAAGATCAACAAGCCGCATCCGCGGTGGACTCGGAAGGTCGTGTCTAGAGATGTATACCAATACTGATGAACGCCAGCGCAGCGCCGCGGATCGTTCCTCTAGCAATGGCACGGCGACGCTGCCGCGCCGGGCAGAATATACCCGAGCCAACCGGCAGGCTGGTGTCCGTGCTCGCAGCGGCCAGGCAGCTGCTGGGGCAGTCGGTTATGCTGAGCCGTCACGCCCATCGCGCAGCGGTGGACGGCAGAATTCGCCGCAACCTGGCAAGGGCCCGCACCGGTTGGGTTCGCAACAGGTTGTTAGCGTACGCGGCCGTAGGGTAAATCCGGTCAAGCGCGTGACGACGCGCGCCCGCTTGTCTATTGTCGCTATCGCCATGATGGTCGGTGGCATCGTTTTCGCGATTTGGCTGTCAGGTATTGCTACGCAGCAGACTTTCCGTGTGCAGGTGTTGACCGCGGAAGAAAGCCAGCTGAACAACGAACTAGAAACGCTGCATCGTGATCTGGAAAACGTGCGTTCCGCGGCAGAGATCGCAGGGCATGCGGTTGACGAGGGGCTGGAGATTCCGGAGTCGCCGGGTATCCTGCGTCGGGAAGAAAATGGCGACATTGTGGAAGATCGCCCGGCTTCGGCAGACACTCGTCCTATTATTGATGTCAACGGTGAGCCTGTTCGTCCGGGGCAAGCTTCGAGTGATCCAGACGGCATTGGTGAGTTGCGTGAGCGACTGGAGTCAATTCCGGAAGGCCGTCGTGGCATTCCGTACCCGCAAGCTGGTGCCCCGCAAGCCCCAGAAGGAGCTGCCGCGGAAGTGGAAGGCAACCAGCAACCAGCCCCGAACGAATCGGGTGCTGGCGACCCAGATGCGGCTCGCTCAGGTGGAGAAAACCCAGAAAACCACGACAATCAAGCTCCATTACAGGCGCCGTACCAGCCCAATTTCCGCTAATTAGGAAGGTGACATTTCCGCCGTGACATCTTCTGCGCAGCGTGGCCCTCATAGTCCGAATGGTTCGGCACGCCCAGGTTCTTCGCGCACGCCGCAACCAGCGCAGCGCATGCTGATGCATAAGCGCTTGCGGTTGATCGCGGCATTATTACTTGTTTTTGCTGTGGTATTGGCTGGGCGCCTTGCCTGGGTGCAGGTGGTCTGGGGGCCAGATTTATCGGCGCGCGCTGAAGACCAGCGTGCAAGGATTTATGTTGACCCGGCTCGACGCGGCGCAGTGCTGGATCGGGAAGGCAAGCAGATTGCCTACACCATGCAGGCGCGCTCGCTGACTGTTTCGCCAACCACGCTGCGCAAAGAACTACGGGAGCAGGCGCAATTAGAATCTGATGAGCGTCTTGACGACAAGCAAAAGGATGAGTACGTCCGCACAACGCTGCGCGAAATGTCTCGAGAGATTCCGAAGATTATCGAAGAAGCCTCCGATGATGAGCAGGATCTCAAGTCGAAAGACCTGCTGGATAAGCTCAACGCGGACACTCAGTATGAGGTGCTCGTGCGCAATGTGGACCCGGATGTTGCCGCCGAAATTTCCGAGCGATTCCATGGTGTAGCAGCAGATCACCAGGATATTCGGCAATATCCTAACGGCGCGATCGGCGAAAACGTTGTTGGGCGGGTCTCGATGGATGGCACCGGCCAGTTTGGTTTGGAGGCCTCACGTGATTCGAAGCTGTCCGGCATTAACGGCCGATCGACAGAAGATGTCTCCACCAATGGACAGGTCATTCCCGGTACCTTGCGTGACGAGACCCCAGCTGTCGACGGCAAAGATATTGAGTTGACGCTGGATTTGGATCTGCAAACGTATGTGCAGCAGCAGTTGGAGCAGGCCAAGCGTAATTCTTTGGCGGAATCAGCCGAAGCTGTCGTGCTTGATGCCACAACGGGTGAAGTATTGGCGATGGCGAATACCGATACCATTGATCCGAATGGTGATATCGGAAAGCAATTAGAAGAAGGCAAGCACTTCGATAACCGATCGATTTCTTTCCCTTATGAGCCCGGGTCCGTCGCAAAGATCATTACGGCAGCTGCTGCGATTGAAGAGGGGTTGACCACCCCAGATGAGGTACACACGGTACCGGGCAGCATCCAGGTCGCGGATGTCACGGTCAATGACGCTTGGCCGCATGGTCCGTTGCCGTATACGACGGCCGGTATTTTCGGTAAATCGTCCAACGTCGGCACGCTGCAGCTTGCAGAAAGGCTCGGCCAGGATAAGTTCGACGAATACCTGAATAAGTTCGGGATCGGTGAAACCACGGGCATCGAGTTGCCTAATGAGTCCTCAGGGCTGCGGCCACCGCGCTCACAATGGTCGGGTTCGACGTTTGCGAACCTTCCGATCGGGCAAGGCATGTCGTGGACCACGTTGCAGATGGCATCGGTTTTCCAAACGCTGGCTAATGGTGGTGAACGGGTTGAACCGCGCATCATCAAATCCGACCGCGACGACAAGAACGCCAACGATAAGGACAATAGCGACGATGCCGCTGGTAGCGCAGGAACTGCGGCCGACGGCAACGACGGAAATGACGGCAACGGTGCGAACGACAAAAAGACTGACGCTTCGACCAGCGACGATAAACCAGAAAAGACGCGCGTAGTCAGCAAAGAAACCGCAGAGGCCGTGGTTGATATGTTCCGCGCTACGGTGCAGGCAGATCCAGCGGGCGTCAACAACGGCACCGCGCCGGACGCCAATATTGAGGGCTATAACATCAGCGCCAAGACGGGAACCGCGCAGAAGGTCGACCCGAACACCGGGGCTTATTCCAATTCCGCTTATTGGATCACCTTCGCAGGCATCGCGCCCGTGGACGATCCACGTTTCGTCGTTGCGATCATGTTGGATGAGCCAGAACGCGGCGTCCTCGATGGTGGGGGCGGCGGAGCTAGTGCCGGACCGCTGTTCCACCAGATCGCCTCGTGGTTGCTGGATCGGGACAACGTTCCGCCGTCGCCAGCTGCACCAGATTTGACGCTGCAAGCACCGTAAAGTGGTGGCTGAACCGATAAAGCAGCGATTGACGTAAAACCGTAGAATCCACCGGCCCAGCATTCGATACCGGCCTAGTTTTCGAAAAGGAGCACGCCCCCGATGAGTACATCTTTGGACGCACTGCTAGAAAAGTTCGGCGGAAAGCTTGCCGGTGATACCAGCACCGCGCACACCATCACCGGGATCAGTCTGGACTCGAAAGCTGTGAAATCCGGTGAGCTGTTTGCAGCCTTGCCGGGCAACCGGGTCCACGGTGCGGAATTTGCGGAACGCACTGCAGCTGCAGCAATTCTCACGGATGCTGCCGGTGCTGGGATATTGGTGAACCGGGGTGAGGATCGTCCGGTCTGGGTCGTGGACGACCTACGTGGTGTGCTGGGCTTTATTGCCGCCGAGATTTATGGGCACCCATCGCAGAAGATGCAGGTCATCGGCATTACCGGGACTTCCGGGAAAACCACGACGAGCTATATTCTGGAATCCGGATTGCGCGCTACCGGCGCGAAGGTCGGCATCATCGGCACTACGGGTACGCGTATCAATGGCGTCAAGGTTCCTACCAGCCTGACTACTCCGGAAGCACCGAAACTGCAGGAGCTTTTCGCGATGATGGTGGCCCAGGGTGTTACCCACGTCGTTATGGAAGTCTCTTCGCACGCGCTCGAGTTGGGGCGAGTAAATGGCACCCAGTTCGCGGTTGCCGGGTTTAGTAATTTATCGCAGGATCACCTGGATTTTCACCCGACGATGCAGGATTATTTCCAGGCCAAGGCCCGGTTGTTCCGCGGAGAGTTGGCAACGCACAAAGCTGCGATCGTGGTTGATGAGCAGTGGGGGCGCGATATGGCCGTTATTGCCGACGACAATGTTCAGGAATGCTGGCGTGTGCAGACGAATCTCAGCAGCGGGGATTCAGCCGATGCAGTGCACCCGAATGCCGAGGTTATCGTGGACTCAGCGGAACTGGCAGCCAGCGGTAACCAACAAGTGCAGCTGCGAATCGCTGGTGAAAAAATAGCATTTAATCTGCCGCTTCCGGGACGCTTCAACGTGGCTAATGCCGCGTTGGCGTGCGCGATGGCCCGGCTTGCCGACGCCGACATCGCTGCGTTTGTGCGCGGGGTGGAAACCGTCGCGGTTCCGGGGCGGATGGAATCGCTGGCCGAAGGCCAGGATTTTGTCGCGGTAGTCGATTATGCGCATAAACCGGGCGCGTTGGAAGCTGTGTTGGCGACGTTGCGTGGGCAGGTCAGTGGCCGCGTGGGCGTTGTGGTCGGCTGCGGTGGTGATCGTGATTCCTCGAAACGCCCGATCATGGGGCGTATTGCTGCGCAGCACGCCGATTATGTTGTGGTCACGGATGATAATCCGCGTACCGAAGATCCCGCACCGATCCGCGCGGCCGTTATGCAGGGCGCACGTGAAGCGCTGCACGCAGCTGGCAGGACGGGTGTGGCTGTGGGTTCGGCAGACGAAGCTGTGCACCTAGTAGAAGAAGGCGATCGAGCCAAAGCTATTCAGCTTGTGGTCGATTGGGCACGGGCTGGCGATGCCATCGTCGTGGCGGGCAAAGGCCACGAGACTGGCCAAATCGTGGGTGATACCGTGCACGAATTTGACGATCGCACTGTGCTTGCCCAGGCTCTGGCCGGAAAAGAGGCGAAATAATGATTCCGTTTACCATCGCACAGATTGCCGATATTGTTGGCGGGCGGCTCGATAACGTTCCTGATCCGGATGTGCGGGTCACTGGTTCGGTGGAATTCGACTCCCGCAAAGTTAGCCCAGGTGGGTTGTTTTTGGCTTTGCCGGGCGCCAAGGTTGACGGTCACGATTTCGCGCACAAAGCCCACGAGGCTGGGGCTGTGGTGACGTTGGCGGCCCGCCCGGTGGGCACTCCGGCGATCATCGTGCCCATGCTGCCGCAGATGCACGAAACTGAGTCGCACGAAACAGATTCGCAAGTTACTGAGTCACACGATGCGGCCGGTTCACAGGCCTATGTCTTCGCCCATGATGAGGACGGCTCGGTACGTGCGTTGTTGGCCGCTCTTGCCGCGCTTGCTCGCGCAGTGGTGACCGAATTGACCGAGCATGGTGCACTCACGGTGGTGGGGGTGACTGGTTCTGCCGGAAAGACGTCCACGAAAGACATGCTTGCGGCGATCTTGTCGACGGCTGGCCCGACGATCGCCCCGCCGGGTTCTTTTAACAACGAGATTGGCCACCCGTATACCGCGCTGCGCTGTACGGCGGATACAGAATTTCTCGTCGCCGAACTATCCGCACGCGGTATTGGGCATATCGCCCAGCTGGCAGAGATCGCTCCGCCGCGCATCGGTGCCGTGCTTAACGTGGGCAGCGCGCATTTGGGAGAGTTTGGTTCCAAGGACACGATTGCGCAAGCTAAAGGCGAGTTGATTGAAGCGGTGCCGACAGCGAGCGCGGGCGGTATCGCGGTGCTGAATGCCGACGATCCGGTGGTCGCGGGCATGGCGCCGAGAACCCCGGGCAAGGTGGTGACTTTTTCTGCCGAAGGCGTAACCACCGCGGATTACTATGCCAGTGAGGTCACGCTCGACGAGCTTGCACGCCCGTTTTTTGACTTGCACACTCCGGATGGACAGTCTGTTCCGGTGCGTCTACAAGTTATGGGTGCCCACCAAATCAGCAACGCGCTCGCGGCTGCAGCAGTCGCGGCAGAAGCAGGTGTTTCGCTGGAAAACATCGCCGTCGCGCTGGGGGATTACACTGCGGTATCGGCGCACCGAATGGATGTGCGCCAGCGTGCCGATAACGTCACCGTCATCAACGATGCGTACAACGCGAATCCAGAATCGATGCGGGCAGGGCTTGCGGCGCTGGCATCTGCCGCGCCTGCGCCGGTGCAGGCGATTGCGGTGCTCGGCGAAATGAGCGAGTTGGGTTCTGATGCAGCTGCTGTGCACCAGGAATTAGGCGCGCAATTAGATCAGTTTGGCGTCGACACGCTGGTAGCCGTCGGCAAGACCGAAAACATCAACGCGTTGGTAGCCGGTGCACGGCAAGCTGGGATTAGCACCCGCCATGTTGCAGATGTGAATGGTGCGACGCGTACAGTGGAAGAGATCCTTCGTCCGGCACAGCAGCGCGCAGTGGTTTTGGTGAAAGCCTCACACGCGTGGAGCCTGTGGCGGGTTGCCGAGCAGCTGCTAGGCACACCAGCCTAACTGCATAAACCAGGCTTCGATCAGAAGCAGCGTAGACAAGAAGCATTGAGCAAAGCATAAGGAACAGTAACCAGTGACTCAGATTATTCTCTCCGGCGTTATCAGCTTCCTGGTCGCGATTTTCACGACTCCGGTGCTGATCCGGTACTTCACTAACGTGGGCCGGGGCCAAGAGATCCGCGAAGACGGTCCCCGTTCGCACATGCGTAAGCGCGGCACCCCAACCATGGGCGGAATCGCGATCGTGCTGGGCATTACGGTGGCTTACGTCCTGGTCAATATCTTTGGCTTGCTGACGAACGCGGGATCATTTACCGCCTCGGGTTTGTTGGTGCTCGGCCTGGTTCTCGGGTTGGCAGCGCTGGGCTTTGCCGATGATTCAATCAAACTCTTTAAGTCCCGCAACCTGGGGCTGAATAAGACAGGGAAACTCGTTGGCCAGTTGGTGTTGGCCATCGCTTTCGCGATTTTGGTGCTGCAGTTTCCTAATGATCAAGGGCTCACGCCGGGATCGACGAACTTGTCGTTTATCCGTGATATCGACACCTTTGATATCGCTGCTGGTGGCGTGATTATCGGCACCATCATCTTCGTTATCTTCATGTATATTTTGATCTCCGCATGGTCGAACGCCGTCAACTTCACCGACGGGCTCGATGGTTTAGCCGCTGGATCCACCGCACTGGTTATGGGTGGCTACACGCTAATTACCTTCTGGCAGTTCCGAAATTCGTGTTCCCATGCCGTCGATGCTGCGTGTTATCAGGTGCGGGACCCGCTGGATATCGCCATTTTGGCTTCTGCAGGTCTCGGCGCCAGCTTGGGCTTTTTGTGGTGGAATGCTGCACCAGCGAAAATTTTCATGGGCGATACTGGGTCGTTGGCACTCGGTGGTCTTGTCGCTGGTATTTCCGTGACGACGCGCACTGAGCTGCTGATGATCGTTATCGGTTCCATCTTCGTCATCGAGGCGGCTTCGGTGGTTATTCAGATTGCTGTCTACCGCACCAGCGGCAAGCGCTTTTTCCGGATGGCGCCGATCCACCATCACTTCGAAAATGGTGGTTGGGCCGAAACCGCGGTGGTCATCCGCTTCTGGTTGCTCTCTGCTATGGCAGTGATCTTCGGTACGTCGCTGTTTTATGGCGAATGGCTGCTACTCACCGGATAATGCTCACCGGATAATGCTGACCTGCTCATTCTGCCCGGATAATACTGATAGGTGGTAACGCTTGTGGATATTAAACTCGACCGCGTGCTCGTAGCTGGCGCCGGTGTGTCCGGGGCAGGGTGTGCGAAAGCCTTGGTGGATCTCGGCGTGGACGTGATCATTGCCGATAACAACCTGGCGGCGGCAACGCAGCTTGCCGACGAATTGGCGGGTCGGCCTACCCACGCCGGTACCGAAGAAGCCCGGGAGAATTCGACACCCCGGGTGACTGCCGTGGCGGCCAGCGAGGTCGATTTTGCATCCGGTGCCGAGTTTGCTGCGCTCGACCTCGTGGTCACCAGCCCCGGCTGGCCACCGCATGCGCCGTTACTCGTTGCTGCGCAGAATACAGGATTGGAAGTCATTGGTGATGTCGAACTGGGCTATCGCCTGGATCGCGCCGGAGTATATGGCCCGAAACGCGATTGGCTGGTTATCACCGGAACCAACGGCAAAACCACCACGACGGGCATGCTGGCATCCATCTTGGATGCGCATGGGGAACGCGTCGGCAAGCGGTCCTTGGCCACAGGCAATATCGGCGCTTCGGTGTTTGCAGCGCTGGCGGCTACACCACGGGTGGATATTCTGGTGTTGGAGGCGTCGAGTTTCCAGCTGCACTGGGCGCCGAGCCTCACCCCGGATGTCGGGGTGCTGCTGAATATTGCCGACGATCATATTGATTGGCACGGTAGCTTCGCTGCTTATGCCGCGGATAAAGCCGCGGTCTTGCGTGCGCCGAAGCGTGTGGTGGGTATTGACGATGCCGAAGCCAAGCTGGTTGTCAGCGAGCAGGGCCTGAGTTCGCGGGAGTTTACGCAATATGCTCCGCGGCCCGGGCAGGTCGGTGTGGTCAATGGCGCCCTGGTTGTGGCCGGCGATGCAGACCTCGAAACCAGAGAACTCGCGCGCACCGAGGGATTACAACCACCGGGCGCGGCTGGGATATTGGATGCTGGGGCAGCAGCAGCCGCTGCTTATGACTACGGCGTGCACCCTAGCGATATTGCAGCAGGGCTGGCACGCTACCGCGTCGCGGCGCACCGCGGGGCAGTGGTCGCGAGCATCGATGGCGTGGACTATATCGACAATTCTAAGGCCACCAATCCGCATGCCGCGCAGGCGGCCATGGCGGGGCTTGCTTCCATAGTCTGGGTGGCAGGCGGCCAGCTGAAAGGCGCAAGCGTTGCGGAGCTGGTGCGTGCGGAAGCACACCGCATCAAAGCCGCGGTGCTGGTCGGCGTCGACAAGCATCGTATTGCCGAAACACTGCGGGAGCAGGCACCGGAGATCCCGGTAGAAATTATCGATTCTGTAGAACCGCGCGAATGCATGCAGCGTGCGGTTGCTGCAGCGCACAGGTTGGCAAGCGCAGGCGATACGGTGTTGTTGGCGCCGGCGGCGGCGTCTCTCGATATGTTTTCTGGCATGGCCCAGCGTGGCGATCTGTTCGCTAGGGCCACATCCGACTACTCTGGTTAACCATGGCCACACAAACCCCGCAACGACGCCGACGTACCTTGCGTAACTGGAAGCTGGTTATGCCCAAGCATCCTGGCTTGGATTACTTGATGCTGCGCATCGCCATTTTTGTGTTAGTCGGCATCGGTGTCGTCATGGCGTTTTCGGCGACCATGACCTGGTCGGTCATCGAAGGTAATACCGTGTGGGCGCAAGCTTTCCGGCAAACCTTCTATGTTGTGTTGGGATTAATGGCGTTTTGGTTGGCGCTGCGTACTCCGTTTAGTACCGTCAAGCGGCTTACCCCGTGGTTTCTTGCCTTCGCGGGTATTTTGACCATGTTGGTTTTCGTCCCCGGTATCGGTGTGGGGCGTAACGAGGTTGGTTCGCAATCGTGGATTGTCCTGGGGCCGATTCGCCTGCAGCCTTCGGAGATTGCTCGCATCGCGGTTGCCATGTTTGGTGCATTGAGCCTGGCCAACAAACGCCCGCCGCGCACTCTGAGCGAAGTGCGGCTGAATAATCCGTTCGTTATCTATATTTTGATTTCGATGGTGTTTTTTGGCGCGATGATCGCCGAAGGCAACCTTGGTGTGGCGATGACTTTCGCTGTGGTTGTTGGATTCACCCTGTTCTTTGCGGGCATCAACTGGCGCGTGATCGCGCTGGCGGTCACTGGCGCTTTCGTTGGATTGATCTTTGTGTTCTTGGGCGGCGGCTACCGCGGGGAACGCTTTACGACGTTTTTCGGTGCGTTTACCGGCAACTTCACCGACACCCGGGGCTCGGCATTCCAGAGCTACCAGGGCTTTCTGTCCCTGGCGGACGGGTCGCTGACGGGAGTCGGCATTGGCCAATCGCGCGCGAAGTGGTTCTACTTGCCAGAGGCAAAAAATGACTTCGTGTTCGCCATCATCGGCGAAGAGCTTGGCTTATTCGGCGGTGTGCTGGTCATCCTGATGTTCGTGATCTTGGGAATTTTTGGTTTGCGTACCGCCATGCGCGCGCAAAATCAATTCCAGTCGCTATTGGCGGCTACCTTGACCGCTACGGTGGCATCACAGGCGTTTTATAATATCTCTTATGTGATCGGCTTGATGCCGATGACCGGTGTGCAGCTGCCCCTGATTTCGTCCGGCGGTACCTCCACCGTGGTCACGCTCGGCGCGATGGGCTTATTGGCGTCGGTGGCCCGGCATGAACCAGAGGCAGTGTCGTACATGCAAAGCTACGGCCGCCCACTGTTCGACCGGGTGCTGATGATTCCTGAGCCTACGGTCGCCGTTGCTTCCGCCCGCGCGGCAGCCGGTGGCCAGCGCTCCCGGGAGCGTAGTGGTCGGCGGCAGCCGGCACGGCGCCCGCAACAGACGCGGCCGGAGCAGCGGCGAGCGGACCAGCGCTTCGGCACCGCGGTGACATCCCGGTCGCGTACGGCCTCCAGCGCCAGCGCGCGTAGCGCACACAATCATTCGCACTCGCACCCGAACCAGAAAGGCCAACCAGGAACATGGCGTCAACGACCGATTCGGCACTGACCGTTGTCCTCGCGGGAGGTGGCACGGCCGGACATATTGAGCCAGCCTTGGCTGTCGGTGAGGTGCTGCGCAACCGTTACGGCGCAAAGGTTCTGGCGGTGGGTACTTCCCGCGGGCTGGAAAGCGATATTGTTCCGGCCCGTGGCTTTCCTTTAGAACTGATTACCCCAGTGCCAGTGCCGCGACGTATCAATGCGGATTTGTTCGCGTTGCCGTTTAAGGTGCTGCGTTCGATCCGGCAGGCACGAAAGATTCTCAAGAAAAACCGCGCCGATGCCGTGTTTGGCACTGGCGGGTATGTGTCTGCTTCGGCGTATTTGGCGGCAAAATCCTTGGGTATCCCGTTTTATGTGTTGGAGACTAACGCGTTGGCTGGGATGGCGAACAAAATGGGTGTGCGCTTGGGTGGTACCGGCTTTAACGCTATCGAAGGATCCGGCATGAAAGGCGATATTGTCGGGATCCCAGTGCGCCCGCAGTTGGCAGGCGGGGACCCCAGTGGAGAGAAAGCTGCCCGTGCCCGGGAGTTGTTTAGTCTCGTGACAGATCGCCCGACCATCTTGGTGACGGGTGGTTCGCAAGGGGCAGCGTCAATCAACGCTGCGGTGGCTGGCAGCATCGACCGGCTTGTCGACGCCGGGTATCAGGTACTGCATGCGTATGGAAAGAAAAACGAGCCGCCGCGTGAACATGCGCATTATGTGTCATTGCCGTATATCGAGGACATGGCGGCAGCTTTGGCGGTCGCGGATCTGGTGGTCTGCCGTTCCGGTGCGATGACCGTTGCCGAGGTTTCTGCCTCCGGGTTGCCTGCGATTTATGTTCCTCTGCCACATGGTAATGGTGAGCAGGGGCTCAATTGTGAGGCTGTCGTTGCCGAGGGCGCTGCGCGCAAAATCGATGATGCGGAATTCTCGCCGGATGTGATGCAT
Source organism: Corynebacterium propinquum DSM 44285 (assembly GCF_000375525.1). Lineage (GTDB taxonomy): Bacteria > Actinomycetota > Actinomycetes > Mycobacteriales > Mycobacteriaceae > Corynebacterium > Corynebacterium propinquum. The sequence continues at coordinate 181,381 of NZ_AQXC01000004.1, forward strand.
GACGCCGTGACCTCGATTCTCGGCGATGACGCAACCTACCGGCAGATGCGTACTGCGGCTGCCGCGAGCGAACAAGGAGACGCTGCGTGGCGGCTGGCTGAGCGCATCATCTTCGATCGTTCAGTCAATCCTTCCCGGCATGCGCCTGCTGAGGACCCGGAGGAAGAATCCGCGTCCGCGAACGATACTAAAAATGCGCGGTAATAAGAATGCGCAAAAATAACTGCGCCCGGCGATAAGAACACCTGATTCTACTAACTAGGAGAGCACTCGTGTCAGACATGCATGCAGAGTTGAATACGAACCCCGACACGGTCGATCTGTCGCGGGTGCATTTAGTCGGGATCGGCGGCGCAGGAATGTCGGGTGTAGCCCGGATCTTGCTCTCGCGGGAAGCCACGGTGTCTGGTTCGGATATGAAAGATTCCCGCCCGGTGCGCGCGCTGCGTTCGATGGGGGCGGAGATTGCCATCGGACACCACGCTGAAAATTTGGAGTTGTCGGGGAGCTTGCCGACGGTTGTGGTGACGTCGTTTGCGGCAATCCCGAAAGATAATCCGGAATTGCGTGCTGCGGCTGAGCATGGCATCCCGGTGATCCGTCGCTCGGATCTGTTGGCGGAGCTCATGGATGGTTCTACCCAGGTGTTGATCGCTGGGACGCACGGGAAAACGTCGACGACGTCGATGGCGGTTACCGCATTGCAGGGCGCGGGTGTGGATCCATCTTTTGCTATTGGTGGCCAGTTGAACCGTGCTGGTACCAATGCGCATCACGGCACCGGGGATATCTTCGTTGCAGAAGCAGATGAGTCGGACGCATCGCTTTTGCGTTACCGTCCGTCGATCGCGGTGGTGACCAATATCGAGCCGGACCATTTAGATTACTTCGGCACTGCGGACAATTACTTCCAGGTGTTCCGTGATTTCGCTGAGCTTATTGCCGACGACGGTGTGCTGGTGGCATGCCTGGATGACGCCCACACTGCGGATCTTGCGGTAGCGTGCGCGCAGCGCGGTATTACGGTGTTGGGCTATGGCACTGCTTCGCAGACCCGCTCGCCGGAGGTCGACAGGCTCCTGGTGGCTGAGGTGACTGCAACGGAAGTGTTGGCAGCTGGTACGCGCGTGTGGCTGCAATTGCGGGTGCCGCGTGGAGTGGGAAGCACCGAAGAGTCTGCGATGTCGTTGGATTATCTAGTGCAGATCCCGGGCTACCACATGGTGTTGAATTCGGTGGCCGCGGTTTTGGCGGGCACTGCCGCTGGTGTCGATCCCGAGAAATTGGCCGAGGGGGTAGCTAGTTTCGCCGGGGTGCGTCGGCGTTTTGAATATCACGGCGCGGTCGACGGCGGCCGATTCGACGGGGTGAAGGTCTACGACGATTATGCCCACCACCCCACGGAAGTCATGGCGGTGCTGACGGCAGCGCGTGAACAGGTGTTGGCAGAAGCCCAAGGCGGCAAAGTGATCGCTTGTTTCCAACCGCATCTGTATTCGCGGACCAGAGAGTTTTATCAGGAGTTTGCCCAGGCGCTTTCGCTTGCCGACGCCTGCGTGGTCTTGGATATTTTCGGTGCCCGAGAAACCCCGGTGGAGGGGTTGACCTCCCGCATTATCACCAACGCGATGGAGGAGTCTGTCACCGTACGTTATGAGCCTGACATGTCGGCGGTTCCAGAAACGGTGGCTTCGCTTGCCGGCCCGCATGATCTGGTGTTGACGATGGGTGCGGGGTCGGTCACGGTTGTAGCACCTGAGATTTTGCAGCATCTGCGAGAGAATACGGAACAGGCCGGTAGCTAGTCGTGCGGAAGAAACCACTGACTTTATCTGTTGTTGCGGTGGTGGCGGTTGTGCTGCTGGCCGCTGTGGTGGTCTGGATTTTTCCCGTAATTCGGGTTAATTCCATTGAGGTCTCCGGCGCTGAGCGTGTGAGTGCGGAGACGGTGCTTGCAGACAGTGGAATTGCCGAAGGCGATAACCTTCTGCGCATTGATGCTTCGGGTGCGGCGAGTCGCATTGCGAAGCAACCATGGGTGCGGGGAGTAACTGTGTCCCGGCATTTCCCTTCGACGGTGGATATCGCGGTCACCGAACGCGAAGTTGTTGGGTTCGTCGAACATGATGATGGTGCGCACCTGATCGATCACCAAGGGCATGCTTTTTTGATTGATACGCCGCCGGATGAGGCCGTGGAGATCACCGGCGAAGTAGAGGATGAGGCCGCGGTCAATGCTGCAGTCGCTGCGATCGCCACCGTGTCGGATCCGATTCGTCGAGAAATCGCGTCTCTGGAAGTGAAATCCTCGCATGCCATGGAGTTACGGCTGCATGATGGCCGCACGATTTACTGGGGTGTCGATGATGCGAACGAACAGAAGGCAGCAGCGTTAGAACACGTGATTCACCGGGAAGGTCAGCACTGGGATATTTCCAACCCAAGTTTGGTGACTGTTCGCTAGCGTTGGAGTGCGGATGGCGCACCGGAGTTTTCGGGGGTGATCGCAGGGGGTGATCGCCCGTAAGGTTAGGCCGAAAGCCCAGTTCAGTACCCTAAAGTAAAGGTTTAGGTGTTCGACACGCGTGGAAATATGCGCCAAAATTACATAAGTGTCAATCAAGATAGTCAAGTAACTCGCACGCAGTAACGACCGACTAGACGAAAAGCAGAACCTGAAAGGCCGGAAAACCTCTTATGACCTCACCTAACAATCACCTTGCTGATATCAAGGTCGTTGGCGTTGGCGGCGGCGGCGTCAACGCAGTGAACCGCATGATCGAAGAGGGACTCAAAGGGGTCCAATTCGTCGCGATTAACACGGACTCGCAGGCGCTGCTGTTTTCTGATGCCGACGTCAAGCACGATATTGGCCGTGAAGCCACCCGTGGTCTGGGTGCTGGTGCGAACCCAGAGGTTGGCCGCAGCTCTGCAGAAGATTCCAAGTCCGAATTGGAAGAGACCCTGCGCGGCGCCGACATGGTGTTCGTTACCGCAGGCGAGGGCGGCGGAACCGGCACGGGTGCTGCACCAGTCGTGGCGAATATTGCGAAGAAGATGGGCGCGCTGACCGTCGGCGTCGTTACCCGTCCGTTCAAATTTGAAGGAGCGCGCCGTTCCCGTCAGGCTGAGGCTGGTATCGCTGAGCTGCGCGAAGTGTGCGATACCTTGATCGTCATTCCGAACGATCGTCTGCTGCAGTTGGGTGATGCCAACCTATCCATGATGGAAGCTTTCCGGGCCGCCGATGAAGTACTGCACAACGGTGTGCAGGGTATTACCAACCTGATCACCATTCCGGGCATGATCAACGTCGACTTTGCCGATGTGCGCTCCGTTATGGCTGAGGCTGGTTCTGCTCTGATGGGTGTGGGTTCTGCTCGTGGCGATGAACGTGTGATGACTGCCGCGGAACAGGCAATTAACTCTCCGCTTTTAGAATCCACGATGGAAGGCGCCAAGGGCGTGCTGTTGTCCATTGCTGGTGGCTCGGATCTGGGATTGCAAGAGGTCTACCAGGCTTCCACCATGGTGGAAGAAAAGGCGGATCCAGATGCCAACATCATCTTCGGTACCATCATCGACGACAATTTGGGTGATGAAGTCCGCGTGACCATCATTGCTACCGGCTTCGATGCCCAAGCGAACCTGCAGGATGAATACGGCAAGCAGGAAGTAACCGCGCAGTCTGGTGCACAAGTGCAGCGCGGCCCGGCCGCTGATAATGCTGCTCGCTCGCAAGCGCAGGCTTCCCAGCCGCAGCCAGCACGCCCAGAACGTGGATCTTTGTTCAGCGAGCGGGAAAAGCCGCGGACGCAGACCAGCCGTTCTGGTGGTTTGTTTACCTCCAACGAGCGTTTCCACGATGCTCCGGAGCCTCGTCAGCCACAGCACGCTGCCGAGCCAGACGATGATCTCGACGTACCAGATTTCATGCGCTAAGGCTTAGGCTTGTTTATGGCTTCTGATGATTCCTCCGAATCTGGCCCGGGTGGCGCAGCTGTACCTGCGCCTGCCGACGTCGATAAGCGGCCGGTGCGCATGGTGTTCACCTCGCGGAAAGGCGGGGTATCGCAGGAACCTTTTGACTCGTTCAACCTGGCAGATCACGTGGGTGATGATGCACACGCGGTTGCACACAATCGTGCACGGCTTGCCCACGTGTTGGGGCTAGAGCACATCCAGTGGATGGAGCAGTTGCACACCAATACTGTCACGGTGGTGCGTGAACCCAGCGCGGAACCGATTGCCGTTACAGATGCTGTCGTAACGACGGTGCCTGGTTTGGCTTTGGGGGTGCTGGTGGCCGATTGCGTGCCGGTTCTGCTGGCTGATCCGAACGCTGGCGTTTGTGCGGCCGTGCATGCTGGCAGGATGGGCGCGCGCAACGGGATTGTCCCACGCACCGTGGAAAAGATGCGTGAGCTTGGTGCGGGGCCGCACGCTATTCAGGCTTTATTGGGTCCGGCGGCCAGTGGGAAAAACTACGAAGTTCCGCCTGCCATGGCGGCAGATGTAGAAAAGCACTTGCCGGGCGCGCGCACAACGACGACGCAGGGCACTACCGGACTCGATATTCGTGCCGGGCTGGTGCGCCAGCTCATGGGGTTAGGCGTGACTGCGATTGAGGCGGATCCACGGTGCACGATCGCTGAGAAAGACTTCTTTTCGTACCGCCGGGAAGGCCGCACTGGACGGCAAGCTGGCGTGATTTGGTTGACAGGGAAGTAATTATGTCTGATGACATTGAGCGCGCACAGTCGGGCCTAGACCAGGCACAGCTTGCAGCGAATCTCGCACACACCCGAGAACTGATCGCGAAGGCAGCCCGTGCACATGGCCGCACGCCGGAAGAAATCACCCTGTTGCCCGTGACGAAGTTTCACCCGACTGCAGCCATTGCCGCTTTGGCTGAGCTCGGAGAATTGGACGTGGCAGAAAACCGGGAACAAGAAGCCCGCGACAAAGCGGAAAAACTGCCGCATGTACGTTTCCACATGATCGGCCAGGTACAGACGAAAAAGGCGAATTCCGTCGCACGCTGGGCATACAGTGTGCATTCGCTGGATTCGCGGAAGCTTGCCGACGCCCTCGATCGTGGCGTCGGATTGGCAATCGAACGCGAACAGCGCGATGCAGAGTTTGTGCTTCCCGTATACTTGCAGCTTTCTGCCGATGGTGACACCTCTCGTGGCGGGCTGCCTGCCACGGACTTAGAAGAACTGGCCGCGCACGTCGAAAAGCTGGATCGGCTATCGCTGGCTGGCGTTATGGTGGTGCCGCCATTAGATGCTGATGCCGCTGCGGTATTTACCGATGCCCGGCAGTTGTGCGACAAGCTTGCTGCACGGTTCGGCCGCAGGTTGTATTTGTCCGCCGGAATGTCAGCTGACCTGGATAAAGCAGTCGCTGCTGGCAGTGACATCGTGCGTGTCGGTACCGGTATAATGGGGCCGCGACCAGTAGCTTTTTAAGCAGCGGATACGTACAGTAGCGGCTTCGTACGGCTTCGAGAAAATTTAGATGACTAGTTAAACACACAAGGGGAAAGCCAATGTCTATCATGCGCTCTGCCAAAGAATTCTTCTTTGGGCCAGAAGACGACGCTTATTATGAGTATGAAGAAGCCGCCGACTATGACCGACGCGACGGCTACCGGGATGCTCCCATGCGTGACGACGCCCGCGATGGCGGTTACCGTGATGTGCCACCGCGTCGGGAAGTTGCCGGTCGCGATTATGGGTATGACCGCGAGCCATTGCGGGAACCCGAAGCGGCACCGGCGCCTGGCCGTGCGCGTAGTTATGACGGCTACCAAGCTGCCCCGGCTGCAGGTCCGGCGGTAAATCCAACCCCGAGTGTGGTGGCGTTGTCGCTGGTGAGCTATGACGAAGCCCGCAAGATGGGGGAGGCATTCCGCGATGGTGATGTCGTGGTGTTCGAGATTACGGATGCTGAACGTGGTGTCGCCAAGCGCATCATTGACTTCTCTGCAGGTCTGTGTTTCGCTTTGCGCGGACAGATGAAAAACGTCACCGCTAAATTGGATACTGATCGTAAGATTTTTGCGATTGTTCCGGAACAAGCACAGGTCACCAGTATTGATCTGGAGCGTGCCGCAGGCTTGCGGTAACTGCTGTGGATGACTGCCGCAGTGTTTGTGAACCGTGGCGTTCAGTCAGCTGTGGCGTCGACAAGCTAGAACCAGGTTTCCACCCATTAGTGATCAGGTAAAGTAGGCGCCCGTGATAATGCTCGGAGTAATTCTTCTCGTTGCCATTCGGCTGTATACGTTGGTCCTGGTTGGGCGCATCATCATTGAGATGATCCAGTCCTTTGGCCGGACTTTCCAGCCACCGCGGTGGTTCATCATGATCGCCGAAGTGCTATTTATGCTGACGGATCCGCCGGTCAAAGCGTTGCGTCGGGTGATTCCGCCGTTGCGTACCGGTGGCGTCGCCGTCGATATGTCTGTCTTGGTGCTGTTCTTGCTGCTCATGGTGGCCAGCATGCTGGTGCGGGCGCTGCTGCTCTCTAGCACATGACAAGCCGCGACGAATCTGGCTCTGCAATCACTAGCAAAGGTATTCTTCAGGTATTACCTGCGTTGTAAGATTGATAGAAGCAGGCGAGTCAGATAAATTTAATATCGTTAATACAAAGCATGAGATTTTCGTAACTACTAGGTCTCGCCCGCATTCGCGGGGCCGTCACTTAAGTAAGAAGGGGAGTGCCAATGCCACTTTCACCAGCAGACGTCCACAACGTTGCGTTTAACAAGCCACCCATTGGCAAACGAGGCTACAACGAGGACGAAGTGGATCAGTTCCTCGACTTAGTTGAGGACACCCTGGCTCAGCTGCAGGATGAAAATGACGAGTTGCGCTCGCTTCTCGACGAAGCCGATAACAAGTCTTCGGCGAGTGCTGGTGCCGGTGCTGCCGCTTCCCAGTCTTCTTCGGTTGATGAGTCCAAGCTTCGCTCAGAGATTGAAGCTGACCTACGCTCGAAGATTGAAAAAGAAATTCGCGCAGAATACGACGAAAAGCTCAACGAGTCCCGTAAGGCCGCCGATAAGGCACAGTCTGCGGCAAATGAGGCGAAAGCGGAGCACGAAGCTACCAAGAAGGAATTGGCACAGGCTCGCCAGTCGGCAGAGGCTGCTTCCAAGTCCGCCGCTGCGGAGAAGCCGGCCAACGCCGCAGCTTCCTCGAAGCAGGCGCCTGCAGCTGACGCGCCAGCACAGGCCACCGCGGACGCGAGTGGCATGGCTACCCCTGCTACCCACATGCAGGCCGCTAAGGTCTTGGGCTTGGCGCAGGAGATGGCGGACCGTCTGACTTCCGACGCTCAGGCTGAATCCAAGGCAATGTTGGATGATGCTCGCTCTAGCTCCGAAAAGCAGCTGTCTGAGGCGCAAGCTGAAGCGAAGCGTTTGGTTGACGATGCTCAGCAGAAGTCCACGAAGCAGCTGAATGACGCGGAGACCCGCTCCCGCACCATGGTGCAGGATGCTGAGAAGAAGGCGGAGCAGACCACCTCGGATGCAGAATCCCGTGCGGAAGCACAGCTGCGTCAAGCCAACGAGAAGGCCGCGGCATTGCGCGCGGATGCTGAAAAGAAGCACACCGAGGTTATGAATACCGTCAAGCAGCAGCAGACGGCATTGGAAGCTCGTATCGAGGATCTGCGCACCTACGAGCGCGAGTACCGCACTCGTCTGCGCACCATGCTGGAATCCCAGTTGGAAGAGCTTGAGGCTCGCGGCTCTGCAGCCCCAAGCGGCGACATCAAGTCCAATAATAAGTAATGGCTGCCGTCCTGGCCGTAGAGCGTTAGCCAACGATTATCTGCTATAACGCGTTAGCGGCCACTCGGGCTAGGAGTTGATGAGAACCATAAAGTGCCTGCAGGTTTTCCTGCAGGCACTTCTTCTGTCTTTGGCGATGCCCCGCACGGGGCATGCGTTTGTTCGGCGTGTTAAGCGTTTTCTCCCTGTAGTTCTTCGACCGCAGGATCATTCCATTTACCTTTGTCCACGCCCTTCTTGTACACCATGCCAGCGACAAGCGCGATGATAAACACGATTGCCATCGGGATCAGGATGACGTAGACATTTCCAACCGCAAACATCACTGGGATACACAGTGCGGTGATTAAACCTCCACCAAAGAATGGCTCAAAGGCCAGCTGTTTGTAGCCGAAAGCCTCCAACGCCGGAGACTTCTCGTCTGGGTCTGCTACGCGCAGCAGCGCCAATCCGGTGGCGGTGACACCCATGGACTGGCCGAAGTCGCCGACGCCGCGCTCTACCCAGAATTCTGGGATCACGCGTGGGGTGAAGAACCACAGAATGGCGACGTTGAACAGGATGCCGACGACGGAGAGCAATACGAAGGCCTGCCAGTAGTCCGCGATCACGGAGAGCGAGATCGTCGCCAGGGCAGAAGCAATCAACAGATCCAAGCCCAAGCCCTGGATACGCTTCATCATTTCGTGGTCGATTAGTTCGGTGCGTCCAGTCTTGTCCAAGAACAGCTGTACAATAACGCCGCCGATCATTGCCAGTGGGAACAGTGGGATATAACCCAGCAAGGTTGTGCCATCGCCTTCGGAGACGAAAACCGAATCAGGCTGGCCCCACAGCATGTTTTCGATCCAGGTGATCAGCTCCAGGAGCAACCAACCGATGATGATGGCCACACCGACCACGGCCATGTGCAGGGTCAGTGGCTCGATGGAGTTCGGGCGCGCAGTTTGCTTACCGGCCGAGACCTGCTCGTCGGAGGTGTACAGGCCCTGCAACTCAGATTCGGATTGTTGGTCGATGTTTTTAATGACTTGCGTTTTGCCTTTGCGCACGGCCCAGTTCAGAAAGCCCATGCCGACTATGATGCCTGCCACCAGGCCAACAGTAGCCATGGCGAGTGCCAAGTCGGTGGCTTCCGGCATACCGACGTCGTCGAAGGCTGGCTGCATACCAGCAGCGGTGCCGTGCCCACCTTCGAAGGCGATCTCGATCAACGCGCCGAATTTCTCGTCGACGTCGAACAGCGGCGCCAGGATCAGCACCGCGAGTAACAGACCCACGACGTATTGTCCGGAGCCGTAGGCGATACCAATTGAAAGCTGTGGTCCGGCAAGCTTGACGACGCGGCCCGGCTTCGGAATTCGCGCGCCCAAAAACAGTGTCGCGAAAACGACGGAGATCAGCAGCCCGGGTAGGCTCGACCAAACTGTGTAGATGTCTTCGGTAAACAAGCCGCCGTCGGCCAGCCAATCCCAGTTGATGACGTCGGCAAGCCGGCCGATGACCTGATCACCCGCCACCAACGCCAGGATTCCGGCGATGATGCTGCTGGGCAACAGAATTTTTTGTAAGAATTTCAGCTTCACGCGTAGATACTTACCGGCGAGCATGATCGCCACCAGCAAGATCAGGGCGAAGCCTACGACTCCTGCACTCATATTCTTCTCTTTCTCTATTCAGTGCTGTGTTATCAGGTTCAGTACATCCCAGTGTTCGCACAGTGCTCACATACTGCCGCCAACTGCCCGCGGCGTGGTCACCGGCAGGTGCCTAGAAACGCAAAAAGTGGGCTAGGCGGCAGTGCTATCTGCAATTAATGCAGATCACTTACCAGCCTAACCCACAGTAAAAATAACCTGTGAATGGGCTAATAGTTTGTTGGCAGTATTGCCGAAGTGGGGCCGAAAGGCACAACGTGGCCGAATGCCACCGCCACGGCCCACCTACCCACACGGCCGAGGCACCCCCCAACAGGGCCCTAGCAGTGCACCGGCCTAGTTAGGCAACGATGATGATGTCCAGGCGACGTGGGCCGTGCACGCCTTCAACGCGTTCCAGCTCGATATCGGAGGTTGCCGAAGGCCCGGAGATCATGGTGATCGGCCGGGTACCTTCGATAGCTTCCAGTGCTTGCGGCACCAGATCGACGACGTCTTTTTCAAACACGACGCAAATGTGGTGGTCGGGCACCAGCGTGATTGCGCGGCGGCCCTCGTTGGGCTGCGCGGACAAGAAGATGGTGCCGGTGTCGGCACAGGAGACGGTGGAACCGGTCAACACGGTGTCGATCGAATCAAGATCATCGATGGTCAGCGGCTGATCAGCGTGGTCGACGATGAAGTCGCGGTCCGGCAGCCATTTTTCCGATACTCCGGACGGCATCACACAGCTGCGATCTTCCAGTAATGCGCTGATGCGGTCCGGCAAGGACGCGAGATCATCGCGATACACATTGGCTTTGTAGTCTTCCAGGCGGTCAATGAGCACGTCGACAACTTCGGCCCCAGTGCGCTCGCCGACGCGTCGGTATTCGCGTGGTACGGCAGGNGGGGCAGGGTGGTCACTGAGTGAATTGCGCAAGCGCGCAAAGATTTCCGTTTTTGCGTCGCTGTACTGGTATGTCTGGTCCATTAGGATTCCGCCTCCGTTGTGTTTCCGCGGTTTTTCGCCCACCAGTGGCGGAAGGCCTGCTTCGGTGGCTTCGGAATATCGCGTTGCGACGTCCACGCGCCCGCGATGCCCGGTAGCCAGCCGATGGTTCCGGAACGTCCGGCGACGATGCGGCTCAGTGGCAAGCCGCGTTCGACGAGTTTCATGACTTGGCCGGAGCCCATGACAACGCTGGCGGCTTTCATCAGCGCGGCCATTTGCGATGGTCCGGATTGCTCGTCGACGGCCTTGGAGCGCAGGTGTACCAGGATGTCCGGGATATTGATTTTCACCGGGCAGACGTCGTAGCAAGCGTTGCATAGCGAGGATGCAAACGGCAGGGTCGCGTTTTGCTCCGAGGTAATACCTGTGAGCTGTGGCGACAAGATGGCGCCGATCGGGCCGGGGTAGACCGAACCGTAGGAGTGACCGCCAGCTTGCTCATAGACGGGGCAGACGTTCAGGCACGCCGAGCAGCGGATGCAGTGCAGCGCGGAGCGGCCGTCCTCGTCGTTCAGCACGGCCGAACGACCGTTGTCCAGCAGCACGACGTGCACGTTTTCTGGGCCATCACCGTCGAATGCGCCGGTCCACAATGATGTGTAGGGGTTCATGCGCTCCCCGGTGGAAGAGCGCGGCAGCAGCTGCAAAAAGACCTCGAGGTCAGAAAAGGTGGGAATGAGTTTTTCGATACCCATCACGGTGATGAGGGTTTCCGGCAAGCTCAAGCACATGCGGCCGTTACCTTCGGATTCCACGACGGACAGGGTGCCGGTATCGGCCACTCCGAAGTTCGCGCCAGAGACCGCGACTTTGCGTGACAGGAAGCGCTTGCGCAGGTGGCGACGGGCGGCCTCGGCCAGAACGGCTGGCTCAGAGGTCAGGTCATCGCCGGCTTCGGGCATTTTTTCTTTGAAGATCTCGCGGATCTCATCGCGGTTTCGGTGGATTGCAGGCACCAGAATATGCGACGGTTTGTCCTCGCCGAGCTGCACGATCAACTCCGCCAGGTCGGTCTCGGTGGCGGTGATGCCTTGTTCTTCCAAGTATTCATCCAGGCCGATTTCTTGGGTGGCCATGGACTTGATCTTGTTTACTTCCGTCTCGCCGGTCTCGCGGATCAGCTCGGTGACAATCTTGTTGGCTTCCTTGGCATCGCGTGCCCAGTGCACGTGACCTCCGGCGGCCTCGAAGTTTTTCGCGAATTGTTCCAGAAGCTCCGGCAGGTTGGCCATAACGTTGGATTTAATGGCAGATCCCGCGTTGCGCAGATCTTCCCAGTCCGGAACCTCGCCGACCACGTTGTTGCGCTTGGCGCGAATCGCGTGGGTGGCGTGGTGGATATTTTTGCGCATCTGCGTGTTTTGCATCTGGTGCTTGGCAGAAGCGGGGAACGGGGTGGAAAGATTGATATTGCCCTGGCCGTAGGCGGGCATTCCCAAAGCGACGGTACTCATTATTTCGCCTCCTGCGGGATGGAAAGTTCGTCGGCGGTGTCTGGGTTCCACGGGTTGTCGCGGGTGGAGGCCAGAATTTCTGCCAAGTGCAGCGTGCGGGTTGTCGAGCCCTGGCGGTGCAAGATGCCGCCAATGTGCATCAGGCAGGATGCGTCGCCGCCGGTGCACATTTCGGCCCCGGTGGATTCGATATTGCGCACTTTTTGTTCACCCATGGCGCCGGAAACGCCGGGGTCTTTGATGGAGAAGGTGCCTCCGAAACCGCAGCATTCTTCCTTGTCTGGTAATTCGACGACGTTGATGCCGCCGACCGTTTCCAGCAGGTCCGGCTGGCGGCTACCCAGTCGCAATAGTCGCATGCCGTGGCAGGACGGGTGGTAGGTCACGGTGTGCGGGAAATAGGAGCCGAGTTGCTCGGAGGCATTGGTGATGCCTTCGATATCGCGCAGGAATTGCGAAAGCTCGTAGGTATTGCCGGCGATGTCGGCGGCGCGTTCGGCGAGTTTCGGGTCACCGTTTTTGTTCGCGACCATCGGCTGTTGGTGACGCAGGGAAGCAACACAGGAGCCGGATGGGGCTACGGCGATGTCGTAGTCTGCTTTGCTGAACGCGGAGACATGGTTGCGTACCACGGGCAAAGCGTCTTTGAGGTAGCCACTGTTGACGTGCATCTGGGAGCAGCAGGCTTGACCTTCGGGGAAGATGACCTCGTGGCCGAGTCGTTCCAGAATATTTGCCGTCGCCAGTGCCACCCGCGGGTACATCGCGTCGACGATGCAAGTAGCAAATAATGCAATTTTCATGGGAATTATCCTTAAACTAAGGCAGTGACGCATAAATCGGTTGTATAAAATTATCTGACCACCGGGCCAATTTCTGCAAAACGGCTGGAATGGCCGTTGGATGGTTACCGGATGGTCGACAACGCTGCGATGATGCGCGTGCAATTCCACGGTGCCACATCATGTGTCCAGTGGCATAATGGAATTATTGCTAAAAAAATCACACAGGTAATGCTTAGCAAGCAGGAAAGTCGGGGATTACAGACACCATGATGCTAGCGGTGCTCATATTGGCGTTTCTGGCCTTCCTAGGTCTCGTCTTGTTCTTGGCGACGGGCGCGGGCGTCTGGTTGGCGTTGCTGTTCGGCGGCGGTGGGGTGGCGTTGCTGCTGTTGCTTGTCGACGTTGTGCGCAAAAAATAGTAGGCTTAGTTTTCGTTGCGATGATCCGGCCATCACCGGGGAGCTTTCCGGAAGAACGGCGCTTAAGTGCTTATTAGAGGCTTGCGTGCTTATTAGAACCGGGCCGCAAGGTGAAAACCTTCACCACAACGAAGTGGAAAACGGCTGGCACGTTTTCAAGCAGGGTGGTACCGCGCTGAATTGGCGTCCCTGCACCGCGAAATTTCGTGCGTGAAGGAGAAACCGTGGCTGAAAATAACACCCCAGATCAGCAAACCGCCGCATCTGTCGGCAGCGTGTACCCGAAGGTCGATATGACCGACGGCAGCAATAATTTCCCGGCGATGGAGCGCATCGTCCAGGATTATTGGAAGAATGATCAGACCTTCCAGGCTTCGTTGGAGCAGCGTAAGGACGCGCCAGAATACATCTTTTATGATGGCCCGCCGTTTGCGAACGGCCTGCCGCACTATGGCCACCTGCTTACCGGTTACGTGAAAGACATCGTCCCGCGTTATCGCACCATGGCTGGTAATTATGTCCCGCGTGTGTTCGGTTGGGACTGCCACGGCTTGCCCGCTGAGCTGGAGGCTGAAAAGCAGTTGGGTATTAACCAGCGCCATGAGGTCGAAGAGATGGGGCTGGAGAAATTTAATGAGGTCTGCGCGACGTCGGTGCTGAAATACGCCGATGAGTGGGAAGACTACGTCAACCGCCAGGCGCGCTGGGTTGATTTTGACAACGGCTATAAGACCATGGACATCGAGTTCATGGAATCTGTCATGTGGGCGTTCAAGGAGCTCTATGACAAGGGCTTGATCTATCAGGGCTTCCGCGTGTTGCCGTATTCCTGGGCAGAGCACACGTCGTTGTCGAATCAGGAGACGCGCCTGGATGATTCCTATAAGGAACGCCAGGATCCTTCGTTGACTGTCTCTTTCCCACTGACGGGCACTCGCGCGGGCTCTGCTGCGGAAAAGACGCTGGCAGACAACCCGATCTTCCGTGACGTAGAAGCCGTGGCCTGGACGACGACCCCGTGGACGCTGCCGTCGAACTCCGCGCTGGCGGTTAACCCCAAGGTCACCTACACCGTCGTGCGGGTGGGCGAGAGCGGCTCGGAGGAATTTGTGGGCAAGCTGTTGCTGCTTGCCGACGACCTCCGTGATGCTTATGCCAAGGAATTGGGCAAAGATCATGAGGTGGTGCTCTCGCTGCCGGGTGCGGACTTGGTGGGCTTTACTTATGAGCCGATCTTCGGTTACTTCCCCAACCTGAAAAACGGCTACCAGATTTTGGCGGCTGACTACGTCACTACCGACGGCGGTACTGGTGTGGTCCACCAGGCTCCAGCTTTCGGTGAAGACGATATGTTGACGTGCCAGGAAGCAGATATCGAGCTGGTGATCCCGGTGGATGCCGATGGCGAATTCACCGCGGATGTGCCGGATTATCAAGGCCAGCTGGTTTTTGATGCCAACAAGAACATCATTCGTGACCTCAAGCAGACCGGCCGCGTGCTGCGCCACCAGGTTATTGTTCACTCGTATCCGCACTCGTGGCGTTCGGGCCATCCGTTGATCTACCGCGCGATGCCAGCGTGGTTTGTGGCCGTCACCAAGTTCCGCGATCGCATGGTGGAACTCAACCACAATGAGATTGAGTGGATCCCGGAGCATATTCGCGATGGCCAGTTTGGTAAGTGGTTGGAAGGCGCCCGCGACTGGAATATTTCGCGCTCTCGTTATTGGGGCGCACCGATTCCGGTGTGGATTTCTGACAGTGAGGAGTACCCGCGTGTCGACGTCTACGGTTCGCTGGACGAGCTGGAGCGTGACTTCGGCGTGCGCCCAACCTCGCTGCACCGCCCGGATATTGACGAGCTGACGCGCCCGAACCCGGATGATCCGACGGGCAAGTCCACCATGCGCCGCGTTCCGGACGTGCTGGACTGCTGGTTTGAGTCCGGTTCTATGCCGTTTGCGCAGAAGCACTACCCATTCGAGAACAAGGAATGGTTCGAGTCGCACAACCCGGCGGATTTCATTGTCGAGTATTCCGGCCAGACCCGCGGTTGGTTCTACCTTCTGCATGTGCTGTCCACGGCATTGTTTGACCGTCCGGCGTTTAAGAAGGTCGTTGCCCACGGCATCGTGCTGGGCGATGATGGGCTGAAGATGTCGAAGTCCAAGGGCAATTACCCGGACGTGAATGAGGTCTTTGACCGCGATGGTTCGGATGCGATGCGGTGGTTCTTGATGTCCAGCCCGATCCTGCGTGGCGGCAACTTGATTGTCACTGAGCAGGGCATTCGCGATGGTGTGCGGCAGGCGATTCTGCCGATCTGGAATGCGTATACCTTCCTGCAGCTGTATTCCAGCAAGCCAGCGCAGTGGTCGGTGGATTCTAGCGATGTGCGGGACCGCTACATTTTGGCCAAGACTCACGATCTTGTCGACGCCGTCGATACGGCGTTGGCGAATACCAATATTGCCGACGCCACCGAGGCCGTGCGTATCTACGCTGATGCGCTGACCAACTGGTACGTGCGTCGTTCGCGTGATCGTTTCTGGGAAGGCGATGAGGCCAACCCGGAGGCCTTCAACACCTTGTACACGGTGTTGGAGATCGTTTCCCGCACGGTAGCCCCGCTGTTGCCGCACGTTGCGGAGGTCATTTACCGCGGTTTGACTGGGAAGCGTTCGGTGCACCTGGCTGATTTCCCCGCTGCCAGTGATCTGCCTGCCGACGACGAGTTGGTGCACGCCATGGACTACACCCGCGCGGTGTGCTCTGCAGCATCGTCGGTGCGCAAGGCGAATAAGCTGCGTAACCGTCTGCCGTTGCCGAAGCTACTGGTGGCGATGCCACAGTCTGGCCAGTTGGCTGATTTCGCGGACATCATTCGCGATGAGGTCAATGTCAATGACGTAGAGCTGACCGATGATGTGGATGCGGTGGGCCGTTTTGAGGTCGTCGTTAACGCGAAGGTCGCTGGCCCTCGTTTGGGCAAGGACGTGCAGCGCGCGATCAAGGCTGTGAAGGCCGGCAATTATGAGCGTTCTGGCGATCTGGTGCTTGCCGACGGCGTCGAGCTGCGTGAAGGCGAATACACCGAGCGCCTGGTAGCAGCGGATCCAGATTCCACAGCGCAGATCGCGGGCCGGGAAGGCCTGGTGGTGTTGGATATGACGGTGACTGAGGAACTGGAAGCCAAGGGCTGGGCAGCTGATGTGATCCGCGGTATCCAGGATGCGCGTAAGGCTGCTGATTTTGCGGTCAGCGATCGCATTACCGCCACGCTGTCGGTTCCTGCAGACAAAGAAGAATGGGCGAACCGCCACCGCGAGCACATCGCGGGCGAGGTATTGGCTACTGATCTGCAGGTTGTCACTGAGCCACAGGAAGGCGACAATGTCTACCGCGTGCTCGATGGCGCGAGTGTTGCCGTGCAGCTGGCCTAGATGCCGGTCTGGTCAGTGTGCTGCCTGGCTTAGCGCCCCGCGCGGGTAACCACGTCAGCGATGTTGGATTCCACTTGATCTAAAACTCAAATTAACTCCGGAAATATTTTGACTAAACATCACCAGGTGCATGGGCACGTCAGGCGGGGTGGAATAAACCTATGCTGCACGCTGTTGTAGTTGTCATGGCAACTTTATTTAGTCCTTTGGAACTTGGTCGTTATACCTTGAAAAACCGCGTGACCATGGCGCCGTTGACCCGTCAGCGCGCAGGCCACAGCGGTGTGCCGAGTGAGCTGCACAAGAAGTACTATTCCCAGCGCGCTAGCGCCGGGCTCGTGGTCACGGAGGGGACGTTCCCTGCGTGGACGAACCGCGCGTTCCCGGGCCAGGCCGGAATCGTTGATGATGAGCAGGCAGCTGGTTGGCGCGAAGTCGCCAACGAAGTGCACGCAGCCGACGGTGTTTTGTTCATGCAGATCATGCACGGCGGACGCACGAGCCATCCGGATCTTATCGACGGCGCCCAAGCAGAAGCTCCCAGTGCGCTGGATTGGGGCGGTGACGTCCGTGGTTTTTCCGGCAAGATGGAGGCGCCAGTCCCGCGTGCGTTGGAGGCTGAAGAACTCCCACGCATCGTCGAAGAATTCCGTGCCGCTGCGCGCCGGGCTATCGACGCGGGCGTTGACGGGGTAGAGATCCACAATGCCAACGGATACCTGTTGCACGAGTTCATGGCTCCGAATACCAACCAGCGTGACGACGAATTTGGCGGCAGCCCGGAAAACCGGTGGCGCCTGCCGGAGATGGTTATTCGTGCCGTCGTTGCTGAAATTGGCGCTGACCGCGTAGGTGTGCGTTTCTCACCTGCGCACGTTGTGCAGGGAATTGTGGAAGATGACGAAGCTGACATGGTGGCAACCTATGGTGGCCTCTTGGATGCAATCGCTCCATTGAACCTGGCGTATGTGTCCTTTTTGCATGCGGAGCCCGAAGGTGAGCTGATTTCTGTTTTGGCGAATAAGGCCCGCGCCAACGGTGTGACCAAGGTGCTGATGAACGACGGTTTTGGTAGCGTCACCACAAAGCAAGACGCAGAGCGTGAGCTGGAACTGGAGCATGTGGATGCCGTCGTGGTCGGTCGTCAGCTTATTGCGAACCCAGATTTGGTTCGCCGGTGGGAAAAAGGCCTGGAGTTGAATGAGCCAGATGAGTCCACTTTCTACGTCGGCGGTGAACGCGGCTATATCGACTACAAAACCTACGAGGGCTAGTAATACGAGGGCTACAAGCTAGCCGGGTAACCGCTCGCCGGGTTATCGGTATCCCGCAGCAGGTGTTTGAGGTTGCGGGATCTGCGGGCCCGGGTAGTGCGCTTGCTGCCTGCATGTCGACAGATGGGGGTGAGTGATTCGAGGTTTTGTTATAAAATATTGACTTTCGTTTAGGGGAGGGGCTAGCCTGAGCGCAGGCTGGAAATTTCATTGGAAGAAACTTAGCGCATTGTGTTGCGTGCCAGTGTGTTTCTGCAGCTTATTGGGTTGTAGAAGGGGTTTGCTCTCAAGGATTACCAGTCTTAGTTTTCTTGGTATTTTGTCTCGGAAGGTTTCTTTATGAGCTTCAATAAGCGTGTTCTGGCGGCTGCCGCATTGTCTGTATCTCTCGTTGTCCCTACCGTTGCGCCAGTCGCGCAGGCAGTTGATTCACACCAGAATTGCAAGCAGCGTTATGTCAGTGGTTTGGATTTTAACTCACAGCCAGCGATTGCTGTTGCACAGCATTTGCAAAAGAACTGTGGTTTGACTGAAGAGCAGATTTCTCAGTTGAGCGTTGATGAGCTGAAGAGTGTTGCTAAAGAGCTGAAGAATAAAAACGGTGAAGCAGTTTTCACTGATGCAGAGATCAGCAGTCTCGATGCTGCACAGGTGAACCGGGCTGCTGTGGAAAGCTCTGGTGCTAATGAGGCCGGGCAAGCTGGCGGCCAGGATAACCCAGACGGCGATGCTGCCGACCAGCAGATGATTGTTTCGCCACAGGTAAACGACATCACAGCCGGTGACAAAGAGGTCACCGGAACGGTTCGCCTATACCCAAGCGAGAAGAACTACGAGTTTGCCGCTACTTTCCCAGGTGGTGCAGTTGAAAAGATCGCCGTAAAGGCGCCGGCTAAGGCTGCCACGGTCGATTTCAAGATCGCAGTACCACAAGGTGTTGAGCTGAAGGCTGGCGACGAAGTCTTCGTTACTCCTGTACCGAACACGGCCAACTCACAAACCGGTGAGGGGCCTGGTCAGACCATTGTTGTGAAGCCAGCTGACGTAACTGACAACGGCGATGGTGCTAATGAAAACGAAGACAAGAAGCCAGGTGCGGGTGCCAACGACGAAGAAGGTAAGAAGAAACCAGGTAACGATCTGTCTTCCAAGGGCAGCTCGGATGCTGGTAAAGCGATTGCCGCTGTAGCTGGTTTGGGTGGCTTGGCTGCGCTGGTAGCTGGCGTCGCGCACTTGCTCAACCAGAACTTGGGTGGCGTGCCATTCTTGCAGCCAATCCGTGAATTCTTGGCGCAGTTCAACATCCATATCTAAGAGTAGATGCCGATTTGCGTCTAACGCTCTGCAGTGTTCGCTGTAAATTATTGCTGTAAGTCAGCTAGCGATTACGGCTTTTCACCGGAGTACCTCAGATGACGAGGTACTCCGGTTTTTGCTATCAGCAGTTTCTAAGATCAGTCCTGAAGAAGACGCAGGATTGCCAGGTTATTTTTAAGTGGAAAACTGCTGGTAGTTGCCGGGTTTTGACAACCAAATCGATGACAGGCTAACTTGCTGCGACTGATTGATACGCATCTGTGATGAAAATCGACCTGGCAACAAGCTTGAAACATTAAAACCTTTGGAGTCGGGCTGCAACTCATCAAAGAACGATCTTTCTAAACATTGTTGTTGTACTACCTCGAAAGGTTGTTATGAATATCCACAAGCGTGCTCTTGCGGCATCTGTGTTGTCAGTTTCATTGGTTGCGCCGGTAGTTTCCCCGCATGCTCAAGCATCGGAGCCATATCTGGGATGTGAGCGCCTGCAGAAAGGTAGCGATTTTGATACCCGCGACGTCGAAGGTCACCTGGATGAACACTTGCGGCGCGGCTGCAAGTTGGTCCCTGAAGAGATTAAGAAACTAACTGAGCCGCAATTGCAGCAGGTACTGACCGAACTGGGTTATGATGGCCAACCCATCAACCTGGGCCGACTGCATGCATATTTGAATGCAACCGATGCAGAAAAAGACGGAGGTTTAGGGCCGCGCAGCATGCCAGGAGGTGAGGCAGAAGGCGAACTTACCTACGGAGTCACCGTTGATCCAGTGAAAGTGGGCGCCACCAAGGTGACCGGCACCGTTGTGATGAAGAAGGAAGAAAAAGAACTAACTATTTTTGCGGTCTTCCCACGCGTGTTAACTACAAGCATGACT
This sequence comes from Corynebacterium propinquum DSM 44285, assembly GCF_000375525.1. Lineage (GTDB taxonomy): Bacteria > Actinomycetota > Actinomycetes > Mycobacteriales > Mycobacteriaceae > Corynebacterium > Corynebacterium propinquum. The sequence continues at coordinate 201,416 of NZ_AQXC01000004.1, forward strand.
GTTGATAAGTCTCGATTCGATGTGGCGGAAGAAGTGCCATTCGAGCTTGCAGTCCCTGAATCGCTTGTCCTTGAGGCTGGACAAATGATCACAGTTGGGGTGCAGGGACAGCAAGACCGTCAAACGAAAGTTACCGTTCAAGCAGCGGATTCAGGATCTACTGAAAGTCCAAACCCAGACCAGCAAAATCCTGAGCAGTCGGCTCCAGAAAAGCCAGCCCCGGATACTCCAGCACCAGAAAATCCACAACCGGATCAGTCTGCGCCTGAGCAGCAGAATCCTGACAATCCTGCACCAGGAAATCCTGGATCTGAGAAAAAGCCGGAGGATAAGACTCCTGAACACAAAACCCCGGAGCAGAAGAATCCTGAACCACAGGCCCCAGGTAAGCCACTACCGGACAAGAAGCCAGAGGATAAGACTCCTGAGCAGAAGAAGCCGGATGATCAGAAAAAGCCGAATCCAAAGAACCCTGGCGGCCAGAAAAACCCAGAACTAGACAAAGATGGTCTGCAGGGAAGCTCGAATATCGGAGACGTCTTCACAACGCTCGCTGCTATCGGCGGAGTAGTTGGTTTGATCGGTGGCATCTTTAAGCTGTTCACTCAAACATCACATGCTCCAGACTTGCTGCAGCCGTTGCGCGGATTCCTCTCGCAGTTCAACATCCGGTTCTAGTTCCGTAATCATTCATTCGCCCGAAAGGAAACCCATGATTCACAAGAAAATTCTGGCAGCCGCGGTATTGTCGGTTTCATTGGTTGCGCCGGTAGCTTCGGCTCTGGCTCCAGCTGCTCAGGCAGAGGAAACATCAGCTTATGCTGCTGCGCAAGCATCAAACACTTATGCTGCAGGTCAGGTGCTTGTCAACACAATCCACATTGGTGATAAACACATCACCGGCAAGGTGGAGTTTGCAGCCGGTGAGAAGTCGAAAGAGGTAGGGGCGCGTTTTGACCGCCGTGTGCACGTTGAGAGGACAACAGTGACGCGCGAGAACACTGGCACCACCGAACTCGTGCCGTTTTCCATCCCGATTCCGAATGCTTACGAGTTAGAAGAGGGAGAACCCATCACGGTGGGCATCGTCGGACACTTCGGTTCATTTAAGCCGGTCTTCGTCGAAAAGCGCATTAAACCAGAGCCTCCGAAGCCAGGCCAGACGCCCGGAGGCGACAATGCCCCAGGAGAAAAACCAGGTGCGACCCCGAAACCACCACAGCGTCCAGGTGGAGGCAACGGTGGCATGATGCTGGGTAGCTCCGGCTCGTCGAACCTATTCGGCTAAGCCAGGCTGGGCTATTGAGAGTGGCGGGTAGAAGCTGCTGTTTTATCAGTGCTTCTGCCACCACGGTGAACTATGAGCCGAAGCGTTGAGCGGGCAAGCCTGGTCGGATAAACCTGAACACGGTTGCCAATGGAATGCTCCGGTTTTGTTTCTAGACTTATATCTGGGGTTTCATTCAGGGTTCCAGTGGTGCCAATTTCGCACAGCCACTGCGGGATTTCCTTACTCACTTCAACATCAAGATCTAAGACTGCGTATCGCTGGGTATACCGCGGCTGTGTGCTTGTGGTTGACCGCAGACGGTGAAACTTCCCGGAGCGCCTCATTGAATGGGGTGCTCCGGTTTTGTGTTTTTTGGGGAGGGGCGCCGGCGTGTCTCAATTTGTGCGGTTGCTTAACTTCTCGGGTAGTTCGGTAAACCCCAAGCTTAACGATGGAGTTTTAATGAACTGTTCAGGTTATTTTTAACAGCAAAAGTACTGGTAATGGCCTTGTTTTGACAACCAAACAACTCACGGACTAGTTTTCTGCGATCGATCAACCAAGTGATTCGATGACAATGCCTTCTGGCAGAAGCCTGGGAATACCTGAATCCAGTGCTCGCGCTAGCGGAATCGAACTTTGACGATCAGTTCCCGTTTTGTTGTTTACTGCGAAAGGCCCTCTCATGCTTAACAAGCGAGTTCTGGCTACTGCCATTTTGTCCCTGTCCATCGCGGCTCCCACCGTCTCCAATCTTTCGCCAATTGCCCAGGCGGCGCCGTCGCACCTGGGTTGCGGCAAGCAGGTCGTCGAAGACGCCGGTTTCAAGGGGGATGTCTCGATTGTCGTCGCCAAGCATCTGAAGGTCTCGTGTGGGCTGTCGGTCCAGCAAATTGCTCAACTGTCGGATCATGAATTGACGCAGGTTATCGAAGAATTAGGTATCTCCAAAGCAAGGATTCAACCCAGCTTTGGTGCGAGCTGCAGCCGGCACCATTGACCAAAACACTGATAAGCCAGGAAACGGTGGAGGAACCGATGACCTCGATCGTGACTACCAGACCGGTGTGAGCGTAGACCGCATCAAAGCTGGAGCCCGGACCGTGACCGGTACGGTGTATCTCCAGGCAGACCAGGACGAGCAGAAAATCAGCGCAGCACTTCCGCGCCGTAACTTTGTCACAGTTACTGCGAAGAAGAAAAACCCGGGCAAAGCTGAATTGGTGAAATTCGAAATCCCGGTTCCGGAAAGCCTGCAACTGCGGGAACACCACCAGGTTTTTGTATACACGGGAGAGGGCGCACCGACGCCACAGCGCATCCGTAACGGTGGTGCTATGTTGCTGGTTGAAGCGGAAGGCTCAGGTGACGGAGAAGGTAGCGCGGATGGCGCAGATGATGGTGCACAAACGCAGCAGACGCAGATTCTTATCGACGAGATTGCTGCTGGAGCTAAGACAATAACCGGGAGAGTGAAACTGCCCGAGGGTGTCTCGGAGCAAAAGATTGCAGCATTTTTCCCAAGATCGCTGTTTGCGCAGGTGAGTGTGCAGAGCGCACAGAAGGATGCGCAAGGTTTTGCGAACTTTGAGATTGCGGTGCCGGAGAGCCTGAACCTACGGGTAGGCGACCAAGTCAAGATCGGCTCGGTCGGCAAGTTGGCGGAGATTCAAACCGTCGTGGTGAAGGCTTAGGTTAAAAATTTGCCAGACTGTTGGAAAGGGAAAGCCGTTGGCGGTGTCGGAGCAGCCAGCTAAGCACGCTAGCGGTCGAGAATCATATTGGGACGTTAACCCCAGGATTCTCCCATCCTTTTTCAAGCAGTTATTACAAGTTTTGGTTAAAGATTAACCCAAATATTTTGTTCCCGCCGCTTTCTGAAAGGCCTTTTACTATGCTTAACAAGCGCGTCGTCGTTGCTATCGCGGCCCTGGGGTCGCTCGCTATTCCTTCTGTTTCTGCTCTTTCGCCGGTTGCGCAGGCGCAAGAAATTGCACCGGTTGTTGCCGATGACGCTTCCAAGCAGGTTATTGTTGATCAACCTCGGGTTGGTGATGCGAAGATCACCGGCAAAGTCTTAGTTACAGAGGGAAAGAATTCGCAATCCGTGGCGCTTTTATTTGTGGGGCGCTCGCACAACGAACACGTGCAAGCAACTCGAGAAAGCACTACCGGATCGGATTTGGTTGCGTTTGAATATACTGTTCCGACGTCGCGCCCTCTGCAGGAAGGCGAAGCAATCACCGTAGGAATTCCTGGGAATCCAAAAACCTTCCAAACCGTCACTGTGCAAAAAGCTCTTACGCCAGAAACGAGCCCGGCACCAGTTCCGGCTCCGGGGAATGAGCAAAATCCGGAGGTAGAGCAACCGGCGCCACAACCGCAGGATAAAGAACAGCAGCCGGAGGACGGGAACAAACCAGGGGAGGGTCAGCAGTCCCCGATGCCGGAAGATGAGAAAGAACTGGAAGGTGAGGCTAAGCCGGAGAGCGAGGCTAAGCCAGAGGTCGAGGTTAAGCCAGAAGGCGAGCAGCCAGCCCCGAATCCTGAGGTTGAGAAGAAACCAGAGGGTGGTGAACAAAAGCCGACAGAGCCTAAGACTCCCGAAAACGAAGGCATGAAACCTGGCGACAAGAAGCCAGAAGATCAAAAGCCTAGTGAAGAAAAGAAACCCGAGGCTCCGAAGTCACCAGAAAAGAAGCCAGAGGATCCAAAACTTCCTGGTGAAGACGGTAAAAAACCAGAGATTGACAAAGGTGCATTGCAGGGAAGCTCGAATATTGGTGACTTCTTCAAGACCGTCGCAGCCATCGGTGGTGTAGTTGGAGTTGTCTCTGGCGTCGTTAAGCTATTCACTCAAGGTTTCAATGGTGCACACTTCTTGCAACCACTGCGTGATTTCCTTGCGCAGTTCAACATCAAGTTTTAACTCTGGTCCCGCGATTCTCCCGAAAGGAATTCTGCATGATAAACCAGCGTGTATTCGTAACGGCACTAGTTTCAGTGTCTCTCGTTGTGCCGGTGGCGGCTTCGGTGGCTACTGCAGCACAGGCACAACCTGTGGCATCCGTACAGAACCAGGCGTCTGATGCGGCGAAGCAGGTCATTGTTAATCCGGTGAAAGTCGGCGACACGAAGCTTACCGGCAAAGTACTGCTGGAAGCAGGACGTAAATCGGAGTACGTTTCTATTCTGTTTAACGACCGTGCCCACCAACAGACGGTGCTTGCCTCCCGCCAAGAAGCTTTTGGCTCGGATCTCGTATCTTTCGAGTATGCCATCCCGACGCTGTATCAACTGCGCGTGGGCGAGACCATTACGGTGGGTATCGCTGGCAAGCCGGAAACGTTCCAACAAATTCGAGTCGGCGAGGCTGATGTGCCCGCGCCGGGTGGAACGCCCGAGACGATGCCAGAGCACAAACCGGGTACTGACGATGGCCGTAGGCCAGCCCCAGGCCAGAGTCCTGAGGACGCTAAACCCGACGTCGCTAAACCCGACGACGCCCCAAAGCCTCCGCAGCGACCAGGCCTGGGCAATGGAGGATTGTTGAGTTCTAGCTCATCGAACCTGTTTGGTTAAAGCGTGGGGTAGGGCAGAACCACTGAACTAAAATCCTGGGCGGGCTTGGACAGAGTGTGAGCCTGTAAGATCGGAGTAAACCGAGAATGCATGATTATTTATCGTGTGACCGGTTTGCTCCGGTTTTTTCAATTCTGGAGTTTCCACCTCTTTCCATACTTGGCGGAAGTCAAAATAAGGTTGCGGTTCCTTGGTCGGCGAGAGCAATGTCTGCTCACACTTTCAATATGGGTGGGGTATCAGTGCAATGGCTCGTGTCTCAGGTCTCAAATAATAACGAAATATTGTTCTAAGTATCGCTATGCGGGCGCGCAAAATCGCCCACGAGCTTTCCGTGGCGGCGCAAGATAGCGGGGAACCACCGCAAATGACTGTCGCAGAGGTAGTTCGCTTAGGCCGGCTGCCGCATAAAGATAATTCTGACGACGGCATCATCGCTGCTTTAAACAGCGTCGGAATGCTGTACAAGGCACCAACGCCTTTGACGCATCTTTCCGGCCTGCCAGCCACTGACGACGTCGACGTGCGCCGATGCTGCTGGCTTTTGCTGAGCCACCATCACCACTGGCAATTGATGGTGTTGAACAGCTGAAGAAGTTCTTGTCTGAAAACTAGCCCAACGCTAACCGCGGATTAGTTCGCCAGCCTGGGCGGCAGCGATCATCCCCAGTGGCAGGCGCACCATTTCATCGGCACCCACATTGTAAGAGCGTGAGATAAGCCCCGTAATCAGATAGCTGCCGTCTGGTTGCGGTATGAGCCACGGATCGGCCACCGCGAATTCTGCCAGGGTAAATCGTGCGGTGGTGATCACGGTGCCTTTGTATTTGCGCACGCCATCGCCGTTTTCTGCGGACGCATCTCGGGTGAATGCCACGCGGTGTGCATCCACCTTGGTTGCTCCATTCTTGGCGTTTACCCCGCCTTTGGTGACCTCCGCGAAACGGAAGGCAAGGTCGGCGTCGAGAAGAAGATCAGGCTGGGGTGGTGCAGGGGTGTTTGGGCCAGGCGCGGGCGAGTAATTCAAGGGAATATAAAACTCCTCGGCCGCATTAATGGAACCTGCGCCGGGGTAGACGTATACGCCCCAATTATCGCCCGGGGTGGTTTCGGGCGGATCCACCACGATGCGGGCGGTGAAAGAGCCGTCGGCATGCATCGGTTGTTCCTGCCGTGCGATAGAGCGGCGCATGTCGATAGCACCTGCCGGAATGCTTTCCAAGGTGCCTTCTGGCATGACCCATGCCATGCGATCGTGCGGGTGCGTGCGGGTAGATGGAGCTGCGCCCTCGCTGGGCTTCCAGTGTGAGGGAAATGCGCCGTACAGTGCGAAGAGGCCATTGGGCACACCCGGTGGAACGGGGAACGGGAAGCCGCCTTGGTTAGCCTCGGGGGAGAATCCGGTGCCATGTACCAGCAGCACGTCGCCGCGGTGGACGGTTGCGCCTTCGACGGGGGTGCCGTCTTCGAAAGTCACGGTCACCTGTGGATTTTCAGAAACTTTTGGGAAAATAGGGAGGTCGTCCGGAATCACTGGGGTGGCGGCGTGGGCGTTCGGGGTGATTTCGGGAGTACCGGGAACAAGCGTGCTAGCTCCGAGGGCGAGGGTGAGCACGGCGGTGGAGAGTGATCTTGTGCGGAATGGGAGGTGAGCGTTCATATAACTCAGATTAATCCATGGTCAGGTTCGCCAATCTTAATTATGTATGTTTTGTGTCACCAGGGTGATGATCTGCTGGGGTGGTCACTGGATTGTGAGCGTCAGTCGCTGTTGTGTTTCGTGGGGTGTTTGATCTCTGACGTTAGAAGTGACTCCGCGCGCTCCGGGGAAGAGCAGAGTTGAAAACCGCTTTCCCAGTGCGAGGGAAAGGCGTTCTAGAGGTTTCGGACAGTAATCTGGTAAATCCCACTGATCCGCACCGCAAGGACGAGGATTTTGTAGATGTAAGGAAATGAGTATGGCACGATCAATTTATGGTATTGATGCGAATGATGCTTATGATGACGACGAGGTCTTATTCAATCTGTGGCAAGAATTCCTGACTGATTATTTACAGGAGTTCAAACACCCGGACGAAATCGATAAGCGCCTCGGCGGAGAATTTGTTCTGGTATTTGAGGATGCTGTCATCTCGCTGATTGAAGAAGACATCATGATCAGCGAGCAGTGGCTGGATGTGCTCGAAGCAGCCTATTTACCTCGACCCTCGGGATCGTGAAAAGTTTGCCGAATATGCCAAGCGTGTGCGTGCACATCACGCAAAGGCAGGCGCTTAACCCACAAGATTCACCACCAACCCGGCCCGATCATCATCGCGCCGGGTTTTGTCGTACCCGCATCAATAGCTTTCCTGGGAGGAGTCACTAATGGATTCCGCAACCGCTACCGCAGATAACTCGAATGCACACGCTGAGGAGATCCAAGAGCATGCCGAGATACTTCAGGAAGCATTCGACAAGCTGCAAGCACAGGTATTAGCTAATTCCGAATTAGTGGAGAAAAGGCGCGCTTGACGTGTGTTGCTACCAGCGACTTTGCATTACCCGTGCGCGCGAAGAAGCAAGTGATGGCGGGGGTGTGCTACACAGCTTTCAGCTCTTTGTACAGCCGGGGTATGTTTCTTAGGCCATAGCCTACTGCCATAGCAAAAGCTGCGTATAGGATAAGGGTCAGTTCAATAGGTCCGGGTAGGGCATTACTGACGATAAGCGCTACGCCGAGTGTGATGGTGATTATTTTTTCCATGATGGTTACTTCCTGCTGTAGGGTGGGGGTAGTAGACGAACCGGGAATCGAACCTGACTGACAGTACCCACCAGGGCTGAACATCTCACGGTGTAGGTATAACAAAATTCAGCGCGATGATCATCGGCCGGGCTGGTAGTTAATCTTAGTGGCTAGGCACTTGCCCCGGCGTGGTGAGCGCGTACTCGCTTGGCGTAGTCGGCGAATCGCTGCTGCCAATGGTCTGAAATGTAGACTGCTGTTTCTATGGCTTCCAGCCACTGCACACTGATCATAATATCTTCGTAAATTAGATCGCGGACAGCGAGCTCAAACGCTAATTCATATTCGCCTCCTATTGGTGCTGTTTCAACCACATCAGGATTACTAAACTCTTGTAAATAATCAGTAAGAAATTCTTCCCACAGGGCGATGAAAAGGTTGTCATCATAGCGTGTTTCCTCAACATCAATGCCGTGAATCATGAGGGCCATTTCTTCCCTTTCACTGGGATGAAAAATTCATATTTACTATAAGGTTTAGTCGGTTCCACAAGTTTACCACCTTTAACCTGCATAACCCCTTTTCCCGAATTGGATAGGCTGTTTTTAATACAGCAGTATGCTTTGAGCCTTTCCCTACAATATCCCAGCCTACTTCGGCGAGTACCCCATCAACCCATTTTCGGGCTTCACGATAGCTCCCTCTTGCCTGATAGCTCTCTGGATCTTCAATAGTCTTATGTACTGCATGAACAATATCTTGAGGTGTCCATTCTTCCGGGAAAACTGTTTTACCCTTTTCCTTAGAGCCATAAAGGTGTCCAAGGGGATCAGAAACTTCGTGAGCACTTCTACCGGTACGTCCAGGACCTTTACCTAATTTCCCAAGTTCGGAATACTTCCAGCCGAATAAGAAGTGGAATTACCTCCGCATACGCGGAGAAGAGGGACGCTAAGGGCAAAGGGGAAAGGCGGGCACGTCCGAACGGTGCCATGCCCAGCACGATTAGCGCGAAGAATTAGCAGCGCGGGCGCGTGGTTTTTCCTGGCGATGATCATGGGTACATATCACCAGCATGGCTAGGCAAGATGGTAACGCGTTACTTGCCGGATGGCTGGACTCCGCATAAATTGCGGCATCGTTTTGCGGGTGTGGCATATGCCGACGGTGGGCGCGATCTGCGAGCCGTGCAGGTTGCGTTAGGACATGCCAGTATTGCGACTACTCAAATTTATGTGAGTACGGATGATGATGCGGTAACGCGGTCTGTGCAAGCCGCTTGGAAGATCGCTATCTAGCGTGTTTAACATCACATAACACATGTCTACCGCGGTATGCATGTCTACTGTAGTTTGCGCTAGTATTAATCACAGAAAGAAGGTGATGATAATGATTGGTTTCATTGAAGCACTGTCAAAGTTAATGGCTTCGTTAATGGCTTCAATCGCTGGCCTAATAGCCGCGGTGGTGGGATACCGTAACCTAGACAAGGACCAGCGAAAGAAGTAAATCACCAAAGACCCCTGAGAGTCGGGGTGTCCGGGGGAAGGCCCGGGCACCTTTTGTCCTAGCAAAGGAATTTTCACCATGGAACGCTACATCTATCTTATGACCGCAATCTGCGCTAGCGCGGTACTAATCACGGGTGCCAGCGCGTGGGTGCTTATCCCACTGGTAGCCGTGGCAGGGGTTACTTACGGTCGTGCCAATGCCTAGCCCTATTGATCGCGTAGCTAGTGCCAAGTCTGCCTATGAGCAGGCAGAAAACGCACTAGCTAGCGCGCGCGATGATTATTATCAATCGATTGATGCTGCCGTTAATGCCGGGGTTTCCAAAATGGAACTGCACCGACGAACTGGCCTATCTAGAGCGATGCTATACCGCATCATTAACCGATCTGATCAATCTTCGCAGGGTGATGCGTGAAAAGCCTAGTTGACGCTAAGGTTTTGCAAGGCCCAAGCTAGCTCTTGTGTCACTTTCCAGCCGCGGCGGTCACTGTATGAAATTTCGCCCCTGATCGGTTTAGCCAGCGGCTGTTCAATAAATCCAAATTCTTTCAGTAACTTAGCGTGTTCCGTCCAGCGTAAATCAGCGTAAGTTGAATCATTGGGCATAAACCAATAATCAGGGTCTTCTACGTTTTTGCCTTGCGCGTGAAATTCCAGTCGCGGGGGCCGTGGCAATAGCGCGTCTTGTTTTACTTAGTTCACGACAAAGTGAGGATCATTGAAGTCTAAGTGTCCAACATTTCGAGTAGCCCAGGTGAGTGGAATTACCTCCGCATGCGCGGAGAAGAGCCACCCGGGGTCAGCACGTACTCGTAAAACCAGGAATTACCTCCGCATGCGCGGAGAAGAGACGCG